>CAZQNQ010000001.1:0-311856 GCA_964594985.1 uncultured Bifidobacterium sp.
GATGCCATGAATTGGTTCGCCTCATGCGGCTATAGTTTTATTTAATACGCTCTAAAACCTGTTTTTACAGGAGGGAACGGAGATAACAGAGGCAAAGCTTTTGGGCCAAAGACCTCTCGGTTTCCTCCGTTTGCTCCTGTTCGTTCCAGATTCTATTTCCGGTTCGGCCCTTGCTTGAGAAAGAACTCATACGTGCGGCGGATGCCTTCTTCGAGATTCACCTGCGGTTTCCAACCAAGCTTCATCAACCGCCCGCTGTCCATCAGCTTGCGCGGTGTGCCGTCGGGCTTGGACGTATCCCAGACGATCTGTCCCTTGAAGCCGATGACGCGCTGCACGGTTTCCGCCAGTTCGCGGATCATCACGTCGCTGCCGTAACCGATGTTGATCATCTGTTCGTCGCTGTAATTCTCCAGCAGGAAGCGGCAAGCTCGCGCCAAATCGTCGGAAAAGAGGAATTCCCGCATCACCTTCCCCGAGCCCCAGCACGTGACGGTCGGTGCGTTGGCCGCTTTGGCCTCGTGAAACTTGCGGATCATCGCTGGCAGCACGTGTGAGTTGTTCAGGTCGAAGTTGTCATTGATGCCGTACATGTTCGTCGGCATCGCGACGATGAAATCGCAGCCGTACTGCCGCCGGTACGCCTGGCACATCTTGATGCCGGCGATCTTGGCGATGGCATACCACTGATTCGTCGGCTCAAGGGGGCCGGTGAGCAGGCAATCCTCATTCATCGGCTGCGGCGCGAGGCGCGGATAAATGCAGGAACTGCCGAGGAACAGGAGCTTCTTCACGCCCGCCAGATACGCGCCGTGGATCAGCGCGTTCTGCACCTGGAGATTTTCGTAGATGAACTGCGCCGGATAACTGTCGTTGGCCAGGATGCCGCCGACCTTTGCTGCTGCGATGATGACGCAGTCGGGTTTGGTTTCCGCGTAGAACTTGTTGACGGCCACGGCATCGAGCAACTCAAGCTCAGCATGGGTCCGTCCGATCAAGTTTTTGAAACCAGCCGCCGCAAACTCACGCCAGATGGCGCTCCCGACCAAGCCGCGATGGCCGGCGATGTAAATACGACTGCTATGGTCAATAGCCATGCGGGACGATAGCGGAATGATTTTTCCGCGACAAGACCGTGCTTGAAGTCACGCGCAAATATACTCAGGCGTTTTCCGCCGCGAGAAAGCGTTCGGCCTCAATCGCCGCCGCGCATCCCATGCCCGCCGCTGTGATCGCCTGACGATAGACGTGATCGGAACAATCGCCCGCCACGAACACACCGGGGACATTCGTTGAAGCGCCATTCGCGCGGATGATGTAACCGTTTTCGTCTGTGTTGATGGCCGGCTTGAAAATTTGCGTGTTGGGCACGTGACCGATGGCGACGAAGACGCCTGCGCAATCCAACGCACTCTCGGCGTTCGTCTTTAGGTTCTTCACGCGCACGCCGGTGACTTTGTCCTGCTTCACGTCGAGAATCTCGGTGACAACCGAGTCCCACACCGGCTTAATCTTCGGATTCGCCAGCGTGCGATCCGCCATGATTTTCGAGGCGCGCAACGAGTCGCGGCGATGGATCAGGTAAACCACCGAGGCGAAGCGCGTCAGATACATCGCTTCTTCACACGCCGAATCACCGCCGCCGACGACGACGAGCGGTTGGTTGCGGAACATCGGCAGCGCGCCGTCGCACGTCGCGCAATAGGTCACACCTTTCTTGTCGAGCAGATGTTCGCTTTCCAGGCCGAGATGACGATGCCCTGCCCCGGTGGCAATGATGACGGTCTTGGCTTCCACCGTTTCGTCGTCAATCTTGATCGTGAAGGGACGCTTCGAGAAATCCACGCTCTGGACGATGCTGCCGAACTTCACGCGCGTGCCGAAGCGTTCGGCCTGCGCCTGCATCTTGGTCATGAGTTCGTAGCCGTCAATGCCTTCAGGCCAACCGGGAAAGTTTTCCACGATGCTCGTGGTCGTGAGCAAGCCACCGGGTTGTTCACCTGTGACCAGGAGCGGCTTGAGATTGGCCCGGGCGGTATAAAGCGCCGCCGTCCAACCCGCACAACCCGAACCGATGATGACTACGTTTTCCATAGGGCGCGCAACGTAGTGGAGGACGCTCCCGAAGACAAGTCCGCGCCGCGAAACTTACAACCCCGGAGCAGACGCGGGTATCTCGCTGCCAGATTCAGCCGCGGGAGGCGTCTTGTCTTCGAGCAACTCACTGCGCTTCTTAAGCAACGGCTCCACCGTCCATGCCGCGACCTGATATGTCCATTTGCCGAACGCCGTTTCAGTCGCGAGTTTCTCCTGTTGCGCCTTGAGCTGGTCCGCAAATTCCTTGTCCGCCTTCGCCTTGTCCTCGGGCTTCTCGTCGGCCACAGCCGCACGTTCCTTCGGGAAATCGCCCGTGACCGCCACGGTCAGGAGAAAATTCTCATTCGTCTTCGCGCCCACGTTCACGGTGTATTCAAACCCGTCAAACGTCGCGATCTTGATGACCGTCGGTTGGTCCAAGCCGGATTGCTCCGGCGTCAGGCCAAGTGCCACATCGTTGAGCGACGGCGACGTAAACGGACTCGTCACGCTGGCGGATTTTCCGGAATCCAGCTTCTCGTCTGCCTGGGCGTCGGACAGCTTCCACTCGCCCGCTTCCGTCTCCCGCGTGATCGTCCACGAGTTCGTCGCTTCGGCAAACGTGACCGCAACGCTCTTGGGCTTCTCCACCTTGAAAAAGGTTTTGTTCAACCAATGCCCGGCATCCGGCGCAACGTCCGCCAGCGCGTCAGAAATCAACGCCACGCTGTCCGTCATGCCGCTGACTTGAACATAGCGACCTTTCGGATAACCGCCCCCACCGCCAAATTCATCCATTGGCGAACTCGCCGCGCTGGTGTCCAAAATAGTTTTGCCGAGCGTCAGCGTCTGGAACGCCTTGCCGCCCGCGTCGCGGAATTCCACCACGGTCGGCTCATTCGTGCCGCTGGGTGCCAGTTCCAGTCGCGGCAACTGCGACGCCCCGACCTGCTCCGTTTGCACAATCTTCAGGTCTTTCAACTTGAGCAGAAACGCGCTGATCTCGCCAAAGTTTGCCGGATAATCATTCCGTTGCGCGACGCGCCAGATGTCGTCCTTCTTGGCGAGCAATAATTCATTCGTGCCCCGCTTGATGGCCAGTTGCGCCACGGCGTTCACGTCGAACTCACCAAGCAACTTCTTGCCCGCCACCGCGCCGCCACCGCTCCATGACGAGATTTGCCCGCGCCACCGGCTGATGCCCCAGACTCCCAGCACCGCCACCAGACCCAACAGGATGAGAAATTGTTTCTTGTTCATTTTGCCGCCGTCAGTTTGCGTTTATAGACCGCCAGAAAAATTCCACCGACCACCACTACAAAAGGCACGGCGAAGATGTTGAGCACCGCCAGCTTTGTCTTCAGTGCGTCCACCTCGCGCGCCAGATCCTTCTTCACGCCGCGAAGCTTCTTGTCCGTCTCGGCGCTTTCCTTTTCCAGCTTGGCGAGTTCCGCCTGCTGTTCAGGCGATACGATGAAGCGCTGGTTCTTGTCCGACTTCTGCGCCTGCAATTCACCGATGCGTTGCTGCGCCTCTTGCGCTTTCTTCTGCAACTCGTCCACCACGCCCTGAAATTTCTGCGCGGCTTCGGCTTCTTTCTGGCCCACGACTTCAAACGGGCGTTTCAACGTCGCGCGACTGCGGACGGCGATGAGGTTATTATCGCCCGTGAGTTGCTCGACGGCACTCTGCGCAAAGTTCAGGTTCGCATTCAAAAACTGTGGCCTCGGGCCGAAGAGCGTCTGGACTTGCTGAATGGTGAAGTTGTCGTGGATCATGTCTGCATCGCCGACGAGGATCACAGTCGTCTCCGCTTTCGATTCCTTCAGTGAATTATCCGCCGGCTGGGCCGGAGCGTTTGTGCTGCCTGGCTCTACTTCAGGAGCGAGCTGGCTCGGATTGCCGTTGGGAAACGCTGTCTTGAACTTACCTGCAAGCCGGATCGCGAGCGATTGCTCCTTGCCGGTTGACTTGAAATCCTTCATCGCGCCTTCTGGCGAAAGATTCGCGAGAAAACCTTCCACGAAGCCGGAATCCTTCGTGCTCTTGAGCAGGACGGTTTGCTTCAGCCCGTCGGCGGGCGTGCCGGAAAATGCGCCGCCGGAGAAATACCACACGTTATCAATCTGGCTGGTGATGATGTCGTCCGGGTTCAACCCTTCCGGCGTGAGGGACAACCACGTCGGACGCTGCGCGTTCGGGTCTTGGTTGTCACCGAGCACCATCTTGAAGTTCAAATCCGCCACGACTTTGCTGTTCTCAAAAGTGACGCCCCACGCCTTCAGCAATTTGTCGAGCGTCGAACCGCCGCCGCCCATCTGGCCCATCATCGGGTTCTGCTGATTACGATTGTCCACGAGCGAATTGGCATCCAGGAACGCGACCAACTTGCCGCCACGCAAGACGAATTGATCCAGCGCGAACTGCGCCGTCTCATTGATGTCCTTGGGATGGATGACCACGAGAACTTTGATGTCGTCATCAATCTTCTCCACCGTCATCGCGACATTTTTCACCGTGAAATCCTTGCGCAACTCACCGATGAGCGCCCACGCGGGCTGCGGACGTTGGCCCATCTGCATCATCATCGGATTACCGCCACCGCCGAACACCGGCAACGAACTCATCACACCGATGACGGGTTTCTCCGGGTTCACGACGCGCGTGATGGCGCGGGTGATGTCGTATTCCAAAAGCTTTTCCCGGTTCGGCTGGCAGAATGGAATGACTTCCTTGGTGTCGAGCAAACTCACCGCGATGCCGAGATAAAGCGCTTCGCCGCCGGGCAACTGCGCGCCGGTCACGCCGTCGAGCCGGGCGGAATCTTCCGCATCGGAATCCGGCTTCGGATCGTATTTTTCGAGGATGATCTTGCCGCCGCCCACCTGCTTGTATTCGGTCAACAGATCCTCGACCTGCTTGGCGTAGTTCTTGATGCCGGCGGTTTGGGGCGAACCGGCGGCGCTTTGCGAGAAATAGAACCGGAGCTTCACCGGCGTATCCAGCTTGGCGAGAATCGCGCGTGTCCCGGCGGAAAGCGTGTAGGCTTTTTCCTGCGTCAGGTCCACGCGTTTGCGCACGCCGGCCAGGATGAAGTTCGCGGCCACGAGGATCAGCACCATCGCGATGATGCCGCCGACGGAGTAGCAGAATGTTTCGAGAGATTTCTTTTGCATCGTAGTTCCTTGAGTTGCTTAGTTGCGATGCTCGCGCAGAATGACGCTGGTGGTGAACAGCGAGAACCCGATCAGCGAGAGGAAGAACAACACGTCGCGCGAATCAATCACGCCTTTCTGGAAGCCCATGAAGTGCGTCAGGAAACTGAACGAGCCGATGGCTTCGGCGACCGGCACATTGAACAGGTTTTTGAAGAACTCAAACGCCCCGCCTGTTCCGACCAGCAGCAACAGCGCGCAAACCACCAGCGAGACGATGAAACTCACCACTTGCGTCCGCGTCATCGCCGACGTGATGCAACTGATGGCGAGATACGCACCCGCCATCAACCAACTCCCGATGTAAGCGGCGAAGATGACGCCGTTGTCCGGATTGCCGAGATAGTTGACCGTGATCCACAGCGGGAACGTCAGCGCGAGCGCGATGGCGAGAAACAACCACGACGCGAGGAATTTTCCGAGAATGGCCTGCCACGGCGTGATCGGCATGGTCATCAGCAATTCCAACGTGCCGACGCGCCGCTCCTCCGCCCACAATCGCATCCCCACCGCCGGCACCAGGAAGAGATAAAACCACGGATGCCAGAAGAAGAATGACTGCCCGAGTTCCGCGACGCCGCGTTCATAGAAATAACCGAAGAAGAACGTGAACGTGCCGCACAGCAGCAGAAAGATGACGATAAACACATACGCCAGCGGCGATGTGAAATACGCGCCCAGCTCCCGCTTGGCGATGGTTTTGATATTGGCCCAAGAGTTCATGTGATTGGAAATTGAGATGGAAAATTTGTTTTAACGACCGCCCTCACCCCGGCCCTCTCCCCCAGGAGAGGGAGAATCGTAAGCCGCGACTCGGGTATCTGTGAGCGGATAGCTGTAACACGCGTTTTCGAAGTTCAAAGCAATGCGCCTATTTATTCCCTCTCCCCGGGGGAGAGGGCCAGGGTGAGGGCGAGCGTCACACACAAACCCAAACTGTTTCATTTCGCCTGCTCCTTCGCCGTGTCCGGCATCGTGATGTTGCGGAAGACTTCATCCAACCGACCTTCCTCCGTGTGCAACTCCTCGACCTGCCAGCCGCGCGTGGCTTCGATGACTTCGCGGGTGAAATCGCCGTCGCCCGCCGTGCGTGGAAAGGCGGTGGCTTTGATGTGCGCGCCATTCGCCGACACCGTCACGCGTTTCGTCGAGCGCAACTGTCCGAGTTTTTCTTTGATCGCGCTTTCGGACTGACCGACGACATTGAGCGTGACCGCCCCGGCCCATTCGGATTTTTGCCGCAACTGTTTCGGCGTGCCGTTCGCCACGATGCGACCGCGATCAATGATGACCGCGCGCGAACAGACCGCGTCCACTTCTTCGAGGATGTGCGTGGAGAAAATGATCGCCTTCTTCTCACCCATCTTGCGGATGAGCGTGCGGATCTCGTGCTTCTGATTCGGGTCAAGGCCGTCCGTCGGCTCGTCGAGGATCAACACGTCCGGGTCGTGGATGATGGATTGCGCGAAACAGGTGCGATGGCGATAACCTTTCGACAACGTCTCGACGCTCTGATGCAGCACGTTTTCCAGGAAACAAAGTTCCACCGCGCGATTCACCGCCTTTTTCTTGGCGTCACCGCGCAAGCCGCGGATTTCCGCCGCGAAACTGAGGAAGCCCTGCACCGTCATGTCCGTGTAGGCCGGCGCATTTTCCGGCAGGTAACCGATGAGGCGCTTGGCTTCGATCGGCTTCTCGACGATGTCATTGCCGCCGACCGAGACCTTGCCTTCAGTCGGGGCAATGAAGCCGGTGATCATGCGCATCGAGGTGGATTTGCCCGCGCCATTCGGCCCGAGAAAACCCAGCACCTCGCCGCGTTCCACGGCGAAAGATATTCCGTCCACGGCGCGTTTCGTGCCGAAGACCTTCACCAAATTCTCTACTTTGATCATGGTTGCGTTGCAAAACTCTGACGAGCGAGCGATGGAAATAGTCGGATAAACCGCGTTGGTAAAGCTGTTTCTACAGCCAAACCCGGACGCTGACCCGTTCCAACGACTCACGACTTGGACAGCCAGCGGGGAAAATGTTCAAAAAAATTTGCTCTACCTGGCGGACCGCAGACGGTCCCCGTCCGCAGCGTCGCGCCAATCCTGAAACCAAACGAACCTTCTGCACCCATTGGCGAGCAGACCCGCTGCGACTGGGGACCAGTCGCGGTCCGACCGAAAAATTTGCTGGTTCTACCGGTGAACTGCGGACGGCCAAGGTAGATCCCGCAGTCCCTTGCGAGCCGCTTGGCTGACACGGCGGTTTGGTAAACGGTCGCCTCAACGCCCTGATTGCCTGCAAGCTTAGAGGAAAAACCAGCGAGAAGGTTGCAGGTGAGCTTGCAATAATTCCCGGCAACGGCTCTGTTCCGTTTCAGTGGTGAACATTCGCTTGGGAAACAGAAAGCAGGTGGCGTCTTTCCGATTCCAAATCAAAAAGCACCAGCGGTTTTCCAGATAGTTCTCGTACCTGTCCCATTTAACCAAGCCGCTTTCGTTCTGGTTCACAAAGGTGATGCCTTCATCAGATAGTACCAATTGATGGGCGGCGCGGTTCTGTTTTTGTTCCAGTCGCCACCAGAAGAACGAGACCGCAAAAAGTACGGTCACGAGGATGCCTGTGATAATCGGGAGTGTGATGAGGAGGACGGTTCCCGGTCCATGCACGGCTTGGGGATCAGGATGCAGATATTCTTTTAGAGTGGAGAATCCGATAACGCCGCACATCAGTAACGCCACACCTTTTACGCGCCAGGAACTGAGGTTGCGAATGAGATAATCGGAGAAGCGGAGTTGGAATTGCAGGGCCAGACCGTTCTCGGGAAGGTTCGGTGGTGCGATCGAATGAGTGGCTGCCGGGTTTGGTGCGGCCAAACTCTGGTTTGCCAGAGCGCGAAACCAATCCTGACTTGCCGCGTCAGGAAACGCGCGCTTCGGGATGGCATAGATCACGGTTTTGGCACGATTGACCAACACGAAGAGTTCGGCAGATTCCAGACATTCGGCGAATGCGGACCAAAGCGAAGCCGTGCGGCCGGTCGAGTCGGTGAAGATCAATTCGAGTTCGGAAATTTCCAATCGGATCGTTTGCTTGTTTTTTCGGCCTGAATCTCTGATTCCGAAATGGAGGAGAAGTAAGAATCCTGCCACCCCCAACAAGAACCAAGGTTGGTATTTTGGAGCGACTTGGTCGCGAATCCGAAAATAGCAAAGACACAGAAAGGCGGCCATGATTCCAAGCAGGATCGCCCACGAGCGCCATCCGGATTTTCCCGTGTAATGCTCGCGCAGTTGTAGTGATTGCGCTTTCTTCAATTCTACATCGGTCAGGACGTATTCCAATTTTAGTGGGGTTGGCATTTTTTCTGAACGCGGAAGAATTATAGGCAGGGCGGCAGGCAAAACTCACGAACGATTTGAGAATTAAGATTGAGACATCAAGACAAAGCAGTATCTCGTTCCTGGTTACGCCTTAGTGCCGGCGGCGTGGTTTCGTGTGAGCCACGCCGCTGTTTTTAGTTTTCTGATGTTTTCAGTGGGTGGCCGCATTGAGCGCGGATGATGAGAGCGAGCGTTTCCCGAAACAAACCATTCGCGCCTTAATTCCGCTTGTTCTTGTTCATCGCCTCGGTGAACCAATCCACGGGCGCGGGTTTCGCCGGCGGCGCGGGGCAGTTGAATCCACCACCCTCCGGACGCGGCGCATTCGGCGGATTTCGTAGGGCAGGTTTTCCAACCTGCCGGTGTGGGCGACTTTCCAGTCGCCCGTTTCGCTTGGGAACAGACTTGGTGAAGCGGAAGATTTTCAGGGCGGTCCGTGGGGAACATGGGAACACGGGGTTGGAAAACCCCATGCACCGGCAGACTGGAAAGTCTGCCCTACGACTTCAATTCCGCTTGTTCTTGTTCATCGCCTCGGTGAACCAATCCACAGGCGCGGGTTTCGCCGGCGGCGCGGGGCGATTGAATCCGCCACCCGCCGGACCCGGCGCATTCGGCGGTTTTCGTAGGGCAGGTTTTCCAACCTGCCGGTGCGGGCGACTTTCCTGTCGCCCGTTTCGCTTGGGGGGTGGCGGGGACTGAAGCCGGGGGGGATTCGGAATAACACCACGCCGTTTTTGTTGTGGGGTGGGAACACGGGGTTGGAAAACCCCGTGCACTGGCAGGCTGGAAAGCCTGCCCTACGCCGGGGATTGATACGCGCTGCTCCAGCGCCAATCCTCCGGGCGGGCGCAGAGCCGGGCGTTCAGTGGGTTTGTGATCGTGTAGTGGACGCAACGCGCCCGATCCTCGTCATCGCGGATCAGGTGATCGTATGATTCGGATTGCCAGAATTCGCCCGCGCGCTGCAACAGCCGATTCGCCGCCCGCGCACTGAAGCCTTTCCAGCTTTTGGTGATCTGGCTCAACGTGAATTCACCCAAGGGCCGCACCACGACATGCACATGATTGGGCATGACCACCCAGGCGAGCAGTTCAAAGCGTTGCCCGGCATGAAACCGCAGGGCGGCGGCGACGATTTCCGCCACGCGCGCGTCGCGCAACCAACATTCGCCGTGACCGGCATCGAGATGACGATCCACGCGCGTCGCATACCAGCGGAACAACTCCTCCTGCTCCTGCCAACTCAACGGACGCTTCGCGGCGGTCGCGGCGGCGAGCAAGGCTTCCCGTTCGGCCTTGAGCCGGCCCAGCACCTCGCCGGGCAATGTGCCCGCCAGCCGGAACGTGACGAAATACGTTCCGCCCTCGCGCTTCAAGTGCGGCAGATGATCGCGATGATGAAATCCAGCGCGCAACGGATCAGACGCGTTGCCGGGACTGGAAGCGCGTTGGGATTTCATGCGCGGAGAAATACCAACCTGCCGCCGCGATGGGGAGCGAAAATCGTAGGGCAGGTTTTCCAACCTGCCGGTGCAGGCGACTTTCCAGTCGCCTGTTTCGCTTTGGGGGGTGGCGCAGGAAGCCGGGGAGTCCGGGATAACACCACGCCGCTTTCGTTGTGAGGTGGGAACACGGGGTTGGAAAACCCCGCGCACCGGCAGGCTGGAAAGCCTGCCCTACTTGTCAGGGCCGGCCTTTGGGAATCTTGCCGAGATGATAGATCAGGAAGCCGTGGAGAAATTGCCGGAGTTCCTTGGCCTGCGCGGCAGTCGCCGCGAGCGCGGCTAATTTATTCCAATCCTGTTCCGTCAACGCGTCCACCAACTGGCGCGTCGGCGCGCTGAGTTTGGCGTCATCTAGGTCCGGGCGCAGGCCGAGTTCATCCAGCAGCTTGAGTTCAAAGGCGTAGATCGTGCGCGGTTGCGGCGGATGCTGCGGCAGATGTGCCAGCAAGCCGTGGAGCAACTCATGGAGGCCGGGCAGCGGCGTTTCGCGTTCGGTCGCCTGCTCGATGAGCGCGGTGGCGTAGCTCGCCTGTTGCAACCAGCCCATCTCCTGCCGCAACGGCGCGTGCGTCTCCTTCAGGCTCACCTCGCGCAAGGCGTGAAGGTCGGAGCGTTGGCTGCGCGTGAAACTGAATTCCGCTTCGTAAAACAAATCCAGCTTGCCGGCGAACGGAGACTTGGGCCGCCGCGCACCTTTGGCCACGGTGCTGATGCGCCCCTGCTCTGTCGTCAGCCAGTTCACGATGAGACTGGTCTCCGTGAGCGGGCGCGTGCGCAGGATGATACCGGTGGCGGTTTGGATCATGGCTCGAAATTCAGCGGCGCGCGGCGCGTTCAGTTCCGTTTTTCCGTCCCGGCAGGTGCGATGTTGCCGAAGCTGATGATGTATTTGAGGCCGTCGGCCACGGACAGGTCAAGTTTGGTGATCTTGTGCTCGGGCAACATGATCAGAAAGCCACTGGTCGGAACGGGCGTGGTGGGGATGAAGACGCAGACCAGTTTTTCCGCCGCCGGCAACTTCAAGAGCGAATCATCCTGCGTCTCGCTGGTCAGGAAACCCATCGAGCGCAGGCCGGGCGACGGGAATTCCACCAGCACCACGGTTTTGAACGACGTGCCCTTGCCGGTGCTGAACGCCTGGTTGACCTGTTTGATCGTGCCGTAAATTTTGTTCAACAACGGCACGCGCAACAGCATTTCGTCGAACCATGCCAGGATGCGCTTGCCGATGTAATAGCGCGCGACCAGCCCCACACAACACACCAGCAACACCGCGAGCAACAGCGCCGCGAGACTCCAATACCAATACATCGGACCGCGACCGCCATCCTGATGGGTCAGGCTCGCCGGCAAAAAGAAGAACAGCCAGTCGGTCAGACTGGAGATGGTGCCGAAGGCCCACTTGATGACGGCCAACGTAAGCACCCCCGGCAAAACCAGCGCCAGGCCGGTGAGGAAGTTGCCCCGCCAATGTCCCCAGAATCGTTTGTTCACGGCGGCAGGTTAGTTTCGTCCGGCACACGCCTCAAGCCAAAGCGCGGCGGAGGGGGTGACGGGGGGATGATTACAGCGCCTGCCAAAAATTCATTTCCGGGAGAACCCACCCCCGGCCCCTCCCAGGAGGGGAGCACGGCAGAGCGCGTCCGCAAAAGAGTTCCCCTCCTGGGAGGGGTCAGGGGTGGGTGCGCCGCAGGTTCTGGAAATGAGTTCTGGCAAACAGTCTAACGCCGGGGGAGAGGAACGAGACGAAGTCGCATTCAGCAGGCTCAGGAACGCCGCGTTTCCGCGCAGCCATCGGAAACCGAAACTCGCCAGCGAGACGCTGGCGCTCCCGGGTAAGCTAAAGCTTGAACTCCAACTGCCGCTCCGGCTAACTGCGGCCCGTGACGATCCTGCCTGTGGCCGAACGAGAACTCCGCGTGGCCGCGCGCCGCCTCAGCACCTACTGGGTGCGCTGCGCCGTGCCCCTCGCCCTGCTCTTCCTCGCGACGTGGATTTTTCTGACGACCGGCCGGCAATCCCAACGCGAGGTCGGCATGACCATCTTCTACCTGCTCACCGGCGGCTTGACGCTCTACGCGCTCACGGCGGGATTGCGTTCGACGGCGGATTGTCTGAGCGAGGAAAAACGCGATGGCACGCTCGGCCTGCTATTTCTCACGGACCTGCGCGGCTACGATGTGGTTGCGGGCAAGCTGCTCGCCAATTCGCTCACCATGTTCTATGGCGTGCTGGCCGTGCTGCCGATCCTGGCCATCCCGTTGTTGATGGGCGGCGTGGCCGGCGCGGAATTTGGCCGGCTGGGACTGGTGTTGCTCAACACGCTGTTCTTTTCCCTGAGCGCCGGAATGCTCGCCTCTGCTCTGTGCAAAAACTCCCGCGCCGCCGTCAGCGCGTCGCTCGGCATCATCCTGCTCGTGACGGCTGGCTGCCCCGCGTTGGGATTGTTGGAGTGGAAGCTGCGCAATGGGCAGGGTAGTTTTCAAACTTTCTTCCTCATCCCCAGCCCGGTCTTCACCTACGTCGCCGGCATTGACGGACAATTCACCCGCGCGCTCGGCAAACTGTTTTATTGGTCACTGGGATCGGTGCATGTGTGTGCCTGGATTTTTCTGCTGCTGGCCAGCCGCATCGTCCGCCAGCAATGGCAGGACAAACCCGCGACCATCCGCGGCCAACAATGGCTCGGCTGGCGGCAGGGCGTGTTGGAAGGCGGCGCAACCATCCGCGATGCGTTCCGCCGCCGCTGTCTCGATCAAAATGCGTTTTACTGGCTCGCGACCCGGCCGCGTTCGCGCGCGTGGTGGAATTGGTTGCCGTTGATTCTCGCGGCACTCGGCTGGATCTGGGGTTATTCCAAAGTGCGCGACGACTGGTTTCATCCCGGCGTTTATGGTTTCACCGCGTTCTTCCTGGCGTTGATCTACAAAGCCATGATCGGCTCGGAAGCGGGCCGGCGGCTGCTCGAAGATCGCAAGATCGGCTCGCTCGAATTGCTGCTGTCCACGCCACTGTCGGTGCGCGACATCCTGCACGGGCAGCGACTTTCCTTGCTCCGCCAATTCGGTCCGCCGATCGCCGTCATGCTGGTGGCCGACCTGGTGATGCTCGGTGCCGGCCTGAACCATTCGGAGTTGGGTTCGGAAGGAAAAACCTACTGGCTGCTGGTGGGCATCGCCGGCTTCATCATGTTCGTCACCGACACCATCGCGCTTTACTGGATGGGCATGTGGCGCGGGCTTTCCAGCAAGAATCCCCGGAAGGCGTTCGGCGGCGCGATCGCGCCCATCCTGACGCTCCCATGGATTGCCACCGCACTCACCATGACTTTTGTCGGCCTGATGCCTAACGAACTACGCCGCGCAATTTACTTCGATTCCTTGCCGCTCTGGCTATGGTTCGGCTACAGCATGGCGGCGGATTTGTTGTTCAGCCTTTACGCCCGGCAGCAACTGTTGTCGCAATTCCGCGTGCTGGCGGCGCAGCGTTACCAGCCCAAAGCCAGTTGGTGGCAACGCCTGACGGGGCGGGGAGAAAACTGAGAATTTTCTTGAGCCGGACGCGCCGGCGGGCTTCACTATGCGTCGCGGTGGAGAGATGGCCGAGTGGCTGAAGGCGCTGGTTTGCTAAACCGGTATACCCCTTAAAAGGTATCGGGGGTTCGAATCCCCCTCTCTCCGCCACTTTCTCCCGTTCTTAATCCTAATCTTATTCTTAAATTCTTGATCCTTGGCCTCGTTTGTCATCAAGCCAATGCCCGCTCGATCAACGATTTTTCCCGCGGGCCGTAATTCAGCTTCAACGCTTCGGCGTGCGCGGCTGGCGTCATCTTCTTCCAAGACTTTTGCAGCGCGTTGATCATTTTCTCGTCGTCGGCCTTCGCGGCCAGCGGCGTGAGTTGATGTTCAAGGAAGACCAGACAGAGCGCATCTTCCAACACGCAGACTTCCGGGTCTTTCGGATGATTCTTCTTCAGGTTCAACTCCTGCACCCGCTGCACCATCGCATCATCGTAGCCGACTTCACGGAGAATCTGGCCGGACTTTTCCGCGTGAAACTTCTTTAGATCCGCCCGCCACTTCAGATAGCCGGGCTTGTCCATCGGATACGAGTGACGCGGGATTTCCCAGCGACAAATGTGTTGGCAACGCGCCGCGAGGCGTAGCGCTTCGCTGGCGTTCGGTGCTAGCTTGAGCACCCAATCCGTCAGCCATTGCGCGTAGAGCAGTTCGCGCGGATGCGACGGGCCATTGAACACTTCGACGTTCGGATCGGCGGCATTGGCTGCGTCGAAACACTGGATGGCGGCGGCAAATCGTTCGGGATTAGCGGGCGAAAAATCACTTTGCACGACGGCGTTATTTCAGACTGTCGCACTGCTCGCAAGCGGGAATCTGCGGAGCGCGGCTGTCTCAGCCGCAGCGGCCTCGCCAGGAGAAGGGCCTTGGAGCGTTTTGGCGCGTGTGAATTTGGCGGCGTGCTGGGGCTGAGACAGCCGCGCTCCGGAACCAAACAGCATTTCGCAGTTCACCGATCCGTGTTCATCCGTGGTTAGAACAGTTCGCAAAATGTCTGTCGGAACCGAATTCCCCTCACCCGGCCTGCGGCCACCCTCTCCCCATCCGATGGGGAGAGGGACAGGGTGAGGGGCGTTTCGCCAGCACCTCGTTCCCAACATTCTTTTTGCATTACGCTCTAAAACCAAAATCGCCGCTCGCCACGGTTTTTGAATTTTCGTAATTTCTACCCATGATTGCGTTGCCGCACCCAGAGGTCATCATCACCCACGAAAGCGATTTGGACGGACTCGTGGCGGGCGTGCTATTGCAACGGCTGGCGCAAAAGGTATTCAACGCCAAGATCCCCCTCGAAGCGTATCACTACAATTTCTGGATCAAACGCGATCCCCGCGAGAAATCCGCCTGGGTCACCGACCTCACCTTCGAGTCGCGCCTCGACAAACCCAACTGGCTCATCGTGGACCATCACGTCACCGAGGCGAAGGCCACCCAGGCCACGTTCGTCCACGACATCACCAAATCCGCCGGCTTGCTCGTCTATGAACTCTGCTGCGAGCACGGGATGAAATCGCCGGAGCTGGATCGCCTCGTGCATTACAACAACGTCGCCGACCTGTTCCTCGAAGACGACCCGCAATTCGCCGTCGCCGGGGATTACGCGAGCCTCGTGAAGATTTACGGCTTCTGGAATCTGCACACGCTAGTGGACGGCCAGCTCGAACGCCTGTTGGATCATCCGCTCTTGCAGGTGATGGAAGTGAAACGCCGCATCGAAGACCCCATCGGCGTGGAATGGAGCAAGCGCCACATCACCGAACTCAGCGCCACGGTCGGTTACGTGGACACCGTGGTGGGCAGCAGCAATCAGATCGTGCATCAACTCCTCGAAGGCGGCACGACCAAGTATCCCGTGCTCGTCACGCTGTTCCGGCGCGGAATGAATGTCATCGCCAGCTTCCGCAGTCGCAACGGCGAGGCGATCAAGGTGGCGGAAAAACTGCAAGGCGGCGGCCACGCCAACGCCAGCGGCGCGCTGCTCCCGAAATCCGTGCGCAACATCCCCGAAGCCGTGGATTATCTGAAACAAGTCCTCAACCCGCGCACCGAATCGCCCTCGAACTTGAACAGTCTGGATGCGTTGTTCGCGGCGATTGAGAAGAAGTAACAGAGGCGACTTCATGAGCAGAAAGTCAAAGCCCGGTGATGTTTTGGAGATTAAGACAAAGCGTGGGTTGGCTTATGCCCAATATGCTCTTCGGAATTCTGAAATGGGTGCGCTACTAAGGGTGCTCCCAGGTTTTCATCCAATAAGACCGAGCAGTTTCGTTCGAATCATTGAGCAGCCTGAGCAGTTTGTGACATTCTTCCCACTCCAAGCGGCGATTGCCCGTAATATTTTCGAGGTTGTCTCGCACGAGAAAGTCCCAGAAGCATCGCAAAAATTGCCTCTGTTTCGTGCGTGTGGACATATCGACAGAGAGGGGTTTATCCATGACTGGTGGCTTTGGGATGGGAACAAAAGTGTGCGTATTGGCAAGCTCAGCCCAGATCAGAGGCGATTGCCGATTAAGGGAATTTGGAACGATACTCTCCTAATCGAGCGGATTGAGGAAGAGTGGTCCTCGGAAAAAGAGCCGCTACGAGAACCAGGATTCTTGCGCAGGCTTTTTCAAGTCTGACACCTAACTGGTTCTTGCTCAATTCTCCTGAATCCACCGCTCGTAAGCGCGTTCGCCGAAGTATTCGTAGCCGTGGTTTTCCAGCGGCGTCCCGGTCAGCAGCGCGTGGATGAAGCCGTTGCGGTCCACCTGAACCCGTAGCGGTGGCCATCCGTGGCTGCCGTAGAGGGCGGCTCTCTGCCGCCCGGAACAGTCGCTGGAGTTTGCCACACCTCACGAATGATCGAGGCGTGATTGCATTGCGAGCATTTCTTCCGCCGGGCTGGGAAGCCCGGCTCTACGGCAGGCAGTGATGCCCGCCGCTACCAAGTTTGTTTTGACGCTCGCCCTCACCCCGACCCTCTCCCCCGAGGAGAGGGAGAATCGTTTGCCGTGTTCTTGAAGTTTCCAGCGCTGGGCTGGTCAGACGGTCAATCGAACCACCGAAAACGTACAAGGTCACATCCTCTCCCCGGGGGAGAGGACACAGGTGAGGGCGAGTGTCACACCATTCAGATTCGGAAAACTTCGAGCAGCATTACCACTACCCAGTCCACTGAATTACTTGTAGATCAAATACCGCTCGCGGCGTTGTTGGAAGTCCACCAAATCCATCCGCCACGTGGCGCGGATGTCATCGAGCGGCTTGTCTTCCTTGATGGCGGCCAGCGTTGCGGCGTGGAGCAACAGATTCTTCGGCTTGTCCACGGGGAAATCTTTCGGGTAGAGCCGATACGCCGTCTTCATGATGAGCAACCCGACGTCCACCACGTTGCAGGTCTTGCGGTCGTTCAGCATGATGTAAACGCCGCCGCATTCCTTGCCTTTGTGAACGCTGTAGGTCGGCGTGAAACGAATCGGAATGAACGCCACGCCCGGCAACACCGCGCGATTCAACTCCTCCGCCAGCTTCACATCGTCAATGTACGGCGCACCCACAACTTCAAACGGCGTGTCCGTCCCCCGCCCCACCGATAGTGCTTGCTCCACCAAGCCGACGCCGGGATACAGGATCGCCTGTTTCAAGTTGCGCATGTTCGGCGACGGATTCGTCCACGGCAGACCGGTTTCGTCGTAGTAAGCATCGCGCCGCCAGTTTTCGAGTTCGATGATGGTGAGTTTGGCGTTGGTTTTGCGCTCGACGTTATACATGCGGGCCAGTTCACCCATCGTCATCGCATAACGCAGCGGCTTGGCGTGGAAGCCCACGAAGCTCGTCTTCTCGGTCAACACCGGGCCGTCCATCGTCACGCCATCAATCGGGTTGGCGCGATCCAGCACGATGAACTCGATGCCCGCCTCTGCTGCCGCTTCCATGCACAAGCCCATCGTCGAGGTGTAAGTATAAAACCGGCAGCCCACGTCCTGGATGTCGAACACCAGCGCGTCGAGACCTTTGAGCTGGTCCACCGTTGGTTTACGACGTTCACCGTAAAGGCTGTAGATCGGCAGACCGGTCTTGGCGTCCTTACTGTCGCCAACTTTCTCGTCCACCTCGCCGCGAATGCCGTGCTCCGGCCCGAACAACGCCACGAGCGTGACGCCCGGTGCGGCCTTGAGCAGATCAATCGTCGCGCGCCGCGCGCGATCGTGGCCGGTGTGATTGGTGATAAGGCCGATGCGTTTGCCTTTGAGCGGGGCGAAATTATTTTTCACCAGCACGTCAATGCCGTTGAGAACCGGCAGTAGGGCAGGCTTTCCAGCCTGCCGGTTCACGGGACTTTCCAGTCCCGTGTTTCCGGAACGGGCGACAGGAATGTCGCCCGCACCGGCAGACAAGAATGTCTGCCCTACTCCCGCCACATTCGCAAAATCAAAATCCGTCACCCACTGCGCGGCCAGCGTGCCCAATTGTTTTCGCAACGCGATAACACTCCCCTTCTCCGTCGGATGATTGCGGTTCGACAGGAAGATCACGAAGGACTTCGAGAACGGATCAATCCAAATGGACGTGCCGGTCCAGCCGGTGTGACCGTAAGATCCCAGCGGAAACAACTCACCACGCGGCCCGCTGAAGCCAGTATCAATATCCCAGCCCAGCCCGCGCCGCCCGTTCACATTCGGCGGCGTCTGCACGCTGGTCATCAGCTTTACCGTTTCGGGCTTGAAAATACGCACGCCGTCGAGTTCCCCGCCGTTGAGCAACATCCGCGCGTAACGCGCCAGATCCTTCGCCGTGAGAAACAATCCCGCATGACCCGCCACGCCACTCATGCGGCGCGCGCGGGGATCATGCACCACGCCGCGCACCGGCGTGCCGTTCTCGACCTCCGTCGGCGCGACGCGCACGAGCTTTTCCTTCGGTGGATTGAAGCCAGTGTCCTTCATGCCGAGCGGCCCGTAGAGTTCGGCTTGCAGAAATTGATCGAGCGGTTTGCCCGAAACCCGGCGCACAATCTCGCCCAGCAGAATCATCCCGGTGTCGCTGTAAACGATTTTTTCGCCGGGCTGATAAGATAATTTTTCCACGCAGGACAACCGGATCGCCTCGTCGTAACCGGTCCAGTCTGGTTTCAAACTGATGTCCGGTCGCAAGCCCGAGGTGTGCGTGAGGAGTTGGCGGATCGTGATCGCTTCCTTACCGTTTACCGCAAATTCCGGCAGATATTTTGCCACGCGATCTTCAAGACCGATCTGCCCGCGCTCAATCAACAACATCACCGCCGGCGTGCAGGCAACGACTTTCGTCAGCGACGCGGCATCGAAGATCGTATCCACCAGCATGATTTCCGCAGTCGGAACGAGGGCGCGATTGCCGTAATCCTTGTAATAGCTTTGTCCTTTGTGCTCGACCCAGAGCACCCCACCGGGACATTTGCCCGCCGTGATGGCTTCGGTGATCGCTGCGTCCATCTGAGTTTCCCGCTCGGAGCGAACAACGTCACTGTCCGCGCTGGGGGATTGCGCCAGCGCGATGGCGGTCAGGGAGAATAGAATAGCCAGCGTTACGAGAATTCTTGATTTCATGCGGAGCAAGGAGCGAGCACGGCGTCGGTCATGCCGTGGACAATTTTTTTGTCGGCGGGAACGATGGTGGCAAGCACGCCGCCGAGTTGCGGCCGGGCGGAATCGCCATCGCCAGCCACAAAATAATACGGACAGAGCCGCGCGCGACCTTTCATCGGCACAACTTCGTTCTTGGTGAAATCAAACCACGCCGCATCCACGAGCGACGGCTTATGGAAACGTTGCAGCACGCTCGGCGACTTCTCAAAGCCCGCCAACGCCGCGTCCACAGCCTTGGACCAATCTTCATGCGACAGATCGCTGCCGAGGAACACACCGCGCGCACCCCAGGCGTTCTCGGAATAACCGGAGACTTTCAGGATCAAGTCGCGTTCCTTCTGTGACATCATCTTGAGTTGCTGCCAATCGGTCAGGTTCAGTTCGGGAATCGCGGCGTGCGGCGGCAGCGGGGCCGGGTCAACGATCCAGGTGTAGGGCACGAGCTTCTTCAGTCGTGCGAGGAAACCTTCACCGAGTTCCTGCCGCCAGAAGCCTTGGAGATTGCGATTCCACAGCAACGCAAAGAGCATCTTCTCCTCGAACATCGGTTTCGGCGGCGGTGTCACGCGGATTTTGTTTTCCGCCGCGAGCTCGAAAATCTGTTTCGCGTTGGCGACGTTGGACAGATCGAACAACTCGAAAAAGCGATACGCGGCATCGCCCTCGGCAAAGCCGGTGAAGCCGGCATCGCGCACGGCAAAGCGAGCGCCGAGTTGTTCCGCGAGCCATTGCATTTCGGGACGATAAGTAGCGGCTTCGTCGGAGACAATGACATGAACGTGTGCGGCAGCGCCGAAGATGCTGCCGAAGCCGCGCACCATTCCATCCGCGCCACCAAGCAAGTTGATGGTGGATGGTGGATGGTTGATAGCGGAATAGGTTTGGTTGAGCCACGCCGTCAGGCCGATGCCGCCGGGGACGGAGTCCAGTTCCGTCACGCGCAAGCCGTCTTCGGTGATGAGCAGATCGGGCCGGATGACGCGGGGGACTTCGGTCTTGAAGGCGGGCGAACGCTGGAGGGCGATAAGTTCGGCGGGTTTGCCGAGATCAAGCCAGCGTGCGACCCACTCCGGCATTTTGCCATCGGCGCTCTTGCGATAGAGCAGATTGACAGCGCGATAGAATTGCAGCAAGACGCGCCCGAGGGATTCAATTTCCTTGGCGAGCTGGTCGCCGAGCGGGAAAGGTCTGGGTGAAATCCGCCATTCCTGGCCGGCGAACAAACCGCCGGGCGGAAGCGCATCGCGGATGGCGCGGGCTTGAGCGGCAGCTACGGTATTTGAGTTATCGGGAGCGACTTCCATGAATCGTTGCGCCCACCGTAGGATAACGGGTGCGCAGCGTCAAAAGTGAATCTTTGGCACCGGAGCGCGGGCGGTCCCTCGCCCGCAGCGTTCCGCTCGCTCGAAAGCTTCCAACAATCTCAAGTGCGCCTGGCAATCCACGCGCTGCGGACGGGGACCGTCCGCGCTCCTAGTTTTTCGGCGGCCCAGCCTGAAGTTCCTTGGCGACCCGCTCCGCCCCGCGCAAAACCCGCAAGACATTTAAGCCGGCAATCTTCTTGAGGTCGTCCTTGGAATAACCGCGCCGCAACAACTCCGCGAAGAGGTCGGGATACTTTGAAACGTCTTCCAAACCCTTCACACCGCCACTGAAGCCATCGAAGTCCGAGCCGATGCCGATATGATCCACTCCGATCACTTTGCGGATGTGATCAATGTGATCGGCCACATCGCTCAACGACGCCGCGTTCGGATCGCGATGCGTCTTGCGCCATTCAGCCATGCCAGCCCTCACCTTTTCCCGGTCCGCACCGTGAAGTTCCACCAACCGGGCACGCTCGGTCTTGGCGAGTTCGCCATCTTTGCGATCCACTTCCGTCACATAACCCGGGAGAAAGCAGACCATCACCACCCCGCCGTTGGTGGCGGTCAGCCGTAACACGTCATCCGGCACATTGCGCACGTGATCGCAGAGAGCGCGCGCCGAAGAGTGGGAGAAAATCACCGGGGCTTTCGAGACGCGGAGGGCGGCGCGCATCGTGTCGTCCGTGACATGGGACAAATCCACGAGCATCCCGAGGCGGTTCATCTCGCGCACGACGTCTTCTCCAAACGAGGTCAAACCGTGATGCTTGGCGGCGTCACCCGCCGCATCGGCCCAATCCGTGTTCTTCACGTGCGTCAACGTCATATAACGCGCGCCAAGGCGATACATCATGCGCAGCGTGGCCAGTGAGTTGTTGATCGAATGCCCGCCTTCCATGCCGATGAGCGAGGCGATCTTTCCCTGGCGATGAATCCGCTCGACATCATCCGCCGTGAGCGCGAGTTCAAAGGTTTCGGGATACCGCGCGCACAGGCGATACACGACGTCAATCTGCTCAAGCGTCGCCTGCACCGCGTCCGCCCCGGAAAGTTTTGCCGGCACATAGACCGACCAGAACTGTCCGCCGACACCGCCGGCGCGCAGGCGCGGGATGTCCGTGTGCATCGCCGGCTTGAGTCCGGTCGTGTCGTGCGCGAGATCCAGAGCCGAGAAATCATTGCTGGTGCGCTCGCGATATTGCCACGGGACGTCATTGTGCCCGTCAATCAGCGGGACTTGCTTCAAGAGCTGGCGCACCTCCCTGAGATAGCGGTCGGGCGCTTCAGCAGCGGACAGTGAGGCGACGTTCATGGCGATGAGAACAGTGGCGACAACGACGATGGTTTTGGTGCGCACGCCAGCACTCTGTCAGCGCCGCAGATTTTCGCACGTCAAATCCCACACATGAGCATGCGACTCGTGCGAGTGGCAGTTGAATTATTGGCGCGGAACTTTTACGCTGCGCGGCGATGAATCCTCTGGTCACCATGCTTTTCGCACTTTCTGCCTCCGCCGGCTGTCTCAGTGCACAAACAAATCTCACCCTTTCGCTCTGGCCCGACGGCGCGCCGGGCGCACTCGGCAAAGATGCGAAGGATATCCCCACATTGACGGTGTTCCTGCCAACACCAGAAAAAGCCACCGGTGCGGCAATGGTCATTTGCCCCGGCGGCGGCTATGGGCATCTCGCGGATCACGAGGGCTCGCATTACGCGCGCTGGTTGAACGCGCAAGGCAGCGCGGGTTTCGTGTTGAAGTATCGCCTCGGCGCAAACGGCTACCGGCATCCGGCGATGTTGCAGGATGCGGCGCGAGCCATCCGCACCGTGCGGGCGCGGGCGGACGAATGGAAACTGGACCCCAAGCGCGTGGGCATCATTGGCTCGTCGGCGGGCGGACATCTCGCGTCCACCACGATTACGCATTGGGATTCAGGCGACACAAATTCCCCTGATGCCATCGAACGCCAAAGCTCGCGGCCCGACTTGGCGATCTTGTGTTATCCCGTCATTTCTTTCAGCAGCGAGTTCACGCACAAAGGTTCGCGGGCCAATCTGGTGGGAACAAATGCCCCCACGGAATTGCTCGCCAAGCTATCCGCGGATTTGCAGGTGAACAAGGACACGCCGCCCTGCTTCATCTGGAGCACGATGGAAGACAAGACTGTGCCGGTGGAAAACAGCCTGATGCTCGCGACCGCCTTGCGGCGCGTGGGCGTGCCGTTTGATTTGCACGTTTATGAACGCGGCCCGCATGGCATCGGGCTGGGCAACAAAACTTTTGACGTAGCCAACTTTCATCCTTGGACGCGCGACTGCGAATTCTGGCTGCGCGAGCGGAAGTTTGGGCGCTGAATGATGGAGCGCGACCGGTCCCCGGTCGCAGCGCGTGAAAGCGAACCACGCTTGCGAGTCAAACGATGCGGCCGGGGCTGGCGGCACGCTGCGGGCGGAAACCGTCCGCGCTCCGCTTGAATCCCTTGGCGAAATTGTAATTGCTCCAGCTCCAGCTTTAACCTAGTTCTCATGCGTCGTTGAACAACAAAGAAAGGTAACTATGAGTCCCCTGATTATCGCACTGTTGGTCGTGGTTGGTTTGATCGTGGTGATCGCGCTATTCATCATCGGTAAATACAATGGCCTCGTGACCCTGCGCAATCGCTTCAAGAACGCGTGGGCGCAGATTGACGTGCAGCTCAAGCGCCGCTACGACCTGATCCCCAATCTCGTCGAGACGACCAAGGGTTATCTCAAGCACGAGCGTGGCACGCTCGAAGCCGTCATCGCCGCGCGCAACTCGGCCTTCTCCGCCAAGGACCGCGTGGCGGGCAATCCCGGCGACCCCGAAGCGATGAAGGCATTGTCCAGCGCGGAAGGTTCGTTGGGCGGTGCGCTCGGTCGCTTGTTTGCGCTGGCCGAAGCCTATCCCGATCTCAAGGCCAACACATCCATGAACCAACTCATGGAGGAACTGACCTCGACTGAAAACAAAATCTCGTTCGCGCGCCAGGCCTACAACGACAGCGTGATGGGCTACAACACCGCGCGGGAAGTTTTCCCGACGAACATCATCGCCGGCATGTTCAACTTTGGCCCGGCGGAATCGTTCCAGGTGGAAGCGCCGGAACAACGCGAAGCGGTGAAGGTCTCGTTTTAATCCTTTTGTAGCAGCCGACGCAAGGAGACTCGCACTGATTATGAAGCACACCACAGCATTGAGCCTCCTTACGTCGGCTGCTACCAGAATCTGATGGACTTTTTCGAGCGTCAGGACAAAGCCCGCCAGAGCACCAAGCTGCTCGTGTTTTATTTCGCGGTCGCCGTGGCGCTGATTATCGCGAGCGTTTACTTTGCCTCACTGTTCGTATTCCAAGGCGCGGCAAATTACAAGAACCGGCGCGGCCCCGCGCCGGAGTTCTCGCTCTGGAATCCCCGGATCTTCCTCTTCGCCGCCGGCGGCACGCTGGCCCTCATCGGCTGCGGCAGCGTGTTCCGCACGATGCAACTCTCCAGCGGCGGCGGAGCCGTGGCGGAATCCATGGGCGGCCGGTTGCTTGATGTTTCCACCAACGATCCGCACGAACGCAAACTCCTGAATGTCGTCGAGGAAATGGCCATCGCGTCCGGCGTGCCCGTGCCGAAAGTCTATGTGATGGACGAGGAGGAAGGCATCAACGCCTTTGCCGCCGGACACAACATCAACGACGCCGCGATCGGCGTGACGCGCGGCTGCATCACCCAACTCAAGCGTGATGAATTGCAGGGCGTGATCGGGCACGAGTTCAGCCACATCCTCAACGGCGACATGCGGCTCAACGTGCGGCTGATGGGAATCATCTTCGGCATTCTGTGCCTGGCAGTAATAGGGCGCATCTTGTTGCGCGTGCGGGGGAGCAGTCGCGATAAGAATCCCCTGCCCTTGCTCGGCATCGTGCTGCTGCTGTTGGGCTGGGTCGGTCTGTTCTTCGGGCGACTGATCCAGGCGGCCGTCAGCCGGCAACGCGAATTTCTGGCCGACGCCGCCGCCGTGCAATTCACCCGCAACCCGGACGGACTTTCAGGCGCGTTGAAAAAGATCGGCGCCGCTCATCATGGTTCGCGTATTGAGAACGAGCATGCCGCCGAGGCGAGCCACATGTTCTTCGGCAACGCGGCGAAGAGTTCCTTGTTCAATGCGTTCGCCACGCATCCGCCGCTCGAACAGCGCATCAAAGCCATTGATCCCCACTGGGACGGGACATTTCCGCAATCAGTGTCCGAGGTGGATGACGATGAATTAGTCACCAAGAGGCCAACCCGCCGTTCGGCGATGCCGCCCATCATCCCGGGCCTGCCGGGTGCGGCGGGGCTGGCGGGAAGCGCGGCCGTAATCCAAGCGGACAGCGTCATGCCGAACCTCGGCAACCCCACGCCCCTGCACCTGCGCTACGCTGTCGAACTGCGCGAATCATTGCCTGAAAGTATTCGTGCGGCGGCACACCATCCGCAGAGTGCCTGCGCGCTGCTCTATGCGTTGTTGTTGAGCGAGGACGAAGCGCAACGCCACACCCAACTTCAAGGGCTGGCCCAACGCGCAAGCCAAAGCATTTACGCGCAAACCTTCGCGCTGTGGCCGGAGGTCGCGGCCATCGCCCAACGCACCCGGTTGCCGCTGTTGAATCTGGCCATCCCGGCGCTCCGGCAATTGCGCGCCGACGAATACCAGCAGTTCGCCGCGACGCTGAACTGGCTGATTGAAAGCGACGACCAGATCGTGTTGTTCGAGTTCGTGCTGCAAAAGATCATCCGGCGCCAGGTCGAACCGAACTTCTCCGGCGCCCGCCCGCCCGCGACGCAGTATTACACCATCAAACCGCTCGCGCCGGATTGCGCCGTAATCCTGTCCGCGCTGGCCTACACCGGTCAGACGGATGCGCAGGACATCGCCCGGGCGTTTCAGGCGGGCGCTCCATACGTCCGGGCATCGGGCCCGGCCCTGACGTTGCAATCCCGCGAAGCCTGCGGCCTGAATGAAATCAATGATTCACTCGAGCGCTTGGGACTCGCTGCTCCACAAATCAAAAAGAATCTGCTTGAAGCGTGCGTGCAAGTGGTCGGTTCAGACGGGGTCATCCAAGAGAATGAGGCGGAATTGTTACGCGGGGTCGCGGAGACTCTGGACTGCCCAATGCCGCCATTCGTAACCACCGAGTAGCAATTCCCCCTGGCCGAGGCTTCGGTAATCCCCCGGAAGTCGCGTCGGGTTTCATTCCGGTTTCGGCTCCAGCCCACGCGGTATAGTTTCTCGCGCATCAATTTTGGATTTTGGAGGTTGCTGTGCAGAATCTCGAACCGGTACCTTATCAGAGCATGAAGATACGTTTTTTGACACTGGCAGGATGTATTCTGACTGCCGGAAACGTGACGTTTTCAGCCGAGACCAAAACCGCCGACAGCAAGTTTTCCCCACCCCCGGACGACGCGATCATCAGCACCACCAACGTTGTCGCCGTTCCGGTCATTCATAACACCAATCGCCTCTTCTCCGCCTCGCACCCCAGTCAGCGCGCGGCCTGGCAGCAGCGCTTGACGCTCGGGCCGGGCGACACGGTGAACATCATGTTGTTCGGCCGGCCCGAGACGGCGCGGCGCGAGATGCCCATCGGCCCGGACGGCCGGCTCACTTTCCTGCAGGCCGAAGACATCATGGCCAGCGGCCTGACCATTGATGAACTGAGGGCCGCCATGGATAAGGAACTCAACAAGTTTTACCAAGGCGCACGCACGATCATCACGCCCGAGGTGTGTAACAGCAAAAAGTATTACATGCTCGGCGCCGTGACCCGTCGCGGGGTGTTCACGCTGAACCGTCCGACCAGTATGATCGAGGCCATTGCGCAGGCGGGCGGCCTGGCCACCGGGATGTTTGAACAGAACACAGTCGAACTCGCCGACCTCTCCCACAGCTTCATGATCCGCGACGGCAAACGCCTCCAGGTGGATTTTGAGCAACTCTTCCAACGCGGCGACCTGTCTCAGAACCTCGCGCTGGAGCCAAACGATTACATCTTTTTCGCCTCTTCGGCAGCAAACCAGATTTTTGTCGTCGGGGCCGTCCGTGGTTCGGGATCAGTCCCCTATACGCCCAATGCCAATATCATCTCTGCCATCACGGCGCGCGGCGGGTTTGCGGATAAGGCCTATCAAAGCCGCGTGCTGGTGGTGCGCGGCTCCTTGAACAAACCGGAATGTATCATCGTTGATGCGAAAGCGATCCTGGCGGGCGAAAAGCCGAACTTCCGGCTGGAACCGAAAGACATCGTGTATGTTTCCCGGCGGCCTTGGGCCCGGATGGAAGAAATCCTGGATACCGCCCTCACGGCCTTCATCCAGTCGGCGGTCGTGACCTACACCGGCGGTTTGCAACCGCTCATCAAAGAGCCTTGGGATACTCCCAACTACCCTTGAGCCTTTACTCATGAAACTTGTTACTCTTTTCAGCACGTTTGTGGTCGGGTTGCTGCTCGGAACTGGCTGCCAGATTCCCGACCACAGCAATGCGCCGCGGTTTGAACCCCGCGCCAACGGTGTGTTCTCCAATTCAGCCGCCGGATTGGCGTTCGACCAGAAGCTGAGCCCGACTTTCCTGGCCCCACCGCAAGACTTGTTCACCCTCGGACCGGGCGACCGGATTCAAGTGGAGGTCATTGATCAAGCCTTAAGCCGGGCAATCATTACCATTGGCCCGGATGGTAAAATTTACTTCGATCTGCTGCCGGGACTGGATGTATGGGGACTCACGATCGCGCAAACCAAGCGGTTATTGGAAAAAGAACTCGAAAAGTACGTGTCCAACGCGCAGGTATCCGTCACGCTGCAGTCGGTCGGCAGCAAACATATCTGGATGCTCGGCGCGATGGCCACACCAGGAGTTTACCCGATGGGAAGCCCGCTGACGCTGCTCGAAGCGATGTCCTTGGCCGGGGGCACGCGCCAAGCTCAAGCCGGAACCACGACCGTGGACATCTCCGATTTGCGCCACGCATTTGTCATCCGCAACGGCACCAATCTGCCCGTGGATTTTGAACGCTTATTGAACCAGGGGGATATGTCACAGAACATCTACCTGCAACCCGATGACTTTGTCTATGTCCCGTCGGGGGCGGCCCGGGAAATTTATCTGTTCGGTGCCGTGATGGCCCCGCGCGCCATTCCACTGTCCGAAACCCCGACGTTGGTGGCCGCCATCACGTCCGGAGGGGGACCAACCCACGATGCCTATCTGTCTCAAGTGGCCATCGTCCGGGGCTCGTTCAGCCAGCCGGCCATCGCTGTGGTTGACTACGAGGCCATCCTTAAAGGCCAGGCCGGAGATATCCCGCTGGAACCGCATGACATCGTTTTCGTACCCAATAATCCGTACCGCTACTTGCGAAATTACGTGGATGTGGTGATCAATACCTACCTCTTCTCCGCTGCCGCGCGCGAAGGCTCCGCCGCATTCGGAGGCTTGGCCCCCACAGTGGGAGTCAGCGTGGGCCAATAGTGCTGGTCACGGTTGCCCCTCAACCAGACGGGCCCAGATGCACTGTAGTTAAAAGTTAAAACAAAGGAGACCGGTGAAGAAATAAGCGCATTGAGACTCGCCAGCGGCGGGCCGGAAAAATTTCCACGCTCACCGCTTGACGCTTGTGACCCTCGACCGCATATTCTTCAGCCGTTCCACCAAACAACTAGCGGCGTGCCGTATTAATTCGTATGCGTAAGACGAAGGTTTGTGTTCCCGATGCCAAGGCTGCATCCCCAAAAGCAATTCGGACCCGCAAGTCGTCTCCTGACACGCCCCGCGAGGCAGCAACTTCTCCATCCGGAAAAAATGGCGCCCACGCCCGCGACGACAACGAGACGCAAAATCGCATCGCGCCGCTGACCAGCGCCACTCCTGCCGATATTGCCGAGAAAGTCAAAGAACTCATCCGGCTGGCCCAGGATCAAGGCCATCTAACTTACTCCGACATCAATGAAGCGCTGCCAGAAAACCTGATTTCCCCTGACGAACTGGACGAGATCTTCACCAAACTGCGCGGGCTGGAGATTGAAATCATTGATCAAGCGGAAGTGGATCAACCCCGGGAGTCGGCCTCCGCCCCCGAAGAGGATGAAAAGAGCCGGCTGGACGTGCTCGACGATCCGGTGCGCATGTACCTGAAGCAGATGGGACAAGTCCCGTTGCTGACCCGCGAACAGGAGGTCGAGATTTCCAAACGGATTGAAGAGGCCGAACTGGATCTACAAAAGACGGTTTACAGTCTTGGCTTCGCGGCCAAGGAGCACCTGGCCATTGCCGACAAACTCACCGCCGAACCACCACGCGAGCGATTTGATCGCGTCGTGCAGGATCAGAAAGCTGAAAAGCGGGAAACCTACCTGCGCGCCCTGCACAAGACGATGCGTGCGGTCCGCGAATTGGATCAGCAGGTGGATGAGGAATTCCACGTCTGGCGCACCGCCCCCACCAAGGCCAAGCGGGAGCAGCACCGGGCCGAGTTCACCAAACTGGATCAGAAACTCCAGACGTTTTTCAGCAAGTTCTTCTACAAGCAGAAAGTCGTCGAAGAGATGGTCCTGGTGGCCGAAAACATCCACGAAAAAATCCTGGCCAGCCAGCGCTTGATCGCCGAGGAGCAGCGGCACCCTCGCCCCGCCGATCGCCAGCACATCATCGAGTCCGAAAGTTACAAGATTGCGGCGTTGGAAGATTTCGCCCGTATGACGGCGGAGGACTTCGCGCTCGCCCATCAACGGCTCAAACAGGCTTCCGCCCGCGCCAATCAAGCCAAAACGGAAATGATCGAAGCCAATCTCCGGCTGGTCATCTCCATCGCCAAGAAATACACCAATCGCGGCATGTCGTTCCTGGATTTGATCCAAGAAGGCAACATGGGCTTGATGAAGGCCGTGGAGAAATTCGAATACCGCCGCGGCTATAAATTCTCCACGTATGCGACGTGGTGGATCCGTCAGGCCGTCACCCGCGCCATCGCCGATCAGGCCCGCACCATCCGCATCCCGGTCCACATGATCGAAACGATCAACAAGTTGATGCGGATGCAGAAGCGGTTGCTTCAGGATTTTGGCCGCGAACCCACGGCCGAAGAGATCGCCGAGGAGATGCAATATCCGGTCGAACGCGTCCGCGCGGTGCTCAAGATGGCGCAACAGCCCATTTCCCTGCAATCCCCCGTCGGCGACGGCGAGGAAACGAGCATCGGCGATTTCATCGAGGACAAGAACACCGAGAACCCGATTGACATCACGAGCTTCGCGCTGCTGAAGGATAAATTGACCGATGTACTCTCGAGCTTGAACGAACGCGAACGCAAGGTGCTGGAACTCCGCTTCGGCATCGGCGACGGCTACGCGCGCACGTTGGAAGAGGTCGGCAAGCAATTCCGCGTCACTCGCGAGCGCATCCGGCAGATCGAGGCCAAGGCGTTGCGCAAAATGCGGCACCCGACGCGCATCCGCCAGTTACACGGCTTCCTGGAGATCGAGGACATCGAGGGATTGCTCTCCGGCAAAATCCGGCTCTGAGCGTTGTTGCAACGTCCCCGCTGGTCACCACCTGGCCAGACGCCTCTCCCGGTTGCGACCATGACGGCAGCCAGTGCAATTCTTACTGGGCTTCCCTGCCAATCTTTGGAACCAGCAACTGAATTGCGAGCAGCGAGACCAGATACATTCCCGAGAAATACAGGAACACCGGCAGATAACTCCCCGTGCTCTGCAGCAGATTACCGGTGATTTTGTTTACGAAGCCGCCCGTGAAGAAGCACAGGAAGCCACCGAGTCCAACCACCGAACTGATCGCCTCCTTCGGCATCGTGTCGGAGACGACGCTGAACAGGTTGGCTGACCACCCTTGATGCGCCGAGCCGGCCAGACCCACGATCAACACCGCGACCCACACCTGCCCCGCATACGGCGCGAGAAAGACCGGCACCACCGAGAGCGCACAGATCAGCAGTGAAACTTTCCGCGCGGCATTCAAGCTCCAGCCCTTCGTCAGCAATTTGCCCGCAAGCCAGCCGCCCATCACTCCTCCCACCGCCGCGATGGCATAGAAGGCACCGGTCCACCAGCCCATGGCCTGCAAGCTCAGGTTGAAACTCTTCTTCAAGAAATCCGGCAGGAAAAACTGGTAAAAGCCCCACGCCGGCCCGGCCAGCATGCTCGCGAAAATATAAGCCCACACCGCGCGATAGCGCAGCAACTTTCCCCACGGCACGGCGGGCAGCCGCTCCTCCGTCACCGGCTGGCCTTCCTTGATGTAGTGGAGTTCCTCCTTGGACAACTTCTTTTGCCGTTCCGGGGTCTCGTAAACCCACCACCACGCGGCCACCCAGAAAAACCCCGTCGCGCCCGTGATGTAAAACGTCGCCGGCCAGCCCCAGTTCGTGAACATCCACGGCACGGCGATCGGACATAAAATCGCGCCGACATTCGAGCCCGCATTGAACAAGCCGGTCGCCATCGCCCGCTCCTTCACTGGAAACCATTCCGCCGTGGCCTTGATCGCGCCGGGAAAGTTTGCCCCTTCGGTCAATCCCAGCAGAATGCGCGCAAACATGAATCCCGCCGCCGTCATCGGCATCACGAGCGTCATCATGACGAAACTTTTTTCCGTCCACGAGAACCACGGGTAGCGCAGGCTGAATTTCTCCTCCATACCGATCAAGGCGACAAGCCCATGCGCGGTCGCCGCCAGACTCCAGGCCAAGACAAACAGCGGCAGCCCGCGTTTCACCCCGAAGCGATCCATGGAGCGGCCCCCGATGAGGTAGCCAAAGGCGTAAGCGAACGAAAAGGCGGCGGCGATATTCCCGTAATCCACCTCGCTCCAACCGAGCGCCTCGCTGAGCGGCGCCTTGAGAATCCCGATGACCAGCCGGTCAATGTAATTGATGGCCACCGAGAAAAAAAGCAGCCCGCAGACGACCCAACGATAATTTCCCCCGGACTTCATTTGAAAATCACTTCCTCCGGTTTGATGTCTGCTCCGACCATGGTTTTCTTCGCCGCCGCACTCAAGTCACACGCCTCCAGCGTCACCGCCCGCGAAGTGCGCCCACCAAGTTGCAGAAACAACTCCGTGCCCTTGGGCGCGATGGACTTGGTGATCGTGATGTCCTGGGCATCCGTCAGTTTGAACACCGGACCACCGGCGGGTGTGACCTGCACGTTGTCGAACACCAACCCTTTGGCAAAGTTCGCCACGACGCCCTTGGTGGATTTGATCGTCAGGTTGACGAACCGGATATTTTCAATGAGCGAATCGGACATGCCTTGAATCAAGATCGCCGTTGGCGCGCCGTCGCCGGTGATGTTCTCGAATTGCATGTTGCGGAATACCGGCGGAGTCGTCTTGACCAGTTGTTGCCGGTCGGAGCCGTAATCCATGTTCAGGATGACCACCTCGCGTTGCATGTTCTTCACCTGGAGATTCCGGGCGAAGATGTTTTCCACCACGCCGCCCCGATCCGCGCGCGACTTGATGCGGATGGCGCGATCCGTGCCTTCAAACTCGCAATCCTCCATGAACACATTCCGCACACTGCCGGACATTTCACTGCCGATGACCAGCCCGCCATGGCCGCGTTTGCTGAAGCAATTCCGCATGATCACATTCTCCGTTGGACGCCCCACCCGCCAGCCGTCCTCGTTGTAGCCGGACTTGAGCACCACGCAATCGTCGCCTGTGTCGAAGATGCAGTTTTCGATCAGCATGTCGCGGCACGAGTCGGGATCAATCCCATCATTGTTCGGACCGTCGGTAATGACCTTCACGCCCCGGATGGTCGTGTTCTGGCAGTAGATGGGATGGACCGTCCAGTTCGGCCCGCTGCCGATGGTGAAATCCTCCAGCAAAATGTTCGTGCAGCCGACGAAGCTCAGGAAGCTCGGGCGGATGGCGTGTTCCGGTTTGCCGAAAACGCGCTGTTCCACCGGCACGCCCTTCGCCCCCATCTCGAAACCGGCCTTCGTCTCCTTGGTCTTCCAATCCCACCAGCGCCTGGCGTTGCCATTGAGTTTGCCTTTGCCCGTGACGGCGATGTTGGTGCAATCACGGGCGTAAATGAGCGGCGAATAATTGTAGAGTTCAATCCCACCCACCCGCACCAGCACGACCGGCAGATAATCCTCGAACTTGTCGCTGAAAATGACTTCCGCGCCCTCGGCCAGATGCAGATTCACCCCGCTGCGCAAGTGGATCGGCCCGGTGAGATATTTCCCCGGCGGCACGACGACCCGCCCGCCGCCTGCCTGGCTGGCTGCCGAAATCGCCATTCGAAAAGCCGTGGTGTTGAGCGCCACGCCATCGGCCACCGCGCCGAATTTCGTCGCGTCAAAATCGCGGGCCGGGAATTGCGGCGGCACGATGCAGCGCAGGATTTCCGCCTGAGCCGCCCAAGGATCGGGCGTGACCGCATCACGGGATTGCGAACTGGCCGCACACCCGCTCACAGCCAACACCAAGCCGACAGCGATGCCGCGCTTCAACTGTTCGAATGGATTCACGCCCGGATGGTAGGGCCAAAGCTTGGGCGACAACAGCGGGAGTTTCGGCAAACCACATTTGAATTTGTGCCAGCCGGCGCAAACCAAGATCACGATTGCAACTGGCCTTGCTCCGATTTGGTGGACAGGGGTGGTGTATAAATGTGTGAGCCGGGGCCGACACACATGAACACAGCGCAAACCAAAACCAAGACCCAGTACAAATGTTATGCCGAAGCCTTTAAGCGCTCGGCGGTGGAACCCGGGCGGCTCAGCGGCAAGTGGCGATCGAACCGGGGTTCAACGCGCAGAGTCAATAAGACAACGCCTGCTCCGCTACTTCGCTTGCGGAGCATTCAGTGTTTCGTGAATCGCGGATAATAGTGAGCGTTCTCCAGGCACGTCATAATCCAACGACCAGATCATGATGCCGCCCAGCCCTTGCTCAACAACGTATTGAGTCTTGGCCTTGATGGTTGGGAGGCCGTTATACCAGATCGTGTTGCCGACCTGATCCGTTTTCTCCGCACCGGGATGCGCCGCGACAATCGCTTTGTAAGAATAGTCGTGTTTGCGAAATGCCGCGCCGAAACCATACCCATAGAATGGCACACCTAAAACCGCCTTGTGCTTCGGCAACCCGCGCTTGAGCCAATAGCTGACGTTGTTTGTGGCAAACTCGTACGACGAATGTTGTCCCGGTGATTGCGGCGCCCACGGCCCGGTGCCGTCGTACGCCATGATGTTGATGAAATCGAAATGTGTGAAAACCGAATCCGGCACTTTGCTCCCGCCGTAACCTTTCGAGAGCGCCGCCGTCAGCAACTTGCCTTTCGGCTTCAACGCGCAGGCCAGTTCCTGGATAAATACGCCGTAATCCTGATTGATGGCCGGGCCTTCGAGGTCCACGTCCAGTCCGTCGAAGTGGTTTGTCACGACGTAATCCGTGAGTTTGGCGATGAACCCGGCGCGATTGGTTTCATTCAGCAGATGGAAATAGCGATTGAGCATGGCCTTGTCGCTTGAAGCCGCGCCGCCGCCAATGGAGACGAGAATTTTGACGCCGTTCGTCCGCGCTTTCGCCATCAACGCCGGATTCTTTTGATTGAATGAAATTTCCCCAGCGGCATTGCGCGGATTTTCAAACGCCACGTTGATGTGCGTGAGCCTGGCGTAATCAATCGTCCCGGCAAACGACTTCACATCCATCCAGTTCGGAACGTAGGCCACCACCTTGAATGACGCCGCCGCCGCGGAAATTCCACAGGATAGCAGCAAGCCGACCAACATTTTTATCGCGAGCAAGATTCCGGGCATAAAATGGGCAAACCGATTGAAACGCTGGTGGCGCAGACTGATTGAAATGAACTTTTGTTCATCTTGTAACAGTTCTCAAAATGATTGTCGGAAACGAAATCCCCTCACCCGGCCTAGCGGCCACCCTCTCCCCTTCCGAAGGGGAGAGGGACGGGGTGAGGGGCTTCCTCTGCGTTCAGAGTTCTCGCCATTCTTTTTGCAGTACGCTCTAAAACCGCCGGCGGAAGCAAGGGCGCCAAGTCCATGTTGTAAAAAAGCCGGTTGAAAGATGACATCATCCATTCAACCGGCTTTGTTGCGGACCCGTTTTCAACCTCAACCCGGGGCCAGCCACTCCACCGCGATCAATCATCAACTACTCTGGCCGCAGTCCGAAGAATGCCGTTGGAATAGCCGGATTGATGGTCACGTTCACCGGATTGCCCGCATCGGGATAATCCTCCCAATTGTTGCTTAATCCTTGAGACAAGGCATTTGTCTGCCACACCAATCTGTAATTGCCCTCCCAATTAAATGTGAGCACGCCGTTGGCCAAGCTGTAGTTGAGTGTCGGCGCCCCCGCCACCACGGAGAGGATGCCGGTAGCTTTGTCAAGATTCCAAGCCAGTCCGGCCCCTGGCGAACCAGTTACAAGAATGTTGCCGGTGCCGCCAGCCGGGAATACTTGGAACTGGTCTCCTGCCACGAGGGGGGTGCCACCGGTATTAGTGGCGATCAGCACTCCGCCATAAGTTAACGTGCCCGTGACGTTTAACACGTCGTTGGCGGCGAAATCCTTGTTCACCTCAATCAGCACATTTCCCGCGAGCGTGAGGTTGTTGTTGATGGCAAGCGTGCCGATGTCTCCCGCTCCGGGTGAAATCGTGCCGCCGCTGTTGATGGCCACTGCTCCAGCGATTGAGCCGGTGCCATCCAATGTGCCGCTGTTGTTAACGGCGACTGCGGTGTTGCCCAATGAACCGGTGATCCGAAGCGTGCCGCTATCAACGGTGGTGGCACCGGTATAGCTGGCGGTTCCGGTGATTGAGAGCGTTCGCAGCCCGGCCATGTTGATTCCGGCCCCGGCCACGCTTTGCGAAATATCCCCCAACGCCAGGTCCGAACCCACGGCTGTCAGAGGATTGAAGCCGGGAATCTTGGGCGAGAAAGTCGCCGTACCGCCGGTGAGCGTCACCGTCGGGAATGCGATTACATGCGCGTTGCCAGTGTTCAAGAATACACCGAGTTCCTGCCCGGCTCCAATTCTCAAGTTCCCCATCGTGACGGAAGCATTCACCGGGGCGGTGCCGAGTGGGTTGACAATGGCCAATCCCGTGCCGGTCAATTCAATGTCGTTGCCGAACAGGGCGTCGCCACCCGAGTTGTTGCGCAGATTTAATTCGGAATAACCGCCCGTGGTGGTGACGGCGGAGTTGGTGTTGCCACGAGTCGCGTCGCCACAGGTCAAAATCAGTTTGCCGGTGTTGGCGGGGCTGAAAAAGCCGGAGAAAGGGGTTTGCAATTCCCCCTTCACGTTATGCCCGAAAGTAATGGTCCCGCTGAAGTCGCTCCCCCCGGTGCCCCGAAGCCGGAATCCGACTCCGCCGTCGGGATTGATGTTGTTCGTGCCCGAAAGAATCACGACATGGCCGCTGCCGAACAGCGTCCCGGTCAGGTTTACTTCGGAATTGGTCGCCAGATTTTGCGGATCGGAAATATAGATGATGTTGGTGGTGGCATTCGCCGCCGTCAGTTCGCTCGCAATGCTCGCAATATTCGCCACCGCGCCAAAAGTGGCCCCGGACAGTGTAATGGGATTCGCGGGCGATGCTCCGGCCACCAGGGTGGCGTTGTTGTTCACCGTGATTGCGCCGGAACCGGCGGCGGTCGCAGCCCCAAGTCGGGCCGTTCCAGTATTCACAGTCAGTCCGCCACCGAAACTATTGTTGCCGGAAAGCGTCAGTGTTCCGGTGCCATTTTTGGTGAGGGAACCGTTGCCCGAGATCGTATTGGGCACGGTGAGATTATCGCTCCGGTTGAAAACCAGACTTCCCTCGTTAGCCACCGCTCCCGTGCCCGGCAAGTTGCCGGTGGCGCCATTGGCTCCGACTTGAATCGTGCCTTCGCTGAGGACCACTCCGCCGCCAAAGTCGTTGCCGCCACTGTTGGCCAGAATCAGTGTTCCCGCCCCTTGTTTGATCAAATTGACCGGGCCGCTGATTTTTCCCGTTCCGGTGAAGAGGTAGTTGGACAACGTATTGTTCACGGTGATGCCACCGGGCAACAACGTCGTGGTCAGATTGACATTGGTGGTTCCGCCCAGGTTGTCGGTGAACGTGACGAAATCACCTTGGGCATAGGCCACGGCCGGATTGGCGGGGGCGGTTTTCCAGTTGGCGCTGCTGGCATCCCATAAGCCGCTGGCGGCCCCATCCCAGGAAATCGCCTTGGCGGGAGGCGGTCCGGCGGTGATGACCAGTTCAATTGTAGCGGTGTCGGTATTATTGGTCAGATAACCTTGAAATGCGGGCGAACTCGCGGGAAGACTGCCCAATCCGATGTTGGCAGGATCACCAGTCATAAAATCATATTTGATGATTGGGAAAGTGGCGGGATAGCCGGCCATGCTGGGCAGCGAGGCAATGTTGACTGGGTTCAGGGTGCCGCCGTTGTTCAGGCCGGAAACAACCACCGTCGGGCCGCTGGGAGAAACAGCCAGACTCAGAGTTGAATCGGAGAGATTGAATGTGCCGAGGGCCGCTCCCAATGCGCCGATGGCGCCGCCGCTGTTGGTGGCGATCAAGCTGCCGCCTATCATGTTGATGGTGGACGTGCCGCCGCCAGCAAGGATGCTGCCTTTGACCAACACGGTGGCCGTATCGGTGATGTTCAGTGTGCCGGTTGGAAGCACGCCGCTATTCAGATAACGAGCCAGCCGCAGGCTGGTATTAACGACATAGGTGGCCGTTCCGCCGACATTGATGGTTCCAGTGCCCATGCTCGCGGCGGCCCCGGCGGCGGCGCTTTGCTGGAAGCCCGCTTCGGTGATGTCCGCGTCGAATGTGCCCGCGTTAAGTGACAAAGTTCCCGTTCCCGGGCCGCCACCACTGGGCTGACTGCGTCCGATATAAATTGTTCCCACTTGGGCGTCCACGCTGCCACCGCTCAAATCCAAAATGCCGGTTGTCGGGGCCGTGCTGGCCCCCAAAATTGAAGCGTCCCCAACATTTATGGCTGGCACGCGGGTTGCCGTTTTTCCGCGCAGATACAGGACCGGCTCGGATAAAGCCGGATTAAATCGCACCAAACCAAGCCCTTTCGAGTAACCGATGTTCAACGTGTTCAGAAACACCGCATTGGTCTGGCCAAAATTGACGATGTTTTGCCCGGCGGCGTTGTTCGCGGTATCGCCCACGACAAACACTCCCGCCACATCCAAGGTGTTGGTTCGGGCGAACAACAATGTGCCGGTGGCGCGGAAAAGCGTGGCGCTGATTTGCTGTCCGACCCGCACATTGTTAAGGGTGGCGTTAAAAACATCCAAGTCCGACATATCGAGCGTGGCGCGCAACGCGCCGTTTGCCGCGGCAGTACATTGTCGCACTGTAAGATTGGCGCTCGCATTGTTGATGATAAGTCCGGCCCCGGGACCGCTGAGGGTGGTGATTACCTGTTGCGCGTTGCCAGCGTCGGTTTCTGTACCCGCCGTCAAACCGTTCGTTCCCACCAGACTCAATATGACGCCGGAGGCGATCAAAGTGGTATGGGAACCATTGGTATTGCTGTAGCGCAATGAACTGATGGGGCCGCCGAAACCGGCATCCACAAAATTATTGACGATGCCAAACGGTGGCTCGGCCCCGTTATCAATAAATCTCGCGTCATCATCAGGGCCAGGAACAATTCCACCCAGCCAATTGGCCGAAGCCGACCAATTGGTGCTGGCGGACACGTTGTTTGTTGCGCTCCATAAAATGGTCGCGGCATCGGATGATGGAGCGACAGTCATCAATGCGGCTGCGAACAAGGTCGCGGGAATGATTTTAGTGAAGGTTTTCATAGGTGGTTTTGGTTGGGTTCGTAAATCTGTCATGAGCGGCATGAACCGTTGCCATCGCAGCGCAATGCGCCCGCTAAAGCTTTGGCTCTCCCGCTCGATCTGGTTGACATGGATTTATTGAAAACTAGCGAAACAGCCGGTTCACAACATCCCTCTTTAGAGGGGAGTAATCATTCGCCGGACTTCACTGCCGGCCAAAAGAAATGCGCCGACACCGTAGGCTTCGGTGGCTTCGGGAGCAAAATGTTTCGGGTCCGCGCCGATGGGTTGCACGTGCGTGAGTTTTCCTTCCGGCGTCACGCAACCGACGAGCGCCAGCCACGCTTTCCGCACCGCGGGTTCAAACTTGGCGCGTTCCAACATTCCTTCGTTGACACCCCACGCCAATGCGTACGTGAAAAATCCCGAACCGCTGGTTTCCTTCAGCGGATAACTCGCCGGGTCCAGCAGGCTCGCCCGCCAAAGTCCGTCGGCTTGCTGACACGTCAAGACCTTCGCGGCCATGTCCTTGAATTGTTGCTCGAAGCGCGCGCGGTCGGGATGATCTTTGGGCAACAGTTGCAACATGCGAACCAATCCGCCCATGACCCAGCCGTTGCCGCGACTCCAGAAAATCTTCGCGCCGTTCGCCTCGCGTTTTTCGAAATAGGTGCTGTCGCGGAAATACAAATGCTCCTTGTCGTCGTAGAGATAGTCGGACGCAATCCACCAATTGGTGACGGAAAAATCGAGATAGCGCTGGTCGCCCGTGGCCGACCAGAGCCGCAACCACGCGGGCGGGGCCATGAACAACGCGTCACACCACGACCACCGATCCCGGGCGCGCGGCTGTTTGAATTCCAGTGTCGGCACCGGCGCGGGTTTGGCAATGACTTCGTCAAAGCGTTCCCGCATCGGCGCGAGCATTTTGTCGTCGTGATAACGATTCCACAGCTCGACGTAAGTTTGCCCGACGCAATGATCGTCGGCGTCATAGACGCGCCGCCCCAGCTTCCACTGATTCGTCTCGCCCATGCGCACCATTGCTTCGCGAAAGCGCGGGCTGGGCGAAAGTTTGTCCAGCGCCATGAATCCTGTGTAGAGCGCCGCCTGCGGCCAGTGGGTGAGCGGGTGTTTGCTCGGATTGGCGAGCTGCCAATCCGCCACGCGTTCCATGGTTTTAATTATGCTGTCCGGTTCAATCTTGCTGGGTTCATCAGCGAGAATGAACGTGCTGCCAAGGCAAAGGATTGTTACGAGAAGCAAAGAAGATCTTCGACGTTTGTAATGCGTGCGGCGGAATCGAATTGAGTTGGTGTGTTGTCCGCCCGCACCCTGTCCCGCTCCCCCAGGAGAGGGAAAATCGTTTGCCGGCGCGTTCGAAAACCAGCGGCTGGATTGGCGCAAGGGTTTCTCAGATAGAGCAAGACCGGCAATGGTTTCCCCCTCTCCCCGGGGGAGAGGGCCGGGGTGAGGGCGGGCGTGTTCACACTCGGCCATCCAGTTTGCCCATGAAAAACGTTGAGAAAGCGGCGAAGACAATTTGCGATGGTTCATAAATCCAGATGGGGCAGCCAGAGAACCGGCTGCGTGATGGCGATGTTGCGTTGCACTTCGGGATCCGCCGGGTCGGCGGGAAGGTTTTTCCAAAGATCGAGATACTTGGTTTCGCCGAACGCGAGTCCGGCGAACAGCAAACTCGGCTGACGCGCGGGCCAGCCGTCCCACGCTTGCGCATCCGGCGGCAGCGGCCACCTGGTTTTGTCTGCCAGAAACGGATGGAGGTATTCCATCGCGCGCCGCATCCCGCGCCGGTCGGTGAGTTCAAAATTCCAAAGATTGTCGCCGGGAATCGAAAGCACCTGACAAAGAATCGCCATGTTATCGAGTTGAAAAATGGAATACGCGTAGGGTTTGGTGCGCTTGAGTTCGAGCGGGAAACCGCCGTCCACCGCCATTTGATTCGGCACGAACACTTTCTTGAACTGCCGCCGGCACTCCGCCAGCCGTGCTTCGTCACTGGTAAATTTCGCGAACGCCGCTATCTGCACAAAGAACGCCACCGAATGATTGTTCTTCGCGGCGGCTTCCATGCGCCCCGGCTCGCTGGTCATCATCCAGTCCGTCATCGCTTGAAACCATTGTTTTAATCCCGTCACAACTTCCGGCGGAAACGCGGGCGACGATTCCATTGCGGCAATAGCGGGCGGCACTTCGGCAAGATGCAGTCCATCAATGATGCCCCAACTGCGACCCGTGTTCCGACCGGGAACGGCTTGCGCGAATTGCAGATGCGGATTCATGCGCGTCGCCGGATCGAGGAAAAAGACACGCAACAAGGCCACGGCCCTTGTCACATAACGATCTTCGCCTGTAATTTTGTAAGCCGCCGCCAGCGCCGCAACGGCGTCGCGCATCTGCCGCATGGCTTGGCGATGTTCGTTGAAGTTTCCAGGATTGGTTTCGCCATCGCGGTTGATGTAAGGCAAGCCGTCGGGTTTCGTCAGGTCAGGCCAGTGATAATCACCGTTGGAATAAAAATCGTTCGCGCCACCCGCGCTTAGCTTGGCGCGATGTTTGGCGATGAACGGGGGATCAAGTTGCAGCGCTTGATCAGCCGCGCGGAGAATCCGCTCGCGGTCAATCGCCCCGACATTCAACGCCAGCCTCCCATTGCCACCTTTCGATTGATTCAGCTCCAAAAACTCCGTCGGCAAGCCCTCACTTATCACACTCGCGATGGCTTTTGCTCCAGTCAGACGCACGCTGATGCGGGCGCGGCCGTTGGCCAGTTGCACGACGCGCGAACCGGTCGCCGTGCCAAGGTTGTCGAGCAACTGCCCATCACCAGTCAGCCCGAAGCGCACGATGTTCGCCGCATCCAGACACGCAACGCCATTTTTGTCGGAAGCCCGCGCCTCAACCAAAACGGCGCCGTTGGTCTGACCAATCTGCTTGAAAGTCAATCGCGCTGGTTTATCCCAAGGTGTGGTTTGATAGCCGAACGAAAGTTCGTCCACGACTTCTCTCCCATCATGCTTCCCCACCGCCCGGAGCGAATTCTGCCCCTCCTTCAACCTGACCGACCAATGCAAACCTGCGGCGGGAAAGTTGGTGAGATTACGTTGTCGCACCCCGGCAGAGATACCGTTCACGAATAACTCCACTTCACGGCAATTGGAGAAAACCTTGATCTCTTTCGACTCGTCAACATTGCCCCATCGTGTTTCCCATGCGTGGCCAAAAATGCGGATCATCGGTTTCTCGGCCCAGTAACTTTGGAAGATGTAATAACCGTCCTTCGGCGTGCCATCACGTTCGACGACGCCTTTCTGATTCACGCGCGGCACCGGATTCTCGGGGCGCAGCGGCGTCGCGAAGTCTTTGAAGATCCACTGCGCCGCGCCGGTAAGGTTGGTCATCTGTTCCTGCACCATCAAATGCCAGTCGAACAGATTCGCCATGTAGCTCTCGGACCAGTCGCCGTCCTTGGAGGCGCGCGCCCGACCGCCGGTTTGCTTGTAGGCGCTGCCGACTTCCGCCGTGCCGCGTCCCGTCACGACTTCCTTGATGAACAACTCCGGATCTTCCGCATAGCGCCCCGCATGACTGTCACCGCCCCATTCGGCGTGGAAGAAATGCGGCACGGACTTGATCGCCCGTTCGATTGAATTGCGATACTCGGGATAACGCCCGGAGTACCAGCCCGCCCAGATACTCGGGGAATAAACATCCACGAGGTCTTTGCAGAAGTCGCCGTGACGGATGGCGGTTTTACGGGAGGGATCAAGTTGATGCGACAGCGTATTCAACTCGGCCATGAACGACCGGATTGCATTCGTCTCAAATCGCTCGAAGTCGCCCGGCCACGCGTTTTCATTGCCCAACGCCCAGATGATGACGGAGGGATGATTGTAGTGTTGATCAATCATCGCGCGCAGCATGTCGCGACCTTGCTGCCGATAGCGTTCACCTCCAAGCCCCCCGCGACACCACGGAATCTCCTCCCACACGAGCAAACCCAGCTCGTCGCACAACTCCAGAACGAGCGGCGCTTGCTGATAATGACCGAGCCGCACGAAGTTTGCGCCCATGTCCTTGATCTGTTGAAACGTCCGCCGCACCACATCATCCGGAACAGCAGCACCCACTCCGGTGTGATCTTCGTGATAATGCGTACCACGCAAAAGCAGTTTTTCACCATTCAGCTTGAACGGCCCATGCTTCACCCACTCGAACGAACGAAAGCCAAATCGCTCGCTGAGTTCTTGCTCGCCATGCGGCGATTTCAGTTTCACGGAGCAATGGTAAAGTTGCGTTGTCTTCGGAGCCCAAAGCAACGGACTCGCAACCTCGCATCCGGCAATTTCAACGGTGCCGCTTGAGGAAAGCCCCGGCCTGGTGGAAACGTGGATTACTTTGCCGCCCGGATCGCGGATCGTGACGGTGAGTTCCGCCTTGTCGCTCAGTTGCGTAGGATTGTAAAACCGGGCCCTGACTTTGACCGTGCCTTTCCCCCCAACGCTCACGGTTGATTCGATGTGAACACGTTGCAGTGAAATCGCCGGGACATAAACCAGACTGACGTGGCGATAAAGACCGCCGTAACGGATGAAGTCGCTTAGGTCGGAAGGAATTGTCTCCGCATCGCGGGAATTATCACAAAGCACCGCCAGCGGCACCGCGCCTTTGCTGATTTCATTCGTCGCCGCGCGCCGGGCCGCATCCGTGATGTCCATCTCCCACTCGTCGTAACCACCGACGTGCCCGCCAACCTTTTCAAGTCCGACGAACACCTCTGACTTTTGGCCTGCGCCGTCAAAGTGCAGAATTGTCCGCCCGTTTGGAAAGGGATTCACCAGCTTCAGCCGCGTGCGATACCACCCCGGGCCTTGGTAATAGCGCGCATCAGGTTCGACCGAATCACGATCGTTGAAACAATGCGGCAATGTCACCGAGGTCCACTCGACGTTGTCGGTGGCTTTGTCCCCGCGCCAGATTTCCCAGGCGCTGCCCAGACTGCCACGATAATGTTCCCAGCCAGAAGCCAGCCGGGTGATGTTCGTTGCCGCAGTCGCGCTGGCAGCGATCAAAACGAATCCCGCCAGCAGGATTGCGACACGCCGGCAGGATGAATTGTGTCGCCCGCGGCGTAATGGCGGGATTGAAGATATTGACGTCATGGCGCGCGTGCTGATGGCTTGTTCCTTAATCTGAGATTCTTCGCGCGCAAAAGCATCCCCCTTTGGAGGGATGCTTTTGGGCAGAAACATGATTTAATCCGGACAGTGATCCTGAAGATTTGCGCTCAAGTTGCCGGCCTGGTGTCGTTAACAGTCGCAGTATTTTGTCCAACCACCGCGCTGGCTTGGCGCAGCACGTTGTATCCAGCCAACTGGCAACCATCAGGTGCGCCGGCGGCAAACTTTGAAACCGACAAGTTGATCCAGGATTTTTCCTACGCGGGCTATAAAACGGGAGGCGAAGCATTGCCCGTCGTGGTTGGACCGATCTTCAACGTCATGTTGCCGCCCTATAATGCGGACAACACCGGCACAATTGACGCCACCGCCGCGATTCAATCCGCCATCAACGCCGCGCAAGCCGCTGGTGGGGGCGTGGTGTTGCTTCCCGCCGGGAATTACTCCGTCCGCCCGCAAGGCGCGAACAGCTACGCGCTCCAGATCACCGCCGCAAATGTCGTCCTGCGCGGCGCAGGCATCGGCACAACGTTCCTGCTCAATACGAGCACCAGCATGCGCAGCAAAAGCATCATTCTCATCAGCGGACCTTCGGCGGCCGGATTTTATTCCAGCGGTGCGGCGAGCACGGCCATCAGTCAGAATTTGCCCGGGCCGACATTGGAGATTCCCGTCGCCAGCACCAACGGATTCGCAACCGGACAATGGGTGGTGGTGCGCGCCGATTGCACGGATGCGTGGGTCACGGAGCATAACGAGCCCGGTTGGATTGGTTACGGCAATCAACTGCGCGGGGTGGCGTATTTTCGGCGTGTGACCGGCATTTCTGCCAAGGCCATCAGCATCAATGCCCCGACGCGTTACTACTTGAAGACCCGCGATAATGCCCGGGTGGTTCGGTTGAGTTCCGGACCGCTGTTGAATTGCGGGTTGGAGAACTTTTCCATCGGGAATTTGCAGCACAACGGCACCGGGTGGACCGAGGATGATTACAACGTGGCCGGCACGGGTGGTTACGATACGCATGATTCATTTGCCATTCGGGTCATTCGCGCCCGGGATTCCTGGGTGCGCAACGTGGCCACGTTCCAACCCGCCGGCAACACCAACACCTGTCATCTGCTCAGCAACGGCATCCTGCTCAGCGAGTGTTCGCAAATCACGCTGACCAATTGTCATTTTCAACGCTCGCAATACGGCGGCGCGGGCGGCAACGGCTACATGTACCGGCTGCAGAACGTCAACGAGTGCCTGTTGGACAACTGCCAATCCACTTTCACGCGACATGGATTCGTCATCTCGCACATGGGAGCGTCCGGAAATGTGTTTCACGAATGCGTTGATAAAGACAGTGGCCGGCAAACGGGCAACACCGGCGCGCAAGGCACCGCCGGCGCGAACAGCGATCATCACATGCACTTCAGCCACGCCAATCTGGTGGACGCTTGCACCGGCGATGGCAGCGGTTGGGAAGCCCGCTATCGCCCTTACGGCAGCGCGCCGCTGCACAATCTCACGGCGGCGCACAGTGTTTACTGGAACACCCGCGGCAGCGGCAGCGGCCCCGGTTACGTTGTTCAAACGGAACAGAGTCGTTACGGCTACGCCATCGGCACGCGCGGCACGCGCACCGGCGTATCGCTCTCGACTTACGGCGGAACGAAATGTGTCCCGCCTGATCATGTTGAGGGCGTTGGCCTCGGCGACACGCTTGAACCTTTCTCGCTTTATGCCGATCAGTTGAACCGGCGTCTGCATCGTCCGCACGTTATGCTGCCCGGCAGCATTCGATTGGGTTTCCCCACCAACAGCCTCCGCTTGCAGCCCATTGTGCAAATCGGGGGGCTGATTGTTACGAACGGTTTTATTGCCGAATGGCGGACTGTTTCCGCTCCCGGCCCGGTGTTGTTCTCCAGCACGAATGTCATTGATCCGGTGGTGACATTTGCGGATCGCGGCACGAATGAACTGGAGGTTATTGTCACGGCCAACGGTCAGCAAGCCAGCGCCCGTGTCACCGTTCTGTTGGCATGGGATTCCGCACCGGCAACCGAAACCCTGACTCCGGAAGCTGACACTTACTTGCGCGATGGCAGTTATGGCGATGACAATTACGGAACGCAAACGGTCTTGCAGATAAAGAAAAACACCGTGGCCGGCTTTAGTCGGCGCGCGTTTCTGCGATTCAATTTGATGAATGCAACGCTCCCGGTTTTCGACCGGGCTTACCTGCAATTGGCTTCCCCGGCACCGCCCGCACCGGGCACCGGGCCGACGTTGCAGTTGCTTTTCGTAACCAACGACGTCTGGGCGGAAACGGCGCTGAGTTGGAACTCGCAACCGCCGCTGGGCCAAGTCATCACCAACTGGCCGATGTCGAGCACCGGCACTGATCAAGTAGATGTCACCACGGCGGCATTGAACGAGGCAACCAACGACGGCCAATTGAGCCTGAGTCTGCAGATTTTCAGTCCGTTCTCGGATTCGGTTTATTCGTTCAGTTCACGCGAAGCAGCGGAAAGTGTCCGCCCCCGGCTGGTGCTGGAACAGTCGGACGCTTCGGTGGCTTTCACCGATTGGATCGCCGGCTTTCCGAATCTGGCCGCAACCGATCCGGGCGCGAACCCCGATGGCGACCGGCTGACGAATGCCGAGGAGTTCCTGTTTGTCCGCAATCCCGCGCAGGCAGACGGCGCTTCAACCCTGGCACCAGACCTCGTTCCGGGCGGCATCCGTTTGCGCTTTCCGCAACGCAAACATTTGCCGCCGGGATTCTATTACGTAATCGAAACCACCCCGTCTTTGTCGCTCGCAAACTGGCAACCGGCACAGGGTGTGGAGTTCTCCCACACGGACAACCCGGACGAAACGGTGACAATGACCGCGTTTATTCCCATCGTCGGCTCCCTGCCTGGGTTCTATCGTTTGCGCATCGTGATCAGTTCATAACGGCTTCCGGATGGAAACTCCCTCGAAAGAGGGATGCTGGGTTTCGAGAATTGCTCATCATGAAGGGAATCACTGCGCGTCCCTTACACCTGATCCGTCGGGGAGGGGATGCGCGTGAGTCACAATGAAACTCGAAACTCCGACACCTCAAAAAGCCTTTTGTGTGAAAATGAACCGGACTCCGCTCGCTTTCACGCTCATTGAATTGCTCGTCGTCATTGCCATCATTGCCATTCTGGCCGCGATGCTTTTGCCGGCTCTGTCGCGCGCCAAAGCGAAGGCCAAACGCATCCAGTGTCTGAATAATCTGAAACAACTGGGCATCGGCGTGAACATTTATGCGGTAGATAACAATGACCGGATTTTTGCCCCCCGGCAGGTGGGCGGCGTCCCCGTCCGGTACAACCTTCACGCCTTGAATGATGACGCGGCCACGCAATCCAAATCGGTCGCGCTGGATCCCACCAAAACGAACGCCGCTTCCATCTGGGTCTGCCCCGAATTCAACGGCGGGCTTGCCAGCTATAATGCCACCACCATCCCGCCCCAGTGGCAGGTTGGTTATCAATACCTGGGAGGTGTGACGCTGTGGTTTAATTCCCAAGGCACTTTCGAATCGCGCAGCCCGGTGAAACTGGGCGGTTCCAAGCCCGGCTGGGTCCTGGCCGCGGAGGATATTTTTTACAATGGCTCCACCTGGTCCGCAGTTCATCGGCGGCCCGGAACCGGGTTTCCCGCCGGAGGCAATCACTTGTTGGTGGATGGCTCCGTCTCGTGGATCAAAGTGGAGAAGTTATACAGGATCACCACTTACGACACCGTCAGCCGCCAATGGTATTTTTATCAAGACGACCTTTCATCAATCCCGCCGGGACAACTGGCTGCGTTGAAATTTACTCCGTGACGCGAATCCGAGCCGGCCGCCCCGGCAATGGATCGCGGTAATCCCCCCAAAGAGGGATGGCAGAAAAACCACTCCTGTTAGTCTCTCGCCAGACACCCTATGAACTCCACCCGCTGGCCGTTGAACCCATCGCAACGTTTCCCGCAGTCGGCTCGAACCGCCTTCACCCTGATCGAACTGCTCGTCGTCATTGCCATCATTGCCATTTTGGCAGCGCTGCTGTTGCCCGCATTATCTTCCGCGAAGGAAAAAGCCAAACGGACCACTTGCGTAAATCATCTGCGTCAAATCGGGATCGGGCTGGCATTATACACTTCGGACAACAGCGAACTCATGCCGCCCTGTCAATGGCCGGAAACCGACACGATGAATTCTGATGCGACCTACGATGCTTATAGCGGGAGCCTCAATGCCACCGGCGCCAAAAACTTGGGTTACTTGTATGAAGCCAGAATGATTTCCAATGCCAAGATTTTTTACTGCTTGAGCGGCACCACGGCCAAGGGCGTTGGCACCGTCGGTTTTTACGCATCCGAACGAACTTATGAGAATTACTCGAGCAACGGCAAATGGCCGGCGTTCTACCCAGGTGATGGGACCGCAAGAGTGCGGATCGGTTACACCTATTTCCCGCAATCCGGAACAAAAGTACTGGCAATCCGGGCCATTCCTTCCAAGCCCGCCTTTACTCCGCCTGGGATGGCCCGCAAATCCGTCGAACTGACTTCAAAGTATTCGATCACAACCGACTTGGTTTATCGGATGGATATGATCACCCATCGGGCAGGTTTCAAGAAGGGATTGGGATTGAATGCCCTCTTTGGCGACATGCATGTTAAATTTCAACGTGACCCAGCCTTCTTTGATCCGGTCAACGTGTGGAATGGCACCGAGAATGGCCAGACCGGAGGCGGCATTGAAGACGAAGGCAATAACTTCCGTTGGCTTATGATGTCGTTCCGACCGTAGCCGGGACGCAAGTCTTGGCTGAAAATGATTCTGAAATGAACATCCCGGGGTCCGGCAATCCGAGTCGTTTTGATGCTTGGCTTTCGCGCCATCGTGTAACAGTGTTGCTTTGTCACCTATGAGCAGATTCGAGCCAGCGCGACAATGCATTCCAGCAATCAATGCGGCTCCGGGGCTTTGCCGCTATCAGCCATTCCGGGCTTTTATTCTGCTCCTCTGCCTGGTTGCCATGGCCTGCTGTCCGCGAATGGAGGCGGCTGAACTATTGACCAACGCCACACAAGTTTTGTCGCTATCGGCTGAACGCGCGAAGGAAAAATTGCCGGTTCAGATCAGGGGCGTCGTCACCGCCGCCGAACCGACTTGGGGAGGAAAGTTTTTCATCCAGGATGAAACCAGCGGTGTTTTTGTGGGTAACTCGGCCAGCGGCCGGCCCGAAACAGGCGACATCCTGGAGGTCGGCGGCGTCACTCATCCCGGAGCTTATGCGCCGATCATCACCAGTGCAAAGTGGATAAAAGTTGGCACGGCGCCGCTTCCAGCGCCACGCAAAGTGCCGATTGAACAGATCATGTCCGGCGCGGAGGACGGGCAGCGCGTGGAAGTTGTGGGGATTGTTCGCGCCATAACTCCGGGCAAAACCAACTCGGATCTGGTGCTTGTCTCAGGCGGATATCGTTTGCACGCCTTTCCGAAAACGCCCAAGGGCATTGACCCCATGAGTCTTGTGGGGGCAAAAGTGCGGATTCGCGGCACGGCCGCAGCGTCGTTCAACGCGACGTTGCGCCACATGATTTCCGTGATCTTGTTTGTGCCGCAGGCTTCGGATTTTATCGTGGAAAAAACCGAAGCGGTAAACCCATTTTCAGAACCCGCTTTGCCGCTCAACAGCATTGCCCAGTATCGTCAGGATCTGGTTCCGGGCAAACGCGTGCATGTCCGCGGCACCGTCATTCTGCAACGGCCCGGCGAGGATATTTTCCTCAAGGACGAAACCGGTGGCTTGCACGTCCGCAGTCAACTGCTGGAATCGTTTGCGATTGGCGAAGTCGTCGAGGCGGTGGGGTTTCCCGATTTCGACCACTTTCTCCCGGTGCTGGAGGATGCCGTGTTTCGCCGCACCACCCAGCGGAAGGAGCCGGTGCCGCCCAATCGGGTGGTCGGGGCGGACATTCAAGCCGGACTGCATCATGCCGATCTGGTCACGCTTTCCGCCAAATTGCTGGATCGTAGTTTTCAACGCGGCCGCCCGCGTGGGGACGGCGGGAACTGGTCGCGGACCGTGTTGATGTTGCAACACGATGATCTGGTGTTCACGGCGGAAACGGAAACGCCCCAGAAAGACACGGCGTTGGCGGATATCCCGATTGGCAGCACGATTGAAGTCACGGGCGTTTGCTTCACCGAAGGCGGCGAAGATAAAAAGCTCAAGTCGCTGCTAATGTTGTTGCCGGATGGCGGCAGCTTTCGCTTGTTGGAGAAACCCAGCTGGCTGACCCCGCAAAGATTGTTGATCGGCTTGGGCCTGGTTTTGATTGTGGCCATCGGGGCGGTGGTCTGGACGGTGATGGTTTCCAAACGCAACATCGTGCTCCGCGAACTGGTGCGCGAAAAAGAAAAAGCCCAGACGGAATTGCAGCAAGCGCACGACCTGCTCGAAGAGCGTGTGAAGGAACGCACGGCCCAATTGAAATTTCAGATCACGGCCCGCAAGGAATCGGAGCTGCAGTACAAAGCCATCTTGTCAGAACGGACGCGGCTGGCGCAGGAGCTTCACGACACCCTGGAACAAACGCTGACTGGCATCGCACTGCAACTGGATACTTCGGCAAAACTTTCCCAGGCCCGGCCCGACAGCGCCAACCGCCATCTCGGACTCGCGCGCGAACTCGTCGCGCAAGGTCAGGTGGATGTGCGCCGGTCGGTCTGGGATTTGCGGTCGCGGGCACTGGAACAATTCGATCTGCCGGGCGCTTTGATCACCAGCGCCAAACAACTGACGAACGGCACGGACATCCACCTGGATGTCACCGCCAAAGGCCGGGTGCGACCGCTCCCGGAAACCGTCGAAGAAAACCTGCTCCGCATCGCCCAGGAAGCGATGACCAATGTGATCAAGCATTCGCGCGCCACTCATGCGGAAATCGAAATTGATTACGGCCCGCAAACCGTGATGCTGCGAATCAAGGATAACGGCTGCGGGTTTGACTTGACCAAACATTCAGGACCAGACGAAGGCCACTTTGGCTTGCTCGGCATTTCGGAACGGGCCAAACGCTTGGGCGCACAGTTGGCCTTTGAAAGCGAAGCCGGCAAAGGAACTTTGATCGTCATTCAAGTGGCGCTGGATCAACAGCCGCTCCTCAACGGAAACCACGTTGCCCCAATCACCGAATGAAGGAAGCCCGTCGTATCCGCGTGATCGTGGCCGACGACCATTATGTCGTACGCATGGGTTTGATCGCTTTGGTCAACACCGAACCGGACATGGAGGTCGTGGGCGAAGCCGCCGATGGCAATCAGGCCGTGGAAATATTTCAGCGGACCAATCCCAATCTCGTGCTGATGGATTTGCGGATGCCGGTAAAAGACGGCATCGCCGCGACCCGGGAAATTCGCGCTCAACACCCTCACGCCCGGGTTCTGATGCTGACCACGTACGACGGCGACACGGACATCCATCGCGCCATCGAAGCAGGCGCCCAGGGTTACGTGCTGAAAAATTCCACCGGGGACAAACTGATCCCTGCCCTGCGGGCGGTCGCCGCCGGCGAGAAATGGATTCCCAAGGAAATCGCCAGCCGGCTTGCCGCGCGCAAACTGTTTGAGGAACTGACCCCGCGCGAATTACAGGTGTTGCAGGAGATGTCGAAGGGCCTCGCGAACAAGGAAATTGGGGACGTGCTGAAAATCACGGAACACACCGTGAAGGATCATTTGAAAAACATACTTGGCAAATTGCGCGTGGCGGATCGCACCGAAGCGGTCACGGTCGCATTGCAACGCGGCATCATTCAGTTGCCGTGACTCTGTTCTGTCCGGCTTAGTTGGCTTTAACCGGCGGCTTGATACCGGCAGCCGGTCCTGATGATTCGGCGAGCTGAACATCCAGCCAATCCAACTCAATCGTTCCCTGCTGAACGGTCCACTTCAGTTGATTGCGGCCGCGCTGGAGTTGCATCGCATCCAATTTGATTTCGGCCCAGGACTGGTTCGATACCGGCACGCTCACGGCTCGCTCGTTGATGCGTAACTCCGCCGTTGCCGGAACTGTTGCGGCCCGGACTTGCAGGGTGATGATCGCCGGTCGGGCCGCTTCGCTGTCAATTTGGTATGCGGTCCATTCATTGCCGGTGAGAACGATGAATTGATCCGTCCGCGGACGTTGCACCGTGCGAACCTTGATCGGAACCGCCTCTTCCAGCCGATAATACTGCGACCGTTGTGCCGGTTGATTCACTTGATAGGAAACGCCCGGCCCAGCATGGCCGAAATTTTCGGCTTCAATGCGGGCCGGAACGCGCCGCAACATGGCGTTCACCACCCCGGGGAAATAAACGCAATTTTCCAGCCGCAGATTGACGAGAAACTCATCAAATGCTTTTTGTGCCGTCTCTCGAGCGGGTTTTGTTTCCCCACGCGAATAAGCGGCCACGGCGTCCCAGTCTTGCGGGCGCTTGATGGAATAAGGCGTGTTGACCGCATCCATTTTCTTCCAAGGCCAGAACGACCAGCCGATGTTGTTCGCTTCAAAGTAGTCAGTCGTAGCCCAGTAAATCGTGCTGTCACGTTCGCCGGTTTCCCCGACCCAGACCGGCGCGTTGAGACGTTTCCGCTGCTCCAGATACCGGTTTATGTTCCGTAACCGCACCGGGGTATCCCAGCAGTAATAATGGAACTGATAGACGAGATTGTGGTCGAACGGTTCGGTGAAAATGGACCAGTCGTTTGCCCAATCCACCCCCTCCAAAATAATCATGTGTCTCTTGTCCACTTCACGAATGGCTTTGGTGATTCGCTGGTAGAGCGGTTCGACCAGGTGTTTGTATTTCGCGGCCGCACCCGTGCGCTCCGGCAAGGGTTCATTCAACAAGTCATAGCCGGCTACGACCGGCTCGTCTTTGTAACGTTTCGCCAGTTCCACCCACAGCGCCACCAGTTGATCCTGATGCCCGGCGTGAAGGAACAACTCGGGCTGGTCATTGGCACTGTCATCAATGTTCTGTCCCGTTTGTCCGCCGGGCGCGCCATGCATATCAATGATCACGTAGAGCCCCTGCGCTTTGCACCACTTCACCAGGTTGTCGAGCAATTGATACCCCTCCTCCACGCGCTGCGGCGGATCGGTTTCCGTCAGGAACAAACGGGCGTTAAGCGCCGGGCGGACCGAATTGTAGCCCAGTTCCGCCATGCGCTGGATATCTGCTTCAGTGATATAATTCGCCCGGAACTCTTGCCAAAACCGGGCCGCATACTCCGGGCCCGTCAGGTCGCTCACCAGTTTCTCGATGCGCCGCGGCCGGTCCCCCTGGGCTCCAAACTTCCACATGTAACCCTCGGGCAACATCCAATTGCCAAGTCCCACTCCGCGCAGCAACACCTTCTCTCCCTTTTCATTCACGATGTCGCACCCCATGGTCCGCAAAAAACTTGGCGTGGAACTCGATCTGGCGGTGTTGGCAAGCAGGCAAAACGCGAAAAGAAATGTCCCCGACCACGCCACGCCATTGGTCAGGCAGGACCGCCAATTGATGACAGGCGCAAATACATTCTCCTTCCAGACATTTTTCATTCGCACACGGAAAAGTTACCCCCAATCCGGTGTGAGAACATCCCTCCAACGAGGGATGCTCGTGCCATCTACAAACTTACGCTTGGCGTGGCATGCGGCTTTGGCGGCATCCTTGCGATGGGAGTTATTCGAGCCGCCGCCGTTGGGTTAACGGCAAGTCCCAAAGACGTTCCAGATGAGTTCCAGAAAAATGGCCGACAAGTGCCGGACGCGTCCAATTCACTGGAGTTTTTACTGGCGGTCGGAGGCCGGATTTTCGCGAAGTCCTTTGCCGCACTCACGGTTTGGAATGGTGGCTGGGGGCGGAATTGAACCGCCGACACAAGGATTTTCAGTCCTCTGCTCTACCAACTGAGCTACCCAGCCAGCGAAGGGACGCATATTCAACTTCCTTGGCCGCTGCTTGGCAAGAAATTGCTTCAGATTTTTTCGTGACACGCCGCTTCACTTCAATACAATGCCCGCCCTCGACGACCCTATGGTCTAGCGGTTAGGACACCTCCCTTTCACGGAGGTAGCCCGGGTTCGATTCCCGGTAGGGTCGCCACTTTCGTCGAATCTGCTTTAGTTGCAAACGTCTGAACTCTCATGAATCCCGGGAAATTGTTTTTACTGCTCGCTGCGCTGCTTGGCTCGAGTCCATTCTCGTCCGCCGCCATCATCGGCACCAACTCTGCCTCAGCACCGCTTTCTCAGGATCGGATCAACCTCCTCCCCAAGAAGGAACGCGCCCCATGGAACGATTATCTAGCTCGCTCTGGAAAGCAATCCCGCGCTGATCGCGCTTTTTTCTGGAAAGAACTCCAACACAGCAAAACCAATTCTATCATTGCTCCACCTGCGGGGCGCGGCACGAGAGGCATCTCCCTCGATAACAACGCCGATTGGTATCACAGCGAAGCAGCGCTGCGCATCGCGGACATCATTATTTCGTTTCAGACTCCGGCGGGCGGCTGGAGCAAGAACCTCGACATGACCGCGCATCGTCGTGCGCCGGGAGAACATTTCGCCCAGGGCAACCTGAACAAATTCTCCAATCCCGACGACCTCGATCTTCCGCACGATCCGAACTGGAATTACGTCGGCACCTACGACAACGGCGCGACCATCACGCAATTGCGTTATCTCGCCAAGGTCGCCACCGCCCTCGACGAAAAAAAGGCCCGCTCCTATCAAAGATCCTTTTCGCGCGGACTGGATTATATCTTCGCTTCGCAATATCCGAACGGCGGCTGGCCGCAAGTCTGGCCGTTGCAAGGCGGTTATCACGACGCCGTCACCTTCAACGACGGCGCGATGACGGCCATCCTTGATCTGCTTTCTGATGTAGTGGAGGGCAAACCGGATTTCGCGTTCGTCTCCAAAACCGAACGCCGGCGCGCGACTGAAAGTCTCAAGCGCGGCTTGGCTTGCGTGCTCGCCACGCAAGTTGTCGCCAACGGCAAACCCACAGCATGGTGTCAACAATACGATGAACTCACGTTGCAGCCGACCTCGGCCCGCAATTACGAAATGCCTTCATTGAGTTCCGGGGAAAGCGCGGGCGTGATGCTGTTCCTGATGCGGAGGCCCAATCCAGATTCAAACACTGTCACAGCAGTGCGCGCCGCTGCTGAGTGGTTTAAGAAAGTCGCAATCCACGACAAGGCTTATCGTCGGACTGATGCTGGTCGCAATTTGATGGACGCTCCGGGCGCCGGCCCGCTTTGGTCGCGTTACTACAACCTTGTTGACCATCAATCCATTTTCGGTGACCGCGACAAAACGATCCACGATACCGTGGGGGAGATTTCCCGCGAGCGCCGCGATGGTTACGCATGGTTCACCGATGCGCCGGAATCGGCGCTCAAGCGATTTGAGCAGTGGAACATCAATCACTGACTCAACGCCCGACTGCCCACGCCAATCCATCTGCACCGCGCCCGGCATCAATCAGTTTCGAAACGGTCCAACTCTTCGTATCAATCACCGCGACCTTACCACTCGCATCACAAGAGACGTAGGCCTCCGCACCGTCAGGACGCACCAGCACCTCCTGCGGCGCGGCGGGAACATCTAGCATTCGTGCGATCGTCATCATCTGCAAATCAATCACGCCGACCTTGTTGACTTTTGGCAACGCCACAATCAGCCAACGCCCGTCCGGCGTCGGTGCAGTGCCGTAACCGATGCCTGGCATTTCAATCCAGCGACTAATCGCATCTGTCTTCGTATCAATGACCGCGAGGCGCGGCTTCGTCTGGTCGGCTGTAAAAAGCCAGCGGTCATCCACGGAAAGCGAAAGCCGCTGCGCCACCGGAGCGACCGAAATCGTTGTGAGAACCTTTCGTTGCGCAATGTCGAGAACCGAGACCGTACCCGAGCCAACATTGGACGTATAACCGCGCTTCCCGTCCTGCGCGATGGCAAACATGTGCGACTCCGCCTGCCCCGTCGGAATCGTCGCCACAATCTTCAACGTCACGGGATCAATCACCGTCACCGAATTCTCCAACTCGGTCGTGACATACAACAACCCATCCTGCGGCCCGATGACCGCGCAATGCGGCCGCACGCCGCGCCCGAAATCAATCGTCCCCACGACCCGTTTTTCCGCGAGATCAATCACCCGGATCAGACTGCCGTCCGTCCCCGGCTTGCCCACGCCGGAGTTCCCGAAGATCGGCACGAACGCGCGCTTCCCGTCGGGCGTCGCCACGACTTCATGCCCCGTCACGCCGTCTTCCGCCACGACGCCAAGTTGCTGCCCGGTCGCGGGGTCAATGATGCTCAACGTGCAATCGCCTTTATTGCACACGAGCAATCGTCCCGTCGCCAGATGCTGCGTTTGATTCAGGCCGGTCGTTTTGCAACCTAGCAGTACGACGGCGAAAAGCAGTGGCAGGCACCGGAGATAAATGGGCTTCATTCGCGCGAACGATTTCCGCAACGCGCCGCGAAGTCAACGACACTTTTGTCCCGCCTCACTGGGCGGCCAGATTCGCGTGTTCGGTAACGCTGCACGTGCATTTTTCTTCCACCGCATTCAACGTGTATCTGCCGCTCGCCGGACAATCGGGTTTATGTTCGATATAACGCTTGGCGCCAAACAGGTCTGCATCCGTGGGCGTCGCCGGCTCCGGCTGCTGCGTCTCCAGCGCCCAACGCAGCTTGGCCGCGTCAATGTTCTTGCGATTGATGGCGCAAGCCTTCTGCCGGGCGGTTTTGGTGGCTTGCGAGATACAGGGAATCGCGATCGCCGCCAGCATGCCGATGATGGCGACGACGACCATGATTTCGATGAGGGTAAAAGCTTTGCATGAGTGTGATTTCATAATCCAGTTGAACCACGCGGGTACAAAAAAGTTGCGCGGAGCGATTGAACCCTCCGCGCAATACGTAAATCAACTATCAGAGTTCAGTGCTCGTGACCGTGGCCGCACCCGCAGCCGTGACCGCACGAACCCTGCTCGAAATCTTCTTCCTTCGGCAGGCGACCGAGTTCCAGCGTCTTGGTGATCTGCTGGGTCACGGTTTCCTGCAATTCGTGCAATGCCTGTTGCGCATCGAGGAAGCCGCGCGCCACGGGATTGTTCAGGACCGCCTCGCGTTGCTTCTCAAATTCGCCGATCTCCTCGCCGCTCAACGGCAGCGATTTGTGCTGCTTCTCGTGCAGCTCCTGACCTTTTTGCATCAGGCTTTCGTATTGCGACTTGGATTTATCGTCCGCCATGAACGAGTCAATGCTCTTGCGGATCGAGCCCATGTTCGGCTGGGCCAGGATGGTGGTGCACAACTCGCGCGTCTTTTCGAGCACGAGACTTTGTTCGGATTGAGTCAGCATAATTATTGTTGGCTTGGCCCACCCTTCTGGCGGACGACACCGGCATATTAGAGCACAGGCCGGTGGAACTGGCAAACCAACTTTGTCCGCGCCTTTCCTCTTAATTTTAATCTCCCGGCCTTTGCCCCGGCTAAAGGGATTAAGATCAAGATTACGATTAAGATTAAGAAACCTCACCCGTCGCGTGACGATTCTTTCCTCGCCCGGTCAATTAAACAAAGCCTATGAACACCTACGCCTACGAAGCTGTGAATGCCGCCGGCCTGAGTTCCACCGGCTGCCTCGAAGTTGCCAGCCAAAACGAAGCCGTGCGCCGCATCAAGGAGATGGGCCTGTTCCCCACGCGCGTCACCGAGCGCCGTCCCAAGCGCCTCCAACTGGCACGCGCCAAGCCGGCCACCGCCACGCCCGGCAAGCGATTTCAATTCACCCTCTTCGAGAAGCGCGTCAAACCCGCCGCCGTCGCCGTGCTCACCCGCCAGATCGCCACGCTCGTGGACGCCGGGCTACCCCTGCTCCGCGGCCTGCGGATTCTGCAACAGCAGGAAACCCACCCCACGCTTAAACGCATCCTTGGCGAAGTGGGCGAAACCATCGAAAGCGGCGGCACCTTTTCCGAAGCGCTGGCGCAACATCCCAAGGCGTTCAACAAACTTTACGTGAACATGGTGCGCGCGGGCGAAGCCGGTGGCGCGCTGGAAATCGCCCTGTGCCGCCTCGCCGAGTTCATGGAGAAAGCGCTCAAGATCAAAGGCAAGGTGCAGTCCGCGATGTTCTATCCCGTCGCCGTCCTGTTCGTGGCGCTGGGCGTCATCACGCTGATGACCGTCTTCATCATTCCCCGGTTCAAAGACGTCTTTGCCGGACTCAGCAACGGCGCGCCCCTGCCCGCCTTCACCACTTTCATCCTGAACATCAGCGACACCGCCCGGCACCACGCTCCCGTTGCGGCCATTGGGTTGGCTGCGTTGGCCGGCCTGTTCTTTGTCGGCATCCGCACCCGGTTGGGACGTTTTGTCTTTGATCAATTCAAACTCAAAATGCCGCTGCTCGGGCCGGTGTTCCGCAAATCCGCCATCTCCCGCTTCTCCCGCACGCTGGGAACTTTGCTCACCAGCGGCGTGCCGATCTTGCAAGCCCTGCAACTCGTCCGCGAAACCGCCAGCAATGCCGTCGTCGGCCGGCTCGTCACCAAGATTCACGACGGCGTCAAAGAAGGCGAAACCATCACCGGCCCGCTCCGCGCCTCCGGGGTGTTTCCGCCGATGATCGTCGGCATGGTGGACATCGGCGAGCAAACCGGCGCGTTGCCCGACATGCTCATGAAGATCGCCGACGGCTGCGACGACGAGGTGGACAACGCCGTGGGTGCCATGACCTCGTTGCTCGAACCCATCATGATCGTGTTCCTCGCCGTCGTCGTGGGCAGCATCGTCATCGCGATGTTCATGCCGATCATCAATTTCGCGACCGGGCCAGGCTTTAGCAGCGACTCCGGTGATTCGTGAACGACTTGGGAAAAAGGGAACGTGTATTGTTAGTGGAGTGGTTGGGTGAGACGCGGGTTTCACGTTACGGCGTGAAGCCCGCGTCATCTTTCCAACAAATCCCCTCGCGCGCCGGACCCTTTTGCGGCAGTGTCAAAACATGAACCCGCTCGTCCGCCTCGCGCCGCCGCCAGACCGGCGACGTTTCCTCACCCGGCTCGGCTGCGCCTCGATTTTGTTCGCTGCGCCCGGCGTCTTTGCTGAAGCGCTCACCCGCACGCCCGAACAGACCGAAGGCCCGTTCTACCCGGACAAACTGCCGCTCGACACCGACAACGACCTCATCATCGTGAACGATGCGCTCACGCCTGCCGTGGGTGAAATCACCTGGCTCAGTGGCCGCATTCTCGACGCGAAGGGCGATCCGCTCCGCAACGCCACCGTGGAAATCTGGCAATGCGACGCGCGCGGCGTTTACCTGCACACCAGCAGCAACTCGGCAAAGCGCGATGCCAACTTCCAAGGCTACGGTCGTTTCCTCACCGGTTCATCCGGCGAATACCTGTTCCGCACCATCAAGCCCGTCGCGTATCCGGGCCGCACCCCACACATCCATTTCGCCGTGAAGTTCAAGGGCCGCGACAAGTTCACCACGCAATGCTACATCCAAGGCGAACCGCAGAATGACCGCGACGGCGTCCTGCGCGGCATCCGCGATGAAAAAGCCCGCGCGTCCGTGATCGTGCCGTTTGCGCCCGTGAAAAATTCCAAAGCCAACGAACTCGCCGCCAAGTTCGACATCGTGATGGGCTTCACGCCGGAAGCGTGAACTCGTCCCAATAATGCTTGGATTCAAGTAGCATGATGGGCACAAGTTTCCACGCGAGTTCCCGCTCTTAATCATAATCTTTTTCTTAATCTTAATCTCCCCGAAAGAGATCAAGAAAAAGATTACGATTAAGATTAAGAGCCCACGTCCGCGCACCCCCCCAACTTTCAACCAGCAACCTGCAACTCCTCTCCCCCCCGCCCTCACCGCACCACTTCAAACGCATACCCCTTCAGATATTCCGTCTCCGGAATCATCGGGATCACCGGATGATCCGGCGATTGCGCATAAGTCGCCACGCGCCGCAAGACGCGCCGCGTATCGTACGCCGCCGACAAGATCACATCCTGGAATGTCACCGCGTCCACGTGATGCGAACAACAGAACGTCGCCAGCACGCCACCGGGCTTGAGCAACTTGAGCGCGCGGATGTGAATCTCCTTGTAGCCACGCAACGCATCCCCCACCGACGCGCGATTCCGCGTGAACGACGGCGGATCGAGCACGATCAGATCGAAGCGCGGGATCACGCGCTCATGCGGCTTCACCGCCGTGTTCGCCTTGAGCCAGTCGAACACATTGATCGCCTCGGCGCTCACGGTCTTCTTGAGCCCGTTCGCCTCCGCATTGCGCAACGACGCCTTCACTGCATCTGCGCTTTGGTCGAGCATCAAAACCTTCTCCGCGCCCGCGCGCGCCGCGTGCAGACCGAACCCGCCGAGAAAGCTGAAACAATCCAGCACCATCGCGCCCTTCGCGAACTGCGCCACCGCCTCGTAACTCGATTGTTGATCCAGATACATCCCCGTCTTGTGCCCGCCGAGAATGTCCGTCTCGAATTTTAATCCGTTCAAGTTCACCGTCACTGGCCCGTCGAGCTGGCCGGCGATCAATCCATTCGCCTCCGCCAACCCCTCGAACTTGCGCGATGCCACATCGCTCCGCTCCATGATGGCGCGAGGCGAAAAAATCTTTTGCACCGCGGCCACGATCTTGTCCTTCCGCTTCTCCATGCCGAGCGCGGAAATCTGGATCACGATCACGTCCTCGTACTTGTCAATGATGAGGCCGGTAAGAAAATCACTCTCCGCATTCACCACGCGGAACGACGTTGCGTTCGGCAAAAAGCGTTTGCGCACCGCCAGCGCGGCGGCGATGCGTTCGTCGAAAAAGTTTTGATCCACCTCGAGGCGCTCCGGCGCGAGGACGCGCACGTTGATCTTGGATTTGGAATTGTAGAAGCCGACCCCGAGCAACCGCATGCGATGATCCTTCACCTGCACCAATTCGCCGTCGCCCGCCTGCGCCGTCATGCGCAACACCGACCCGTGATAAACCCAGGGATGACCGGCAACGACGCGGTCCGCTTCCCCCGGTTTGAGAAAGATAGTAGGCAATGATGATTCCATAATTTTTGTAAACAGTTGGCCCGGCAATCCGGACGATGAACATGAAACCAGAAACAAACGCGTGAAGCGAGGAAAGAAGTTATTGCGTTTGCGCCGCGACAAATGAAACAAGTGGACTACTTGTTTCAGATTGGTGATGAAGGCCTGCCTTTCGCTCGCTCAATTGGTCGCGAAACCACCCATGCCTGGGTTTAATGCAGAATCTCCAACAACTGGTTTAACCGACGCTCCTCGGTTGCTGGCTGCCGCTCATTGATAAGCAAACCCTCTTGTCGCGATACCACTTCCAGCAGCGTAGCGTTTGTCCCCACACTCTTTGCCGTGAGCCATGTGAATGGCTGAAAAACGCGGCTTGGGTCTTCCACGATGTTGGGCGTTTTTTTGCGGCGCGGGTGGCGGGCAGGCTGGTCTTGTCAGCGCGTCCCGACCGGGTTGATGAACTCAGTATGGGACCGGGATGATGCGAACCTCGTCATTGCTGATCTCGAATTTCCAAAACAAAGTGGTACGGGCGAAGTTCCCGTCCTTGTTCACATATTCCACCGCCGCGTTCGCCGTCCAGTTGCTGACCGGCTGGTTGGTAACAATGGTATCCTCGGTCCTGATGGTGCGCTTGTAGCCCGGAAGGTCATTGGTGATGGCCGTCGCGAAGGCGGTTCTGGCTTCCCGACTCCAGCGGGCTTCCCGCTCGGCTTGCGTCTCCGCCGGGCGCGTGGCGGGCGGTTTTTCAACGCCCGGGTCTTTCACTGGCGACGCCTCGCGGCGCAAAAGGAATTGCCAGACTCCGATCACGACAACGATGAAGAGGACCAAGCCGATGATGTTCCGGGGTTTCATGTAATAAATTTCTCCGGCGGATTTTAGCGGGGCGATTGCATTTTGTCCACGCGACGCGAGCACACCGCCCGACCGGCACGGCCTGACATGCGGGCCGGATTCTGACCGCTTGACAATGAACCGGCACAGCCTCTTACATTCCGCACCAGATTGAATCACGATTCGCCGCGGGATACTTTATTTATGATGAATGAACTGGACCGGGCCGTCATGGCCATGCAACGGAGTCAGGCGGGAGCACCGGAGTTGTACCGCCAGTTGATCCTGGGAGAGTTGTCGTTTCTTCTGCCGTATCATCCCGAAATGGTGGACGGCGGACGGATGCAGGTGCAGAACGGTTCGCCCTTTCCGTTTTGCGTGCAGACGGAGGCGGATGGGAGGGAGGTCGTGCCCATCTTTTCGTCGGCGGCGCGACTGGAGGAAAGTCTCCGGAAGGGAGACGCCCCACCCAACAAATTTCTCTGCGGCACGATGCCGGCGGTGCAGGTGCTGGAACTCATCGGCAAGTCGGGCCTGGCAACGGTGATCAATCGCGGTTGCGCCACGGGCGAACTCACCCTGCCGGCCGATTTGTTGTGCGACCTGGCGGATGGCAGCATTTTCGCACCGGCGGAACCACGCGAAACCAAACGAGCGGCGGTGACGGTGTTGGATCCGGCTGATTATCCGACCGACCTGATCCAGCGGGCGTTCGAGTTCATCCGCCAGCATCGGGCCTTCCGGGCGGCGTGGGTGTTCGCGTTGCCCGATGATCCGGCGGCCCCAGGCGCGCTGCGAAAGTATCAATTGCTGTTTCTGATGGCGCCATCAGATGCGACGCTGTTCCACGATCTGAACCTGGCGCTGCATTGTTCCCCACCGAAGGGCGTCACATTCGACCTCGGACTGGTGGATGAGACGGACAAAGTTCAAGTCATGACGTTGTTCGCCAAGGCCCAGCCGTTTCACCTGGCGCAAGATTTTGTCCAGCCGCGCCATTAGACCGATTCTCAAGAATAATTTCCGAACGTCCCCTCACCCCGGCCCTCTCCCCCATCCGATGGGGAGAGGGTGGCCGAAGGCCGGGTGAGGGGTTCGCGGCTTTTCAGCCGGAAATCATTTTTGAAAACCACGCCAAATGACCCGGACGATAACCTTCCAAAAGATGAAACGCCCCGCAGTTTCCTGCGGGGCGTTTCTTTTCCCCTGCCTGCCAACTTCAGGCCCGACGCCGCGTCACATGACGCAGCAAAATCAAACTGCCGAGACCGAGCAACGCGCCCGTCGCCGGCTCGGGCACTGCTTGGATGGTGTAGGAAGCCACGTTCGCGCCGGAGTTGTAGGCATCGCCCCAGTTGGCGATGGTCTGGGCGGGATTACCGAGGGCATCAATCGCCCCGTCGTTGTTGCCACCCGAGGTATAAACATCGAAGAGGAAGCTGCTCCCTGCGGACAATCCCAGCCCCGCGAAATCGAAAGTGAACGTCACGGAGGAGGTGTCCTTGCTGATGCTCAATGCATCGGGGTTCGGGCTGGAGGTGGCGGATTGCAGTCCCCAAGTCGCCCCGTTCCAATTGCGAATCTCTGCGCCATTGCCCCAGTCCACCCAGCCGGCCACGAAGTAATCCATGCCGGAACTCATGCCGATGGGTCGCGCCCAGCCATTCCCGACTGGATCACCGCCGGCAGCGGAATCAATGCCGATCATGTATTTGCCCCAATCCGTCTCAACCGGGTCGCCCGCGAGATTGATTTTGAATGTCAATGCCGTGGCCGTGTTGTTCACGTCCACCGAGATGATGTCGAGAATGCCGCCGTTGATCGTTTCGCCGGTGGCGTCGAGATAAGTCGCGGAAAAGGCGGACGGCGCGGCCAAAGCGGAGATGATCAGCAAGGTTGAGAGAGGTTGCTTCATAGAGGTACGAATGGTTGTTGCTTCTGGGTTACTCGTTCATCATGCAAGCCCCGGTGCCGCTGCCCAGCCTCACAAATGTATGGTTTTCACCCTGCGCCTTCTTTATTGATGCAATCCGAAGCCGCGCCGGGATAACTTGAGTCATGCACCAAACGCGCCCCCACCGACTCCTGGCCCTTGTGGCGGGCGGCGCGCTCGGTCTGGGCCTGAGCGGAGTAATGTTGCCCCCGCAGGCGGAAGCCGCAACGGTCACGAATGTGGCGCAACTCCGCGCGGTGGCGGAACAAACCGGAACTGGCGCATATTCCTTCGCGCTGGAGGGCGAGGTCTGGTGGGCCAACGCCGCGCAAGGCCGCTTCGTTTTGCGCGATGCCACGGGTGCGGAGGCGTTGGAACTGGAATTACCCAGCGCATTTCCCCAAGCGGGACAGCGCGGGCGATTGGAAGGCACGGCCACCGTGGCACGCCGTGGTTTTGCGCTCCGGCTCGGGGCCAAAGGTCCGGTGGTGGACAACAACGGCGTCCACGCGATGATCGAGAAATCAGGCCGCGTCTATCTCGAAGCCAGATGGCAACCGATCCGCGTCGAGTGGTTCAATGGCGTGGAAGGGCTCGGGCTGGAGGTCGCCTACGAAGGCCCGGGGTTGCCGCGCGAAAAGATTCCCGACGCCGTTTTGTTTCAACCGGCGTCCACCGTCAGCACCAGTCAAAGCAACGGACTCGCCGTTTCGTATCACGAATTCACCGGCAATCTGCTGCCGGACGTTTTTGAATCGCCCCCACTCCAGACCGGGGTGACGCCAAACTTTACGCTCGCCGACCTGCCTCGACGTGAACACATCGCTGCGGTTTTCACCGGCATGCTGGCAGTGCCACGCAGCGGGCTTTACACGTTTCATCTCAAGTCAGATGACGGCAGCCGCCTGTTCGTTGGCAGGCCGACCCTGCAACTCGCAACACTCGGCACGGCCACTTTGCCAACACCGCGCCGCATCACCGTCGGGCAAATACTGCCAGCAACAGATGATGCCACGTGGGTTGAGGTTGAAGGCAAAGTGTCCCTGGTGCGCCCGACGGCCACCGGTTGCCAGTTGGAACTCACCGCCGGCGCGGGACACATGCTGGTGAAACTCGGTGATGGGGTGGATCATTCCGCTGCCGCTGCGTTACTGCAGGCGCGGGTTCGTGCGACCGGTTTTTGTCACAGTGCCCGTACAGCGGACGGACAAAATGTCGCGGGCCTCCTGCTTGTGCCGGGATTGCAGAACATTCAGTGCCTTGAAGCTCCCTTCCAACCGCAACCCAATGACGCCGCGACGTCCGACCCCAACGGATTGCCAGTGCTGACCACCGCCGGTGAAGTGCACCGCTTGAAACGCGAGGAAGCCCGGCGCGCGTATCCGGTGAAACTCCGCGGCGTGGTGACGTGTGTTTTTCCGGAGCATCAGGCGTTCACGATCCAGGACGCGACCCGCGGCATCTACGTGGAGGACCATTCCCCGGAACGTCCGGACGCGCCGCAACCCGGCGAATATCTCGAAGTCGAAGGCACGACCGACCCCAGCCTGTTTGCACCCATCGTCAGCGCCCGACGCATCAGCCGGCTCGGCGCGGGCCGGTTGCCCGAGCCGGTGCAGCCGACGTGGGATCAACTCATCAACGGCAGCCTCGACGCGCAACAAGTCGAGTTGCAGGGCATCGTCACCGCCGTGCATACAAACGGCCTGACCCTACTGATGCGGGGCGGCGTGGTCAGGATCGAATTGCGACTGGCGGGCGAGCGCCGTCTGGAATTGCAGCCGTTCGAGAATGCGCTCGTGCGGTTGCGCGGCTGCCTGCTGGCCTCGTGGGATTACGTGACGCATCAGGTGCGGATGGGCGACGTGCGGATTTACGCGGCAGACCTCCTGGTGGATCAAGCCGCGCCGGAGGATCTCTTTTCCAGCCCGCGCAAGACCGCCGGCGAACTATTGCTCTTCGATCCGCAGGCCAGCGTGTTTCAGCGCGTCAAGGTTTCCGGCCAGATCGTGCATGTGCGCGAAGCGGAATACTTCCTGATGGACGGCGACCGCGGCCTGCGTTTTACGACCAAGCAACCCATCGCGCTCGATGTCGGCGATACGGTGGACGTGGTCGGCTTTCCCGATCTGCTCGGGAGCGCGGCCCCGGTGTTGCGCGAGGCGGTGGTCCGCAAAACCGGCCAAACTCCCCTGCCCACCGCCAAGACTCTGGTTGCCGCCAGCCTGATCCAGACCGACCACGACGCGACCCGCGTCATGGTCGAGGGTCTGCTCATCAACGTGCGGCAGACGAAGACCGACACCGTGCTGGAGATGCAACACGGCGTGCGAACGTTCATCGCGCACCTGGAAGACACCGACAATTCCCTGCTCTCGCTCGCGCCGAACACGCGGCTGGCGTTGACTGGAGTTTACGCCGGACTGGGCGGCAACCGTGCCGCCGGTCAGGACATCGCGGCATTTGAACTGTTGTTGAGTTCGGCGGCGGACATCAAAGTTTTGGCGCGACCGCCGTGGTGGACGTTGAAACGACTGCTGTTCATCGTGGGCGCGTTGGCGTGCGTGCTGGCGGCGGCGGCGTTGTGGATCACACAACTCCATCGGCAGGTGGAGGAACGCACGGCGGAACTTGGCGCGCAGATTCAGGAGCGGCAACGCGTCGAACACCAGCGCGCGATGGAGGCCGAACGCGCGCGCATCGCTCAGGATTTGCATGACGAACTCGGCAGCGGCATCACCGAGATGAGCATGTTGGCCGCACGCGCCAAGTCCGCCGCGTCGCCCAACGAGAAGCGCAGCCTGTATCTGGACCAAGTCGGCGGCAAGGCGCGCGAACTCGTCACCGGCTTGGATGAAATCGTCTGGGCCATGAACCCGCGCCATGATTCGTTATCGTCGCTGGTAAGTTATTTCAGTCTATATGCGGATCGCTTCTTAGGGCTGGCTAACATCGCGTGGCGACTCGATGACCCGACCGAACAGCCGGATTGCGCCATTGATTCGCGGCGGCGACACCAGTTGTTTCTCGCGTTCAAGGAAGCGCTCACCAATGTGGTGCGACACTCGGGTGCAACGGAGGTTCGCCTCGGCATCCGCTGCGAGGGCGAGCGGTTGAAATTATCCATCACCGACAACGGGCGCGGTTTCCCGGCCAGCGCCCCGACCGAGGGCATGGATGGCATCGCCAACATGCGCGCCCGGATCGAGAAGCTGGACGGGAAATTTGAAATCAGCAGTCCTGCTGGAGGCGGCACGACCGTGCGCTTCGACGCACCCATGGATTTTCAATCATGACCAAGATCGCCATTGTGGAAGACAGCCGCGTGATCCGCGAGAGCCTGACGGAATTCATCCATTCCGACCGCGATTGCACGTGCGTCTGCGCGTGCGCGACCGCCGAGGAGGCGCTCAAGTTGATCCCCAAACATCAGCCTGACATCATATTGATGGACGTGCAGTTGCCGAACATGTCCGGCATCGAATGCACCGCGCAACTCAAGCAACTGCTGCCCGGATTGCACATCATCATGGTGACGGTGTACGAGGACACGGAGCGCATCTTCAAGGCGCTGCGCGCCGGCGCGTGCGGCTACCTGCTCAAGCGTTGCACGCCGGAGGAACTCATCGCCGCCGTGCGCGAGGTCCGGCAGGGTGGCGCGCCGATGTCGCGGGAGATCGCGCGCAAAGTGATCTCGTCATTCCAAGAGCCGCTGACCACGGCAGCCGAGATGGAGGAACTGTCGCCGCGCGAGCGGGAGATTCTTGAACTGCTGGCCGCCGGTTTCCCCAACAAGCAGATCGCCGACCGGCTCGGCCTGACGGACGGCACGGTGCGGTGGCACTTGCGACACGTTTACAACAAGCTGCATGTCCGCTCGCGGACGGAGGCGGCGTTGAAGTTCCGCTCCAGCCAGACGGCATGAAAGAGTGTGACATCTGACTTGCGAGATTTCGCTCCTAAAGTTGCTAAGCCGCAGACTAGAATCCATGGTGTGAATATGGACGACAAAGCCTGTCAAAAGAATCCAAACAGTTGGCACAACGTGTTGGTCTATAGCGTTTCCTTGATAGCGATTGGTCTTATTTCTTTTGCCAGCAGCATAATCGTGCTCCTGGTTTTCGAGCTGTTCAGTCTTGATAGGTCATCTGGCTATACTGTCAGCGCAATCGTGATGTTGCTTTTTTCAAGCCTCGGCGTTAAACGACTAGATCAAAGAGAAAAACGACGGCTTCCACCCTTCCGAAGATAATTGCAAATCCAATTCGGATAAGCGAGTCAGTCCTCCATTGCCGCAACCCTGAAGCGAGCTGAAGCCCGTGCTAGAATCCTTACATTTGTGAGGCTAGGCAAATTGGGGCGGCCCAGCGATGCTATCACCATCACATGATTACTCGTCGCCCCACGCCGCGTGCGTTCACGTTGATCGAATTGCTAGTGGTCATTGCGATTATCGCCATCCTCGCCGCCATGCTGCTGCCCGCGTTGGGACGTGCCAAATTCAAGGCCAAGGTCATCAATTGCACGTCGAACTACCGGCAATGGGGCATCGTGAACAATCTGTACGCGAACGACAATTCACGCGGGTTCTTGCCGTCCTTCCCCATGAGCGGCACCGGGCGCAACGCCTGGGATGTCGCCCCGGAAATGGTCCCCGGCCTTGCGCCCTATGGCCTGACGGTCCCGATGTGGTTCTGCCCGGTGCGGCCGCAGGAGTTGAACGAAGCCAATGATTGGTCCATCGCTAACCTCTCCCGCACGTTGAGCAACACGGACGACCTGAATAAATATTTCATCGCGCGGTACGCTGGAGGTTTCGCCATCCTGAATCACGCCTGGTGGGTGCCACGCCGGGCGGGCCTGACCAGCCTCATGTTTCCGGGCGTCAATTTTGGCCTGCGCGCCCGGGGCACGAACGGCTGGCCCACACGAATCGAAGATCCCCTTGGCGTATTCCAACCTGTCATCACCGACTATTGCAACGCGCCCGGCCTCCAGACCAGCATCACCAAGGCGCGCAACGGCCATTCCATCGGTCAGGATGTGCGCTCCGTCAACGCCGGTTACGTGGACGGCCATGTGGAAAGCCGCCAACGCAGCATCATTGAGTGGCAATACAGCGGAGTGGACACCGCGTATTACTGAGCCCCAGCCGATTCCTCACATTTGTGAGGCTAGGCGACCGCAGCGGTTTGCAGGCAGCTTAACAGAGTTCCAACCAACCCATCGTTACAACAAACCATGAAACCAAAATCCATCCTCTCCGGACTGGGCGTCGCCGTCGGCCTCGTCCTGGCATCAAACTTCCCGGCGACCGCCAATCAGGTGACGTATCAAGTGGACATGAGCGTCCAGATCGCCTTGGGCAATTTCAATCCCGCCAACGGCGACACCGTCCGCGCCGCCGGCACTTTCACTGCCATAGATTGGACCACGGGCAGCATCCTGACGCCGAGTTCAGGTAATCCGAACATTTATGAAGGCACATTCGCCAACGACGTCGCCGCCTCGGGCTGGGTGGATTATCGTTTCATCCGTGATGTCGGCGGAACGGGCACATCATTGAACTGGGAGACCAGTGCCTTGCGTTTCTATCAGGTCGCTGCTGGCGATCAAACCCTGCCGGTCGTTTTCTTCAATGACGTCAGCAGCGCCAACAACCTGGTGATCACACAGGCGACGTTCGCGGTGAACCTGGGCGTGCAAGCCGCGCTGGGCAATTTTAATCCCGCCACCGATTTCGTTTACGTGGCCGGCGACGTTTTCAACAACAACTGGGCCGTCGGCGCGCAAACGCTCACGAACAGCATCAGCGACCCGGATGTGTGGCAAGGCACGTTCAACATGACCAATACCGTCGGCAGCACGGTGAATTACAAATTCATCATGCTGACCAGCCTGACTGGCGAGACGTGGGAGAACAACGGCGTCGGGCCGAACGGCGCGCAAAACCGGCAGTTCATTTACACCAATGTCGCCACGACCTTGCCCACCGTCTATTTCAACAACGTCACCAGTTCCAGCAGCCTCGTCAGCACACAGGTTACCTTCAAAGTGAACCTCGCGGCGGAAGTCGCGCGCGGCACGTTTGATCCAAATTCCGGCACGGTGACCGTGGCCGGGGATGTCTTCAACAATGCGTGGAGTCCCTTGGCTCAGGTGCTGACGCAGACGCCGACCAATTTCTATGTGTGGAGCGGCACGTTCACCATCACCAACACCGTCGGCGGCGCAGTCAATTACAAGTTCGTCCTCGAAAACGGTGGCAACTGGGAAACCAACGGCGTCGGCCCGAACCTCGCCAACGACCGGCAGTTCATCTTCACCAACATGGCCACCGTCCTGCCGGATGTGTATTTCAACAACCAGGGACACCTCGGTGCCCTGACCATCAGTCCGCCGAGCGCCGGTCAAGTGACGGTGAACTGGACCGCCGGACCGTTGATCCGCTTGCAGACCAACGCGCCACTCACCGGCACGTGGGGCGATGTGCCGGATACGCTCGGCGTCAGTTCCGCCACCGTCAACGTCGGTGGAAGTCAGACCTATTTCCGGTTGATCGGTCCGTAACCCGGCGACGAAGAATTCAGCCACGGGGTTCTGCGGCGCGGAACAAACCGCGACCGCAGAGCCGTCTTAGAACGCGACAGCATTCAGGTTTTGAGTAAAGTGAAGGCATGAACCCAAGGTTACAACACAGTTATTTTCAGCAACGCCGGACTTCGGTTGCGGCACTGACAGGTTTTCTCCTGGCCAGCTTGGTTAGCGCCGGCGCCAACCAAGTGACCTACCAAGTCAACTTGGGCGTGCAACGGGCCTTGGGCAATTTCAAACCCACCGCCGGGGACACGGTCATCGTCTCCGGCACGTTCTCGACAACGGATTGGACAACCACTTCCGTGCTCACGCCCAGCACGGGCGACTCCAACATCTACGTCGGCACGTTCGACAACAACGTCGCCCCTGGCGGCACCGAGAATCACAAGTTCATCATCAATCCCGCCGGCAACAGTTCTGCCGGACAGTTGATCTGGGAGTCCGGCGCGAACCGCACCTTTCAAGTCACAGCGGCGAACCAGACGTTGCCGGTGGTTTACTTCGACAACGTCACCAACACGCCCGCCATCACGAACGCCGTCAGTCCGGCGGATTTCATCGCCGGCGTGGACATGTCGCATCTCGCGTTCTTCGAGAATCGCGGCATCACCTATCGCGTGAACGGCCAGACGCAGGACGCGCTCGCCATCCTGAAAGCGCGGGGCATCAATTGCGTCCGCCTCCGCCTGTTCACCAGCAGCGCGGCGCAGGCGCAATCGAATGCTTACAATTACACCAACAACCTCACTTACACCCTGCCCCTCGCGGTGCGGGTGAAGAATGCCGGGCTGAAGTTGTTGCTCGATTTCCATTACTCCGATACGTGGGCTGATCCCGGCAAACAAATCAAACCCGCCGCATGGACAAACCTCACATTCGCGCAGTTGAAAACCCAGATCCGCGATTACAGCAGCAACACCATCGCCGCCCTCGGCACGGCCGGCGCGATGCCGGACTTCGTGCAGACCGGCAACGAGATCACGCCCGGCATGTTGTGGAACGAAGGCCGCGTCGGCGGCAGCTTCGAAAACACGACCCAATGGTCGCAACTGGCGCAGTTGCTCACGAACGCGATCCAAGGCGTGAAGGATGCCGCGGGCACGAATGTGCCGAAGTTCATCATTCACATTGATCGTGGTGGCGACTGGAGCACGACCCAGTGGTATTTTGACAAGCTTGTCGCGCAACAGGTGCCCTTCGACATCATCGGCCAGAGTTATTATCCGTGGTGGCACGGCGACCTCGATGCCCTGCGCACCTGTCTGAACAACGCCGCCGCGCGGTACGGCAAACCGGTCATGGTGATGGAAACCGCTTTCCCCCGCTCGAACTCGACGAACATCTTCGGCATTCCCGCCTCCACCAATGGGCAGGTGCAGTTCGTCATCGAACTCGCCAAGATCGTCAAAGGCGTTCCCGGCGGAAGAGGCGCGGGCATCTTCTGGTGGGGCACGGAGTATCAACAGTTGTCCGGTCAGGGGCTCGCGGGCTTCGACCAGCGCTCCATGTTCGGCAGCGGTGGCAACGTGCTGCCGGTCGCCGAAGTCTTCGGTGCGATGACCGCGCCGGTGCATCTCTCGCCCAGCGTGAGCAACAATCTGCTGATCCTCACATGGCCGTTGAGCGGTGCCGGCCTGGCGCTCGCGTCCACCACCAATCTGACCGCGCCGGTCTGGACCAACACCACCAACGCCATCCTGGACACCAACCCCGTCTTCAGCGCGAACGTGCCGCTGGATGGTTCGACGTCGCGGTTTTTCCGGCTGCAATCTCCCTGAGTCATTTCATGAAGCATCACCTGAAAGTATTTGGTTCTTCGCTGTGGTTAGTGGGTAATCCAATGGCGAGAAACAATGGTGGCAACGACCGCCCTCACCCCGACCCTCTCCCCCAGGAGAGGGAGAATGCTCTGCCGCCGCAGCGAAAAACCCGCGGCTGGGTTGGTGGGAGCAGTTTCCGCGACTGGATGAAGCGCCACTGCGATTTCCCTCTCCCCGGGGGAGAGGGCCGGGGTGAGGGCGAGCGTCATACTCTTCGTTACCCACTACAAATGTCGAAGTCCCCAATATTTTACGTTCTGCTGACGCTGCTCGGTTTCGCAAATCTATCGGCGCAAGCGGTAACACTCCCCTTCTCCGATCACTGGCGTTTTCTCCGGGCCGACGAGCCCCAAGCCGCCACGCCCGCTTTCGACGACGCAAAATGGGAAGCCGTCACGCTGCCGCACACCGCGCGGATCGAAGCGCTCGTCGCCGGCAAAGATAATCCGCAGTGGCAGGGCGTTTGTTGGTATCGCAAGACGTTCGATGTTCCCAAGGACGCCGCCGATAAAATCATCATCCTGCGCTTCGAAGGCGCAATGAACGTCGCGGAGGTCTGGGTGAACGGCCAGTCCGCCGGCAAGTTCATGGGCGGCTACCTGCCCTACGTGATGGATATATCCACGTTGACCAAGCCCGGCGCAAAGAACCTTGTCGCCGTGCGTCTCGACAATCGCGACAACCCCATCACCGGCCCGAAGCCGCTCGCGGACCTGGACTTCAACCTTTACGGCGGCCTCTATCGTCCGGCGCAACTCATCATCAAAGACAAGCTGCACATCACCGAGCCCATCCTCGCGGACAAGGTCGCCAGCGGCGGCGTGTTCGTAACTTTTCCCGAAGTGTCACGCGAAGCGGCGACGGTCAAAATCCAGACGCACCTCAAGAGTGCCGACACCCGCGCGCGAAAGTTCGTGATCAAAACCACCCTGCTCGACGCCAGCGGCAAAACCGTGGCGACACAGGAATCCTCTTCCGAAGCATTGTCCGCTGGCGGTGATCGGGAAATCATCCACGAGTTACGCGTCGCCAAACCGAATCTGTGGTCGCCGAATTCACCTTATCTTTACCGCGTGCGAACCGAGTTGCTCGCCGACAGCAAGACGATTGATTCGGAGGAAACCCGCGTCGGCATCCGGCACATCGAGATCACTGCGGACGGCTTCCGCATCAACGGCGAGAAGATGTTTTTGCGCGGCGCAAACCGACACCAAGAATATCCTTACCTCGGCAACGCGCTTTCCGACGCGGCGCAGTATCGCGACGCGCTCAAGATCAAGGAGGCGGGCTTCGATTACATCCGCCTCTCGCACTACCCGCAGTCACCCGCGTTCCTGGATGCCTGTGATGAACTCGGCCTCGTGGTGATGAATTGTTTGATGGGCTGGCAATACTTCGGCAAAGACCCGGCTTTCGCCGAACTCAAGTATCAGGAGAGCCGCCAACTCATCCGCCGCGACCGCAATCATCCGAGCGTCATTCTCTGGGAGGTTTCACTCAACGAAAGCGACATGCCCAAGGCGTTCATCGCGAAGACGCACGCCCTCGCGCACGAGGAATTTCCCGGCGACCAGATGTTCACCTGCGGCTGGACGAAGGGTTATGACGTGTTCATCCAAGCGCGGCAACACGGCGGTTGCACCAAGGTGAAGGACCAGCCGTGCGTCGTGAGCGAATATGGCGACTGGGAATACTTCGCGCAGAACGCCGGCCTCGAACAAGGCAAGTGGAAAGACCTGCAGCCCGCCGAGCGTAACAGCCGGCAGTTGCGCGGCGACGGCGAGGTGCGGCTGCTCCAACAGGCGTTGAACTTCCAGGAGGCGCACAACGACAACCTCAAAACGCGCGCCTTCGCCGACGGCATCTGGGTGATGTTCGATTACAATCGCGGCTACGCGCCGGACATTGAAGCGTCCGGCGTGATGGACATTTTCCGCCTGCCAAAGTTCGGTTATTGGTTCTTCCGCAGCCAGCGCGAACCCGCCGAACTTATCGCCGGCAAACCCGTCGGTCCGGTGGTCTTCATCGCGAACTACTGGACGCCCGATTCCCCACGCGAAGTCCGCGTCTTCAGCAACTGCGAAGAGGTCGCCCTGACCTTGAACGGCAAACTGCTGGAGCGCCGCCGCCCTGACGTTTCGCGCCTGACGACGCAGCTCAAGCACGCACCGTTTACTTTCACGGTGAAAGATTTTGCCGCCGGTGAGTTGAAAGCCGTCGGCTACCTCAACGGGCAGGAAGTGGCCGGTCACGAACGACGCACTCCCGACCGCGTCACCACGTTGCAGTTGAGTTTGGATCTGGGCGGACGGGCGTTGGGCGCGGGCGGCAAAGACGCGGTCTTCTGTCGCGCTGATCTCGTGGATGCCCATGGCACGGTTGTTCCTGCCGGCAGATTCCCGGTGTTCTTCGGCACGGATGGCGGCGGACAATTGATCGGCCAGAATCCCATCGCCGCCGAAGCGGGCACGGCCACAGTTTTGATGGAGGCCAGTTCGTCTTCCCCAAACGCGACCGTGTTCGCCCTCAGCCTGATTCCCGAAGGCGAACAGGTGCGCGTTGTTTCGGCGGCAACCACGGTCACCGGTCAACCGGTCACCGACTACACGATCCGTTACACGCTGGACGGCAGCGTTCCCACTGCGAACTCGCCGGAGTATCGCCAACCATTGCGCCATGATCCACAATTGCGCGTCGCGGTGGTGGCGAAAGGCAAAGTCGTCGCCGGCGTGAACGCCAGCGCCTTCGCCGGCGCGCGGCCCGCTCCCAATCTGCACCACGCGGCGTTGAACGCGGCTTCCGACTGAAGTCAATCCACCACGCTCATTTCCCCGTCCGGGTGCGGAGCAAAACCGACCTCGAAGGCCGGCGGTGTGATTAAACCCGAACCCCGAAGTTGACGCGCGGCCATAACTGTAGGGCAGGCTTTCCAGCCTGCCAGTGCGGGCGACTTTCCAGTCGCCCGTTCCCAGTGCTTCCCACATCAGGCCCAAGCGAAACACGGGGTTGGAAAACCCCGTGCACCGGCAGGCTGGAAAGCCTGCCCTACTTTCCGCCCGCGCCGTTTTGCCGCCGGCGACTTCGAAGTTCGGGTTAAAAGCGGGTGGGGTATCTGCCGAAGCGCGACTGTCCCCAGCAAGTGTGATTAAAAGTGGGTGAGGGGAAACTATCGTCGTCGTTCTCGTCGTCGGATTTTCGGACGGTTCGAGGACGAGGAGGAGAACGACACGAGGCTTCGCCCAAAGGCCGCCGCACTTTCAACTTTCATCCCGACGCCACTCGCGCCAACATTCGTGAGTGCCTGTTGTAAGTTATCTGATTGTTGCGTTGGGTGGTTATCTGTTGGGCTCGATCCCGACCGGTTATCTTGTGGCCAAAGCCCGCGGGATTGACATCCGCACCGTCGGCAGCAAGAACATGGGGGCGACGAATGTCTTCCGCACGCTCGGCAAGGTCCCGGGCATTTTGGTGCTGTTCGTGGATGCGCTGAAAGGCTACGCCGCGAGCGCGTGGCTGGCGGATGCCTTGCTGAAGATCCTCAACGCATCGAACTCCGACCCGCAGACCAATCATCTCATCGCCGGCATCGCCGCCGTGCTCGGCCACAACTACACGTGCTGGCTGCAATTCAAGGGCGGCAAAGGCATCGCCACCACGGCCGGCGTCTTTCTCGCCTTGGCCCCGGTCGCGGTGGGGATCGCCATTGCCTTGTGGATCGTGGCATTCGTCGCCACGCGGTATGTGTCCATCGCCTCCATTCTTGCCGCCGTCGCCCTGCCCACGGCGGTGTGGTTCACGCAGGAGAATCTCGCGCTCCGCATCATCGCGATCATTCTGGGCGTGCTCGCCATCTACAAACACCGCGCCAACATCCAACGCCTGCGCAACGGCACGGAGCACCGCATCCAGTTCACCAAAAATCCGGAGGGGGCGAAATGAACATCACGGTTCTCGGTGCGGGCGCCTGGGGCACCGCCCTGGCCATGTTGCTCCAACGTGGCGGGCACAGCGTCACGATCTGGGGCCACGACCCCGCGCATCTCGACGATATGCGCCAGTCCGGCAGCAATGACCGCTACCTGCCCGGCATCAAGCTTCCGACGGAATGGCGGCTGGAAGCCGACCTCGCCTTGGCGTTAAGGGACGCCGAACACGTCGTGGTCGCAGTGCCGTCAAAGGCGTTTCGCACGGTCACGGTCGGGTTGAAAGATTTTTCCGGCACGCTCATCAGTGTCACCAAAGGCATCGAACATCAGACCGGTCTGACCATGTGCGGCATTCTCGCGGCCAACGCGCCCCAGGCCCGACTCGCCGCCCTCTCCGGCCCTTCCCTCGCGCCGGAAGTCGCGCGCGGCATCCCGACGGCAATTGTCGCGGCGAGTGAGAACGTTGAAGTCGCGAACGCGGTGCAAAAACTTTTCCATCGCCCGGCCTTCCGGGTTTACACCAGCACCGACCTCACCGGCGTCGAACTGGGCGGCGCGTTGAAGAACGTCATCGCCATCGCCGCCGGGGTTTGCGACGGCCTCGGCTTCGGCGACAACGCCAAGGCGGCCCTGATCACTCGCGGGGTCGTGGAGATGCGACTGTTGGGCATGGCTTGCGGGGCGCAGGCGGAAACGTTCGCCGGTTTGAGCGGCATGGGCGATTTGACCGCCACCTGTTTTTCCAAACTCAGCCGCAACCGGGGTTTTGGCGAACGCGTCGGGTGCGGCGAGAAACCCGAAGCCGTCCTCGCCGGCATGACGTCCGTCGCCGAAGGTTTTCCCACCGCCAAGTCCGCGTGTGAACTGGCGCGCAAACACAAGGTCGGCACGCCCATCATTGATGAAGTTCACGCCATGCTTTACGAAGGCAAGAACGTCCGCCAAGCCGTGCAAGACCTGACCACGCGCGAGTCGAAGGCGGAGGATTGACCCCGCAACATCTTCACCGGTTGCGGGACCAACCCAGCAGCCACTCGCTGATGGAGCGGGTCGTGCCGCAGTTGAGGCATTGCGTCACGCCATATTGGACGCCGCAATGCGGGCAGGTCGCATTCGTCAGAAAGGTATCGAATCCCTGGCCGCATTTGCCGCATCGCCAGAACTCGCCCACCAGCGGCGCCGTCTGACACGCCGGACAAGCATAACCAGTCCGGCGGGGAATCCGTTCCATTTTCGCCAAGGCGCGGGCTTGCGTCATCCCCCGCCAACAATTCATCAACAAAAATGCCGCCATGATGCCGATCCAGATGGATTGCCCCCAGAGGGCGATCCCGATCAATCCCAACACCCCCACGCCCCCGATGACGCTGGCGACCATCAGGCTGTTCGCCGGACCGATGACGAACCATAAAAGCGAACGCAGGATTTGTCCCCCATCCAGCGGATAGACCGGCAGCAGATTGAAAATGAGCAGGCCGATGTTGATGAACAGAATATTTCGCAGCAGCTCATAGACATTGGGATGCAGCTCGGCCCAGCCAAACTGCACATTGGCCAGCACCGGCAGGAGCAGCACCGGCAAAAGCACCACGTTCACCAGCGGTCCGGCGGCGATGCTCCAGAGTTGCGCGCCCGGACGTTGCGGCGGCGACACGTACGCCACCCCGCCCAGCGGCCACAGCACGATGTCGTGCGTTTTCCCGCCGACCTGACGACAGGCCAGTTGATGGCCGAACTCATGCAGCAACACGATCGCGAACAGCGCCAGGTATTCCATCACATTCCAGACCATCGAGGAATACTCGCGCGTGCGATACTGGACGGAATAGATCGCCACGAAAAACCACGACCAGTGGACATAGACGCCAATGTCCGCCAGCGAAAAAATGCGGAACGAACCTTTGTGGGTCGGCGTCACAGCGCGGCCTTGATCAACTTCAACAACTCGGCGTGCGATTCCACGGCTTTGAATTGCGGGAACTCGCGCTTCACGTTCTCCGGCGCGTGGATGAGAAAGCCCGTGTTCGCTTCACCAAGCATGGCGGTGTCGTTGTAGGAATCCCCGGCGGAAACGACGTGATAGTTCAAGGACTTAAGCGCGGCAACCGACTTCTGCTTCTGGTTTGGCTGGCGGAGTTGATAACCCTTGATGCGGTCGTTCTCGACGATGAGCCGGTGACAAAACAACGTCGGCCAGTTGAGCGCGCGCATCAGCGGTTGGGCGAATTGCTCGAACGTGTCCGAGAGGATGATGACCTGCACCAGCGAGCGCAGTTCATCGAGAAACTCTTTTCCGCCCGGCAACGGCTTGAGCGTGCCGATGACGTTCTGGATGTCGGAGAGCTTGATGCCGTGCTGATCGAGAATGCCGATGCGATAATTCATCAGCTTGTCATAATCCGGCTCATCGCGCGTCGTGCGGCGCAATTCCGGGATGCCGGTCTTCTCGGCGACGGCGATCCAGATTTCCGGCGTCAACACGCCTTCCATATCCAACGTAACGATTGATTGTTTCACGCGCGCGAAGTTTTCCAGAACCATCCGGCAGTGTCCAGCATCGCCACGGAAAACAAAAAGCCGCTCCAGTTTCCCGGAGCGGCTTGCAATTTATTGGTAGGGCAGCGTTGCTGCGCCGCTTTGATGGCAGACCGGCAGGTCTGCCCTACCTGATTACTTCTTCGTGGCCTTCGCCTTGCGTTTCTCTTCGATGGCCGCTTGCGCCGCAGCCAGACGCGCGACGGGCACGCGATACGGCGAGCAGCTCACGTAGGTGAGACCGACGCGATGACAGAATTTCACCGAGTCGGGGTCGCCGCCGTGTTCACCGCAGATGCCAAGTTTGATGCCCGGACGGGTTTTGTTGCCCTTCTCGGCGGCAATCTGCACAAGCTGGCCGACACCGGTCTGGTCAATCGAGGCGAACGGATTCTTCTTGATGATTTCGTTTTCGGTGTATGCCCCGAGGAACGAACCAGAGTCGTCGCGCGACATGCCGAGGCAGGTCTGCGTGAGGTCGTTCGTGCCGAAGCTGAAGAACTCCGCGGTCTGCGCGATCTCGTCGGCGGTGAGCGCGCCGCGCGGGATTTCGATCATCGTGCCGACGCTGTAAGCAATCTTCACCTTCTTTTCCTTCTGCACCTGGGCCGCGACTTCGTGAACGATTGCGACCTGAAGATCCAGTTCCTTCTTGAAGCCGACGAGCGGAATCATGATTTCGGGCTTGGCCTTGAAACCTTGCTTGGTCGCATCCGCCGCAGCTTCGAGCACAGCGCGGGCCTGCATGCGGGTGATTTCCGGATACTTGATGCCGAGACGGCAGCCACGGAAACCCAGCATTGGGTTGAATTCGTGCAGTTCATGCACGCGGTGCATGATCTTCTCGACCTGAACATCGAGCTTCCGCGCGAGATCCATCTGCGCTTCCTTCGTGTTGGGGAGGAATTCGTGCAGCGGCGGATCGAGGAATCGGATCGTGGCCGGATAACCTTTCAGCGCCTTGAAGATGCCGAAGAAGTCTTCGCGTTGATACGGGAGCAATTTCGCCAGCGCTTCTTCGCGGGCGGCAAGGTTGTCAGCGAGAATCATTTCGCGCATCGCATCAATGCGATCGCCTTCAAAGAACATGTGTTCCGTGCGGGTCAAACCGATGCCCACGGCACCAAAGGCGATCGCTTGCGCGGTTTGCTCGGGCGTATCGGCGTTGGTGCGGACAGAGAGGCGCGTGGCCTTGGAACACCATTTCATCAACTGCACGTAGTTCTTATACTTCTCAGTCGCCTGCGCAACTTTGTCGTCGTGGAGCAACCCGGTGATGATCTCGGACGGAGCAGTCTTGATCTGACCGGCATAGACCAGACCGGACGTGCCGTCAATCGAGAGGAAGTCGCCTTCGTTAAAGGTCTGGCCGTCAATCGTGGTCGTCTTCTTGTCGTAATCAATCGCCACGCCCGCCGCGCCACAGACGCAAACCTTACCCATCTGACGAGCCACGAGCGCCGCGTGCGAGGACACCCCACCGCGCGCGGTGAGAATGCCTTCCGCCGCGATCATGCCGCGCAAATCTTCCGGGGAAGTCTCGACGCGAACGAGCAGAACTTTTTCGCCCTTCTCGGCGGCGACCACCGCGCGATCCGCGTTGAAGTAGATTTTGCCGGTGGCCGCGCCCGGACCCGCCGGAAGACCGGTGGCGATGACTTTCGCCTTCTTGACTTCGCTGAGATCGAAGATCGGAGCGAGGAGCTGTTCCAACTGATCAGCCGGGTTGCGGAGGATCGCCGTTTCCCAATCAATCAACTTTTCCTTGACCATGTCGGCGGCGAACTTGAGCGCGGCGGCGGCAGTGCGCTTGCCGTTACGCGTCTGGAGCATGAACAACTTGCCGCTCTGCACGGTGAACTCGATGTCCTGCACGTCCTTGAAATGTTTTTCCAAGGTCTTGCGCACGGCCATCAGTTCCGCGTAACTCTTCGGCATCTGTGTCTTGAGTTTGAGCACGGGTTCGGGAGTGCGAACGCCGGCAACGACGTCTTCGCCCTGGGCATTGATGAGGAATTCGCCGTAGAATTCGTTCGTGCCGTTCGCCGGATTGCGGGTGAAGGCCACGCCGGAACCGGAATCCTCACCGGTGTTTCCGAACACCATCGCCTGCACGTTGACGGCCGTGCCCCATTCCGTCGGGATGTTGTATTTGCGGCGATAAACAATCGCGCGATCATTCATCCAGGAGCCGAACACCGCGCCCGCCGCGCCGCGAAGCTGATCCCACGGATCGTTCGGAAACACCCTGCCGGTGCGTTCCTTGACGAGCGCCTTGAAGCGCTTGACGAGTTCCGCCTGATCTTCCGCGGTTAATTCGGAGTCAACGATGTCCTTGTGATACTTCTCGTGCTTGAATTCGTGGATGACGGTTTCAAACGGCTCGTGATCTTCGCCTTCGCGCTTCTGCACGCCGAGGACGACGTCGCCATACATCTGGATGAAGCGACGGTAGCAGTCCCAAGCAAAGCGCGGATTGTTGGTTGCCTTCTCGAGCGCGATGACCGACTGGTCATTGAGGCCGAGGTTCAAAATCGTGTCCATCATGCCGGGCATGGAATCGCGCGCGCCGGAGCGCACGGCGACGAGGAGCGGCATTCCGGTCGTCGAACCGAACTTCGTACCCATGATTTTTTCCATGTTGGCCACGCCCGCTTCCATCTGGGCCTGGAGGACTTTCGGGTAGGTGCGCTTGTTCGCGTAGAAATAAGTGCAGACCTCGGTGGTGATGGTGAAGCCGGGCGGCACGGGCAGACCGATGCGGGTCATCTCGGCGAGGTTCGCGCCTTTGCCGCCGAGAAGGGGTTTCATGCTGCCGTCGCCGTCAGCTTTTTTGTTGCCCCAAGTATAAACGTATTTGGTGGATTTTGATTTGGCCATAAATGAGTTGGTTCAGTTCTATCGCAAAATTAACCGCGAAAACGGGCGTTCAGACTATCAAACGAAGTTTCAGAGTCAATGAATGAACCGGAGAAAAGCTAATGTAATCGGCTGATTAAGCGGGTAAAGTGGTGCCAGAGGCAGGAATTGAACCTGCGACCAAAGGCTTATGAGTCCTCTGCTCTACCCCTGAGCTACTCTGGCAACCGGGCGAAGATAATTTTCCGAACGCCGCCGCGTGTCAAATGCAATGATGCGCCGCCGCAAAGAAAAAGCCGGACGAGCTTCCGCCCGCCCGGCTGGAATTCCAACAACCGATCAGACCGCCGCCGCTGCGGCCGCATCCTCACCGTCGAGGAAGCCTTGCAGATGGCGGACGCGGGTCGGATGGCGCAGTTTGCGCAACGCCTTGGCTTCGATCTGCCGGATGCGTTCGCGGGTGACGTTGTACATCTTGCCGATCTCTTCGAGCGTCCGCTCGTAGCCGTCCACGAGACCGAAACGCATTTCGAGGATCTTGCGTTCGCGTTCGGTGAGCGTGGTCAGCACATCGCCAAGTTTTTCCTTGAGCAACGAATAGCTCGTCACGTCGGAAGGATTCTCCGCGCTCTTGTCCTCGATGAAATCGCCGACGCTCACATCGCCGTCGTCGCCGACGGGTGCGTGCAATGAAACGGGCTGTTGGGCCATCTTGAGCAGCGAGTTGATGCGGCTCACCGGCATGTGCATTTCGTCCGCCAACTCCTCCGGGGTGGGTTCGCGACCCAGCTCCTGGGTAAGCTGCTTCTGCGCGCGCCAGAGCTTGTTCATGATCTCGATCATGTGGACCGGGATGCGAATGGTACGCGCCTGGTCCGCGATGGAACGCGTAATCGCCTGGCGGATCCACCAGATGGCGTAGGTCGAGAACTTGTAACCGCGGCGATACTCGAACTTCTCGACGCCTTTCATGAGGCCGATGTTGCCCTCTTGAATCAGGTCGAGGAATGATTGACCGCGGTTCGTGTATTTCTTCGCGACGGACACGACGAGGCGCAGGTTGGCCTCCGCCATGTGCGTTTTGGCGCGATGGGCACGGTCGGCCGCATCTTTCAGATCAGCGAACGCCTTGTGGAATTCCTCGCGCGTCATGCGGACGAATTGCTCCATGGTGCGGATCTTGGCTTGTTCAGCTTCAATCACCGAGCGCCGATCGGAAGAACTGCGCAGGCGCTCCAATTCCTGGATGTGACGATAGCTCGTCTGGAACTTTTCGTGGATGTTACCAGCGACAACGATCATTTCTTCAATGACCTTTTGCTTATACGCAAACTTCGGGAACATCTCCTGAAGCTTGGCGTTCATCTTCACAAACTCTTTCGCCAGCTTTTCTTTGCGACCTTTCTGAGCCGACTTCTGCCAGGCGGCATACTTCTCATCCACCTTCTGATCGTAAGCGCGAACCTTCTTGATCAGAATGCGCAAGTCTTTCAGGTGGCCTTCGCGGTTGGCAACCTTCTTGTCAATCACCACGCGATCAAAGCGTTCCTTCGGCGGCTCGGACAAAAGCTTTTCCGCGATCGCAATATGTTCCTTGGCCGTAAAACCAAGGCCACACACGATTTGCTTCATGCCGATTTCCGCATCTTCAATGCGTTTGCAGATCTCGACTTCCTGTTCGCGCGTGAGCAACGGGACTTTGCCCATCTGGTTCATGTACATGCGAACCGGGTCATCCAGAATCTCCAGCCGGGAATCTTCTTCCGCTTCTTCCGGTTCATCCTTCTTGGCAGTGCGCTGAACTTCCGCCTGATCCACGATCTCAACATCCAAGCTGCGGAGTTTGGTGAAGAGCGTGTCCAAATCCTCGGGATTCAATCCATCGGGCAGGACGTCGTTGATGTCGTCGTAAGTGACGTAACCATGCTCCTGAGCGAGATGGAGCAGGGTCTTGACCGTTTCGGTCAAGTCCACCGGCCCCGCCGTCGGATTCGTCAAGGCCGTGAGTTGCGCTGAAACGGCTGGCTTTTTCTCATCGGTTTTGGCGGCCTCGGCCGGAGCGGGAGTGACGGGCTTGCCATTGGTTGCCGGGGTTACTTCCAAAATCGCTTTTCGCTTGGTGCTCGGTAAAACAAAGCGGCGCCGGGCCGCCGGCGGAGGCGTTTTGACGGCGGCAACCTTTTTTGCGCTTCGAGCATTGCGGGGAGTCGCAGGGACACTGCGACCTTGTTTACGTTTCAACATAGTGATAATTGACCGGGTGCAGGCCTTTCCGGTTCAGAAATGGTCTTGGGTTCATTCCCAACAACCACTCTTTTCGACGACACTTCTGACCGACTGTTCAATCGGTCAGAGTTTTCCGGGGATACTCAAACTCCAAAAGCCTGACGCGTGCTCAGGCTAGCGTAATCCCCCAAGAACTCAATGATAAAATGGCGCAACGCCCGGAAGAATTAGTCCGCCAAACCATTTCTGGCAGATAACCTGATATGGCCAAGCATCCCTAACCCTCTGAATACCAAGCCGCTTTTGTCCAGTTCAGTTTTGGCTGCTGGAATTCCCCTTGAGTCGCTCTAGGTCCTCGGCGAGGAATTTGGTCACATCCTTGAACTTTGTAACGTTATTTGGATTGATTTGCATGAGGGTTTGGTGAGCTTCCAAGCTGGCCCGAGTCAAAGCCTCCCGAGTCGGCTGGCACGGAGAGGAGTCAATTTGCTCACATCGCGGCAATTCCCCATTGCAGGTCTTGAAAAGGTGAAGCACCCCAAGGTTTTCCAGAAGTTCGAGCAGGCGTTCGTTCGCATTCCGGAGTTCAATGGCCTGCTTGACACAATCAACATTGGCTGGATTCATCCGAATCCCGGAAGCCGCCAGCACCCCTAAAAACGTGCTATCCATCAAAGGGCACTCGGAAAGTTCAATGACGAGATAGGGAAAGCCCTTGTTTTCCAGCTCCGTCAGCACCGTCTTGAAGTCCACCGCCGTCGCAAAATTCGCCCGTCCGGCGACTTTGACGCAAGCGAACTGTTCTCCTACCAGCACCAACAGATTGGCTTTCGAGGTGTTCATCATCTAAATCGCAAACTTATCCGGTTAAATCGCGGTGACATTTCAGGCTGCCAGCCTTGCTGCGGGCCGGGTCGCTGGCGCACCGACAATCTGCACCAAAGTTTGCTGCAAAACGATGCGCTCGTCCAGTGCGCTGGAAACCAGCCGGCGATTGGCTTGGAGCAACAAGTCCATCGCCTGCACCAGTTCGGTCTCGGAGTAGTTCTTCACCTGTGCCAAGGCTTTGAACAAGACGTACGGATTCAATGACAACGGATTATATTTCTTGTCCGAGGGCAGCTTGGCGGCAGGCACGCGCTCCAATTGTGATTTGAAGCTGTTATAGTCGTGCGCGGTCTTGATCCAACCTTCGCGCATCATTTCCTTGAGCATCAGCAGGGCCCGCACTTTGGAAATCAACCCGTAGAGCATCCCGATCTCGCTCTTGTCCTTGTCGAACTGCATTTCCCACAGCTCTTCGTCGAGACACTTTAGCAGCGCCGGCAAATTGCGATTACCCAATGCATCACCTAACGCAAAGGCGCGGGATTGCTTATTCTTAATGCAAATCGCAGCCACGTCCGCCTCGGTGATCTCACCACGATCGCCGACATAAAGACACACCTTTTCAGCTTCGTTCACGAGTTGTCGTGGATGGGGCCCAATCCGCGCGACCAATTCACTCAAAGCATCACTGCTGATTTTCTTTCCGCGGGACCGGATCAATTTTCCCGCCATCAACTCCGCTTGATCGGCCCAATCCTTGTCATTGATCGACCAGCCGTCAAAACTCTCGACCCGCCCGATCTTCTCCAGCGTTTTGTAAAACGTCTTCCGCTTGTCCACCTTCCCCGCGCTGACGAGCAGGCGCACGCTCTGCCATTGAAAATCCTTTAACTCTTGCGCAAGTTCCGCGAGAGTCTCGGTCACATCGCCGGAAGAGGCGGTGCGTTCGTCCCCGAGAAAATTACAATCCCGCAACCAGATGGCTTTACCGCCGCCGAAGAAAGGCAGCGTCTGCAATGCCTCGCGCAGCTTGCCGATAGTCTTGAGGGCATCGCCGCTGTTGGAAACCGTGGCCTCAATGATCTCGTGGTCTTCGCCGCCGAGTTCACCAGACCACTTTTGAAAGAGTTCCTTGGCGCGTTGTTTCACGGCGAAATCGTCATCGCCGCAAATCAACGCCACGGGAGCTTCCGGCTTGGCTGCGCTGGTCGCCATGTCACTCTGGCTCGTCGCTGCTCTGGTTGATTTTGTTAAGGTGCTCCGTCATGTCCTCAACCTGTTCAAACAACGGTCGGCTCACATAAATCTTGCACTTCTGCGCCGTAGCCAGCGCCAGGCAATCACTTGGACGCGCATCAATCTCCACCAGCTTCCGCGCCACCTCGTTGTTCTGGGACAGGATCAGCCGCGCGTAGTAGGTGGAATTCTTGAGTTCGGTGATGACGACGCGCTCGACGGCGATGCCGAAGCCCTTGAAGACGTTCTGCATGAGATCATGCGTCAACGGGCGTTCCTTCGGGGTATCCCGCAGAAACATGCCGATGATCTGGCCCATCTGCGGTTCGACATTGATGACGAACACCTTCTCGTCATTGCCCACGAACAGCGCACAGCCGCTGTTGACAGGGAGGATGCCGCGAATTTGAACGGGCACGACGTCGTTCTTCATGCCGCAAGATTATGCCGCCCGGCCCAAAAAACAAGTGCGCTGTGCTTAGGCCGACACCAAAAACACCTGCTCGATCATCCGCTCATTGAGCACATGCTCTCTGCGCCCGTCGGGGTGCAGCAGAAACACCGCGTTTCCGTTGGTGTAAACCACCGTTCCATCCGCGCCCACATCATACGCCAGAACTCCGCTGGCCAAGGGTCGCGTTTCTCCATTCGGAGTCCGCCGCAATAATTGCCACGACTTCGGTACCAAGTCCGCGCTTTCGTCCTCCACCTCACCCTGCTTGTGCGAGCGGACGAGATTGCCCCAGATCATCATCTGCTTCATATCCATCTCGCGGGCTTTTGCACCGCCGCTCGGGGAAAGTTTCCGGCCACTGAAGATCGCCGAGAAGAAATTTAGAAAGTTGTAGATCGCGTGCGCCAACCGGAACGGGAAAAGCAACAGATTTTTCACCGAGCTGAAGAACCCCGGAGTTTCGCGCTCCACGTAAGGTCGCTGGATATAATAGAGACTGCCATCCGCGGCGAAATGCGGCGCCAAGGAATCCTGCCCCGGCTCCTCCACCAGCGTCGTGATCTCTCCCGCCTCGGTGTCGAGTTGTTGAATCGTGAACGGCCCGAACGCCAGAAACTGGCCTTCGCGATTCCGCCCCACGCCCGCCGATTGATAAACGATGTAGCGCTCCGCTCCCGGTTTCCAGCGCGGCGCGGTGTCGAATGAATCGCCCTCGGTGAGTTCCAGGTAGCCACCCCGCCCGGCCCGCTTCACGCCGATGTTCGCCGTGCCGTTCTGATGCAGAAGACTGAAGACCAGATCGCCCGTTTCCTTGGAAACCGTGACGTGCCGGATCCGCGTGTTGCTATCGTTCCAAAGTCGCTGCTCCTCCGCACCAAATTGCCGAACCTCCAGCAAGGCGCATAAACTCCCGCTCTCCAGCGAATAGATCAAGCTGCCCGGCTCCTTGCTCGCGCAAAGACTGGTGATCATCAGCGGGACTTCGCCGGTCTGCATTGCCTTGTTCCCCCAGGCCGCCGCCGCGAATGGTGAACTGTCCCCCTGCCCCTTCCACGAATGCCGCTGCGCCGCGCGGACGGCTTTATCGCGGATGGAATTTCCGTAAGCGCTCTCGACAGTGCGCGGCAACGCATCGCCCGGCTTCAGGCGGATTTTCCCTTGGGCGAGATACGCGATGGTGGGTCGGCTGGAGGGGCTGCTCATTTGTCGCCCGCAGTTTTACCTTCCCCAGCCAAGTCCCGTCAACCCGCGTGATGGTTACGCCGGCGAATAATTCAACCACGGCCCGAGCCAGCGTTCGTCTTCCGCAACCGTGGTGTTCTTCCGCTTGGCATGATCTTCAATCTGATCTTTGCCCAGCTTGCCAACGGCAAAATATTTTGACTCCGAATGCGCAAAGTAGAGGCCGCTTACGCTGCTGCCGGGCCACATGGCGAAACTTTCCGTGAGCTTGATACCGGTGTGTTGCTCCACGTCGAGCAAGTCCCAGAGAATCGCTTTCTCAGTGTGGTCAGGGCACGCTGGATAACCCGCTGCCGGACGGATGCCGCGATATTTCTCCTGGATCAAATCGTCGGTCGTCAGTTTTTCGGCGCGACCAAAACCCCATTCATCGCGAACCCGCTTGTGCAAATATTCCGCAAATGCTTCCGCCAGACGATCCGCAATCGCCTCGGCCATGATGGCGTTATAGTCGTCGAGCTTGGCTTTGAAAGCCTCCACAATTTCCTTCAAACCATGACCACTCGTGACAGCAAACGCCCCAATGTAATCTTGCGGCAATTGACCATTGGCGATCGCCGCTTTCGGCGCAACGAAATCCGCCAAGCAATAATTCGGCGTGCTGTCGCCTTTTTCAATCTGTTGACGCAGGAAGTGGAACGTCGTGCGCAGGTGCTTGCGCGAGCCGTTGGTGTAAACTTCGACGTCATCACCGACAGAGTTCGCCGGGAACAAGCCATAGACAGCGCGGAGTTGCAGCGATTTATCGGCAACAAACTCAGCCAGCAACTTTTGCGCGTCGGCAAACAACTTCGTGGCTTCTTCACCGTGTTTCTCGTGCTGGAGAATCTTCGGATAAACGCCCCGCAATTCCCACGTGTGGAAGAACGGCGTCCAGTCAATGAACGGCACGACCTCTTCCAGCGAAACACTGAACGCCCCCGCGTGGCCATGCGATGAACCACAGTCGCACTTGCCGCAATTGAACGTGCCGGACGACAGCGTGCGCACGCCGACAAACTCCGGCTTAGGCAAATCGTCATACTTCAGCTTCGGCGCGTTGGCGCGGGCGGCTTCGAGTGGCAAAAGTTTTGCCACTGAGCCGGCATGTTGCGCGCGAAGCTTTTCGTAATCTTCGCGAAGCTGCTTTACGAACGGTGCTTTGCCGTCCTTGCTCAACAGGCTGGTCATCACCGGGACAGCGCGCGAAGCGTCGAGCACGTGAACCACCGGCTCGCTGTAATGCTGCGCAACTTTCACCGCCGTATGCGCGCGGCTGGTGGTCGCGCCACCGATGAGCAACGGCACTTTGAAACCGGTGCGTTCCATCTCCCGCGCGACGTGAACCATCTCGTCCAGCGATGGGGTGATGAGTCCGCTCAAACCAATGATGTCGGCGTTTTCCTGCTTGGCACGCTCGAGAATCTTCTCACACGGCACCATGACCCCCATGTCAATCACTTCGTAATTATTACAGGCCAACACGACGCCAACGATGTTCTTGCCGATGTCATGCACGTCACCTTTCACGGTGGCGAGGACGATTTTACCCTGCGCCTTCACGGATTCGCCACGCGCGGCCATGGCGGCTTTCTCGGCTTCCATGAACGGCGTGAGATACGCGACGGATTTTTTCATCACACGCGCCGACTTCACGACCTGCGGCAAAAACATTTTGCCCGCACCAAACAAATCACCGACGACGCTCATGCCGGCCATCAACGGACCTTCGATGACCGTGAGCGGCTTCCCGTATTTCTTCAGTGCCTCCTCGGTGTCCGCATCAATGTATAAATCAATCCCCTTCACGAGCGAGTGCGAGAGACGTTCCTCGACCGTGCCCTTGCGCCATTCTTCTTCGATCTTTTTGTCGGCGACGGTTGTGCCGGCACTGGCCGCTTTGAGTTTTTCACCGAACGTCACGAGCCGCTCAGTCGCATCGGGACGGCGATTAAGCAGCACATCTTCAACCAACTCTTTCAACTCCGGCTCGATCTCTTCATAAACTTCCAACATGCCGGCATTCACGATGGCCATGTCCATGCCGGCTTTGATGGCGTGGAACAGGAACGCACTGTGCATCGCTTCGCGCACGGGGTTATTGCCGCGGAAGCTGAACGACACGTTTGACAAACCACCGCTGACCTTCGCGTGCGGCAGATTGTTTTTGATCCAGCGCGTGGCTTCGATGAAGTCCACGGCGTAGTTGTTGTGCTCCTCGATGCCCGTGCCGACGGTGAGGATGTTTGGATCGAAAATGATGTCCTCCGGCGGGAAGCCGACTTCGTCCACGAGGATGCGATAGGCGCGTTCGCAGATGCGAATTTTTTCCGCATAGCTTGCGGCCTGGCCATTTTCATCAAAGGCCATCACAACAACCGCCGCGCCGTATTTCAAAACCTTGCCCGCGTGTTCGCGGAACTTCGCTTCGCCTTCCTTGAGCGAAATGGAGTTCACGATGCCTTTGCCCTGGAGACATTTCAGACCGGCCTCGATGACTTCCCACTTCGACGAATCCACCATGAACGGAACTTTGGCGACTTCAGGTTCGCTGCCGAGCAGTTGCAAGAAACGGCTCATCGCCGCGACGCCATCAATCATCCCTTCGTCCATGCAGATGTCTATGATGTTCGCGCCATTCTCGACCTGCTGCCGCGCGACGGCGACGGCTTCCTCGTATTTGTTTTCCTTGATGAGTTTGGCGAACTTCGGCGAACCCGCGACATTCGTACGTTCGCCGATCATGATGAACTGCCCGATCTGCTGCGTGAACGGCTGCGATCCGGACAAGCGCAACGGAATCGCCGCGCCGGTGGAGAACTTCGCCTCAGTATTTGGCTGACGCGGCGGTTTATTCTCCAACGCCTTCGCAATCGCGGCGATGTGCTCAGGCGTGTTGCCGCAGCAACCACCGGCGATGTTCACCAAACCGTCGTTGGCAAAGTCGCCGAGAAACTTGCCCATGTCTTCCGGCCTCAGATCAAAGCCGGTCGGCGAGAGCGGATTCGGCAGACCTGCATTCGGATAACATGAGATAGCCGTGTTGGATTTTTCGGCGAGTTCCGCGAGGAACGGGCGCATGAGGTCCGGGCCGAGCGAGCAGTTGAGGCCGATGGCAATCGGATTCACGTGCTTCATCGCGTTCCAATACGCCTCGACGGTCTGCGCGGAAATCATCGTTTCACCACCGCGGCCGACGGCGGCGGAGATCATGATCGGCAGAATCTTTTTGTCCTGCGCGAAGACTTCCTGAATCGCCACGAGCGCGGCCTTGGCGTTGAGCGAATCGAAAATCGTTTCAACCAGCAGAATGTCCGAACCGCCTGCGATGAGAGCGCGAACTTGATTGATATAAGCCGCTTTGACCTGGTCAAACGTGCAAACGCGAAAACCGGCATCATCAGCATCCGGCGAGTTGGAGAGTGAAACGGTCAACGGCCCGATTGCGCCCGCGACAAAACGCGGACGACCGGTCTGGTTCGCGATGCGGTCGCACCACTCACGACATTGCTTGGCTGATTGTTCGTTGATCTCCCACGCGAGATCGTTGAGGAATTTGTTCTCGATGACGCCCTGATAGAACGCCGGATCTTTGCGCCCGCCGTGTTCACGGGGATCGTCCACGAAGAATTCACTCTGACCAATGCTCGTGGCAGAGAAAGTGTTGGTCTCGACGATGTCCGCGCCCGCTTCCAGAAAACGCCGGTGGATGTCGCAGATCGTTGCCGCTTGCGTGAGCGAGTAAAGATCGCCGTTGTTCTTGAGGTCCTTCTTCGAGTCCGCAAAGCGTTCGCCGCGAATCTCCTTCTCGCCCAGCCCATAGGTGCGGATGGTCGTGCCCATCGCGCCGTCAATGATGACGATGCGTTCCTTGAGGGCTTTGAGCAGCAGTTGCGCGTGCGGAGTGTAAGATTCGGCCTTATTCACGGGCGCACATTAACCCAGCCGGAGCGGCTTGCCAAATTAAAAATCAACGCATCCAGATACGAAGATATGTATCTTATACAACAGTTCTCAAAATGTCGGTCGGAAACAAATTCCCCTCACCCGGCCTTCGGCCACCCTCTCCCCATCGGATGGGGAGAGGGCCGGGGTGAGGGGCGTTTCGCTAACACTTTGCTCCCGACATTCTTTTTGCAGTACGCTCTAAACCCAGCATTCTGATTCAGTCACTGGATTTCCCCCGGGGAATTTGTCAGGCATGCCCCGAATGGGAATGACTGCGGCAACATGGAAAGATGCGGCGTCTGGTGAGGCATGTTTTACCCGTTTGCGCTCCAGCAGCAACGCCATTTGACCCTCCAGCGCAACAACTGACGCCAGAAGATTTCCTATGCACACACAAAAACTCCCCAACCTCGAACGCCAGCGACGCCGGCAAGCGATCGTCCTTACGATCGGGATTGGTCTGCTCACTGCGGCGCTTGCAGGGGCCGCCATTTATTTCCTCTACCAGACCAGCCATCTAAGAATGTAGTTTTCGGTTACAGGTTTTGGGCGGCTGATGCGCGATGGAAGGGGCACCACCTATATTTGTCATTTCGCCCCACCCGAATCTTCCTTTAAGCTCTCACCTCCAATGATTGAGCAGCAACCGCCTCCGCTCGCGCCGGGGCAGATTCATACCGTTAAGATCGAAGACCTCGCTTTCGGCGGCGAGGGGGTGGCCCGCATCAACGACTTTGTGGTTTTCGTTCCCTACGTGATTCCGGGTGAAACCGCCGAAGTGGAACTGGTGGAGGTAAAGAAAAGTTTTGGCCGCGCGAAATTACTGCGGGTCACCACGCCAGCGGCAGAACGTGCGACCCCGGAGTGCCAACATTTCGGCGCGTGCGGCGGCTGCCAATATCAACACATCGCCTACCCGACCCAACTCGTCCTGAAACGTAAGCAGGTCGCGGACTTGTTCCAGCGCATCGGCGGCATCAATCCCGAACTCGTCGCCCCTGTTATCCCCTGCCCGCAGCCGTACGGCTATCGCAATCGCATCATGATCCGCAGCCAGTGGAACAAGCCGGAGCAGCGCTTGAACATCGGCTTCGTCCGCGCCGACTGCGGCCTGGTGGAAGACGTCTTTGAATGCAAGATCGCCGAACCGGCGTTGAACCGGCAGATCACGCACGTCCGCAAAAATCCGCCGCCCAAGGGCGGCATCAAGGTGGTGCTCCGCATCCCGCCTGAAGATTGGGAAGTGCCGCGCGATTCCTTCTTCCAAAACAATTTCTTCCTGCTCCCCGGACTGGTCCAGGCCGTGCGGGAGACTTTGCAGGCCGCCGGCACGAAACATCTGGTGGACTTGTATTGCGGCGTGGGATTCTTCGGCATCGAACTCGCCGCCGCCGTCGAATCCTTCGTTGGCGTGGAATGCGATCGCATGGCCATCGCCGCCGCGCGCAAGAACATGACCACGCGCCACCTCACCAACGGCGAGTTCATCTCCGCCACAGTGGAGGAAGCCTTGCCGCAACTCGTGAACAAATTCTCCGCCGCTGCGACGAGTGTTTTGATTGATCCGCCCCGGAAAGGTTGCCAACCGCAAACCCTGCAACTCCTGCGCGAACAACGGCCCGCCCAGATCATCTATGTCTCCTGCCACCCGGCCACGATGGCGCGGGACTTGAACATCTTGTGTGCGGACGGTGTCTTTACTCTGGCAAAGGTGACGCCCTTGGACATGTTCCCCCAAACCCAACACGTCGAGTGTGTCGCCGACCTCCGGGCCGGCGTCACTTAAACGGAACTTGCCAAGCGTAACCGCATCATTTCAACTGGAATAACCGCATGACAAATGGACGTGAGCCGAATCAGAACCGTCATTACACCATAACCTGGCTGCCCTGGCTGCTCGGCTTCGGCGTGTTGGCACTGTACGTCCTGACCCTCAACCATAACCTCTCCTTTCTCCAGGACTGGGCGATGGTGCAGCAACTCCCGATGGGCGTCCGCGCTTCCGGCTGGTATTTCGGTGTGGAATTTCTCGCCCCGGTCTATTACGCGATCACGTATCCGCTGCGCTGGTTGCCGACACAATATATTCCGATCGCGTTGAACCTCTTCTCGGCCGTCTGCGCCGCGCTGGCGTTGGGACAACTCGCCCGCTCCGTCGCCCTGCTCCCGCACGATCGCACCCGCGATCAACGCGAACGCCTCACCCGGCGCGATAGTTTGCTGACCACCGCCTTGCCCTGGCTTCCACCGCTGCTGGCCACACTTGTTTGTGCCTTGGGCCTGAGCATGTGGGAGCACGGCACAAACGGCACCGGTGAGATGCTTGATCTGCTCCTGTTTGCCTACATCGTCCGCAGTTTTCTGGAATATCGCCTGGATGAAAAAGAAAGCCGGCTTTACCGCGCTGCGGTGGTCTATGGCCTGGCCATCACCAACAACCCGGCGATGATCGCATTCTTTCCCGTGTTTGTGGGCGCTCTCGTCTGGACCCGGAAGCTGCTGTTTTTCAAGCTGCGCTTCCTGGGCCGCATGGCGCTGTGCGGGTTGGCGGGTTTGTCATTTTATCTGCTGCTGCCCACGATCGGCAGTCTCTCGGCCAACCACACCGCGACGTTCTGGGAACTGCTGCAAGCCAATCTTTACTCGCAAAAGGCCATCCTGGCGTCATTCCCGCGGATGACCTTGTTGCTGCTCTCGCTCACCACCATCCTGCCCATCTTTTTGTTTTCGATCCGCTGGTCCTCAGAATTCGGCGACCCCAGTCAGATCGGTGCGGCCGTCACCAGCATCGCGTTTCATCTCTGCCATCTGGTCATCCTGCTGGCTTGCTTGTGGCTGATGCTGGACCCCGGCTTCAGCCCCCGCGAAGTCGCCCCGATGCTGCCACCACCGTGCAACAATCTGACCTTTCTGACGCTGTATTTTCTCGCGGCACTGAGTATAGGTTATTATTGCGGCTATCTGCTCCTGGTTTCCCGGGCGGCGGTCACCCGATCGGGTAAAACCGGCAATGCCGCAGAACTGATCCAATCGGTTGCCACGATTGCCATCCTGCTGTTGTCGGTTGCCGCACCGGCGCTGCTGCTCCATCGCAATCTTCCACAAATCCGTCTGACCAATGGTTCGCTCCAAACCCGCTTTGCCGCCGACCTGGCCGCTGGCCTGCCGGACCAAGGGATCATTCTCAGCGACGACCCGCGCCGCCTCTGGGCCTTGCAACAACGATTGACCACCCAGAAGCGCGCCAAAGATTACACCTTTGTTTGCACTACTTGGTTAGCCTCACCGCAATACCAAAAATTTCTGCAACGCAAATATCCCCACTGGACCCCGCCACCGATCGCCGATGAGAAAGCCCCCATCCCCCAGGAGACGTTGCTGCGACAGATGGAAGTTTTCGGCCAGACGAACCAGATCGCCTACCTGCATCCCAGTTTTGGCTACTACTTTGAATCCTTCAACGCCCAACCCAGCGGTCTCGGCAGCCTGCTCACGCTGTTCCCCAAGGACGAACTGCTGCCCCTGCCGCTGCCGCGCGACGTCATCGAACGCAATCAGAAATTCTGGGCCGCTGCAGAGGAAGGTATCATCGCCCAACTGCTCCCCATCACCATTCCGCCGAACAGCTTGAAGTTGGAAGGCCTCAAAAAATTCTATAAGCGCATCGGACTCGAACCCAACCCGCGCAGTATCGAGGCTCGTTTGCTCGGCATCTACTACTCGCGCAGCCTCGTCAAATGGGGCGTCGAACTTCAACGCGCCGCCGATTACGAAAGCGCGGCACTCATGTTCGACCTCGCGCAAAAACTCAACTCCCGCAATGTCGTCGCGGAAATCAATCTGGCTTTCAACGAGAAGTTCCGGAGCGGCGAACTCATCGGGCTGGAAGTGGACAAAAAGCTCGACGACATCTTCGGCGAATCCCGCTCGTGGGAACAGGTGTTGACCATCAACGGCCCCTACGACACCCCGGGACTGGCTTATGCGCAGGGCTACGTTTTCATCCAAGGAAACCTGCTCCGTCAGGCCGCACAGTATTTTGATCGGGCCCGCGTCCAGGCCACCAACGACATCGCCAGCCGCCTTTGGCTCGGGCAGATCCATCTGAACCGCAACCTGCCTGACCGCACCATCGCCATGGTTGCGGAAATCCGGCAGATTGCCGACCGGATGCCGGAGACGTACAGCAATCTCGGAGACTTGTTCACCCTGGAAGCCGCCGCCTACCTCGCCAAGAACGACGACGCCACCGCCCAACATATCGTCGCCACGAACCTGGCCGCCCATCCCGATGACTTCAACCTCATCTCCTCCGCCTGCAAAGCGTTTGCCGACAACGGTCGTTACACCAACGCCCTCGAACTCACCGAGCGCCTCATCAAGCTTGAACCCGACAATGTCCCCTGCTGGATCAATCGCGGCTGTTTCCTGATGGAAAAACCGGATTATGAGGCCGCCATCGAGTCCTTCAGCCACGTACTCACGCTCGAAACCAACAACTACCGCGCCGTTCTCTACCGCGCCATCGCCCAGCTCCGCGCCGGCAAATACGACGACGCCATCAAGGATTACGAAACCGTCCAACGGCAATATCCGAAGGAATTCACCGTGGACTTCGGTCTGGCCGAAATCGCTTATCGCCGCCACGACACCAACACCGCGATCCGCCACTACGAAAGTTACCTGGACAATGCCCCGCCCAACACCAGCGAAGCGAAAGCCGTGACCGGACGCCTCAACGAACTCAAGGGCATCAAACCTCCCGCCACCAATACGGTCGCGCCACCGGCTCCGGCCCAATGACGACGCCATGCGCGTCACGCATATCATCACCCGGCTCGTCATCGGTGGCGCCCAAGAGAACACCATCGCCACCGTCCTGGGTTTGCGGCGCAAGCCCGGCGTCGCCGTCCACCTCATCTCCGGTCCCACCACCGGGCCGGAAGGTTCGCTCGAATCCAGACTCCGGGATGAACGCAGCTTGGAGGAAACATCCAACATCCAACATCCAACGCCCAACGCCCAAGGGAACGAATCTTCGCTTCCGCATTCGCTGTTGGCTGTTGGATGTTCAGCGTTGGATGTTTCCGGGAATAATTTTCCCCTGCTCACCATCGTCCCCACCTTGGTTCGTCCCGTTCACCCGCTGAAAGATTTCCTCGCCCTGCGGCAACTCACCCGGCTGCTGCGCGAACAAAAGCCCGACATCGTCCACACCCACAGCGGCAAGGCTGGCATCCTCGGTCGCATGGCCGCCAAACGCGCGAGAGTTCCCATCATCATCCATCACATCCACGGCCCGTCGTTCGGCAATTTCCAAGGCCCGCTCGCCAATCACGTCTTCACCGCGGCCGAGCGCTATGCCGGAAAATTCACCACGCACTTTGTCTGCTCGGCCCACGCGATGACCAAGCTCTATCTCGCCGCCGGCATCGGTCGGCCCGAGATGTACACCCGCGTCTGGAGCGGGTTTGATATCGAACCCTTCGTCCAGGCCACGAACGATCTGAACCTTCGCGCGCAACTTCGCATCCCACCCGACGCCTTTGTCATTGGCAAAATCGCCCGCCTGTTTCCGTTGAAAGGCCACGACGATGTGCTGAATGTGTTCCAAAAAATCCTGCCGGAATGCCCGCAAGCCCATCTCCTCCTTGTCGGCGACGGCATCCTGCGCCCGCAACTCGAAGCGCGTGTCCGCGCCCTGAACCTGGCAAACAAAGTTACCTTCACCGGTCTTGTTCCGCCCGGCGAAGTGCCCCGCTACGTCGGCATCATGGATTGCCTCGTTCATCTTTCCAGCCGTGAAGCGCTGGCCCGCGCCCTGCCCCAGGCCCTGGCCGCCGGCAAACCCGTCATCGCCTACGACTACGACGGCGCCAACGAAATCTGCCTCGATAATCAGACCGGCTTCCTTGTCCGTCACGGCCACGAGAACGCCGCCGCCGACCGCATCCTGCTGCTGGCCCGCGATCCAAAACTCCGCGCCGAATTCGGCGAACGCGGACGAAAACTGGTCCAAGCGAATTTCCCGGTCGAACAAATGGTGGAAACTTTTTACGTGTTATACCAGAAGCTCCTGGCCGATTTTCAAGCTGATGTCGGAAAGTCACCAACGCCAAAAAGCCTTGAATAAGGCCCGCCGCTAGGGCGGTAAAGACTGTAGCCGCCGAAGTGATGAGGCGGTTCGATCTATCAGGCTGATGGAAGTCCGCCTCCTCACGGCGGCGGCTCTGACAAAACTTAGAACAGTTCTCAAAATGTCGGTCGGAAACAAATTCCCCTCACCCGGCCTGCGGCCACCCTCTCCCCATCCGATGGGGAGAGGGCCGGGGTGAGGGGCGTTTTGCCAGTACCCCGTTTCCGACCTTCTTTTTGCAGCACACTCTAAAAACCGCTCTAACGCTGATTTTTCCGCTCGGAGCTGTTGGTTAACCGGTGCCGCTGCCGTCCACCACGAGCGCTTGGTAACGCCCGCTGAACAAATAGCCGAAGAGTTTGTGGCGGCGATTGAACCGCGCGGTGTCGGTGCTCAAGAACCAGCGCATCCCGGCGACCAGGTTGGCGTTCGGCGTCTCGATACTGAGGTGAAAATGATTGGGCATGAGACAGAACGCGTGAACCTGCCAATCCGTCTTGGTGCAAACCTCGGCGAGCGTGGTGAGAAACTTCTGGTGATCGGGATCGTCACGGAAGATGGGTTCGCGGCGGTCGCCCCGATTCATGACGTGGTAGAGGGCGCCGGGATATTCGATGCGCAACGCGCGGGGCATGACGGCGTTTTCACCCCCGTCCGGTTTTTGTGTCAATAGTAAGGAGCAACCCCTTTATGTCCATCAAACCGGGGCAAGGCCAGGTTTGATTGCTGGCGGCTGATGGTTTGGTTTGTGCCTGTAGATTGCTCTGGTCTTGTTTTTGATAGCCAGCGTTCTACCGGCAACCGAATTCAGTGTCAATAGTGAGGACTGACTCGAATGGCGCTAAGTTAAGGCGGGCACTCGGCAGATTTCCTCGCGAAATTCCAAGTAAAACGCACGATCACGTTCCTTATCTAAGCGCCAATCAGGACTGACTCCTTTATTTCTGGTCTATTTACGGGGCCGGCGTTGGCCCGGCACTTTCCCGCAGTTCCTCAATCAAGGCCCGAAACTCCGTGGCATCCAGATTGGAGTCTTGGTTCAAATCGTAGCTGCGCCACTTCATTTGAATCTGCGGAGGAACTTGAAAAAGCGTGGGCAGAGTGTGCCATAACCTCATCGTCTCCATCGGATTCAGCTTTTGATCACCGTCCATGTCGCAGCGTTGGAACACCCCGGCCGCCCGCGCTTGAAACCGCTCGGCAATCTGACGTTGTTCGGTCAATACCCGCTGTTGTTTCAACCCTGGTTGGGCGCGCTCCTGCCGGACGCGCTGGTTCGTCGCGATCGCGGCTTGCGCCGCCTTTTCCCAGGGGCTGTTCGGAAAACGCGCCCCAATCTTCTCGAACTCCCGCACACATTCCTCGGGTTGATCCAGACCGTAGGCGTCCCGGCAGTAGGCCCGCAGGAACATTCCCTCCAGATCGGTCGCATTTTCCCGCGTCAACAAATCGAGCGCGCGCGCGTGGTTGCCGGCAAAAAAGTGATGCAACGCCTGTTGTCGCAGCGGCAGGCGCTCCAAGACCTGCGCAAACTCATCCGGCGGGACGCGATTGTGCCGCCAACGCCGCGGCGGCACGGCCAGCAATTCCGCTTTGTCCATTCGGACCAATTTTGTTTCGCGATAGCCCAATCCGATCCACAAGTGGTCCGCCGAAGCCGCCAGACTCCGGACGGAATCGCCCAACTTCACCCACGCAACGCAAGCGTCCGTCGGCTTGTGATACAGCAGCACCATGCCGGGCTGCTCAAAGCCCAGCCACAAGAATTCGCCGTCATGCGCCAAAGCCCTGACGCCACCGGGAAAACGATTGGATAATTCGAGCGCATCGCTCTTCCGGCCCCCGGCCCGACGGCGCTCGCAAACCCGCTCGCGGGCTTGCGCAAACTGATCCATTTCGTGCCGGAGCATTCGCTCGAGGGCTTCCGCCTGGCTCAACTGGCGGTTCGCCGCCAAGTCATACCCATCGCGCGCCTGCAACCGCAACATCGCCGGAGACGTCAGATATTGAGAGGCCCGCCAGCCGGGATAATCGTCCACCGCCCACGTTTTCAGCAGCCGGCGCTGGGGATCGAGGTGAATTAACCCGTCATGTTCGCCAATCCAAAACCCACCGGCATCCGCCGCCACCGCATAAGTACTGTGACGGAGCTGGACATAGTTGGTCCAACTATTGGCCGCCGCCTCGCGGAGGACGAGCGCCCCGGCCACAAGGAGCAAGTCATCGCCTTGCGCACAGACCCGCAAGGGATCACTGCTGCCGTAGGACATCGCCCCGGCCCCCTTGACCGGTTTGACCGGTAATTCCACCCACCGACCCGTCCGGGCGGGCAACCGGAGAATTTTCAGCCTGTCCCCCACGGCATAGACATCACCATTGGCGCTGGCCGTGACGGAAGTGACATCCGCCAACGTAAACCCGTCCCGAGCGCCAAATGTTTTGACCGGGCGGGCGAGGGGTTGCCATTGCGCAATCCCGTTCCCCGCGACCCACAGCGCGTCCCCTTGGACAGCAACGCTGGCGACAAACCCCGGCAGGCCGCTTGCTGTTACCAACTGCGGTTGGGGATTTTTGAAATCGCACCGCCAGAGATGCGATCCTTCTCCAGCCACCTCCAGCGTGATGTCGGGTTGCGCTACGTTGACTCCCTCGGACTTTTCCGACTCCGCCACGATCCACAAGCTGTCGTTGGCAACCACCAACTGATTCACGACGGTCACCCCGGCTCGGGGGGGAAATGAAATCACCTCAATGCGGGGCGTAACTTCTGGCGGCAAGACCAACGGGCGGTTCACCGCAAATAATGGCGGCAAATGATTCATCCAATCTGCGGGGGCCGCCGCGGCGGATACAATTTGCGGCATCGGTGAAGTGACGAATGTTTTCAAGTCCGGCCCCGGATTCGGACGAACCACTTGGTTGGTGCGGGGATTGGCGGCTGGTTGCCGCGGCAATTCCGCGGCGGCTCGCTGACTGCGTTTCTTCGCCTCCGTTTCCATTTCGGCCAGCCACCGCTGCTGCAGTTCCGCCGGCACGCCACTCGGAAAACCATACGCCTGTTCCTTGTTGTAAACGCGCATCATCTGGAGCAAATCCCGGCTGGCCTCTTCGTACGCTCCGGCGATGCCACTCGTATGAAATGGGAACGGCAATTTAATCACCGGGGCCAAACCAAAACGCTCCCCATACGCGCCCCACTCCTCGTTCCGCCGCCACTTGGACCAAAACTCATTACTGACGCCGCCGAAATCCATCCACCAACCCCACCGCGTGCTGATCCGGCGGGCCTGGGCGCCCGCGTTCCCCGGATCAAAAAAACACGCCGCCTCCAACATCCGCACCACCCCTTGAAACCGTTCGCACTCGTCGTCCGAGTGGGTCAGCCCCAAAGTCCGACCTGGCACTGAATTCAGTTTGTCAAAATCCTGGAGCAAAGCGGCGGCAATCTGCCGCCGGGCCTGAAGCGAATCACGTCGCGGATTGCCTCGCGCCACGTTCTTTAGCGCCCGCTCCAACAGGTCCTCCAAAGTCCCAATGAGCGTTGGCAGCGAAACTTCATCCATCGCGGGAAATGACCGCCGCTCTTCCAACTGCAATGGCGCCCCGGCCCCATCCCAGGCCGTGACGCTGAGGCGAACCGTTTTCTCCAGCAACCGCCCGTTGGCCGCGCGCGCATTGGTGATTTCGCAAGTGCCCCATACATAGAAATTCGCGAGCTGTGGCCAAGTCACCGCGTCGGTAAACCCGCCGGCAGCCAGGACGGCTTCATCCAGCGATTGGTAAGCGCGCGAAAATCGCAGCAACCGGGCGTCCGGGTTTTTGCCGCTCCATTCCGTCATGAACTCCTGAAATCGCTTTTCCAGCGGCCGCAGATTCTCCCGGGATCCGCCGGAACGACTGGAAACCTCGCAGAAGAAAAGCGGCGCGATGACGAATTGATTTGTCGCTCGCTGCAACCAGGATGCCCCCTCAATCAGTGCCGCCCGGGCGGCCTGCATAACCGGTGTCAACTGGGCCGGAGCCGGCTTGATGGATTTATCCGCACCGAGTATCACCACTTTTTCCGCCAGCGTTTCGGCGTGGTTCAAATCGAGCAACTCCAACTTGACGACCCGTTGCTCTTCATCGTCGAACGCAAATCGTCCCACCAACAGCCAGTCGGCCTTTACCCATTTCCCCCGCTGGATCGCCTGACTACCCGTCAGCAAGCCCAACTCGGAGATTTGCAATTCCCGTTCCGCCGCTTTCAGTTCGGCCCGCTCGACCCACTCGATTCCCGCCAGCCCAGACAACTCCGCCTGCAAGACAGCGGTGAAGTCCCGCGCCGCCACACTGCCCGGCCACGCATTGTCATCCGCCGTGAAGTCCAGCAAGGCCACCCGCGTTTGAGCGGCCATCAAAAAGCCAACCCCGCACATCAGCAACAACAACGTCCCCCAAAACCATGCCGGGCTTCTCCTCCGAAAAGCCGGAATCGTTCTGCGCCGCGCGGGGGCGAGGCGGGCGGATGATGGATGGCGGGGCGTCATGGCGCGGTTGATTCTCCGGTTTTCAATTCCGTCCGCATTGACCGCGAAGGCGTGACGCCGAATTTTCGCGCCGCCGGGTTCCACTGCCAGTTGCCGAGATGGGCTTCCAACTCGGCGCGGGCTTGGGCGTCGTCCGCCGGCAAATCCAGATACTTGCGAAGGCGCGGGAGAACGTCCCCGGCCGTGGGATCGTTGCCCTGGAGCAACGCCGCAATTCCTTCGGACCACCCGCGGCGCAACGCGATTTCCCCCAGATTGGCGAGGCCGCGGCGGTACGTGGACAGCATCTGACGTTCGATGGCTGTTATCAAAGCGATCCGATACGCCTCGAGCAACGCGGGCGGGGCATTGGTGCGGAGCATGGCGTCCAGTTCCCCGGCAAGTGCGGCGGTGTTGCCGTCGGGATCCTTGGCGGCCAGGTTCGCGATCAACACGGGGTATTGATCCAGCAGGGAATATTCGGCCAGCACCCGGCGCAGTTCGCGGGGGACGTTCCCGCCTGTCGCATAAATGGGAAATCGTTCGCGCAGGATGATGGCGGCGTTGGTGCGATCCAACCGGAAGGCCGGCTCCGCCAGGAAAGGCGATTGTTTGAATCCCTCCAGCACGGCGGGGGCGTCGGCGGCAGTCGCGATGCGGTCCAGAAGGCGCGACGTGCCGACAAGTCGCGCGTTGGATTCGTTTTCCCGCGCGGCGGCCAGCACCGCCGGGACTGCGGCGCGACCGTATTGCTGCGCAAACTCAGTCACCGCCGCCCCGCCAAACGTGCGGCTGCCGTCGCCCGATTCGCGCCCGCGCAAGATCGTTTCCAGTTGCTGTTCCAACTGCGTCCGGTGGCGCGGTGGAATGGGCGGAACGGCCCGCGGCCGCTGCGGCGGTCGCTCCCAATCGCTGGAACGGGCCGTGAACGGGCCCGCGGTGAACGTGCTTGTCGGGCGCAGTTTCGCCAGCCGAGCGGTGGCCGCGTCGTAAACCCTGGCATATCCGGTTCGCAGACTGACGCCCCAGCCCTTGCCCTCGCTGGCCTTGACCACCGTGCGCAGAATCTCCGAAGCCTCAAACTGGTTCCCGGCGGCAATTTCGCGATCGGCCCAATGAATTCGCGCCACCGCACTTTGGCTCGTCACGGCCCCGCGCGCTTCCTGATCGCGAACGAAGGCGAGGAGAAGCCCGCGCGCCTGATCGCCGCGTCCGGCGGCATCGCAGGCGTTGACCGCGTCGAGGATGGCCGACCATTGGGCATCGGCGTCGGGGTGATTCAGTTCCGCCTGTTCGCAGGCATAGGCGGCGGCGGCCCCGGCCTGATCGAGCTTCTGAAGCAGGCGGATTTTTTTCTGGCGCAAAACCTTTGCGGCGGTTTGCGACGGGGTGGGATGCATGTTGGGCGACGGCGGGAAGGGCGAAGGATGTTCAATCGCCGTTTCCACGAGCTCCAAGGCCCGCGTGAAATCGCCCACCGCTTCAAAGCAATTGGCCGCAACCTGCGGGTCCAGCCCTTGGGCGATTTGTTCCGCCAGCCCGCGCAGTTCCCCCAGCCGTTCGGGCGCACCGCTCGCCATCCGGTGCAACAGGGTGGTGGCTTCCATCACCAGCTTTCCGGGCAGGCTGAAATGGCCCGACATCCACCCAACCGGCCAGACCTCGACTTCGCGGTAGGCCCCCTGCCAGGTGGATTCATCAATCCGGCCCTGATACAATTTGGGATTGGCCCGCATGTGTTCAATCAGTCGTTGCAGAAACGCGACGCGATGGGACCAGGTTTCGGCGGCGGCACTTTGCTTCGTCCGCGTCAACAGGACCTCAAGCTGCTCCAGCGATAGCGCTGCGCCAGACGCGAAAGTTGCCGGTTGAAGTTTGAGCTGCCATTCGGCGACCGCTTGGCGCACCTCCCGATTCGGGCCGAACAGCGGATGCCGCCGGGGAAAATGATTTACCCAGACACCCAAGCGATAGGTGTTGCCGTCGTGAATCAACATATCGGGATTGGCGCGCAACACGGCCCCGGCGCGATCCAGGAATTCGCGGGCGCGCATTTCCGCGCCGGTTTCGCGGAGCGCCACGGCGGTGAAGAAGTAGAAGTTGGCCCAGTAATCCGGCGCGATCTTGAGGCTCGCGGGGAGGCGGGGCAGTTCCTCCGCCAATTGCAAAAGGATGGCGGCGGCGGCGGCATATTTCTGCTGGTCCAGCAACTCGAGCGCCAGCGCGCTGCGGACATAACATCCCTCTGGGGTTTTGGGGAAACGTTCCAATAGCACCGCACCCTCTTTCGCGACGGAGGTCACCCCGCCATAAGCATTCTTTTGCCACAACGCCTCGGAGAGCCAATGCGCCGCGTCGGGTTTCGAAAGGTCTGTAGCCGCGCTGACGCGATCGAACATCAAGCATTCGTAACTCCCGTCACTGCGGCCACTCAACCAGGGAACAAAGAGCGCGAGCCGCAGCCACGCGGCCCGATCGGAGGGATTCTCGGACAGGTAGCGGAGGAGTCCGGCGAATTCGTTTCGGTCGGTGTTGCTGACTTGGGCGGGTTTGAGCGCGCGGGGCAAGCGGAGTGATGGCCCGGAGCGGGCCGCGGGCGAACCCGGAAGTGTTGCCACGATCTGGTTCACCAGTCGCCGGGCAGTTTCGTTCACGTCCGTGGCACTGGTTCCTGACCGCAGGCGGAACCGGACTTCGCCCGAAGTTGCCTCGCATAGCTCCACAGAATAATGGCCCGCCGGCGGGTCTTCGGCCTTGACCAAGACCAGCGCGTCCACCATGGACCAGAGCACACTGTTGAGTTCCAGATCGCGCCCTCCGAGTTCGGCCAGTTGGAGATCCATTTCCGCGGCCAGGGCGTGAATATTTCCCGGGTCCGCCACAAAGAGATTGGGGCGGTTGCCCAGCGCGGTTTTGAGTTGGATCTGAAACCGTTGCCCGGCGGAGTCCAATCGGGGATCAGCCAGGACCGCCACGGAGCCGAGACCGCGATTGCGGAAGGAAGCTTGATTGAGCTGGTTCAACAACTCCTGCCCGCCGGGGGCCTGCTGTAGTTTCCGGCGGGCCACCGCCGCGAAATCCGGCAGCCCGATCATTTCAAAAGCGCGCACCGTCCAGAATCGCGCCGCAAGATAAGCTGGATCAGCCTTCTGGGCGTCAATGAACCAGGTCACTCCCAGTTCCGGCTGCCCCGCCAGGCAATAAGCGACTCCCTTGTAGAACAGCAGACTGACCTCCGGCTTGCGGTTGACGCGCGCCCGAACGGGGGGGACTTGAATTGCCCCTGGCGTCGCGGTCGCCAGCCAGGTCGCCATCTCCGCCGCCAACCCCGCCAGAGCCGGGGCGAGTTCGCCCGAAGTTTTCCCGCCAACGGAAAAGCTGGCCGCGTTTCGCCCCGAGCGCGTTTCCACCAACGCGGTTTCCAGGCGAAACTGATGATTCGACTCCACCCAAATGCGGCCCGTTGCCAGATAATCCAGATCAGGAATCTCCGGCCCGGCGGTTTTCCGAAGCTGCATCAACCCCGAAGCGGTGAGCCGGCGCTCTCCCAAAACCAGACGGATTTGCTGCCGCTCCCAAAGCGTCACCCCCCGTTGCTGCAACTCGACCGCCAAAACGTCCGCCAAGCCAAAGGCAACATCAGCGCCGGAAGCGCCGGAATCCGGCACCTCGAAATCCGCCACGGCGATTTGCGCGCCGGCCACCCGCCCCGCCCCCAGCGTCAACGCCACCCCACCGAGCAGGCCAAACAGCACCACCCAACTTCGCAGGGCAAACACCACGCGAAATAGTCCAACCTGGTTCCGATTCCAATGTTTGTGTCGCCGCCGCATCGGGTTCATTTCGCCAGCTTGGGCACCAACCGCTCCGCCAGTTCCAGCGCCGCGGTTTGCAGCGCGGTCTTCGCGGCGGTCTGCTCAGCGACGTCCACCGCCACACTGGTTTGCCGATCCACTGAAACGATGTCGCCGTTGGCTTTGCGGGCTTTGATTTCCACGCGGGCTTTGCAAGAGATCAGATTCCCCTTCCGCAGTCCAAACGCACTGAACGCTTCGCCGCTGATTTCAATGTCAGCCTTGTCGCTGGATTTTTCGTCCACCAATTTGAAGCCGCATTCCTGCAAAATGTTTCCCAGTTCCGTTTCCGCCGCCGGGTCAGCCACCGGGCCGCCGAAATGCCGCTCGGGAATTTTCACCGCCACGCTCGGCAGTTTGTCGGCCTTGAGCGCCTTTTTGATTTTCGCAATCCGTTCCTCGCGCGTCACAACCTTCGCCACCAGGGTCTCGCCTTTTTGCGTGACCGTGGCGGCGATTTTCTTCGCCAGCTCGGCAGACAAATCGCTGATGCTGGCCGTCACCGGGCCTTTCACCATTTCGCCATAAACGCGGCTCGTTTCCGTGCCGATGACTTTCGCGACAACCATCGTTTCCTTGTCCACCTTGAACACGCGCCCGGTGACGAGCACTTTCGCGCCAGTGAGATTTCCGACCCTGGCGGCGGTGTCCGCGCTGACCGTGCCGGACAAGCCGAGTTCCTGTTCGCCCAGCACCTTTTCCAATTCGGTGCGTTCCACCATGATTAGATTTGGCTCGGCAGACAAAGTGGCATTCAGCATCGTCGCCACTTTCGGGCCGAGATCGCGCACGTTCTCGTCCTTTGATTCAAAGTCGAACACCGCGACCGTCAACACTTGATCGGCCCGGATTGGGGCGGCGGTCAAAACCGTCAAGACCACAGCCATTGTGAATTTCAGCAATGTTTTCATAATTAAATCGGGATGGAATTATTTCAGGAAGAGCGGCAAATTCCGTTCGGCCAGGTCGAGAACCGCCTGGGTGGCGGCAGCGTTGTTCGCGGCAGGCACGCCCACGTCGGTGGCCGTCCCCTCCTGGCGATCAAAAGCGATGATCGTGCTCGTCGCGCGGTCTGTTACTTTGATGTCCACCACGACGCGACTGGTTTGCAAATTCCCGCGTTGAAATCCGGCCCCGATGCCCACCGAACCTTCAACGATCAAATCCGGTTTCTGCTCCGCGTGTTCGTCCACCACTTTGAAGCCGGCCTTTAGTAAGATCGTCCCAAAAATCCCCTCAACCTGGGCATCCTTCCAGGCATGACCGCGTCCGTTGTAGCCGGTAAAGTTCAACGCAACCGTTGGACGCTTGTTATCTTTCAATTTTGCGACCAACCGCTTCACCCGTTCATCAAAGGACACCTTCGGAGCGGAGACCAGATTGGAAGCCTGCGCAGCAATGGTGGTTGCTATTTTCCCGCTCAATTCGGTGGTCAACGCCAGAATTTGATCGGCGTGGCCCTCCACCTTGGCGGCAAACAACCGGCTGGTTTCCGTCCCGATGATGTTGGCGATGACAACGACCCGTTTGTCGGCGGTGTTGATGATTTGCCCCACCACCAGGACTTTCACGCCCGTGATCTGCCCGATGGTCGCGGCGGCGTCCGCGTTGACCATGCCGGAAAGATCGAAGGCTTGTTCGTTCAACACCTTGGTCAGGTCGGCCCGCTCCAGCAGCACCAGGTTGGTTTCCATCGTCAGATTGGCGGTGACCAGCGACGTGATCTTGGCGCCCAGATTGCCCGCGCCCCGGTCGGCATCGGTGAAATCATAGACCGCCACCGCGAGCGGCGGAGTTGTGGTTGGTTTTTCCGCGCGCCCGGCTTCCAGCGACGCCCACAAGACCGCCAGCCCGATCATCAGGATTTTTTTCATATCGTTCGTTCAATTTGAGGTTTCAGTTTCCGGCAACTCCAACAAAGTCGGGTGCAACGCTTCACGCGCCAGCCGCACTAAATTCAACTGCGCTTCCGGGCGAACCGCCAGTTGCGCCACCAAATCGCCGGCGGCGACCAGCACCGTTCCTTCACCTTCCCGCACCGGATAAAATGACGGCTTGAGCCGCGCTTCATCTTTCAGCGGCGGCAACAGCCAGACCACCGCCGCGCCGCGCTTCGCCACCGCGCGGATGTCCTCGCGCCGTTCCGCCCGCATCTGCGACTTGGCCGCAAACGGCCCGAAGATGGCAAGCCGCCCGGCGAACTTGTCCGTCCCCGAAACCTGCAAGTCTTGAAACTCGATCTTCAACCCGCGCAACAACGGTTTTAATTCATCCGCCGGATCAAACACGCCCAATGCCACGCCGCCCGCCAGCGACTGGAGTTCCGTCAGCAGATTGGTGGGATACACGATCAATTCGGTGACGCCGATCACATTGCTGCGTCCTTCAATCCATTGCAGCAAAAACCGTGTCTCGGCCCGCACGGCGGGAAACGGGACTGTCGCGGATTCAAGAACCGTCTGCCCGGGCAAAACCAAAAGTTTTTTCCACGGCAACGCGCCGCTGCGAACCGCGGTCGCCATACTGGTCTGGAGCAACACGAGCCGCAGTTCGGATTCGACAGCTTGCCCGCCTATGTTCCGCAGTTGAACGGCGATGTTTTGGTTTATCCCGCCCAACAGGGCCTGCGGGCGATGCTCAGGCACAACCTGAAGCTGCGCCGGAACTTTCCCGGCGAGCAGCAGTAACAGCAACCATGTGCTGAGCGTTTTCATTCCCAAATCATAGGACCACTCAATTGCTCAAAACCTTTGAAAAATTGCTCCCGCTGGCCGGTAACGGTGCGGTTGGCGGCACGAATCCAGGATAGACCGGACGCGGGGTGGTGTTGGTGCCATCATTTTGCCAAAACTCTTCCACCAGTGCTTTGAATCGCGGGCCCGCGTCCCGCACCGGGGCCGCGCCAAGGAGCATTTGCGGAACGAAGGGACGTCCCAACGGACGGCGGTTCTGTAGTCCACGTTTGGTCTGCTGTTCGCAGAACGCCCGCATTTCCTCCACATCAATCCATTTGTCATTGTTGTCGTCTGGAAACAGATTACCCATCATCGCTCTGGCCGCCGGATCGAAAGCATCGCGCCCGAAAACGTCGAACTCCCGACGGTCCAAAAGACCGTCTCCGTTGGAATCGGCTTTCCGGAGCAGTTGCGCCGCCAGCAGATGCTGGGCATGCCCGATGCCGGTCTGCTCATCGGCATCCAACAAGTTATTTTTGTTCGCGTCGAAATATTTCAACTCAGCCGCATCCAGCCAGCCGTTTTGGTTGGCGTCAATCTGGTCGAATTGCGATGCGATGAAGTTTTCATCCCTAAACGCAGCCTCCTTTTCCTCGCCATCAATCTGGCCGTCGTGGTTGCGATCAAAATTTTCCAAGAGTCTTTGCGCGGCTTTTCGATTCTCTGCGTCAACCCGCGCTCGCCACCCGTCCTGAATTTTTCTTTGCCGCTCCAGTTCTTTATCCAGTTGTTCGAGCGCAACGACCCAAACGCCTATCTTTGGCGGATTGCCCACCCGACTGCTGCCTGCCGAAGGTCTGAAAAAGGATTCACACCCGAGATACAAATTCGTATTTCCAACACACAACCACGGCTCCAGCGTACCGCTGACCCTGGCCCGGCTCGGTGCCTGGCCTGAAACCGGAGGAGCGGCCCCCATCTCGTCAAATCTGAGATACAGTTTCTGCGGTATCGCGTAGTTGCTGGAAAAACACAGCACGGATGCGTGATAACCGTCCTGTGGAAGAATCTTGGTCGCGATAATGACGTGTTCCTTTTCGTTCACAATGTTTTCCGCCTTGGCATGATCGCGCAACAGAAGTAAATCACCCCCCCGGCTGGTTACCGTCTGCAAGGCAGACATGTGTTCTTGGGAGAGTTGCCATAGCGCCTTCGGCTGAAGTGCCGACCGCGCATTGACAGGCTGCCAGCTTGTGTTCCGCTCTGGTCCAAGACAATAATCCACCTTGCTGCCCCCCGCCGGCAACCGCCAGACGCCAGCCCCCATATTCCACCCATCCCCAATCAACAGAACGCCATCTTCAGAAATTTGCGGAACGCCCGGGGCTTGCGGAAGGATACAGACCTCACTCCAATCAGTGCCGCTCCACGAGAAAACCTTCCTGGCCGCGATGACCTGGAGTTTCCCTCCCGGATCGCCAAACAAAGCGGGCGTGCCGCGGACAAAGCCGTTGGCGCTGAGCGTTTCCCGATCGAGCGCGGATGCGGGTGGCTGCCGGCGATTACTGGCCAGGATGCGCAGGCTGGCACCGTTCTCCAGGATTTCCACAATCAAGTTGTGGGTCGCGCCATACAACCGATCATTGACCACAAACAGCGCGCAATTGCCGACGTCAGGCAGCTCCAGATCCGCCCACGCCCGCTTTGCCAAGTCGTATCTTCGAACCTTGCCGTTTTGACTGGTAAACACGCTGCCATGCCACAACGTCGTGTGATGATAATACGGATTCCGCTGGACGGTCTCCGTTTCCTCCCCCTCAAGAACCTGCCAGCGTTCCGTCTTGGTATCCAAAATGGCGATGGTAGAAATCGTCGCGTAGCGCATACTTCTCCAATTCCCTTGGGCGTCACTTGAACGAATCACCCTCTCAAGCTCCAAGTCGAGCAACAGTTTGTCCGCCACCAGATGATGGGCGGCGATCCCACCCGAGGTCAGGGAATCCTTGTCCCGTCCTTCCAGCGGGATTTCCAGAAACTTTTGGACCAGCATGATATTCGTGGTCGTATCCACCATCGCTTCTTGTGACTCTAGTTGTTTTGTCGGCCGAGCGGGCTTGGGCGTGGCCGCGATGACCGGCTGCGTCACCTGTCGCGCCACTGGTTGTGATGGAGGCTGGGTTTGCGGATGCGCAATCGCCTCGACTTGGCGGCGGAGGTGAACATCCACCGACCGGGCATTGGCTTCCAAGCGGAACTTCTGCGACCGCTCCGCTTCTTGAGCTTGTGCCAGCAGATTGGATTTGTATGCGTCAATGAGTGGCAGAAGTTCCAAGGCCTGTTGTTGGCTGTAAGATTTTTCCCGAAAGGTTTTCGCGAACTGCAGGAATTCATAAGGCTGGTTCTCGCGCAGGAATTGCTTCTGCTCTTCAAACGCGGCGGTCGCCTTGACGGCGGGAATGGTCTTGTCCCAATACTCCCGGTTCATCGCCTCCGTCTCCGCGCTGGACTCGAATCTCCAGCCAAGGTAAAACAGCTCCACGTTGTTCCCCACCAACTCGGCACGATTGGAACGCACGAGACTCCACCATTCCTGCCTGGCTCGTTCGGCTAACGCCTTGTCCTTGGTTTCCCATGCAGTCAAGGCCTTTGCCTCCATTCGCCAGAGCAGATTGGTGGACGCATTCAGTTCATCGGAAAAAACTTTCCACACTTGTGAAATACGTTTGCGATCCTCGTCATTCCACGCAACCAAACGGGGACGGAAGGCATCCCGTTTCCAGAACTCATCATGGATATAGCAAAACACTGGGCTGGCCATGAGCCGCCGGTAAAGCTCCAGCGTATGCTCGGGACGCTCCTGCCAAAAGCATCCCCAATTCAGCATGCACGAGAAGATATTTGCACTTTCATCCATGGTGTGAGCCAGTTCGTCGTGATTGGCGACTCGATTTCCGACGAAATAACTGCCATGCACCGAAGGAGCTTTGAAAATCAATTCCGCCACAGAACGAGCCTGGCTGCGCAGTTCCGCCAATTTGTCCGCAGCGACCTTTTGTGAAGCCGAAGAAAAATTGAAATGCTGCAACACCCGCGATGACGCCTCCAACGCCTCAATTCCCGACTGATACCATTCCGAGTTATGCCAGTCATTCCATCCCGGCCCGCGCGTGAGCACCTTCGGTTCCCCGTCCGGCGATATCCGGCAAAACTCCGCGTAACACTCCAACGCTTGCCCGGCAATATCACAGAATCGCACATCAGGAGGTTCGTCGATGTTCACAAAATTCACCCGCCGCCCGAATTTGTATGCTCCCGAGCCCGGTGACAAAACCAACGGCACCTGAGAAGTCCGCGTCCTTACCCGCATAACGGCGCAATCCAGATCTCGTTTTCCCAAAGCCCACGCCGCGTCGGCCGCAGTTTGCGCCTGTTGGCCCGCGCCCCAATCCAGCGCCCATTTGGCCTCCGCATAAAACTGGGCCGCTTCGTCCGCCGCATTCCACTCCTTCACACTCGAATTGATCTGCAACCCGGCGGTGACTTTCGCCGCCAGCGCATTGATGACTTCGGCCAGATTGGTCCGGCTGCCGCCGACTTCAAACTGCACCGCCGGGCCGCCTTTTGCTGGTGTAAGCTTTATGTGCAGGGTGATGGTGCGCTGGGAGTAACTGTTCTGGTCCGCAACGCCTTCCAGCAACCACGCGCCGTTCCAGAACGCCGTCTCATCGGTCAAAAGCACTTTTTCTTCACCGACCTGCTGTAACTTCTGCCGTTCCAAAACAAACAACTGTGGTTCACGGCTCAACCGTTGGACGGCGAGCGTTTGCAATTGCCGCTCCAGTTCCGGAGCCTCCGGCGATGATATAGCGGAGCGCAAATTCACCACGGAAACAGGGATCGCATCTTTCGCCAACACCGTGAGCTTGGGTAATAGCGGTTGGAGCCGCCGCACATAGACACTTGCCCACTCCGCAACCTGATCGCTCTCAATCGTGATCCGCTCCGCCGCCAACACCACCCCCGGCTTCACCGCGACCAATCGCGTATTCAATGCAGAGATCTTTGCCGGCGTCGCCCCGGCGGAAGCAATCCCGACTGATGGAGTCCCAGCCATCGAAACGGAGTCTCCCGCATCGGAATCCAGCAGCAATAAACCATCTGCGCCCAGCATCTGCCCGAGCTTCAAAACATCCCGGCCACCGACCGCCTGCTCGCGATAAATCCGCTCTACTTGATCACGCTCCAGCAGGGTAATGCCGGCATCCCGTGAAAGCTCCACCGTCAACAAATCTGCCGACCGGCGCGCTCCTTCATCCATCGGCACGAGCGCCAAGCGAAGCGGTTCGCTGGTGTGTGCCGGCAGCGAAGACAACACCAGCAACAACCCCACGAGTCCCCACCATGACTTGACCAAATTATTGCGATTCACAGAAAACCAGTTAGTTGTTGGGCGTTGATGCGCAAATCCTGGACCGACGACTTTTGCGCGCTCGACCAGAAGAAGTGTTCCCCCACCAGCATGACGCCCCCTTGGGCATCAGCCAACACTTCAACTGGTTTATCGGCGATCTGCACCACCTGTCCGCTAAACGTGATGATGTTACGGCACACCTTTCCCTCACACACCTTGATCCACAACGGCTGCGACTGCGACACACTGGCTTCCTCAGCCAGCGACAGGTGCAGGCCCTTTTCATCCTGGATGATCGCTTGAACTTGATTTGGAAACATGGCGAGCACTTCGCGCAACAGTTTTTCATTCTGCAGCAAAGCTGTCGCCTGTTTATTTCCATGCCAGTGGCCCAGCAGAAACCCCACCAAAACCAGAACCGTCGCGCCCGCAAATCCCCATCCCCAGATTGCCCCGCCCCGAAGGCGCGACGGTAAATTGACGTTTTCGCTCCGTTGTGGCTGCCAATGCAGCTTGGCGCTGATGCGTTGCGGCAACCGTTCCCAAAACTCCGGCGGCCGCTCCGGAACTGGTGCGGTCTTCAGTAATTTCTCCAACTCGGCATCATTCATAATTCGCCTCCGGTTTTGCATGTTTGAGCAGGCGCTTCAGTTTGTTGCGGGCGGCGAAAATCCGCCACGAAACCGTCGGCTCGGAACACCCCAGCACCCGCGCCGCCTCGGCATGGTTCAAGCCTTCATAGGTTGTCAGCACTATCGCTGCGCGTTGCTTGGGATGCAGCTTTTGCAGCGCCTCGGTGACTTGCTGGGCCAACGCCGGATCGGGCGGCGGGTCCGTTACCGTGTTGTTCGCGTTCTCCGCGTGCCAGGCATTGTGGACTTGCTCCCGCCGGGCGACGCGCTTGCGCCAGTTCAAACATTGATTCACGGCAATCCGATACAGCCACGAAGAAAACTTCGATTCGGCGCGGAAGCCCGGCAGCTCTTGATGCGCCCGTACAAACACCTCCTGCGTCAAATCCTCGGCGTCCGCCAGCGAACCAGTCATCCGATAAGTCAGTGCGTAAATCATGCGTTGATAACGCCGGACCAACGCCCCAAACGCCTCGGGGTCGCCCTGCAAGCTTCTGCTGATTTCACCCTGCTCGTCGTCAGTCACGGCCTTTATTTACCCAATCGGACAAACCTCGCGAGCAAATCCTTTGAACTATTTTTGCTTTCTGCCAACCTTGGCCGCCACGATGAGTCCGCTGAGCTTTCCGCTGCATCTTTACCTCGCCGCCTTCTTTGGCGCGCTGGCGACCGCGTTCATCGCACTGCCGGTGTGGCGGGCCTGGTGCGTGCGCGTCGGCCTGGTGGATGATCCGGGGCATCGCAAGATTCACGACGCCCCCATTCCACTGGCGGGCGGGCTGGCAGTGTTGACGGGTTTGCTCGTTCCATTGGCCGCAGCCACGTTGCTGCTCCAATTCAAGCTCATCGGCTCGGCCAGTTCAGCGCCGCTGGAGTTCGGCATGAGCAAACGCGCGTTGCAACTCGGGGCCATCGCCTTTGGCGCGATCGGCATGACCGTCGTGGGGCTGCTCGACGACAAAATGGAGCTGCGCCCGGCGCAAAAATTCACCGCCCAACTAGTCATCGCGGGGATCGTCGCCGCGGCGGGCGTGCGCATCACCCTGTTTGTGCCAAGTGTCGTGTTCAGTTACGCCATCACCATTCTCTGGCTGCTCACGGTGATCAACGCCTTCAATTTCATGGATAATATGAACGGCCTGTGCGGCGGACTCGGCGCGATCGGCGCGGGGCTGTTTGGATTCGTCGCCGCGTTCTACGGCCAATACCTCGTGGCACTGCTGGCTTTCCTGACCTGCGGCGCGCTGGTCGGATTTCTCCCGCACAACTTTCCCAAGGCGCGCGCGTTCCTCGGTGATTCCGGCAGCCACCTTGTCGGTTATCTGCTGGCGGTCATGGCCATCCTGCCGCACTTCCACTCGGAGAAACATCCGCACCCGCTCGCCGTGTTGACGCCGCTGTTGGTGCTCGCCGTGCCGCTGGGCGATATGGCGTGGGTCGTCATCCTGAGAACGCGCCTGGGCAAACCGTTTTACGTCGGCGACACCAACCACCTCTCGCATCGGCTCGTCCGGCTCGGCCTGAGCAAAACCACGGCGGTCTTGTTGATCTGGTTTCTGGCCACCCTGATCGGCAGCCTGGCGTTGTTGATATTGCGCGCTTAACCCAAACTCCGAAGTGGAAGGGTCGCCGGAGCGCCTGTAGGGCAGGCTTTCCAGCCTGCCGGTGTACCGGACTTTCCAGTCCGGTGTTTCGCGAAACGGGCGACTGGAAAGTCGCCCGCACTGGCAGGCTGGAAAGCCTGCCCTACGGTTATTGCCGCGCGCCAACTTCGGAGTTCGCACTTAACCCAGCACCGTCAGCACGATGCCCGCAAGAATCCCGAACACGGCGAGCGTTTTCTTCCAATCGCTTTGCTCGCCGAAGAACAGCAACCCGCCCGCAAACGCCACCAGCGTGCTGCCCCGCCGCAGGCTCATCACCAGCGACACCAGCGCGTCGGGATGTGCCAACGCACTGAAGTAAATGTAGTCCGCCACCAGCAACGCCAGCGCGATGCTCGGAATGCTCCAGCGCCAGTGAAATTCATTGCGCGGCCACCAGCGGCGCTGCCAGCCGATCATGAACGGCGTGAAGAACACGAGCAGATAGATCGAGAACCACGCCTGCACCGTCGGCACGGAGAAGCGCGCTTTGTCGAGCAGATAGCGATCGTAGAGCGCGCTCATCGCTCCGAGCACCATCCCGGCGACCAGAAACCAGACCCACTTGTTGCGATGGAAATGCACTCCCTCGCCACGCCCGGCCACCGACAAGCCGATGAACGAGCCGATGGTCGTCGCCACTCCCAGTAGTTCCAGCAACGTCAATCGTTCGCCCAAAATCAACACTGCGCCGATCAGCACCACCACCGGACTCGTGGCGCGGATCGGCGACCCGAGCGACAGCGGCAGATGTTTCATCCCGAAGTAGGTGAAGACCCACGACAACGCCACGATGAACGACTTCAGCACGAGTTGCAGGTGTTGAAAGCCCGTGAGCCGATCCGTGACGAGTGATTGGGGCAACGCCCCCGGTGCGACCGAATCCACGCCCAGCAATGCACCCCACACCAATCCACCGGTCAGCGTGCTGTAAAACAACACCGGCAAGACGGCGTTCTTGTGGACCGCGTGCTTGGTGCAAAGCTCATAGACACCGAGAAACAGCGCGGACAAAAGGGCACAAGCAATCCAGTGCATGAGTTGTGATTCAGAACAGCTTTCTCAAAATGTTGATGCAAACAAAAGCCCCTCACCCGGCCTGCCGGCCACCCTCTCCCCATCCGATGGGGAGAGGGACGGGGTGAGGGGCACTCCGCCAATACCACGGTTCAGGATTCAAAGCCTGGGTTGCCGTAAGATAATCATTCCCCCGCCGCCTCGGGCTTCACCGGCTTGGGCCGATACAACACCGCGACGTTACCCACGCGCATGATGAGATGGCTGCCGGTCTTTTCGGCGAGTTGCGGCGCGAGTTCCTTCTTTTGATCCTTGAGGTCGGCGAACTTCACCTTGAGCAGATCGTTGTGCTTCAGCGCCTCATCGAGTGCGGCGATGAACTGCGGCGTGAGGCCTTCCTTCCCGACTTTGAGCGTCGGCTTCAAAAGCTGCCCGCGCGCTTTGAACTCGCTGATTTGCTTATTGGTCAATGACCCCATGTCCAGAGTATGACAAATCCCCGCCAAAAAGCTTGGAATAAAACGCCGCGAACCGTAGGGCAGGCTTTCCAGCCTGCCGGTGTGGGCGACTTTCCAGTCGCCCGGTTCAGCGGAAACACCGGACTGGAAAGTCCGGTGCACCGGCAGGCTAGAAAGCCTGCCCTACGTCCAGATTCACGCTTCCGCGCTGCGAGCGGGGACCGCTCGCGATCCGCAAAGAAAAACGGGCCGGCAAAGCCGACCCGTTTTCGATTTTCAAGACTGAATCTCGCTCTTTAGCCTTAGAGCGGGTTTGAAAACTTGAAACTGGCGGCAAGGATGCCGCCCGAACCCGCAGGCAAGGATGCCTGCGCTACGGCGTAGCGCGGGCATCCTTGCCCGCGAGTTCACGGAGCATCCCTGCTCCGTGTTTCAAGCCCAGATTTTCCAACCGGCTCTTACATGTGGGCGATGATGTTGTCGCCGAAGGCCGAGCACTTGATCTCGGTCGCGCCTTCCATCAAGCGCGCGAAGTCGTACGTCACCTTTTTCGAGCCAATCGCACCGTTCAATCCCTTGAGGATCAAATCCGCCGCTTCAGTCCAGCCCAAGTAACGCAGCATCATTTCACCGGACAACACGACTGAGCCGGGATTCACCACGTCTTTGTTCGCATACTTGGGCGCGGTGCCGTGCGTGGCTTCAAAGATCGCGTGGCCGCTGATGTAATTGATATTGCCGCCGGGCGCGATGCCGATGCCGCCGACCTGCGCGGCGAGCGCATCGCTGAGGTAATCGCCGTTCAGGTTCAACGTCGCGATGACGTCGAAGTCCGTCGGCCGCGTGAGTACCTGTTGCAAAGTGATGTCGGCGATGGCGTCCTTGATGATGATACCCGCGCCGGGTTTGCCTTCGGGAATCTTGCACCACGGCCCGCCGTCAATCTCCACCGCGCCGAACTCGCGCTTGGCGAGTTCGTAGCCCCAATCGCGGAACGCGCCCTCGGTGAACTTCATGATGTTGCCCTTGTGGACAATCGTCACGCTCTTGGACTTATTCTTGATGGCGTATTCGATGGCGGAGCGCACGAGGCGTTCCGTGCCGGGCTTGCTGACGGGCTTGATACCGATGCCGACGCTGTCCAACGCTTCCGCGCCAAAACGGATTTTCTTGAACGCGGACGGCAATTCCTTTTGCAGCAGCTCGAGAATCTTCTTCGCCTCCACCGAACCCGCTTGATAATCAATGCCCGCGTAGATGTCCTCGGTGTTCTCGCGGAAGATGACCATGTTCACCTTCTCGGGATGCTTCACGGGCGACGGCACACCGGTGAACCATTGCACGGGGCGCAAGCAGACGTAGAGATCGAGCATCTGGCGCAACGCGACGTTCAGCGAACGGATGCCGCCGCCGACAGGCGTGGTGAGCGGGCCTTTGATGCCGACGAGATATTCGCGGAAGGCTTCAACGGTGTCGTCCGGCAGCCAGTTGTCGAACTTGTTCTTCGACGCTTCGCCGGCGAACACTTCAAACCACGAAATCTTCCGCTTGCCGCCGTAAGCCTTCTCCACAGCGGCATCAAACACCCGCACGCTGGCGGCCCAGATGTCCGGCCCCGTGCCGTCACCGCGGATGAACGGAACGACGGGATTTTCCGGCACAGTGAGCTTGCCGGCTTTGATGGTGATTTTCCCGCCTGCGGGCGGTGTGACGTCTTTGTAGGCCATAGTGGATTTACGATTTCAGATTTAACGATTTACGATTTCAAAAAATATCGAAGGTCAGGGTTGAATTTTACGGGCACGAATTCAAGGAAAGAATGACTTTCCCGCCGAAACGCCGCGTCCCGGGAGCGCCGGCATCTTGCCGGCGAGTTGCGAACTCCATTTCCACCCGAAAATTCGCCGGCGGGACGCCAGCGCTCCCGGGTTTTACGCCATCGGCTTGCTGCTGGCCGCGATGGTTTCGGCGAACAACCCCAGCACCTGCGCCCGCGACAACGCGCCCACCAGCCGCATTTCCTGCAACGTATTCACGACCGGAATGTTCTGCTGCGGACTGGCCAGCGCCAGATTGAAAACATCCACCAAACGTTGATTGGGCGTCACGCAATTGGGCGGCGGCCGCATCACGTCGTAGGCGATCACCACGCCCAACTCCGCGCCCGCGCCCAGATGTTCCTTCAAGTCGTGCAACGCCACGATGCCCAGCAGCCGGTGCTCCGCGTCCACGACCGGCAGAAAATTATTCGAGTTCATCAGAAACCGATCCGCCATCTCGCGCATCGTGGCGTTCTCCCGCACCGGCGGCACGGGCGCGAGCATGACATCGCCGACCTTCTGGGCAGTCGCGGCACCGAAGCGGGTTGTATCATCCGTTTCGCCGAAACCTTTCGCCCGGAGCGGCGCAGTGTAAATCGAATCATGCTCCAGCCGTCCCGCCATCACGATGGCCGTCACGCAACCCAGCATCAACGGCGGCATCAGCGAGTAATCCAGCGAAATCTCGAACACCATAATCATTGCGAGGAACGGCTGCCGCGTCGTCGCCGCCAGCACGCCGCCCATGCCGACCAGCGCGAACGAACTCGTCGGCAATTCCTCCGCCACCCCGAGGCGGTGCAGCGCCACCGCAAACAAACCGCCCAGACTCGCGCCCAAGAATAGCGTTGGCGTGAACACTCCGCCCACCGCGCCCGAACTCACGGTGAACACCGTGGCAACCAATTTGGCGAGAAACAATCCCCCCAGCACCAGCAACGGCAGTTCATTGTGCAGGATGCGATTCGTCATCACGTAGCCGTTGCCCCAGACCCCGGGAAACTCGATGGCAATCAACCCCACCACCAACCCACCGAAAGCCATCTTCACGTAAACCGGTTGTTGCACGTGATCAAACCGCGCTTTCACCTGCCGCAGCATCTTGAGAAAGACCGCGCCCAGCACGCCACACCCCAGCCCCAGGAACACAAACCACGGCAATTGAAACACGCTCGTGAACTCGAACGGCGGCACGACATACCACGGCTTGATGCCAAAAAAGCTCCGCGAAACCATCGCCGCGATCACCGATGAAAACACCAAAGGCGCGAACAGGTTCATCGAGACGTTGCCCAGCACGATGAGCGACGCGAACACCGCGCCCGCAATCGGCGCGTTGTAAGCCGCCGCGATGCCCGACGCCGCCCCGCAACCCACCAGCAACCGCAACCGATACGGCGGCCAACGCGCCAGTTGTCCCAGCTTCGATGCGATGGTGGCCGCCATTTGCGTGATGCCGCCTTCACGCCCGATGGACGCGCCTGTGCCGATGCTCACCAGCGACGACGCGGCATTCACCAGACCGCTACGCAACGGCAGTCTGCCGTCTCCCGCCACCACCACTTCGAGCAGGTTCGTCGAACCTTGCCGCCCCACCAGCCGCAAGCCCCAATGCAACACCAGCCCCGCGACCAATCCGCCAACCGTCGGAATCAACACGCGTTCCCAACCCGCCATCATCTCCGCGACTTCCACGGGATCGCCCGGCGCGCGGAGGAAGAAAAGTTTTACGTGTTCGATGCCATAGAAGAAAACGAGATTCACGAAGCCGCCCAACACCCCCACAACTCCAGCGATGGCAAGATGCAGCGCCTCCTCGCGCAAGACAAACTTCTCGCGCAACTGCAACGCACCCCGCCAATGCCGGCGCACGAAGTCGCGCGCCTGTTTGACCAACTGGTTATCCATCCAGTTCCGCACGCGGGAAACTTACGCCTCATAGCAAGATTGACGAGTCTGGATTTTATTCCCTCTTACCTTTGCGAGAGAAGGAACGCCGCGTTCACGCGGCAGGGAAACTGAAGTCGCCCGGACTGCTGCCGGATAAATCCGGCGTTCCAGACGCACTTCATTTTCACCGCCTGCGGACGCCTTGTTCAGGATGCTGCTTATGATGGCGAACCACGGTGATGCGAATGCCCCCGGAAATTTCCCTGAAAAGAAAATGGAAAGGAAACCGTTTCAAGTTCACGCGCCGTCTCCCGGGTGATTCAAAGTGAAAGCGACCTGGATTTTCCGCCGCCTTTTGGATGAAGGTATTCAACTCCGCCCAGAACTCATCGCCCAACCGGGGATTGATGATGTCGTAGCGATGCAGAATCCTGGAAACGTCCTTCTGGACGTCGGGATGATAGACCACACTCATCGGCCGCGTTCTTGTTGAACACGGCGCACAAACTCATCCTGAGAAATCGCGGCAACTTTTCCCGAAGCTAAATCCCGCTCCCGCTGCTCGACTTCCTCGTCCGACACATCCGTCCCGGCCGGCGGAAGCGTATCGAGCAGTTTGGACAACAGGCTGGCCCGCTCGCGCTCCGACAACGCCAGCGCTTCCTGTTCGATCTCCTCAACTTTCATGGCGACAAACTACCGCCTCGAACCGGGACTGACAAGGTGCGGCTTCTAAATTTCTGCTCAACGCTCTGATTAACTGGCCGTCCACTCAGTTCGTCACGATTGCAAACCTCGCCTTGCTCCGCCACACTGCGCGGGGATGAGCAAACCGTTTTATATCACCACCGCGATTGATTACGTCAACGGGCAGCCGCACCTTGGCCACGCCTACGAGAAGATCATCACCGACGTCATCGCCCGCGCCCGGCGCAGTCTCGGGCAGGAAGTTTTCTTTCTCACCGGGCTCGACGAACACGGCCAGAAAGTCCAGCAAGCCGCGCAAGCCGATGGCAAAACACCCCAAGCCTACTGCGACGGTCTCGCCGCCGACTGGCAGGCGTTCGCGCAAAAACTCGAACTCACCAACAACGATTTTGTCCGCACCACGCAGCCGCGCCACAAGGAGTTTGTCCAAGCCATTCTCGCCAAGCTGCACGCCGCCGGAGAATTTTACACCGCCACCTACAAAGGGTTTTATTCGCCGAAGGAAGAAACATTCCTTACCGACAAAGATCGTCGTCCCGATGGCACATTCGATCCGGCTTACGGTCAGGTCATCGAACTGGAGGAAACCAACTACTGGTTCAAGCTCCAAGCGCATCAGCAATGGCTGATTGATTACATCGAGGTGAATCCGTCCTTCGTGCAACCCGATTATCGCCGCAACGAAGTCCTCGGTTTCCTGAAGAACAACACGCTCGAAGACCTCTGCATCTCGCGACCGTTGGCGCGCTTGAACTGGGGCATCCCCCTGCCCTTCGACAAGGATTACGTCACCTACGTCTGGTTCGACGCGCTGGTGAATTACATTTCTATTCCCGCCGCACACGGCGACCCGAACATTCTCGCAGTTTCCCAATCGGCAATCGGCAATCGGCAATCGGCAATCGAACTCTGGCCTGCCGACATCCACGTCATCGGCAAAGACATCCTGAAATTTCACGCCGTCTATTGGCCGATCATGCTCAAAGCGATGGGCCTGCCGTTGCCGAAACAAATCCTCGTGCATGGTTGGTGGCAGAAGGACGGCGCGAAGATGAGCAAGAGCACTGGCAACGTGGTTGATCCCGTCGCCGTTATCAACGAATGGGGTGTGGATGCGTTCCGCTTTTACGTCGTGCGCGAACTTGCCATCGGCCCGGACGGCAACTGGACCGACGCCGGTTTCAAGTCGCGTTACCAGGCTGAACTCGCCAACGGCCTCGGCAACCTCGTCAACCGTTCGCTCTCGATGCTGAAAAAATATCGAAACGGCGTGATTCCCGAGAAACCCCTCACCCGTCCTGCGGCCACCCTCTCCCCATCGGATGGGGAGAGGGACGGGGTGAGGGGCGACCAACCGCTCGCAGCCGTCGCCGCCAAGGTGGTCGCCGATACGCAGGCGTTGTTGGAACAAAGCGACCTGCAAGGCGCGCTGCAATCCATCTGGCAACTCGTCAATCGCGCGAATCAATACGTGGATCAGACCAAGCCCTTCAGCCTGGCCAAAGACCCCGCGCAAGCCCAGCGCCTCGACGAAGTCCTCTACAACCTCGTCGAAACGTGTCGCGTGCTCGCCGTGTTGCTCTGGCCGTTCATTCCCGCCACCGCCACGAAGATTTTCGCGCAGCTCGGTTTGCCCGGTGCGCCCGACAAATTCTCCGCCGCCAGTTGGGGTGGATTGCCAGCCGGTCATACCATCGGTGATCCCGCGCCGTTATTCCCGCGCAAGGATGCGTAGGAGCGCCGATCTCCGAATCGGCCTGTTTCCAATTCAGCGGAGCGCGGCTGTCCTCAGCCACAGCGGGTGGAATTGCAACAGGACAATGCAGTTATTTTTCAACCTCGGTTTGCAACCGGACGTGCTGCGGCTGGGACAGCCGCGCTCCGACCAAGGCATCACCAATGTCCCTGAATGCGGCTTTTGTCGTTTCAATATGGCCCGGCAAAATTGAGGCAAACCCTTGTTGACTCGGTTGAGTAGGTGAAATACAACCGCTCCATGAAGTCCCTGATATGGCGCATGGTGCGCTATAACAACTGTTAGGCGGAGAATATCGCCATGAAACTATTTACCCCATTGTGGAGCGACCCAGTCGGATGGGCCGAGCAAGTAGCCAAGACGAAACTCCGTGTTGTACTGTGGATTCTCGTCCACGTTGGTTTCGTGGCTGGTGGACTTGCTGGCATTTCTTGGCTCTTGCATAAACTCCCAGCCGATTCTGATGCCAGTGCGTATATGGTTCTCGTAGGCGCGGCCCCGATTGCATTCATTGGGATCGGTTTCCCAGCGATGTATTTGTATGCGATGTATCGTTTATTGAGGATTGTCCGCGAAGCTAAACCAAACGAGAAGTTATCCGCCTAACTGTTGTACCTCGAGACGTTGTCCGCAGTTTTGCGGAGTCTGGAGCTTGGGTCGTAGCGGCAGCTATTCTCAGTTGCCCCTCTCGGAGCAAAGCTGGCTTCAATCACTCTAAATCGCCCGCGCTTGAATCCGTCCGGCTTGGCGGGAATGGAGGCCTCGAAGTGCTTGCCGAAGTTGGGAACCAAGCTTGCGCGTGCCCGGCAGTTTGTCGCCCGTGATCAGGATGCGGTTCTCAAACTCATCCAGATAAATCATCCGCGCCTGCGCTGGCGACCAGCCGCCGGACTTCAAAAGCCGCGCCAAGTCCACTTTCCAAGTGCCGCCCGCCGCAGGCAGCAGATTGAACACGCCAAAACCGCCCGGACTCAGTCGCGCCCGCATCAACTTGGGCAGCACGTCCCAACTGATTGCGGGCTTGAACACGTCATCGTCCTGCGGCACGGAAAGGTCGTCCATCAACAAGTCGAACGCGGGCGTTTGTTCGCGTAACCACGCGACAGCGTCGGCTTGCTGCCAGTTCACGCCGTCAACCCAGTGCGGACAATGCTGCTGAAATAAATCGTATCCCGCCCGATCCAGATCCACGGAATCAATCGCCGCCGTCACGCCCAACGCGCGGAGCGGCGCGATCATCCCGCCACCCGCAAATCCCAGCACACCGATGCGCCCCGCTGGCGCGAGCACAGCGATGCTTGCCGCCAGCACATCAAACACGCTGTGCGTCGGCCCGGGCGACGTGCGCAATTCGCTGATGACCACGCCGTGTTGACTCAGGCGCAGGCCGTGTTGAGTGGGAGTGATGATGGTCACAAGTTTTATTGAAGGAAATAGCTGGGGCGGATTTCAACCGCGGATGAATCAGGATAAACACGGATAGGTCATTTCACGGCCAGGACCAACTGAGCGGAAAACGCAGCCGATAGAATTCGTGCGGCGCAGTGGCGGGAACAGAGACGGTTTGCGTGACGTTGCTGCTGGTGATGGTTTGCGTGGTGGTCCAGTTGACAAAATTGGTGCTGCCTTCCACAAAACCATTCCGCCCCACGGGAGTATTCGCAATAACGATCTGGCTGCTGCCGGCGGTCGCGGTGATGTCGGCGATGCGAACGGGGGAGATGAGTTGCTGGACGTGATCGGCGATGACCGCATGGCACTTGGCGGTGGGATCGAGGTAATCCCAGAAGATATGGTTGGTGCCGGGCCCGTTCAGCGCTTTGTTGGCGAGCGCAGGATCATCCAGCGCGGCGACGCTCTGGCCCAGATACAGCGCGTTCGTCAGGCCGTAGTTGGACGCGTGGGCCACGACGTCATCCAACAACGTAAAAATGTCCACTGAATAGATGGTGAGGTTGGCGAAATTCGTGCGCGCTTGCTGCAAGCGTTGGGCAAACGCCGCGTTGTATTCAATGGTGCGCTGCCGGATAAAGGTTTCGCTCGCCGCATCAAGGTAATAAGCAGGCACTTTCCCGAGATCGGCCACATTCGGCATAATCAGGGTCCGCACGCCTTTGTTATAGAGGGTCTGGATGACGAGGGAATGATTGCTAAGCGATTGGTTCATCGAATTCGTCCAGGCCGCCAGCATGGTTGCATTGTAAGGATAGTAATTATTGATGTTCCAAACAAAGTCGGCGTTGTTGATCCACACGACGTAAAGCGCGGTGCTGACATCCGGCGGGGCAACATATGTGGAAACGTTGGTGACCAAGATGGGACTGTAGTGCCCATAGAACGACCAGTTTTGATTCGACACGTACGTCAGCCCTTGCCGTTGGGCCAGCACCTCCACCCACACGCGCCCGTTACAATAGCTGCGCCCGTAGTAGCTGGCCCCGCCCGGACCATTCGTAGTGGTGGAAACCGTATCCCCGAAAACGTGCAACGAAGTGAAAGCTCCCCGCGACGGCAGTGTGCCAACTCCAAACAACAGGGAGCACAAAATGAAACGCACCACAGATTTCACAGCGTGATTCTGCGGCTCCCGACTTTGAAGTAAAGCGACAATCCGGCGCGATGTTTGCTTGCTCATCCATAGGGGCGCGTGTAACAACCGGGGCGGGTGATCCCGAGCCGCAGTCATTCAGAACTATGAACCAACAGTGCGTGGTGAAGTTATTCACGGCCCTCATGGTCGGATGGCCCCCGCTCCTGTTCGCGAACGGAATGCGGCTGGCCAGTCAGGACGGTTTTGCCACCGCGCGCGGCGAAGCTTTTGTGGCCACAGCGGACAATCCCTCCGCCGTCTATTACAACCCGGCCGGCATCACCCAGCTTGAGGGCACGCAGACCCGCGCCGGACTCTACGCGCTTTATTACGATCCCACCTTCACTCCACCCGAAACGGCCCCCAACGCCGGCACGACCTATCACGTCGAAAATAAAACGGCCGCGGCCCCGAACCTGTTCGCGACTTATGCCTGGCCGGATTCACCGGTGACGCTGGGGCTGGGCATTTACGCTCCCTACGGCGGCAACTTGGAATGGCCCGAAGACACGGGCTTCCGGGCGGTGGCCATCTCGGCCAATCTGACCTATCTCCGCTTTAATCCCGTGGTCGCCGTGAAGTTACCGGCGCACTTCTCGCTCGCGGCAGGGGTAAACCTGGATTACAGCGAATTCGAACTGGTGCAAGGGCTGCGGCCTTTTCCCGGCGGCAACTCCTTTCGCTTCGAGGGAAACGACTGGAGCGTTGGCTACAATCTCGGGCTGCTCTGGCAACCGCACGAGATGATCTCGCTCGGCGCCACCTTCCGGAGCAAGACTCCCTTCACCCTGAAAGGCGAGGCCGACCTTGAACAGCAACCGTTCATTCAGCCCACCTCGCGCCAAGCCCAGGCAGATTTTGAATTCCCGCTCACGGTCGTCGTGGGAATTTCTTTCCGCCCCACCCCAAAATGGAACATCGAGTTCAATGCTGACTACACCGACTGGAGCAGCTTCGGCGTCACCACCATCCAGCTCGACAGCCCGCCCTTCCCCGTTCAGTCCGTGATCCCGGTGACGTTGAACTGGGAAGCGAGCTGGATGTATGAATTCGGCGTGACGCGTTACTTTGACAATCACTGGCACGTCAGCGCGGGCTACGTGTTCAATCAAAATTCCGTTCCGGACGCCTACTACAGCCCGCTCGCGGCCGACTTGGACCGGCATTTTTTTACCGTGGGCCTCGGCCGCAAAGGACAACGCTTTGATTTCGATGTCGCTTACCAATTCGGCTACGGACCGGACCACACCGTCGTTGGCAGCACGCCTGCATCACAACCCGGGCAATTCGCCGGGCAGAACGCCGATGGCACGTATGACTTCATCAGCCATGCGGTTTTCCTGTCTTTGGGAATAAGGTTCTAAGAGCTGGTTTGAAAACTCCGCGCCGGAAACCCGGAGCAAGGATGCTCCGGTCACCCGCGGGCAGGAGGCCCGCGCTACGCCGTAACGCAGGCATCCTGCCGGCGGGTTCGGGCGGCATCCCTGCCGCCAGTTCCGGGGTTTCAAACCGGCTCTAAGAGTTGGAGTTCAAGCTTTGGCTTGTTCCCCTACTCGCCGCCACCCGCCCAGACAAGCTAAAGCTCGAACTCCAACAAAGATTGCACGGCCCTTTCAGCCGCACCCGTTACCGCCCGGAAAAATAGTTGAAACTTTTCGCCCTCCTGCCGGGTTATCTCCTTGAAACGATGAAAACCATCGGCAAACGAATCAACCCAGCTTTCACGGTGGTGCAACCCCTGCCCTTGTGGCCGGTGGCAGGCACAGTGGAAACCAGTCGCGCCCTGGCAAATGATGTCCAGCCAGCCGATGACTGCGCCCTTGCCCGAGGCATTCACATTGCCCCGCGCGGGCTTTTGGGATCGCATGGGCGCGGCGTTCCTCGACATCGTGATCGTGGCGATCCTCAGCGTGTTCGTGGGTGGATTGCCCTTGGGCCTGCTGGTCGCCCTCGCCTACTTTGCCGGCATGTGGGCGTGGAAAGGCTCAACCATCGACGGCACGGTGCTCAACCTGAAAGTCGTGCGGCTCGACAATCAGCCGGTGACGTTCGCCGTGGCGCTGGTGCGGGGCCTCGCCTCGATGCTGTCCTGCATCGTGTTCTTCCTCGGTTTTTTCTGGATCATCTTGGATCGCGATAAACAATCCTGGCACGACAAGATCGCCGGCACGGTGGTGGTCCGCACGCCGCGCGCGATGCCTTTGGTGTGTCTGTGAGTGCGGGGCTAAAAAGTTGGAACTGGCGGCAGGGATGCCGCCAGAACCCGCAGGCAGGGATGCCTGCGCTACGCCGTAGCGCGGGCATCCCTGCCTGCGGGTTCACGGAGCATCCTTGCTCCGTGTTCCCAAAACAGATTTTCCTGGCCGGAACCAAGAAACCTTTTGGCATCACAAAAAACCGGCTTCGCAATGTTCGCTGCGAAGCCGGTGAATTGTTTCAGATTTGGTTTAGCGCTGGATGCGCGCTGACCCGCCCTTGGCGAACGCTTTCACCTGTTCGACCGTCGCCATCGTCGTGTCGCCGGGGAACGTGGTGAGCAACGCGCCGTGCGACCAGCCGAGGTTCACGGATTCCTGTTCGCTCGCGCCGCTCAAAAGACCGTAGAAGAAGCCCGCCGCATAACCGTCGCCGCCGCCGACGCGGTCCACGACGTCGAGTTCGCACATCGGCGATTGGTAGGTCTTGCCGTTGATCCACGCGACCGCGCCCCAAGTGTGGCGATTAGTCGAATGCACTTCGCGCAACGTCGTTGCGACGGCTTTGACGTTGGGGAATTTCTTCGTGGCCTTCTCGATGACCGCATAGAACGCGCTCGGGTCGAGCTTGGATTTGCTTTCCACGTCCTGACCTTCGACGCCGAGACCTTTCTGCAAATCTTCCTCATTGCCGACGAGCACGTCCACGTGTTCGACGATGCGCGCCAGCACGCTGACGGCTTTGTCCTGACCGCCCCAGATGTCCCAGAGCTTCTGGCGATAGTTGAGGTCGAAGGACGTCACCGCGCCGGAAGCCTTGGCGGCTTTCATGGCTTCGATGATGACTTCGCCGGTGGTTTCGGACAACGCGGCGAAAATGCCACCGGAATGAAACCAACGCACGCCGGCACCGAAGATTTCCTTCCAGTTGAAGTCGCCGGGCTTGAGCTGGCCGGCGGCTTCATTGCTGCGGTTGTAAAACACCACGGGCGCACGCACGCCCTGGCCGCGATCGGAATAAACCGTGGCCATGTTCGGGCCACGCACGCCGTCGTGCTTGAATTTCTTGTAGAAGGGTTTCACGCCCATCGCCCGGACGCGTTCGGCAATCAAATCGCCGATGGGATAATCCACCAGCGCGCTCGCGATGCCGGTGTTGAGCCGGAAGCAATCGGACAGGTTGGCGGAGACGTTGAATTCACCGCCGCTGACGTGGATGTCGCAGTGATTCGCCTTGCGGAACGGGATGATGCCGGGGTCGAGGCGGTTGACAAGGGCGCCAAGCGAGAGGAAGTCCAACGCGCCGGTTTGAGGAATTTTCAATGCAGAACTCATATTCAATTTACTGTTTCATTTCAGACGAAAACCGTCGGAGCCGGTTGACGGCTCCGACGGTTGAAAGTTTCAATTTCAAGCCTGTTCAATCTTCGCCGGTTCAAGTTTCGGCACCAATAGGTGAATGACGAGCAAGGCGAACAGATACGCGCCGCCCGCCATGACGAAAATGGGAACGTAACTCTTGGTAGATTGCAAGATCGCACCAACGAGCATGGCGATGAACATGCCGCCAATCGCGCCCGCCGTGCCGCCAATGCCGACGACCGAGCCGACAGCCTTGCGCGGGAACATGTCGGAGGTGAGCGTGAACAGATTTGCGGACCAGCCTTGATGTGCCGACGCCGCGATGCTGATCAAGAGCACCGAGACCCACAGGTTGGAAACTTTTGCCGCCATGATGATCGGCACAACAGCAAGAGCGCAGATGAGCATGGCCATCTTGCGGGATTTGTTCGTGGACCAGCCTTTCTTGATCCAATGCGATGAAAGCCAGCCGCCGCCGATACTGCCGATGTCGGCGAGCAGATAGATTGCGAGCAGCGGCGGCCCCATCTTGGAGACAGTCACTTCGACACCATGGGTTTTGTTCAAAAAATCCGGCAGCCAGAACAGATACAACCACCAGATCGGGTCGGTGAGAAATTTCCCCAACGCGAAGGCCCAGGTCTGACGATGCGTGAGCAACTTGAGCCAGGAAACTTTCGCGGGTGGATCCACGGGATCGCTGCGGATGTAGGCCAGTTCTGCCGGCTTGAGGTGCGGATGCTCCTCTGGATGACGATAAACCGCCAGCCACCACACCACCCAGATGAAACCGACGATGCCGGTGCCGATGAACGCCCACTGCCAGCCCCAATGACTAAGAATCCACGGGACAACAAGTGGCGCGATGAGGGCGCCGACGTTCGTGCCGGAATTGAAGATGCCCGTGGCGAAAGCGCGTTCCTTTTTGGGGAACCATTCCGCAACGGTCTTGATCGAGGCGGGAAACGCACCGGCTTCCCCGATGCCCAAAGCGAATCGCGCCAGCGCCAGGCCCGCCGCGCCGCCCACCAACGTCACCAGCATGAACCCGCTGTCCTTGTCCAGATTCAACACCGGGATGGAAATGTCTTTGACGTAATGCGCCAGCCCGTGCGCCATCGCCGCAAGACTCCAAATGCTGACGGCAATCGCAAAACCAAAACGCACGCCGACTTTGTCCATGAACCGCCCGGCGAACAGGAAGCCGATCGCGTAAGCGAGTTGGAAGCAAAAGACGATGGACGAATAGATGCGCTCGTCCGACCAACCGAACTCCGCGACGAGGGTCGGCTTGAGGATGCCGATGATCTGGCGATCCACGTAGTTGATGATGGCGGCGAAGAGCAGCAGCGCGCAAATCATCCAACGATAATTCCCGACGCGAGGCTTGACCTCACCAGGAGCCGACGCAGTTTCAGAGGACATAGTTATTTGAGTGGAACGCGAGTCTTGTGGCGCAATCACCGTGTGAGGTCAATGTCTAATTACTCAGGAAGATCGCCTTGATGTGGCGATCAAACAGGTTGCCCGTCACTTTCTTGGCAACCACCGCTTGATTGGCGCGGATGAGATCGAGGTAACGTGCCCCCTTCTTCGCGGCGATCTTGAAGCCGACGTGCAGCAACTGGCGCAGGTGCGGATTGAATTCCTTGCACGACTGTTCGTGTTGCAATGCGTTGACGTATTGCTCGGCAGTCCACTTCGCCACGACGGCGCTCGGCGGCAGCTTGGCGCGATCAATATCAATCACCGTGGCGTATGGCGCGCAGAGTTCGTCAATGTGTTCCAGCGCGGCGGCGTAAATGTCTTTTGCGAGCACCAGCCCTTCCCCGCCCGCTTCGGCGAGACCGATGACTTCTTCGAGCCACGTCGTGCCGGCAGTCTTGAGATGCAAGCCTGCTCCATGTTTCTTCACCGCGCGACGGATCGCCGGGTAGATGGAGAACTTGTCGCTGCCCGAGTGGACGCTGAGTTTCAGGTTGGCGGGCAGGCCGTATTTCTGGATGGCAAATTTGATGACGCAGAGGTCGTCGTTGAATTCCTTCTCGAACTGCGCGATGTCGCCGACGTAATCCACGCCCTTGTTGAAGCGACCCGTGAACTTCGGCGCGATGGTCTGCACGGGAATCCCGTTATCCGCGATGGCGGCAAGGATGATGAGCAGATCAATCGGCGTCTGCGGCAGATCGGTTTCGTCCATCGAAACTTCGGGGATGAATTTGCCCGTGCCCTTGGCTTTTTCGATGTGGCGATAGATCGAGCCGGCTTCCTGCACGGCGAAGAGGAACTTGTTCGCGACGCGCTCGACGTCCGCGCGGGTGGTTTTCGCGCCACCGTCCACGCCGGGGATTTCCACCGAGCCGATCAGCTCGGGATGTTTGTCCACGAAGCTTTTTACGTCCTCGGGCTGGGCGGGCTTGCCGATGGAGTCCGCGACATCAATCGTGTAAAAATCAGAAGCCGAGAGAAACCGGTCCACAGTCTCGAGGCGGATGTGGTCGGCGTCAATGTGCCATTCCTTGGTCCAGCCCAGTTTTTTGATGGCGGCTTCGGCGGCGGCGCGCACGGACGTCGGTTCGCTGCCGATGATCAGGTGTTCGCGGTTGGACTTGTTCCACACGGGCACGACGTCCGCGCCTTGCTGCGCCGCCATGATGCAGGCGGTGAGTTGCGCTTCGGCTTCCTGCGCAAAACGATCGCCCATGCCGAGAGAAAACTTTCCGATTTGTAGAGTATTATGGCTCATTGAGATGCTTGGGATTGTACGACAATATGCTGCCGATGCGGCGGACTTTCGCAATGGCAATTCTGCATTGTGATTTGAATTTTTGGTATCATCCGTATTGGTGATGTTCCCCGGCGCCGGGATTGTGCAGAATAATCAAACCACTCTGCAAAAAGTCCGGCTGCCGGAAGTCCGGCTTTGGATTTAGGATACAGAACAAGCTTCCGACCAACCCGCTGGCGTCGGACTGTCGCCGCGAACATTGCGCCTTTGCAGGACGAATGGTGGTTGGTAAACATGAAGCGGATTGCCGAATTATGAAATTCATCCACGAAGACTTTTTGCTCCAGACCAAGGCCGCCCGCCGGCTTTATCACCAGTTCGCCGCGGCCGAGCCGATCCTGGACTACCATAATCATCTCCCGCCCCGCGACATCGCCGAGAACCGCCAGTTCCGCAATCTGTTCGAAGTCTGGCTCGAGGGCGACCATTACAAATGGCGCGCGATGCGGTCCAACGGCGTCGCGGAAAAGTTCTGCACGGGCGATGCCGAGCCCTTCGCCAAGTTCCAAGCCTGGGCCGCCACGGTGCCGCATACGTTGCGCAATCCGCTCTACCACTGGACGCATCTGGAACTGAAGCGCTACTTCGGCATTGATGAACTGCTCGACGAATCCACCGCCAAGCAGATCTGGAACAAAGCGAACGAACAACTTGCCACGCCCGCGCTCACAACACAGGGCATCCTGAAAAAATTTCACGTCAACGCGCTCTGCACCACAGATGATCCGACGGATGACCTGCGCTATCACGAAGCCCTCGCTGCCTCCAACTGCGGCACGAAGGTTTATCCGGCATTTCGCCCCGACAAGGCCCTCATGGTCGATCAGCCGGAAAGTTTCAATGCGTGGCTGGACAAACTGGAGATCGCCAGCAACACCGATATCGCCAGCTTGAGCGACCTGCTCAAAGCGCTGAAACTGCGCCACACGTTCTTCCACGAACACGGCTGCCGCCTGTCCGATCACGGCATGAATAATTGCGCGGCGGAGTTCTGCTCCGACAAGGTCGCCGCCACCATTTTCAGCAAAGCCCGCAAGGGTCAGGCCGCCTCGACGGAAGAGCTGGCGCAGTTCACCGCCTACATGATGGTGTTCTTCGGCCACCTCGATCATGAACGGGGCTGGGTGAAGCAGCTTCATCTCGGCGCCTTGCGCAACAACAACACCCGCCTGCTCAAGCAGCTCGGCCCGGACACCGGCTTTGATTCCATCGGTGATTTTCCGCAGACTCAGACGCTGTCCGCCTATCTCAACCGGCTGGATCAGGACAACTCCCTGCCGAAGACGATCATCTACAATCTAAACCCGGCGGATAATTACGCGTTTGCCACCATGCTGGGTAATTTTCAGGACGGCACCGTACCCGGCAAATTGCAGCTCGGCTCGGGTTGGTGGTTCCTGGATCAGAAGGAAGGCATGGAGTGGCAGATGAACGCGCTGTCAAATCTCGGCCTGCTCTCCCGCTTCGTCGGCATGGTCACGGACTCGCGTTCGTTCATGAGCTATTCGCGCCACGAATATTTCCGCCGCGTGCTGTGCAATCTCATCGGCCGCGATGTCGAGAACGGCGAACTGCCGAACGACGACAGCCTGCTCGGCACGATGATCAGCAACATCTGCTACGCGAACGCGCGAAACTATCTGTTGTTGCCCGATCTGAACACCGCCAAGAAGAACGGCAAGCGCGCCATCAGTCACTAAGGCGTGTTTTCAAAATAAATTTGTTTGCTGAGTCGGAGGGACAGCGGGTGGAATGGCTGCTCGCTCGCCCTCACCCCGGCCCTCTCCCCCGGGGAGAGGGAGAAGGATAGCACCGCCCTTTTGTTTCCGGTTGTTGGACGTGATAAAACCCGCCAACGTCAATCCGTCGAGCCGCAGCGAGCGTGTCCCCCTCTCCCGGGGGGGAGAGGGCCGGGGTGAGGGCGAGCGTTTCTCCAAAATCAACCAACTGTCCCGGCTGCCGTCATCCACTGCTATCACCCGAGAATCCGGAAACGAATCAACCTCCGTCCCAATCTCCGTCCCAATCTCCGTTGCGACCTTCGCGACCTTGGCGTGAGACGGCTTCCGAATTGTTCCAGCGAGACGCCCGGCTCAGTGGACGAAGCCAAGACGGAATTGCTTCGGCGACATGCCGGTGGCCTGCTTGAACGCGACGCAAAAACTGTTCGCACTCTGGTAGCCGCACATCGTGGCGACGACTTCCACCTTGTGATCCGCCTCGGTCAACAGGCGCTTCGCGCGTTCGATGCGGAAGCGCTGCAGCTCCTGCCCCGGCGTGCGTCCGATGTTTTCGATGAATGCCTTGTGCAAGCCGCGTCGCGACATCGCCGCCACGCCGACCAGATCCTTCACGCTGATCGGTTCACTCGCATGTTCCCAGATGAAGCGCAGACTGTTCGCCACGCCTTTGTGATTCACCGCCAGCAGATCGCTGCTCTTGCGCGTGATGATGCTGGCGGCCGGAATGCGGATGGGCTCCTTCGTCGCGCGCCTGCCGCGCATGAGTGACTCGAGCAACTCCGCCCCGCGATAGCCGAGGGTTTCCAGATTGGTATCCACGCTGGAGATCGGCGTGTGCATCGCATCGGGCGCGAGCAGATAATTTTCCGCGCCCACGATCGCCACCTGCTCGGGAACGGCCAACCCGGCAATTTCGGCGGCGTCCAAAACCTCCAGGGCTTGTTCGTCGTTTGCCGCAAAGACCGCCAACGGTTTGGGCAATTGTTTCAACTGCGCGGTGAGCCATTGGCGCTTGCGATTCCATTGCTCGCGGCCGACCCGATATTCGGGCGCGCGATACCATGGCAGCCAGGTACATTCGTAACCGGAATCCTTGAGTACCTCGACGAAACCCTGCCCCCGCTCGGCATACGACCAGTTATCCGAATCGCTGTAGTAGGCGAAGTTGGTGAAGCCGCGCGAGAGAAAGTGTTCCGCCACCATGCCGGCGGCGTGCGTGTGATCTTCCAACACACGCGGAAATTTCAGATGCGGCCGGCGAAAGCTGAAATCCACCGTGGGCTTCTTGGCGTGTTGCACGAACTCGGCGAGATCATCACCTTCCCCGAGCCAGGCGAGAATGCCATCGCCCTCCCAGCCCCACGGGATGACCTTCTCGCGCGTGAGGTTGGCGGAAAGGTGCCAGCCGTGTTCCTGGGCAAATTTTTCGATCCCGCGATGCAGCCGGTAGTCGTACCAGCCCAGCGCGATCAGAACCCGATGTTGATGGTTGGCCATGGTTGCAGAATGTCGTTGCGGGCAGCCTAAAGGCGCAACGAAAAAAAACCAACGGGAATCTCCACGCGGAACGGCATCTCGGTGTAATTAAACGAGGGGCGAGATTTCTCCCCAGTAAAACTTTGCGCTTTGAACCCGTGAACCCACCCCTTACCCCTCCCAGGAGGGGAACAATCCTGCGTGCGCGTCCGGCCCTGCTCCCCTCCTCGGAGGGGCCGGGGGTGGGTCGGTTCAGGGGATCTGCCGGAGCGCGGCTGTCCTCGGCCGCAGCACTGACGCCAGCCAGGCGACGAGGCGCGTGATCCGAAAGCGGTGATTGGCAATCCAAGGCGCTGCGGCTGGGACAGCCGCGCTCCGGTCAAAAGCGCCCCCCAGCTTTCACTCGCCCTTGATCACATCCGCGACATTATCCGCACCCGCCCAGTGCAGTTTTTTCAATCGCAAATGCAAGTGTTCCGGTTGTTGCCGCGGAAGGGGGGTGATAGGTTAAACCTGTAAGCCTGAATTCTGATTACGCTATGCGCGCACCTATCAATATGCCTATTCGTCCTGTCTTGCCGTCCACCTCTGTGGCTCGTCCTCAGCGCGTGGTGCGAGCGTTCACCTTGATTGAACTGCTCGTCGTCATCGCGATCATCGCCATTTTGGCGGCGATGCTGTTGCCCGCCTTGGCCAAGGCCAAAGAGCGGGCCTTGCGAATTAATTGTGTGAGCAATCTCAAGCAGGTGGGTATCGGCATCATGGTCTATGCCTCAGACAATAGCGATATTCTGCCCCGGAACAAATTCCGGGACACTAATCCGACTCAATATACCTACGAAGCGGCCCGCCTAGATACTTCTCCATATTCGTTTCACAACTTTGGACTCTTGTGGACGAATAAAGTGATTGCCAATGCGAAGCTGTTCTATTGTCCGAGCGGGCAGAAAACCACATCGTCGTGGAGCTATGATCTTTATACCCAGACTGGGGATTGGCCTTTTGGCTCCACCGAGACCACGATTCGCACTGGCTACCATTATTTCCCTCAATCACTCACGATGCAAAACATGGGGCCGGGGCTGTTGTTGCCCGAGGTGAAAACGGATCCGGCAGATGCCTCGTTCCGGACTCCGATAAAGCAATCTCAAGTCAGCCCGGGCAAAACCATGGCCACTGACTTGATTCATAATCTTAGCAGTGCCGCGGCTGCTCCGCACCGGGACGGTGGCGTCGCTGGCATCAACGGACTTTTTGGCGATGGCCACGTGACGTGGCAAAGCGCCAAGAAAAATGCCGCAGCCTTTCTAATCGCTGGTTATCCAGGTGCGGGCAACTTGACGGCCAACGACGGTATCGCCTTCCGCAAGGTGATGAATCTCTGGATGCCATAATATAGTGGCTCACCTGCCAATTTTCATTCTCCCAGCAAACAGTAACATCACCATGTATAACACTACCATGAAAAAGACGTTAAAAACCATCTGTCTCGGAGCGATTCTGGCCGGGAGCATCGCCAGTGCTAGCGCTCAGATTGCCTTACCTTGGTATGAGCCGTTTCCGCTCACCTACACCAACGTTGAAAACGGTGCTTCGGCGGAAACCACTTACTTCCCGCAAGACGGCCCGGATTATCCAGCCGTGCGCATCGGCACGGGAAACACTCTGACCATCTGGTCGCAAGGCGGAGGCCAAGGCAATGGCAGTCCATTGGTGGTCGGACCAGCCGGCCTTTCCTACACGGGTTTGGGAGATCCAGGGGCGCCACTCACAGCGGGTCTTTACATGCGGACCAACGGCACTTCAGGGGGACGCTCTCGTGGGGCCGTGTTCCAAAGCCAGAATTCCGGCACGGTCTATGCCTCCTTCTTGATCAGCTTGGAAACGACACCGACGCTGGACCGACGCTTGTTTGTGATTCTGACGGATGGCATCACCGCCCAGCCGACTGGGGGACCGCTCGGTGTCTGGATTGAAACCGATGGCCGCATTTCCATCTCAAAGAGTGTCAACTCCCCGAATACTCCGACCGCGCAACCGGCCATGGTCGCCACTTCCGCCAATCCGCTGAGTGCCGGCACCCATCTGATCGTGGTTCGTTACACCTTCAATCCCGGCGCAGATGATGACGAAGTCGCAATGTGGATTGATCCGACCGAAGGTCAATTGGGCGTGCCGGAAGGCAGCGTCCCGGCCCCGACGCTTTCGGGCATCACGGGCACAGACGGCACCGCCTTGGCCGCTTTTTATGAATTCCATCCCTCGACCGAAATTCCCTTCAGCTTGATTCTGGACGAAATCCGGGTCGGCTTGAGCTGGGCCGCCGTGACCCCGGCAGGAGCCGTCTGCAACGGAGCCTTCATCAGCACTGATCCTGCGGACACAACGGTCATGGAAGGTCTTTCCGCATCATTGACCGCCGTAGCCGGCGGCACCAGTGCAACCTACCAATGGCAAGTCAGCACTGACGGCGGCACCGTCTGGAATAATGTCAGCGGTGGCCTCAACGCAAACGGACCGACCTATCTCACGCCGCCAAATACTTTGACCACCAGCGGCTACAAATACCGCGTCATCGGCCATGTGGCCTGCAATAATTCCTCGGCCACCTCAGTGGTCGCGACCGTGACCGTCACTCCCGCCATCGCTGCTACCAATGGCGTTTACATGGACGACACCTTCGCGGATTTCCAATATAATAACATCCCGGTTGCCGACAATAACTCGGTCTGGCTCCAAAGTGTCTCCGATACACTCAATGCCGGCTCCGGCGTCCTAGTAGCAACATCGCAAGCTGGTTCAGTGACCTGGGTGGGATACTTCACTGACGATTCAGTGACCAATCAACCGATTCACTTGGCGGTGGGAAAAGCATTGAAAACCACCTTGGTCTTCAAGGGAAACAACATCACCACCAACGGCGGCAACTTCCGCATCGGCCTCTTTGACTATGCCGATGGCGGCACCCGTCCGGTCACTGATGGCAGTGGCGTCCAGAATAGCGGTGTCGGCGTGCGGGGCTATATGGTGGCGTTAAACTACGGCACGAACTTTTCCGCCAATCCTTATTCCCTCTATGTGCGCAATACACTGGTCGCCGATTTGATGGGCACGACCGGTAATTACATCGGTCTGGGCGGTGGCCCAACCGGCTATGCTGGGGCGCCAGCATTCCAAAACGACGTGGCTTACACCGCCGTGTTTACCTTCACCCGCACGACAGCCAGTTCCGTCACCTTCGACGTGAACATCAGCGGCGGCGGCACCAACTGGACGCACAGCCGGGTGGACGATGACTACGCCTATCCACGCTTTGACGCCATCGGCATCCGTTCCGCCGGGGCGGCACTGGCAGCGGATAGTTTTGAAATCTCACGCCTGCTCGTTGAAGTGGTGACAGGCGCTCCGACACCCGAAGCATTGAACATCTCATCCTCCAGCGGGAACGTGACTCTGTCTTGGAGCAACCCGGCCTTCACCTTGCAGGCTGCTCCGAACGTCACCGGAACTTACACCAACGTCACTGGTGCGACCAGCCCGTACACCGTGCCCGCCAACGACACGGCGCGGTTCTTCCGACTGATCTGGCCTTAACCAATCGGTCCAGTTTGATTCAACAGCCGGGAAGCAATTCCCGGCTGTTTTTATTATTGGTTCAAGCCTGAACAATTCACGATCTCCACCCGCGCCGTGTTGGTGATTGTCACGGGATTCTTCACCGGCTGAAAGTCGCAGTTCTCGATCCGCACATCGGTCACGAGTTTTTCCGGCGAGAAGCCCTGCACAAAGATCGCCCCCTTGGTCAGGGTTTCAAACTTGGAATCGCGGATATCAATGTTCCGCACGGCCGGGTCGGTGTCGCCGTCCTTGGTGATGCCCGCGCCGTAACGTTTGGTGATGTGGGTGCCATACTTGGCCGGCTTCACCACGCAGTTGCGCAGGTAGATGTTCTCGATGTAGTCGCCGCGCGCGGGGTTGGTCTTGAACCGCATCGCCATGTTGAGGTCCGGGCTGTCGAAGTGACAATTCTCGGCGAACACGTTGCGGATACCGCCCGCCGTTTCGCTGCCCATCGTCACGCCGCCGTGGCCTTTTTTGAAAATGCAGTTGCGGATGACCACGTTTTCGCACGGGATGTTCACCCGCCGCCCGTCCTCATCGCGACCCGATTTCACCGCGATGCAATCATCGCCGTCGTTGAAAACACAATCCTCGATGAGCACGTCCGTGCAGGAATCCGGATCGCAACCGTCAGTGTTCGGGCCGGTCGTATCCACCGTGACGCCGCGAATGGTCACATTCGTGCAATAGACCGGGTTCAACGTCCACATCGGCGAATTGATCACCCGCACGCCTTCGATCAAAACATTTTTGCAGCGCACGGGCTGGATGAAGTTGGGCCGCAGCTTGTGGCCTTCGCCAAACACGCGCTCTGAAACCGACAAACAGGGATTCCCCCTCAGAGCCGGTTTGAAAACTCCGCGCCGGAAACCCGGAGCAAGGATGCTCCGGGCACCCGCTGGCCGGATGCCCGCGCTACGACGTAACGCAGGCATCCTGCCTGCGGGTTCGGGCGGCATCCCTGCCGCCAGCTCCGGGTTGTCACACCGGCTCTCAGCCGGAACGATGCAGTGGGATACTCACGCAGAGGACGTGAAGGGCGCGAAGGCAAATCCCGACTTGATCTTGTTGGGGTCCAGAACGTCGCCCCGTTCGGGCTGTTGCTCGGCACCATGAAAATTCCCAGCCCCTTTGCGCTCTTTGCGTGAGCCGTTCCCCATTTCATCTGAATCGTTCCGGCATCAAGAGATGCTGCCGCTGCGCTCTTGCTGCCGCCGCAGCATCAAGGTCAGGGACTTCACCAGCAGTTCCGCGGCAAGGAAAGGTTTGGCGACGATGTCGCAATCCCCGCGCACGTTGAGTTCAGCCACTGTGCCCAGGTCACTGCGGCCACAAATGAACACGATCGGGGTCTCGATATTCCGCCCCTCGCTGCGCAACCGGGCGAACACTTCGATCCCATCCATGCCAGGCATTTGCACATCGAGGAAGATGGCGTCGAACATCTGCTCCGCCGCCAGCGCCAGCGCCGTTTCCCCGTTCTCGGCGCAGACCGGTTTTTCGAACGTGGTCTGCAACGCCCCGGTCAGCGCGCGCCGCGCGACTGGATCATCATCCACCACGAGCAGATGCAGCGGGGCGGCGGGGTTGACCTGGGGCGAAGCTGTGGCGCAGAGTTCCCGCAACAGTTCCACTGCTGAAGTCACCGTGAGCATGGTCGCCTTCGAGGGCGGGGTCGGGCTCTGCAACAGTTTGCGCAGCAATTTTTCCAAGGCCGAACTCAACTGCATGGCCGGATGGCTCCGGGCGAATTTTTGGTCCGGCGTGAACGAGTGCAACCGCAGGTACACATCCGAGAGGATCGGCAACCACGCCGTTTCATCCGTAACCTGCAGCGCGCTTTGCAACAGTTCATTGACCCAACCAAGGTGCTCCGGCGCCCGGGTCAAAAATTCGGTGGCAATCTCCTCCACGTCGCGGGCGGCGGCCGGCGCCAGTTCGGCGAGCGACGTGAACGGCGGCAACACCGCAGCATCGGTTTCCACCAAAGCCGGCGGAAGCGGAGCGCCTGCCGCATCTGCTGGCGTAAATGTTGGTGCGGGCGCTTCCATGATCGGCACTGCCGCTTGCGCGCCGACAGTTTCCGCGTCCAAGACTGGCACTGGTTCCGGAACTTTTCCTGTGACCTTGCCCTGTTGCAACCGGCTCTGCATTGTCAGTGTCAACGCCTTCACCGCCAGTTCAAAGGTCAGGAACGGTTTGGCGATCAAATCACAGCCCCCGCTGAGGGTGGATTGCACGCGCGCGTCGAAATCGTTTTGCCCGGTGACAAACACGACCGGCGTGTTGCGGTTCAGCGCCGTCTTGTGGATCTGCGTGCAAAGTTCGAAACCGTCCATCCCCGGCATCTCCACATCGAGGAAAATGACATCGTAGGCATGCGCTTGAGCCAGTGCCAGCCCGGCGTCCCCTTCGGATGCCAGATCGGGCGCATGCAGCGCGCGTTTGAGAGCGAAGGCAATCGCGTGTCGGCTGATCGGATCATCATCCACGGCGAGCAACCGTACCGGCCGGCGCGTCAACAATTGCGCATCCAAGCCGGGCTGACAGAGTTGCGCCAGCAAATCCACGGCCCCACCCACGGTGCGCAAGGTGGAGGGCGTCACATCGTTCACTTTGTCCGCGAGTTGCCGGATCAATCCTTCCAAGGTGCAAATCATCTGCCAGACGGGCAACAATTCCGGCAGGCCGGTCTCGCCCTTCAAGCGGCACAATTCCCGGCCCAGATCATGCAGGAACCGGCGTCGGGTGCTGGGGTCCGCAGCTTGAGCGGCGAGTTGCAGTTGCTGGCGCAGATCCGCCAGTAGGCGCGGCCAATTGGCCAGAAATTCCTCCACCGGCGGCAGCGCGGGCGCATCGTCGGACCGGGGTGCCGGACCGGTGCGGAAGGCGGCCATGAAGTCGGCAAACGCCTGCGACTCCACCCGCACATCGGACAACTCCGATCCGCTGCCGCCCCCCAAGGCATCCCACGGCGCAAACCGGTCCTTGAGATTTTCCACGGCATCAGGAAACAGCCGCAGTACGAAGAGAATTCCGCCCAGCACGAAAACAACCGACAACACCAACCATTGCAGCCAGAAGGGTGAAGCCTCAGCGCGCGGAGCGCTTTTCAGTTCTTGGGCGGCCTCGATCGCCGCGAGGGTCGGCACATCGTCAGCAACGGCATCAGGAATGGCGATGCGCTTGCGAAATTTCTCCTGCTGCTCCCGGGCCTGATTCCGGCGTTTCTCGACAAAATACTGATCCATCCGTTGCGCTTCATCATACTCGGATGGGTGAGTACCCATCGTCACTTGTGAGTGCAACGGTGCTTGCACCGGCACAAATAGCAGCGCTGCCAGCAACAGGAGCATCAGCCTGAAACCACCCGCCCCTGACCGGTTACGGCCCACTCCTGACAGCCAGCGCGCGGCATCCGAAAGTCGGTGGCTGGGCTTCATGCATGAATTGAAAAATTTTCGCCCCAGCATTACGGCGTAGCGGAAGCGTAATTTTTATCCGGCGGCAGTGTGACCCATTGCCCACGGATCACCGTCAACAAGCTCGGGGTCAACGGCGGCAGCTTGTTGGGATCGTTGAAATTCAGATCGTAGGCCCAATCCCGCTTCGGCGGATCGTAGATATTGTTATTGTTGTTCCAAGCGCTCGTTGCGTAGAGGCTGGGAAACATTTTCACCATCGAGCCATTGTATGTGAAGGCATTGGCGGCCCCCCAAGTTTCAAGGAAACGCGGAAAGTTTTCCATGCCGCCGCTGTACTTGCCGGAGGTTGTCTCCACCACCCCGGTCAGGAAGGCGGCGTTGACCGTAGTGGGGGCAGCCCCGCGCGAACCGACAGATTTTGTACTGTTCGCGTCCGACCAATTCTCGGAAAGCACCGTGATGGCGTCGCCGACCAAGGAAGCCGGGCGCGTGGAAATTGTATTGGTGGTGGCGATATTGGCGCTGTTGGTCTGGTTGTAATGCCCTTGCACATACAACGGACGCGCGGTGGCGACGGTCAGACCACGTTTGGGAAGGACCTTGCCGTTGAAAACCCGCACCGCGCTCAAATTGGTTCCCGGCAAGGTGCGGTAGTCCGCCACATAAATCGAAGCCACGTCGTTTGTGCCCGCCGTGGTTTGTCCCAGCGCGGTCCGAACGCTCGTATTGGTCTTACTCCATTCGGTGAAGAGACCGATATTGATGTCCACCGGCTTGACGACTTTTGATTCGCGGGCGTCCGTGAAGGAATTCGTCAACGTGATGAACGCCGCCACTTCATCCACAGGCACCGGGGTCGCAAAATTGTTGAATTTACCACTGGTCGCGGTCACGCCGCTGTTGCTCACAACAATGAGCATGTCCGCCTGATTATAATACCGTAACCGACCGATCGGAGAGTCAGGGCTTTCACCCGGGAGGGGCGGTTGAATGATATCCCGGATTGCTTCCGGCGCTTTGTTGGTGGTTCCAATTGGCAGGGTCAACGCGTCAGCATCTTTTATCCATTCCGCTTCATAGACGAACGTGCCATTCGGCTTACCACGCGTATCAAGTGGATGCCGCTGTTTTTCCATGATGCCCAGCACGGCGGTAACATCGGACTGAAAGGTTAAATCGCTGTCCGGCTCGACATACAACGTCCTATTTGAATGAACCCGACCGGTGACTTTGAACGGCTTGCCGCAACTGATCTCCATGTCCGAAGATGAATACATGGCAAACTGAAATATTGGAATCCGCGCCAGATGAATTTCCTGCAACACCCCTCCGACGACATTCTCCTTGGTCCCCGTAATCCGCGCATGCGCTGCAATCCGATAAGTCGTCGCAAAGGCATGTAAGCCAGCGTAGTCGGAATCAACCAGGACATAGTTGGTTGAAGCTCCCGCCTGCACAAAAGTCCGACCGGCGGTGGCGGTGTCGTTGAATTCCCAATTGCTCCAATAGCTGGAATCCGAACTTGTGGGAACGAGCGCCTGATAGGTCCCTAGCGCTTGATTGTCCGCCACCTGTTTGTCGCCGCCGTTCAGATAATCGCTCGCCATCTTACTCAAGACCTTTTCCGTGGCCGCCTCGGCCGCCGTCACCGAACGATGATACTGAATGGTGCGATGCGTCAGCCGGGTGCTCTGAGCCGACCAAGTCATGGTGCCGGCCAGAATCGCCAGGGCGACACCGGTCATGACCATGGTCATCGCCAAAGCTGAACCTTGTTTCCGCTGCCAGGAAATGGGAAATAATATTTTCATGATTAATCGGCGCGGCGCGTCACAGAGGATTCCAGTTTGTAATAATCCGCCAACTGTTTGTGCCGCCGTGGTTGGTAGAACTCAAGATTGAAGTGGATAACCCGGTTGTTAAGGGCGTTCGTCAGCACCTGACCTGTGATGGGATTTTCGGCCCGGAACACCACGGTATTGGTGATGGATTCCGCCAGAATCACCGCGCTGCCTGGCTGCTCGGTCGTCCGCCGAAAGGTTTGATCAGCTGGCTTGACGAAATAAAGCATGTATTTGGAATGGTCCTCGGTCGGATATATCGCGATGGCACTGCCTTGCTGTATTTCCCCGCTCAACAGGCCGACGAACTTGTTGGTGCCGTTATCAAGCTTTACCTCGCCAATCTCCATATCACTGCACGTCCGAATCTCATCCGTCAGGCGGGCCGCCACCTTGCGGGCGGAGGCGGTGGCCGTAAGCGAGGTTTCAGTAACACGAAACATCGTCAACCCGTAGAGATGCGCAAAAATGATCCCGACCGTCACAAAACTAAATATCGTCAACGCCACCATCAGTTCCGGGATGGTGAACGCCCGACGCCGCCGAACCGAAATGAGGGATACAGCTTTCATTGCTTGGGAGCACGACAGGTTTCAATGCTGTTGGTCAACCACACCACGTTGCGATATTGCCACACGCAATCCACCCGGATGCGCTTGAGCGGAGGCGTGGTGGAAATCTGACTGATATAGGTGTACACCGTCGCCGGCGTGGTCACCTTTCCGTCGCCCGAGACATCCAAGATCACAGGCTTGGCCGGGAAATTGGTTGCAAACAACTGATCCACGACCGGCCAGGCCGCCGTGTCCCAGGTCGCACTGCGGGTTTCCTCCACGCGCTGCATCGCCAGCGAACTGGCGGCGAGCATCAGCGCGGACTTCTGGGCCGCCTGCGTGCAGTAGTTGTAGCCGTTGATGATGCCGCCGATGACCAGCGCCGCGATGGCCAAGGCCGTCGTGACCTCGACCAGCGTCATACCCGACTGGGCTTTCGATCGAAACCTGTCTCCCTGATTATTTACGCGGCACATGTGCATCAGTCCCGGGGACTCCTTCCTTGTTTAGCCGTCCCGATGACGGAACAGTTCAAGTCATTAAGCATATTTCTGGCCGAACCGCCTTCCTGCCCTGTAAAAACCTTGATCCCCTGCCAATGCAGCCGTCAAACGACAAATCTGCTGCCTACAGCCAGTTTTCCTGCCGTAATCAAGACAATGTCGTCTCATTTTTTGCAATCGGTTTTGTCCGGGTCAGCCCCGGGGCATACGGGCATACGACCCTTGCACCACCGGATTTTTCCCTGGTGTACCCGGGGCAAAAAACTTCGCCTCGCCTCGCCGACATTTGTTTCGCAAGCTTGAGACGCGATGAAGAAATCTGAATTGAAGCCGGCGCTCGCCGCGGCCAGCCGCGCCGCCCAAGCCGCCGGCAAATTGATGCGCCAGAATTTACGCGCCACCAAGAAGGTCAACGCCACCACCTCCCATGACATCAAACTCGACCTCGATGTCCGCTGCCAGCAACTCATCGAGAAGATGCTGCGCCGCGCGTTCCCGAACATTTCCCTGCTCGGCGAAGAAGGCGATTCCGGCGCGATCAACGAGCAATATCGCTGGGTGGTGGACCCGATTGATGGCACGGTGAATTTCGCCTACGGCATTCCGCACGCCTGCGTCTCCATCGCGCTGCAAGAGCGCACTCAAACCGGCGATTACCAGACCATCGTCGGCGTGATCCACGATCCGTTCACGGACGAAACTTGGACCGCCGCTCGCGGCGAACCCGCGCGCCTCAACGGCGACGTCATCCGCGTCAGCCCGCGCCAGGAACTCAAGGAATGCATCGTCTGCGTCGGGTTTGCCAAGAGCCGGCATAGCCTGGAACGGGCGTTGCCCCACTTCATCTGGATGGCCAAGCGCGTCCGCAAGATGCGGATGATGGGGGCGGCGGCCTTGGGCCTGGCCTACGTGGCGAGCGGACGTTTCGACGCCTACATCGAACGCGGCGTCAGTCTCTGGGACATTGCGGCGGGCGGACTGATCATTGAACGCGCCGGCGGAAAGTTTTGGACCGAAGCGATTCCCGGCCGCCAAAAGATCCGCATGGTGGCGAGTAATGGGTTGATTCAGGACAAACTGCCGTTGCCGCGATAAACGCGAGGTGACTTAGGGCGTGCTGGTAAAAGTGCCGCTCACAGCTACGGTTGAGGCCCCATAGAATGTACCTTTGAAAGTTCCTCCCGTGCTGTTGGTGTAAGCCAGATGCAGATCCATTCCTCCGAACTGATACGCATAGAGTTCATAAATCCGCCCTCGATAGGCATCCTGCACATAGGTGTAGCCCAGAATAAGGCTCTGAATCGCATTATTGTAATTATAGATACCGAAGCCGGATGAATCGAAACCAAGCGCCATCAAGCCGGAAAGTCCGCTCGAGAAGGTCAACATGATTGTCTTGTTCAGAACGTTCCTCGGTGTGTAAAGCGTCGGCGGGTATTGGATCTGACTCATCCGATAGAAGCCGCTGCTACCGCTGGGAGTAACGGTCAATTGCGATCCAAAGCCGCCTGCGGTCTCAATCCCCAGCTTGTTTGCACTCCAGTTCATCATGTTGGTCGAGGCATAAACCCGATTGTCGGCATTCAATCGATTGCTGAAAGTAATGCTCATCAGGTTACCCGATCTTCCCGCTTTCAGGTTTAGATCGGTCACGCCGGGCAGACCATTGGTGGTGATGTTGAATGCTTCCGCCGCCGCCCCAATCCGCCGGACGGTCACATTGTTGAGCGTGACGTCCAGCAACGGTTTGCTCGCGCTGTTGGTCGCCACCCGGCTGATAGCGTAAACAACATTTGAGCCACCATAAAGTTTGCCAAAGACCGAATGTTTGTCGTCCAAAAATGAAGTGTTGGCGACGGTTAGAAAATACTGAGAGCCATTCGAATCCGGGCCATTATTGGCCATGGACAGGGTGCCAAAGGAGTTGTGTCTCAGACTGGGGTGAAACTCATCTTGAAACGTGTAGCCTGGCCCATCCGTTCCCTGGCCATTCGGCGAACCGCCTTGAATGATGAAATCAGCCACCACCCGATGAATGATTTGGCCGTTATAAAACGCGTTGGTACGTGTCACCCCGGTCCTCAAATCCAGCCATGACCGCTCTCCGGTCGCCAAGCCAATGAAGTTCGCGCAAGCCTTCGGTGCCAACGCGTATTCCAACCGGCAGGTGAAACTGCCCATGCTGGTGTTGAACTCCGCGTAAATGCCGTTGGTATATTGCGCCGGGAGCGTGGTCCGCCCCCACAAAAAGACCAGCAACAGCAACCTCCAAAAACCGCTTGAACCAAAAACAACTTTTCTCATAACAACTGCCAACAACAGGAATCCCTGCCTAAAATATCGCGGCATTCTGACACGAGTTCCTCCCGTGAACAACCGGTAATATTCAAGGACTTGGCCTATCCAAAATCAGCACTCGTTCATCCCGCCGCCAAAGCAAGCCGCAACTTCTCCAACGCCCGCGCCCGATGACTGATCCGGTTCTTCGCCTCCTCACCGAGTTCCGCGAACGACACATCGTGTCCCGCCGGCACAAAGAGCGGATCGTATCCAAATCCGCCCTGCCCCCGTGGCGCAAAATCAATCCGCCCCTCACAAACGCCGTCGAAACACTGCGGTTCTGGCACTGCGAGGCTAGAGGTTTCGGCCAGTTTCACGAGCGCGATTACACAGTGGAATCGCGCCGTGCGTTTTTCCGAGGGCACGTCCTGAAGCAGACGCAGCAACTTCGCGTTGTTGTCTGCGTCACGTGAGTTTCCGTCCGCCCCGGAATCCCGCGCCGCGAACCGCGCCGAATGCACCCCGGGAGCGCCGCCGAGTGCGTCCACTTCCAAGCCGGAATCATCCGCCAAAACGTAGTCCGGTCGTTTCCCGGCGCGAATCACCGCCATCAGCCAGCGTGCCAGTTCCACCGCCTTCTTTGTCGCGTTTCCCGCGAACGTGTCCGCATCCTCCACCACTGCGGGCGCGGCCGGAAAGTCCTTCAACGTCTGACAACGGAATCCCGCACCGAGAATGGCCTGGATTTCCCCGACCTTGTGTGGGTTGCGCGTGGCGATGAGCAGCTTGAGCATACCTGATTAAACCTGATTGCCGGCTTAAACTCAACCCCTTGACGACACAGGTCTTGAGACGGGTTCGGGAATAACCCGTGTTTGACAGCAGTCGCCTGCCGGTGCTAGAAGTATCTCAGGTTCAAATCCAGCGGATTTACTCAAGCGATTCGTATGCGGCCAGTTCGCGCCATCAAGTCTGAAGGTGGGTCGGTCACCTGCGGGTTTACGCTACTCGAATTGCTCGTCGTCATCGCACTGATTGCCACGCTCGCCGCCATGCTGCTCCCGGTGTTGAACCATGCCCGCGCCCGCGCCACGGGCTACCAATCCGTCAACAACACCCGCCAACTGACTTTTGCCTGGATGCTTTATGCCGACGATCATAACGGGCGGCTGGCCTACAACCTCGGCGGCGCTGGGGGCGGGAAAAACCCGGCGATGAAAACGAATCTCAACTGGGTCAACAACAACCTGACGTGGGAACTCGACTCGGACAACACCAACACCGCCACGCTGACCGAAGCCAGCCTCGGCCCGTATGTGAATCGCGTCACGCAAATCTATCGTTGCCCCAATGACACGGTCCTCAGTGACGTGCAACGCCGGGCCGGCTGGTCGCATCGGGTGCGGAGCTACTCGATGAATGCCATGATCGGCGATGCCGGTGATTTATCCGCGTCCGGGGCCAACGCAAACAATCCCAATTACGTCCAGTTCTTCCGCATCACCGACATCCCCCGCCCGGCTGACATCTTTGTCTTCGTCGAAGAACATCCGGACAGCATCAACGACGGGTATTTTTTGAACCGGTATTACGTGAATCACTGGAACGATCTGCCCGCCTCCGATCACAATGGCGCCGCCGCCTTCGCCTTTGCCGACGGCCACGCGCAGTTGCATCGGTGGGTGGAAGACAGCACGCAACAGCCCTTGAAGCCTGATGCCGTGAATTTCCCGCTCGCACTCGCCGACAGTCAGACGACTGATCTGAACTGGGTTTTGAAACACACGAGCATCAAGCCCGATAACAAATATTGAGCCGCCGGATTCAGAGTCGCTTCCGCAACTCCGCTTCATCGAACGCCGCCAGCAAATAAACCTTGTCGCCTTCCTTCCAGCTCGCGGTGAACCACTCGCTGACCTTCTGGAATTTCGTTTCCCCCAGAGCGGCGCTGCCTTGCACGTCCGCCTGCTGCGCAACGAATAAAATCAGGTCGCTTTTCATTCCCGGTTGCAGCGGCTGGCCGGTCCGATAACACAACATCGTCACCGGTTTGTTTTGCCAGCGCAACACGCCACAGCCGACCAGCGGCGACTCGCGCAACGCCGCGGGAATCGTGTAATCCACCGGGGCCAGGTTGGCCGCGAGATGCGTCTGGATCACCGCGACGTCATTGGTCTCCACATCCATCCCGTATGCGCGCAGTGCCGTCCGCGCCATGCGATTCCGGTAGCCTTCAAAAGTCAGATCCTCGCGCCGCCCATCAAGCGTGGTTTTCCAGATGAACCAGCCCGAGACGACCAGCGCCACGCAGGCCAGCACCGCCATCAATCTGCGCCGGGCCGTCTGCCGACTCAGCACCCGGGCGCGTTGTTCGGAAACAATCTGCTGCAACAATCCATCCGGCGGTTTGATGCCCTGCAATTTTTCCCGCAACGCCGTTTGCGTCGCGCCATGCTGTTCAAACCACCGCGCCAGTTCCGCGTCCGTGCGACACAACGCTAGCGCCGCAGCCACCTCCGGGTCCTGGGCGTCGTCCGCCCAAGGCCGGTAGGCCAGCAAAATCTGTTTGGCTTCTTGCGTTGTCATCACGTCGGGTCGGATCGTTGATTCTGGCGCAGGTCCTTGGCCAGCATTTTCTGCAACTGCGCGATGCCGCGCGAAATCCGCGACTTCACCGTCCCCATCGGCAGGTCGAGGATGTCGGCGATTTCCTTGTACGAACAATCCTGCAGATAGAACAGTGCCACCGGAGCTTGAAAAGTTTCGCCGATCCGCGCCAAAGACATCAGCACCTGCGCTCTGTCCACCCCACTCATTTCCACCGGTGTAATCACCGGCAATTCATGCGTGGCCGTCTCGATCTCCTGATGTGGAAACCGGGATTGCCGGCGGCACATTTCCAGGAACAGCCGATGCAGGGTGGTGAACAGCCAAGTCTTCACTTTGTCCGGCTCACGCAATTGGTGGCCCTTGGTCGCCCAGACGTAAAAGGTCTGTTGGGTGAGATCGCACGCGTCGGCCTCCGAGCGCGTGAGACTGAAAGCAAATTGGTACAGCGGCTCGTAATACCGAGCCACCAAGCCTTCAAAATCCCAGACGGATGCCATAGTGCCACATCAAATGTAAGAGCCAGTCACGGGAATTATGTTCCCCGTAATCCGTCCGGGTGACGAGCGGAAAAGTTTTCCCGTCGCGGGAACCAAAGCCACTCCGGCACCTCTCACCAAGATGAAGGCCCTTTCTCGATTCAACCGTTTCTGCATTCATCTCCCGGCCCGAATCATCATCAGTCCGTTCCGGGTTGGATTGTCCTCCGTCTCCCTTCGCCACGCCCGCCGGAAAAAAATCCGGGTGCTTTCGTGGGGCTGCCAAAGCTGGTCAAAGCCCGTCCGCACCGTCTGAAACCGCAGATGTTTTCCCCGCCCCAAACCCCACGCAACCGGCACGGGAAACTGATTCGTCGGGCGACAACACTCCTCGCTCTCGGCCTCGGCGCCGGAGTTCTGGCGCTGCTCAACTCCTGCGTCACCACCCCGCGACAGGTCATCATTCCCGCCGAAATTCCCGGCGCTCATTTCACCGGTAATCAATCCTGCTTCACCTGTCACGCCAACTACGTCCGCCCCTTTCCCGCGAGCGCTCACGCCCGCCTGCACTTTGCCCCGAACGCGAAAGCCGGATCGAGTAGTTGCGAAGCCTGTCATGGCCCCGGCAGCAAACACATCGAAACCGGCGGTGGTCGCGGCAAATTTATTTTGAACCCCGGCAAAGATCCGACCACCTGCCTCAACTGCCATCTGGAAACCCACGCTGAATTCAATCTGCCGCAGCATCACCCCGTGCTTGAAGGTCGGATGAATTGCGTCCAGTGCCACGATCCCCACGGTGCCGACATCCTGAAACCCGCCGGCGGCCTCGCGATGTCGCGCCTCAACCAATCCTGCGCCCAATGTCATCGCGAGCAGACCAAACCATTTGTCTTCGAGCACGAAGCTCTGCGCGAAGGCTGCACCGTCTGCCACAACCCGCACGGCTCGATCAACGCCAAGCTCCTCATCGAGCGCGACAACAATCTTTGCCTCAAATGCCATGCGCAAACGCAAGGTTCACTCATCGGCGCGGGACAAATCCTCATCGGACGCGAAGATCACACGGACAAACTCAAGCTCGGCGGTTGTTGGAGCGCCGGCTGCCACACCGCCGTGCATGGCTCGAACTTCAACCCGAAGCAACTCTACTGAATCGCGTGATCCCACAAATCCCATTCCGGCGCGGCGCGACAATCAGACGTAGCGCAGGCATCCTGCCTGCGGGTTCACGGAGCATCCCTGCTCCGGGTTCCCAGAACTGGCTGTTCCGCCCAACCCTCCGCATCGCCATCACGATTTGTTTTGGCACTCCAATCGTTCAGGCCGGGGACGCGCGACCGACGCCCCTCCCTCCTCCAGCCGACCAACGCATTGATTTCAACACCGACATCAAACCCATCCTCGAACATAATTGTTTGCGTTGTCACAACGCCAACCGCGCCAAAGGCGGCTTCCGCCTCGACAATCCCGCGTCCGCGTGGCGCGGCGGCGACAGCGGCCCGGCGATCATCTTCGGCAACAGCAGCAATTCGCTGCTCATCCACTACGTCGCCCAACTCGACCCCGAAAACATCATGCCGCCGCCGGACCAAGGCGACCCGCTCACCGCCGCACAAGTATCGTTGCTCCGCGCGTGGATTGATCAAGGCGCATGGTGGGGCAACACCGCGACGAATGATTTCAACATCTCGTTCGCCCCGACGCTTGGCTTTGTCTTCGTCCACGGTAATGAAGGCAAATTCGCCGAGCACCACAGCCAGCGCGAAGGCTGGCGCGGCGGCGTGGAATCCTTTTCGTTGTCCGAACAACTCTCGCCCGATTCACGCTACACTCTCAGCGGCCGGGCACTCACAGACGATTACCGCGTGGAGCTGCTCGTGGAAAAGCCGGCGCTGGGCTTCTACCATTTCGGTTTCGAGCAGACGCGCTATTACGACGCCGATACCGGCGGCTATTTTCCGGCGTTCACGCAACCAACCTTGAGTTTGAACCACGATCTGCACCTCGACGTTGGCCGCGCCTGGCTGGACTTCGGCCTCACCGTACCCGACTGGCCGCGCCTGGTGCTGGGCTACGAATATCAATTCCGTTATGGCGAAAAATCCACGCTGCAATGGGGCGCAGTCGGCGAAGGGGCGAACACGCGAAATATTTATCCCGCGTACAAGTTCATTGATGAACGCACGCACATCTTGAAGTTCGACATCGAGCACAACTTCGCCGGGTGGCAATGGTCTGACAGCTTTCGCGGCGAATGGTCCGCCGCCGACACGCGGCAGGAAAATGTCTCCAGCTTCCGGCTCGACACCGCCAACGCCCTCGTTCGCGACCGCGTGACGCAAGGCTGGCAATCCTTCCAAGGCGCGAACACGTTCCGCGTCGAGCGGGCGATCCGTGACTGGTGCTACGCGTCCGGCGGCTACCTTTACAGCCATCTGGCGGCGGACGCGGATTTCAGTCTCGACACTTTCAATCCCGCGGGCACGCCGGTTTCCAGCCTGTTTCAACGCACCGAATGGCGCAGTCAACGCATCGTCCTCGAACGCGAATCCCACGTCGGCAACCTGAATCTCCTGCTCGGCCCGTGGCAAAACAGCACGCTCAACTTCGGCATCCAGGGTGAATGGACGCGCCAGAACGGAACCGTCGAAGGCGAAACCACCGACTTCATCGCCCCGCCCTTCAACGGGCCGCCGTTTAATTTCCCCGACTTTGTCAACCCCATCAGCGGCCTCGCCGACATTGACCGCGCCGCCGTGGCTGAAAGTGCCGCGCTACGGATCAACCAGCTTCCCTTCACCACGCTCTTCGCCGAAGCCCGCCTGCAACAGGAGCAAATCCAACACACGGAAAATTACAACGGCCTCGCCCCATTCTTCCGCAACACCGAAGCCGACAGCAACACCGCCGACCTCCGCGCCGGTTTCGATACCTCGCCGCGCGGCTGGCTGAAACTTGGGGCGCACTACCGGTGGCGCGACCGCGCCACGGACTACGACGACGGTTATCCGAATGGCGCTCCCGCCGACATCACGGGTTATCCCACGCTGATTTCCGCGCGCGACCTGACCACGCACGAAATGTCTTCCTACTTCACCTTGCGCCCCACCTCGTGGGCCAAAACCACCTTCACCTACCGCTTGGTCGCCACCGATTCGCGCACGACCACCGAGCCAACCAGCTTTATCACCCCCGGCGACGCCTCGCCCGGCGGACGGGTGCTCGCCGGAAATTACGACGCCCAAATCTTCAGTCTGAACTTCACGATCACTCCCACGCGCCGGCTTCATGCGTTCAGCACCATTTCGTTTCAAGACACCCGCAGCATTTCTTTGCATGACAACTCCACTGCGGTCGCGCCGTATCGCGGGGAAACCTGGAGTGTCCTGTGCCACGGCCGCTATGTGTTGACCGCGAAGACTGATCTGACTGCTGGTTACACGTTCTCGACCGCAAACTTCCAGCAGGACAATTTCGCCGCCAGCCTGCCGCTCGGAATGCACTACGACAGTCATGCTTTGCAAGCCGGCCTGACCTCGCGTTGCACTGAGAACCTGACCACCAAGCTGCAATACGGTTTTTACCAGTACAACGAACCCGGCAGCGGCCAGGCAAATGATTACACCGCCCACGCGGTTTTCGTCTCATTGCACTGGCGACTGAACTGAACAACGAACTCGCGGGAACAAAATTCCACCACCGCCATCGTATGTGACGTATGACAATCATTGTCTCGCATTCAGTCGCAAACCGCTACCGTTCGATCGCCCGTCTGGCTCTGCTTCTGGGCCTGTTGCTCTATTCACACCTTGCTGTTCCCGCGCAAAGCTTCAATGTCACCGCGTTCAGCCTCGATAACTACTTCATTGATGGACAGAACGACCCCACGCTCACCTTGCAACGCGGTGTGACCTATGTCTTCAACCTCAGCGGGCTCGACATCCATCCGTTTTGGATCAAGACCTCACTGGGCTTCGGTTCAACTGGCCGGTACGACAGCGGGGTCGCCAACAACGGCGGCACTTCGGGCACGCTCACCTTCACCGTCCCCGCGAACGCTCCAAATCAACTCCTCTACCAATGCGGCAATCACTTTGATATGACCGGCACTTTGAACATCGTCACCCCCGCCACGCCGCCCACCGTCCGCATCGTTTACATCAACGTCAGCGACTTCATCACCGTGAAATCCACCGGCACGAACGGTTGGACTGCCAGCCCTGAATTCAAATGCGACCTCAGCACCCCCGCCTGGAGTCCGATCGCCAATTTCACCAACACCTTCAACACCGGCACGAACACCACCACCTTCCCGCGCCTCGACCCCATCTGCGGTTCCACCAACGTCCTCATCCGCATCCGCAATCAATCCAACTAAGCCATCCCTCCGTTCTTAATCTTTCTTAAGGCGTGTTTTCAAAATGGATTTATTTGCTGAGTTTGGGAGGCCGTGAGTGGAATGGTTGGTTGCTCGCCCTCACCCCGGCCCTCTCCCCCAAGGAGAGGGAGCAGCATCGCACCGCCCTTTTGGGCTTGGTCGTTGGACATGGTAAAACCCGCCAATGTCAATCCGTCAAGCCGCAGCGAGTGTGTCCCCCTCTCCCCGGGGGAGAGGGCCGGGGTGAGGGCGAGCGTGGCACTAATTTCATGGCGGGATGCATTGCCCCCCAGCGCCGCTGGAAAACATTTTGAAACCACACCCTGATCTTAATCTGCCTGCCCGACTCCGGTGATCATCCAGCTCCACACCAACCAAAAGCCCGCGACTTTAGACTTTAGACTTTAGACCCTGGACTTTAGACTGCCCCTTCTATGGCAGGCAGTCGCAGACAATATCCGTTCCATCTGATCGAACCCAAGTGGCAGCAGGCTTGGGAGCAACAACAGGCGTTCCGCGCCTTCAATCCCGGCGAGCGCGTGCCCGAAACCCATCCCTTCGCCCAACGCCACGGCGCGGATGCGATGATTTCCAGCGGCAAGGCCCCGCAGAAATTTTACATCCTCGACATGTTCCCCTACCCGTCCGGCGCGGGCTTGCACGTCGGGCATCCCGAGGGTTACACCGCCACGGACATCCTCGCCCGCTACCGGCGCGCGTGCGGCTTCAACGTCCTGCATCCGATGGGCTGGGACTCCTTCGGCCTGCCCGCCGAGCAATACGCCGTCAAAACCGGCCAGCATCCGCGCGTCACCACCGAGGCAAACATCGCCAACTTCACGCGCCAGATCAAAAGCCTCGGCTTCAGCTACGATTGGTCGCGCGAACTCGCCACCACCGACGTCGAGTATTTCAAGTGGACGCAATGGATTTTCCTCAAGCTCTACAATTCGTGGTTCAATCCCGAGACGAACAAGGCTGAACCGATTGAAACGCTGAAATATCCCGAAGAGCTTCAACTCGCCGATGATAAGGTAGGGCGCGTCACTCCGTGCGCGCCGTCGTCAGTTGCAACAGAACGGCGCGCACGGAGTGACGCGCCCTACCACGCCGATCTCGAAGTCGCCCGCCGCGCCTACCGCGATTCCAAGCGCCTCGCCTACGTCAGTGAAGCGCCGGTGAACTGGTGTCCCGAACTTGGCACGGTGCTCGCGAATGAGGAAGTCATTGATGGTAAGAGCGAAGTCGGCGGCTTCCCGGTCATCCGCAAACCGATGCGCCAATGGATGCTCCGCATCACCGCCTACGCTGAGAAACTTCTCGCCGACCTCGATACGATTGATTGGAGCGATTCGCTCAAGGAAATGCAGCGTAACTGGATTGGACGCAGCGAAGGCGCGGAAGTGGATTTTGCGATTGCCGATTGCCGATTGCCGATTGCCGATTCAAAAATCCGCGTGTTCACCACGCGTCCCGACACGTTGTTCGGCGCGACCTACATGGTACTCTCGCCGGAGCATAAACTTGTTCCGCAACTCACGACGCCCGAACAGAAGAAAGCCATTGAAGACTACAAAACTTTTGCCGCCGGGAAATCCGATCTTGAGCGCACCGAACTCGCGAAGGAAAAAACCGGTGTGTTCACCGGCGCTTACGCCCTCAATCCCGTCAACGGCGAGAAGATTCCCATCTGGATTGCCGACTACGTTCTCGCCAGCTACGGCACCGGTGCCATCATGGCCGTGCCCGCACATGACGAACGCGACTTCGAGTTCGCAAAGAAGTTCAACCTTCCGATTATCCAAGTCGTGCAGCCGCCGGATGCTAAAACCGACTGGCAAGGTTTCACCGATGACGGCACGGCGGTGAATTCAGGCTTCCTCAACGGCCTGCCCACCCCCGAAGCCAAAAACAAAATCACCGCCTGGCTCGAAGAAAAAGGACTCGGCAAAAAGACCATCAATTACAAACTACGCGACTGGCTGTTCAGCCGCCAGCGCTACTGGGGCGAACCGTTCCCGATCATCTGGAAGAAAGACGCCGCCGGAAATCTTTATCACGAAGCGTTGCCGGAATCTGCTTTGCCCGTCCTGCCGCCCACGCTGGAAGATTACAAACCCACCGCCGACGGCCAACCACCGCTCGCCCGCGCGAAGGATTGGTTGACCCTGCCCGATGGTTCAACTCGCGAAACCAACACCATGCCCCAATGGGCCGGCTCGTGCTGGTATTACCTCCGTTATCTCGACGCGAAGAATGCGGGCGGATTCGTCGGCAAGGACGCTGAGAGCTACTGGATGGGCACGACGGGTTACAAGTTGAAGGTTGAAAGTTGCAAGTTGGACTCCCGCGCGACGCAACCTGCAACCTGCAACCTGCAACCTGCAACTCCCGGCGTGGACCTCTACGTCGGCGGCACCGAACACGCCGTCCTCCACCTGCTCTACGCGCGCTTCTGGCACAAGGTGCTGTTCGATCTCGGCTACGTCTCGACACCCGAACCGTTTTTCAAGCTCGTCAATCAAGGACTCATCCTTGGCGAAGACGGGCAAAAAATGTCCAAGTCCCGTGGCAACGTGGTGAACCCCGACGACGTGCTGAAAGAATTTGGCGCGGATGCGTTCCGGCTCTACGAAATGTTCATGGGTCCGCTACAGGACACCAAGCCGTGGAATACGCGCGGGGTTGAAGGCGTGTATCGCTTCCTCGGACGCGTCTGGCGTTTGTTCGTGGATGAAAAATCGGAGACGGCATTCGAACAGGCGGAAACATTGGCCGCAGAGAACACAGAGAAACATAAAGAACTGCTGGATTTGATCCTGTTGGACGGCGCGATCACAGATGCCGCCCCGACACCCGCTCAGTTAAAAACATTGCACGCGTGCATCAAGAAAGTCACCGAAGACTTGGACGCCCTGCGCTTCAACACCGCCATCTCCGCGATGATGGTGTTCATCAACGAAGCCAACACCTGGCAGACGAAACCGCTGCCCGTGCTGAAAACCTTCCTGCAATTGCTCGCCCCGTTCGCCCCGCATCTCGCGGAAGAACTCTGGGCACGTTTGCATTCGACCTTCGGACTTCACCCCCCGTCCCTCGCCTATGCGCCGTGGCCGAAGTTTGACGCCGCCCTGCTCGTCGAGAGCGAGATTGAGATTCCCGTTTCCGTGAACGGCAAACCGCGCGACGTGATCAAAGTCCCCGTGGACGCCGATCAAGCCACACTGGAAGCGGCCGCGAAAGCCTCTGAGAAGGTGCAACAATTCATCGCGGGCAAAGCGATCAAGAAGGTCATCATTGTGCCCAAACGGATGGTGAACATTGTGGTGGGATGATCAAGGAGCGCGGCTGTGTCGCAGACCAGCCGCAGCACCTTCGCCATTCAAACGGCGGAAATATTCTCTAGTGATTCACGCTTCCACCAGCGCCAGCGGCGCGACATATTTATAGTTTAAGGAGTTGAAACGAACCAAGCTCCGTAGGAGCGGCATTCGCCTGATGTCGCTCCCACGGAGCTTGTGATTTTTTGATGGTGAATTCTACAAACAGGCCGCGCCGCTGGCGCTGAAACCCTTTCGCGTATTTGGCGTATTTCGCGGTCAAATCACATTTTCTGTCCGATTTCGTCACTCGCGGGTACTATCCTGTGAGTGAACAATCAGACCGACCAGCAACTGCTGCGCGCCTACGCCACACGCCGCTCCGAAACGGCGTTCACCGAGTTGGTGCGACGGCACGTTGACCTCGTTTACTCCGCCGCCTTGCGGATGCTCTGCGACGCCCACCTCGCCCAAGACGTGACGCAGACGACATTCGTTGCCCTGGCACAGAACACAAATCAACTCACCGATCGCGCCGTCTTGTCCAGCTGGCTGCATCGCACCGCGCAAAACCTCGCCAGCAAAACCGTCCGCACCGAGGTGCGCCGCCGCGCCCGCGAACAGGAGGCCGCCGCCATGAATGAACTGCTTTCCGCCGCACCCGATGCTTCGTGGGATGAAATCGCGCCACACCTCGACGCCGCGCTGGGTGAATTAAGCGAACCCGACCGCGATGCCCTGCTCCTCCGTTACTTTGAAAAGAAATCCGCGACCGAAATGGCCGCCCAACTTGGTGTGAGCGCGGAAGCCGCGCAGAAACGCGTGACTCGCGCCGTGGAACGCTTGCGCGAAAGCTTTGTCAAACGCGGCATCACCGCCGGGGCGAGCGGACTGGCCGTCCTCATCTCTGCCAACGCCGTGCAAGCCGCGCCCGCAGGATTGGCGCTCACCATTTGCACCGCCGCCGCATTGACCGGAACCACCCTCGCTACCACCGCAACTGTCACCGCCACCAAAGCCATCGCCATGACTGCACTTCAGAAAACCCTCGTCACCGCCACCATCGTCGCACTGGCCGGAGCGGGAATTTACGCATCCTTCAAAGGTCGCCAGACGATTCATCCCGGGGAACCGATTCAGACGCAGCAACCGCAGCAAGCTGCTGTTGAATCCAAACCGGATACATCAACGCCGGCAGTCATCCAGGAATTTCTGGCGGAAACCACGATGTTCACCTTGGATTCCCCGCCTGGCAGCGTGGCAATTCAGCCCGATGGGAAAATTCTTGTGGGATCGGTTTTGTTCGGCGCGTTTGTTGACGAACAAATCGGGCGGCTGGGATTGTACAACCGGATTGCCATGCGCTTGAATCCCGATGGAAGTTTGGATCGAACCTTTCTCGGAGACGCAACTCGGAATGATTCTTCCTCCTTTGTGGCGCATCTGGAAGTCGCGGCAGACGGACGAATACTTGTTACGGGGTCGTTCAACGCCGTTGAGGAAAACTCGCGTCCCGGCCTCGCGTTTCTCAAACCGGATGGGTCGCTTGACCAATCTTTCCAGCCGGGGCGGGATCGCACCAACGCGCCGGGACGAGGCTATGTGCCGAGCGGGGTTTATCCCGCCGCTATTTTGCCGAACGGTACCGTTGCCATTGTGACCGGCTCCCTCGAAGGTTCGCGCGCACCTTATCCCACAACCGTCTATCAACTGGATGCGACCGGTGATTGGATTGCTCCCACCAACAACTTGGTCGGTCAGGAATTTCTCCGCCCATCGGGGTTGATTCGGACCTTGGAAGAGCTTGGCTTCTGGGCGCGGCGCTCGGTGGATTGGACCCGGGCCACGCCGAATCCCTCCGCGCCGGTGGGCGAACTGGCTTTTGACCGTCGTCCAAGCGAACCCACCGCCTATGACGCGGCTAAAGTCTTCCGCGCGCTTTTTGAGGAAGTGCCGATGGAACTATGCCGTTACGCCGTGCGTTTGCCGACGGGTGGGGCCATTCTCGCGATTCGTGACAATGCCAGCCCGACTTCGCCGGGGCGGTTGATGCGGTTTGATCCAGATTGGAAACCCGATTTCAGTTTCACCAATCAATATGAAGCCGACCAGCGCAGTCGCATCACCCTTATCCGGCAGCCGGATGGCCGGTTGCTGGTGGGTGGCTTGGTGGGCCGCATCAATGGTCAGGACTGTTCCGGCGTGATGCGGCTGGAAGCGAACGGCCAGCTTGACCGGAGTTTCCGTTGCGCCATCACCAACGCTCCCGAAGGCCGCGTCATGAGTATGGCGCTTCAAGGCGACGGACGCATCGTGATCTGCGGCTTCTTCTCCGTCGTCAACGGCGTGGAAGTCCCGCATATCGCCAGACTGAATCCAGACGGCTCGCTCGACACAACCTTTCATCCTCCGTTCATGACGCGGGAACAGTTTAATCGCGCGCGTTTCGGCAAACGCATCACCATGCCGGTGGCCCGGGCGAATTCAAATTCCGCAACACCAACCGATTCAGGGTCTGCTGCGTCCACTCAATCCGCAGCGACGCAAACCATCATCATTACTTCGTTGAATTTCAGCGGTGATATGGCCCAGGTCTGGTTCACCGGCACGCCAAATCAGACCTACATTCTGCAAGCAAAAGACGCGCTGGAGCCCTTGGAATGGAGCAACATCAGCACAAATCGGACTTCGCCAGCCGGTGATGGCGTGTTGCGTGACTCGGATGCCAGTAAACATCCCCGACGCTTTTATCGTATCGCACAACCGTGAGCTAAAGATTGATCCTCTCCCGTAAAGCTCATAACTGCCCGCTACGTCACCCATGATGCTTGCCGCTATGGTTTCGCCGGCCGGGTCGGCGGCTTCACCTTCAACTCAAGCCGCAGCGCGAACGTAGCGGTGGGCCTCCTAGCCCGCCGTAGAGCCGGGCTTCCCAGCCCGGCGGGAAAAACCGCACGCAGAACCAAGCGCGCGGAAAAACTCCCAGCGTCTCACCCCAGCCACCGTTCTTTCCGGGCGGCAGAGATGCCGCCCTCTACGTCAGGCAGGATGCCTGACGCTACAACGCCTGTCACCGTGCCTCTTGGACTGCGGGGGGCAGGCGTGGCGCGACACCGCTTTCGTGCGCCCAAAGTTTGATTTTAACCCGAAAGCCTCTCCTCCCTCCGAAAGCGCCAGCGGCGCGGCATATTTGTAGAAATCGCCCGCACCAAAATCACAAGCTCCGTAGGAGCGACATTTCGCCAGCCGGGTGCCGCTCCTACGGAGCTTGTGAATCAGCCTGGATACGTTTCTATAAACATGCCGCGCCGCTGGCGCTGTGGTCGTAGTGGCGGGCATCCGTGCCTGCCGTAGAGCCGTGGCTCTCCCAGCCCGGCGGAAAAGACCGCACGCAAAATCAAGCGCGTGGAATAATTTCAAACGTCTCTTGCCTTTCGCGGTTATCGGGAAGGAGAATCCCAACGGGATTCCGGCCTCCAGCCCAAGGTTGCGACGCAGGAGCTACCTTGGGTCAGCGTCCCCAAAAATTCCCCAACCCCAACGGGGTTGCGGCCAATCCGTTCGCATTCGCGATGAACCACCAAAGACACAACCCCGTTGGGGTTGGGGATATTTCTCACGCATACCCAAGGTAGCTCGTGCCTCGCAACCCTGGGCTTTGGGACTCAATCCCGTTGGGATTGTTCTTACGCCTTCGGCACGGGCGCAGGCGTTGGTTGCTTCACCTTCAACTCGATGTGCCGATCGTGGAGTTGTTTCGGCTCGACGGTAGCGGCGGGCCTCTCTGCCTGCCGTAGAGCCGGCTTCCCAGCCCGGCGGGAAAAACCGCACGCAAAATCAAGCGCGTGGAATAATTTCAAACGTCTCTTGCCTTTCGCGGTTTTTCCGGGCGGCAGAGATGCCGCCCTCCACGTCAGGCAGGATGCCTGACGCTACAACATCGCCTTCGCCGCGATGTCGCGACGGAAGTGTGCCCCTTCAAACTGGATCGTCTCCACAGCGGCGTAGGCGGCGGCTTGGGCGGCGCGCAAATCTTTGCCGAGCGCGGTCACACCGAGGACGCGGCCGCCATTCGTCACGACCTGGCCATCCTTCAATGCCGTGCCGGCGTGGAAAACTTTCGTGTGCGGTAATTTATTCGCGGCCTCCAAGCCGGTGATGACTTTCCCCTTCGGATAATTACCCGGATACCCACCGCTGGCCATGATGATGCACACGCTCGTGAGCGGACTCCATTTCAACTCGTGCTTCGCCAATGTGCCGCTCGCGCTGGCGTCGAGCAACTCGACGAGGTCGTTTTCCAGCCGGGTGAGATAAACCTGTGTCTCGGGATCGCCGAAGCGCGCGTTGAACTCCAGAATTTTCGGTCCATTCTTCGTGAGCATCACGCCGGGATACAGCAGGCCGCGATAATCAATCCCCTCCGCCACACAGCCGCGCATGAAGGGCTCGAGCACTTTGTTGGCAACGTCGGTGAGTTGCGCATCCGTCAAAAACGGCGTGGGCGAATATGTGCCCATGCCGCCGGTGTTCAAGCCAAGATCACCGTCGAGAGCCCGCTTGTGATCCTGTGACGTGGGGAAAATCTTCGCGGTCGTGCCGTCGCACAGCGCGTGCAGGGAAACCTCGATGCCTTCGAGAAATTCCTGAATGACCACCCGCGCGCCCGCCGCGCCGAAAGCCTTGCTGACCATGATTTCGTCCACCGCCTTCTCGGCTTCGGCTTGGTTGGCACAGATCAACACGCCTTTGCCGAGCGCGAGGCCGTCGGCTTTCACCACGCACTTACCGCCAAGCGTGGCTGTAAATCTCTTCGCCGCCACCGCATCATCGAACGTTCCCGCCGCCGCCGTGGGGATGCCGTATTTCTCCATGAACTTTTGGGAGAAAACTTTCGACGCCTCGAACTGCGACGCCTTTTGATTCACGCCCCAAATCTTCAGGCCGTGCTGCTGGAACAAGTCCACGATGCCGAGCGCGAGCGGGTTGTCCGGTCCGACGACGGTGAAATCCACGCGCTTCTCCTGCGCGAAGGCGAGCAGCTTGGGCAAATCCTCCGCGCCGATGTTCACGCATCCGATTGGCTGCTCTGTTTGCTCCGTTCGCTCCTGTTGAATCCCCGCATTGCCCGGCGCGCACCACAGCTTGGTGACGTGCGGTGATTGCGCGAGTTTCCAGACGAGGGCGTGTTCGCGTCCGCCCGAACCGATGACCAGGATCTTCATTGCGGCGCAGATTGAAGCAGTCGCCCGCCCGGAGTTCAAGACAGGGGCGCGGCGACGATGAGATTTTTTGTCCCGGCCACCGCAAAATGGCTTGTTTTGGTGGGACCACTCCCGTCATGCGGAACGCAGCGGCAGACCGACGTGAGGTTTGCTAAAGCACTTCAACAAATTCAAGGCACGCTCGATGTCGTGGCCCCGGTCATCTTCGCCCGGGAAAAGAAATACCTGACGCTGGTCATCGAACGGACGTAAGCCTCCGTGGAGGGCTGCAGCAGTTCAAGACACTGGTGCGTTGGCCTATGACTCACGAATTGCGCGGAGCGTCTGGAGTGCGCCGGCTTTAGCGGCGCTTTCGGGCGGGCGGAGGATTCGGAACAATGGATGATCTTCGTGCGGACGGAAAGCGGTGCTGAAGGCACCGCAGTCCAGACGCTCCGCGAGTTTTGGGGCGTGCTGAAATAATAATGTCTGGGGCTTCAGCCAGCGCCGTAGGCGCGACATATTTGTAGAACCCGGCCAGCCCAAAATTCCAAGCCCCAGCGGGGCGGCATGCTGGTTCGCCAGATTTGTGATGACGACCTCCCTCACCCCAGCCCTCTCCCCAAGGAGAGGGAGAATCATTCGCCGTGTTTGTGAAATGTCATGCGACGGGATTGGCCGGATGGTTTCCCGCCAACCAGAAAACTGCCGACGGCGACTCCTTCTCCCGGGGGAGAAGGCCGGGATGAGAGCGAGCGTTAAAATCAACTTTGCAGTTGGAACGCGGAGTTGGTCACGTCTGAGCGCAGCGAATGCGGAAAAAAGCGACGGCGGATTCACGCCGCTTTCTTGGTCGCAATATCTTCGATGCTGGCGATGTGCAAAATCGAGCATCGCCGCGTGAGCGAAGCCAAGCCCTCTGTGTCCGGGTCTAAACCGATTTCCACGGAATCTCGCAGCACCCACGCGGCGTCATGATTCGGAATATCGTAGGCTTCCCCGTTGGACATCTTGATTCGGAATGGCCGGAAAGGTTGCTGATCCAAGCGATCTTTGAGAATTTTTGCCGTAAACATGGCTTTTTTGTAATATCGCAGCCTAAGCTTGTCAAATCCTCACCCAATTTGGTCAAGCGCCTTCCAAACCCGCGCCAACACCTTCTCCTTCCCCAGCACTTCCAGCAGATGATAGAGGCTCGGGCCGTTGGGATTGCCGGTGACGGCCAGCCGCGTCGGATGGATGAGCACGCCCACCTTCACGCCGAGTTCGGTGGCGGTGGCCTTTAACGCGGCTTCAATGCTCGCGGCGTCAAAGGTCGCGAGTCTGCCAAAGGCATCGCGGACCTTTTCCACGCGCGGTTTGTTCTCGGGCACGAAACTTTTCTTCGCGGCTTCGGGGTCGTAGGCGATGTCGGCTTTGAAATAAAACCCGGCGTAGGTGGGCAATTCCGCGAAGGTCTTGATCTTGCCCCGGCACGTGTCCAGCGCGGCTTTGACGTAGGCCGTGTCGAACTGATTTGTGTCAACGCCCGCCTTGGCGAACGCGTGAACACCCAGTTCGTAAAAACGGTCCGGCGCGAGATCGCGACAGTATTCGCCCTGCAACCAGGTGAGTTTCTCGAAATCAAACTTCGCGTTGTGTCGAAGAATCTGTGGCAGATCAAAGCGATCAACCACGTCGGCGAGCGACAGTTTTTCCGTGTTGTCTTTCGGCGACCAGCCGAGCAGGCAGAGATAATTGTTCACGGCCTCGGGGAGGAAACCTTCGTCGAGATACGTCGTGAGAGACGCGCCCCGGTCGCGTTTGCTCATCTTACTGCCGTCACCATTCAGGATGAGCGGAATGTGCGCATACTTCGGCGGCTCGACGCCGAACGCGCGGAAGAGCGCGATGTGCTTGGCGGTGTTGCTCAAGTGATCTTCGCCCCGGATGACGTGCGTGATGCCCATCTCCAGATCGTCCACCACGTTGACGAAGTGGAACACGGGTTGTCCGTCGCTGCGGACAAGCACCCAATCCGGGTCTTGCTCCTCGCGGTCGGTGAGCGGACGCACCACGTCGCCGACGACCAGATCGGGGATCAGGATTGGTTCGCGCGTCATCTTGAACTTGATCGCGCCTTCGTGTTCATAGGCGAGGCCGCGCGACAACAAGGCTTCGACGCGACGCTGATAGTTTTCCTTCCGCTGCGATTGGAAATACGGACCGCGATCGCCCTTGCAGGGGCCGGTGGCGTCGGCGGTGAGCGGACCTTCGTCCCAATTCAACCCGAGCCAGCGCAAGCCTTGCAGGATGACCTCCACGGCTTCCTGGGAGTTGCGCGCCGCGTCGGTGTCTTCGATGCGCAGGACGAACGTGCCGCCGGTGTGGCGGGCGTAGAGCCAGTTGAACAAAGCGGTGCGGGCGCCGCCGATGTGCAGGTAGCCGGTGGGCGAGGGAGCAAAGCGAACGCGTGGTTTCATATCCATTTAAGTTGACCGTAGATTACGCAGATTACCGCAGATGAAAAAGCCCGAACTCAGTTTTCCGTGAATGCCACGAATTGCCGCGAGTGGGTTTCAATTGGCGCTAATTCGCGAAATTCGCGTAAAGCCTCTGAAGGCTCAATGGAGCTGACACTGAGAAAAAGATTGCCCGAAGCCGCATAAAGATTCACAGTTTCGGCGTTCGGTGGAGAGATGGCTGAGTGGTTTAAGGCACACGCCTGGAAAGCGTGCGTAGGTAACACTACCGTGAGTTCAAATCTCACTCTCTCCGCCACTTTCTTTTTGCTCTCTCTTAATCTTACTCTTTTTCTTAATCCTAATCTTTGGCGTCACGCGGGCAGATCAAGATTAAGAGTAGGATTAAGATCAAGAACCCAACCCTCCCGCTTCACATATCCGTGTCTGGGCTTGGCTGCGCTTGACCCCACGCCAGCGGGCCAACATGCTGACTGCGGAATTTATGCCTCTGCCCAGTGACACACTTGCCCGACTCCGCGACATCGTCGGCCCGGAAAACGTCCTTACGTCCAAGGAAGACTTGATCGCTTACTCGTTCGATGGCACGGCCGCCATGCAACAGATGCCCGGCTGCGTCACGTTCGCCACCACCACGGAGCAAGTCGCCCAAGTGCTCAAGCTCGCGAATCAGACCAAAACAGCCGTCGTCACTCGTGGCTCGGGAACGGGCCTCAGCGGCGGCAGCCTGCCAAGCTCGGATTGTCTCGTGCTTTGCCTGACGAAGATGGATCGCATCCTCGAACTGGATTGCGCCAATCTCACCATTCTCGTTGAACCCGGCGTCACGACGCTCGCGGTGTTTGATGCGGCGACGGCGGCGGGTTTGTTTTATCCACCTGATCCGGGCTCGATGAAGATTTCCACCATCGGCGGCAACGTGGCGGAAAACTCCGGCGGCCTGCGTGGTTTGAAGTACGGCATCACGCGCAATTACGTCATGGGCCTCGAAGTCGTCCTGCCCGACGGCGAAATCCTCTGGACCGGCAACAAGTGCGTCAAAGACGTCGCGGGCTATTCGTTGCGCGATCTGTTCGTCGGCTCGGAGGGAACACTCGGCGTCATCACGAAAGTGTTGCTACGACTCATCCCAAAACCTGCCGCGAAGAAAACGATGGTGGCGACGTTCGCGCAAATGGACGCCGCCGCGCAATGCGTCTCGGACATCATCGCCGCGCAGATCATCCCCTGCACGCTGGAGTTCCTCGACCGCACGACGATCCGCTGCGTGGAGGATTTCGCCAAGGTCGGGCTGCCGCTGGATTGCGAGGCATTGTTGTTGATGGAATCCGACGGGCACCCCGCCGCCGTCGCTGAGGAAGCCGCCAAGATGGAAGAACTCGCCCGCAAAGCTGGTGCGCTCGAAGTTCGCGTCGCAAAAGATGACGCCGAAGCCAACAAGCTCGCCACCGCCCGTCGCAGTGCTTTCTCCGCACTCGCGCGCCTCGCACCCACAACCATTCTCGAAGACGCCACCGTGCCCCGCAGCGAATTGGCAAAAATGATCCGCTTCGTCGCGCAGGTCGCGCAGAAATACAATCTGCGCGTCGGCACCTTCGGCCACATGGGCGACGGCAATTTGCATCCCACCTTCCTCACCGACGAACGAAACAAGGAAGAGATGCACCGCGTCGAAGAAGCCTTCAAAGAAATCTTTGACGAAGCTATTCGGCTGGGCGGCACGATCACTGGCGAACACGGCATTGGCGTGGCGAAAAAAAGTTTTCTGCCAAAGTTTGCCGGCAATGCGCAGATGCGCGTCATGCGCGAACTCCGCCGCGCGCTTGATCCGAACGGAATCCTGAATCCCGGAAAGATGTTTGATGTCGTTGACCACTCTTAAAGCTGTCACACATGGCATTGGTCCTTACAAAAATCTCGTTTGAAGGCAGCCCTCCCACCAAAGATGTGTTGGAGCTAAAACTATCTGCTTCAACCGGCATTCATGTGCATATTGAGATTTTTTCGTTAGAGGAAAACCCTGCAAACATTTCACAAGCATCAAACGTCGAACACCCCCAGACCTGGTATATCCATTTCAGTTCTCCCCCAGATAAGTTTGAAAGCAAAGTTCGATGCACCTGCGGCGGTCCTAATTTCGAGGTGCGAGACTCATTGGAATCGCTGGATCGCTGCCCACATTACTTGCGATATGCCATCATCGCTACCCTCGTAGATCTCGGTGGCGTTGTTGAAGAGATAGATGATTTGCCCGACTACGCTCGTGGAACATTTGAGAATTGGAAAATGCTCAACGGAGGATCACGCCCGCCGGCTTGGAAAGTCGCTTTAGCGGCGCTTGGAATGATTGCTTATGCTTTCTTGATGATCCTTCTGTCTCCAATCCTCATCATTATCATGCTGTTTGCGTTTGTATTCTGGCGTCCAAAAGGAAAACCAGCATGAGCACTGGCATCTCACATCTCAAAAACCTGGATTACTCGGTCGTGCAACAGTGCATGCACTGCGGCCTGTGCCTACCGACGTGTCCGACTTACGACGCCACCAAGCTGGAGCGCAACAGCCCCCGCGGTCGCATCGCGCTGATGCGCGCGATTGCCGATGACCGACTGGATGTCACAACGGCGTTTGGCGACGAGATGTATTTCTGCCTCGGCTGTCTGGCGTGTCAAACGGCGTGCCCGGCGGGGGTGAATTACGCGGAGTTGTTTGAACACGCCCGGGCGGAGATTGAGGAAAAGCAGGTTCTGGCAAATCCGAAACGGAATTTCATCCGCAGCTTCACCTTGCACTGGTTGTTCATGGATTTACGCCGGCTGGAACTGCTCGGCAAAGGGCTACGCCTGTATCAGCAGCTTGGATTGCAGGCTGCCATACGACGCATAGGTCTGATGCGACTGTTGCCGCGCCGGCTGCAAGAGTTGGAGGCGATGACGCCCAATGTCTGCGCCAAGTTCTCGGCGGAACTCATCGCGCCGACAACCCCGGCGACGGGCGTGAAGAAATATCGCGTTGCTATGCTGACCGGCTGCGCGCAGGACCTGACCTTCAGCGATGTGAACCGCGACACGGTGGAGGTACTCGCGCAGAACGGCTGCGAAGTGATCACGCCGCCGGAGCAAAGTTGCTGCGGTTCTCTGCACGCGCACAACGGTGAGTGGACGCTGGCGCAACAGCTCGCCCGGCGGAACATTGACCAGTTCCCGCCCGAACAGTTCGACGCCATCATCACGAATGCGGGCGGCTGTGGTTCGCATCTGAAGCATTACGCGAAGTTGCTGAGGGATGATCCGGTTTATTCGAAACAGGCGGAGCTTTGGGATGCGAAGGTGAAGGATGTGCATGAGTGGTTGGTGCAAATTGGAATCCGCAGGCCCGAACCACCGGAGCGCCGATCTCCAGATCGGCTCGTTACTGCGCATCTTCAGAACCGAGCCGATCTGGAGATCGGCGCTCCGGTCCTCGTCACTTATCACGAATCCTGCCATCTGACGCATGGCCAGAAAGTGGTTTCGCAGCCGCGCGAGTTGTTGCAAGCGATTCCGGAATTGAAGCTGGTAGAGTTACCGGAGGCGAATTGGTGCTGCGGCAGCGCGGGCATTTACAATCTGACGCAACCGGAAATGGCCGGACAGCTTCTCGAACGCAAGATCGCGCACATCAAGTCCACCGGCGCAACGACAGTGGCAACGGGTAATCCTGGTTGTTTGTTGCAACTCATCACAGGCGCGGCGAAAGCAGGCTTGAAGCTGCGCGTGGTGCATCCCATCACGTTGTTGGCCGAAGCTTATCGTGCGGAGCGCGGCTGTCCTCAGCCGCAGCGCTGAATTTACCACGGAGAGGTTGAATAACATTTCCGCCCAATCTTGAAAGTCGGCGCGCTGTGGCTGGGACAGCCGCGCTCCGGGAAAGTTCAACTGGCGGAGCGACGCGCAATTTCCCATCATGCCATCATGCGCTCCAAGCAACAGATCATCGAACAACTCCTGAATCCCGGCGTCATCGCCGTTGTCCGCGCCAAACGGGCGGACCAAGCCGTGCCGCTGGCGGAAGCACTCGTTGCCGGCGGCGTCATTGCGGTGGAGATCACGATGACCACGCCGAACGCCATCGCCGCCATCAAGGCAGCGAGCGACAAACTCGGCGACCGCGCGCTCATCGGCGTCGGCACGGTGCTGGATGAAGCGACGTGCCAGGCGGCAATAGATGCCGGCGCGCAATTCATCGTGAGTCCGATCTGTCGCCGGGAGCTTGTGCCCATCGCGCAGAAGGCGGGCAAGCCGATCATGCTCGGCGCCTACACGCCGACCGAAGCGCAACTCGCGCACGAAGCCGGTTCGGACTTCATCAAGATTTTCCCCGCCGACACGCTCGGACCGAATTATATCAAAGCCCTGCGCGCGCCCCTGCCCCATTTGAAGATCGTTCCCACCGGCGGCGTGGACTTGAAAACCATCGGCGATTTCTTCAAAGCTGGGGTGACGGCAGTAGGCGCAGGCTCGTCGCTGATCTCGAAGGACGTGCTCGACAAAGACGACTGGACGACCCTGACCAAGGCGGCGGAGGAATTTGTGCAGGCCGCCAAAACTGCCCGCGGCAAGTAGAAACAACGACGTGGTCGGGGATTCCTATGCCAAATCAGATTGGGGCCGCTTGATTTCAGCTTCCACAGACGGAAGCTACTGATTTTTAACAGTTTCAGTTTTGACACCAGCATTATTTTGACGCATAATCATGCATCATGCTGGGAATGTTGTATCGCCCTGTGATTTTTGGGGTTGTCTTGCTGGGAGTTGTATTCGGCCTGAACCTTCAGGTGCGAGCGGCAGGGCCTTTGGATCGGGTTGCGAACACCACGCTTACCAATCTGCCACCCGCGCCTCCGGTATTCGGTTACACCTACACCAACGCGTTCCCCGGCTTGAACTTTGCAAACCCGGTGGCCATCGCCACGCCGCCGGGAGAAACCAACCGGCTCTTCATTCTCGAAAAAATCGGGAACATCGTCGTCATCACCAATCTTGCCGCGCCGACGCGCTCGATCTTCCTCAACATGGTCAATCGCGTCACCACCACGACCAGTGTGAGCGACGAGCGCGGGCTGCTGGGGCTGGCGTTTCATCCCGGCTACGCGACGAACGGTTATTTTTACGTGTATTACACCGGCACGACTAACACGTCGGCCAATGGCGGAGGCAGCGGCCTGCACGATATTCTCGCGCGCTATCAGGTTTTGACCGCCAACTCAAACCAGGCGGATGCCGCGTCACACACGCCCATTCTAGTCCAATATGATCAGGCGGATAATCACAATGGCGGCGACATTCATTTCGGATCGGACGGTTATCTTTACGTCTCCATCGGTGATGAAGGGGGCGGCAACGACAACTACAACAACAGCCAGATCATCACGAACGATTTTTTCTCGGCGATGCTCCGGCTGGACGTGGACAAGCGTCCCGACAATCTGACGCCCAATCCGCATCACGCCGTCACGACCAATTATCTCGTGCCGGCGGACAATCCGTTTGTGGGCGCAACCAGCTTCAACGGCCGGACGGTCAATCCCGCCCGCGTCCGCACCGAGTTCTGGGCGGTAGGATTGCGCAATCCGTGGCGCTGGAATTTCGATGAGGAAACCGGCCTGCTCTACTGCGGCGATGTCGGACAGGGTGCGTGGGAGGAAATCAACCTCATCGAACCCGGCAAGAATTACGGCTGGGCCTTCCGCGAAGGCTATGCGACTGGTCCCAAGTCCGGGGCCGCGCCCGCCGGATTTGTCCATGCGCCGCCGTTGCAAACCTATTCCCACAGCTTGGGTGAGGCTGTCACAGGTGGACTGGTTTATCGCGGACAGAACATCTCGCAACTTTACGGGGCTTATGTTTACGCCGATTATGCCTACGGCACCATCTGGGCCCTGCGGCACACCGGGACAAACGTGACCCAAAACCAGATCTTGTTCAGCGATCCCGGCGGCGGCATTTCCGCCTTCGGCACGGATCCGCGCAACGGCGATCTGCTGTATTGCGACGTGCAAGAAAGCGTCCTCAAACGCGTCATTTACAACAGCACCGCGGCGGGTGCGCCAATCCCCACCACGTTGGCAGGCACGGGCGTCTTTACCAATCTCGCCACGCTGGCCGTGGCCCCCGGCATCGTCGCTTATGATCTCAACACCCCGTTCTGGTCGGATCACGCCATCAAATCCCGCTGGTTCTCCGTGCCCAATACCAACCTGACCATCACCTTCAATGCCGATGGAAATTGGTCGTATCCAACCGGCACCGTCTGGATCAAACATTTTGAACTCGAAATCACCAACGGGGTGCCCGCCTCCCGCCGGCGGTTGGAAACCCGCCTGGTGATCGCCAACCCGAACGGCGGTTACGGCATCACCTATCGCTGGACCACGCCGCCGACCAACGCCCTGCTGGTGGCGGAGGGCGGCCAGAACGAAATCATCACCAACTATACGAGCCAAGGCGCCATCGCTGGCACGCAGACCTGGCGTTATCCGGGACGCATCGAGTGTCTTGTCTGCCATAACTCCGCGGGAGGTTTCGCGCTGGGTTTCAACACGGCGCAATTGAACCGCGACGCGAATTACAACGGCACCGGCACAAACCAGATCGAAGCGTTGAGCCGCGCCGGTTATTTCAGCACCACCGTCTCCAACCGGTATCTCCTGCGGACCCTTGCCCATGCCACCAACGCTGCGGTCAGCCGGGAATATCGCGTCCGTTCCTATCTCGCCGCGAACTGCGTTTCCTGTCATCAACCGGCCGCCGCCGCCCAATCCCTCTGGGACGCCCGGATCACCACTCCCGGCTCCCAAAACGGTGTCATCAACGGCCCGTTGATCAATAATCTCGGCGACCCGGCCAATCGCGTGGTCGTCCCCGGCGACCTCGCCAGATCGGCCCTGTTCCAACGCGTCGCCAATCTGGGCAATAGCCACATGCCGCCGCTGGGCACGACCGTCATTGACACGCAAGCAGTGGCCTTGCTCGCCGCGTGGATCACCAACGACCTGCCCAACTACGTGAGCTACGCGACGTGGCAGACCAATTACTTCAGTTCAACCGACACCCCAAGCGCCGCTTTGTTGGCCGACCCGGATGGCGACCGCGCGAAGAATTACTTGGAATACCTCACCGGCACCGTCCCCACCAATGCCGCCAGCGGCTGGGGCGTTTCCATCGCCGTCAGCAACGGCACGGCGCACGTTGTGATTCCGCACGTTGCCAATCGGGCCGTGGAAGTTCAAAGCACCACGAATCTGTTCAATGCCGACTCTTGGTCGGCGATGAATCAGCCGGATAACGCTCCTCTCTATCCGGCCACCAATCGCACGACCATCGTGTCCGATCCCGCCTCCGGCTCGATGCCCAAATACTACCGGGTCCGCGTTTACGAGCCTTGAGCGCCCACTCCTGATGCAAAATCGCGCTGGAATTTCGCGCGGTGATTTTTACCATGCGCGGGAATGAGCAAGTTCCAAACACGCCGCGCCACAGTGGATGATCTGCCCCGCCTCAAACAGCTATGGGCTTTGATGCGCCTGCCAGAAGCTGAATTGGAACGCCAACTGACCGATTTTCAGGTCGTCACGGATGCAGCCGGCATCATCGTCGGCTGCGCGGCATTGCAGATGAACCAACGCCATGCCCGGATTCATGGCGAGTCGTTTGAAGACTTCGGCCTGGCAGATTATGCGCGGCCCGCGTTGTGGTCCCGCATCCAGACACTCGCCACCAATCACGGCCTCGTCCGGCTCTGGACGCAGGAGACCTCGCCGTTCTGGTCCCGCAACGGCTTTCAGGCGGCCACGAAAGACGCCTTGGAAAGAATGCCTTTGGACTGGGAACGGGCGGGCGCCGGATGGCTCACGATCAAACTCAAGGACGAGGACGCCATGACTTCGCTCGACAAGGAATTCGCCTTGTTCGTCGAATCAGAGCGCCAGCAACGGGATCAATTGCTCGGGCAGACCAAAACATTCAAGGCCCTGGTGATCGGAGGAATTCTCCTCATGGTGCTGGCACTGATCGTCGTCACCATCTGGTTGTTCTTCAAACAACGTGCTGGCTCAGGACTGCCGCACTGATGGCAGCGTGAACTCATCCGCGTGGTAGGAGCTGCGCACCATCGGTCCGCTGGCGACATGGACAAAACCCATGGCCCGCGCCTGCTCGCCGTAGGCGGTAAACTGCTCGGGCGTGACAAATCCTTCCACCGGCAGATGCTTCAACGTCGGCTGGAGATATTGCCCCAGCGTGAGAATATCGCATTGGGCTTCGCGCAGATCCCGCATCGCTTCCAAGACTTCGTCTTCACGTTCACCCAAGCCGAGCATCATGCCGGATTTGGTGTAGATGGCTGCGCCGCGTTTCGCCTTCACCTTCCGCAACACGCTCAAGGAACGGTCGTATGTAGCGCGATGCCGCACACTCGGCGTGAGGCGGCGGACGGTTTCCAAGTTGTGATTGAAGATGTGCGGATTGGCGCTGAGGACGCAATCAATCGCCTCTTCCTTGTCCAAAAAATCCGGCGTCAACACTTCGATGACAATCCCGGGATTCAGCGAACGAACCGCCTCGATGGTCTGCCGGAAATGATCGGCGCCGCCGTCGGCCATATCGTCGCGGGCGACCGCCGTGATGACCACGTGCTTCAAGCCCATGCGCCGGGTGGCTTCCGCCACGCGTTGGGGTTCGTCGGCTTCCAGCGGCAGCGGTTTGGCCGTGCTGATCGCGCAAAACTGGCAGGCCCGCGTGCAGCGGTCGCCGGCGATCATGAACGTCGCCGTGCCCTTGCTCCAGCACTCCCAGTGGTTCGGGCACTTGGCGCTTTCGCAAACGGTGTGCAACTTCAGTTCATCCAGCAGCGAGCGGGTGCGCGAAAATGTGTCGGCGGTCGGCAGCTTGATGCGCAACCAGTCCGGCAGGCGCGGGCGATTTGTTTGAGTAATCGTCATGTAAAATTGTTGCTCACGCCAAGAACGCCAAGCTCGCAAAGCAATTCATTGAAACTCTTTGCGTCCGACGCGGCCTTTGCGTGATGCCATCGGTCATGATTCGCCGGAAATTTCCCGCCAGAATTTTTCCAATTCCGGCGGGCCAAAGTCTGCCAGAATTTCCCCATCCACATCAATCACCGGGGCGAGGGTCTGGCCGGAAATCTCCTCCATCTCGGCAAAGGCTTCCGCGTCGGCGATCACATCCAGCGTCTCGTATTTGACGTTGTGGGCATCGAGCCAAGCCATCGCTTTGTGACACCACGGACAATAGGGCTTGATGAAGAGGCGGATTTTCATGCTGAAAACAAAACCGGGGCGGGCCGTTGCGCGGCTTGGATCATAAACGCTCCAACCCACGATCAACCGCTGATCTGCGCCTGGTATTGCTCGGGTGTGAGCAACGCGGCCAACTCGGCGGGATTGCTCAACTTGATCTTGTAGAACCAGCCTCCGGCATGTGGTTCGCGGTTCACCAACGCGGGATCATCGGCAGCGGCCTTGTTGACCTCGACAATCTCTCCGCTGACGGGCGAGTAGATGTCGCTGGCGGTCTTGACGGATTCCACCACCGCGCAGGCTTCGCCGGCTTTCACCTTGCGACCCACGCTTGGCAGTTCAACGAAGACGATGTCGGTGAGTTCGTGCTGGGCGTGATCGGTGATGCCGACCGTGGCGGTGTCGCCGCTGACGCGCACCCATTCGTGTGATTTGGCGTATTTAAGATCGGTTGGAACTTGGCTCATAAAATCCGAGCCGGAGCTTACGCGGATGCCGCGAATTCACAAACCGATTTTTACGCCCCGCCTCGGAATGGGCGCAAGTGATGGGGATTATTTCAGCCGCTTGAGCGTCACGAGCCAGGCGGTGTCCTTCTCAGGAACATTGCCGCCAAAACAAAGGATTTCGCCAACTTTGAGCGGCTGGTTGCGCCGGCTGCATTCTTCGCCCTTCTTGCCGTAAAAGACGACTTCGACTTTCTTTTCGGGAAGCAGTTTGACCGTAATGGCGGATTTTTCGCTGATTTCAACCTTCCCAGATTCCCCGTTCTTGGTTTCAAACTCTTTCTTTTTGACGGTGTAAAAGTTTTTCCATTTCAAGTTGAGGCTCTCGAGCTTCTTGCGGGTTTCCTCGTTGACTGGCTTGTAATCGTCGTTCGGCGGTTTCTCATCATTGGTGGCCCAGATCAGTTGGGCTTCAAATTTCGCTTCACCGGCCGGCACCGCGCCGACGGTTCCGATGAACAGGCCGAGCAGCAACGCCCAAAACCAAGCCGAGGTATAATTGAATCTGAGGTTCATTTACAAATCCAGTATATCGTCCCACTCCGCATCAGAAAAGTCGTTTTCCGAAGCCCCATAATCCAGCCACACGAGCGTGGTGCCGGTGGCGTAATTATGGTAGGTGAAAGTCGCCGTATCGCTGGAAGTGCGGGTGGCATCCCCCACCCCGTTCGCCTGCGGCAGGCTCAACAGGATGGCAATGGCCACCGCCGCCGCGGCCCCGGCCGGAACCAGAGCGCGATGCAGCCAGGCCGCGAAGGAAAACTTCGCCGCCGGCGTGGGCTTCGCTTCGCGACTGATTTCCCGCTGAATCTTGGACCAGTAAAACTCGCGCGACTCGGAAAGCTTGATTGTTGCTTCGTGCGCAACGACCACATCACGGGTGTTGGTCAGTTCCACGAGCAACTCGCGCGCGGCGGCGTCGGTGGCCAGCAAGTCGCGTACGGCTTGGGCTTCGCCGGACGGCAGTTCGCCATCCAGATACGCCTGCAACTTCAACTGTAAGTCTTGGTTCATAACAACTCTTTCACTCGACTTTCTTCAAATCCTGCAACAACGCGGCCATCTTCCGCCGCGCATAGAACAACCGCGACATCACCGTGCCGATGGAACAGTTCATCGTTTTGGCGATGTTCTTGTATTCCATGTGCTCAAACTCGTGGAGCACCAGCACCGTCCGATGCGCCTCCGAAAGCTTGCCCAGCGCCTCATCAATCCGCACCCGCAACTCCGCCCGCTCCATCCGCTCGGTCGGATTCACCGTCACGACGGGCATTTGACGTTCCACCCCGCCGGATTCTTCGTCCATCTCTTCGATGGACTCGGCGCGCTGGCGTTTCTTTTTGCGGAGCTGGTCCAGGCAGAGATTGATCACGATCCGCGTCATCCACGTCGTGAAACTGGATTCTCCCTGGAACTGCACCAAGCGCTGCCACCCTTTGACCCATGCTTCCTGAGAAAGATCAACGGCCTCGTCCTCATTCCGCATCATGGTATAGGCCCGCGCGTAAATCTTGTCCCGATGCCGGGCGACCAACTCCTCGAAGGCAACCATGTCGCCCCCTCGCGCGGCCCGAACCAAGGCGTCGTCTGATGCGGCGGAATGATCCATTGCGGCCATTGGTTCGACGGGGTGAGTGGGGGTTTATTCAGCAGGGGGTTAAAGCTTCCCTTTGGTGCTGGGAAGCTGTCCGGCAATGCGCGGATCGCGCTGGCAGGCCGCGTCCACGGCCTTGGCAAAGGCCTTGAACAGGCCCTCCACGATGTGATGCGGCTCGTCGCCGTAAAGAAGTTCCAAATGGAGGTTGCACCGGGCTTCATTGGTGAATCCCTGGAAAAACTCCCGGGCCAACCCGAATCGGAAGGCGCTTGACATATCCTGCTGGCGCTCCGACTTGGAAAGTTTCTTGTAAGCCTTGTCATCCAGCCCGCGCCAGACCAGATAAGGACGCCCACTGAAATCAATCACGCACCGCGCGAGACATTCATCCATCGGCACGTAGGCTTCGCCGGTAAACGGATTCTTGGGATGAAACCCGTTTCCGTAGCGGCGAATCCCCTTCTTGTCTCCCAACGCTTGCAGCACGGCTTGCCCAAGCGCGATGCCGCAATCCTCGACCGTGTGATGTGCGTCCACCTCCAGATCGCCTTTGCAGCGCAGCTTCAAATCCACCACCGCATGCTTCGCGAACAAGGTCAGCATGTGATCGAAGAACGGAATTCCCGTCTGAATGGAAGATTTCCCCGCCCCATCCAGGTTCAACTGGAGGGTGATGCGGGTTTCTTTGGTGTCGCGCTTGATCCGCGCCTGCCGGACTTGCATGGACACAGTTAAGCAAAGCGCCTCCCAAAAGACCAACCGGAAAGACAAAACGTCCGTAGCGTCAGGCATCCCTGCCTGACGTAGAGGGCGGCATCCCTGCCGCCCGGAATGGCGTGGCGTGCGAGAGACGCTTGGAATTATTCCGCACGCTTGGTTATGCGGACGGTTCTTTCCGCCGGGCTGGGAAGCCCGGCTCTACGGCAGGCCGGGATGCCTGCCGCTACGACCACAGCGCCGGAGGCGCGGCATGTTGATAGCAACGTTACCCGGGTTGATTCACAAGCTCCGTCGGAGCGACAGCGGCGGGATATGCCGCTCCTACGGAGCTTGTGATTTTGGTGCGGGCGATTTCTACAAATATGCCGCGCCGCTGGCGCTTTCGGAGGGACGAGAGGCTTTCGGGTTAAAATCAAAGGAGTGCCGACAGCCTTGTCCGCGTGTTTCGATGGTCGCGATTGCTTCGCGCGGACAAGGATGTCCGCGCTCCGGGGGAAACACGGAGCAAGGATGCTCCGTTCCGGGTTTTCCACCCGCGCCAAACTAGAGCGTTTTAATTTTTTCCATAGCCGCAAAAATTCACAAAAATCTCAAAATACTGCTTCTGTTTGTGCTTTTTGTGCCTCTTTGCGGCTCCAGTTTTAATTAAACCGCTATAAAACTCCCAGCAAAACTCACGGCGTCGCCGGCGTCGCCCGAAGTTCATCAATCTTTTTCTGGATACCGTCCGGACTCGGCGAAAACGGCTTGGCCTGCTCAAAATACGAAATGGCTTGCGGCACGTTGCCGGCTTCCCGCTCCAGCTCGCCGAGATTGTTGAGAATCTTTGAGAAATAAGGATGATCATCCTCACGCACTTCCTCACTTTGCGCCAGCCAGCATTTCGCCGCGTAACGCCAGGTGTTCCGGGCGCGATCCAGATCCTTCCGGCTTTCCTTGTGGAGCAATCCCATCTCAAACAAAAGCTCGGGATTGGTGGGATTATTCCGAATTCCCTCCCGTAAAACTTTCTCCGCTTGATCGGGACGATTCAACCGCTGGCGCAGCCAGTAGGCGGAGGTCGTATAAGTATCAATGGCCTGGGGATCCAGCTCGATGGCGATTTTAAGCCACGGCAGGATTTCCCGTTCGTCACCTTGAGCCAGATGCGTGTGTTCCGTGATCCGAAAACGACGGATGAAAGCTTCAAGCCAGTTCTGCGCGGCAGCCGGTGTCATCGCTTTCACATGTTCTGCGTCGTGATCGTCATCATGCTGACAATTGCCCTGGGCATCGTGCTCATGGCCCGCATGCGACGCATCGTGAACACAGTTTCCCTGCTCATCATGTTTATGATCCGCATGGTCATCTTCGCCATGCTTTTCCACCGCGCTGGTCACCGCCTTGGGCGCTTTCGTGCCGGCCCGATCAAAAATGGAGGGATACATACCGCTGTGAAAATAAACATCCGCCATCTCCACGAACTGACCGGCAAACAAACGGCGACCGTCTCCGAGCAGTTTCTTGAACGCGCCCTCATCAGGATGGGCGGAATCGGACCGGCTGACCGCCCGCAGATGCGTCATCGTTCCCAACGTGTAGGCGAGGGCCAGCAACAGCGCGAAAATGAACTTGGGGGAAGCAGCGTTCATGTGCTGAGACTTTTTCGCCGGAACAGCAACCAGGTGCCGTAGAGCAACGCACCCGCATAAGCAGCGGCATACAGCGAAGCCAAGCCACAGTCAACCAGCCCCGGCAGCGCCTGGTCATTGACGATTTGTGCGCGCACATCAAAAAGCTCGATGTGCGGGATGCAATAAAACAGCGTCGCCATCACCGAACGGACTGGCTCGGCTTGCCGCGCCGCGAGTTTGGCCAGATGTTCCCCGATGAAGAGTATGCCAAAAATTCCAATCAAGCAGATGGTGGCGTTGGCCGAAATCGCCGAGAAAACCACTGAACCCAGTAGTGTCATCGCGATCACCACCGCCAACATCATCCACTGAAGGATCATGGCCTTGCCATACGCTCCCAAGGCCAGATGCGGGTCGCGGAATCCGGTCACCACCACGAAAAATCCGTAGAAGAACAGCAACGCCATCCCCGACGCCAGCCAGCAGCCCAGGAATTTTCCCATCACAACCTGGCCGCGCGATACGGGTTTCGCGAGCAATGGAAAAATCGTGCGATTTTCTTTCTCCGCCGGAATCTGTCGAGCCGTGGTGACCACCGCGATGATCAGAGATGAAAGCCAGATTAACAGAAGGCAGATGTCTTTGACGTAGCGAACAATCTTGACGTCATCAAAGAAATTCACCGACAACGCGGCCAACGTGACCAGCGCCGTCAGCACAAACAACACATAGAAGTCTTTGCGCCGATACAGTTCCTTGATAACGACGCCACTCAGGGCCCAAATCGTATTCATGTCTTTCTTCGCTGTTTTGAGAGGAATTGGATTTACGCTCGCCCTCACCCCGGCCCTCTCCCCCAAGGAGAGGGTGAATCGTTTTCCGCGTCTTTACAAGCGGGAGGCGCAGGGTTTGCGAACCCGCTCAAGAAAGGGGAATGCGGTACTTGGAACCGCATCGCCCAAGGAACCGGCAACGGGCAATTATCGCCCCCTCTCCCCGGGGGAGAGGGCCGGGGTGAGGACGAGCGTCTCTCTAACATTTTCGCCGAGGCCCCGGATTCCACCGAAAACAGCGGAACACCATTCATGCGACCTCCTGCGGTTGTTGGGTGAAAAACCGCGGACCGCCTCCCCAGGAACCCTTGGGAACATCCAACATCCAACCTCGAACCCTCAACACCCAAGGCCTGACCAAGCGGCGCTCCTTGGAGGTTCGAGGTTGGGGGTTGGATGTTGGGTGTTTTCCGAAAGTTTAGAATCTTCTGAGCCGCGGACCGCGTCGGACTTGCCGAAGAGCGGGGAGCGTTTCCCCCTCTCCCCGGGGGAGAGGGCCGGGGTGAGGGCGAGCGTCTCTCTAACATTTTCACCGAGGCCCCGGATTCCACCGAAAACAGCGGAACACCATTCATGCGACCTCCTGTGGTTGATAGCCGACGATCTTCAAAAACGCCTGCTCCAGATTGTCCGTCCGGTATTGCGCCACCAAATCACTCACGCGCCCTTCGGCCTTGAGTTCGCCTTGATGCAAAATCGCGACCCGATCACAGACCGTTTCCACCTCGCCCATTTCGTGAGAGGAGAAGAAAACCGTCTTCCCCTCGTTTTTTAGTCGTTGAATGATCTCCCGAACCTTCATCCGTCCCAGCGGATCCAAGCCGCTCGTCGGCTCATCCAGAATCAGCAGATCGGGATTATTGATCAATGCCTGGGCTAGACCGACCCGCTGCTGCATTCCCTTCGAGTAAGTCTTGATGGGCCGTTTCGCTGCGTGACCCAGTTCGACAAGCTTGATCAACTTTTCAATGCGTTGATCGGTTTCACCCCGGCTCAGGCCAAACACTTTGGCGTAGAACCGCAGCAACTCCTCGGCAGTGAGAAATTTGTAGTAGTACGTCAATTCCGGCAGATACCCGATCCGTTGCCGCGCAATGGGCTGCCGCACATCAATGCCAAACAAAGCCGCCGAGCCGCTGGTAGGGGGCACAAACCCCAACAAGATATTCATTGTTGTGGTCTTGCCGGCTCCGTTCGGACCGAGGAAGCCAAAAACCTCACCAGCTCGAACTTCCAAATCAAGACCAAGCAATGCGACCTTGGCGGTTATCTGTGTCTGACCTCCAGCGTATTCCACTCGCAACTTCTCCGTTCTCAAGATTGTGCTCATTGGATTTGCATTTTTTGCATGACACTGCGGATACCGAATCGTTGCAACCAGGTCAACTGCAACCTAGCAAAACAACAGGCCGAAGCAATGCTTCGGCCTGTTATCCATACCAGGTTCCGACATCTAAGGGAGAACGTGACCACTTACCCCAAGGGTGCATTGCGGTGCGGTCGCAACATTGCCAATCCCGGCGGTATATGTCCCGCTTGCCGGACATACGATATCTACATCGATTACAGCGCCACCAGTGCCACGCCCCATGTATGGAGCAAGGTCAGCCACGACCGGCGTAACATTTGCAAGTTGCCTGTTTTCCAAGGCCCATTGCTGCTTGGCCCCGTCAATTTGGCGCAAATTATTGATACATGCGTTGATTTGTGAGTTGGTGCGCGCTTGAACATAGTTGGGCACCGCGATCGCGGCGAGCAAACCAATAATGGCCACCACAATCATAATTTCCACAAGGGTGAACCCAGCTTTCCGTGAGATGTGACACTTCATAGTTAATTTCCTCTTTCTATTTGCGGCGTGAACACTGCAACAGGCGGAATTATTATGATAACTATTGATGTTCACTTATCGCCTGATGCAACCGCAAACTAAATAAATTCCAGCAGCAGTGGTGCCAGTTCCTAAACATGTTGTGCCCACCAAATGTCTGCACAAAGGTTTGCGCTGACAAAGACGAAACAAAAAAGGCCCGGGCCAATGCCCGGGCCTGTGATTAAATGGGAATGACGTGATTACGGCAGAACGTGTCCCGCAGCAGCCCCCAGCGAACATGCCGGGGCAGTCGCAACATCACCAAGACCCGCAGTGTAGACTCCTGCCGCAGGGCACACAATGTCCACATCAAGCGTAGCACCAGCAACGCCACGGCCCAAGTAGGGGGCAATGTTAGCTACGGTCGGAGTAGCATTCGCCGCCGCTGACGTTTCCAGTGCCCACTGCTGCTTGGCACCGTCAATCTGGCGGAGGTTGTTGATGCAGGCGTTCGTTTGGGAGGTAGTACGCGCACGGACGAAGTTCGGAATCGCGATCGCGGCAAGGAGGCCGATGATGGCGACCACGATCATGATTTCGACGAGGGTGAAACCGGCTTTCCGGGAGGTATTGATCTTCATAGCTGTTCTTGTTCTTTCTGTTTGCGGCGTGAACACAGCAGCAGGCGGGTTAGACTGATTGCGGTTGGTTCACTTGATTGCCTGCTGCAACCGCTCTGGCAGGATTTAGCAATGGCGATGCCAAGCTCAACAAACGGGGGAGGCCAAAAACAAAAAGCCCGGACGGTGGTCCGGGCTTTCAATCAAAATCGGGAATGCTCCGGGTATGTTATAGCAGTTCTCAAAAAGAATAGCGGCAACGAAATCCCCTCACCCGGCCTAGCGGCCACCCTCCCCATAAACCATTGGGAACATCCAACATCCAACCTCGAACCTCCAAGGAGCGCCGCTTGGTCAGGCATTGGGTGTTGAGTGTTCGATGTTGGGTGTTCGATGTTGGATGTTTTCCGTCGGTTCAGGGGTCAAAGCGTGAAATCCCATTGGGGAGAATTCTCTCCCCATCCGATGGGGAGAGGGCCGGGGTGAGGGGCGGCTCGCATGGCAGAGGTTTTCGCCATTCATTTAGTGTACGCTCTAAGGCACCTTTGGCCCAAATTTGTGCGGCGGCGTGCTCGCCGCATTCACACACGTCACACTGGGGCGGGCTCCCACGGTGCCGGCCAGTTGATAGGGCTTGTTACCCGCCGGACACACCGGCATTTCGCTGTCCTTGATGTAGGACTTGATGTCACCTTCACCCACCGAATCACTGTCGGTTTTGTTGTTTTCCACGGCAAATTGCTGAACGGCATTGTCAATCTGCCGCATGTTATTGATGCAGGCATTGGCTTGCGCGGTATTCCGCGCCTTGACCATGTTCGGGATGGCAATCGCCGCCAACAATCCAATGATGGCCACTACAATCATGATCTCCACCAATGTGAAGCCCGCGTTAATCTTCGTCCTTAGTTTCATAAAAATCCTTTTGGCAACAATTCACCGCTGCTGGCACTGACGCAAACAGCAGCAGCCACAAAGCTCTAATGAGGCTAACCGGGTTCAGAACGCTTGCAAAGCAGAACCACGCCCGGCCCGGACCAATTTGAGCCGATTCATTTCCGTAGTTAAACGGAAATTTCAGATCGCCTGTGCGCCTGTGTCTCATCCCGAGACAACTGTCCACAGGACAATAACCGAACAGGACACAAAGTTGCGCCCGGAGTAGAAGAGGGGGTAACAAAAAAATGGTTTGTTGCCCGCCCTCACCCCGGCCCTCTCCCCCGGGAGAGGGGGGAAGGATAGCACCGCCCTTCAATGCTCGAACGCGAAACATGGTAAAACCCGTCAACGTCAATACGTCCAACCGCAGCGAGCGTTTCCCCCTCTCCCCGGGGGAGAGGGCCGGGGTGAGGGCGAGTGTTGCACTGACTATCATGGTGGAATTCATCACACCACAGTGCCGCTGGAACACATTCCGAAAATGCGCCCGAACAGAATCGCGGCTGTTGCTCCCGGGGCGGGCTGAACTAACATGCCGGCGTGATTCGCAACATCATCTTCGACTGGTCCGGCACTTTGGTGGACGACCTGCCCGCCGTCTGGGAGGCGTCCAATTACGTCCTGACCCAGGCCGGGCAGGCGGAAATCTCGTTGGACCAGTTTCGCGCGGAGTTTTGTCTGCCGTTCAAAAAGTTTTATGACAAACACACCCCGGGGGTCCCGATGGGTCGGCTGGAAGAATGGTTTCATGGGCGGTTCCGCGAAGTGCAAGCTTCGGTCTGTGCCCTGCCCCACGCGGAGGAATTCCTGAAACTGTGCCGCCAGCATCAGATCCGCACTTTTCTCCTGAGTACCGTCGCTGCTGATCATTTTGCGGTGCAGGAGCACGCGACGGGGTTTGGCAAATACTTGGACCGGCCCTATATCGGAGTCTGGGATAAGCGTCAAAAAATCCACGACATTCTCGCGGAAAACCACTTGAAGCCTGAGGAAACCCTCTTTATCGGCGACATGCAGCACGATATCGAGACCGCCAAACATGGGGGCATCCACTCCTGCGCCGTGCTGACCGGCTACAATACGCTCGACCAACTGCGTGCCGCCAAGCCGGACCTGATCGTCGAGCATCTGGGCGAGTTGAATGACATCCTCCAACAAAACGACTTTCACCTGACCCACCCGGTGAAGCGGTTTGAGGCCACGCATCCGCCGGTGGTCACGGTGGGCGGTTTGATTTTCAATCCGAGCAGTGAAGTCCTGCTGGTTCGCACGCACAAATGGTCCAATCTCTGGGGCATCCCCGGTGGCAAAGTGAAATGGGGCGAAACCTCTATTGCCGCACTTCGCCGCGAACTCAAAGAGGAAACCAACCTTGATGTCGAGCAGATTGAATTCGTCCTCGTGCAAGATTGCATCCATTCAAAGGAATTTTATCGCGACGCACACTTTGTCCTGCTGAACTACATCTGCCGTTGCGGCCCGCAGCCGAATGTCAGACTCAACGAGGAAGCCCAGGAGTTCCGCTGGCTCACCTTGTCCGATGCGCTCCGCTTGCCCATCAACACTCCCACCCGGGTATTGCTTGAAGCCGTCGCCAAAAACCATTCCAACTCACAGCAAAAGTGTTAGCGCGTACTGCAAAAAGAATGTCGAAAACTCTGGTAGGATGGACGGCCCCTCACCCCCGTCCCTCTCCCATCCGATGGGGAGAGGGTGGCCGTTAGGCCGGGTGAGGAAAATTCGGTTCCGTCATACATTTTGAGAACTGTTCCAAGCGCCATGTCCAAGATAACCATCACCGACCTTGAAGTTCGTTTCCATGTGGGCGTGCCAGATGAAGAACGCGCGAAGCCGCAACGCTTGTTGCTCACCATCGAGATGGAGCACGACTTCAGCGCTGCCGCCGCCACGGATGATATCGCTGCCACGATTGATTACTTCGATGTTTCGCAAAAGATCATGGCACTGGGAAATGGGCGCAGTTGGAGATTGATTGAAAAGCTAGCCAATGACGTGGCCGATCTGATTCTGACCGGCTATCACCCGGTAACGGTGACGGTGACCGTGAAGAAATTTCCCATCCCCCAAGCCGCGCAAGTCTTGGTGACCCTCACCAAGCAACGCGCTTGAAACCAAAATCCGCAGTTGAATTTGGAAAACCACGGATGGACACGGATGAAAATGCATTTGCGGGGTCGTTTACCGACCAGGTGAAGTGGAGCGAACGTCCGGCTCCTGTTCTTATCCGTGTGAATCCGTGTCCATCCGTGGTTGAACTGCGGCGTTTAGGTTGAAACCAAGCCTCACACCGACGGCGTCGGATAACCCGTGATATAGGTTTCCAACTGCTGGATCGCCGAGTTCTGGGAGGAGATGATGGAATTGACCAGGTCGCCGATCGAAATCACGCCGAGGACCTTGTTCCCCTGCAACACCGGCAGATGCCGGATGCGATGCTCCGTCATCAGCCGCATGCAGTCTTCCACCGTATGATCGGGACTGACCGAGACGACGCGACCGGAAATGATCTCCCGCACGGTGGTGTCCTTGGAGGAACGGCCTTTGAGCACCACATTGCGCGTGTAATCCCGCTCCGAAAGCACCCCGGTCAACCGCCCATCCTTCGTCACCAGCAACGCCCCGACGTTTTTTTCCGCCATCATTTTGATCGCATCCAGCACGGTGGATTCCGGCGGCACGGACCAAACCTGGCCGCCCTTGTTGAAAAGAATTTCGCTGATGGGAATGGAATGGGTCATACGGTTTTTCCTGGGGTGAGGTTGCGGGACCGCCGCTTGATGCCATTCGCAAAACAGCTCCGCCACCGGCGTGCGCCGCAGTCATGTCGCCCTGCGAATGGTTCTCGAGGTAGGGACATCTGAGAAAACCGTAGCACACGCCCTCTGTTTGTGAACACAAAAAATTCCCGGGCCGACTCGTTAGAACTACCGATTTTGATTCAGCCTATCGGCGACAGCTTGGGAAAAAATTCACGAGCCGTTTGACACGTCACTCTGCTCAGTTCTTCCAGCGAACAGCCCTTTATCCGCGCCACAGTCGCGGCGATTTCCTTCACGTAGGCGGGTTCGCAGCGTTTGCCACGATGCGGAATCGGCGCAAGATACGGACAGTCGGTTTCCAGCATGAACTTGCTCAACGGCGTCGCAGCGACGGTATCGCGGACGTTCTGCCCATTCTTGAAGGTGACGATGCCGGTGAAACTAACCAACGAACCCAATGCCAGAACGCGCTGCATTGCCACCGCATCGCCCGCGAAACAATGGAACACGCCGCGCACGCGACCGACAAACGGCTGCATCATTCGCAGCGTGTCCTCAAAGCAATCGCCGCGTTGGTGGATGACGCAGTTAAGACCAGCCTCGGCTGCGACTTCGAGTTGTTGTTGGAAGAGGAGCGCCTGCTTTTGTTTGTAGCGCTCGTCATCGGCAGCCGCCCCCTGCCCTTGTGAACTCGGGAGGCGATAATAGTCCAAGCCAGTTTCGCCGATCGCGACGACTTTGGGATGCTTGGCAAACTCCCGAAGCTGCGGGCGGATTTCATCCGGCGCTTCGGGTGCATTGGACGGATGCCAGCCGACGACGGCGTGGATGCAATCGTGTTGTTCGGCGAGGTTGATCGCGCGCCCGCTGCTCTCAAAATCCGTGCCAATGGAGATGAGCTTGGTAATACCCGCCGCCTGCGCCCGCTCAATCATTTGAGCGAAGTCAGGCGCAAAGTCCGGGTAATCCAGATGCGCGTGGGTATCGAAGAAAACTGCCATCGCGCTCCTGACTTAACGGCTCACACCATGCCATAGAACTGTTCGACCACGCGACGGAAGTTGTTATCCGCCGGTTTGACGATGCCCATTTCGCGCTCCGCATTCTCCGGCGCGTCGCTGGCATGAGCGGCATTGACCATGATGCTGGAGCCGAATTCACGCCGGATCGAGCCGGGCGGCGCCTTGGACGGATCCGTCGGGCCGAGCACGTCGCGGATCTTGGAAACCGCGCCGACGCCTTCGTAAATCAACGCGATACACTTCTCCGAGCCGGGCTGATCCACTTCGCCGGGCGGGCATTCCGACGGCGCACGTCCCGCCATGAAGCGGACGATGTTCTCGAATTGATTGTCTCCGAGAATCGGACCGAGGATTTCGCCAAGCTGCTTTTCGGCGGCAGCCGGAATCGCGAGACCAAGTTCCTTTTCCAAGGCCGCTTTGGACTTGGACGCAACCACGTCTTTGAGTTTGGTGCGCAGGACTTCGCGCACCGGGCCGTAAAACTCTGAAGCTTCGGCCACGCTCATGCGATGCACCTTGATCGCGACAATGTAAAGTCCGGTGCGGGAGAAGAAATCAATCACGTTGCCCGGACGGCCCGTGGCGAAGCGGAAGTTGTCCGGCTTGATGAGCACCAAGGTGCGCTGCGGCGTCTCGCCCGCAGGATACGCGTTGACGTTCTCGAGCAAACCGCCATCGGTGTCGGAATACTTCGCCCAAAGTTTGAGTTTGGCATCCGCTTCCTCAACATTGGGCGCGGCGAGCACCGCCGGTTCAAAGTATTGAACATTGCCGTTTTCGTCGTAGATCAAATCACCGTACGTATCGCGGATGGTTTCGCCACTGCGCCGGTTTGGATCGAGATTGCCGACCACGGAGCGGACTTTGCGAACGGCGTCTTCGCCGCGGAAGAGCAACAGCATGGCGCGCCGCCGCCGCCCGGTTTTTGCGTCCGGGCTGAAATTCTTGAGGATGTATTCCCGCAACATTTCCTGGACCTTGCGGTCTTGCGGGTCATTGGCGGAGACGATGGCTTCCGAGTATTTTTGAACGAGTTCCGCGCTCGGAGCAAACATCCGGGCGGCGGCGAGATCGAGTCCCGTGCGGGAAATGAGCCGGCTCAAGATGCCGCCCGTCCGAGACTTGTGCAGCGAGTAAGGGGTGATGATGGCGTAAGCTAACTGTTGCGACATAATTTAGTTGGCAGCGGGCGGCGGAGTGGGCGGGGTTGAGGTGGAGGGCGCGGTAGCTTTACCACCGAGGATTTTGAACATGACCGTGCCGCAAGTGGGGCATTTGCCCTTGATGGCCTTGCGACCGTTCTTCATGGTTTCCTCGATGCCGTCAGCGATTTCCTTCTTCGCTTTGCACTTAACGCAATATCCTTCGGCCATAAATGGGATTGCCGTCCGTGACGCACCATGCGCCCGGCGGTCGGGCTAGTGTGGTGAGGACTGGTGGCGGCGTCAATCTGTAAAGCCGACCGACACAGATAAACCCACCGCTAAAGCTTTGAATTTTAGAAACTTAAACCACCCGCCCGGTGTCCTTGGCCAGTCGAGAAAGCATCCTGGTCTTGGCCAGCAACTTGGGCTCGGCGTCCAGTTCCTTCACGGTCTGCTCCAAGCGGGCGGACCAGTTGGAAGTTGAGGTTGAACCCGGCACGTTGAAACGCGCGGTCTGAGCGAACACATCCTGCACCTGGAAAACCGCCAGCCAGGAATTCGATTCCATCACGGCTCGGGTGAACGCTTCGTGGATGCGGTCGCTGAGTTCGCGCGGCGGTTCTTCGTTGTGAATGCCGCCAAAGTGCATGATGCGGCGCAATTCCCAGCGGTTGTGCTCGACCTCGTTGCCCGCGTCAATGTTCGCCCAGCACTCCTGCCACATCAGCGCGAGCGGGGTGTGATCGTGCGTGGCGGGTTGCGCCAGCGAGAGGCGCGGATACTTCTTCGGGTCGGAGTAAGTCCAGTCGTGGTCGCGGAACAGCATCGGAATCCGGAAGCCCGGGATGCCCAGCCGCTCCAAGGTGGGCGGGACATAATCCGGGACTGTGCCAAGGTCTTCCGCGATGACAATGGTTTCCCCCGCGGCGTCTTGGATCATCTTCAGCAATTCCTCACCCTGCGCCTGATTCACCGCCTTGTGTTCCGGCGTATCATCTTCGAACTGCTTGAAGCCCGGCAACCGCCCGCGCGTCCGGTCGGCAGCTTCTGTTTCACTGAGCGGGAGAAATTCCGCGTTGCGATCCGGCGTCCACGGGAAAGAGTAGATGCGGAACAAGCCGAGCACATGGTCAATGCGGAAGAGGTGAAACACTTTCTGGATGTTGCCCACGCGCACCCGCCACCAATCAAAATTATGCCGGCGCAATTCCTCCCAACGATACAGTGGGATGCCCCAGTTCTGTCCCCACTTGGCCGTAAACGGATCGGTCTTGAACGTCTTCTCCGGTGGCGCTCCCCCGCTCCAATCGAGATCGAAGATACCGCGATTCGCCCAGACATCCGCGCTGTAACGCCCGACGCCGAACGGAATATCGCCCATCAAATAAACCTTCTTCTTCGTGCCATAGGCTTTGATTTCCTCCCATTGCGAGAATCCAAGCCACTGCACATAGGTGAAGAAAAGCTGCTTGCGGCTCAGTTCATCCCGCCGCAATTCCGGCAACGACAACAACCACGTCCGCGCCCGCCGCGGGCCTTGATGCTCATCCGGCCACCGTTCCCACGCCGGGGAATTTCCGTTCAACTCCATCAACACGCGGAACAACGCGTAGTCCGAGAGCCAGTCGGCGTTCTCCATCATGAACGCCCGGAACGCCTCCGCGCGCTTGGTGCTCTGGTTGAAATGAGTGGCCAGAAACTCCTCGAATGCCGCTGCGAGCAACTCGTGCTTCAGCGCCTTGACCCTGGGATAATTCACCGCGCCCACCCGCAATGCCGCCACCCGCTTCGACGTGGCGATGGCTTTGAACTTCGCCGGAGACAGATCGGGAATCTCCTTTGGCGTCACGGTCAGTGTGCTCGGCTCGATGGCCAGCGAACTGATGGCGTTGTAAGGCGAGTTGTCGTCACTCGTCTCGTTGATGGGAAGCGTCTGAAAGATGTTCAACCCGTGTCGGGCGCACCAATCAACCATCTGCCGCACACCATCGGTGTCCCCGACACCGAGATCATTTTCCGTGCGGATGGCGAAGACCGGTTCAAGAATTCCCGCAAGCAATCGGTCAGGACTGAGTTTCATTTGCGGGCGGATAGTGACAAAAGGCCGCCGGGATTCAAAGCGCACAAAAATGCGGTCGGTCGAAACCCGACCAATCGCATCAAGGCAGGACTCTTCTGTGGCAGACACCCAAAAGCGACAACCGGCGGCCTCCGTACCAATCGGCAAATACTTTACGGCCAGTCATTTGACACACTTCATTTACAGGACTAGCTTGCGATAAGAAACGCAAAAACCGCTTCTGCCAGAACCGTGAAAACCATCATGCGAGTTTTGTTTGTGGAAGACTCCGAGGACCAAGTGTCGCTCGCGGTGAAACTGTTGTCCAATTACGGCTTCGATCCGGTGTACGAGCGCGTCGAAACCGGCCCTGATCTTACCGCCGCCCTCAAACAAAAAGTCTGGGATGTCGTCATCAGCGATTACTCCATGCCCAAGTTCAACGGCGTGGAGGCACTGAGAATTTTTCAGGCGTCACATCTCGACATCCCTTTCATTTGCGTCTCGGCCACGCTGGGCGAAGAGCGCGCGGTGGAAATGATGCGCGCCGGCGCTCACGACTGCATCATCAAAGACAACCTGACCCGGCTTGCGCCCACCATCACGCGCGAGTTGCAGGCCGCTCAAGCCCGGCGCGAAAACCATCGGATGCAAAAGACCGCCGCCCACCTCGCCGCGGTGGTCGAATCTTCCGAGGACGCCATCATCAGCAAGACCGTCACCGGCATCATCCTGAGCTGGAACAAGGCAGCGGAAGAAATCTATGGTTACACGGCGGAAGAAATTATCGGTCAATCCGCCTCGATACTCGTGCCCCCGGGCCGCAAAGCCGAATTCGAAGCGGCTTTGGAGAAAATCCGGCGCGGCGGACATATCAACTGGTTTGACACCGTCCGGGTCCGGAAAGATGGAACGCCGGTGGAAGTTTCCGTCTCCCTTTCACCCATCGCCGGACCGACCGGCGAAATCATCGGGGCCTCCAGCATTGCCCGGGACATCACGGCCCAACGGCAGGAAGAAGCCGAGCGGCTCAAATTGATTGAAGATTTGACCGAAGCACTCGCTCAGGCAAAAACCCTGCGCAGCCTTCTGCCGATCTGCACGTCCTGCAAAAAGATCCGGGATGACCACGGTTACTGGCAACAGTTGGAGATCTATTTCCACCAACACGAGCACTTTGATTTCTCGCACGGACTCTGCCCCGAATGCGCGGAACGCCTTTACCCGGATTTTGCCCGCCACCGCGCCACCACTGGCAATGGCACGAGAGCCGCCGCGCGCAAATAATCACCCTTGGGCCATCGCTTGGGCGACGACTTCCGCGGCAACGGATTTTTCCTCCCGCGTCTTGAGATTGCGGATCTTTACGTTTCCATCCGGCTCAAGCCGCGCTGTGTACGCCGCTTTCAATTCTTGCGCACGCTTGAACTGCTTGTCCGGTTTGGTCGGCGTCAGGGCGTATTCCACGACGCGACCGGCGGCGCGTAAATCCTGCACAAGCTTGAGCGATAGCGGACGTAGAGTTTCGTCTTCAATCAACACCACCACGTCCACGCCTGCATCAAATTGCGGCAACAAACCCCGCGCCTTGAGCAATTCCAGCAGCACCACGTCACCCATGCCAAAACCCAGCGCGGGGAGATTCACTTTGCCGCCGCTGATGAGCTTCACGAGGTTGTCGTAACGTCCGCCGCCCGCGATGGCGCGAAACTCGCCCTTGCGATCAAACGCCTCAAACACCGGCCCGGTGTAATAGGCCAGGCCGCGGATGACGTGATAATCCACCTTCACGAAATCGCCCATGCCACGCGCGGTGAGATTGCCGATGATGGACGCCAACTCTACAGTGGGCGCGCCGGAGTTGATGAAGGCGTTCACGTCATCGAAAGCGAAGCCCAACGCCGCGAGTTTCTGTTGCGATTCTTCGGGTGAAGTCCGCTCCAGTTTATCAATGATCTGGAAGAAGTCATACTCCTGCCCGGGCTTGCCGCCGTGATTGGTGAAGTAATCGTTCCACGCATTCCGGCTGCTCAAACGGATCACGAAATCGTCGGTGGTCAGACCAAACGAGCGCAGCGTATCAATGAGCAACGCGATGAGTTCCGCGTCTGCCGCCGCATCCTGTTCGCCAAAGATGTCTGCGTTGAACTGGAAGTGCTCGCGCAGGCGGCCCTTTTGCTGCCGTTCGTAGCGGAACAGTTGCGGCACGGCAAACCACTTGATGGGCTTCTTGTAATTGCGCTCGTGCGCGGCCACCATCCGCGCCAGCGTCGGCGTCATCTCCGGGCGCAGCGCGATTTCGCGGCCGCCCTTGTCCTTGAAGTTGTAAAGCTGACCGACAATTTCATCGCCGCTCTTGGTGGTGAACAGTTCCAAGGGTTCCAGCGGCGGCCCATCATATTCACGAAAGCCATAACGCCGGGCCGTCTCCCGCCATCTGCCGAAAATGTATTGGCGCGCGTCAGCACTCCACACGTCCTTGTGCGGCAGCGGTTCAGGATAGAAGTCACGAAAACCGGGCAATCGTTCCATAGTCCCCAACAGCTTACGGAAGCCACAGCTCAATAAAAAGAAAAAGGGCGCTGGGTTGCGCCAGCGCCCGGGAAACGACAAGCTCTCCGGTCAAGCCGGGGCCGGTTGTTGCGGCGGCAACTTCAAAACCTCCGCTGCCATCTCCTTGCCCGCCTTGAATTTCACCACGGAGCGCGCCGGAATCGGCACGTCGGTCTGGGGACGGTTCGGATTCCGCCCGACGCGGGCTTTGCGGGTTTTGACTTCAAAAACTCCGAAGTTGCGAAGTTCTACTTTGTCGCCTTTGGCAAGCGCCTCGGCGATGTAATCGAGCGTCTTCTGCACAACGTCGAGCACTTCTTGTTGGGTGAGCCGACTCTCCTCGCTGATGCGGGTAACAAGGTCGCGTTTTGTAAGTGTCATAAGGTCTTGTGGTTGACGGTTCTGGCCTCAATTTGGTATAGACCCCATCCCGCAGCCGGTCAAGGAGTCGCTACTGAGGAAATTCCTGATATGGAGAGCCTTCGTGCTTGCAGCTCAAAAGGTAGGAACGACATCATGGCGACACCAATTACCACTTCGTTTATGAACCACGCTGTGCTTGAAATTCGGAATCTGAACCCTGCTTGGCGACATTACCTCTCCATCATGGCCGCTTTCCTGACCGGCTGGGCCATGGAGGCGACCGCATCCGCTCAAACCAACTCAAACTCTTTCCGGCTCCGGGTTCACGACCCAGCCACCATCGTAAAGAACGGCGCCGACTACTGGACCTTTGCCACCGGCGACGGCATCAAGTCCCTACGCTCGACGAATCTGACGGATTGGGTGTTTGACCAACCCATCTTGACAACCAATCCGGATTGGACCACCAACGTCGCGGCACCGCACCGCGATTACTTCTGGGCGCCGGATGTCATCTTTGCCGAGGGCCGCTACCTGCTCTACTACTCGGTTTCAAGCTGGGGCAAGAACACCTCCGCCATCGGCCTGGCCACAAACGTCACGCTTAATCCCGCCGATCCGAAATTCAAATGGACCGACACCGGCATCGTCGTGCGCTCGTTCGCCACCAATGCGTTCAACACCATTGATCCCGCTTTGACCTTCGACGCGGAGGGCCGCCTCTGGATGGCGTTCGGCTCCTACTGGAGCGGCATCAAGCTGATCGAACTCGATCCCAAGACCGGCCATCGCATCACGCCTGACTCCCCCATGTATGCACTCGCCTTTAACGACTCGATTGAAGCCGCCTTCATCCAGCGGCGCGGCACGAACTACTTCCTCTTCGTCAACTGGGGACAATGCTGCCAGGGCACGAACAGCACCTACGAAATCCGCATTGGCCGCAGCGACAAGATCACCGGCCCGTACCTGGACCGCGATGGAAAGAACCTGCTCGACCGTGGCGGCACGTTGTTCCTCGAATCGAAGCCGCCCTTCTACGGCCCGGGCCACGCCGGCATCATCAACGTCGCTGGGCAGGATTGGTTCAGTTGCCACTACTACGACGGCGACAATCGCGGTCGTTCCCGGCTCTGGGTCGGCAAATTGAATTGGGACCCGGACGGCTGGCCGATTCCCCCCGTGCTGACGGACGAGACGCGGCTCTACGCGCCATAAATCCAAATTGCGGCAATAAAAAAGCCGCACTCGAACGAGTGCGGCTGAAATGAGATCCGCCTCTCAATGATGCCGGCGCTTCACCTTCAACTGGGCCAGCGACTGGGCCAAGGCCGCGTTGGTAGCCGCTACCTCTTCATCAGTCAGCTTTTCGGCGAGGCGGGCTTCGGCGCGTTTGCGCGCTTCCTCGACTTTTGCTTCATCAATGCTATCAGCCTTGATCGCCATGTCGGTCAGGATGGAAACCCGGTCCGGAGTGATTTCAACGAAACCGGCCCCGACCGCCAGAAAAAAGTCCTGATTGCCTTTACGCACGCTGATTTCACCAGCGGTGAGTTGCGTCATCAACGGCACGTGCATCGGGAAGATGCCCATCTCGCCTTCAACGCCCGGCAACGTGACCATGTCCACGTCTTCGGAATAAACTTTCGCTTCCGGCGTGACAATTTCGAGTTTCAGCGTGGCCATTTGAATTAGTTGCTGGTTGAGAGTTGTTGGTTGATAGCTCCGATTTCGGACCATCAACCATCATCTATCAACTATTTGCTTTCTTTGATCTCGTCAATGCCGCCCTTCATGTAGAAGTTCACTTCGGCCACATCGTCGTGTTTGCCTTCGAGGATTTCCTTGAAGCCCCGGACGGTTTCGGCCACGGGCACCTGCTTGCCTTCGATGCCGGTGAACACCTGCGCCACCGTGAACGGCTGGCTCAGGAAGCGTTGAATCTTGCGCGCACGCAACACGGTGAGCTTGTCTTCCGGTGAAAGTTCGTCCATGCCCAGGATCGCGATGATGTCCTGCAGATCCTTGTAGCGTTGGAGAATCTTCTGCACGCCACGAGCGACGTCGTAATGTTCCTGGCCCACGATGTCGGCGGACAAAGCCCGCGAGTTCGACGCGAGCGGATCCACGGCGGGATAAATACCCAGTTCCGCGATGGAACGTTCCAGCACGATGGTCGCGTCCAAGTGCGCAAACGTCGTCGCCGGTGCCGGATCGGTCAAGTCGTCGGCAGGCACGTAAACGGCCTGGAACGAGGTGATCGAACCTTTCTTGGTCGAAGTGATGCGTTCCTGCAAGTCACCCATTTCCGCGGCGAGCGTCGGTTGGTAACCCACGGCGCTCGGCGTGCGGCCCAGCAGCGCGGACACTTCCGAGCCGGCTTGCGAGAAACGGAAAATGTTGTCCACGAACAGAAGCACGTCCTGATTCTTTTCGTCGCGGAAATACTCGGTCACGGCGAGCGCGGAAAGCGCCACGCGGAGACGCGCGCCGGGGGGTTCGTTCATCTGGCCATAGACCAGCCCGATCCGAGAACCAGGTTCGATGACCGGCAGGCCGTTTTCGCCCAACGCCGGATGGCCTTTGGCGTCTTTCTTCACCTTGATGACGCCGGCTTCGATCATTTCGTTGTAAAGATCGTTGCCTTCGCGCGTGCGTTCCCCGACGCCCGCGAACATCGAAACACCGCCGTGCAGCTTTGCGATGTTGTTGATGAGTTCCATGATGACGACGGTCTTGCCGACGCCCGCGCCACCGAACGCGCCGACTTTACCGCCCTTCAGGAACGGGCAGATCAAATCAATGACCTTGATGCCGGTGGTGAGAATCTGCGGCGACGTGGATTGATCCACAAGCGGCGGCGCGGCGCGATGGATGGGCAGAAACTTGTCGGCTTTCACCGGGCCTTGTTCGTCCACGGCGTTGCCCGTCACGTCAAACACGCGACCCATGACCGCTTCCCCCACCGGCATGCTGATGGGCGCGCCCTGATCGGTGATCTCCATGCCGCGCTTGAGTCCTTCCGTGGCGCTCATCGCGACGGCGCGCACCCAGTTGTCGCCGAGGTGCTGCTGCACTTCGAGCGTCAGCTTGACCGGGGCCGGGGCTCCGGGCGGCGTGAATTCGACGGTGAGCGCGTTGTAAATGGCCGGCAACTGGTCCGCGAACTCGATGTCCACGACCGGGCCGATGATTTGAACGATTTTGCCTTTGTTCATGGGAATAAATTTCTATCAACCCAACGCCATCTGGGCGGTGGTAATTTCCAAAAGTTCTTTCGTGATGTTGGCCTGCCGCAGCTTGTTGTATTCGAGCGTCAGGTCCTTGATGAGCTGCTTGGCGTTGTCGGTCGCGTTCTTCATCGCCACCATGCGCGCGCTGTGTTCGGAAGCCTTGGCTTCGAGCAACGCCTGGTAAACAATGAACTTCACAAAGTGCGGCAGCAATTCACCAAGCACGGTTTGCGCATTCGGCTCGAATAGATGTTCCAACGGCGTCCCCGCCGCATCGGTTTGCGCCTCCTGAGCTTTGTCACCCTCTCCCCCGCTGGCGGGGGCGTTCAACAAAAATTGCAATTCCCCGATGGGCAACAACCGCCGCACCTCGATCTTTTGGGTAAGCGTGTTGACGAAGCGCGTATAGACGATGTCCACGCAATCCACTTCGCCCTTCAGGAACATCTCCAGCAATGTGTTGGCGATGACGCGCGCTTCCGCAAACATTGGCGCGTCCTTGTAGAGAAATTCCGCCGCCATGTTGCGCTTGGTGCGGGAGAAGAATTGCGCGGCCTTCTTGCCCGCGGCGATGAACACCGTAGTGTCCTTGTCGAACTTCATGACCTCGCGACCAAGGTTGGAATTCAAGGCGCCGCACAAGCCCTTGTCCGTGCTGATGCCGAGCACCCCGCGCTTCTTGATCTCGCGCTTCTCCATCAACGGATGCATGAAATCCTGCGAGTCCTTGCTGGCGCTCACGATCATCTGGTTCATCAGGATCGCATACGGCCGGCCCGCCAGCGCGGCCAACTGCGCCTTGCGCATCTTCGACGAAGCGACCATCTGCATGGCCTTCGTGATCTGCGCCGTGTTCTTGACCGACTTGATGCGTCGGCGGATGTCGCGTGTGCTGGGCATGAAACTAATTTCGTGATGACTTTCGCACCCGATGGGGCGGCGCGGATTCGCGCATAAAACCAATCTGCTTCCGGTTCTCCGGCAGCGGCGGTTCGATCAATTGCCGGATCGCCTCGAATAAATTCTGCAGCGCCTCGTCGTGTCCGGTGATGCGGCCTTCCAACTCGGCGAGCTTTCCGGCCAGTTCCTTGTGCGCGGCCAATTGTTCGCGCATGGAGATGAAAACCTGAACCACGCGAATGCTCGCCGCAATGGCGGTCTGACTTTTGAGGACATTCGATAGCTGTAGCACACCGTGCTCCGTGAACACCCAAGGCAGTTTCCGCCGGCCACCACGTCCTTTCTTTGATATCGCATTTTGCGACATCAAACCCACAAACTCCTGCGGTGTAAGCTGAAACGCAAAAACAGCCGGAAACCGTTCCCGATTTCTTTGAAACTGCTCATTGAGTCGGGTGGTACTCACCCCATATACCTTCGCCAGATCCGAATCCAACATGACGCGCTGGCCGCGAATGAGGAAAATCAAATCCTCAATCCGACGAGTCGGAGCGTATGTGGTTTCGTTGGCCATGAACACTGCTTTGATTAGCGATAAGTTTGCTTGAACTCCGTGACCGTGGCCTTCAACTCGGCGGCGAGCGCCTCGCTGACGGCTTTTTCGTTGCGGATCTTGGTGAGCAAGTCGGCTTTCCGCGTGGTCAGGAAGTCCGTCATCTTGCTCTGGCAATCTTTGACCTTCTCCACCGCCACGTCGTCAAAGAAATTGTTCTGCACCGCCCACAGGATCGCGACCTGGGTTTCCACCGGGATCGGATTGAACTGCGGCTGCTTGAAAATTTCCACCACGCGCTTGCCGCGTTCGAGAATCCCCTGTGTCTTCGCATCGAGGTCCGAACCGAATTGCGCAAACGCCGCCAGTTCGCGGAACTGCGCGAGATCGCCCTTGATCCGACCGGCCACCTGTTTCATCGCCTTGATCTGCGCCGCCGAACCGACGCGGCTCACCGAGAGACCGACGGAAACCGCGGGACGCACACCTTGATAGAACAAATCGGTTTCGAGATAAATCTGGCCGTCCGTGATCGAGATCACGTTCGTCGGAATGTAAGCCGACACGTCGCCCGCTTGCGTCTCGATGATCGGGAGCGCCGTGAGCGAACCATTGCCATACCGCTCGCCAACCCGCGCCGAGCGTTCAAGCAAACGGCTGTGGAGATAAAACACGTCGCCGGGATACGCTTCACGGCCGGACGGGCGCTTCAACACGAGCGAAACCTGGCGATACGCCGTGGCCTGCTTCGAGAGATCGTCATAGATGATCAACGCATCCATGCCGTTATCCATGAACCATTCGCCCATGGACGCGCCGGCGAACGGCGCGAGATATTGATTGGCGGCGGAATCGGAGGCGGCGGCGACCACGACAATCGTGTCTTCGAGCGCACCGGCTTTTTCCAGTTCCGCAATGACGCGGGCCACGTTCGACTGCTTCTGGCCGATGGCCACATAAATATTGTAGATCGGGCGAAAACTCTTGTCGCCGGATTCGCGCCCCACCTTGTTGCAGCGGGACTGATTGATCATCGCGTCCACGCCGATGGTCGTCTTGCCCGTCGAACGGTCGCCGATGATGAGTTCGCGTTGCCCGCGACCGATCGGGATCATCGCGTCAATCGCCATGATGCCGGTCTGCACTGGCTGCCCGACGGATTTGCGCTTGATGATGCCGGGCGCGATTTTTTCGACCGGATAGAAAGCGTCCTGCTTGATCGGGCCTTTGCCGTCCACCGGGCGACCCAAACAATCCACCACGCGACCAAGCAGGCCCTTGCCCACCGGCACGGAGAGCAGCTTGCCCGTCGTCTTGACCTCGGAACCTTCATGCACGCCAAGGTAGTCGCCGAGGATGATCGCGCCGACTTCGGTTTCTTCGAGGTTGAGCGCGAGGCCGATGACGCCGTTGCCGAAGTCCAACATCTCATTGGACATGCAATCGGTGAGACCTTCGATCTTGGCGACGCCGTCAGAGCATTCGCGGACGATGCCGACGTTCTGCTTGTTCACCTGCGTCTTCACGCCGGCGATCTGCGCTTCGATTTCTTGCAATAGATTGCTCATACTTTTTTCAAAACTGTTTCAGCCGCAAAAGAACTCAAAGATCGCAAAGAAAAAATCCCTTTTGTGTTCTCTGCGTTCTTTCGCGGCCATTAAAAATCAAAAACCACTTTCCAACTCGGCCAAGCGCGCCTTCACGCTGCCGTCAAAGACATCGCTGCCCACCTTGATCCGCAAACCGCCGATCAAATCCTTGTTGACCCAGAACTGCACGTTCAGGCCCGGACCATAACGCTTCGTCAGGTTCGCCTTGATGGATTCCATCAACGCCGGAGCAGTCTCGACCGAGTTTTCCACCCGCGCCGTGCGCCGCTCGATGTCCAGCTTCACGAGGCGTTGGAAGTGCGACAGGATTGCGACATAGCCACGTGGCTTTTTCGCGATGACCGCGGTCACCGTCTGGCGCACGCGATTCTCGTCCAACACGCCGGCGACCTTGCAGACATTGAACAACGTCTTGCCGTCGCGACGGGCTTGCTTGCTGATTTTCATGCGACGCGGGAACTGAGATTAGTTGGCCGCAAGCTGCTTGTTCGTCTCTTCGGCGAGCCGACCCTGCTGCTCCGCCGTCAAAATACCGCCGGTGACCTTTGCGCTGGTGGCGACCACCAACCGACCGACTTCCCTGCGGAGTTCCGCCTTCATGCGGATGAGTTCCGCTTCGCTGGCCTGCCTGGCCTTGGCGATGATGTCATTGGCTGTGGCAATCGCCTTCTGCGTCTCCTGCTCCTGAACCTTGGCAGCAGCAGCACGAGCTTCTTCGATAGCCTTGTTGGCTTCCGCACTCGCCTTGGTCATGATTTCCTGCGCCTTGGTCTGGGCGTTGGCGAGTTCCAGCTTGATCTTCTCCGCGTTGGCCAGGCCTTCGGCGATCTTCTGCCGACGCTCTTCAAGCACGGTCAGGATCGGCTTGTACGCGAAGCGATGGAGCAAGAACGCCACGAGACAGAAGCTGACGACCTGCGAAAAGAACAAGGTCGGATTCCAGCCGAACGTCTCAACGATCTTTTGCACCACGCCCTGTTCGCCAGTAGCGGGCGTTGTTGCAGCAAGAAGCAATGTATTCATGGTCACGATCAAAAATTGACTCCGGGATCAACGACCCCGGAGTGAGTGTTACTTCGCCAGGAAAATGGCGAAGAAGATAATACCTTCCGCCAGAGCCGAACTGATGATGGCCTGGGTCAGGATCTTACCAGATGCACCCGGATTACGGCCGACCGCTTCCGCGGCCTTCATGCCGATGATACCTACGCCGATGGCGGAGCCGATAGCAGCCAAACCAACGTGCAAGTTACCAGTGAGTTCTGCGAGCATCATACTATTTACCTTTCGTGTTTTATCACCTGCCCCGGCAGTCTGGCCACCGTCTGACAGGTAAAGTGTTAATGGTGCGCTTTTTCTTCGCCTTCGGGGCCGTGCGCATGATCGTCACCGTGCTGGCACATCAGGCTGGTGAAGATCGCCGTGAGCAACATGAACACCAGCGCCTGCACCAGACCGACGATCAATTCCATGAAATAAAACGGCAGCGGCACGAGCCAGCCAAACCAAGTCCCGCCCATCACGGCCATGGATTCGAGCAGGTTTTCACCCGCGAAAATATTGCCGTAAAGACGGAACGAGAGCGACACGGGACGGAACGCGATGGAAATCAACTCCAACACGCCGACCGCGAGAAATACCGCCATCAGACCGATGCGCATGAAACCGGTTGCATCACCCGAGTAACCAAAAATGTGCTTCAGGAAACCGATGGGGCCGTTGGCCTGCAGCGACCAGATCAACCAGAACACGCAGAACACAATCGCCATCGCCGAGGTCATGTTCAGGTCGGCATTGCCACCGCGCAGCACCGGACGGGTAACATGGCTGAAGGAATCCAAGCCGAGCACCGAGCCGTGGGCATGCTCACCCCAGCCTACCGTGCCAACCCCCGGGAACAGACCCGCCCAGTTGGTGAACAGGATGAAGATGAAAATCGTGGCGAAGAACCAGAAGGTCTTTTTGGCCAGTTGATTTCCGATGATGCCTTCGAGAAAACCGTAGAGACCTTCGACCAGAAACTCCCAGAAGTTTTGCGCGCCGGACGGCACGGCTTGAATCTTCCGGGTCGCGAACCGCGCGAAGACGATAATCAGAATCGCCACGATCCAGGTCATGATCATGGAGTTTGTCACTGCGAAAGGACCAACCTTGATAAGGGGAGCCGCCGCCGGCAGACCGCTATGTTCGGCGTGCCCGGCTTCCGCCGCGTGCTCGCCAGCCGGAGCCGCATGTTCCGCCGTGGCTGTGACCGCCGCCGCATTGGTTTGTTCCGTTGCCGCCTGCCCGAGGAAGGGCAACACGACAAACAATCCAGCCAGCAAAATGAATTTGAGCAATCGCATCGAACTTCGGAAATCCTTTCGTCACCATCCCAGTTACAGGCCGAAACCGGGCGACGAAGGGCGGGCAGATTGCCCCGGTGTGAAAAAAATCACAAGGCAATTTTTTGCTTTTTTGGGTTAGGTGAAATTGTGAAGCAGCAGTTATGCAAAGGTTAAGCTGGACACCGTTTGTCCCGATTTAACTGCCGGAGTCTCGTCGTGCAGCCGCAAAATCAGGCAAGAATTAGATTGAACACTTCCCGGTCCGCAGGCATCAATTCTGCAACAAGCAGTCTGGCACATGAGCAAAATCAGAGCAGCACTGGCGATCCTGCTGGCAACCCTGTGGTTGCCGGTTTCGTCGCATTGTCTGGTCTTGGAGGTGAGTTCCGGCTTGGAATCGCTCTCCTGCTGCACTCACACGGAGGCCCAAGAGGCGGCCCCGCATCACGAAGATGATTGCGCCACTGACGCCTGTTCCCTCGTTGAAGGCGCAAAGTACAAGTCTTCATTTTGTCGGGTGATGGTGCCACCATTGGACAATCAGGTCGCCTATGAACTCCCGGCTTTGCTCGAAACCAGCCTGACTTCCCTCGTCCTCGGCACCCAGCAATCCGATGCTTCCCTCGCCCGGCTGCCGGTGGCCTGGCAATTCTCCACCCGCACCGCCCTGCCCCCGCGCGCTCCTTCGCTCGTTTCCTGATCTGTCCCTCGCGGACATTTTCCTGACAGTCGCGGTGTGTTCACACATCGCCAGATGATTCACCCGTTGGTTTGAACCTTTTGGTCTTTTGGTCCGATTGATTATGAAACGATTGAATTTTGTTTTGCCGCTCCTGATCGCGGTGCTGGCTGGCGCAATGACGTTGCCGACGAATGCTCAGGAAACGAACTCGCCTCCCGGCAACGACGCCGTGTCTGTGGATGCGCTCGTCGCGGCGGCGCTCGAAAAAAATCCGGAACTGAAATTCTACGAAGCGGAGATCGCCGCCGCCAAAGCTGGACGCAAAACCGCCGGCGGGTGGGCCAACCCCGAAGTCAGCGGCAGTGTCGGACAAAAGCGCGTCTCCTCCCCGGGCCTGTCCGACGAAGGCATCGCGTGGTCCGTGGCCGTGGTGCAACCGTTCGAGTGGCCGGGGCGCGTCGGGTTGCGCAAGGCCATCGCCAATCACGACATCGAACTCGCGCAACTCGGCTACGAGCGATTCAAAGTCGCCCTGACCGGACGCATCCGCTCGCTCGCATTCGGTTTATTTGCCGCGCAGGAGAAAGCCACCGCCGCAAATGAAGTAGCCGAACGCTTCAAAGCCTTGCGCGAAGTGCTCGTCCAACGCGATCCCGCCGGCCTCACGCCCTTGCTCGAAACCCGCGTCATCGAAGCGACCGAACTCAACGCCCAGCGCAAAGCCAGCGCAGCCACGCTCGCCGCGCAGGCCGCCTTGCTGGAGTTGAATCAACTGCGCGGCGCGGCCCCCGAAGCACCGCTCACCATCACGCCACCGAAAGTTTCGTTTCCAACGCCACTCGACAAACAAAAACTCGCGACCGCGGCTCGCACCAACAACTTCGAGTTGCGCCAACGCGCCGTGGAACTCGCGCAGCAAGGTTTCCGCGTGGACCTCGCCAAGAACGAACGCTACCCCGCCCTCGCCCTCGGGCCGGAGTATTCCGAGGAAAAAGTCGGCAACGATCGCGAACAGATCATCGGCATCAGCATGGCGTTGCCCCTGCCCTTGTGGAATCGCAACGGCGGCGAAATCACCGCAGCCAAAGCGCGTCAGGCCCAGGCTGAAGTTTCGTTTCACCTCGCGCAACGCGAGACCGAGCGACACATCGCCGCCGCCGTGTTGACCTACGAAACCAAGCTCCGCGAGATGGCCCGGTGGCGACCCGACTCCGCGCAGCATTTCAAGGAAGCCGCCGAACTCGCCGACCGCCATTACCGCCTCGGCGCCGTGCCGATCTCCACCTACGTCGAGTTGCAACAGCAATACCTCGAAGCCGTCGAGAGCCTGCTCGACACCAAACGCGAAGCACTCGAAGCCGCCGCGCAACTCGAACTGCTCACCGGCTTGTCACTGCCGTTGGCAACCACTACTGCAAACGAGGGCGCAAAGTGAGAATCAGCAAAATCCGCCCTCACCCCGGCCCTCTCCCCCCAGGAGAGGGAGAACCCTGCGCCGGCCTTGTTGCAAAAGAACGGCGCAACTGCCACTCCCATCATTTCAAGAAGCCTGCGGGTGGCGGCGGTTGCAACCGAAACACAGGAATTTTCCAGTCGCGCCACATCGCCCACCCTCTCCCCGGGGGAGCGGGCCGGGGTGAGGGCGAACGTCAATTCAATTATCACCCTCTTGCTTCCGACCTCCGCGTTAGCGCTCACTGGCGGAAGCCCCAGCCACTGCATCTCTAAAACTATTCACCCCAAACCATGAACCCATCCCCGGAAAAAAAAGTGCAATCCAAACAAACCCTCGCCAGCTTCATCTTCCTCAGTCGCTGGCTGCAAGCCCCGTTGTATGTCGGCCTCATTCTGGCCCAAGCCGTCTATGTCTATCGCTTCCTGTTGGAGCTTTGGCATCTGATCGGGTTCGCCTTGTTGAGCCATCCCGCCCCTGCGTCCACCCCGCAGGGCGTTACTGATCCCGAAACCATCGTCATGCTCAGCGTGCTGGGTCTGATTGACGTCGTCATGATCGCGAACCTGCTGATCATGGTGATTGTCGGCGGTTACGAAACCTTCGTTTCCCGCCTGCATCTGAAAGATCACCCGGATCAGCCGGAATGGCTCTCGCACGTCAACGCCGGCATCCTCAAAGTCAAACTCGCCACCGCGCTCATCGGCATCTCCTCGATCCACCTGCTGAAGACGTTCATCAACGCCGGCAATCTCGAAACCAAAATGATGCTCTGGCAGGTCATCATTCACGTCACCTTTGTGGCTTCAGCGATCGCCCTGGCGTGGATTGATCGCCTCACGTTCAAACCCGCCGGCGCGGAACACTGATCCGCACGCCATGAACCAACGCATCACCATCTTCCCGTCGCATCACGCCGCCATCATCGCCACCGCCTTGCTGTCCACGGCCCTGCTGTTCGTCGGCTGCGGTCATGAGCACAAGGACGGTGATGGTCACGACCACGGCAAGAAATCCGCTCACGGTAAAGATGACGGGCACGGCCACGGGGAAGAATCCCCCTCCGGCGCATCGTTCAAGGCGGGCAAAGGTGTGTTGGTCACCGCGGAGACGCGAAAAATTCTTGGCGTGGAAGTCGCCGATGTGGCGGAGCAAAAGCTCCCCACCGAAATCCGCTTCAACGTGCAGGTCTTCGGCGAAAAACATTCCCACGCGATTCCCGAGAACGACCACACCGGTTGCGACGTTCATGGCTCGGGCTTTGTGCCGCTGAACCAGGCCGCCGTCCTGCGCGCCGGTCAACCGGTGCAAATTCAAACGCGCACCAACGAATCACTTGCCGGGGTCGTGCTGGCGGTGGAAAAGGCGCTCTCCTTGGGTGAATCCGAAGTCATCGTCGGCCTGACCAACGCGACGGACCAGTTGAAAGCCGGTGATTTCGTTGCCGCCATCGTCACGTTGCCCCGCGAAGAAGTGGTCACCGTGATCCCGCGTTCCGCTCTGCTGCGCACTGCGGAAGGGACGTTTGTCTATGCCGTCAACGGCGAGGCCTTCATCCGCACGTCGGTCAAAGTCGGCTCGGAAGCCGATGGGCTGCTGGAAATCACCGATGGACTTTTCGCCGGCGACGCGGTCGTGACCAAGCCAGTCGAAACTTTCTATCTCATCGAACTCCGCGCCACCAAAGGCGGCGGACATTGCCACTGACTATGCTCAACCGCCTGCTCGAATTTTCCGTCCGCCAGCGCGTGTTCGTGCTTATGGCCACTTTGGTGCTTGTCGGCATCGGAGTTTTCTCCGCGTTGCGACTGCCGATTGATGCCGTGCCGGACATCACCAACGTCCAGGTGCAGGTCAACACCTCCGTGCCCGCGCTCGCGCCGGAGGAAATTGAGAAGCTCGTCACCTTCCCCATCGAGAACGAGATGGCGGGCATCCCCGGACTCACCGAGTTGCGCTCGCTCTCCAAGTTCGGTCTCTCGCAGGTGAACCTCATCTTCGAGGACGGCACGGACATTTACCGATCGCGCCAGTTGGTCAGCGAACGCTTGCAGACGGTCATTGATGAACTGCCCGCTGGCCTCACGCCCAAGCTCGCGCCCATCAGCACCGGCCTCGGCGAGATCTATTACTACGTCGTCGAATACGCGCCCGACGCGACGAACAAACCCGCGACGCGCGAGGCGCAGTTGATGGAACTCAAGCTCCTGCACGATTACCTCATCGAACCGCGCCTGCGTTCCACGCCCGGTCTCGCCGAGGTCAACACCATCGGCGGTTACGAAAAGCAGATCGTCATCCATCCCAACCCCGACAAGCTCAAGAGCGTCGGCATGTCGTTCAGCGAAATCGCTCAAGCCATCGGTCACAATGTGGAGAACGCCGGCGGCGGCGTGATTCAAATCGGCGGCGAACAAGTCGCCGTGCGCGCGGCGGGCCGCGTTCAGACGGTGGAGGAGATCGAGCGGTTGCCGCTCAAGTTCGGTTCGCGCGCCACGCCGTTGCGCGTGAAAGATGTCGCCGACGTCGGCATCGGCAAAGCCGTCCGCACCGGCGCGGCCACTTACAACGGCGAGGAAGCCGTGCTGGGGTCGGCGCTGATGTTGGCCGGCGAGAACAGCCGGATCGTCGCCAAACGCGTGGACGCGAAGCTCAAGGAAATCCAGACCAAGCTCCCCGCCGGTGTGCAAATCATCCCGACCTATGACCGCACCGTGTTGGTGGACCGCACCATTCGCACGGTCGAAACCAGTTTGTTCGAAGGCGCGATCCTGGTCGTGGTGGTGCTGCTCGTCATGCTCGGCAACTGGCGCGCGGCATTCATTGTGGCGCTGGCGATTCCGCTGTCGTTGCTCTTCGCGATGACCGGCATGGTGCAAGGCCGCGTCTCCGGCAATCTCATGAGCCTCGGAGCGATTGATTTCGGCCTCATCGTGGATGGCGCGGTGGTGATGGTGGAAAACATCATCCGCCACCTCGCGGAGAAACAACACAAGCTCGGGCGGCGTCTGACCGCTCTGGAACGCGCGCAAGAAGTTCTCGTGTCCGCCAAGGAAGTTGCCAGCCCGATGTTCTTTGGCGTGTGCATCATCACGGTCGTTTACATCCCGATCCTCGCGCTGACCGGCATCGAAGGGAAAATGTTCAAGCCGATGGCCATCACCGTCATCTTCGCGCTCGTCGGTTCGCTGGTGCTGGCGCTCACGCTCATGCCCGCACTCTGCTCGTATCTGCTCGGCGGCCCCATCAAGGAAAAGGACAGCTTCCTCGTGAACTGGGCCAAGCAGCTTTACACGCCGGTGCTGCGATTCGCGCTGACCTTCCGCTGGATCGTGACCGGCGCGGCGGTGGCGCTGTTCATTCTGGCGGTCATCGTGTTCAACCGGCTTGGCGCGGAATTCGTCCCGCAACTTGATGAAGGTTCATTCGCCACGCACATGATTCGCACGACGAGCATCGGCATTGACGCGAGCATTGACATGCAAAAACGCGGCGAGAAAGTACTCCTGGAAAAATTCCCCGAAGTGGCCTACACCTTCAGCCGCCTCGGCACGGCGGAGATCGCCAGCGATCCGATGGGCGTGAACGTCGCGGATACTTACATCATGTTCACGCCGCTGGAGATGTGGCGCAAGGTGGACGGCCAACCCATCAGCAAGGAGGCGCTCGCCAGTTTGATGACTGAGGAACTCGGCAAGCACATCCCCGGCGAAGGTCATCTGTTCAGCCAGCCCATCGAGATGCGCTTCAACGAAATCCTCGAAGGCACGCGCACCGACATCGCCGTGAAAGTTTTCGGGGAAGATTTTGCAGTGATTGAAAAGATCGCCAACGAAGCGCGCGCCATTCTCGCAAGCGTGCGCGGCGCGTCCGATGTGGAGTTTGATGCGCTCGGCAAATCGCCGTTGCTCGAAATCGTTCCCAAGCGCGAGGCGATGAGCCGTTACAACATCCACGCCGCCGAACTCAATGAGGTGGTTCACACCGCGCTCGCCGGCCAGGAAGTCGGCAAGCTCATCGAAGGCAACCGCCGCTTCGACATCGTCGTGCGTTTGGATGAGGAGTTGCGTGAGCGGATTGACGACCTCAAACGTCTGCCGGTGCGCGTGGACGATGGCGGCTTGCTCACGCTCGGCCAGGTCGCCGACTTCCGCGTGGTGGAACAAGTTGCCGCCATCGCGCGCGAATACAGCCAGCGCCGCGCCGCCATCATGGTGAACCTGCGCGGGCGCGATGTGGAAAGCTTCGTCCTCGAAGCGCAACAAAAGATCGCCGCGCAGATCAAATTGCCGGAGGGCTACCACATCGAGTTCGGCGGGCAGTTCAAGAACCTGTTGGAGGCAAAACGACGGCTCGCCATCGTCGTGCCCATCGCGCTCGCGCTGATTTTCATCCTCATCTTTCTCTCGTTGCAAAGCCTGCGCCAGTCCTTGCTGGTGTTCCTGGCAGTCCCGCTCGCGGTGACCGGCGGCGTATTCGCGCTGTGGCTGCGCGACCTGCCCTTCAGCATTTCGGCGGGTGTCGGTTTCATCGCGCTCAGCGGCATCGCCGTCCTCAACGGACTCATGATCATCACGTTCTTTAATCAGTTGCGCGAACGCGGCGCCGACGTGCGCACCGCTGTTTGGGACGGGTCGCTGCTGCGGTTGCGCCCCAAACTCATGACCGCGCTCGTAGCCTCGCTCGGCTTCGTGCCGATGGCCAGCGCCAGCGGGGCCGGCGCGGAAGTCCAACGCCCGCTCGCCACCGTCGTCATCGGTGGCATCCTGAGTTCCACTTTCCTCACGCTCGTTCTGCTCCCGACCCTCTACGAGTGGATCGAATCCAAACGAAAGCCAACGACAACAACCAAAGAAGAAATCACCGCATGAAAGCAAAAACCCGCCTCCTCACCATCGCCGCCTTGTGCGTCAGCTTGTTCACCGCCACCGCCTCCGATAAACACGTACATCTGGCCGGACCGAAAGGCGGACGCATCCTGGACAAAACCACCCCGCACGCCGAGTTCGTCTTCGAGAAAGACCGCAGCATCACCATCAACTTCTACAACGCGGAACTGAAACCCGTCGCCGCCACCACGCAGGTTGTCACCGTCATCGCCACCGCGAAGGACCAAAAAACGACGATCGAGTTCGAGAAGAAAGGCGATGCGCTCGTGAGCAAGACAAAATTACCCGACGGCGAAGGCTATAACCTCGTGGTGCAGTTCAAACAAACCGCCGATGCCAAACCGCAGAATTTCCGTTTCAAACTGGATCTGCATACCTGCGGCGAATGCAAGCGCGTCGAGTACGCGTGCACCTGCCACGACTGAACCCCGTTAGCAACGCAGAAAACTTTCACTGCCGGAACGCCACTCGTAGAATCTGCCCATGAGTCAAGTTGCCTTGGAGATCGCCATCATCTTCCTGCTGCTGATCGCGAACGGAGTGTTCGCGATGGCGGAGATCGCCGTCGTTTCTTCCAAGAAGGGCCGGTTGCGCCGCCTCGCCGACCAAGGCAACGGCCGGGCCCGGGTCGCGCTGGAACTGGCCGAGGCACCGAACCGCTTTCTCTCCACGGTACAAATCGGCATCACGCTCGTCGGCATCTTTGCCGGCGCGTTCGGCGGCGCGACACTGGCCGCGAAGCTGACCGGGCCGATTGCGCAGATCGCGTTCCTGGCGCCGTACGCGGACAAGATCGCCTTCGGCCTGGTGGTCGCGGTCATCACCTACTTCTCGCTCGTGATCGGGGAGCTTGTGCCGAAGCGGTTCGGTTTGAGCAATCCCGAAGGCATCGCCATGCTGGTCGCGCGCCCGATGAACTGGCTCTCGAAGTTCGCCGGGCCGGTGGTGAGTTTCCTGAGCGTCTCCACCGAGGCGTTGTTGCGCGTACTGGGATTCAAGCCGGAAAAGGAAGCGGCGGTTTCCGAGGAGGAAGTCCGCGTGATGATGCAGGAAGGCGTGCGCGCCGGCGCGTTCAACAAAGTCGAAAGCCAGATCGTTCACAGCGCATTGGAACTGGATCAACTGCCCGTGCGCGAAATCATGACGCCGCGCCCAAAGGTCATCTGGTTGAACCAGGACGATCCGCACGATCAGGTCTGGCACAAGATCGTGGTCAGCAATCACTCGCATTTTCCGGTGTATCAGGGCAATCGCGATCACACCGTCGGCACAGTGTCGGTGAAGGCCATTTACGCCAACCTTGCCGCAGGCGTGAGCGTGAAGCTCAAGGATCTGATGGTTGCGCCGCTCATCGTGCCGGAATCGCAGACGGTGCTGCAACTGGTCGAGACATTCAAGCAAACCGGCAAACACATCGCGCTCGCCGCCGACGAGTTCGGCGGCATCGTCGGCCTGGTCACGTTGAACGACGTGATGGAGGCGGTGGTGGGTGAATTTCCATCGCAGGGCGAACGCGCGAAACCGGAAGCCAAGAAACGCGAGGACGGCTCGTGGTTGATTGATGCGATGATTGATCTGGAAGCCGTCGAGCGGGCGTTGCCGGGTTTCAAATTTGGCGGCGCGGCTTCCAGCGAATACCAGACGCTGGCGGGCTTCGTCGTGAAATCGCTCGGCCATGTTCCCAAGGAGGGCGAGACGTTCGAGGCGCAGGGCTATCTCTTCGAGGTGCTCGATATGGACCGGCATCGCGTGGACAAGGTGCTCGTCCTGCCGTTGAAGCGTTCGACGTAAACCGATTCAAGGCGTCCCGGGCGCGGCGCTGATTTCCTCGCCCGTGAGCCGGTAAACGGAAACCACGTTGCCCGTGGCGAACCCCAGTCTCCGTTGCATCCGGCGGAAAAACATCCAATCCATGACCCACATTCTGAACCGGGACCAAAATTGTCGCACCATACGTTTCAGCTTTCATCCATGGCCGTTTCCAGCCCGCAACTCAACCACGCCTTGCTGCCGCGACATCACTTCCCGACGACCGCCCCACCAGCTTGTGCGTGCCGTGCTTGCAAGCGATCACCGGCAGCTTGGCTGAGATCACGCGCGCCGGTTGCTGCTGGCAGGCCGGGCAGAGGCCGAAGAATTGCAGCTCGTGATAAAGTTGCGCGTAACCATGCGTGGCGGCGACGTCGTGCTCCATGTGTTCGCAATGCGACTCGGCGGGAAGCTCTGTGATCGTGCCGCACTGGCGGCAGATGAGGAAGTGGTTATTCTCCCCCGGCACGTTGAGCACGAAGAAACTGACCTTGTCCGGCAAGCCCACCTGTCGCAGCACTTCGACCTCGCGCAATAACATCAGCGTGCGATACGCCGTCGTCGCATCGCACACGCCGCGCATTTCCTCGGCCTGCATGAGTGCGTTGAGGCTCACCGGCACGCGCCGCGTCGCCAGAAACGCGAGAATCTTCTCGCGCCCCGGCGTCAGGCGCATCCGCAAACGCCGACACGCTTCCAGCGCCCAAGCCAGTCTTTCGTCCGGCGTCTTCATGGATAATTCAACCGGACGCGAAACTGGAAGAACCGTGCCGTGCTCGTTGCGTGCGGAACGGAGTCGCGCATCGTCACAGTCTCCGTCTCGCCGTGATCCACGACGCTCACGACTTCGGTCAAAGTCGTCCACGCGCCGCTGCTCAAATCACTGCGCACGGAGGGCAGATACTCAATATCCGTCGCCGCCTTGACGCGAGTAAATGTGAGTGCGCCGTAAGTTTCTCCAGCATCGGTCCCCAGCGAAAACCGAGGCAGCCCGCTGGTGGAAGCCACGTTAGGATTCAAGCCCAGCGCGTATTCGAGTGCGTTCGGAACACCATCACCATCAGGATCGGCAGATGGACCATTCGTAACGTTTGCAGTAGCGGGCAGCCAGTTGGTGGAAATCCAATTCTCCCACGGCCGCAACGGCAGGATTTGAAACGACCACGCCACGTCGCGGCCCAGTGTGTTGGTTGTCTCACCGAGAAACTGCCCGTTCGCCCGGAACGTGACGCGATAAAGTCCGTTCGTACTGAACGCCCAGTTGTCGTGTTCGTGACTGCCGATGAACACGGCGGCGTGATCGTAGCCGGGCGCAACCACCCCGTTGGTGACGATCATTTTCACCGTCGGCGGCTGCCCGGCACCGCTCACGGACCAGACGAAGAAATTTCCGGGACCTTCGACCGACACCACCTGCAATTGCATCGGGTCGGTGAACACGCCATCGGGAATGTCCTCCGCCGAAAGCCCAAGGTATGGCAGCGCCGTGTTTTGCGACTGCGGCAGAATCCATGTCGGCGTCCCCGCCGTCCCCAGGAAAGCGTAGTTCGGATTCGAGGGGGTGCTCACCCTGGCGTTGGTGGTGCCAACGATGTAAACCTGATCGTTGGTCGCGCGCTGGCCTGGGTCGTAGCCAAGAATAATTCCCAGCCGGTTGCTGCCACTGGCTTCAGCGGCGTATTGCAGGCGGAAGTCCATGTGTTGCGTCATCAGGTTGGTGACCTGCGCTGGCACTGTGCCGATGACGACGAAGCCGAGGGTTACCAGAAAGAGTCGTTTCATAATTTGATCGTTGAGGTAGAAGCGCGGCCGCCGGAAAGAACGGACGACGACCGCGCCCACCCCACCGCCCTCAGCCGCGCTGATTGCGCCGCCCCAACCACAACGCCAGCGCACCCACGCCGGCCAAAGCTCCCGTCGCCGGCTCGGGTACGGCTTCGACGCGGAAGAAATAATTCACATCGCCGCTGCTGGTGGCACCATGCAGCGTGCTCACACCGGCGGCTTCGAGCGTCACGATGTAATCGCCCGGTGCACTGAAGGCCCAGCTAAAGTGACTGTGCCCGCCCGTGGGAACGCTCAGGACATCACCGAAGCCATCCGTTGAATTCCAGAGCACGCTGGGATCGTTAAAGGGGTCCAGGTCGTACAACGCGAACTGGCCCGGACCGGATACATTCTTCAGCGTGAGGGAGAAACTGTTCCCGCTGAAGATGCCGGGCTCGATTTCCTCGGCGCCGATGCCGAGGAACAGCAGGTCCGGATTCTCCGTGTTCGGCAAGATCCAGGTGCTGCTGCCCGCGCTGCCCAGGAAACTCCACTGCGCCCCGGCGGGAACGGTGGTGTGTGCGGTGGATTTCACGAACAGCAGCGCATCCGTGGCCGGGAAATACTCGGCATCGTTTTCCTCGTCGTGGACGTGCAGTTCCCATTCGTTGGCGGTTTCGTCATAAGCCACGCCAATATCGGTGTGACCGGTGTAGAGCGGGGTTTGTGCCTGCGCCGCCAGGCCCGTGGTCAGCAGCGCCGCCAGCCCGAGCTGACGGATGCGACCGAATTTCTGAGTGTTTTTGTTTTTCATGTTTCGTTTGTTACTACTGGGTTTCTGGTGTGAATCACGGCGCTTGCACGCCGCGAAATTATTTTGTTTGGTTTTATTTACTGCGGCGGCTTGGCGAAGTTTTCGCCCGCGTCAATCCGCGCTTTGAGTTTGTCGGAACGGAAGGCCGCGACGTGCCAGTCGGCGAACAGATAATTCGCTGATTCGCCGTGGCGGTCGGGTTGAATGTCGTCGAGCACGCTGTTCCAGCCGTTGTTCAGCCAGTTGCGGGAATGTGTGTGGTCCTGTCCCGTGCCCGTGCCCGCGCGATCGGAGACCTCGAAGATGAGAAACGTATCGCTCGGACGCTTGATGGAACCGAGCTTGTTCCAGACGGACTCGGTGGGAATCGGGTCGCCGAACGGATCGAGTGCCGGGACGGACGTGTATTCGTTCAGCAGATAGCTCGTGCCGCGATTGAGCAGCCGTTGGTCGCCTTTCGCGTCGCCAGGACAGATGCGGATCTTGTCCACCTCACCGACATAGCTCGCGAGGCTGAAAACCCAGCTGTTGCTGATACTGGTGTGCGCCGTGCCCGGCAGATAACCGTTGTTGTCCTCGGCGTACAGGTTCATCCCGAGCCCGATCTGGCGCAGGTTCGAGACGCACGAGATGGATTTGGCCTTGCCCTTGGCCCGCGCCAAAGCGGGCAACAGCAGGGCCGCCAGAATTGCAATGATCGCGATCACGACCAGCAATTCGATCAACGTGAACGCGCGCCAGCGGTTCAACGACCGATTCAATTTCATAAGATGGAATGCTGCGTTTCTCCCGCGCCCAGGCGGAAACGGACTGACAGCGAGCCGGATTTAATTGGAGAACCACCACCCTTGCTGCGCCGGCGCTGAATACACTTCAGGCGTCAGTAGCAACAAAGGCCGAGAGAATCAGGAAAGCAGCGCGGGCGGACCGCAACTGGGGGGAAGCGAGAAGTCAACCGACGGAACAAAATCAACTTGAGGCTGCGCTGCGAGGATAACGGTGACGTAGGCCACCACCGGTTCGATCGTCACGACCGGCGTTTCCACCTGGCCGCTCTGGAGCATGGTGACCGCGCATTGATGCCCCGGCTCGCAAGCTTCGTTGTGCAACGCCCGGTGCAATGCCTCGCTGAGAGTCAGCGCAAAGACACTGAGAAAGACACCGAGCAGCGTCGCCGCCATCCAGCGACGGCGGTCTGCGGCCCAGATTCTTAAATGTCGCAACCGATTCATTTACGCAGTTTCAGTTCAGCAAAATCCGTGCGCGGCGGCAATGGTGATATTTGCAAGTCGCTTGCAAATCCCCGGCTTGTTTGCCCGCCCCGGACTTTGTTTGCTGCCGGCATCGTTTCGTTCAATCCAAACAAACCATGAAAAAAATCCTGCTTCTGCTCGTCCCGCTCGCGCTCGTCGCCGGCGGTTGCGCCACGCACTCCAAACACGCCCAGGCCCACCAGCATCAGCATGGCCCGGGCTGCGGCCACCTCGCCGTCCAACACGACGGTCACACCGATTATCTTGACGGCAGTCATCTGCATCACCCCCACGGCACGCATGTGGATGAACATGTCATCGCCATCAGCGCCGCCAATCCCGCGCCATGCACTCCCGGTCACGGCGCGAACGAAGTTCCCGCCGGTCACGTCCACGCGGCGAACTGCGGTCACGCCGCCATTCCGCACGGCGACCATTGCGACAACCACGGCCCGATCACCGTGGCCGCGAATTGATTCGCACGCATCGGAGCGCCGATCACCAGATCGGCTCGAACCGCGTTTTGGCAACGAGCCGATCTGGAGATCGGCGCTCCGTCACGCCCGGCGGAATTTTGAAACCATTCCGGCGAGCAGCAGCGCGATTCCCAGCGCGCACACGATCGCCGCGCCCGTCGGCAGGTCCTTGTGAAACGACCAATACAATCCGCCGACGCTGCCCAGCGTGGCCACGATCCAGCCGACGAGCAATTGCATGGGCAACGACTTCACCAGAAACGCCGCGCTCGCCGCCGGCACGATGAGATACGAAAACACCATCAACACCCCGCCGACCTGCACAAAACTGGTCACGATCAAACCGAACAGCGCGTAGAACAAAAAGTCCCAGAGCTTCACCTTCAGACCACCCTGCTCGGCATGCGCGTGGTCGAACGACAGCTTGATGAATTGTTTGCGGAAGATGAAATGCACCAGCCCAATCACCGCGTAGAGCGCGGCGGTTTTCCAGATTTGCGCCGGCGTCACGGTCAGCAGATCGCCGACGAGCGTGCGCTGCAATTCCTCTTTGCCGTGCGGGCTTTTGCTCAACAATAAAATCCCCGCCGCCGCCGCGACCACGTAGATGATGCCGATCAACGCCTCCTGCGGCACACGCGCCTTCTTGCTGGGCCGCGTGAAGGTGAACAACAACGCCCCCGCCAGCGTGAAGCCGAGCGAGTAAAAGAAGTTGTGGATGTCCTCCGCCTCGTGACCGAGCCACAGACAGACGCACGTCCCGAGCGTGGCGACCTGCGCCAGCGCGAGGTCCACGAAGATGACTTCGCGTTTGATGATGTGCAGGCCGTAATAAACCAGAATGCCCGGTAATAACAAACACGCGACGAGCGGCCATTTCATCACCGCCATCACTTGCGACCAGGTTGGGGTATCAATGGTTTCCATAAGATTGAATTGAGTTGTAACGATCTCCCTCACCCCGGCCCTCTCCCCAAGGAGAGGGAAAAACATTCGCCGCCTCCATCGCAAACCCACGACCGGATTCACGTGAAGCGCTCACGAACTTCCAAGAAATGAGAATCGCTGTCCCCTCTCCCTGGGGGAGAGGGTCAAGGTGAGGGCGAGCGTTCATCACTTCTTCTCCCCCAACGCCGTTGCCAGCGAGTTCACGAGGTAATCCATCAGCGCGATGTAGCCGCCTTCCGTCCCTTTCACGCCGCCGGGGAATTGCGTCACGGCCACCACCTTTGCGCCTGTGCTCCGCGCCACCGTTTCCGCCGTCTTGCGGTTCAGATACGGATCCACGATCACCACGCGCGCATTCTGCCCCTTCATCTTCGCCATCACCGTCGCCAGATGTGCGGGTGACGGCGGGATGCCGGGCTTGGGTTCAAGGAAAATTTCAATCTTCAATCCGAACCGCTCCGCGAAGTAGAGCCACGAGTTGTGATACGCGACGAGGTGTTCGCCTTTGAATGGCGCGAGCTTGGCTTGCCATTCCGCCAGCTTCGCATCCAGCGCGGCCATGAAACGCTTGGCATTCGCCGCGTAGAACTCGCGATTCGCCGCGTCGAGACTCGCAAACGCATCCGCGATGTGATGCGCGACGATCTTGGCGTTCTCCGGGTCCACGAGGAAGTGCGGATTGCCCGCCGCATGGATGTCGCCGGCCGAACGATCCAGTTTCTCGGGCACTTCGCGCATCTGCACGCCTTCGCAACACCGCACCTCGCCCTTGGCTGCGCCGATGATCCTGGCGTTGCGCGCCTGCTCGACCAGCTTGGGCAACCAACCCACTTCCAATTCCGCGCCGCCGTGGATCAACACATCGGCCTTGTTGAGCTTCACGATGAAGCTCGGCTTCGGGTCCACGAAATGCGGGTCCTCTGTGGGCCGCGCCATCGTGGTGAGTTCGATCCTGTCGCCGCCGATCTCCTTCGCAATGGCGGCGAGGTCCGGCGTCGTCGCCACGACGTTCAACCTGGCGTGGGCGGTGGTTGCGAACAGTAGCGCACAACCCAATAAACGCAGAGGCGCGGAGAACGCAGCGGCTCGCCGAGAAAACGGAAAAGAAACTCCGCGGCGCTCCGCGCTCTCTGCGTCTTTGCGTTGATTCCGACCGGCTAAAAAGTTCGGTTTCATAATCTGTGTGAATCTGCGGTTAAAACTTGTGCGCCGCGTGCGCGCCCAGCAGAAATTCAAACTGCAACCACACCGAGTGGTCGTCGCCGATCCCACGGCGGTCATCGTAGTTGTATTGCAACCGCACCTTCGAGAACTCGCTCGGATACCAGGTCAGGTTGGGCGAAACCCGCCACCGCTGATCGCGCGACGGATCGCGTCCCAGCAGCGTGCCGCCGCCGGCATTATCCGCCAGCAGCAGACCCGAGCGCTCGTACGCCGCCGTCTGACCGGTCACGTAATCGTAGCGCAATCCCGCGACCCAGCCTTTGCTGAAACCGTAGAGCAGCTCCGAGTAAAACCCGTAGTCGGTCACGGTCTCGGGATTCAACACCGCAGGCGTCAGACCGGTGGCATCCGTCACCACGCCTTCATCCACGAAGCCGTTGCCGTCGCCGTCGCCGAGATTGCCGTCCTCGTCCCAATCAAACGCGCCAAGTTCATAGCGTTGCACCATCGCCTCGGTCTGGAAACTCACGAACGGAAATCCACCGTGCGCGTTGTCGGGTTTCCATTTCCAATACAAATCCACGCCGTAAATCTGCGTCATGGTGTCGCCACTGCTCCCGCTGGAGTTCGGCCCGAACGCGCCGGAAGCCCCCAGCACGAGCGTCTGCGAATCGGTCAGGTCAAACGACATCGCATAGCGCGGCGTGAACAACAGATCGGTGACGTGCCGCACGCCCCGATCATTGTCGGGATGACGATAGCCGAAGGGCAAACCTTCCGCTGCTTCACCGCTGTGACTGTGGCCGGAACTGCGGAAGCTGCTGGCGGTTTCGCCGTGGCTGTCTTGAATCCCCAGCATCAACTCGGAATAAAACGGCGTCGGCGCAAGCCAACTGATTCGCGCGCCCGGATTGCGCAAGCCGTCCGGCCCGAGAAACCGCGCGCTCACCAGCGGCGCATCCACAAAGCCCCACGAATGCGGATGCTTCGTATTGATGCGGCCAAACTCCGAGAGATACTGCCCGGCGCGAATCTGGAAATTTCCCGGCAGTGAAACGGTTTCCAGCCAGGCCTCCTCCAACTCGACAAACGATTCGCCTTCGGCATCAATCGAGAACAGGATGTTCGCGTTCCCCCGGAAATAAGTATCCACCGCGCCCTGCAGATTCAACTCCGCACCCTGCACCGTGAAGCCGCGTTGATTCGGATCGTGCCCGCCAAGCTGCGTGCCGCCCTCGATGTCGCTCGCCGTTGAGCCGCCGGCGGCAAACGTCGCCACCATGCCGATGTCCATGTATGTCCCGCCCTTACTCGCGCGGATCGGATTGGCGAGCGACCACGACTTATCCGCCGCAGCCGGAGTGACGGTGGATGCGGGGGCAGTTTCAGGCGCAACCACCGGCGCGGTCGGCGCGGGTGTTGGTTCACCACTCCCGAGTTTTTGTTCGAGCGCCTGCATCCGCTCCCGCATCTCGCGGAGTTCCTTCCGCAACTGCTCGCTCTCACTCGTTTCCTGTGCGCTGACGGCACTCACCGCCAGAACCGACGCGATCCAGACACCGCTCCATCTCAAAAAGTTCTGCTTCATAAAAAGTTTCTTCCAAAGATTCCCGACGAACTCGACACGATTCCGCCACGGGATTTACCAAACGGGTTAAATTAAATCCTGCCCACACGGGCCGGACCTAAGACGAATTACGACTGGGAAGAAACGGAAGCGGGCGGGCCACGACTCGGCGCGACCGAGAGATCAATCGCGGCGGGAACGATGGTTTGAACGGAAGGAAGTGTCCAAGCCACGGACAGCGAAGCAAAAACTTCTGACACGGTGACAGTGGGCGCATCCACCTGCCCTTTGACAATCGCGCAGACGGCGCAAGGGGCATGATGGCCGTGACCTTCGTCCTCCGCATGAAGCTGCAAATGCAGGCGTTCACTCGCGCCAATCAGCGTCATCCCAATGAACAAAGCCGCCAGCAAACCGGCCAGGACCGGTCGGAGCGAACCAAGTTTCCATTGTGATGACGGGCGCATCTGGGGTGATTCTGAGCAAAGCCAATGCCGCGGCACAAGGTTTTTGCCCGACATATTTGGGAAATGTTAGCTTCACCTCGAAAACCAATGGCTGTGCCTCACGCCAAGAACGCAAAGGTCGCCAAGGAACATGCTCTCTCCCCAACATGTGATGCCGCCAGTCCGTCCCGCGCACAAATCAATCCCGCTTTGCGGCCTTCGCGTCCTTAGCGTGAGGTATCACGGCTCGGTTTCGCGACTGAACCAGATACCTTGCAAACGACCACAACCCGGAAAACTTGTAGGCGGGGTCAACGTATTTCTCGATGACATAGAAGGCGAAGTAGTAGAACCGGCAGAAACACCAGATCGCCAACGCAAGCAGCCCGACGACTTTCCAACTCGGGCTTTCCAGAATCAACAGCGTCGCCGCCGCGAGGCCGAGCAACAGGAAGAGAATTCCCTTCACCTTGATCCACGTCGCGCTCGTCAGGTCTTTCATGATGGGACAGGATTAACCACGAAATACACTAAACACACGAAAGCCGGATAGTTCCGTTTTATTTTCGTGTGGTTCGTGTATTTCGTGGTTCACAACAAACTCAAGATGGCCTCCGCCGCGCGTTCCGGTGCGCCCGGACTGCCGAGCGATTCAATCACCCGCGCCAGCTTCCCCTGCACTGCCGCGCGGCGTTTCTCATCCCGCAACAACTCCAACCCCGCCGCCGCGATGTTTTCCGGCGTCGCCGTCTGCTGCACGAACTCGGGATAGATCGCTTCATCCGCAATTAAGTTCGGCATCGCGAGATATTTCACCGTGATGATCTGCTTGCCGATGAAGTAGGTCGGCCACGACGTTTTGTAGAACACCACCGCCGGCACGCCATGCAACGCACACTCCATCGTCACCGTGCCCGACTTCGTAATGGCGAGATCAGCCTTGGCGAGCGTGTCAGATAATCCACCGACTTGGATTTCCAATCCCGCCGGCAACTCTGCAACCTTCATCGTGTCGGCCAACTGCTGGGTGGGTAAAATTATTTTGCCCGTGAGCCCCGGCAAGTCGCGGCGTAACAACCCAAACGCCCCCGTCACCACCGGCCAATGCCGTCGCACCTCATCCGTCCGGCTTCCCGGCAACAACACCACCTGGGGGATTTCGGATTTCGGATTTCGGATTTCGGATTTCACCGCTCTCCCCACCATGGGGTGTCCGACAAACTCCACGCGCAACTTGGGCACGCGCCGCGCATACCACGCTTTCTCGAACGGAAAGATGCTCAGCAACAGATCATGATTCTCCGCCAGCACGTAAGCCCGGCTCGCCCGCGACGCCCACACCTGCGGCGACACGAATTGCACGATCTTGGGATTCCAGTTGTTGAACAGATTGCGATGCGCCCGCGCGTGCGCCCGGATGGCCTTGGCGAAGCGCAGATTGAACCCGCCGTAATCCACGCCAATGATCACGTCCGGTTGCCGTTCGATGGCGACTTGCAGCAACTGTTTGAACAGCCGCTTGAACTTGCCGAGATTCTTCAGCACCTCCGCGAAGCCGATGACCGAATGCTGCGTCAGGTCAAACACCTGCTCCACGCCCGCCGCCGCCATTTTCGGTCCACCTGCGCCAAAGAACCGCGGCGCGAGCGCCGTCTGCAGCGGCTGCACATCTGCCGAGTCATGGGTGGTCTGCGCCTGAACCTTCTCACGCAACGCCGACACGAGTTCCGCCGCGAGCATGTCGCCGCTCGGGTCGCCCGCGATGAGCATGACGGTGAGAGGTTTCACTTGATGGAAATAAGCAATCGTTGGCCATTGCCGAATGAATAAGGAAGCTTCTTGTAGAGCGCAGCCTTCTCGCGCTTGAGCCACGCTGCCGTCCAGTGGCGCATGAACATGAAGAGCGTCGCCCGTCCGCCATTGCCGGCGCGGTTCAACCCTTTGTGGAAATGTTTGTTGTGGTCGTAACAGTAATACGCCTTGGCGGCGAGGCGGGCGGGGAAATCCACAGGCACGGAAGCGTTGAGAAAACCTTCCACTTCCTGCACCACGCTTTCGGCGATCCATTCGGGGGTGAGGGACGTATCGCGTTCCAGTTGGGTGGGAAGTTCCGTGTGCAACCACGCGCGGGATGCTTTACGGAGAGCGGCTGGGTCGGAACGACCCGCCGCAGCGGGTGCGATTCGACGGGAGCGCGCCGACAAACCCGAAGTGCTTCGGGGTAGTGGCGTGCTGCGGCTGGTGCGGCGCACACAGCCGCGCTCCGGAGCTTTACGCCGCGCCTTCGACGAGGGCGATTTCTTCCTGGGTGAGGCCATAGAGTTCATAGACGAGTTGATCTATTTGCTGGTCGGTGGCGGTGACGGCGTTTTGCAGCACGGCCTTTTCCGACTCCGCCGTGGCCGCGCGCAGCTTGGGCGTCAACCCCAACATTTTGTCCACCAGCACCACCAGCTTGTCATGTCGCGCTTTGTCGGCGGGCTTTTTCAAATCAAGCACAGGAATTGGAAGGGCAGAAAGTTCTGCTACTCGAATTTCAGGAAATGTTTTTTCCGTGCGATTGAAACGCTTGCGAAAATAGTAAGCTACGGATGAACTGCCGAGAACAGCAGCGAGGAAGCGATGGTCAAGGTTCGAGGTTCTTGGCTTAACCGTATGGAGTAACTGGTCAGCGATGAGCGTTTCTGTCGTCGGACAAATAACAAGCCGCTCGCCGACAATTCTACGAACCAAGACGTGAGGCCCTTCAAAAAGTTCAATTGTTCTTGGTTCTGCAAGGTGCGGGCCATACTTCAACCAAGTTTGTCCGTGAGAAATATGCCATCGAGTTACATGCTCACCCCAAAGGTAAAGGTGATAGTCTCGACCACGTTTGCTGTTGGCTTCGTAAAGTTTTTGTTCCGCCTCTTTGCCGCTTTGCGGCGGTTTCCCTTTCCCACGCTGATAAACTTTTACGCCGAAGCGGGCATCGCAAGATTCACCAAGCGGTTTTGCTTTCAGTTCTATCTTTTTGAGAACTGGCAATTCGCGACTCGACAAGGATACGTTGAAAATGAGTCCTGGAAATTGTCGCCAGACACTGACCGATGTTTCTAGCTGAGTTGACTGGGTGGGACTTGAGAATTTCTCAATCCGGCAAACTGTGTTCCCGTCTGGTTTATCTTTTGGCGAGGCGATGATGATGATTGGCAAAACTGTCGCCCCATCAAAGACCGAGACATCACGATAATCTCCGATTTGTCGAATCTCGGTTTTCTTGACCAACCATTCGCGCAGGTTTGTGTAGTGTTCGTTGTTGAGCCAAGTGTTGGGAGTGATGAACCCCCACAACCCAGCTTTCTTTGTCAACAAAACCGCTTTCTGAATAAACAGCGCATACAAATCATATTGGTCGGTCATGCAACTGTAGTTGCTCAGAAAATAAGGTCGTTGTTCCCAAAGGGATTCAGTCCATTCGCGTCCGGCCAAATAAGGCGGATTGCCGATGACGGCATCGAAACCTCCGGTTTTCATGATGGACGCGAATTGCACCGGCCAGTCGAAGGCGTGAACGCGCACGAGGTCTTCGGGCATCATCGAGAAATCGGAGGCGATGAGAGAGTTGCCGCACTTGATGTTGTCCTGCAAAGGCGGCAGCAGGGCGATGTCGGTCTCGTCGGCCAGCAGTTCGCGCTGGCGCTGGAGCGTGGTGCGGTTCTCGTTCTCCAGCATCTTGAGATAGAGCGAGAGCTGGGTGACTTCCACGGCGGCGGCGTCCAAATCCACGCCGTAGATGTTTTGCGTGAGGATTTTGCGTTTGAGTTCCACGGTCAGGTGAACATCGCCGGTGGTTTCATCCACCCAGCAGAGGGCGCGGTGTTTTTTCTGCCACGCGGCGCGGGCGGCACGGTTGCTGGTAGGGCGCGTCACTCCGTGCGCGCCGTCGGGTGTTGCGGGCGTCTCACCACGTTCGGCGGCGGGCAAGGGACTGCCCGCCCTACCTTCCGCGTCCATGGTTTCGCGGAGGTTGGCGGTCAGGCGTTTCTGCCAATGCTCGCACACGCGTTCAAAGGCGCGGATGAGGAACGAACCAGAGCCGCAGGCGGGATCGAGCAGGCGCAAAGCGGCGGTGCGTTTCTCGAAGTCTTTTAGTGTGACGCCCGCCCTCACCCCGGCCCTCTCCCCCAGGAGAGGGGGAATCGTTTCCCGCGCGGGATTGGAATCGGACGCTTTCGATTTGCCAAGCGTTGACGCGGCTGTTCCCTCTCCCCGAGGGAGAGGGTCAGGGTGAGGGGAAACGCCGGCGATTTCATCCAGCAGTTTGCCGGCAGTCTGCTCGACGATGTAATCCACGATGTAGCGCGGGGTGTAATAGACGCCGCCGGCTTTGCGGACTTCGGGCTTGGGTTCGACGGTGATGCCTTTGCCGTGCGGGCGGACGACGTTGCCGAGGAAGCGTTCATACACGCTGCCGAGAATTTCCACGGGAATTTCGCTGAAAAGATACACCGATTCGTCGGCACTCAACTCGCCGATGAATCCGGCCAGCCATTCGTCGCCAAGGATGAGTTTTTCGCTATCGTGCGGTTTGAAGAGGTTGCCGTTAAAAAAGGGAACGTGGGTGGGTGGACGACGGTCGAGTGCGCGAAAGTGCCGGACGACGGCCCGCCAAAGGGAATCCTTGGGCGCGCGGATGCCGCTGCTGCCAAAATCGGCGGGTGGTTCTTCGCGCATTGAAGCAAACGGCTGCTGATGGGCGCGGCGTCCGGGGTCGTCGTTGCCCGTGTTCTTGCGCCAGGTTTCGACGATGGCTTGCAAGGTCGTGCCGGTGTCAATGTCGCGGTCTTCGCAGATGCGAAGGAAAAGAATCCGGTCAATGATGCGTTGGCAGGCTTCGGTAAGCTGGTTGCCCTCCAGCAGTTCGTCGTGGTCGTTATTCTTGTAGAGGTCGGAGGCGAGTTCGCGCCGGGCATCGTCGAGGAATTTTAGAAATTCAACATCCAGCGCGCGGGAGCGATCGGGTTTGATGAGCCATTGCTGGCGCGCCTTACTTTTGCCCGAGGGTTTCTTGGGAAGCGACGCGATGACTTGATCAATGCTTCCGGCCGCGACTTTATCCCGGGCGAGCAAATCCCAGAGTTCGCGGGCGACGAGCGGGTATTGGCGGAAGTGCCAGGTCTTCCATTCCCCGACGTGCGGTTCGTCGAGATAGGGCCGGCTGCCGACGATATAAACTTTTAGCTCCTCAAAGTCGGTGAGGAGGGCGAGCGGCAGGTCTTTGTTGTAGGCGTAACGTTTGGCCTGATAGGCATAACGAGCGCTGAGTTCTTCCGCGGGTTTCTTGGCTTCGCAAACAAAACGCCCCATCTTGTCGGCGCGGAACAAGTAGTCGGCGCGCTTGCGTCCCCCACCGATCTGCGTGGCGCTTTCGATTTCGACTTCACGTTCCTTCTGGATGAGGCCGGCGCGGTTTTCCATGTCCCAGCCAAGGGCGCGGAAGAAAGGATTTAGAAAATCATCGCGCAACTGGGCTTCGGCGTAACCGGGTTGTTTGAGTTCAGCGAGGCGTTTGCCAAAGGATTCGACGAGGCGATTGAGTTCTTTTTCAAAAGACTCGAAGGTGAATTCACTCATGATTTGATTTCAGAGTCTCACTTGCTTAATTGCACCTGCCGCGTGATCTCGAAGGCCAGGTCCAGCGCCACCTTCGCCGATTCGCCACTGACGCGCGGGGTCTGTTTGTCGCGCACGCAACCGACGAAATGTTCCAACTCCAGCTTGAGCGGTTCGTCCCGCACGATTGGCACCGGTTCGCGCACGATGCGTTGGCCGCCGAATTCGCTCACGATGGTCGAGTCACGCGACGCCAGCAGCTTCTTGAGCAGCGAACTTTCCTCCTCACCATCGCGGGCGATGCGGTAGATGAATCCTTCCTGCGCGCGGTAATCGAGCGAGATGTAACACTTGTTGTCCGGGCCGCTGAACACGCGGATCTTCCGCATCCGATCCGGGCTGATGCGGCTGACGGTCAGGTTCGCCACGCAACCATTGGCAAACCGGAGTCGCGCATTCGCGATGTCCTCCGACTTGCTCAACACTGGAATACCCACTGCGTCCACGCTGACCACAGGGGATTTCACGAAGGCCAGCACCACGTCGAGATCGTGGATCATCAGATCGAGCACCACACCGATGTCCGTGCTCCGTGCCGGATACGGTGAGAGCCGGTGCGTCTCGATGAAGCGCGGCTGGGTGGCGACGGATTCGAGGTAGTTGAACACCGGATTGAATCGCTCGACGTGCCCGACCTGCAACACGCAATTCTTTTCCTGAGCCAGCTTGACCAGTTCCGTTGCCTGCTCGGCAGTTTCAGTCATCGGCTTTTCGAGCAGCACGTGCTTGCCCTGTTCCAGACATTTTTTGGCCAGCTCGAAGTGCGTAACGGTCGGCGTGACGATGCTGACCGCCTCGGCGTCTTCAATGGCTTCTTCAATCGAACCCGCCGCATGCGTGCGATATTTCGAGGCGATGTGTCGGGCGACCTCGTTATTGGTGTCGTAGATCGCGACCAGGTCGGTCTCGCGCTGCGTTCCCAATTGCGCATAAATGCGGGCGTGCTCCTTGCCCAGCGATCCAGTGCCCAGAACGGCAACTCTAATTTTCAATGCCATCCGGCAGATTAGGCAACGCAGGCGCGGCTTTGAAAGGCGATTTTTCGAGGGAAACCAAATCAACCACGGATGGACACCGATGAACACGGATAAAATTTTGCCGCGAATTACGCGAATTACCACGAATTCGGCAGCGACAGGGAAAATTCGTGGCAATTAACGGAATTAGCGTAATCCTTTCCTCAAAATCCGTGTTCATCGGTGTTCATCCGTGGTTAAAAATTCCCCGGCAAAATTGCGTTGCTGCAATCCATCACGGGTTTTAACGTCTCCGGGTGGCAGTGAAACTCACGATCCTCGGCAGCGGCTCCAACGGCAACGCTTCGTACGTCGAAACGGACGAAACGCGGCTGCTGATTGACGTGGGCTTCAGCGGTCGCCAGATCCGCCAGCGTCTCGCCGCCCTCGCGCGTGTGCCGGAAAATCTCACCGCCATCCTCATCACGCACGAACACAGCGATCACATCTCCGGCCTCGCGGCCATCGCCGAGAAAGCGCGCCTCCCGGTCTATTGCAACCGCGCCACGATGGACGAGATCGTCCGCATCACCGAAGGCGCGAAACTCGATTTCCGCTTGTTCGTCGCCGGTGGCGGCTTTGAGGTCGGCGACATCAGCGTGGAAACATTTTCCATCCCGCACGATGCCCAAGACCCGGTCGGGTTCGTCCTGCGCACCAACGGCAGCAGCATCGGTTTCGCCACGGACCTCGGCCACGTCACCAAGCTCGTGCTGGAACGCATCCGCAAGACCAACGCGCTCGTGCTCGAATCCAACCACGACGTGCGCATGTTGCAGGATTGCCAGAAGCGCCCGTGGAGTTTGAAGCAACGCATCCTCAGCCGGCACGGCCATCTCTCCAACGAGGCGGCGGCGGATTGCGTTTCCGAAATCATGTCTGGCGATTTGCAGCATCTTTACCTCGGCCATCTCAGTCACGATTGCAACAAGCCCGAACTCGCCCAGCGTGTGATGAGTCAGCGCCTCCAAACGCTCGGCGCGGCGCATGTGCAACTGCACGTCACCAGCCAGAACACCGCCAGTCCGACGCTGACGCTGTAAATCAGCTCTCAATGCTTGGCGTGATCATAATCCCCTCACCCGGCCTAGCGGCCACCCTCTCCCCATCGGATGGGGAGAGGGCCGGGGTGAGGGGCGCTCTACTTTAGAATTGTTTCCACAGCGCATCCCCAAGCCATGTTTCACGTCCAGCGCATCGCCGATCTCGACCTGCCGGAACTTGCGCCCTATCGCACGCTCAAACTCCCCCACGAACATCGCGACCGCGGCTTCTTCGTGGCTGAAGGCGACAAGGTCGTCCATCGTCTGCTCGCCAGTTCGCTGGAAATCGTCTCGGTGCTTATTCCAGAGCATCGGCTCGCGGAATACGAACCCGCGCTCCGCGCCCGCGCCGAAGACATCCTGACCTTCTGCGTCACCGACAAACGCGTGCTGGAGGAACTGGTCGGATTCGAGATGTTTCAAGGTGTGATGGCCGTCGCCAAAATTCCTCCGCCGGAAACGCTCGCCTCGCTGCTGACGAAAACCCAAACCCCACGACTCTTTGCGGCAGCGGACGGCCTGACCAGCGCGGAAAACGTCGGCGTGCTGGTGCGCAACTGTCTCGCCTTCGACGTGCAGGCTCTGCTCATCGGCGAGACCAGCGCCAGCCCGTATCTGCGGCGCGCCGTCCGCAACTCGATGGGCACGGTGTTTCAACTCCCGATTATCGAGACATCAAACCTCGTAGCTTCGCTGCAAGAATTGCGACAACACGGCATGCGCTGCGTAGCCGCGCATCCGCACACAGACAAGCGATTGTTGCACCAAGCCAGTTTCAAAACCGATGCCTGCATTGTGTTCGGCGCGGAAGGCAACGGCATTTCCCCCGCCGTGCTCGCCGCGTGCGATGAAGCCGTGGCCATCCCCATGCCGCCGACCGTGGATTCGCTCAATGTCGCCAGCGCCGCCGCCGTGTTCCTCTACGAAGCCAGCCGGCAGCGCAAGGTCTGAACCAAAAAACTCTTTTGAACCACGAAACACACGAACGACACGAAAGAAACACAAAAGGAGCGGACTTAATCAGCAATGGCGTCAGTGTTCACCGTTGATACGTTCAGGCCAGCAGTCGGCAGCTTGATTTCGTCCCTGTTTTCGTGTGTTTGGTGTGTTTCGTGGTTGATTCTACTATCTAAATCCGGCTGAACTTCACTTCGTCAGCATTTCCAATTTCACTTCGGCGTTGGACTTCACCCCGGGCGGCTTGAGCTTGGTGAACAAGCCACACCAAAAACCCAGCCCGTAAAAAATGTGCGTCTCCACCAAGAACGGCACGGCGCACAGGCTGCGAACCAATCCACCGTGCGGAATGAGCGTCAGCGTTTGCAGCAAGATGGCCAGCGCATAGAGCGCGAGCGGTGCGAGCACCCACGGCCAGCAGAACGCCATCGGAATCGCCACGATGAGGTACGCCACGAACGCCGGCGGCACGAAGTTCGGCAGCGAACCCAACGTCGGCGTGGTGCGGAATTGCTCCGCGCGACCGCGACCATAGTTCAGCAACATGCGCGTAAACTGTTTCAACGTCCGCCGGGGTCGCCGCCAGACGAACAACTCGGGATCGTAGAGGAGTTGCCCGCCCGCCTTCTGGATGTTGTCCATCAGCGCGTTTTCCTCGTTCGGATAAAGCGCCTCGTTGAAGCCGCCATGTTGCAGCAACGTTTCGCGACGGCCCAGCAGGTTGCACAGAATGAGTTCCTTCTCGCTCGAAGCCCGCACCGCGCCGACCTTCGCATAGCGCGCCCGGCTGGAACTGAAGGCAATCCAACTCCGTAACACCAGCGCGAACACTTGTTCGAGAAACGGCGCTTCCGGCGGACACAAGTTCGGCCCACCAACCATCTGCACCTGCGGATTACGGAAATGTTCCACCGCGCGCTGCAAGTTGCCCGGCTGCGCCAGCGAATCGTCATCGAGGAAATAGATCAATTCACCCTTGGCCGCGCGCAACGCGGTATTGCGCTGGACCGACGGCTGTTTGCCACGCGCGAGGATAAGCTCCAATTTGTCCGGGGGATAATCCAGCGCCCGCGCCGCCGCCACCGCCGTCACTTCGGACTCGTCGGGGCGCGCCGGGATGATGATGGTCACGCTGGGCAAATCGTTCTGCACGGCGCAGAAGCTAGAGATTTGCGCCCGGAACTTCAAAGTGGAAAGTGCCCAAACCCGGCCAAAGCACTTTGACGGGAACGCAATCAACCACGGATGAACACAGATGGACACGGATAAACAGGCTTTGACGCAAATTGGCGCGAACAGAGAATTGTTTCGGACTCATTCGTGTTGATTCGCGAAATTAGCGTCAAGCTTTTCCCCACATCCGTGTCCATCTGTGTCCATCCGTGGTTAAAAACTCTTCGCTAATGCAGCCTTCGATTGCTTCAAGTGATTGCCGCGACTTGCCTTTCGCGTCCAATTCGCCAAGCTCGCGCGGTTGCAATTTCTGGCGTTCATCAAAAAGCATCATCGCCACCCGCTCGCGGCGCTGGCGGGATTGGCGCTGGCGCTCGCGTTCCCCAATTTCAATCTCGCGGGCGCGGCGTGGATCGCCCCCGCGTTGTTGCTCGCCAGCGCGCACGGCAAAACCGGCGGCGCGGCCTGGCGACTCGGCTACACCGGCGGCTTGGTGTTCTGGCTGGTGTCCCTTTCCTGGCTGCTGGAGATTCCCGTCACCGGCTTTCCGATTCTCGGCTGGGTGGCGCTCTCGGCGTTCATGGCGATTTATCCGGCTTTCTGGGTCTGGTTGCTGGCGGGCAAGATCGGTCACGGCAGTTGGCTGCGCCGCTGCTTCTGGTCGCTCGGCGGCGCGGCGGCCTGGGTGGCGTTGGAAATGATCCGCGCGCGGTTGCTCGGCGGTTTTCCGTGGATACCGCTCGGCGCGTCGCAATGGCAACTGACCCCGCTCATCCAGATCGCCGCCGTCACCGGCGTTTATGGCCTGTCGTTTCTCGTCGTGTGGACCGCTCTCGCTTTGTATTCCAGCGTGATCGCACTGCTGCGTAATCCCACCACGCGCTACATCTGGCTGGGAGAAATTGCACTGCCCACCATCGTCGTCATGGTGGCCTTCAACGTCGGTCTCGCCCGCATCCGCAACGCTCCGGCGGAAGATGCTTCGCTCCGCGTCACTTTCATTCAGCCCGCCGTCCCGCAGACGATGATCTGGGACCGGGCGGAGAACACGAACCGGTTCAACCGACTCATCGCACTCACGGAAGCCGCGCTCACAAATAAAACCGACCTGCTGCTCTGGCCGGAGGCGGCGTTGCCGGAGTTGACCGATGAAACATTTGCGGTGCTGACCAACCTCGCCCGCAGTCATCAGACCTGGATGATGTTCAACGCCGACGATGTGTTGCCCAAAGCCGTGCCAACGCGTGATGCCAGCTATGACGTGTTCAACACCGCGCTATTGCTCGATCCCGAAGGCCGGTTCGTCAGCAGCTACCACAAACGCCAGCTCGTCATCTTCGGCGAATACATTCCGCTGGTGGATTATCTGCCGTTCGTGAAATGGTTCACGCCCATCACCAGCGGCTACACTTCGGGCGATCGCATCGGGCACTTCGATCTGGAGCGCCGATCTCCAGATCGGCCAGTTTCTGAAGGGTCACAGCAGCGAGCCGATCTGGAGATCGGCGCTCCAGCCCGCATCCGCACCGCGCCGTTGATCTGCTTTGAGGATATGTTCCCGCAGCACGTGCGCGATCACGTGGACGCCGAGACGGACTTGATCGTGAATCTCACCAACGACGGTTGGTTCGGCAACAAGGCGGCGCAATGGCAACAAGCGGCGTGCTCGGCATTTCGCGCCGTGGAGAATGGCGTGCCTCTGCTCCGCGCCTGCAACAACGGCATCACCTGTTGGTTCGACGCCACGGGGCGGATGCGTGAAATGTTCCGGGACGCCAGTGGCAGCGAATACGGCGTGGGTTTTGCGACTTGGGAGATTCCCTACACTTCAGCACAAGCGCGCAGCACCACCACTTACAATCGGGTGGGCGATCGCTTCGGTTGGATATGCGTGGGCGTGACCGTGGTTTTGTTGCTCTGGCGCTTCAAGCTGCGAAAACACGCAGCAAAGGCGGCGGGGACCTAGAGCGTACTGCGAAAAGAATGTCGGAAACAAGGTGTTGGCGAAAGGCCCCTCACCCCGGCCCTCTCCCCATCGGATGGGGAGAGGGTGGCCAAAGGCCGGGTGAGGGGAATTCGTTTCCCACAGACATTTTGCGAACTGTTCTAACGGCTAAAGAAATTCGCGCCGGTGGGAATTTACTCCGGTCCAGCAGTCACCTCTGCAACAACGTCCGCTGCCAGTTCATCAACTCTGGCGCGTGCTTGTCCCAATCGCGCGCCAGGTCGCCGAGCGTGGAACGGCTCGCGATGATCGTCGGGTCCAATCCCAGACTGTGCGCGGCCGCATCGCGACGCTCTTCAAAATCGTGATAGCGCCGGCGTTCCGCTTCCGACGGACGCTGCGTGCGGTTGCGCAGGATTTGCGGGAACGTATCCGGCGGGCGCAGGAACGCGGCCTTGATCGCCTTGGCAATCCCGTCGCGCCGGCGCGGCGAAAGGTGCCGCGGGAAGATGGGTTCAATCGGCTGGTGATGCGCGGCGGCTTCGGCAAACGCCACCATCTTTTCGTGCGCGAGAATGAAGAACGGCGGACGGTTCGCCTTGATGGCTTCGTCCTCGCGCCATTGCCAGAGTTCGCGCAACGCGGCCAGTCCGGCGCGATTCAGCACATGCGCGCCCTTGATGCGCCAGACCATGTCAAAGTCTTCCGCCGCCGGACGCGCGCATTCCGTAATCAGCCGTGCGCACCACTCGGTATGCCAGTCGAGCCGGTGTTTCTCGGTCAGGTCGCGCGTGAGATGATTCGCCAGTTGCTTGAGATAATGCGTATCGTTGCGGGCGTAGATTTCCATCCGCTCGGTCAACGGCCGGCGGGCCCAATCGGCTTTCTGCGGACCTTTGTCGAGCTTGATGCCGAGGATTTTTTCCACCAGCGCGCCCAGCCCGAACTCGCGCATGCCCAACATCCGCGCCGCCAGCATCGTGTCGAAGATCGCGCCCGGCGTGAACGCGTGATGCTTGTAGAGCAGGCGCATGTCGTAATCCGCCGCGTGCATGATGAGCTGATGCCCGGAAAGCGCGTCCAGCAGCGAATCAATGTTGAGATCCGCCAGCGGGTCCACCAAGCGGTCGCCCGCGCCGGTGCTGATCTGAATCAGGCAGACCTTCTCGGGATACGCATGCAAACTGTCCGCCTCCGTATCCACAGCGATCCAATCCGCCGCCCGCACCACCGGCAAAAACGCCGCCAACTTTTCTTCAGTATCAATCACGTTCGCAGATGAAACGCGAAAGGCCGCCTCCAAGTCAAAATCGTTTTCAATCAGGCCGAGGAATGTTCGGCGGCGAAATCCAAAGCATAACCATTCCTTTGACCATCATTCCCCTGACAATTCAACCTCAGCAAAACTAACTTTTCGTCAAAGGAATGGTTGTCAGGGGAATAAATCCAGAACCATTCCCCCTGCCTTTCCCCGCCCCGCATCAGGGTGTGATTAAAGTCGGGTGATGGCTGGGGCGATGTGCCCCGGAGCGCGGCGGTCCCAGCCGCAGCGCCCCCCGGGGGCTGGCGGCGGCTGGGGTCGGAGGAGTGCCGTCTGGTTACTTTCCACCCGCTGCGGCTGAGGACAGCCGCGCTCCGGCAAATATCCTCACCCACTTTTAATCACCCCCCGAGGAATGTTCGGCGGCGAAATCCAAAACATAACCATTCCTTTGACCATCATTCCCCTGACAATTCAACCTCAGCAAAACTAACTTTTCGTCAGAGGAATGTTTGTCAGGGGAATAAATCCAGAACCATTCCTCCGCCCTTCATTCCCTTGCTATTCCCGTTCCCCCCAGCAAAATCACCGGCTTGCGAACCCGCCAAATCTGCGGCTAAAATTCCCGCCGATGAATTTACCCATCGCTTTTGCTGATGCCGTCCGCTTGCGCCCCGACAAGGTCGCCCTGTTCTGGGGCGAAACCGAGCTGACCTTTGCCGCGCTCCAGGCGCAATCATTGGCCGTGGCCGGGCAACTGGTGGAGCAATTCGGCATCAAACCCGGCGACCGCATCGGGCTTTGGCTGAAGAATCGCCCCGAATTCATCCCCGCCTTCTTCGGCATCCTCAGCGCCGCCGCCGTCGTCGTGCCGATCAATAATTTCCTCAAACCCGCCGAAGTCGGTTACCTCCTCGAAGACGCCGGTATGGATGTTTTAATCACGGACGAAGAACTTGGCGCGCAGGCCGACGCACTCGTCGCCACGCGGCCGGGATTGAAAATCTGCCGGGTTGAAACCGCCGTCGCCTCCGCCCCAACGCATAGCAATGAGAACCTTCAACCTTCCGAAACGGACCTCGCCGTCATCATCTACACGTCCGGCACGACCGGTCGCCCGAAAGGCGCGATGCTCTCGCACGGCAACCTCCTGCACAACGTCGCCGGCTGCAGAATCGTCCTCGATACGCTCGATTCCGACCGTTACGCCGTCATCCTGCCGCTCTTTCACAGCTACATGATGACCGTCGGCATGTTGCTGCCGCTGCTCGTCGGCGGAAACATCGTGTTGATCAAGTCGCTGAACCAGCCGCAACAGATGTTGCGCGAAATGTATCAACGCCAGGCCACCGTGCTGCCCGCCATCCCGCCGTTTTACCGCACGCTCGCCAACGCCAATCTCCCAGGCAAACTCCCGTTCCGTCTGTGCGTCAGCGGCGCGGCTCCTCTTCCCGTCCAAGTGCTCAAGGACTTTGAAACCAAACATCAGATCCCGATCATCGAAGGTTACGGTCTGAGCGAAGCCAGCCCCGTCGTGACGAAGAATCCCTTGCGCGGCGTGCGCAAACCCGGCTCCATCGGCCTGCCCTTGCCCAACCTCGAACTCACCATCCAGGACGACAACGGCAAACAACTCGGCCCGAACGAAACCGGCGAACTCTGCGTCCGCGGCGGCAACGTGATGCTCGGTTACTGGAACCAACCGGAAGAAACCGCCAAAGCCATGCGCGGCGACTGGCTGCTCACCGGCGACATCGGCCATCGCGATGCCGAAAACTACTTCTACATCACCGATCGCAAGAAAGACATGTTGCTCGTCAACGGCATCAACGTCTATCCGCGTGAAGTCGAGGAAGTCCTCTATCAATACCCCGGCGTGAAGGAAGCCGCCGTCATCGGCATCCCCGACGCGCGCAAGGGCGAACTCCCCGTCGCCTACATCGCGCCCGCCGACGGCGTGACGCTCGACGAAAAAGCGCTGCACCAATTCCTGCGCGAAAAACTCGCCGACTACAAAGTGCCGAAACAGATCAATTTCGTCTCCGCCCTGCCCCGCAACGCCACCGGCAAGATCTTGAAGACCGAGTTGCGCAAGATTGCCGCCGCGTAACTTTGAACAGGAGGCAACTGAGATAACAGAGAACCAAAGACTCCAACTCTGTTCCCTCCGTTTCCTTCTGTTGAATCAGCCCATCGCATCCCGCAACCCCGCCGCATACGCCTCGAACACGCGCCGGATTTCATCGCGCACCCGGCGGAAGACTTCCATCTGTTCCGCCTCCGTCCCGGTCGCGTGTGCCGGATCGTCAAAGCCCCAGTGATGGCGATTCACCTGTCCCGGAAACAGCGGGCATACCTGATCCGCCTTGCCGCAAACGGTGATGACGGTGTGGATCGGCTGCGTAAGAAATTCATCCAAGTGCTTCGAACGGTGCGCGGAAATATCAATGTCGATCTCCGCCAGCGCCTTGATCGCCAGCGGATGCACGCAGCCCGCCGGCTTGCTCCCGGCACTGGCCACGTTGATTAAATCGCCCGCCGCCTTCCGCAGAATTCCTTCCGCGAGATGACTGCGACAGGAGTTGCCGGTGCAAAGGATGAGAACAGTTGGTTTGGTTTCAGTTGGCATGAGATGGAGTGTTGCAACAGTTGTCCCGGACACAAAAACAAGCCGGCACCGCCAACAGCGCGCCGAGCACCGGCGCCACCAGATAAATCCATAGCGAGGTGAGTTGTCCGCTGACCAGTGCCGGAGCCAGCGAACGGACGGGATTCATGGATGCGCCACAGATCGGCCCGGCAAACATCGCTTCCAATCCGATCACCGCCCCGACCGCAATTCCCGCCGTGATGCCCTTCTCTTTCGCCCCGGTGGAAACATTCAGAATCACAAACATCAAAATCGCCGTGAGCACCAGCTCCAGCAAAAAGGATTGTCCGACTGAACCTGCCGGCAACGTTGCGCCCAGCGTTTTGTTCGTTGGAAACAAAACCCGCAGCGTCCCGCTCGCCAACAGCGCGCCCGCGAGTTGCGCCAGCACATAAGGCAAAACTTGTTGTCCAGGAAAACGGCGCGCCGCCCAGAACGCCAGTGTCACCGCGGGATTCAGGTGCGCACCGGAGACATCGCCCACCGTGTAAATCATCGCCAGCACCACCAATCCAAACGTGAGCGCCACGCCGACATGCGTGATCGCTCCGCCACTGACTTCGTTGATGACCATCGCCCCCGTACCGGCGAACACGAGCGCAAACGTGCCGATGGATTCCGCAATAATTGGCCGCATGATTTGCGTCGCATTCATGGTCAACACCGCCGGCGGCACAACTCCACCGGATCAAGCTTCAAAATCTTCTTCAGCTTCGCCGCGTCCGCCGTCGCCTCGGCCGTTTTGCCCAGTGATTTCAACACCCAATCCAGCGCCTCGCGCACCGCCACCGGCGCGGACTTGTCCGGCAACCGGTAATAAACCCACCGCTCGGTCTTGCGCGACAAAATCAGGCCCGCCCGGCTCAGAATGGAGAGATGTTTGGAAATCGTGGAGGTGGCGAGATCGAGGAGTTCGGTGATCTGGCAGACGCATAGTTCCCCGCCCCGCAGCGACAGGAGTATCCGCACCCGGTTCGGATCGGACAACGCCTTCGTGATGGCCATAAACCCGCGCATTGGGATGGTTCTATATTTCGTCAAACAGCGAAATGACTATGGCAGCCTCCAGCCCGCGTGGCAAATCCATTTCAGCTCCAGCGCACCGGCGCAATTCTTCCTCGTTCAACCGGGACCGGAACAGCGACCGTCAAGGTTGCAGCCAGACCCGCCCCCGGTAATAAACCGGCGCAGATTGGCCGGGTGATTGGTGCGCGATGGTCTGGTTGGTAGCGAGAACACTGTCCAGTTCCAACACCGGCTGCCAAGGCCCGATGGGAGTCGGGCCAGATTCCAATGCGTAAAAACGTTGCCGGCCTTCGTAGCCAACGCCCGCGGCCAAGGTCGTCGGGAATGAAATCACCCGGACGCCGTTGCTCAAGGTCGAACTGACCCGAAAGGCGCTGGCGGGATTGTTCGGTGCTGTTCCGGCCACATAATTTTGCAATGCCGTCTGGTGGTTCAAGTTCACCGAGGCCGCGTTGGTGTTCAGATTTCCAAAGTGCTGCAATTCCCACGCATCGGGCAACCCATCGGCGTCCGTGTCATTGGTCGTCGCCCCGCCGGCCGCCGGCTCCAACGAAATCAGCCCCCGGAAGAATGCCGCGCCACTATGCCCGGCGGTTTCATAGGCCACGATTTGATTGGTGCCCGGGACCTGGATAAATCCGGTCACGCCACTCCAGACCGGCCCCGCCAGATCGGTTTTGGTCTCCAAGGTGTACCGCCGGACCAACCCCTCATATCCCGGCCCCACCGCAGCCCGCGTCTGAAAAGAAATCCGTTTCAGATTGTTGGACTCGGTCAGATGCAATCTAAAACCATCGTCGGGCGCATTCGGATCGCTCCCGGCGAGATAGTTGTCCAAAACGGTCTGCCCATTGGCGGCCAGCGTACCGGGGCTCCGGCCCAACGCCGTGAAATGAATCAATTCCCAGGCATCCGGCAAACCGTCGCCATCGCCATCGGTTATTGCGGCGCCAAAATCAACGCGCTGGGCCACGCCGCGCCCGGTGATGACAAAGCCAGTTTGCCCGCGCAAACTCGAACCTTCCCGCACCGTAATGAACAAACTGTCCCCCACCTGGGAAACGTTGCTGTTCGTCATGGGGGGCACGGATTCCAAGGCCAGCGCCAACTCATAAAAATCGCCCACCGCAGGATTCGACCCCATGCGATACGTCGCGATGGCGGGCCCGTTGGTGGTGCGCCGCGCTTCGATGACCACGGCGGTGTGGGCGGCCGTTACCGGCACATTGTCCAGGGTGATACTCCCATAGATCAGATTGTCCGGCTCCGGAATGGCGGCCGAGGCGGAGCAAACCAGGAGCCAGAAAAAGTTCAGCACGAACAGCCGGGTCATCACCGCGCTCATGGCAATTCTAAAACGGGATTTTTGCTTCATAATTGCTCCTCAGTTCCCCGAGTAGGCGTAGGTTTGGAAGAATATTTTGATGTCGCTCACCGAGTTGATGAACGTGTCCAGGCCCTCATTCGGATCGAACAGGAACGTGCCGCCCGGGATGATGAGCATCCAGTCCGTATTCCACACCGAACGGCCGATCAGCCGGGTGTCCGAGCTGGTTTCGGACGGATCAAAGATTCCGCTGTCGTGATACGCGCGAAAACTGGAGAAGCGGCGCACATCCGCGAACGTGTCACTCAGGGAATCGTTCATGGGAATCCAGGCCGGGTTGTTCAAGCTGGAGAAGCCGATGGGGAACGGAACGGGAATCTTTTGATCCACCACGCGCCATTCGCGGGTTTCGAGATTGTTGCCCGACGGCGAACGCATGATGTCCGCACCGGCGGGAACCAGGTAGAGCCGGGGTGTAACCGAAAGGCCGCTGCCGTTGTAGTCGCTGAACCAGACTCCCGCGGAGCGAACCTTGGTGGCGAACAGGGTCGAATCATAAGCACTATCGCCCCCGCCCAGCGGCCAGCCAAAATAGTTGAAACCGAAGTTGATGGTGGTCGGAAAACGGATCACCAGGCCCGGTTGCGGCCCCGCTGATTCGGGGGCGAAGGGCCGGCAGTGGCGGCGGAATTCCGGGATGGCCCAGAGATCGGGCACGACCATCTTCTGAAGGGCCGCCCGCCATTCCTCGTTTGAACTGTTCCGCAGCCGAAGCAACTCATTGCGTAATGAAAAACGGCCGGTTTCAGTCTGGGGATTGTTGAACCCAAGCTGACCTTTGAGCACGCCGAAGTTCTGGTTGAGCCGCGCCAGCGGATCGGCAAGGCCGTGGCGTCCAGCGACCGGAACACCGTTGATCACCTCTCCGAGCGCGCGCTGCCGGACGATGTCGGTCAGGAATGCGCTGCCCGCACCGGTGCGGTCGCCGAGCAATTGCGTTTCGAAGTCGTAGGCCACGGCGGCGAGAAAGACGTATCGGGCGGCGAGATCGAACTGGGCGCGGTATTTCTGAATGGCGTCGTTGCGGAAGATGCGGAAAGTCATGTCCTGATAGCGGCTGGCCTGGGTTTCGGCCGCGGTATCTTTCCGGAAGGCAACGCGCTCCTCAATCAAGCGCAAGCCCTTGGCGAGGGCGGTTTCATACGCGCCGGCGATCTGATCAAGCTTTTGCGCCTGCTCGAGCAACTCCAACCTTTTCACCTCTTCCTCCCGGAGCATTTTTTCGAGTTCCTTCAGTTCCTTTTGAATCTCGGCCCGAAACTCGGCGACTTCGATCAGGTCTTTCTCCCTTCCCTCAATGAATTCCTTCGTGTCCTTGGTTTTTTCCTCCACGGTCTCGGCGACGAATTTGACGCCGGCGAGGACGAGATTTTTTGCGATGTTCAGGAATTTGGCGGCGCCACGCAGCGGCGCGGTCACGTCGGTGGAAGTCCCAGCGGATTTGGGCATGGATTCAACCGTGGCATCCACGATCTTGTCGCTCTTTTTTTCGACCTCGGTCATCTTTTTCTGGATGAACCTGGCGGCCTCAGCGACCTGTTTCAGTGTTTTAAGCTCAAGCTTGGCTTGTGACTTGATCAGCACCTTCTCGGCTTCCAAGTCGTACCTGGCCTGAAGCGACCCGGTTTTCGCCTCCATTTCCCGGATGTGATTGGCGTGTTCGGTCCGGGCGCGTTTAAGGTTCGTTTCCGCCTGCAAGATGTCGGAAAGGGCGCCCTGAAGTTCGCCGGGGGCGCGCCGCCGTCCCCAACCGGCAGGAGCAGAAAAAGAATAATCTGACGCGGCGACCGGGAATTGCACCTCAAGAACATTGGTGGCAGGCAGAACGACGCCGACGGGCAAATCCTTTGGAAAGAAATGCCCGACTACGCCGATGCCGATGTCGCGGATGGGTTTGAAGTATGCCTTGAACGCCTGAGGGCCCGGGGTGAAGACACTGCCACCCCCGCCGATTATGTTCGTGACGAGCGCTTCAGGATCACCAGTGAATTCGACCAGGTTGACGTACATGTAGTGGTAGAGGTCCGGGCCATCATAACCCGCGGGATAAGTTCTCCCCGCGCCAATATCCCCGGCGTAGGGATACCCAAAGACTTCGATCAAACGGTTTTTGAAATCACGCTCCTGCTGGTCCGCGTTCTTCGAGAAATCGCTGACCGTATCCTGAAGCGAACGCAAAGCCTGTGAGAGTTGATTCGCATGGTTGAAGACCGTCACAGTGTTGTTCATCGCCTCGATGGCGCGATCATAAATCTGCTCGAAGTGCGTTTTGCCGGAGGCGACCAGCGCCGGATCAATGTCAAACGGCACGACGTTCTTGGCCAGGCCGAGCGGGTTCAGTCCGGCGTTCGCCTTGTCCACCTGGCTTTGCACCGATTCGTATCCCGTGATGATCTCGCCCAGTTCCGGGACCGTCGTGCGATCAATCCTGGCGATCCCGGTGTTGGCGGGATTGGGATCAACGGACGGCAAAACGGCATTGGCAGCCACCCAGTCGAAGAACGCCGCCGCGCCGGCACGATGCCCCCACTCAGACAAACCCCAAGCGCGGCTGGCATCCGTATCTTTGTACCCCTGGAATTGTCCGTTCGGATCGTCCACGTAACTCAACCGATAGGTGAGGTCCACGACCTCGGCGCCAACCTTGGCCTTCGCCGCGGCAGCCCGGGCAAATTTTCGCTCGTCCAAGTAATCCACCTCGACCGGAATCCCGGCGAGCAGAATGGGTTCACTGCGCGGAATCCAATCAAAATTCGGGTTCTGCAACAGCGAGTAATAGGTCTTGGTCGCAGTGAGATAATGTCCCCAGGCATCGCCGTGGGCCTGCGGATACATGATGCGCGCGTCGTCGGCGTTGATGAACCCGTCGCCATTCTGGTCGGTGATATTGTAAGCCTGCGCATAGGCGACTTCCCCTTCGTCGCGGGTGAAATTCCAGAACAGACGATTGTAAACCGGCGGGAGCCGCACGGTGGCGGAACGGTCATCGCGCCCGCGCAACAGGCACAATTCCTCTTCAAGCAGGGAGTCCAGTTGGTTCTGGAACGTGAAGATGGAGGGCGCGAGGGTGCCGTAGCCCGCGGCGGTCGTGCGGAAGCCGATGGTGGGATCAGCGGCGTCGGCGACCGCTTCGTTGCCGAGCAGCAGATAAAGATCGGCGATGAATCCGGCGGCCAGGAGCAAGGCGTCGTTCGCCGGTTGGTAATTGATCGCCGGGACGCCTTCAATGCTCAGGTGTTTTGCCCGGCGGAGAACCGTTTCGTAAGCCTCGATCAAGCCGATGCTGTTGATGTTGCCGCTGGCGGGATTGACGGCGATGTCGCCTTCGTAACGCGGGCCGGCCTGTTGCAACATGCTGGCGAACGTCACGGCTTCCGTTTCATGGAAAGCGCCCGAGCGCGCCTCAAACGGGTTCAAGCCGTCCCGAACGCGCTTGACCCAGCCTTCAGCCAGTTGGGCCTGGCCGCCGCCGATGATGCCCACCCAGTCACTCCAGTTCGTGCTGCCGTTGATGACGTAACCGCGATACCGACAGATGAAGTAATTGTCCGCCAGCACCAGCAGGCTCGAAGTGCCGCCATCACCGAGCGTGATGTCGTTGACGCCAAGGGGGCCGGGTGGAATGGCAAAGTATTGCACCCAACCCTGGGGATTACTGATGCTCCCATTGGGAAGAACCGTGGGAAACACGCTCGGGTCCGTGCCGGCTTCAACCGGCTTGTAATACCACTCAAACTCAAGACGTTGCGGTTCGCCCCCAAAATCAGCGCTGTGACGCAACGTGAGTTTCTCATCAAAAACATTGTCGGACTTGATCACCTTGAGGTCGCCGCGGAAGGGGCCGCTTTCGATTCGAATCACGTGCAGCTTCACCGGCAATCCGCCGAGCGATGGATCGTTATTCTCCACGATAGTGACGAAGCCGCTGCCCGTCCCGGGACCGGCCGTGAGCGCCTTGGGAATGTCTCCGAGTTTCTCCGGTTGAAGCGGCCCGGTGCGGATATTGAGATTCGTGTTCAGATTCGGCGCGGTCAGTCCAATGTACAATTCCTGGTCCGGATCGCCGTCGCCGTCATGATCAATGCGGTTTGGATTGCGCGTCAGGTCATAGAGATCATCTATGGCGTCCTGAAACGCCGCGGCTCCGACAAGACCTTCACCAAGTTTCCTGATGCGGTCGCGTTCGCGCGGGCTGAGGACGTTGATGAGCAGGAGCGGATTGTTCTGCCCTCCGAACTCGGAACTTTCATCCAGCAAGCCGGCGAAGCTGAGACGTTTGTTCAAGCTGTCGTAACGCAAGCGCGAGCGGATCGCATAAGGCAAATCCGGGAATACCAGCCGACCGACAGCGGTCGCGGTCGCCAGACCGCCGGGCAGGGTGAAGTCGGCCGGCAACTGCAGCGTCCGTTCGCTGAGCGGATCGAACAACCGCACCAGCGAGTTGGGCGCGTTGGTGTTCTGGGGATTGCCTTCGTCAAAGATCACGACCGCGCTGGCGAAGTTGCGAAGGTCCGGCAGGCCGAGTCTTGCCCCCAACAACGTCTCGCCGATTTCCAACGTCGGCACATCGCCGGGCCATTTGATTGTGTAGGTTACGTCGCGGGGTACTCCGGGCAAGCCGCCGGGCCGCCGGTCCAGCCAGGGAACACAAGTGCCAACCGCCGCGTCGGCCTGGCCATTGCCGTCCAGGTCATAAAAGAAATCAGGCTGCAACGGATAGAAATACTGGACGACGACGTTCGTGTCCGCAGCGCCGGGTCCAGCCGCCCGCGCGTGAAGTTGCCCCAGATGATCCTGAAAGACAGGCCCGCTCACGATGCGATTGGATAAACCGCAGATGCCCAGCAGGCTCAACGGCGCAGGCAAAGCCAACAGTTGACCAGCCACACCGGTGTAGGCAAAGGAGTGATCGGCGTTGGTGCTTACGACGCGATACACTTTCATCGCCCAGCTCATCGTCGCGGGATTCTGATATTTGAGCAGCACAAATGGATTGGAAGCCTTGACCGGAAGAATGTCATTCAGGTCATTCCGCAGGGCATACAACACGTCGCCAAAAATCACCGCGTGTTCTTCGTTCGGATTGTAGCCGGGCAGAGTCTTGTCGTGCTGACGATAAACGCGCTTCGACGGATAGCTCGCTGCGTCCAGCACGCCCGAACCCATGCCGCTGGCCAGCACCAGTTCCTCGGCATCGGCTGGCCATTGCGCCAGATAACGCACCGGCGCCGAGGCCCACGCGATGCCGGTGACCAGATTGGTCCGATACCAGATGACCACCAGGTCGTCATCTGCCGCCGTTTTGTCTTCGTTCACCGGGATGATCGGCCCCGTGCGCGTGGCGCGGTCATAAGCACGGTCTTCACCCACACCGTCATAGAATGATTTCTCGAAGTGCACGTAACCATTCTTGCCGGTGGAATCCGAGTGTTGCAGGTTCTGCAACGCGACCCCAATCACGGCCGGCTGGTTGTCCACCAAGTGGGCCGGATCGTTCCAGTTCACGGTGCGGACGACTTCAAATCTGGTTGGGTGGACCTCTGGATCGGGCAATTCGCCACCTGAATCCATGAACATCAGCACGGTCCAGCCCGGCTGGGTGGCACTGAATTGCTTGCTGCCGGCGTCCACGCTGGCGCCGGGCGACGTGGTGAAAGCGATGTTGATGAACTTCAACGGAAAGCCTGCCAGGGCCGGCTCCAATTCCACCGGCGCCGTGGCGATGTGGAATTGCGGCTGTCCCGGGAATGCCATCCTTCCGACGACCGGCGCGACAAGCGAAGCGTTGGTGCCATCCTCCGTCAGCGGCCACCGGATGACGGCCGTCACCGGACGCACCGGGTAAAGCTTCTTTTCTGCGACACTCCACACGAACGAGTTGAACGCGTCACTGTCCACATGCTCCTTCTCGAGAATGACAATCGAAGGTTGCCCCAACGCGGCGCCGTCCTGTCGATTCGGGTCCAAGGCCTCTGCGGGCACGGCGACCGCCTGGCCGATGACGTAATTGTTATGCTCATAAACCTGATTGGCATCCAGCCGCGCGATAAAGATGTCCTGCGGATTGGCCGAACTCAGCAGCACATGGCCAACTTCAATCGTGTTTTGATAGCTGCCGGACACAACCACGCTTCCCGTTGCGTCCACCGTGATCGAACCGCGAAATTCGTTTCCGGTGGAACCGATCTTCCTCGCCCAGTTCCGTGATCCAGAATCAGCGTTGAGTTGCGCGAGAAACACGTCGCTGTTGCCCGAAGTAGTCAACGATGTTGCGCCCCAGGTGGTCGCGAAGGGAAAATCCCCGGTGAGGTAAACCAACCCCTTGTCCACGGCAATAGACTCGGCCGAGCCGGGGCCGCCCGCCGCGTAACCGCCCTGCGCATACCAGATCACATTCGCCGAACTGTTCAGCTTGGCCACGAACGGATTTATGGCGCCGTCAAGATTGAGATTGTTCAGAGTCCCCGCGTAATCAGCCGTGCCGGTGAACCGACCCAGCAGGTACAACTGGTTTGCGGCGTCAATAGCCAGCGCCGTTGCCACATCATTTCCCGCCGTTCCGCCGGCCCGCCGCGCGAGCAACCAGTTGCCCTCCGAATCCAGCTTCGCGACAAACAGATCCTGACCGCCGCTGGAGGCGAGCGGGGTGGTGTTGAACACCACCGTTCCGCCAAACTCGCCCGCGACATAAACATTCTCACTGGAGTCCACCACGAGTGCATGGGCCGAATCGTTTGTCCCGGCCGAGCGTCCTGCGCTGGCCCAAAGCCAGTTGCCCTCCGGGTCTAGCTTCGCGACGAAAATGTCCGCGGTGTTGTTGCTGGAAATGAGGGGGTTCGAACCAAACGTGTTCGTGCGGCTGAATCGCCCCGCAACGTAGAGGTTCGTCGGCCCGATCGCCAACGCGGTGGCGGAATCGTTGGTGGTGCCGCCCACCGACTTCGCCCACAGCCAGTTCGTGCCCGCAAAGTGCAACTTGGCCACAAAGATGTCAGTACCGCCCGCCGCGTTGAGGACATTGCTGCCGAACGTCGCAGTCCCGGTGAACTCGCCGGCCAGATAGACATTGCGCGATGCGTCGAGCGCGAGCGCGTTGATGCGCAGACTTCCGTTGGCGCTGAGGGGAATATTCGTCGCCCACATCCAGTCGGCACCACGGGCGAGCTTGGCGATGAACGCGTTTGTGCCGCCGCCGCCGGTGGGATTCAGGGTCGTCCCCAACGACGCCGTGCCAGCGAACTGCCCCGCGACATACACGTTGCCATCAGCATCCACAACGTGTTTGGGTGAGCGGGCACTGCCATCGGTAACTTTGGTCGAAACCGGCCAACCGTAACCCAGGACGAGCGTGGTGAATGTTTCGCTCGCGCCGGTGCCGGTGCGCAGCGGATCATTGTTCGCCACGAGCTGGAAAAAGTAAGTCGTCCCCGGGTCAAGATTGGTGATCAGAGCGCTCACGGAGGTGGTCGCCAGACTGGCGGGGAGATTTTGCGGTACGGTTGTTTGCCCGAACGCGAGCGACGCGCCGTATTTAAAAAAGTAGCTGGTGGCCTCCCCGGATGGGTTCACGGTGCCGCGAAGCGTGGCCGTGGTGGCGAGCACCGGGGTGGCCGGCAACGTGGCAACGAGCGGATCACGGATGATGGCGCCTGACGGGCCAAATGCCGCCCCCCCGGTCAACGCGCCCGTCAATCCATTCGGACTGGTGCTCACAGTCGAAGTTCCCATTCCTTCATCGAATTGGAAATAAGCGACCAGGTGCGGCTCGGCCCCGGAAAGGCGGCGTTGAAAATCACGCGCAATCTCCAAATCGCTTCGGGCCGCATTCCAGATCCGCACCTCGTCAATTTGTCCTTGAAAGTATTGTATGCTGCCCTGACGACCTCCGATACGGAAGTCGTTTTGGTTGGCCTGCAAGTCACCAATGACACCTGTCCCGTTGGTCGAGTAGGCCAGGATTCCATTCGTATAAAACCGGATGCTGGGAATGGCATTGATATCGTAAGTAAAAGCGAAATGCGTCCAGGTGTTCAACGGGACAACGACGCCGGTGTTGATGAAAGTCCAGCCGGGAGAAGTATTCGCAATCGCGTAGCGGATCGTTCCGTCAGCAAACCGCGCGATTTCATATTCCCCTTCGCGGTTGACAATGATTCCGCCGCTGCCACTGCTACCATTGCCGGGGCCGGTGGGATTGATCCAGGCTTCCACGGTGATATTGGTCGTCATCTTCAAGAGCGCGTTGGTGCCGACTTGAATGTAATCATTGACGCCGTCGAAACTCACCGCGTTGCCCGCGACCGGAAAAGGCATGAGGAAAGTCAGGATGGCGCCGTAATTCGTCCCGTTCCCATTCGCCGCGACCAGGCGATACTTATAGTTCACCCCGCCGTTAAGATCGGGGGCCGTCTGGTTGAACGGACTCGAACCATTTCCCGCCGCGAGCACGGCCACGGGAGTGGCCGAGCCGAAGTTGGTGGTGGCCCCGTATTCAAACCAGACACTCGTCGGCAAGGTCCCGTTGCCGATGACCGAACCGTTGAGCGTGGCGTTGCCAAATCCGACCGCGCTCGCGGCGAGCGTCGTGGCCAATGGATTCAAGATGTCGAAATCCTGCGCCGCGCGGTTTGGCCCCAGGGTGGTCAAGCGGTTGGCAGGCAAGAAGGTGAAGCCTGGAAAACTGGGGGTGATGGTGTAACTGCCAGGGCGCAACCGGTTCACGGAGAACGTGCCATTGGCCGTCGTGGGCGCGATCGAATCCCCTCCCGGCCCCGAGAGAGTAAGCGTCACTCCAGGCACGCCGACGCCACCGACGCGAACCGCGCCTGAAATGCTGTAGGAGGTTCGCGTGAAGTTGACGTCACTTACGCTCGATAACCCGATCGTATAATTTCGAGAACCAGGAGTGAACGCATATCCTGATTGTTCGGGACTGAACGTCACCGAGCCCCCGATATTTATCCATCCGGAACTGGACCAATTCCCATTGGCGTCGGTCGTGACAAACCCTGGAGATCCAACCCAACTGTAATTGATCCTCACGCCCTGCACACCCGTTCCAGAGCTTAGATCCACCACCCGGCCGGAGTACGTTATGGCTTCGGCCGCGCCGGCGGCTAACAGGACGATGGCGACCAGACACGATCTCGCAAGGTCCTTGAGCATGATGATATGAACTCCGAATGGCGGCGCCGTTTGGCGGAAAGCAACAAAGGTGGGCAGGTTCATGGCGGCAGTGGGTTACTCAAGGAGTGGGATTGGGATTGAGTTCCGCGATTTGCGAAACCCGCGAAAGCCGGAACGTGCCGCTCACGCGAATGGTGTTCTTGTGGATGCCAGTGATGCTTTCCCGGTAAACTCCCCCCATTTCGTTGTAGCCAAAGTCCGGCACCGCTGGGCTGCCGCCGGGCGGCGAACTGGCAAAGGAAAGTTCAATCTGCCGCGTGGGGCTGTAACTCTCCACCTTGGGTCCGTTGAACTGCGGGTTCAAGTTATCGTGGTCGGGATGATACTTGTGCTTGAACGGATTGGTCGGATGATCGGGCGGCAGGGTCAAGGTGCCCGTAAGACTCTGGCCCATGGCAAAGCTTCCGGCCAGATTCAGGAAATTGTTCGTCGGACTGCTGGGAAAATCGTAGCCGATCGTGCTCACCCGCCGGCCCACGGATTCGCCATCCCGCAGCGTCGCACCGCTAAACATGGGGATTATTGTGTCGTCTGTGAGCAAAACATACTGGCCGGGCTTGTCCACCACCAGATTACCGCTGCCGTCATTTGTAAAAGTACCATTGCGCCACATCTGAAGAACCTCCTTCAACAATCGGGTTTGCCCGGCGGCATCCACGTGCAACAACAGGCGCAGGTTCAATTCGGACTTCGTCGGCGTGGGATTGGTGGGATTCGCCGAGTGGACTTCGGAAACCGCGTTGATCGTGGCCGTGCCAATCCACAGTCCGGCGAGTGGTTCGGCGGCACCGGCCGCCGCAACCCCTCCGGCCGCAGCGACGTCAGTGAATTTCTCCACCGCCACGGGCACCAACAATCGCGTCCCTCCCCCGTTGCGGATCTCCAAAACTGTCGTATGGGAATCCGCATTCAGGTCCTGGCGCCGGACCGCCAGACGCAGGCGGGAATCCCCACGACTCGCCAGCGCAACGGCCAGCGGGTCAGGCAACGGCGACCACTGACTGCCAAGGGTCGGACTGAATTGATAGACCGAAAGGATGCCGTTTGTGGAGTCCATGAAATCACGCACCAAGGCATTCGCCGGCGTCGGGGTGAGATTTCTAAGCCGGAGACTCAGTTCGGTGGTCCCATCACCGAAGTCCAGGCCATCGCTGACTTCCACTCTTGCGGTCAACGGGGCCTGATAATCCGAAGCGCCCTGACAGTAGATCCAATAGGCCGCGCCGCTTTCCACTGGGGAGGTCGGCGCCACGAGCTGCCATTGACCTGTACCACTGTTGAGCCGGTAAATATTTTGCAACTGCCCGCTCGCGGCACTGTAATGGGCCGGGGAATGACGGAAAAAATTGACAAAGGTGGGCGGGGTGGCGGGGTCAACTGGCAAGCCGCGCAAATTGTAAGTATCCGGCACCCAGTCCCGCTGCCGCAGGGAAGGCCGCCCCGTGATCTGCCAGACGATGGGGGTCGCATTTGTCGAGCGAACGAGATAGGCCTGATTCGCGAAAACGGCGAACAGGTTATTCAAGAATGCTTCGGAACGGGAGGGATGAAACCAGCGGCGCCAGCCAGCTTGATTGAATGCCTCCTCAGAAGGGCTTTGAATGAAATCCACACTGGCCACCCGCTCCGTCCGGGTCCACACGCTGGCGACCGGCAATCCCGCAAACACCGCACCGGCCGAATTGTTGGTGGGTTGCACTTCCAGATAAACCGCATTCCAGCCGGGTTGCAGGGTCAGCGTTTGCGTGACGAATTGCGCCGGCAGGTGCTGCAGGCCAAGCAGGGCAAAACAAATTGCCAAGATCAGCCGGCTGGCATAACCCCGCAGTCGTGGCGGCCGAGTTTGAGATAATCTCCAGCGGGAGGAGCGGGGCCAAGCGGGGCTCCCGGCGGCGGATGCGAAGATCGGTTTCATAAAGGCACAACGATTAACTTTTCGGAACGGGTGGTGGTCCGGTTCCGGGCGTCTGACTGGTGGAAACCGGAACCGATAAACGGTCTGGATAAGATTTGACGCGGATACTTTCCCGCACCTGGGCCAAAAACTCCGCCTGACGATCCACTTCCTTCCGTTGGGAAACTTCGTAGGCAATCGCTTCCCGAACTTCGGCGAACGGACGTACTAGTTGCGGGCGCTGGTCCAACAGTCGTCCGATATAAAAACCATCCGGAATCTCAACCAGCGCCGTTGTCTGGTCTGTCCCGACAAGCGCAAACACCGCCGTGCTTACCGGCTCATTACATCGTTCCGCCAGTTGCGCCTGTGTATTCCAACCGATCTCGCCGCCCAGATAACGCGAAGCCTGATCTTCCGAATGTTGTTGGGCTAACCGACCAAAGGCCGCAGCATCTGCCGCACCAGCTTCACGCCACACCGCCTTGGCCCGGGCCCGGAGTTCATCACGTTTTTCCGCGGTTGCCTTGGGGCTGAGTTTGAACTGGATCAAGGCGACCCGGGCCGCCGCCGGCACGGAAAACTGATCCTGATGAGCCGCGTAAAACTGCCGCAACTCCGCCTCTGTCGGCGGCCTCCGGGCAATGGTGGCGAGCCGATCTTCCTGGAAGCGGGCAACGATAAACTGATTAATGCGGGCCTGAATCTCCGCGTCACGGTCGTAGCCCGCAGCCCGCGCCCCGGCCAGCAACACTTCAAATTGAATCATCTCTTCAAGCAGTTTCTGGTGCTGCGCTGCAGAAATGTAGCGGCCTGGATGCGGTCCCGCCCGGCGCGCCAATTCCCGGTCGAAATCAGCACGCGTGATCGTGCGGTCTCCAACCTGCGCCAGCACTACGGATTCCCCGCCAGTATCGCGGACTGAATCCAATCGAGAACCTGTATCGCAAGCAGCCAACAGTAAGACACAGGCAAGCAAGGCATGGTTGCACAGAGGCTTCATAATGAATGAATCCGGATTAGCATCTGGCGCGTCCCAGATCAGCACTGCGTCCAAAGAGATTTCCGGATCGGGCTGGATTTGCTTTTCCGGTCGGGAGTCGGCAACACCACCCTCCCTTCGCCCTCACGTGCCAACAAAACTCTCAAGAAGACGAGAGTCCCGCTTTGAAAGAAATCCAAGCCGACTACAACACGCTCAGAAGTTTTCGTCAACAACAGTTTCAGTGTTTCCAACCTGGATTTAACCGGAGGTTATCTCACCCCAATGATCCGCATTGCCCGCTCCAGGCATTCATCGCACGCCAACCAAGTCCGACCGCAAAAATGCTCGTGACAAAATGTTCGCTTGAATCTCGGAAGCGACCCGGGTCTCGTAATCACCTGATGATGTGATCGCTGCGTTGCCTGGCCAACCTGACTACAGGCCGGATTGTATTGTGGTGTTACGCCATCTGGTATGTCGTCAATGTGACCCTGCACTTTGACGCGCCCCTGCGGCAGTGGATCACTTCGGCGGGTTGAGCGCCATCATCGGCACGGCGCGGCCATGCGCAAACTCGTTATCCTGATGAATCATGTCCTCAAAAATCCCGACTTCTCCCTTGCACCTAAACACCGTTGCTCTCCCGGGGAGAGGAAAAACTACTTTGGCAATCGTGCCGCTGAACCTCACGCTGCGCGCACGACGATGCGCGCGCCTTCGACAGCGACGACCTTGACCGGTGTGCCGCGTTCGATGAGGCCGCCCTCGGTGACCACGTCCACGCGCTGGCCATTGATCTGCGCGACGCCGGAGGGACGCAGTTGCGTCAATGCTGTGCCCGTGCCGTTGCGGAGTTCAGGTTTCTCTACACCAAGGTCGCCGACGGCACTTTGCGCAATGAACTTTTGCGCCATGCGACTCTCCGGAAAAAACTTCAGCCACGCCCACGTTCCCACGGCCAGTCCGCCGATGACGATCCCCAGGACCGTGTTGCCCGTGGTGAGATTCTCGGCGTAGGCCAGATACACCGCGATGATCAGGCAGATGAATCCGATGATGCCGGCGATGAGTCCGGGCAGCAGGGTTTCGAGGAACATCAAAACCGCACCGAGAATCAGCAAGATGACAATCGTCGTCATAGAATTTTACCCGCGCGCAGAAACGCGTCAGCTTTCCAAGCCCTTGGGCGGGCCGAACACCAGCGAAGCGGCGAAGGCTCTCCGGGCCGCTTGCGGCTGCCGCAATGATGCCTTCAGCCCGGTCGCCCGGCGCGGCGCGCGGGCAACCACCGGACGAACGGCAGGAAGCACGACCGCTTCACGTTGCTCATAACGGCGGACGGTTTCCTCGATTTCAGCCGAAACCTTCCTCACGGTCTGCGGCCCGCTCACCGGCACGACTTCCACCGGAGGCGGACGCCGGAGCGGTGCCGGTTGTTGTGCGGGCCGGAGGAGTGGCGGAACACTGCCGGGCGGGCGGATGACGGGTGGCGGCGCGGCTGGGGGCGCATCTTCCCCCAACATCCGGCGCAATCGTTCCTCCCAATCCGCCGGTTCAGCCGACGCGGACGCGGACGGTTGCTGATCCGATGGCGGTAGTTCGCCGTTCTTCTCCGCGCGCCGCTTGGATAACCAATTCGCAATGCCGCTCGCGACCACGATGGCAATGATCACCCACGGACTGTCAAACAGGCCGGCAGCGATGATCGGGGTGAGGCTCACAAATCTGGAAGGTTATTTGTGGCCGGACGGCGGGGTCGAGCCGGAGGGATCGCGGCCTTCGTTGCCGATGTTTTCGCGCATGGTCGTGTCTGCCTGCACATTCTTGATGCGGTAATAATCCATGATGCCGAGATGGCCCTTCTGGAACGCCGCCGCGATGGCGATGGGAATCTGCGCCTCGGCTTCGACAACGCGCGCGCGCATTTCGGAAACCCGCGCCACCATTTCCTGTTCGGTGGCGACGGCCGCCGCGCGCCGGACTTCGGCCTGCGCCTGCGCAATGAGCTTGTTCGCCTCGGCTTGTTCGGCCTGCAATTTCGCGCCGACGTTTTCGCCGACATCCACATCCGCGATGTCAATCGAGAGGATTTCAAACGCCGTGTTGCTGTCGAGCGCCTTGTCCAAAACGGTTTTCGAGATGCGGTCGGGATTCTCCAACACCTCCTTGTAGCTGGCCGACGAGCCGATGGTGGAAACAATACCTTCCCCGACGCGGGCGATGATGGTTTCCTCCGTCGCCCCGCCAACGAAACGATCCAGGTTGGTGCGCACGGTGACGCGGGCTTTGGCCCGGATGACAATGCCGTCCTTGGCCACCGCATCAATGGTGGTCTTGCCCTGCGACGGCGCGGGACAGTCAATGACCTTGGGATTCACCGAGGTCTTCACCGCTTCAAGCACGGTCTTGCCGGTGCCTTTGGTGGCGAGGTCAATGGCGCACGCGCGGTCAAACGGCAGATTGATCAAAGCCTTCTTCGCGGCGATGAGCGCGAGCACGACCATCTGGACGTTGCCGCCCGCGAGGTAGTGCGTGGACAGATCGTCAATGGTCAGCGGCAGGCCGGACTTGACGGCGGTGATGCGCGCGTCCACCACCATGCCCACCGGCACGCTCCGCAAACGCAGCGCGACGAGTTCGGTGAAAGTGACCTTCGCGCCGGAGAACAGGGCGCGGATGTAGATCATGCCGAAGTTCAGGACCAGGATTCCCACCACGAGCAACACCAGGGCGCCAATGCCGTAGAGGACGAAGATGAACTTGCCGTCGAGCGGGCCAGCTTGCGCGAAGAATGTATTCATGCCCCGATAATGGCCCCGAAACAAAACCATCCACAAGCTTATATGAACGGGGTGGGCGCGGGCCGGTTTCGATTCAGCGTTGTTGTCGGGGCGCCCCGGGATTAAGCTTCCACCATGAACTTCAGATTTGCTTGCGCCCTGCTCCTTGGCTGGGTGTTGTGGAATATCGCTCCCGACGCTGTCGCCCAGACCAACCGGACTCTCGCGCCCAAGCCGGCGGCGAAAGTCTTCATCGTGCCGATCCGCGCGGACATCATGCCGCCGCTGGTCTATGTCGTGCGCCGCGGCGTGAAAGAAGCGATGGAGGCCAACGCCGACGCGATTGTTTTTGACATGGACACTTACGGCGGACGGGTGGACGTGACCGAGGAGATTATTGGAATCATCAGCAAGTTCAAAGGCACAACCTACACTTACGTCAACGACCACGCTTTTTCTGCTGGAATGTTTATCTCCGTTGCAACCAAAGAAATCTACATGGCGCCGCAAAGTGTTATTGGCGCTGCTGCAATAGTTGCACAATCACCAGGCGGCACCGGAATTGAGAAACTGCCCGACACCGTCGAGGCGAAAATCACGTCCGGTTTCAGCGCGGTGATTCGCGCGCAAGCTGAAAAGAATGGGCATAATGTAGAGGTCGTTCAAGCGATGGTGGACAAGACGAAGGCGCTGGAGATTGACGGCGAAGTGCTCAACAAGGAAGGCAATATTCTCACGCTCACCGACCGGCAGGCTGCCAAGGAATATGGTAATCCGCCAAAGCCCCTGCTCTCTTCCGGCACGGTGGAATCACTCGACTTGTTGCTGGAGAAGCTGGGCTACGCGAATGCTACGCGAACCACCATCGAACCCACCGGCGCGGAAAAGCTCGCTTCTTGGATCAACACGATCAGCCCGATCCTGCTTATCATCGGCATCATCGGCATCTACATCGAATTCAAGACGCCCGGCTTCGGTCTGCCGGGCATCGTCGGCATCGTGGCGTTTGCGATCTATTTCTTCGGCGGTTACGTGGCGGGATTGTCCGGCGCGGGTTGGATTCTCGCGTTCGTCGTGGGCATCCTGTTGATCGCGCTGGAACTCTTCGTCTTCCCCGGCACTTTCATCGCGGGAATCCTGGGCGCGATGCTCGTACTCGTCGCGCTCGTCATGGCGATGGTGGATGTTTACCCCGGCACGCCTTCCCTGCCCTCGCTGCCGCAATTGCAGCTTCCACTCCGCGACCTGAGCATCGCGGCGATCGGCTCGCTGGTCATCGCGCTGGTGCTCGCACGCTTTCTGCCGAAGACCACGTTGTTCAACCGCTTGGTATCACAAGGCGCGAGCGGCGAGACGTCGGTTGCCGTTCATGAAGCGCAGCAAAGCACCCGCGTCGGGAAAATTGGCGTCGCCGTCGCGCCGCTATGTCCGGGGGGTAAGGCAAGGTTCGATGACGAACTGCTGGACGTCATCACGCGCGGCGAAATGATTGCCAGGGGTCAGCGGGTAAAAATCATCGGTCATACCGGGCCGAATGCCATCGTCGCCGCAACTGACGAGGCTGCCTGATCCGCATCGTTGCATTACGACAGTAGCTCAACCCGACCGGAACTTTTTGAACCACCGCCAGGCGGCAAACCCGGCGGGCAGCCATCTGGCCATGGTTCGCCACCGGCGCAACGCTAAAAAGCCAGCCACCGGGCCACCCGTCAGCCACCACAGACCGCCCGGCAATTTTTCGCGCGCCTGTCCGACCCAATCCAACCGGGCGCGGGCATTCACCAGTTCCGCCTGCAACAAGGCTCGATGCAACTCCGCCTGAAGCACGAGGAGCCGCTTGCGTTCCGCAAGTTCGTTCATTCTCGTTTGCGCAGCCATTCGCGATCCTTTTGGAATTCCGCCACCGTGGTGCTGAATGGGGTCCGTCCCGTTTGCAGCCGCGAGTGCAGCCACCACAACAGCCCCGCCGCCCCCGCCAGCGTCACCAGCGCCAATCCGATCAACCCGAGATATCCGGCGACACCCCAGAGAAAAAGCGCCAACGCTCCCACCGCCACCAGGATTCCCGCCATGCCCAAGGCCAGGGCAATGCTAAACCAGATCAACAGGTTGATGGCGCGGAGTTTTTCCTCCTGCAACTCGACGGCGAACAATTCCAAGCGGCTCTGGGCCAGCCCCAGCAATGAATCACCGCCGCGCCGGAACGCCGCCATCAATCCATCGCGTTTGGGATCGCCGTCGCTCATGACCATTATTTGCGGGCGACCAGCAGACCGATCAACAATCCGACTCCAAGCGCGACTCCGATGGATTCATAGGGATGTTCGCGGATGACCGCATCAGTCTTTTTTGCCGCCTCCTTGACGCCCGCCGCCGCTTGCTGCTGCAAGTCGGTGATGGTGCTTTTGGTCCGCTCCAACGCTGCGGAGAGCCGGGTCCGGGCTTCCCGGGCCTTTTCGCTCACATCGCTGGCGGTGGCCTTGAGCAATTCTTCAGAATCGTGTGCCAAGGTCCGCAAATCCGCCAAAACCCGTTCCCGCGCCGCCCGACTGTGCGCCGGTTCAAGATTTTCAAAATGCGTTTCCATATGATGACCCTTTCTTGTTGTTGGTTTTCCTGCCTCTCCTCGCTGCGACTGCCAAACTTTTGGCAGCAGCATTAATCCCGGTTCTAACAATCTGAATCTGGCCTCGATTGCAAATTCTGGCAAGCACTGCATTTATTCTGACCCCATCACCGGGATCGAAAGGCAGCAGATCAATGTCCACTCCGACCGCCACATATCAATCACCAAACCGCTCGGAAAGCTAGCCGGATTCTCAAAAATAATTTCCGGACGGCCCCTCACCCCATCCGATGGGGAGAGGGTGGCCGAAGGCCGGGTGAGGGGTTCTCGATATTCGCTCCGGAAATTATTTACGAGAACTACTCTGACAAGGCGAACGACGGATTGTTTTCAGCAAATAACAAAGTTTCGCGATCCCGGAACCGCGAAAATAGAAACGACATGAACAACTCAACCGCGCCAAATCCAGTTGAGCGCCCAAACCGGACTGGCGGTGATCAAATTTTATCCGCGTGCCGGATGTCCTCGGCCTCGTAGAGATACACCACTTCCTCCGCGATGTTGGTCGCGTGATCGGCGATACGCTCCAGGCTCTTGGCCGCCACGAGCAGATGCAGACAGCGTTGGATGTTGTCCGGGCTTTGCTTCATGTGCTCGATGATCTGCGCCTGAATCTGTTTGTGCAGCGCGTTGATCTCCCGGTCGCGTGGAATCATGGCGCGCGCGGCGGAAGGGTCTTTCTGCACAAAGGAATCCAGCGCCGCCTTGAGCAGCCCAAGTGCAAGCCCGGACAACTTCGGAAATTCCAACTGCAACTTCAGCGGCGGCTCTTTGCTCAAGTCGCGGGCGCGCTTGGCGATCTTGGTCGCTTCATCGCCGACGCGCTCAAGGTTCTGCGACAGTTTCATCGCCATGGTCACCAAGCGGAGTTCACTGGCGAGCGGCGCCTTGGCGAGGAGATTGATCGCCATCTCGTCCACGTCCAATTCGAAGCGGTCCAGCACTTCGTCGTTGGCTTTGACGGCGAGCGCGAGCTCGAGGTTGCGATTGACGAGCGCGCTGACGGCGTCGCTCACCGACTTCTCGGCGTGACTCGCCATCGTCAGGAGCTTTTGCTTCAACTCCGCCAGATCGTGATCAAAGTGTCGTTCCATAGTTCGTTTCCATTCTTAATCATAATCTTTTTCTTAATCTTAATCTGCCTCCACCGAGGATTAAGATTAGGATTAAGAGCAAGATTAAGAACCAAAATCACCCAAACCGCCCCGTCACATAATCTTCCGTGCGCTTCTGCTTGGGCATGGTGAAAATCTTCTGCGTCGGGCCGAACTCGATGAGTTCGCCCATGTAAAAAAACGCCGTGTCGTCCGAAATGCGCGTCGCCTGCTGCATGTTGTGGGTGACGATGACGATGGTGAAATCCTTCTTCAGTTCAAGGATCAAATCTTCCACGCGCGACGTCGCAATCGGGTCGAGCGCGCTGGCCGGCTCGTCCATCAGCACAATCTCCGGCCGCACCGCGATGGCGCGGGCGATGCACAATCGCTGTTGTTGTCCGCCCGACAAGCCCAGCGCGCTGCTGTGCAGCCGATCCTTCACCTCGTCCCACAACGCCGCGCCGCGCAGGCTCTGTTCCACGGCGGCATCAAGGTCGCTCTTGGCATTCATGCCCTGCAGTTTCAAGCCGTAGGCCACGTTGTCGTAGATGGATTTCGGGAACGGATTCGACTTCTGGAACACCATGCCGACGCGTTTGCGCAACTCGATCACATCCACGTCCGAAGCATAGATGTCGTGCTCGCCAATCTTCACGGAGCCTTCGATGCGCACGCTGTCAATCAGGTCATTCATGCGGTTGAGGCAGCGCAGCAAGGTGGACTTGCCGCAACCGGACGGCCCGATGAACGCCGTGACGACGCGTTCGCGGATGTTAAGCGAAATGTCCTTGAGCGCCTTGGACTGGCCGTAGAACAGCGACAGCTTCGAGATTTCGATGAGCGGACCGCCGGCGTTCTCCGCCAGGGGCGTGGTCGGCGTCGTCACTTCCAGTTTGGGCAATACAGTTTCAGCCATAACAAATTTTAACCACGGATGGACACGGATGAACACGGATCAAACCACAAACCCAAGGCAGGGCGGGCAATCCTCTGCCCGCCACCACTCCAATTGGAACAAGCGGCGCGCCCGGAGTGCCGCGCCCGACGCGCGGAGCACCCGTTCCATCCGTGTTTATCCGTGTGCATCCGTGGTTTAATCGTCTTCATCCCAACGCCCTCAATTTTTTCCGCACCCGGGCGCGGATGATGATGGCGACAAAGTTCAGGGCGAACGTCAACAAGAGCAGCACGAGCACGGTCGCGTAAAGGATTGGCCGCGTCTTCTCGATGTCCGGTGATTGCGTCGAAAGCACATAGACATGATAACCCAGGTCCATGAACTGATCGCTCAACTTGCCCGGCAACGACGCCATGTAATACGCCACACCGGTGAACAGGATCGGCGCCACCTCGCCCGCCGCGCGGCTCACCGCGAGAATACCGCCGGTCATGATGCCCGGCAACGCCTGCGGCAACACGATCTTCCAGATGGTTTCCAGCTTCGTCGCGCCGAGCGCCAGACTCGCCTCGCGCAAGCCGGGCGGAATGGCTTTCAGCGATTCTTCCGTCGCCACGATCACCACCGGCATCGTCATCACGGCCAAGGTCAGCGACGCCCAGATCACGGCGGGTTGCCCCCAGACCGGCCCGGGATTGTGCATCAGCTCATCCAGGTGCCGGCCAATGAAATTGATGAAGAAGCCGAGACCAAACAGGCCGAACACGATGGAGGGCACGCCCGCCAGATTGTTCACCGCCGCGCGGATGATACGCGTCACGATCGAACTCGTCGGCGCATATTCGGTCAGATAAACAGCGGTGATCACGCCGATGGGCAGCACGAACAGTGTCATCACAAACACACGGATGGTCGTGCCGATGATCATGGGCAACACCCCGGTCGTCGCCGGATCAAAGAAATCCTTCTTCGGAATCGTGCTGACAAAATGCCACGTCAGGTTCGGCCAGCCGTTGATGATGATGGTTCCGAGGATGACGGCGAGAATGGCGAGGATCAGCAGCGTCGCCAACCCGGTCAGCCCGGTGAAAAAGAACGAACCGAAGTCGAACTGCCGCGTACGGAAGTGATGACTCATCGCAAACCTCCAAGTTTCAAGCGCCAAACATCAAACACCAAGCTGGTAGGGCGCGTCACTCCGTGCGCGCCGCCGTCTGGCTGGCAACGGGCGGCGCGCACGGAGTGACGCGCCCTACCCAAAGCCCCTTGGTGATTGCCGCCTGGGATTTCTCTGGAGCTTGGATGTTGGTGCTTGGAGCTTTTCACCGTTTCCCCTCCAGCTTGTGTTTCAAGCGGTGCATCACCACGTCTCCGATCATGTTCGAGATGAAGGTCACGGCGAAAAGCAGCGCGCCGAGCATGAAAAGAATCCGGTAATGATGACCGCCCGCGACCGCCTCGGCCATCTCCGCGGCGATGGTCGTGGTGATGGTGCGGGCCGGATCAAAAATACTCCAGGACATCACGCTCGCCGAGCAGACCATGAGCACGATCATGGTTTCGCCGATGGCCCGGCCAAAGCCCAGTACCACCGCCGCAAACACACCGGGCAACGCTGCCGGCATCACGATCTGCCACGCCGTCTGCCAGCGCGACGCCCCGAGCGCCAGCGCTGCCTGCGTGTAACTGCGCGGCACGCTCGTCAACGCGTCTTCCGCGATGGAGAACACCAGGGGAATCACCGAGAAACTCAACGCGATGCCCGCGACAAAGGAATTCAGCCGCGTCTGGTAACCGAAAACGGTCTGCAGCACGGTCGCCATGATGAGCAGGGCGAAAAAACCCACGACCACGGACGGAATTCCCGAGAGCAGCTCGATCACCGGCTTCACGATCTCCCGGACGCGGGGCCGGGCCATCTGCGAAACGTAGATGGCCGCGCCGACCGACAACGGCACGGCGAAGAGCAGCCCGATGAGCGTGATCTTCAGACTGCCGACGATGAGCGGCACGATGTTGTATTTGTGGATATTGCCGACGGGTTGCCAGATGTATTCGGGCTGGTCGTAACCCGCCCACTGATGCGGCCTAAGCATCGCGCCCCACTCGGTCGTGTTGAGTTTGGCATCGGGATCGGTGCGCAGGTATTCGGGCATCTCGTTCTGCGCCTCGACTTTGACTTCCATCAGGGCCAGCAACGTCTCCTTGTCCAGCGCAGCGAATTTCTTTTCCGACAGATCGAGATACGTCCGCAACTCCTCCGGCTTCAGCTTGTCCATGTCCGCCGGCGGGATCACCGGTTTGATCGCCGCGCTGTTCTCCGTGCCGAAAAAGACCGGCAACGCCTCCCGCGCCACAAAGATGAAGATCAGGAACACCATCAGGATGGTCGAGAGCGACACGAAGAAGATGCCCTTCTCCGCGAGCCATTCGAGCGGACGCGCCTTGTGCCCGCGATGGATGCCCATCCAGCCGTGCGACCGCTTGCCTTGATGTAATGAGGACGACATCGCCAATAATTTTAATCGGGACGGCAACGGTTTCGGTCCGCCACCGCCCCGATGTTGATTCAGGAGGAACTGTGAATCAAACGCTCTTTGCCCCGCCGGTCATTTTTGCCGCCATTGCGCCGGCAGCGGGAAATAACCCACTTCCTTGACCAGCTTCTGCCCGTCATCGCTGCGGATCCAGTTCAAGTAGGCGGCAATGTCACCCTTGTCCAGCGCCGGATTGACGTAGATGAACAGGAAACGTGAGATCGGATAACTGTTGTTCAACACGTTTTCCTCCGTGGGTTCCACCGCCGGGGAACTATCATCCTTCTTGATCGAAAGGTGCTTGGCCCCCGCACCGTAAGCCGCGCCGCCGTAGCCGATGCCGTTCTTGTCCTTGGCCACCGCTTGCAACACCGCCGCCGTGCCGGGCATCGTCTGGGCGCTGGCGGCGAAGTCATTGCCCTTGAGCACATGCTCCTTGAAAAACTCATACGTGCCCGAGCTGTTTTCGCGACTGTAAACCGTGATGGGGGCGTCGTTGCCACCGACTTGCTTCCAGTTCTTCACCTTGCCGGTGAAGATGGCCTGCAACTGGTCGAGCGCGAGTTCCTTCACCCCATTGTCCGCGCTCACGTAAACCGACAACCCGTCCAGCGCAACTTTGTATTCGGTCGGTTTCTTGTTAAAGGCTTCAATGCACTTGCTGATCTCACCGGATTTGATCTTGCGCGAGGCATTGCACAGATCGGTGGTCTTGTTCTGCAACGCGGCGAATCCCGTGCCCGTGCCGCCACCGGTCACCTGGATCTTGGTGCCCGGCTTCTGCCCCATGTAAACCTCCGCCCACTTCTGCGCGAGGATGACCATCGTATCCGAACCTTTCACCGTGATGTCCGCCTTGGTTGCGGTGGCGAAACCCAGCGCGACTGCGAGGGCGAGGATGCTTTGCGTAATCTTTTTCATATTCGATATCTCCGATACTTTGACTGATTTGGTTAAAGACTGTTTGTGACGTTTCCGCAACGATTAGAACTTCAACGTCGCGTCCATCTGGATGCGCGTGGTCTTGCTTTCCGTCGCTGCCGGGTTGGGATTGATCAATTCGCTGAAGAAGGCCGTGACGGTGAGAGTCAACGGATTGTACGGCGAGTAAGCCGCTTTCACCACGTGGCCTTTGACGTTCGTGCCCGCGCCGTAGCCTGCAGTGCCCCCCACAGGAGCGGTCTGATAAAACCCGCCAAAGTCCGAATCCACCAGCTCTTCATACCACGCATCCGCTTCGAGATACTTGTAGCGATAGCCGAACTCCCACAAACCTTTCTTGCCGGCCTTGCCGAACAACACGCCCGCCGACCAGCCTTGATTGTCCGGACCGGCGTTCGGGTTGCTGATAAAATCGCCGCCGACCTTGATCGGGAACGGCGCGTTGTAATGCCAGAACTCGTCCAGCGTGTACGTCACCGACGCATCGGCGATTACCGGATGGAAGTCATACACCAATGCGTTCACCAACGCACCGACCGAAGTGTCAGCCGACGGCCCGCGCGTGTTGCCGCGATTCTGATCGGGGACGGGCACCGCTCCGCCCACCGTGCCCGCGAGCGCCTGCTCGTTCTCGATCGCGATCCATGCCACCCCGGCGGAAGACGTCCAACGCTTGTTCCAAGTGGATTCCAACCGCACCTGACCGCCATACATATAGGGGTCTTCGCTTTGCGCGCCGATTTCATCCAAGGCGAACGCGCCGCCGTTGAACTTCAAGCCGTGCGCCTCGCTCACATTATAGCCCCACTGCAACGCCGCGCCTTCAGGCGTGTAATCGCCGTCAAACACCAGGTCCGAGAACACGAATGGATTTTCCATCTTGCCGATGGTGAAACTCCCCAGCCAACCCTCATTGCGCACCGGCGTCCACTTCGCATACGCCAGGTCGAGATAGATCAGCTTCTTCGAGCCATTATCCTGAAACGTGGAGTTGCCGGAGATCGGGTCGCCACCGCTGCCACCGCTGGCCGCTTCCGAGGTGGTCAAGCGCAGTCCGGCTTCAAAACCATCCGACAACGTCGCCACCGCGCCGAACCGCAGGCGCAGCCGGAACCGCTGCCGGTCCACGCCGTTCGCGTTGTCAAAATAAAAACTCTCGTACCGCCCGCGGACATCGCCGTTGAACTTGAGCGCCGTCACCCATTCCGGCATCCCGTTCTTGGCGGCGTACGCCTTGGTGAAATCCTTGTCCGTTTCCTCGCGCAGTTCGTTCGCCTCCTTGACGGACAACACGCCCTTGTCCACCAGCTTGTCGAGGAGCGTATCCACGCTCTGCGCCTGACCGTTGCTCACGTAACCCGCCACCGCTGCGATGGCGACGAGGCTCATCGTCCATTTTTGCTTTTTGATTCGCATTTGAAGTTTCAGAGTTCGGCCAGAGAATGTGACGACTGCGTTACGCGATTAAGGCGGCAATGTTACGTTTGTGTGACACCCCCTGCCCCAAGTCATGACCGGCGAGAATTTTGTCCATCCACCAACCGAAGGAGAATGGAGGGAAACCCAGCCCCGAAGAACCTTGCTGAAGCCGGGTAAACCCGAACACCGAAGCTGGCGCGCGGCCATAACTGTAGGGCAGGCTTTCCAGCCTGCCGGTGCACCGGACTTTCCAGTCCGGTGTTCCTGGAAACGGGCGACTGGAAAGTCGCCCGCACCGGCAGGCTGGAAAGCCTGCCCTACTTTCCGCCCGCGCCGTTTTGCGGCCGGCGACTTCGGAGTTCGGGGTAAAACCAACCTCACGCCAAGGACGCAAAGTTCGCCACGTTAGAACAGTTCGCAAAATGTCTGTCGGAACCGAATTCCCCGCACCCGGCCTGCGGCCACCCTCTCCCCATCCGATGGGGAGAGGGCCGGGGTGAGGGGCCTTTCGCCAGCACCTCGTTCCCGACACTCTTTTTGCAGTACACTCTAAAAAACCTTTGCGCCCTTTGCGCTCTTGGCGTGAGGCTAAAACGGATCACCCGCAGAGCGGCTGTAATGCCGTCATGACGCGAACCACACTAAGATCATGCAGCCCGGAAGCCTCCCGCAGAATCCGCACGCGCTCGCCCTGTGGCCGCCAGATTTCTTCCATCGTATGCGCCCACAACACCACGCACGGCAACCCCAGCGCCGCCGCCAGATGCGTGATGCCCGAGTCATGCCCCACGAACCCGACACACCCCCGCAGACGCCGCGCGAGTTCGACCAGCGGCAGATTCTTCGCCACCACACAACGCGTCGGAGGCAACGCCGCGGCCAGCTTTTGCAACCGATCGCCCTCCGCTTCGCCACCCACCAACAACAGTTTCATTTCCGTCGTCGCCAGCAGTTGGGAAATCAGTTCCGCCCACTGCGACTCCGGCCAGTTCTTGCGTTCACTGCCGCTGCCGGGATGCAAGGCGAGTTGATGGTTGATAGTGGATGGTTGATAGCTGAGAGCCAGACGCGGCACTGAGTCTGCCCCGAAGATTGCGAGGCGTTCCAGTGGCTTGAGGTAAACCCGCGTCGCATGTGTCTTATTCGCCTCATCGGGCCGATGCGGCCCGACGATGAATTGCCCCGGCGAACACCGTTGCACGTTCTCCTGAAAGATTCCGTCGGGATCGTAGAGGTAGGAAACGATGATGTTGAACTCGGAGAAATAATCACGCAGGTCCTCGGGCAATTCCCCGCGGCGCGCGAAGAAGCTCGCCAGCCCGCGCGCCTCGATGGGTTGCACGCGATCCACCAGACCGCCCGCCTCCGCCAGTTGCACGATGTGCGGATAACCCAGCACTTCGAGATGCGCCCGGGGAAATTGCCGGCGCAGCGCGGCGAGAGTCGGGAGCGTGAGAATAAAATCCCCGATCGCGCCGCCGCGAATGACAAGAATCTTGCCGCGAGTCATAAGCAATGGATTCCTGGATGATTGGATTGAAGGATTGGTGAAAACTCCGATGTGCTTCCCTGTTCAATAATCCAACCATCCACTAATCCATCAATCCTCCCCCGCTACATCGTGCGGAATGCCGTCAGTCCCAGCACCACCACCAGCAACGCAAACGAGAGCCGGATGGCGCTGCCCACCTTCACGCGCCGTTCCGTGGCCGTGGCCCAGTTCAGCAAGTCGCGCAGCCGCCACGGCGACACCGTGAACCAGATGCCCGCAATGACAAAGACGTAAGCCCACAGCTGGATCAGCAACACCCACGGCGATTCGCCGAGATGTGGCCGCCCCGTGTCCACCATCACCTTGGCGAGCAACAGGAGCACCACCGCCAACCCGCGCACCGCCAGAAAATCCTGCACGAAAACACACGCCCCAACGCCGATGGCCGCAAACGCCACCATCATGTAAGGCTTCATGGACTCGAAATCCGCGATCGGCTCGATCTTCACATTCCACACAAACCACGCCGTGCCCAGCAACATCAGGAAGATGCCCGTGGGCAGATGCCGCGGGAATTTCCGCGCCGCCGCCGCCAACCCCGCCGGCTTGAGCAGCCCATACACCTGCGGCACGGCCATGACCAGCCCGAGCAAAATGGATAACAACGAAAGTTTCATCAAATTACCCTCCCAGCATGACGGAGAAAGGAGGCCCGATGAAAGCAAAAAGGGTTTCCCCTGCACCGGCCACTTTCTCCGGGTGTGGCTGGAACTGCCGCTCAATCCTGGGAGCGCTGCTCCTAGGTCGGGCCACCCACCCCGGGAAATTGTTCTGGACAAAGAAGCTACCAAGAAAGATAAAAGCCCATGCCGCGTTATAGCCCGTCCAATGGGACGTCGAATATCTGTTAGGCGGCATGGTGCGCAACTTTTTCGTCATGTTGTGGTTTAAAGCTATCGAAATGAAAAAATACACATCGCTGGTTATTCTCACGTCCCTGACGATAGCCTTCGCTGGCTGTGCCAATCATTCATCAACCGCAGGCCTGCTGAAGATTGATAATTTAGGGGTTATCGAAGTTTCGGATGGTAAGCTGAGCAGCCATACTTTGGGCGATGGCAGAGTTTGCACAGTTACGGCGACCGTCTTGCCCTTTGGCTATATCAATCTGGAGACTACCATTTACGAGACTAACGCTTTAGGAGTGAAAACTACGACTTTAATCATGGAACTTCCATTCACTAACCTGCCCATTACATTTGATGCTGATAAAGACAGGCTCCTTGTTGTGACCTTGCACAACTCAAAATGACACGGCCTAATAAGAGTTAGGCCACACCACGCGCTATGGCAGATTGGAAGCCAGAGGAGTTTGTGATAGGAGACCGAGTAGTTGCCCCCTCGCATCCCGATTGGGGCGTTGGCGTCATTACTGATGCGCTACGGATGGGAGATATGGAGCTTTGGGACGGTCGGGTTCTGACGTATCAGGAGAAGACCGTTGGCCAGCGTCTTTCGGTTCGCTTTGACGATGGTCGCACTCGCACTATCATCAGTTCCAGCACGACATTGAAGCGAGCACAGTAGGATTTCAGTGTATGAGATTGATGATGCCTCCTAAGAAACATGGCGGAGCTGGAAGGCCTGTTTTTATTGGGGATTTTGCGGGCTGAGTTTTTTACAGGCGGTGTCAATGCCAACCCAAAAAGGCCGGACAGGGGTGGCTTGAAAAAAATCCCCACGCGGCCAAGGCACGGATTAAGTTGTGGCACCGGAGGCGGGCCGCATGGTCGAATGCAAATGTGCAATCTCGTAATCGGGGTCGTGTCGCGTCCCTCAAGGATCACGCACGCCACCAGTGATAGGGTCGGCGCACGCGGGGCCAAGCTCCATGAACGGGCTCAATTGAGCACCAGTGGCAGGCCGGTCTGCGCTTCCCTTCCGGTTCGCCCCCAATTCACCACAACGCCCGGACTTTGCAAGGCGCGAATGTTTCTTCCCGCAAGGGGCCGCCAGCAGGCGGTTGGTGTGCTCCTGAGAAACCAGCCTGCTAAGTGGTTGGTTTTCATGGTTGGGGGATGAGTTGGTAGTGGAGGACCGCAGCCATGTCGTGCAGGCGTTGGAGCTTCTTCCGTTTCATTTTGGCCTCCTCCTTGGCGAAGACTTCCGGGTTGAACGGCTGTTTATACTTCAGCAGATGCCAGAGGATGCGCGCCAGCTTGTGGGCCATCGCCGTGATGGCTTTGAGACTGCCCAACCGCGCCTTCCAGCGCCGGTATAACTTGCCAGCAGCGAACCGCCGACTGCCAGTTCTCAGAACAAGCAACTTCCCACCACACTCTCACAACCCCACAATCGCCGGGTCGCCGTAAAGGGTGAAGCTGCCGGTGCGGGTGACGCGCACGTCCATGAGCTGCCCGCGATGCCGCTCGCTGCCGTCGAACAGCACCAGCTTGTTGCAGGGCGTGCGGCCCATCATGCGGGCTTCGTTCTTCCGGCTCGGGCCTTCCACCAGAATCCGCACCGGTTTGCCAACGTAGGTTTCGTATTTCCGTTTGCCGATGGTGTTCACGAGTTCGAGCAGGCGCGCGTGGCGTTCCTCGATGAGTTCCTCGGGTAATTGATCGGGCATCGCCGCCGCCGGGGTGTCCTTGCGCGGCGAGTATTTGAACAGAAAGGCGTTGTCGAACTCGATCTCGCGACAGATGGACAGGGTCAACTCAAAATCCTCCTCCGTCTCGCCGGGGAATCCGACGATGATGTCGGTGGTCAGGCCGATGCCGGGGCGCACGGCGCGAAGTTTGCGGATGATTTCGAGGAAACGCTCGCGCGTGTAACCACGGTGCATCAACTTGAGCACGCGGTCGCTGCCGCTTTGCAGGGGCAGATGCGCGCTCTCCACCAGCTTCGGCAAACGGCCGTAGGCTGCCACCAAATCATCGCCATAACCTTTCGGATGCGGCGAGGTGAAACGGATGCGTTCCACACCTTCAATCTCATGCACGGCTTCGATGAGGCGCACAAAGGGTGACGAGTGACGGGTGACGGGTGACGGGAGGGGGGCGTTCGCGTCACTCGGCACCCGCCACGCGTCACCTTTCTCCCGCCTGCCATAACTCGTCACGATCTGGCCGAGCAAGGTGATTTCCCGGACGCCTTGCGACACAAGCTGCCGACATTCGGCGACGATGTCCGGGATGGTGCGGCTGCGTTCTTCGCCGCGCGTGTAGGGCACGATGCAGAAGGTGCAGTATTGATTGCAGCCTTGCATGATGCTGACGAACGCGGCGACGGATTTGTCCTTGGTCGTGCCGTTGAGCAGGTGTTCCTTGATGGTGGCCTCGCTCCCCTGCTCTGCCTCGGTATCAACGATCTTGTCGCGTTTGCCCTGGAGGATTTCGTCGAGGTAATCGGCGGTGCGATGAAATTTCTGCGTGCCGATGACGAGATCCACGTCCGGCAGGCGATCAATCAATTCCTTGCCGCGACTCTGCGCCATGCACCCCATGAAGCCGAGGACGACGTTCGGGCGGTTCTTGCGGATGTCGGCGGCGAGGTTTTCCATCTTGTTGATGGCCTTCTGCTCGGCATTGTCGCGCACGCTGCACGTGTTGAGCAGCACGACATCCGCGATGTATTCGGTCGCGGCGATGGTGTAGCCCTTGGCGACGAGCTGCGCGGCGACGGCTTCGCTGTCGCGCTCGTTCATCTGGCAACCGTAAGTTTTTATGTAAACGCTCGGCATGATGCGGAGTGGCGCAGAGTTTAGGCAAAAGCCGGGCGGGCTGGAAAGGAGACTTTCGCGGGACGAGGACTGAGGGGCGACCCCGGCCTCTTAATCTTGGAACAGTTCTCAAAATGTTTGTCGGAACCGAATTCCCCTCCCCCGGCCTACGGCCACCCTCTCCCCATCCGATGGGGAGAGGGCCGGGGTGAGGGGCGTTTCGTCAGCACATTATTCCCGACATTCTTTTTGCAGTACGCTCTAATCGCCCTGCGGAAACAGATTAAGATTGAGAGTTGAAGCCAATCCGCTTGCCGCGACGGCTCGCGCCTGTCATTTATTGGCGCGGACGGAACACTTTTTGACGCACCATGCTGGGAAGCGATATCCATGATACGGCGCAGATTTCACGGCGACAATCGCTGCGCCTCTTGTTGATCGAACACGACGACGCCTTCGCCCGCGCAGCCGGCGGGATGCTGGAGCAGGCGCGGGACAGCGTGGGCGAGGTTGTGATCGTTCCATCCCTGGACGAAGCCGTTGAACTCATCGGGCGCGAGGAGTTCGGCGTCATCCTGCTGGAATTTTTCCTCCCCGACGGAGCAGGCCTGGCGAACATCGTGGTCCTGCAGGATGCTGCGCCGCACACCCCGATCATCGTGCTGGGCGCCGCGGATGATGAAGCCATCGCCGTGGAAGCCGTACATGCCGGCGCGCAGGATTATCTCGTCAAAGGCCAGATCAACCCGAGCTGGTTGCTGCGTTCCATCCGTTATACCATCGAGCGGCACGAGGCGGAAATCGCACTTATCGCGCAGGAAGAGAAGTATCACAGCATCTTCGATCATCTCGTGGAAGGCATTTTCCAGACGACGCCGGAGGGCCGTTACCTGATCGCGAACATGGCGCTCGCCCGCATCTACGGTTACGCCACGCCAGAGGAATTGATGCACAGCCTGACGGACATCGGCCAGCGGCTTTATGTGGCCCCGGGGCGGCGCGAGGAATTCCGCCGCATCATGGACGAGCATGACACGATCACCGGCTTCGAGTCGCAGATCTTCCGCAAGGATGGCAGCATCATCTGGATTTCGGAAAACTGCCGGGCCATCCGCGATGCAAGGGGCCGGCTGCGCTACTACGAAGGCACGGTGGAAGACATCACCGCGCGGCGGCAGGCGCAGGAGAGCGTGCAGGAGTCCGAGGCGCTGTATCATTCGCTGGTCGAAACGATGCCGCAAAATGTGTTTCGCAAGGACCTGCTCGGGCGGTTCACCTTTGCCAATCAACAGTATTGCCGGCACTACGGCGCGACCTTGGAGGAGATTCTCGGCAAGACCGACTTCGATTTCTTTCCGGTGGATCTCGCCAAGAAGTACCAGGCGGACGACCAGCACGTGATGGCCCTGGGCCAGACCATCGAAATCGTCGAGGAACACCAACCCATCGGGCAGAGCAGAAAAAGCTACGTGCAGGTCGTGAAGACGCCACTCCACGGCAAGGACGGCACGATCATCGGCCTGCAAGGCATCTTTTGGGACATCACCGCGCAGAAGCTCGCCGAGGAACGCATCCGGCAGGCGCAGGAAAATCTGCGCGCGTCGGAAGCGCTCTACCACTCGCTGGTGGACACGATGCCACAATGCATCTTCCGCAAGGACCTCACCGGAAATTACACGTTTGCCAACCGGGAATTCTGCCGCTTCATCGGCCATCCGTCCGAGGAAGTCATCGGCAAAACCATCTTTGAATTTCTACCCGCGGAAATCGCGAAACAACGGCAGGCCGACGATGAAAGCGTGATGCAATCGCGCAAGCCATACGCGCACATCGAGGAAAGCCGGTTCGCCAACCAGGACACCCAGTTCATCCAGGTCATCAAGATCCCGATCCTCGACGGCGCTGGCCAGGTCATCGGACTGCAGGGGATGTTCTGGGACATCACCGACATCAAACTGGCCGAGCAACGCATCAGCAAGGCCAAAGACGCGCTGGCGGCGAGCGAGGAAAAGTTGCGCGAGAAAAACCTGCAGATGGAGAACGACCTCAAGACCGCGCGCGAGGTGCAACTGGCCATGTTGCCCCAGCAATATCCCATCCTGCCGCGCGGTGTGTCGCCGGAAGACAGCGCCTTCCGTTTCACGCATCGTTACCTGCCCAGCGGCACGGTCGGCGGCGATTTCTTCAGCGTCAACCCCATCTCCGATTTCGAGGTCGGCGTGTTCGTCTGCGACGTCGCGGGCCACGGCGTGCGCTCGGCGCTGATCACCACGATGATCCGCGCGCTGGTCGAAAACCTCCGCTCCATCGCGCATGACCCGGGCCAGTTCTTGACGGAATTGAACTCCAAGTTGTTCGCCATCCTGCAACCCGGTGGCTCGACCGTGCTGACCACGGCGTTTTATCTCGTCGCGGATTCCGCCACCGGCCAGATGCGTTACGTCAACGCCGGCCATCCCAAACCGTTCCTGCTCCGCCGCGCCGAGAACACGGTGGAAGAGATCAAGACGCAGGCCCAAAGGAAGAGCCAGGCGGCGCTGGGCTTGTTCGAGAATTTCACCTACGAGACCTCCGAGATCAAACTCGCCCCGCACGACCTCGTGCTGCTGTTCACCGATGGGCTTTATGAAGTCCACGCGCCGGACGAAACGATCTACACCCGGGAAATGCTCCAGACCGCTGCACACCAACACCTGCGCCTGCCGGTGGGACAACTGTTCGACACGTTGCTCAAGGAGGTGGAAACGTTCGCGGGCGGAAATCCCTTTGAAGACGACATCTGCATCGTCGGGATGGAATTCACCAATGCCGCGCCCGCCAAGCCCCGGTGAGTTTCCGGCAAATTTGGACTGGCGCGGCCGCGGGAACGGGCGTTTATTTGAGGCGAACCCAGAGTTGTCATGACAACCACGGTCATCATCAATCAAACCTCAACCAGGAGATCATCCCATGGACCTGCATCATCCCATCCTTCGCGAGTTCCCGGAACATCGTGACGCCATCAAGCGCCTGCAAGGCAATGCGCACTTCCAGAACCTCTACGACGAGTATCACCGGCTTGACGACGAAATCTATCGCAGCGAAGAGGAGATCGAGTTCGCCACCGACCAACAGATTGCCGAGCGTAAAATGCGGCGGGCCAAATTGAAGGATTACATCCACCACCTGCTCACGCATCCGCCACAGGCCAAAGTCTCGCGCTGAAAACAATTCACGCCGCAGTCACCGCGCGCGGGAATTGAAATTGAAGCCGCCCCCCGCGCGATTACGCGGGAACACCGACTTCCCGGCTGATCTTTTGCGCTGACTCGGCATCCACCCATTTCACCAGCGCGATGAAGTTCAGCAGCATCGGGCTGTCCGGCTTGGCCTTGAACATGTTCTTCAAACTGGTGAGCACCTTGGTGTATGTGGCGGCGTATTTCTCGTGTGTCAGCCGCGTGACGTAGCTTTCCAACACCGCGCGCGCGATCGGATCCGTCCGCCCATCCTCCAGGTACGGCAACTGACAAAACACGCGGATGAACAGGATCGGTTCGGTCTCGCTCAACGTGATCCAGCTCTGCCGCACCTCGTCGGCATCGTACTTCAAATGCAGGCGCTCCCGGATGGTCGCGGCAATGATCGCCGGCTCCGCGCGCCGCGCGATGAGTTCCTTGACCTTGTCCCAGGCCAGTTGGCGTTCCACTTCCGGCGACATCATCGCTTGGGCGCGCACTTCCTCTTCCAAACCTTTCAAGCCCAGTTCCACCGCCACCGCGCGGCCCAGCAATTCCGCGTCCACGCGCTTCATGCGGTCCGTGCCCATGATGCCGCGCGTCACCAATCTCTGCCGGTCTTCCCGCAGCAACAGACGCAACACCTGCGCCAGCGACTTCACGTCCGGCGCTGATTGCGACGGAATCAAGGTGCGGACAAAATCATGCACCACCTCGTTCTCCTCCGTCAGCTTCTCCACGCGCATCCGCAACACGAATTTCAACAGCCGCGCCAGCCCGCCGGACTTGCCGATATTGTTGATGACCATCAGGCGATGGTCCGGGTTCATGATGAACGCCAGCAGACTTTCCGCCTGCGCGATCCACTTCTCATCCAACTGCTCCTGTCCGGGTCCGATCACCAGTTGCTCCAGCAAAGCCGGCAACCGCATCGCGAACGTCACGTCCGGCGCTTCCGTCGCCTGATTCTCGTAGTAATGCAGCAACTCCAGCAGAAAGGCCATCCGCTGGAACGCGTTCTTCTGCGCCCGCGCCATGTCCGTGCTGGCCCGCCCCTTCTGCGCCCGCTGCTGTAGCGCCGTCAACTCCTGCCGTTTGTCAGCCGCCAACGTCGCATCGGCCTGCAACAACGCCTCGAAGTCCGGCTTGAACGCCAGCACGATCTCCTCCTGCTTCGGCTTGGGATTCAACTTCGGATCGGTCGTCAAGTCATTGAAGAACGCCAACGCCGCCTCGCCGAACTCGCGCAGAATCCGTTCGCGCGGCACCTGGCCTTTGACAAAACACCGGCACGCCCGCACCACGGGCGGACTGAAAAACGATTCCGGCTTGGCGATCAACCCGCGCAACATCTCCGTCTCCAGCGCCGAGTCGGATTGGATCAACTCCTCCACCGCCGGTTTGATCGCCGCCATCAGATCATGCTTCGCCTGCTCCAGATTCTTGAGCACCGTCGGCTGCGGCAACCCCGAGTCCAAAGTGCCCTTGGACAACGCCGCGCAGACTTCTGCCACGTTGGCGTTGTGCTCCACAAGCTTGGCCACGACCACCCCGACGTCATTGATGGGCAGCTTGCTGACGAGATTGGTGAGGAGAAGAATCAGTTCGCCGTGGGAACGCTGGCGATGTTCCACCACGCGTTCGAGCAGCAACCGGAGTGTTTTGTTCTCGCGCTCCAACAACGCGCGCTCACCCTCCAACTGGCCGACCCGCGTCTTCAAGTCCGACCAGTCCCGCTGCACCTCTTCAAGCGAAACCACCGGCGGAGTTGAAATGACAATATCGGAATCGGCCATGAGTTCAGTCTGCCTCAATCCCCCGCCCGGTTTCCATCCAATTTTTGTCCGCCATCCGGAGCCGCCACGACGCAATCCCGCCCTCACCATCTCTGTCACCTTCCCCATTGCCGACTCCCCTCCCGAAACACCAGCCTTGCCTCAGTTCCCGCGTCCCCCCGGTCTCAACCGCGCACCATCCGAACAGCAGTCGCCAGACGCCGCTTTCGACGTGGATGAATGAACACTGAGAATGCTTGCCTTAAATTCCCTCGTCTTTACGATTCACCAATCTTTCATGGGTAAATCAACGGCACAGAAGAAATCCAACGGCAACGACTCCGGCCTGAACTTTGAAGCCCAGCTTTGGGCCGCCGCCGACAAGATGCGCGGGCACATGGACGCTTCGGAATACAAGCACGTCTGCCTCGGCCTCATCTTCCTGAAATACATCTCCGACGCCTTCGAGGAAAAACGCGAGCAACTGCTGTTCGGCTTCTCCGATCCCAAGAGCGAATGGTTCATCAAAGACGAACCGCAACGCGCCGATGCCGCCGAAAACCGCGACGAATATCTCGCCGCAAATGTCTTCTGGCTGCCGCCCGAGGCCCGCTGGCACACGATCAAAGCCAAGGCCAAATCGCCGGAAATCGGCAAGGTCATTGACGAGGCAATGATTGCCATCGAAAGGGAAAACCCGACGCTTAAGGGGGTTCTCCCGCGCGATTACGCCCGGCCCAGCCTCGACAAAGTCCGGCTCGGCGGACTCGTGGACATCATCAGCAACATCGGCTTCAACGAATCCGCGGCGAAATCCAAGGACGTGCTCGGGCGCGTCTATGAATACTTTCTCGGCAAGTTCGCCAGCGCGGAAGGCAAGGGCGGCGGCGAGTTCTACACCCCGCAATGCGTCGTGCAGGTGCTCGTCGCCATGCTCGAACCCTACAAAGGCCGCGTGTTCGATCCCTGCTGCGGTTCGGGCGGCATGTTCGTGTCCTCGGAAAAATTCGTGGAGGAACACGGCGGGCGCGTGGGCGACATCGCCGTTTACGGGCAGGAATCCAACTACACCACCTGGAAACTGGCGCGGATGAACCTCGCCATTCGCGGCATTGACGCCAATCTCGGCCCGCGCAACGCCGACAGCTTCCGGGCGGATTTGCATCCCGACCTCAAGGCTGATTTCATTCTCGCCAACCCGCCGTTCAACATGAGCGATTGGGGCGGCGAAAATCTCCGGCAGGACGTGCGCTGGAAATTCGGGATGCCGCCGGTGAACAACGCCAACTACGCCTGGATTCAACATTTCATCCATCACCTCTCGCCCGTGGGCGTGGCGGGCTTCGTCATGGCCAACGGCTCGATGTCCACGCAGACCTCGAACGAAGGCGAGATTCGCAAGGCCTTGATTGAAGCCGACCTCGTGGATTGCATGGTGGCGCTGCCCGGCCAGTTGTTTTTCACCACGCCAATTCCCGTTTGCCTCTGGTTTCTGGCCCGCGACAAGAAGAACCACAAACGCCGCGACCGGCGCGGGGAAACGCTTTTCATTGATGCGCGGAAAATGGGCGTGCTGATTGACCGTGTTCATCGGGAACTGACCGTCGAGGAAATCTCAAAAATCGCGGACACCTACCACGCCTGGCGGAGCGGGCATTCGTCGCAGAAGTCCCCTTCGTCCTATTCTGACCTCCCCGGCTTCTGCAAATCCGTGAAGCTCGAAGAAATCCGCGCGCACGATTACGTCCTCACGCCCGGCCGTTACGTGGGCGCGGCGGAAGTGGCAGACGACGGCGAACCGTTCGAGCAAAAGATGAAACGGCTCACCACGACACTGGAGGAACAATTTGCAGAGTCGGCCAAGCTGGAGAAAGCCATCCGCCAAAACTTGAAGAATTTGAGCCATGCCTGAGCGAAAGAAAAATGCGACGAATGAAACCAAGGCGACCGACGCCCGTCATCCGTCGCCCGCGTCCCCTCCGTCGCATGAAGGCTTCATCCCCCCGCACGGCGGCTACGAAAAACTCTTCTCCTACCCGAAAACCCAGATCATCTACGACGCCACCGTGCGCTTCTGCGACCGTTTCATAGACAAGCGTTCCCGCACCACTGACCAGATGGTGCAGGCCGCGCGCAGCGGCAACAAAAACATCGCCGAAGGCAGCCAGGTCTCCGGCACTTCCAAGGAGAGTGAAATCAAACTCACCAATGTCGCGCGCGGCAGCCTGGAGGAATTGCTGGGAGACTATAAAGATTACCTGCGACAACACGGCCTCAAGCTCTGGGACAAAAACTCCAAGAAAGCCCTCTACGTGCGCAAGCTGGGCAAGAAAGACAACCTCTCTTACGAGGATTTTCGGGAATTCATTGAAACCCGCCCGCCGGAAACCGTGGCGAACATTCTCATCTGCCTGATCCACCAGGCCAACTGGCTGCTCGACCAGCAACTCCGGCGGCTGGAGCAGGATTTTCTGAAGGAAGGCGGTCTGCGCGAGCGCATGACCCGCGCCCGGCTGGCGGCCCGCGCGAAGCATAATCGAGGAGGCCCGCAGCATGGCTGACCGGAAACAAAATGCGACCCATGCAACCAGGACGACCAATGCCAATCCGTCCCCGGCGATCATCCGTCCCCAATGTCCCCTCCGTCGCATCAAGCACCCGCGCCCGACGCCGGCCCACGGCGGGTGCGCGGGGCGCAACCCCCCGCAGCCGTTCCGGAAGGGAGGAACGCAGTGAGCCAGTGGCGGGGAAAAACTCTTGGCGAGTTTGTGGGACTCCAACGAGGCCACGACCTCACCGATGGAGAACGCCGCTCCGGCAATGTTCCGGTAATGGGTTCTGCTGGAATGAACGGCTACCACGACACGGCTAAAGCAAAAGGTCCGGGAGTTGTTGTTGGTCGTAGCGGCGCATCCTTCGGGCAAGTTCACTATTGCCAAACAGATTACTGGCCGCACAACACCGCGCTTTATGTCACAGACTTTCACGGCAACGACACGCGGTTCACCTATTATTTTCTGAAGTCCATTGATTTCAGCCGATACAACTCGGGCAGCGCACAGGCATCACTCAATCGGAATTTCATTTACCATATTCCCGTTTGCATTCCTGAGCCAAACGAACAGCGGGCGATTGCCTCAGTGTTGGGTGCGCTGGACGACAAGATTGAGTTGAACCGGCGGATGAACGAGACGCTGGAGGCGCTGGCCCAGAGCCTGTTCAAATCCTGGTTCGTGGACGCCACCCAATCCGCCCTCCCCAAAGGCTGGCGCTACGCGACCATTGCCGAGTTGTGTGAAATCAATTCGTGGACGCTCGGCAAAGGTGATGAGCTTGACCGAATCGAATATGTTGAGATTTCAGAAGTCATGCGTGGCAACATCGCCAACATTCAATCTTACGAACGCGGCGAAGAGCCAAGTCGAGCAAGGCGCAGATTACGCCACGGCGACACGGTTCTCTCCACCGTCCGCCCGGATCGCGGAGCGTATTTTCTCTGCTTGAATCCGTCGCCGAACCTCATCGGCTCAACCGGCTTCGCTGTGCTGACGCCCACAAAAGCACCGTGGAGTTTCATTCACGCCGCGATGACGCAGGCAGATGTCTTTGAGTATTTAGGCCAGCAAGCAGACGGCGGAGCATACCCAGCCGTTCGCCCTGAGATTGTCAGCGGGCTTGAAGTGCCGTGGCCGAGCAAGCCGGAAGTCGTTGAAGAATTTCACCGCGCTTGCGCTCCACTTTACGAACGCGCCGAACTCAATCGCCAAGAATCCCGCACCCTCGCCGCGCTGCGCGACGCGCTGCTGCCGAAGCTGCTGTCGGGCGAGTTGCGCGTGCCCGCCGCCGCCCAACTGGTGGAGGCCACGGCATGAACACGCCTTCCCCAATCCCAACGGGATTGCGTCCTTCAGCCCAGGGTTGCCGAGTCGGCGAGGCTACCCTGGGTAACGTGTTTCATTATTTCCCCCAACCCCAACGGGGTTGCGTCAATCGTGCGTGCGCCAATGGCTTCAACCCTTTCAGGGTTGTTGAATTTGCGGGACGGTTTCCCAGGGTAGCTCGTCCCTCGCAACCCTGGGCTGAATGCCATTACCCCGTTGGGGTAAACAAACGTCGCGCTGCTTCGTGGAATGAATTCCGCACCCTCGCCGCGCTGCTGCCGAAGCTGCTGTCGGGCGAGTTGCGCGTGCCCGCCGCCGCCAAACTGGTGGAGGTCAAAGTATGAATCACCTGCGAAGGCTTGGAAACCAGATGAGCATTCCGATTCCACGAGGCGAGGACGGACTCACTGGCCGGGAGTGTCCGGTTTCCGAATGTGAGGGATATTTCAAAATCCAGTTTGGAACAGGATTAAAAGGAGAGAACCTTCCCTGTCACTGTCCCTACTGTGGCCATGTTGACGGTCACGACAAATTCTTCACCAAGGCACAAATTGAATACGCCAAGTCAGTCGCCATCAACCGCATTACCGGTGCGGTTCTGCAGGACCTAAAGTCTCTGGAATTTAACCACCGCCCGCGAGGAGGCTTTGGAATCGGCATCAGTATGAAGGTGGAAGGCCGGCCACGGCCCATTCGGCATTACCGGGAAAAGCGCTTGGAAACCGAGGTGGTTTGTGACGGTTGCACGCTCCGCTACATGATTTATGGAGTCTTCGGCTTTTGTCCCGGCTGCGGCGCACACAACTCACTCCAGATACTGAAGAAGAACCTTGAGTTGGTGGAGAAGACTCTGGCAGTGGTCGAAACTATGGAGTCAGATTTGGCCCAGCACTGGATCTGCAATGGTTTGGAGGATTGTGTGTCTGCCTTCGATGGCTTTGGTCGCGAAACCTGCCGGGTATTTTCGTCCAAGGCTCTGGACGCCTCCAAGGCGGGTTCAATTTCCTTTCAGAACATCGCTCGCGTTCGCGACAGAGTGCGAGACCAATTCGGCGTGGATTTTGCCACTGTTCTGAACGGATCGGAATGGAGTCTCGTGTTCCGATGTTTCCAGAAGCGGCATTTACTGGCGCACAAGATGGGGGTGGTGGACGAGGAATACATTCAAGCGACTGGCGACCGGAGCGCCGTTGTGGGGCGCAAATGCCAAGTGGATTCCAAAGAGGTTTGTGCTCTCATCGCGGCGCTACGAACTCTTGGTGAACAATTATTTGAAGCGCTGAAGGCCAAATCATGAATAAATCCCGCACCCTCACCGTGCTGCGCGCCGCGCTGCTGCCGAAGCTGCTGTCGGGCGAGTTGCGCGTGCCCGCCGCCGCTGGCAGCATGGAGGCCCGCGCATGAATGACGAACCGCAGCCCAAATCCGAAATCATTCTTTACCAGACGGAGGATGGGAAGACACGTATCGAGTGCCGGTTTGAGAATGAGACAGTCTGGATGACGCAGGCGCTGATGGCGGAGTTGTTCCAGGTGGGAGTGAACACGGTAAACTATCACTTGAAGGAAATTTACGAGGATGGTGAGCTGGCCGAAGGAGCAACTATTCGACACTATCGAATAGTTCGTTTTGAAGGAGCGCGGCAGGTGACGCGGGAAATTGAGCATTACAACCTCGAAGCCATTCTCGCCGTCGGCTATCGCGTCCGTTCGCCGCGCGGCACGGCGTTCCGGCAGTGGGCGAGCGCGCAGCTCAAGGAATACCTGGTCAAGGGCTTTGTGATGGACGACGAGCGGTTGAAAAATCCCGGCCCGGATCGCCCGGATTATTTTAATCAAGTCCTCGAACGCATCCGCGACATCCGTTCCGCCGAGAAGCGGATGTATCTGCAAGTCCGCGACATTTTCAAACTGGCCGCCGATTACGACCCGACCGCCGCCGAGACGCTCGAGTTTTTCCAGATCATCCAGAACAAACTGCATTGGGCCGTGAGCGGGAAGACAGCGGCGGAAATCATTGCCGGTCGCGCCAACCACCAACAGCCGAACATGGGGCTGACCGCGTGGCACGGCGCAAAGGTTCGGAAGACCGACGTGACTATTGCCAAAAATTACCTGAACGAAAAGGAAATCGCCGAACTCAACCGCATCGTGACCATGTATCTGGATTTCGCCGAGGATCAGGCGCGGCGGCGCAAGGTGCTTTACATGCGTGACTGGCGGCAGAAGCTCGACGCCTTCCTGCAATTCAACGAGCGCGACATCCTCACCGACGCCGGGCGCGTGGCGAAGGCTGTGGCTGACCGGCTGGCACTGGATGAGTATGACAAATTTCAGACCCGCCGCCTCGCGCTGGAAGCAGAAGCCGACCTCAAAGCCTTTGATGAAGCGGTGAAAAAACTGAAGCTGTTGAAACCGGCGAAGGGGAAGAAAAAGCCATGAGTTCACGATTGGACGAATCCGTCGTGGAGGACGCCGCGCTCGAATGGTTCAGCGGCCTGGGCTACGAAGTTTTGTCCGGGCTGACAATCGCACCGGGCGAACCGGCGGCAGAACGCGCGGACTACAAGCAGGTTTTCCTTTTCGACCGTCTGCAAATCAAGTTAACGGCTCTGAATCCCAAGATTCCGGCTGAGGGTTTGCAGGAAGCATTGCGGAAATTACGGCTCATCAGCCATCCGACGCTCATCGAAAACAATCGCGCGTTTCACCGGCTGCTGGTGGAGGGCGTGGACGTGGAGTTTCGACGCGAAAACCCTCACCCTGGCCCTCTCCCAAAGGGCGAGGGATACGGCGAAATCGTTCACGACAAAGTCTGGCTGATTGATTTCGCGAATCCCGAAGCCAACGAATTTCTTGCCGTCAACCAGTTCACGGTGGAGGAAGGCCATTTCAACCGTCGCGCCGACATCGTCGTCTTTATTAACGGCATCCCGCTGGCGGTGCTGGAACTTAAGAACATTGCGGACGAGCAAGCCACCATCCGCAAAGCGTTCGACCAGTGCCAGACTTACAAGGCGCAAATCCCGTCGCTGTTCCACTCAAACGCGCTGCTGGTGATTTCCGACGGCCACGAAGCGCGGCTCGGCACGGTCACGTCGGATTGGGAGCGGTTCATGACGTGGCGCACCATCACGGGCAAGGAGCTTGTGCCGCCGGGTTCGTTGCAACTGGAAACACTGCTCAAAGGCGTGTTCGACAAGCACCGCTTGTTGGACTTGATCCGAAACTTTGTGGTTTTTGAAGACGATGGCGACACGGTGGTGAAGAAACTGGCGGGTTATCACCAATTCCACGCGGTTAACAAGGCGGTGGAATCTACGTTGAAGGCGGCAGGTGTTTCCCTTGAGCTTTGTAGGAGACGACGTGAGGAGACTCAAACTTCAAAATCGGGTATCAGTCAGAGCCTCGTTACCTCGGCTGCTACGAATCAAGCGGGTGATCGTCGCGCGGGCGTCATCTGGCACACGCAAGGCAGCGGCAAAAGTCTTTCGATGGTTTTCTATGCCGGGAAAATCGTGCAGCACCCGGCGATGGAGAACCCCACCGTCGTCGTGCTCACGGACCGCAACGATCTGGACGACCAGCTTTTCGACACGTTCTCGTTTTGCAAAGAGTTGCTGCGGCAAACGCCGGTGCAGGCGCAGGGCCGGGAACATTTGCGCGAGTTGCTCAACGTCGCCAGCGGCGGCGTGGTTTTCACGACGATTCAGAAGTTTTTCCCCGATAAGGAGCGCCGTCCTCCGGTCCGGCGCGAAGATGCGAATTTATCCCAACACGCCGGGTCGGAGACCGGCGCTCCGTCCGATAAATCTGGCAAGCATCCGCTGCTGTCCGACCGGCGCAACATCGTCGTCATCGCCGACGAAGCGCACCGCAGCCAATACGATTTCATTGACGGCTTCGCCAAGCACATGCGCGATGCGTTGCCCAAGGCGTCGTTCATCGGTTTCACCGGCACGCCGATTGAAAGCGGCGACAAGAACACGCAGGCCGTGTTCGGCGATTACATTGACGTTTACGACATCCTGCAATCGAAGGAAGACAAGGCCACCGTGCCGATTTATTACGAGGCGCGGCTGGCGAAGATTGATTTGAAGCCGGAGGAACGCCCGAAGATTGACCCGAATTTTGAGGAAGTGACGGAAGACGCGGAGGAAGCCACGAAGGAAAGTCTGCGCCGGAAGTGGGCGCAACTGGAAGCGATGGTCGGGACGGACAAACGCATCGCGCTCGTGGCGGAGGATTTGGTGAAGCATTGGGAAGCGCGTTATGATGCAATGGAAGGCAAGGCGATGGTGGTCTGCATGAGCCGTCGCATCTGCGTGGAGCTTTACAAGGCGATTGCGAAACTGCGCCCGGACTGGCATCACGAGGACGATGACAAGGGCGTAATGAAGATCGTCATGTCCGGCTCGGCGTCGGACACACTGGAATGGCAGCAGCACATCCGCAGCAAAGCCCGGCGCGAAGAATTGGCGAAAGCGTTCAAGAATCCGAAGAAACCGTTCCGCATTGTCATCGTGCGCGATATGTGGCTGACCGGCTTTGATGCGCCGAGCCTGCACACGATGTATGTGGACAAACCGATGCGCGGTCACGGTCTGATGCAGGCCATCGCGCGGGTGAACCGGGTCTTCAAAGATAAGCCGGGCGGGTTGGTGGTGGATTATCTCGGACTGGCGGAGGAGCTAAAACAGGCGCTGGCCGATTACACGAACAGCAAAGGCAAAGGCGAGATCACGTTGGATCAGGAAGAAGCCGTGGCCGTGATGCTGGAGAAATACGAACAGGTCTGCGCCATCCTCCATGGATTTGATTACGGCGCAGCCGCCGAGGCCACCGCTGCGAAGCGTCTGCCGCTCATCGCGCAAGCTGCCGAGCATGTGCTGCAGCAGAAGGACGGCAAGCCGCGCTATCTGCTGGCAGTTATGGAACTGTCCAAGGCGTTTGCGCTCGCCGTGCCGAATGACGAAGCGCTGGAGATTCGTGATGAAGTCGGATTCTTCCAGGAAGTCCGGGCGGTGCTGGCGAAGAGCATCAGCGAAGGTGGCGGAAAATCACCGGAAGAATTGGAGCTGGCCGTCCGTCAAATCGTCTCTCGCGCCATTTCATCCGACAAAGTCATAGACATCTTCGACGCCGCCGGATTGAAGAAGCCCGACATTTCCATTTTGTCCGACGAATTTCTGGCGGAAGTAAAGCATCTACCCCAGCGCAACCTTGCCGTTGAATTGCTGCAAAAACTCCTCAACAACGAGCTGAAAATCCGCTCGAAGAAATATCTTGTTCAGTCCCGCTCCTTCGCGGAAATGCTGGAAGCGACCATCCGCAAGTATCAAAACCGCACCATCGAAGCGGCACAGGTCATCGCGGAACTGATCGAGCTCGCCAGGCAAATGCGCGAAGGCCAGAAACGTGGCAAAGACCTCGGCCTCACCGATGACGAAATTGCTTTCTACGACGCGTTGGAAGTAAACGACAGCGCCGTGAAAGTTCTGGGCGAACCCACTTTGAAGGACATCGCCCGCGAATTGGTTGCCCACGTCCGCAAAAGCGTGACGATTGACTGGACGCTCCGCGAATCCGCCCAGGCCCAAATCCGCGTCATCGTTCGCCGCATTCTCCGTAAGTATGGTTATCCGCCAGATAAGCAGGAGAAGGCTACGCAAACCGTTTTGGAGCAAGCAAAGTTGCTGTGTGCGGAATGGGCAGTATGAAATCCGTTCTCCACCTCAACCTGCACCGAGAGTGGTTCGCAGCGATCGCAAACAAAACCAAGCGCATCGAGTATCGCAATCAGACGCCGCATTGGCGCAGCCGGTTGGAGAAGCGGCACTGCGATGTGATCCAGTTTCGTAATGGTTACGCCACGAACGCACCGGAAATGTTGGTGGAATTTCTTGGGGTGCGGCGCTACGGCAAGGAGCCCAACGCATATTACGCCATCCGCCTCGGCCGCATCTTGAAACTCAAACGCTGGAAGCCATGAGCTTCCTGAGTTTGTGAGTTCCGACTTCGCAGGCTTTGCCGGAAATCAATTCAAGGCGATGCCGCGGCGGATGTAGGTGGGCAGGTCCAGGTCTTCGCCCTTGTGGATCGTCGGCTCGCTCTTGTCGAAGCGGCCTTTGTTCACGATGTCGAGCGGCAACGTGGTCTGCCGCATGCGCGGGCCAGTTTGATTCTTGCGGGCGCGCGTCGGTTTGCCGGTCTGTTTGGAGATGATTTCTTCGCGTTGCTCCAGCGACAAGGTCGGCGCGGGCGGGACCATGCGGGTCTTCGGACGCTCAGGCTCGGTGGGATGCAACAACTCGGTGCCGAACTCCGAAGCCGGCTCAGGCGCGTCAGCCTCGGTCGTTGCGGGTGCGGCCACCTTCGTGGCCTCGGCCTTGCGCGAAGGTGTGGCGATGATCGTCACGACCAGGCGTTCGCGGAAATCTTCCGCCACGGCAGCGCCCATGATGACGCGGGCGTTGGGGCAACGCTGGTTGATGTCCGCCATCACACGATTCACGTCGGTCATGGAAAGTTCCGGTCCGCCGAGAATACTCACGATGACACTGGCCGCAGATTCCAAAGCCTTGCCGCCATCGAGCAACGGATGCGCGGGAATCCTGGCGATGACCTCGTTCGTGCGTTCGGCTCCGGTTGCGGCCACGGTGGCGAAATGGCTTTCGCCATGGCGTTCGCGCAGCACAGCGCAAAGGTCTTCAAAATGGATCTCGATCATCCCGCGATGTTGCAACAAACGCCAGACGCCGCGCAGTCCATCCACGAGAAATTCCGTGGTGCGATGAAACGCGTCGAGGAAGCCGACATTCGCCGGCAACAACTGAAACGCCTTTTCATTTGGCAGACACAGGACGCCGTCACAGACTTTTTGGAGTTGCGCCACGGCTTGGTGCGCCTGCTGGGCGCGACGATTACCTTCGCACTCGAATGGCAATGTTACAAACGCCAGCGTCAGCGCGCCGTGTTCACGAGCGGCCCGCGCCAGCACCGGCAACACACCCGAGCCCGCTCCCCCGCCCAGAGCGGCGACGAGCAGGATCACATCCGCGTCCACACAAAGAGCCTTGAGCGCCTCGAAATTTTCCTCGGCCAGCTTGCGACCGCGTTCAGGATCGCCGCCCGTACCCAGACCGCGCAATTGTTTCGTTTCGAGCAACAGTTGTTTCTGGGGGCCGACCTGTGCGGAGGAATCCGTGTTCACGAACGCAAACTCCGCTGAGGCGAACTCGGCGCGATTCAAGCCGTCCACGATCAACGTGCCCGCCGTGCCGACGCCGATGATTTTGACGCGCGGCGTGTTCCCGGCGTTCGTCGCCGGACTCGGAGAATGGTTTTCGGATTTCATGGCAACTTGGGGATACGATCGTTCGCGCCGCGCAATTCTCCCCTCACTCGGCCTGACGGCCACCCTCTCCCCATCGGATGGGGAGAGGGACGGAGTGAGGGGCGTTGAATCATAAAGCGGGTGGCCATCTGGTTTAACGCGGTAGCAGACGGTTGAAAACGTGTTTGATGTTCTTCACAAAGGACGGGCGCGCGTCCTGGCGGCGATGCTTGAGCGAACCGAACTTCACCAGCCCGATGGCCGAGGCGAACTCCGGTTGATCGAGCGTGTTCTTCAATCCGCTGATGCAGGTCGTCTTGCCGACGGTCACCGGCAGTTCCAACACCTGCTCCGCGAGTTGCGCGATGCCCGCGATGCGCGAGCCGCCACCGCAGAGGAACACACCGGCGCGGAGATATTCGAGCAGGTCCGCCTGCGCGACGTCCTGGGCGATGAGCTGGAAAACTTCCTCCAAGCGCAGCGCCATGATGCGGCGCAGATGACCGAGGTTCACCGTGTTGAGCGGCAGGCCGAGGTCGCTCGTGATGTTCATCTTCTGGCCGGCGAGGGATTCGTCCATCAACGCGTGGCCATTCTCGATCTTGAGTTGATCGGCGCGGCCTTGCGGGACTTTCAGACCGAAGGCGAGGTCGTTCGTGATGTGATCGCCACCGACCGCCAGCACGCCGGTGTGCTTGATGACGCCGCCGGAATAGACCACGTAATCCGTCGTGCCCGCACCGAGATCAATGACCAGCGCGCCCAGTTCCTTTTGCTCGGGCGACAACACCGCGAGCGACGAGGCGAGGCCGTTGAAGACGACTTCCTCGACATCGAGCTGGATGCCTTTGACGATGCGGATGGCGTTCTGCAACCGGTTGAGATGACCGTGAACGACATGCACGTCCACTTCCAATCGCGCGCCCAACATGCCGACCGGGTCTTTCACGCCGTCCTGACCATCCACGAAAAAATGCTGGCGGATCGCGTGCAACACCGTGTGATCCTGCGGCAGGTTGATGGCTTTGGCATTCTTCACCACGTCGAGCACGTCGTCGTTGGTGATCTCGCGATCAGCGGACACCACTGGATGCACCCCGCGATTGTTGAAACCGCGGATGTGGCCGCCGGTCACGCCCAGATACACGCTGCGGATCTCCACGTCCGCCATCTGCTCGGCTTCGACGATGGCGTGCCGCACGTCTTCCTCGACGACGCGCGTGTCCACGATCTCGCCCTTGCGCACGCCGCGCGAGCGTGACTGGCCGACGCCGACGATGTTCAACGCGCCTTCCGCGGCGATCTCACCGACGACAGCGCACACCTTGGAGGTGCCGATCTCCAGGCCGACGATGATGGAAGAGGAATCAAACATTGCGTGGTTTTTTGTTGCGGGTGGTTTTGGGCAATTTGGCCGGTGGCGGAATCACCTTCGCCTCGAGCCAGCGCACCGGGACGTTGTTGGACACGGCGAGATCAATGCTCGCCACGTTGCGATGCGTCCGCTGACCGAGATCGTGGATCTGCCGCCAGCGCCGCATCTGTTGATCGAGATTTTCGAGCGCGAAGGTGATCTCGCTGCCCTGCGCCGTGGTGACCACGATGACATCGGGCGCACTCACATCAATGCGTTTCAAATCCACCAGCCCCGCCATTGGTGAATAGGCAAACTCGCTCGCGAGCTTCAAAGCAGCCTGCGCGGCGGGTGATTCCACTGGTTGCCCCGGCTTCAAGTCAGCGAAGTTCAACCCGGACAGCAGCGGCAAGGTTTCGTCCGGTTGCAGGAACGGCTTCGTGCGCTGGCGCGGATCAAGCGGGAACATCACCACGCCGTTTTCATCGAGATGAAAGATGGTCGCGTCGAGGCCGCCCTGCGCGTTGGCTTTCGGCACGCTGACTTGCAGCAACGGCTCGCGTTCGGTGACGCGGATGCGCAGTGTTTTCGGCAAAATGCGTTCGACCGTCACCGTCGCCAGCGCGGGCGACATCTGGAGATCGCGCTTCACGCGGGCGAGATCGAGCGCGAGGAGATTCTGACCGGGACGCACATTCGCCCAGCGGCGCAATTGTTCCGGCGCGATCACGCCATCGGTTTGAATCTCGATGGCGCGGATGGCAAAAGCCTGATTCTGGTAAACGAGCCGGTTCAACAACCACGCCCCGCCCAGCCACAAACCACCAACGACCAACGCCGTGCCGATCAGCGCGCCGCCCGCCAGCAACACCATCCGCAGCCGCGTCTTGCGCACCTGATCGGAACGCAACTTCACGTCGAGCACGTGCATCCGCCCCAAGCGCCGATTCCCTTGTTTTCGTCGGAACAAATTCATTTTCGTTTGAGCGCCAGCAACACCATCCGCTGACAGAGATCCGCATAACCGATTCCCGCCGCCGCCGCCGCCTTGGGCAGCAAGCTCGTTTCCGTCATGCCGGGCAGTGTGTTCACTTCCAGCACCACGGGGTCACCGTTCGCGCGGACCATCACGTCCACGCGCGAGTAATCGCGCCCACCGATCGCCTTGAACGCCGCGAGGCCGGCGGCCTGCACGCGCTTGGTCGTGGCTTCATCGAATGGCGCGGGGCAAAAATATTCCGTCGCACCGACGCTGTACTTCGTCCGGTAATCGTAAACACCGGACCTGGGCCGCACCTCGACGACGGGCAACGGTTGATCGTCCAAGATGCCCACGGTGGTTTCGCGCCCGATGATCTTCTCCTCGATCAACACCTGCGAATCATGCCGCAAGGCCTCGGTCAACGCGGCCGGCCATTCCTCGACGCGCTCCACAAATTGCAGTCCGACGCTCGAACCCTGGCGCACCGGCTTGATGACCAGCGGCGGATTCCAACCCATCGGCCAGGCCGTTTTCGCGGAGTCCAGCACGAGCGACCGTGCCGTCGGCACTTTGTGCGCGACGCACTTCTCTTTCGTCAACGCCTTGTCAAAGCCGATGCGGCTCGCCTCCGCACTGCAACCGGTGTACGGCACGCCGATCTTGTCCAGCTCGGCCTGCACCGTGCCGTCCTCACCGTAAGTGCCGTGCAACGCCAGAAAAATCACGTCCGTCGCGCGCGCGAGTTTCCAGCCGGACTTCTGCGGATCGAGTTCGTTGACATTATGCCCGAGCGACCGCAACGCCGCCGCCACCGATGCGCCCGAACGCAGGGAAACTTCCCGCTCCGCGCCCGGCCCGCCGAGCATCACCGTGATATTCATTTTCATTTCGGACTGCGGATTGCAGATTGCGGATTATTCCGAAAGCGCGCTGTTTGAGCGGAAGCCACCACAATTTTGAGCAACTCTTCAGCTTCCTGCCACAATGGAGTCAACCGGGACTCTTTCACTTCGCCGCTTTCACCCAACAACTCAATCCAAAACATTGTTTCGTCACACTCTTCTTCCACCGTCCCCATCTTGGAGCCAAAATCCGCCCGCGCTTTGGCGCGACACGCCGCGCGATAATTCGCGCCGACCGAAGTCCCGCTGCGCAACACCTGCCGTCCAATGGCGCGCGAGGTTTCGGTTTTCGGCAGTGCCTGAACCATTCGGATGACCCGCGGCGCAAACTGTTTTGTCCGCTGTTTCAATTCCATCGCATTCATCGCCTCTCAATCCGGTTTCGCGTTTTGCATTCCGCAATCAGCAATCCGAAATCCGCAATCAACTCAGTCTTCTCCGACAATTTCCACTTCCGTGTGCAACTCGATCCCGCGCTCGGCCTTCGCCTTCGCCTTGATGAGTTCGATCAAATCCAAAACATTCCGCGCCGTGGCCGTGCCGTCGTTCGTGATGAAATTGCCATGCTCGAACGACACCATCGCCCCGCCGACTTTCGTGCCTTTCAGACCGAGTTCATCAACCAGCTTCCCCGCCGGGATGGCGGTCGGATTCTTGAAACAACATCCCGCGCTCGGCGCCGCGGGCTGCGAATCCCAGCGTTTGTTGCTGAACGTGCTCATCCGCTGCTCGACTTCCTCGCGCGGCGCAGCCCGGCACTTGAACACCGCGCCGAGCGCGATGTGATTCTTCAGCAACGCGCAGCAGCGGTATTCGACTTTGATCTCCGCCACCGCGAGATCGCGCGCATTGCCGGCGTGATCCATCACGCGCACGGATTCAACGGCATTGAATGTTTCGCCGCCCATCGCCCCGGCGTTCATCCGCAAGGCCCCGCCGACGCTGCCGGGAATGCCTTCGAGAAATTCCACGTCCGTCAGGCCCGCACGCTTCGCGTCCACGGAAACCTGCTTCAGCTTCGCGCCCGCGCCGCAGCGGAGACGTTCCCCGTCAATCACCACCGCGCTGAAACTCGGATGCGCCAGACAGATCACCACGCCGCGAATGCCGCCATCGCGCACGAGCAGATTCGAGCCGCGCCCGAGCACGAAGAACATTTCATCCCGCGCTGCGCACAGTTTCAAGACTGCCGCCAGATCCGCCTCGCTCGCGGGTTCGACATACACGTCCGCCGGGCCGCCGACGCGCAACGTCGTGCGCTTGGCGAGCGGTTCGTTGCGGCGGACCACCGTCGTCGCGGCCGAAACCCGCCGTGCCAGTTCGTCAGCGAAGGCGGCGCGATTGGGCTGGGACGTTTCCATGTTGATCATCACGGTGCTCATGCCACAGACGCGCGCTCCAGTGGCGCGCGGCTTTCAGCTTTGACCAGATCGGCTTCAGAAAGACCCAGATCAGCGGGGACGTCAACCCGACGTGACACCATCAGCAAAATCTTTTCCGCGATCTGCTCGGCAGCCTTCGGCGCGTGCCACGGCGCGAGCGAAGCCTTCATGGTGGCACGCTCCCCGGGGTCGTCCATCAACTCGCGCAACAAGGTACATACTTTCTCCGGCGTCGCGTCGCGTTGTTCGAGCAATTGCGCCGCGCCGGTCTCCTCGAACGCGCGGGCGTTGTGCCATTGATGATTGTCTGCGGCGGCGGGAAACGGCACGAGCAATGACGGCAACCGCAATGCCGCAATCTCCGCCAGCGACGACGACCCGGCCCGACTAACACACGCGGTCGCGGCGCCGAGCGCCTGGTCCATCTGCGCGAGAAATGGATGCACGACGGCTTTCAATTGCAACCTGGCGTACGCGGCGCGGACTTTTTCCACGTCCGGCGGACCGGTCAAATGCAACCATTGCCATTGCATGGCGTGACGTGCGAGCATCGGCAGCGCGCCGAGAATCAGGTTGTTGATGCCGCTCGCGCCCTGGCTGCCGCCCATGACGAGCACGACGGGTCGCGTTGGATCCAAGCCGAGCGCCGCGCGGCTCGCCGCCGCATCGCGGAGTTGAAACTCCGGTCGCACCGGCGTGCCGGTGACGAGAACATCCTTCGCGGCCAAGCGACCTTCCGCCTGGGGAAAACCGACGAACGCGAGATCCACCACGCGCGCAAGCCAGCGATTGGCACGCCCGGGAATGGTGTTCGATTCGTGCAGAAAAGTTTTGATGCGCAGACCGCGGGCGGCGAGCACGGGCGGCGCGGCGGTGAATCCACCCATCGCCAGCACGGCATCCGGCCGGCGCGCGCGGAAGAGTTTGCGCGCGGCGGACCAGGACCGGAGGAAACCGCGGAAGAAGGCGAGCCGGCAGCCGCGCTGCAACGCGACGGCGGGCAGCGTGACGACTTCAACCCCGCGCGCGGACTTCACGGCTTGTTGATCCACTTCCTTCGGGGAAATCAGAATGCTGACCGAAGCGCCGCGCCCGCGCAATTGTTCGGCCACGGCCAGGCCCGGAAAGAGATGCCCGCCCGTGCCACCGCAAGCGATTGCGACGTGAACCGGTTGTTTGGCCTCGTGCGTCATGTGGTTTGGGCGCCTGAAAATTCGTCCGTGGCGAAAGGATTCACGGGCTTGAGTTCGCTTGCCCGCGCCTGCCGCGCGACGCTGAACAACAAGCCGACGGCGCCCAGCATCATCAGCAGATTCGAGCCGCCGTAACTGATGAAGGGCAAGGCCAGGCCCTTGTTGGGCAGCGCACTGGTGACGACACCGATGTTGATGAACGCCTGCAGGCCGATGAGAAAAGTGATGCCCGCGGCGAGCATGGTGCCGAAGGTGTCGCGCGCCCGCGTGGCGATGTACACGCCGCAGACGGTGATCAACACAAAGCCGAGCACCACGCCCAGCGTCGTGATCAAGCCCAGTTCCTCGCCAATGATGGAGAGAATGAAATCCGTATGACGTTCGGGAACAAACCCGAGTTTCTGCCGGCCATTGCCCAAGCCCAGCCCGAACCAGCCGCCGGACCCCAGCGCGATCATGGCTTGATAGGCCTGATAGCCGACCCCGTTCCTGGTTTCTTCCAGATCCATCCAGCTACAGATGCGCTTCCAGCGCATTGGATCCAAGACCAGCATCGTGGCGAAGCCAACGATGCCAATGATCACCGGCGGAATCAGAAAGCGCCACTTCACCCCCGCCAGCAACAACATGGCGGCCGACACCGCCGCCAGCAGCGCAGTGGTACCGCGATCCGGCTCGATGAAAATCAACCCCAGCACTGGAACGATGATGCAGGCCGGAATGATGATTCCCCGCTTGAACGCGGGCATCTGGCGTTGATAACGCTCGCAATACCAGGCCAGCATGAGGATCAATGCGAGCTTGGCGAATTCCGAGGGCTGCACATTTCCGAACGGCAGGTGCAGCCAGCGGCGGGCGCCTTTGATCGGTTTGGCCCACGGCTCCGGCAACACCAGCACCGCCACCAACGCCACCAGCGCCACGATGAAGACCGGCACGACAAATTTCTTCAACCGCCGATAGTCCAGACTGGCCGCCGCGAAACAGACCACCAGCCCCATTCCGCACCAGATGAGCTGCGAGATGAGATATTTTGCGCCGGCAATCTCCCCCGTCTTGCGCGAAACCAGGTCGTTCATGCTCGAGCTGTACAGCATCACCAGCCCCAACGTCAGCAGGGCGGCGACGCAACAGGCCAGAGTTGTGACAGCAGCTTTCATGAACGCCCGGAAGCGCGCGCGGCTGAACCGCGCGGCTTCCCCCGGAATTTTACTTGGCCGGGATCTTCAGTTTTTGTCCCACCTTGATGCGGGTGTCGGTCAGACCGTTCGCCGTCTGGATCGCCTTCACCGTGGTGTGGAAATCGGTGGCGATTTTGCTCAAGGTGTCGCCCGACTTCACCGTGTAGATGGTCGTGCCGCTCGCGGTATCCACCACGGTCGCACCACTGCTGGCCGGGGTGGTCGCCGTGGCCGCCGGGATGATGAGCTTCTTGCCGATTTGCAACTTGGTGGGATCCACTGCCGGGTTCGCCGCCTGCAGCTCCTTGACGCTGACATGAAACTTCGGCGCAATGGTCGAGAAGGTGTCGCCCTTCTGGACGGTGTACTCCGTCATGCCCGCGGTCGGCACCGCCGGTTGCGGAGTGGTCACCTCCGGCTGCGCGCCGAACGTCCCGGCTGCGACATTGGTGTCCGAGGTCATCGCCGCCATGTTCGTATCGGTGCCGAACGCGGGCTCATTGGCATCAGTGAACACCCCCGTGGTGACGTTCGGATCTTCCGCCACCGGCGTTTGTTCACGCTTACAGCCTTGCATCAGCAACACGAGCAACACGGCAACGTTCACGCCGAGCGCGCAAAAGATTTTGACTTTGAGACTGGAACGGGCTTTGGATTGCTGCTCCAGATTGGAGCCTTTAGGAATCAACGGGCTGGCATTATTCATGTTCTTGGCGCGTATCGCGTCCTTTCATTTTGAGGTTTGGTTTGGTTAATTTCTGTTGCCTGCTTTTGCCTCACAAAAGCGGCAGCAAATTTTTCTTCGGCTCTTTCAGCAAACCCGGCCGGAACCCCCGCCCCGCTCCCCGGTTTGCCGTGTATCTTGTGGTGCGGCCTCCGCCCACCCCTACTAATTGATTTAGCCCAGTTTCAAAGGCTTTCACGCACTTTTTTGGTCGGTGCGAAAAACGTCGAAGCTGGAAAACAGGCGGAGCGACTCCGCCTCGAACGTTTTTGTAACAACGAACCGACCCCGCCGCAAGGAGGAAAGCGGTCGAACACTCGCCTGTTCATGACAGCCTTCCCCGCGCGCCGATACCCGCAAAACCGTCACCGGATTTTCAGCGTGCTCAACGCGATCACCGCGAACAGCACGCACAAAATGTAAAACCGCGTCACCACCTGCGACTCGTACCAGCCCTTCTTCTCGAAGTGATGATGGATCGGCGCCATCAAAAAGAATCGGCGCCCTGCGCCAAATCTTTTCCGCGTGAACTTGAACCAGCTTTTCTGGATGATGACCGAGCCCGCTTCCATCACGAACACGCCGCCGGCGATGACCAGCACGAACGGCTGATGGATCAGGATCGCAATCAAACCCAGCCCGCCGCCCAAAGCCAGCGAACCTGTGTCGCCCATGAACACCTGGGCCGGATGACAGTTGAACCATAAAAATCCCAGCCCCGCGCCGATCAGCGCCGCGCAGAACACCGTCAGCTCTCCCGCTCCCGCCACGTACGGAATCTGCAGATACGTCGCATACTTGATGTTGCTCGCCAGATACGTCAGCACGAGAAACACGATGGCCGTGATGATCGTGCAGCCGATCGCCAACCCATCGAGACCGTCCGTCAGGTTCACCGCGTTGGAACTGCCGACGATCGTCAGCATCACCACGATCAACCCGATGACGACGCCGCAGTGGATCGGATACTTGTAGAACGGCAGCATCAGCGTCGTGACGAGATTGTACGGCACCCACTTTTCCGTTTCCGCGAACCGCACCCAACTGTCCTGCGGCAGTTGCCACAGATACAACGCCACGAATCCCGCGACCACGAATTGCACCCACAACTTCGTATGCGGCGGCGCGCCCCCGCCCTGTTGCTTGATGATCTTCGCGTAATCGTCGTAAAACCCGAGCCCCGTGAACACCAGCACCGCCAGCAGGGTCAGTTCGAGCAACGGATTCATCTGCGCCCACATAATCGCCGTCAGGTTCAACACGAGCACGATGAGGATTCCCCCCATCGTCGGCGTCCCCTTCTTGCTCAGAACACGCGTCTCGAAATCCCCCGCCTGGTCGGCCAGATCCTTGTATTCCTGCCCGAACTTCAGGCGTTTCAACCACGCGATCACCTTGGGTCCGAGCCACAGACTCAACAAAAACGCCGTGACCGCCGCGCCCGCACTCCGCAGCGTGATGTAACGGAACAGACGGAGAAACGACACATACGGTGCGTACTCCGTTCCTTCCGCCCAACCCACGATTGCCTGACTGAGATAAAACAGCATCTGAATCCATTCGTCCGCGTCATCCCGGGCGCGATGAATCCGCGCCACTGGGAACAACGCTCAATTCAATTCCGTTTGCCCGCCTCGCCCGCCTTCAACGCCTGGGCAATCCGCTCCAGACGCGACGACCGCGACGCCTTCAACAACACCGTGTCGCCCGGTTTCAAGAATGACTTGATGGCCGTCGCCGCCGCATCCGCATCCACGAGTTCGATCACCCGGCTCAACCCCGCGTCCCGCGCCGCCTGCGCCATCGTGCCCGCCATCTTGCCCACCGCGATCAACTGCTCCACGCCGAGTTCGACCGCGCGCCGGCCGACTTCGGCGTGCGCGCTTTCGCTGTGCGCCCCGAGTTCCGCCATGTCGCCCAGCACCGCCACGCGCCGGCCTTTGCACGGCAACTCCCGCAACACCTGCAACGCCGCCACCATCGAATCCGCGTTCGCGTTATACGCGTCATCCAACACGCGCACGCCCGCCGCGTCATAAAGTTGCAACCGCATCTTCGCCGGCTCGCACGTCGCCAGTCCTTGCTTGATCTCAGCGCGACTCAACCCTAGCTCCGCGCCGAGCGCGATGGCGAACAACGCGTTCCCCACCTGATGCCGCCCGAGCAAACCGATGCGATACGACCCGCTGAATTCTTTCGCCGGCGCTGCGACCGTGAACGCTGAACCGTTCTTGTCCATCTTCACGTTGCTCACGCGCCAATCACAATTGTCGTTGCTCCCAACGCGCACCACCGTCGCCTTCGTGCGCTTCACGAGCGCGTCGCTCCGCTCATCATCGCCGTTCAAAAACAACTTCCCGGTCGCCGGCAAGGCCTCGGCCAACGCGCCTTCCTCGCGCGCCACGCCCTCGAGGTCGCCAAAAAATTCCAAGTGCTCGCGGCCGATGTTCGTGATCACCCCGAACTGCGGTTGCACCAGTTTCACCAGTGCCGCCAGTTCGCCCGGATGATTCGTCCCGACTTCCAGCACCGCCGCTTGATGCGCTTTCTCCAGGCGCAACAACGTCGCCGGCACCCCGATGTCGTTGTTGAAACTCGCCTCGCTCCAGAGCGGGTTCAGCTTCTGGCGCAACACCGCCGCGATGAGTTCCTTCGTGCTCGTCTTGCCGTTCGAGCCGCCGACCGCGATGACCGGCAACGAGTATTCGTTCCGATACGCCGCGCCGAGCTGGCCATACGCCTGCCGGGTGTTGGCGACCTGGATCACCACACAATCCGGCAGTGCAGCCGGGACGCGCCCTTTTTCGACGAGGACCGCCGCCGCGCCTTTTTGCGCCACCGCTTCAAGAAATTCATGGCCATCAAACCTTTCTCCGCTCAACGCGATGAACAGATCCCCCGCCTGCGCCTGCCGTGAATCCGTATTCACGCGCGTAAATTCCCCCGCCGGCGAACCTTTGAGCAGTTCCCCGTTGCACACGGCAACCACAAATCCCAAATCTTTCATTGCGACAATTCACTTTAACCGCCCTCTGCTAATTTGCCTTCCGCTCTCAGCCCGCAGTTCTCAGCTCAATGTCGGCCGAGGCTGGTGGCTGCCAATCAAATCGTTGTATGCTGCCAGCCACTCCACGGCCACACGGACAGTTTCTGCGGCGCTTCACCGGTCGAAGGCACGACGCGCAACTCATTTGGCGCGCTCGATTTTACTTCGTCCTTGTTGACCTCGCGACCGCTGCGTTTGGCCACCGCCTGAGCCTCCTGACTCAGCGCTGCGGCAAACAACCGATGGGAGATGCTATTTGGATTCATAATCTCATGGGGTTCTGTTGTTGACGACCACCACGCGCGTCAAGGCGGTCGGGGAATTGGTCGCCGCCGGGCCGATGTCCGGCGGAATCTGCAAATAGCTCGCGACATTGCGCGCCACTTCCCGGAAGACCGGGGCCGCCACCACGCCGCCGTAGTAACCGTTCTTGCTCGGCTCATCCAAGACGATGGAAATGCAAACCTCGGGGTTGTCCGCCGGGAAAAAGCCGATGAACGACGCGACGTATTTCCCGGCCAAATAGCCGCCCTTGCCCGGCTTTTGCGCCGTACCGGTTTTGCCCGCGACCGTGTAATTCGTCAGCGAAGCCAGCGTCGCCGTGCCGCCGGGAGCCGTCACGGTCTTCAGCGCCTGCACCATCTGTTTCGCCGTCGCCTCGCTCACCACCTGTCGGACGCGCTGCGGTTGATATTGGGTGATGACATGTCCCGCGTGGTCCTCCACGCGATTCACCAACATGGGCCGCATCAAATCACCCTTGTTGGCCAGGGCCGCCATCGCCATCGCCATCTGCAACCGCGTCACCGCCACGCCATGCCCCATCGGAATCTGCGCGATGGACACCTTGCTCCACTTGTTGACGGGATGCAGGATGCCGCGCGATTCCGCCGGCAGCGGAATGCCCGTCGGCATGCCGAACCCGAACTCGCTCATGTAATCGTACAGCCGATCCGGGCCGAGCCGGATGCCGATCTTCGCCGCGCCGATGTTGGACGATTTCGTGATGATGCCCTCCACGGTCAACAAACCGTGCCCGCCATGCGCGTCGTGCAACGTGCGGCCGCCAAAACTGAACGCCCCGCGCTCGCAATCGAACACTTCGTTCAACCGCACCACGCGTTCGTTCAACGCCCCCGCGACCGGCACCACCTTGAACGTCGAACCCGGTTCGCACACATCACCAATCAGCCGGTTGCGGCGCAGCTCGGGATTGCTCGGGACTTTGTTGGGATCGTAATCCGGCAGCGAAGCCATTGCCAAAATTTCACCCGTGCGCGGGCGCAGGATGATGCCCGTGATGTTGTCGGGTGCGTATTTCTCCATCCCGTTCTCCAAGGCCGCCTCCAGCAGGTTCTGGATGACGGAATCAATCGTCAGCACGACATTGAATCCATCCCGCGCCGGCACGTCCTGATCGCGCAACGCCACCACTTCGTTGCCGCGCCCGTCCTTCTCGGTGATGCGCCAGCCGGGCGAACCGGAAAGCTTCTCATCGAAGGTCCGCTCGATACCATCCACGCCGATCATCTGGCCATACTCGGCGGAATTCGTGTCCGCGTTGCGGCCCACAAAACCGAGGACATGCGCCGCCAGCGCATTGTTCGGGTATTTGCGCAATTGATCATCCACCGGCTCGACCGCGATCGCCCGCAGGCGCAACCCTTGCAGAAAACTTTTCTCCGGCGTCGAAAGCTTGCGATTGTCCATGTCGGGGATCGGCAGCTTCGCCATCGCCTGCCTGACCTGCTCCCAAGTTTCCGGCGCGACGCGATTCGTCAACGGCACATAGAGGCGCGGCACGGTTTCGCCCTTCTCGTTGACGCGATTCGTCTGGAGCAATCGCTGGTAAAGCGCGCCCTCGTTCATCCCGAGCAACGGCGCGATCGCCCGCGCCACTTCGGCCTGCCGCGTCCCGATCAGGGAGGGATTCGCGCAAACGCTCTTCACCATCGCGCTCGATGCGAGCAGATTGCCGTTCACGTCCAGGATGTCGCCGCGCCGGGGCGGAATCTGGATGCGTCGCACCGTGTTCTGCTGCGCCCGCACCCGCAACTCGGCATGACGCAACACCTGCAAATCCGCCAGCCGCACTGCCAGCAGGGCAAATGCCCCGCACAACATCACGACCAGCAGCCTGAAGCGCCGCAATTGTAGTTGTCTGCCCATATTGAAAATCACCAGCCGCCCATGACCGTCGGTTCCTCAACCAACGGGCCACGGGCGGTGGTAAAACTGATTCTCCGCTCGCACCACGGCCCCGCCGCCGCGCTTGGTTTCGCTCCGTAAATTTTGCGCGCCACCCGGGGCAGTCGGTTCCTCACGACCGCAGCCCGGGCGGCGGCAAAAATTCAATGGCTCATTGCCTGGCCAACCGTTCGTGTTGCGCCTGGACCTCGGGGAACTCCCCCGGCACCGGCGCCACCGGCTCGTTCACGCGCCAGATATCGCCCGGCGCTGGCAGCACCAAACCCAATTTCAACTCCGTCAGCTTCTGCTCCAGCCGGCCCGGCGAACGCAGGATCGCCAGATGATCGCGCAGTTTTTTGTTCTGCTCGCGGACCTCGCCCAGCTTGATCTCGCGCTCGCGGATCTGCCGGCCCAACTGGTCAATCTGGCTTTTCTGCCAGACGTAACCCACCGCCGCGCCGCCGAGGATCACGCACAGCCCAAACGCCTTCAGCGCCGGCCCGAACCGCAACACCACCGACTCGTTTTTACGATTCCTTGCCATTTACAATTTCTCCATGACGCGCAATTGCGCGCTGCGGCTGCGCGGGTTCTCCGCCAGTTCCGCGCCGCCGGGCATGATCGCCTTGCGACTCACCAATCGGATTTCGGGCGCACGCGGAGCCCGAAGCTCGGGCACGTCGATTCCTGCGAACGTGTAATCCCGAGCGCGCGCACGCCCGAAAAGTTTCACCACGCGGTCCTCGAGGCTGTGAAACGTGATCACCGCCAGCCGACCGCCCGGTTTCAAAATCTTCAGCGCGCCGGCCAGCCCGCGCTCCAACGACCCGATCTCGTCATTCACCGCGATCCGCAACGCCTGGAATACCCGCGTCGCCGGATGCGCCTTCCGCCCGCCGCGCGGTGCCAACCGCTCGATCAACTCCGCCAGTTGCCGCGTCGTCGTGAACGCTCGCGTCTCCCGGTCATGCACAATGGCCCGCGCAAACCGCCGCGATTCCCGTTCATCACCGTATTCCCAAAAAATTCTCGCGATCTCTTCCGCGCTCTCGGTGTTTAACAACGTCGCCGCCGTCACCGGTTGCCGCGTATCCATCCGCATGTCGAGCGGCCCGTCGTTCTGAAAACTGAACCCGCGCTCGGCGACGTCCAGTTGCGGCGAACTCACTCCCAAATCCAACAACACGCCATCGCAACTTTCCGCCGGAATCCACTCGCTCAACTCCGCGTAATTCCCGCGCCGCAACTCAAACCGTCCCGCGAACTCCGCCAGCCGTTGCGCCGCCGCCTCAAGCGCGACGCCATCGCGGTCGCACGCCCACAGTTGCCCGGTCGGCGCGCTGGCCGCCAGCACGGCTGCCGCGTGCCCAGCTCCACCGAGCGTCCCGTCGGCGTACTTCCCGCCCGGCTTCGGCTGGAGGGCTTCCAGCACTTCGGCCATCATCACCGGCTTGTGTTTGAACTCGGTCACTGCGCATCGTTCAGCGTTAAATTCATTTCTGGCCAACCACTTCCAGATCCGCGTGCGAAAGATCGTTCCGCACCACTTTCACGCGATCCAACGACAGCTCGCCCTGCACCACCGGCTGACCAAACCGCGGAATGCCCGCCAGCTTCGGCTTGCCGATCGCGGAGAACGGATTGTGATCCAGACAAAACATCGCCGCCCGTTTCAGCGCTTCGCCCGACCACGCCGCCGCCACTTTCAACTTCGGTGCCGCCGCCGTGAGGAGGCTCATTCCCTTCCGCATCACGAGAACGGCTTTCTCCCGAACCGAACGCGCCGGAGCACCGGGCACCGGCTCGGCCAGTTTCATTCCATCTCCCGCCTCAAGCCGAGCCGGTGCGCGGCGCTCCTGAGTTGCAAGCGCGTTCACAATTGCGCTCCCCTCCTGAATAGGGTTAGGGGTGGGTTCACCCGCAAAACTGATCACAGGCTTCTCCACCATTTCGGTCGCAGGAGCGGCAGCCACCGTCGGGGGCGCGGACGGTTGAGCCACCGCTTCCTGCTTAAAGGGATTCTTCGGCGAAATGAACTTCGGCAGATGCAACCCATCCCGCATCTGGTAGCGACCAATGCCATTGCCGCCTGCCCAGCTCTTTCCCGCCGCCAGCAATTTTCCAAATTTCATTTTCATTCCATCAACTTGAACGCTTCCGCCGCCAGGACATCGTCCGCCGCATTCACCCGCGCGTAACGATCCGGCTCCCAAATCTCAAACCGATCCAGCAAACCGACGAGCACCACTTCCATCCCGACCTTGATGCCTGCGGCGATCGCCAGATCTTCCGGCACACAAATCCGACCCGCCTTGTCCAACGCCACCTGGGTGGACTTTGAACCGATGATGCGCTTGAGCACCGTCTTGTTCGGATTGCTGTTCGGCATCGCATCCAGCTCCGCCATCAACTCCGCCATTTCTTTCGGCGGCAACACCCGCAAACACGGACCTTCACGCTGCGGCCAGACAATCAATGTGAACTGCACACCCTCTTCCGTCGGTCGCCACATGGACGGGATTTGGATACGCCGCTTCTCATCACAACCGTGGCGATACACGGAGTTGAAAATCGGCGTCGTAGTTGCGGCGGAATTCGACATTTGTTCACAGGCTTTCTGCGGTTGCCCCACTATGCCACAGAACGCTACATTTCACGCCCTTGTTAAACACCCAGACGCACTTTGAGTCAACACCTATCCCCAAGTTTTTTTCAGAACTTATTCACACGTCATTCCAAGGGTGGATAAGTCGTTCGTTCCCCAGCGACCGAGCCGAAGGCCAAGCTCAATTTTCCCCCAAGAGCACCCCCAATGTGTAGTAGCTCGGCAAACGCCACCACAACCGGTAGGAAACCCTGATTTTCATTCTTCAACACCCAACATCCAACATCCAACGCCCAACACTCAATGACTCCCAAACCGAGGCTTCATTGGATGTTCGATGTTGGGCGTTGGATGTTGGGCGTTGGATGTTGGATGTTTCCCCAACCCTGCTCCGTCACTACTCTCTGCGCGTGCGAACCGCCGAGTTCCATTTTGATCTGCCGCCGGAGTTGATTGCGCAGTTTCCCGCCGCGCAACGTGACGAGTCGCGCCTGCTCGTCCTTCACCGCGCCAGCGGCCAACTCGAACACAAAAAGTTTCGCGATGTGCTGGACTACTTCCGCGCCGGCGACGTACTCGTGCTGAACAACTCCCGCGTCATCCCCGCCCGGCTGCGCGGCACGAATGCGAAAACCGGCGGCGCGTTTGAGATTTTATTGCTGGAAGAAAACGCGACGAACGATTGGTGGGCGATGATGAAGCCGGGCAAACGCGCCCGGATCGGGACAGAAATCAGACTCACCGAAAAAATTTCCGCAACCGTCACCGCAACAAACGGTGAAGGTCATCGCCGCCTGAAATTTTCCGGCACCCCCGACATCCTCGGCGACCTCGACACACTCGGCGAACTGCCGTTGCCGCCCTACATCGAGCGCGACCCAAAGAATCTGCCGCCAAGCGACAAGGCGCGTTATCAAACCGTCTTCGCGCAACCCGCCGGCTCGGTCGCGGCACCGACGGCGGGGTTGCACTTCACGGAAAACCTGCTCGCCGAACTCCGCGCACGCGGCGTGGAAATTCACTTCGTCACGCTGCACGTCGGCCTTGGAACTTTCGCGCCCGTGAAAGCGGAAACCCTCGCCGAACACATCATGCACGAGGAACGCTTCGAAGTGAGCGAAGCGGTCGCCAAGGCCGTAAACACAGCGAAATCTGAAGGTCGTCGCGTCATTGCGGTCGGCACGACGAGCGTGCGCGTTCTCGAAAGCGCCGTTCAAGGTAGGGCGGGCAGTCCCCTGCCCGCCGACGGCGCGCACGGAGTGACGCGCCCTACCATCACCCCCGGCCCGGGCCGGACCAAGATTTTCATCCACCCGCCGCGCGACTTCAGAATCGTGGACGCACTGCTCACCAACTTTCATCTCCCCTGCTCCACTTTGTTGATGCTGGTCAGCGCGTTTGCATCGCCTGGCAAATTGAGCGGGCGCGAAAAAGTTCTCGCCGCCTACACCGAAGCGGTACGCGAGCGGTATCGCTTCTTCAGCTACGGCGATGCCATGCTGTTGTTATGAGTCTGAAGTCTTCCATCAGTCTAAAGTCTAAAGTCTCCAGTCTAAAGTCGGCGGCGATCGCGCGCGCCATCAAGCACGGCAGCCGCGCTGCAATGCGGACTTCAAACTTTAGACCTCAGACTTTAGACCGCCCCTTTGTCTTCGTGAACATGGCGATGACGGCCGATGGAAAAATCGCGACGGCGAACCGCGCGGTTTCCTCGTTCGGCAGCCGACGCGATCACGATCATTTGCTGGAACTCCGCGCGACGGCGGACGCGGTGATGAGCGGGGCGCGCACGGTGGATTCGGCGCAGATCAACCTGGGGCCGGGCGGAAAAAAATATCAGCGTTTGCGACTGAAGCATGGACTGGCCGAATACAATCTCCGCATCATCGTCAGCGGGAGCGGCTCGATTGACGCGCGGGCCGAAGTTTTCAAACACAGGTTCTCGCCAATCATCATCCTGACAACAGAACGCGCCTCCGCCTCCTTACGTCGGCGGCTACAAACATTGGCCGATGACGTGAAAATCTGTGGCGCGAAGGAAATCAACTTTCAAGCGGCGTTACGTTGGTTGCGCGAAAAATGGGGTGTGAAACGCCTGCTCTGTGAAGGCGGCGGCGACCTCAACGATGCGCTGTTCCGCGCGGGACTCGTGGATGAATTGCACCTCACCGTCTGCCCGAAAATTTTCGGCGGCCGCACCGCGCCGACGATTGCCGAGGGAATCGGGTTTGAGAAACTGGCCGACGCAACCCGGTTCAAATTGAAATCCACCCGCCGCGTGGGGGACGAAATGTTTCTGGTTTTCCGCACCCTCTCCGCCTTGACCAAGAGGGCTGGGTGAGGTGTCGAAAATCATGCCCGGCGTGATTCCGGTTTCCGACCGCCACTCGCCAGCAAAGATGCCGGCGCTTCCGGGCGCTCCCCAAATATCGTCTGGCAATCGCGGAAAGCCCGCGTTAGAACATCCGCACCCCAAGGCGTTTCAGTGGGGCAGAAACTATGAACCGCATCTATCAAGGCAAGGTGACTGCCGTGAAAATTCCCGCTTCCCATATCCTCTCCGCCTCGATTCCCTTCTCCGCATCCGATGGGGAGATGCCCCTCGCCCATCGGATGGGAGAGGGTGGCCGGAGGCCGGGTGAGGGCTTGCGCCTGCCGGATGAGGTGTTCCCGGAGAGTGGAGAGAGGAATAAAGGTGAGATGTCAAAATCAAATCCCCGGGCACCGCTCGCCGCCAACCCCAAAACGAATCGGGCGCAATGGCAGTCCGCACTCGCCGTTTCGGCGAAGCCGGGCGAAGCCGGATGGCGTCACCACGAATCGTTTCAGGACGCGGTGAATTGATCGTCGTGTGTCCTCATGTTCGCCGCCGGAAAAAAGAATATCAAGAACCGCAGGAACGCGGCATGGACACTTGCCGAAACAAAACAGCTCGGCAAAGCGCCCGACTCCGTCCTCGCCCGGCGCACCGGTCGCACCATCAAGGAAGTTGTCGCCGAGCGCCTGCGGCGACGCATCCGTCTGCCCACCCCGCCACGCCGCTGGACTGCCAGTGAGCTCAAACTGCTCGGGTGCCATTCCGATCTCGAATTGGCGCGGCGCTTCCGTCGCTCAAAGAGCAACGTTCGGGAACAGCGCATCAGGCTGAGAATTCCACCATTTATTCAGCATAAAATTCGACTTTGGAAACCCGCCGAAATCCGGCTGCTCGGCACCGCGCCGGACCAGGACGTCGCTCAACGGCTCAAACGCACTCTCCAGTCGGTGCAAGGCCGGCGCCGGAATCTGGGCATCCCGAATTGCCCCCGCATTCCACGTTGGACAACTGCCGAACTCCAACTTCTCGGTCGCTACACCGATCACGAGGTGGCCCGCCGCGTGCATCGCTCCCCCGGTGCGGTTTTCATGAAACGGACAAAGCGTGGCATCCCCGCCCTGCCCCCTGCGTGCCGGGGCGGACCGTGGACCGCCGCTCAACGCAAGCTCCTGCACACTCTCCCCGACCGCGAGATCGCCCGCCGATTTAGCCGCGCGCACGCGGACGTTCGCCGCGAACGCCTGCGGCTGGGCCTTCCACCCTTCCGCGCCACCCATTTCAAATTCTGGAAACCCTCTGAACTCCGTCTGGTCGGCAAGCTTCGAGACGAAGAAGTCTCTGCCCGCACCGGCCATACCCTCCACGCGGTTCACAACCGGCGCATCGCCATGGGCCTGCCGATGCCGGATTCCAAAATCTATCGCTGGAATCCCAAGCACGACAAACTCCTCGGCGCCCTGCCGGATCGTGAAGTCGCGGCCAAGCTTGGTTGCCGGCTCACGAGCGTCGAACAACGCCGGCGCAAACTCCACATCCGTTCGGTCAATCCTCGCCGCCCGCGACCAAACCACTGGACGCCGGAGGAATTGCGCTTGCTTGGCACCGCTTCCGACAAAGAAATCGCGCGGCGGCTGGGTCGCACCTTCAACGCGGTGCATCTCCGGCGCGCGAGGCTCGGGATTCGCAATCCCTACAACGAGTTTCGCCCCTGGACACCGGAAGAAACCGCGCTCCTGGGAAAAATTCCGGACGAAGAAATTGCGCGCCAGACCGGCCGCCCGCTGGCGGTCATCAGCGGGAAACGCAGCGCCCTTGGATTACCCAAGCCCAACGCCCTACGCAAATACTGGACGCCGGAGCAGGAGCGACTGCTCGGCACCGCTTCTGATGCCAAAGTCGCTCGCCGCCTGAACCGCACCGTTGGATCCGTCAAAGGCCGCCGCTGCGAATTGCGCATTCCCGTTTGGCAACCATGAACCGCAACAGAATCAAAAGCCGGCGGGGCGAGCCGTGGACCATTGCCGAACTGAAACAGATCGGCAAAGTCCCGGACTCCGTCCTTGCCCGGCGCACCGGTCGCACCATCAAGGAAATCGTAGCCGAACGCGAACGGCGGCGCATCCGGCTGCCCACACCACCCCGCCGCTGGACCGCCCGTGAAATCAGAATGCTTGGACGCTACACCGACGCTGAACTTGCCCGCCGCCTGCGCCGTAGTTACGAGGTTGTACGCCGAAGACGCATCAACCTGCACATCCCGGCGTTACGCCCGCTTCCGAAAGGCAAGCCTTGGACTCGTGCTGAGGACAAACTGCTGGGCACGATGCCGGACGAAAAACTGGCCCGCCGCCTGGGCAGGTCCTTCGTTGCGGTCCAGGCGCGCCGCATCCTCTTTAAGATTCCGAAATGTGACCCCGTGCTCCATCAATGGACACCGAAAGAAGAAGCGCTGCTGGGCACGATGACCGATGGGAAACTCGCAGCCAAAATGGGACTCTCCCGGCTGGCGGTGGCACATCGCCGTCAACGGCTTGGCATCCCGGTCAAGTTTGCGCATCGCCGTCCGTGGACACCGGAAGAAATCGCGCTCCTGGGAACGGCCAGCGATACCGAGATCGCCACCCGGATTGGTCGTAAAATCGAAGTGGTTTGCATCCGCCGACAGAAGCTGGGCATTCCAAACTTCTACTGGCAGCGCCGCTGCGGAAGACAGCGCAAACTTGGGAACAAAAGGAAAGCGACCGCTTGACGCTCGCGCGGAAACCCTCAACCCTCAACCCTCAACCCTCAACCCTCAACCCTCAACTCTCAACCACCAACTAACCGCCAAATGAACCGCATCTATCAAGGCAGGGTGACTGCCGTGGAAATCCCCGCTCCCCACCTCCTCTCCGCCTCGAACGCTGTCCCTCGCTCGCGGGAGCAGGAGAGGGTGGTCGCAGACCGGGTGAGGGACGTTGGGGAGAAACATTCTGATGGAGAGAGGAATAAAGGTGAGGTGTCGAATCAAAACCCGTCGCAACCGCTCGACCTCGACGTTCTCTGGCGTCACCATGAGTTGTTTCAGGACGCGGTGAATTCTGAAATCAAGGAGCAAGCATGAGCCTCAATCGCATCTATCAAGGCAGGGTAAATTGTGTCGAAATAAGAAATCCTGACAAGGAAGCGGCCAAAGAAAAACCGTGGCTGCTCTATCACCACGATCTGAAGCAGGCAGCCGAACTGACGGAGCGCATTCCAGCCCTGCGCTTGCAAGTTCAACCAGAAATTGAGAGTCGCGCTGCGCTATCGAGGGAAGAACGCGCACGGAAACAGAAAACTCCTGAGCTTGGGGATTACGAACGGCTGCGAGACGAGCAACGCAAGGAGTGGCAGTCGATCCTCCAAGAGCATCACGAACGATTCCAAGACGCGGTGAATTACTACTTCGCGGTATTCGCCGCGATGGTGTCGGACATCTGTGGCCACAAATTTTGGCGAGAATACCGCGAGGTAGTCGAAAGGAATTGGAAGAAACATAGCGGCAGAAAAGGTTCTTGGCCCAGTCCCTTTGCGGCCATCTGCCGTGCGGCGGGCTTGAAAGCAGACGCCTCATTCAAGGAATTCCAAGACACAATCTTTACGCTTACCGGATCGCTGGCCACTGAAAGCCAGCGGTTCGCCGCGCTGACTGACCTTTTTCAAGCGGTGGATAGAGTGACCCAGACGGATGATGACACGGAGAATGCTCTGGCTGGCGAAGCAAATAACCTCTACGGGCAGGAGTTTGTCACGCTTGCGGCTCAAGAAATGGATGTGCCCAGCAAAGTCACAAAGGGAACTCAGAAGAATCAAGCTGCTGTCCTTATTGGAAAAGTGCGCGCGGGAGAAAATCTGACTTGGGATGACGTGTTTGCCTTCAAAACGCACCCGGGCAAAAAGTCGTGGACCTCAACTCAAGCCACCGCAAAACTGAATAAAGCCGTCAGCGCTCTGATTAAGAACCTCAAAAGTGCCATAGAGAAAAAGGCCAAAGCAGAAACCACAGCCCGAAGCGAAAAGGGCAAGACCGGACTGGCGGAACAAAAGAAACAAATCGGAGGACTCCTAGATTCTCTTGTTGCTGGACAGACGATATTCGAGAAATGGCTCGCAGAGAAAACAACAATCCTTCCCGCGGATGAACCAACACGCTCAGGGCGTGGGGCAGAAAAAATGCAATCAGCGATGCTGTTAGCACTACGCCCCGATATTTCTGCCTTTCGCGACACTTTCCTCTATTTCAATCAAAACGATTCCACTGCGGAGACGCAAACTTCTGACCCATGTTACGAAGCTCGGCACGCAGGCGGCATTGAACGGCCAGTATTTCCGCAATTTCTTGATCTTTGGTGCGGACAGCAAAAGGACAAATCCATCGGGTATGGAAAGTGGGCGCATTTTGAGAAAGCTGCATTCAAGGAAGCATTCAACAAGATTGGACAGTTCCATTTGACCGGTCGAAAGTTCGATGACCGTCTGGCTGAAGCCAACGTGACCATTTCCGCAGTCGAACGCGAATTGCGGGAAAACCCGGAGTCCAAGCTGCATTTGATCAAAGCGATCACTGAAGACCTCGCAGAGGGAATTGTAGGCGAAGATGGGCAAGAACGTCGCTATGTGATTCGAGACCGGACGCTCAAGAACTGGCCCAAAGTTCGTGCGCGATGGCGTGAGCTTCTGAAAGAAAATGCAAATGTAACAGCCAAGGAACTCGTAGTTGAAAAGAATGCGCTACAGAAGAAATTGCGTGAGAAATTCGGCAGCGCGGCGTTGTTTGAAAAGCTGGCGGAGGAAAATTACTGGAGTCTATGGAATTCCAGCGACGACGCACTGGATCGCTGGGTCAAATACGAGGACGCACTGGAAGAACGGACGCACCTTCAAAAAGGCATAAAGTTTACTCCGGCTCATCCTGAAAAATCGCCGCGCTATTTCCGCTGGTCGGAAAGCAGCAACCGCGAGCATCTTCCGTGGCAGGGTATGACGGGGCAAAATCCTAACAAACCCAAACCTTTCACCGTCCGTGTGGATGCGTTTGACTTTGACCGTAAAACCACAATCAAGCTGAAGCTCCATTTCAGCGCTCCTCGATTGCTGCGAAACGAACTCCGCAAAGAAGACGAGAAATTGGATGCCGAGAACCCGGATGTCATCGCTTTGCCTCCAGCATTGCGAGCCGTCGTTCAAAAACTGGGGCTTCAATCTGACAAGCATACGTTTGCTGGAACATCGGTGCGTTTAGCGCCAATGCCAGATGACAAACGGAATGTTCAACTGGTTTTTGAATACGGCTTCGAGTGCAAGCAACTTGAAACAGCATGGCGTAAAAAATTCCCGTTTGATGGGTATAGCTCGAAAGATAAGCCGGACACATTGATTGGGTTAAGATGGCCGCGTGACAACGCGAAGCGGCTGGACTGGCAGCAAGCTGAAAGAATTCAATGTCTTGCCGTTGATCTCGGCATTAACAACGCTGCCGCCTACCAAGTGATGCGCGCTGAAATCGTTCCTTCACAGGCGACTGAAACGAAAGGGCTGTTTCACGACATCACCCCGGCAAATTCGCCGGAGCGATGGCGTGTGCGCTCCATCGCCAATGGCCTGATACGTCTCTCTGGCGAGGATGCCTGGGTTTATCGCGACGTTCGTGAAGATGACCGGCGTGAAGGCTCACGCAAACTTCGCAAAGCAATCGAACAACTCCCGCCCGGACAGTCCAAAACCTTTCTGCCCGAACTTTCCGGTTCGGCAGGACGCAACGCTCAACCCGATGAAATAGACGAGGCAGAGCGGTGGTTCAAAGACTTGGAAAAATTCGGTGACAATTTTCACCAGCGACATTCCAAAGGCGCAGCCCATCTTTCGTTCCCGCAACAAAATGACGAACTGCTCTTCGGTTTATCTCGCCTGCGCTCACAGCTATTTCGATTGCACCGGTGGGCGGAACATATTTTTGGCGATGATCCACGCATCGCCAATCCTGCCAAGAAACAGAAAATCCGTGAGCGGGCCGATAAACGTCGCGCCGAAGCTTTGGCTCAGATTTCAGAACTTGAAGATGATGACCCACTCAAATTGTTGAAGTCGCTGACTTCAAATCACGGAGAACTGCGCACCAAACTCGAAGGATTGATTGACGATTACCTGGCAAAGTTCAAAGAACTGCTCCCAAAGTTTGCCGACCGTATCTTGCCGACACACAAAGGCGAGTGGAAATGGAATGTAGCGGAAGGCGGCTGGTTTTCCATGCAGCTTGATACCAACAAAGAGCGCCCGGAGGCATGGCTGGCTGGTCAACGCGGCTTGAGTTATGAGAGGCTTCGGCAATTGAAAGAACTTCGCCAGTTCGCGCAATCACTCAATCATCTTTGCCGACACAAGTTTGCCAGACGATACATGGCAGGTCGTCGCGAAGAAATTCCCGAACCGTTTGAAGGCTGCCGTCAAGCTCTTGAAGATGCGCGCAACGACCGCGTAAAGCAGATTGCCCACGCCATTTTTGCCGCTGCGTTGGGTGTCGAACTGGATACGCCTCCGGCAGACAAGAAGGAACAGAAGCGAATCAAATCGTTACATGGCGTTTATCGTTGCTTGGAGCGAGGCCCGGTTAATTTCATCGCGCTGGAACAATTGGGAGATTACAAGACGACAGATCGCCAAAGTCGTCGTGAAAATCGCCAACTTGCCGAATGGCGTCACCGCGAGATTCACCGAGTGTTGAAAGAGCTTTGCCAACTCGTGGGAATGCCGATCGTTTATGTCAAACCAACAAACACTTCGCGTATCAGTGGAAAGGATCACTCTTTTGGTTTTCGCGCAGAGGAAGTTTTTCCAGACGACCCAAGAGTTGCCAACTGGCGGCGGATTGTCAAAAAGGAGGAGAAGAAAGAGGACGTTGCCGACTTGGACGAATTCCTTCGACAGCTTGAATCAATTCCCGCAGACAAATCACTCCTGCGACCGCGTGAAGGAGGCCCGGTCTTCGTGTCTCTGTCCGGCGATGTTTCTGAACGACCGAATTCAGTTCTCTCGCAAGCTGATTTGAATGGCGCGTATCGCATCGGCCTGCGGGCAATTTCTCACCGGAACTGCTGGCTCTGTCAGGGTATGTTTTACGCAAGCGAGAAGCCAAAGCCATCAGCAGATTCACAAGAAGACGCCTCTTTGCCGAAAGAAGATCATGGTTGCTTCATAATTGACCGGTTCACGAAATTCGCCAAGTCAGCTACGCACAGTGGGTGCGATTATCCCGTGATTCGGGACTACCCAAATCTTTGGGATCTGGTGCGCGGTGATCTTGCCATTTCACGTTGTTCTGAAATCAATCGCGCCCGAATCGAAAAGTGGGAACGCAGCAAGGACAATGTTCTTATGTGACCGCCATGAGCGAAGCGCCCATTCAAACCAACGCCGGACTGAAATCCCAGCCGGTGATGCCGGTGCGGTGGCTCAAACAATTTCGTCTGTTGCCCGGGCGCGCCAATGGAGCTAATCTATGAGCGATGAAACTGCGAACCGACCTGCTGAAGCACCTGACGGCGGCGGACATTCTGGAAGAGGCCGCGGCGAACCAGCACCGCTACAAAGCCGAGCCAAGTTTCTCGAAAACTGGAATTGGGCATCTGTCACCCAGATCCATGACGGACTCTGCGAACGAGGCCGCGCGCAGCGAGGCGTTAACCCGGAAACTCACGCAGCGACTCAAGCAGAGTGGGAAGAAAAAAGAGCCCGCGCTCTGAGCCTCCTGGAAACTTTCCAGTTCCTCAAGTCCTGTCATCGCCGCGCACCGTTCCTCTTTTTCAACGGTAATACCTTCGCAGAAATCGGCCGTGCTCTCGCTACAGCCTTGTTCTCCGATTTGTCCTTCCATCGCCGCAAGGAAGCCGCTTCCGCCGTCGCCCACTTCATCACCGGCGTGCTGGATGAGCCGTTGATGATTGCCGCCGTGAACACACTTTCCCGATCGTCCAACTTCAAACCCGGGGATCGTGTCAAAACGCTGCGCGGCTCGACGCATGGCGTGATTGTGCGGTTGCTCGATGATGGTCGCCTGGTCTGGCAGCCTGACGGAACAGACCGCGAGTTGACCGGTTTGCCGGAAAGTTTGTTGCCGGAAAAGGAGAGTTCATGAGCGACGCCGGACTGCAAACTCAAGGTGGGCTTGAATCCCAGCCGGTGATGCCGGTGCGGCGGCTCAACAATTACGTCTATTGTCCGCGTCTGTTTTACTTCCAGTGGGTTGAGAATGTTTTTCAGGAAAGCGCGGATACGGTCGCCGGTTCGACTACGCATCGTAATGTGGATGCGCCGTCCAGGCTGGACGAAGAAAAGGCCAAGGCGCTGGGCGAGAATCTGCCGGAAGGCGCGCGGCTGCGAAGCTTGCGGCTGGAAAGTGAAGCGCTGGGCATCGTCGGCGTAATGGATTTGGTGGAAGGCGGGCCGGATGGCGCGCAGATCGTGGATTACAAGAAAGGCTCGGCCCGGCGCAACAGCGAGGGCGAACGGGAAGCGCGCGAACCAGAATCCATTCAAGTTGGCGCGTATGCCCTGCTGTTGCAGGAACAAGGCGTGAAGGTTTCGGGCGCGGTGATTTACTACGCAGCGGACAAACGCCGCGTGCCGGTGGAAATCAACGAGGATTTGCTCGCGAAGACACGGCAAGCCATCGCTGAGGCAAAAGCACTCGCAGCTTCCGGCCATTGTCCGCCACCGCTCAAAAACGATCCCCGTTGTCTCGGTTGCTCCGCGTATCCCATTTGTCTTCCGAACGAATCGTTCTGGTGGTCGAAACGGCGTAAAGCACTGCCCGCCGACGGACAGATTCAATTCGGCTTTATCGCGCAATCTGAGGATACCGTTCGTGACCGGATTCTTGAGGCGTTGGATTTCGCCGCAGAGTCCACGGAGAAAGAACCGACGTTGCAACCGCCGCGTCCGGGCGGCGACGATGGCGAGGTGCTGGTGGTGCAGACGCCCGGCGCGCAAATCGGTCAGCGCGGCGATGAATTGCTCGTCAGCGTCAAGGGCGAGGACGTGCGCAAATTACCCGGCCAGCAGGTGCGGGCGATCTATTGTTATGGCGCGGTGCAGATGACGGCACAGGCGGTTTCGACGTGTCTGGAACTGGGCATTGACGTTTCCTATTTTTCGCCGGCAGGGAGATTTCTCGGCATGTTGGGCGGGTTGCCGGCCAGCGGCGTGGATGCGCGGCGGGGGCAGTATCGGCTGTTTGAACTGCCGGGCGTGCGGCTGCAACTGGCGCGCGAAATCATCCGCGCCAAAATCCACAACCAACGCGTGATGCTCATGCGCAACGGCGACGTGCCGGATCGCGTGACGAGTTTGATGGCGAATTTTCGCGACGCGACGGAATCGGCGCGCGACATGACGGCGTTGCTGGGAATCGAAGGCAGTGCGGCGGCGCTTTATTTTGAGCAGTTCGAGTCCATGCTGAAGCAACGGGACGATTGGAAATTTGACTGGCGCGGGCGGAATCGCCGTCCGCCGCGCGACCCGGTGAATGCGTTGTTGTCGCTCGGCTATTCCATGCTGGCGAAGGAATTGACCGGCGTTTGTCATTCAGTCGGGCTTGATCCGTTTCTTGGTTTCATGCACCAACCGCGTTATGGCCGCCCGGCTCTCGCGCTGGATTTGATGGAGGAATTTCGCCCACTCGTGGCCGACAGCGTGGCCATCAGCCTCATCAATCGCGGCGAGCTTGGCCCGGAGGATTTCATCAAGAGCGCGAACGGGACTTTTCTGACGGACAAAGGACGTCGGCCGTTTTGGGAAGGATGGTTTCGGCGCTTGGACACGGAAGTCAGCCATCCGGAGTTCAGTTACAAGATGGCGTATCGGCGGATGCTGGAAGTGCAGGCGCGGCAGTTGTGGCGGTTTGTGCGGGGCGAGGCGTTGACCTATCACGGTTTTACAACCCGCTGAACACTCAACTTTCAACTCTCAACCAACTGAATGAGCCGGATTCGTTATCTCGTCAGCTACGACGTCTGCGATCCGAAACGATTGCGGAAAGTGGCGCGCTCGCTGGAAGGTTTCGGCGTGCGGCTGCAATACTCGGTCTTTGAGTGTCCACTGGACGATTTGCGCCTGGCGAAATTGAAGGCCGAGCTTCAGGATTTGCTCAACCATGACGAAGATCAGGTTTTGTTTGTGTCGCTGGGCGCGAGTTCCAAGGATGCGAGCTTGATCATTGATGCGATGGGCTTGCCCTACGAAGTGCGCTCGCGGGTAACAATTATCTGATTTTCAGGCTTGCAACTGATGCTTCAAAACTGTGAATTGAACCTGGCTAAGGCCACCGACCACCTTTCTTCCGCCATTGGAAAGGCATGATCCTTGAAATCGCGAACGACTGCGCCTGAATCGCGGCGACGCGGCGCGAGTGCGGCAGTGCTGGCGCTCGCCCGCAGGGACGCTCGCAATATGAAGTTGACGTGCCAATACAGGCGAACCCCGCAGTGACCTTGCACAATTCCAATTCGTTTCCTGGTGAAAAGCTATCGCGCTCGCAAACGGGCGGGCGGATAGCTGCGGTTGAATGGGTTAGGTCGAGGCGACCGCAGTTACCGCGACTTCAGGAATCGTGAGGCGG
>CAZQNQ010000001.1:311956-316422 GCA_964594985.1 uncultured Bifidobacterium sp.
AATGGGTTAGGTCGAGGCGACCGCAGTTACCGCGACTTCAGGAATCGTGAGGCGGAACAGCATGTGGAGAGGATGGAGAAGGCATTAAAACCGCAGTTACCGCGACTTCAGGAATCGTGAGGCGGGCGAATGAATTGAACCTGGCACTCGATAAACTCCACCGCAGTTACCGCGACTTCAGGAATCGTGAGGCGGAAGCCAAAGGGTTCTTCATGCTCAATGTGATGCAAACCGCAGTTACCGCGACTTCAGGAATCGTGAGGCGGGGGAAGGTGCGGAAGTCCATGAACTCGTGGCTCTACCGCAGTTACCGCGACTTCAGGAATCGTGAGGCGGTTTAGTTGCTCCATGGACTAGCTGACCCGGGGCATCGACCGCAGTTACCGCGACTTCAGGAATCGTGAGGCGGTGCGTCGGCTTCACATCCTCACGGATTGCGACATTGACCGCAGTTACCGCGACTTCAGGAATCGTGAGGCGGTCGTGGTCAATCAACATCCCGATTTTCACGAACGACCGCAGTTACCGCGACTTCAGGAATCGTGAGGCGGTTTATCGCGATCCATCAGCGCGTCAGGCAGGCGAGACCGCAGTTACCGCGACTTCAGGAATCGTGAGGCGGCCCCGCTGATGATCCAGACCTCGCCATTTGAAGCACCGCAGTTACCGCGACTTCAGGAATCGTGAGGCGGAAACCAACGCCGTTGATAACCTCGTCGCTGCATTACCGCAGTTACCGCGACTTCAGGAATCGTGAGGCGGAGTAAGTGGTGAAGCCGCCAAGTGGAAGGGTTGATACCGCAGTTACCGCGACTTCAGGAATCGTGAGGCGGGCGTGACGTTGCAGGACGCGCTGGATCAAGGCTACCGCAGTTACCGCGACTTCAGGAATCGTGAGGCGGCGTTTCATCTCTTCCGCGACCAGCTTCCGCAACTACCGCAGTTACCGCGACTTCAGGAATCGTGAGGCGGCACCATCTGCGGCGGATTGCCCAGCATGATCTCGCTACCGCAGTTACCGCGACTTCAGGAATCGTGAGGCGGTCCAAGCGTCCGGCACGGGGATCTCCCCGTGATAGACCGCAGTTACCGCGACTTCAGGAATCGTGAGGCGGACCTACGCTTTTCCGTAGCTTAACAAATTTAGGCGACCGCAGTTACCGCGACTTCAGGAATCGTGAGGCGGCCCCAACTTGTCGCCGGTTGGAAAAGGAATTTTTCCGACCGCAGTTACCGCGACTTCAGGAATCGTGAGGCGGCGCCCGGGTTAATCGCGCTATGGTCCGGGACGATTGCACCGCAGTTACCGCGACTTCAGGAATCGTGAGGCGGGCGCTCGATCTGATCGTTGCGGCTGGATATGTGTCACCGCAGTTACCGCGACTTCAGGAATCGTGAGGCGGGCGAGTTCCTCCTCGGTCAAACCCTTCAACGCGTACCGCAGTTACCGCGACTTCAGGAATCGTGAGGCGGTTGCGGCTCGGTTTTTTGAAGCGAGTTCATTGCACCGCAGTTACCGCGACTTCAGGAATCGTGAGGCGGGTTCATGATTCAGGTTGGTTGCTCCGGTCGTTTAGCTACCGCAGTTACCGCGACTTCAGGAATCGTGAGGCGGTGCGTAGGGCGGGCAAAATAGCTACTGGTTATCCAAACCGCAGTTACCGCGACTTCAGGAATCGTGAGGCGGGTCGTTGAAACGATTTAGGCGTGGCTGGTCATGACCGCAGTTACCGCGACTTCAGGAATCGTGAGGCGGCGCTCCTCAGAAAACAAAAACCGGATGCGCTCAACACCGCAGTTACCGCGACTTCAGGAATCGTGAGGCGGCGTTTCGGCCAGCCAAAACAGTTTCGTCACCGCTACCGCAGTTACCGCGACTTCAGGAATCGTGAGGCGGATGAGGAACAAATCAAGAGAGGTGTGTTTTGCCTAACCGCAGTTACCGCGACTTCAGGAATCGTGAGGCGGATGCGATGCAACTCCCCTGCGGGCCTGGGGCAATACCGCAGTTACCGCGACTTCAGGAATCGTGAGGCGGAACTGGACGATTGCGCCCTGCACGAATGGCATGAATACCGCAGTTACCGCGACTTCAGGAATCGTGAGGCGGCAGGTGTAGTGTCGGTGCGTCACTTCGGCTATGGACCGCAGTTACCGCGACTTCAGGAATCGTGAGGCGGTCGCTTGATTGGTCGTGACCGCCTGCGCCCGGTTGACCGCAGTTACCGCGACTTCAGGAATCGTGAGGCGGAGTCAAGATTGGGGTGGATTCCCGCGCCGCCATCAGCACCGCAGTTACCGCGACTTCAGGAATCGTGAGGCGGGTCGGATTCCGGGTCGCCGGTGTGCGGGTCAATCGCACCGCAGTTACCGCGACTTCAGGAATCGTGAGGCGGTCATGGCTGGCGCGGTGAATCCAATGCACATTGCACCGCAGTTACCGCGACTTCAGGAATCGTGAGGCGGCAAACAATAATCTACCAACTGAGCCAAGTGGCTGAAACCGCAGTTACCGCGACTTCAGGAATCGTGAGGCGGATCAAAAATCCGAAATGGGAGCGGTTTGCTGCCGTACCGCAGTTACCGCGACTTCAGGAATCGTGAGGCGGTCCGGTCTTTGACGTAGCCAGTTGTTACGTACTGACCGCAGTTACCGCGACTTCAGGAATCGTGAGGCGGTTTTTGGCCGGACGCGCATTGCCGTCGTCATCATACCGCAGTTACCGCGACTTCAGGAATCGTGAGGCGGCGTTACCCCAAGCCGCGCCGCCGCTTGCCCGATGACCGCAGTTACCGCGACTTCAGGAATCGTGAGGCGGAGAAGCGCGACAGGGCGCATTTCACACGTCACAAACACCGCAGTTACCGCGACTTCAGGAATCGTGAGGCGGAGGTGGTTGCCATCTTTGTGATGAACATCTAGCACCGCAGTTACCGCGACTTCAGGAATCGTGAGGCGGACTTGCGGCTCGCAATCGCAAGCATTCAACTATGACCGCAGTTACCGCGACTTCAGGAATCGTGAGGCGGCAGAAACGTGGTCAATGCCGAGCGCGAACGATACGACCGCAGTTACCGCGACTTCAGGAATCGTGAGGCGGGAATTCGATTTGTCGCCAAGCATTCTCAGCGTGACACCGCAGTTACCGCGACTTCAGGAATCGTGAGGCGGTTAATGACGCGCAAGCGTTTGTCGCGCCCTCGATTACCGCAGTTACCGCGACTTCAGGAATCGTGAGGCGGCAATGCGCCCGACGCGGAGGTATTTTCCCCCCACACCGCAGTTACCGCGACTTCAGGAATCGTGAGGCGGCGACTTTGCGTCATCCTCGCTGATGTCCTGTAATCGACCGCAGTTACCGCGACTTCAGGAATCGTGAGGCGGATCGGTTTCGACGAGTTCATTGACAACACGCTAATACCGCAGTTACCGCGACTTCAGGAATCGTGAGGCGGATTCCCGGGAGATTTCGGCACGTTCCCAGCTTCTTGACCGCAGTTACCGCGACTTCAGGAATCGTGAGGCGGATCAAATTGGCATCTTCACGCGACAAGGCCGGCATACCGCAGTTACCGCGACTTCAGGAATCGTGAGGCGGCAACGTAAAAACTCTGCATGAGTTTGCCAACAGAAAACCGCAGTTACCGCGACTTCAGGAATCGTGAGGCGGAACTTAACAATGGATGCTCGCCAAGAGCTTTTGAAACCGCAGTTACCGCGACTTCAGGAATCGTGAGGCGGATCATCTTGTCGGCGCGCTCTTGGAAGTCTGGCAAACCGCAGTTACCGCGACTTCAGGAATCGTGAGGCGGCGGCGGCCTGGTTACTGGCGCAAACGGCTGGATACCGCAGTTACCGCGACTTCAGGAATCGTGAGGCGGAGTTTCAGTTTGGCCTCATCCCACTCGGCGGCTTTACCGCAGTTACCGCGACTTCAGGAATCGTGAGGCGGAAAAGGTCGGTGAACTCAGCAACACGTTCCAAGGACCGCAGTTACCGCGACTTCAGGAATCGTGAGGCGGATCAACCAGCTTGTATCCGTTCAACGGGTCAACCGACCGCAGTTACCGCGACTTCAGGAATCGTGAGGCGGTATATAAGACGCAGAAAGCCATCGCTTCAAGAAATACCGCAGTTACCGCGACTTCAGGAATCGTGAGGCGGTCAAGTTAATTGCCAATCAGTAATGAATTCTGGACCGCAGTTACCGCGACTTCAGGAATCGTGAGGCGGAGTTCGGCGATGATCTCCGGCACTTTGAGCAGCGCACCGCAGTTACCGCGACTTCAGGAATCGTGAGGCGGCATGTTCGCGGGCGTGACTGATGAGCGTGCGGGCGACCGCAGTTACCGCGACTTCAGGAATCGTGAGGCGGAATCAAGGTGAACGTCTGCGGACTGGTCTTTAGGCACCGCAGTTACCGCGACTTCAGGAATCGTGAGGCGGGTGTTGTTCACGCTCAGAG
>CAZQNQ010000001.1:316522-391994 GCA_964594985.1 uncultured Bifidobacterium sp.
ACCGCAGTTACCGCGACTTCAGGAATCGTGAGGCGGGTGTTGTTCACGCTCAGAGTCACAGTTGCATTGGTCACCGCAGTTACCGCGACTTCAGGAATCGTGAGGCGGGTTTGGAGTAAACTTTTTATGGCTACCCAATCAAAACCGCAGTTACCGCGACTTCAGGAATCGTGAGGCGGTTGATTGGAGCGTCCCCGGTCAGAATCCGCATGTACCGCAGTTACCGCGACTTCAGGAATCGTGAGGCGGCTCGTAGGGATCAGAACGAAGCTCCGTAGCCCCGACCGCAGTTACCGCGACTTCAGGAATCGTGAGGCGGAAGTGTGAATGATTGTTCATACTGCCAACCTTTACCGCAGTTACCGCGACTTCAGGAATCGTGAGGCGGGCATCGTTCAGGCCGTCGCCCATGAAGTCGAGCATACCGCAGTTACCGCGACTTCAGGAATCGTGAGGCGGAGCTTTGGCAGATGTCGCCGTCTGTTGCGACTCGACCGCAGTTACCGCGACTTCAGGAATCGTGAGGCGGTACGGACAACGAGCATTACTTCCAAGGCTACCACAACCGCAGTTACCGCGACTTCAGGAATCGTGAGGCGGTTTTGACATGACGTTTCTTCGGGGTCGGGGGTTGCAACCGCAGTTACCGCGACTTCAGGAATCGTGAGGCGGAAACAAACTTCGTTCTTCCTCTCGTCGAGAGCGGACCGCAGTTACCGCGACTTCAGGAATCGTGAGGCGGCGTTTATGGCTGAAATAATCTCGCCGGTCAGCGTTACCGCAGTTACCGCGACTTCAGGAATCGTGAGGCGGTGACCGCCCACGAAGACAAAACAAAAGCATGAAAAACCGCAGTTACCGCGACTTCAGGAATCGTGAGGCGGATTCTGCCTCGCACCCATAACTTTTTATTTGTTGCTACCGCAGTTACCGCGACTTCAGGAATCGTGAGGCGGACTGCTATCGTGACAGTTTGAGCCGCCCCAACCTTACCGCAGTCACCGCGACTTCAGGAATCGTGAGGCGGGAAAACTGCCCTTGGAAACCAAGCCACCAGATGGAGTTTTACGGCAGAGCCGGCTGAGGCCGTTCGGGGCGTTGATTGTCGAGACAACTGCGCACCGTCCGCGCGAGCAGGCGGGGATGATAAGGCTTCGGCAGAAAGTTCGAATTCACGTCGAGCTGGACTTCGTTGCCGAAAATTTCCGGACTATAACCACTGGTGAACAACACCTTCAGGTCCGGCACATCCTGACGGACGTGGGTCGCGAGTTCCCAACCCGACATGCCCTCGGGCATCATCATGTCCGTGAGCAAGAGCGCGGGCTTGATCGCCGCATTCTGCCAGACGCGCAACGCTTCCTTGCCATGCGCGGCTTCCAACACTTGATAGCCGTAGTTCCGCAGCACCTTGGTGACGAGTTCGCGCAAGGACGCTTCGTCTTCGACCACCAGAATGGTTTCCGCCCCGCCGCGAATGGCCGTCGGGTTGTCGAGAAATTCCGTGTGCTGCGCGGTGGATTGCACGGCGGGCAGGAAAACCTTGAACGTCGTTCCGACGCCGACCTGACTGTTCACTTCGACCCAGCCACGATGTTGTTTCACGATGCCATAGACGGTGGCCAAGCCCAGGCCCGTGCCTTTACCCACGCCTTTGGTCGTGAAGAACGGCTCAAAAATCCGCTCCAGCGTCGCCGCGTCCATGCCCATCCCGGCGTCGCTCACTTGCAGACAAACGAATTGTCCCGACGTCGCCTGGCGATTGTGCCGCACATGACTCTCGTCAATGTCCGTCTGGAACGTGCTGATGACCAGATCGCCACCCTTGGGCATCGCGTCGCGCGCGTTGACGGCCAGATTGACGATGACCTGCTCGAGCATGGCCGCATCGGCCATGATGGCGGGCACGGCGGTGGCGGGATGCAGATTGAGCCGGATGTTTTCCCCGAGCAACGGATGCAGCATGCCGGTGACATTGGCCACCACCTTGTTGAGGTCCACGGCCCGCGGTTCGGCGACGCGTTTGCGGCTGAAAGTGAGCAACTGACTGGTAAGCCCAGCCGCGCGCTTGGTGGCGCTGATGATTTTTCCGAGCGCCTCGTGCCCCATGCTGCCGGGCGCTTGCTTCACCAGCAATAATTGCGTGTAGCCCTGCACCACGGTCAGGAGATTGTTGAAATCATGCGCGACCCCGGCCGCAAGCTGGCCGATGGCTTCCATCTTTTGCGCCTGCCGCAACTGACCTTCCAGATTGGCGCGTTCGGAAACATCTTCCGTCACCAGCAACACACATTGCGCCAGCCCCAGCATGAAGGATTCCGCCGACAGAATTGCGGGGCAGGGTTTGCCGTCCGGGCCGGTGATCTGGCATTCCCAATTGCGGATCGGCTGGCCATCGGCGAGCAGTTGCTCGACGCGCGCCCGGGTTTCCGGTGGGGCCCAGAGCGGGATGCTGAACAACGTGCTGCCGATCAATTTCGGCCGGGCCGTGGCGGCCAACGCCATGAACCGGTCGTTCGCATCGAGGAACATCCGGCTGTCGCGCGCCAGAATCGCCATCGGCACCGGACTGGTCTTGAAGGCCTTGGAGAAGCGCTCTTCCGAGGCCTGCAATTTTTCCTGCACCGCGGCGCGCACCCTGGCTTGCTGCTGCAGATTCTCGTAGGCGGTCTGCAAACGAATGCGGAGCGCGTCCGATTCTTCCCGGGCGCGTTTGTGGTTGCCGACTTCGGCGGACAATTTCTGGTTGGCGGTGAACAGTTCGCGGGTGCGTTCGGCGACGCGCCGCTCCAATTCACTCTGCGCTTCCTGCAGCGCTTTTTCGCGCTGCTCGATCTGCAGCAACATTTCGTTGAAGCCTTCGACCAGATCGCCCAACTCGTCCGCGCCGCGCTTGGGGACACGGATGGAATAATTTTTCTCCTTGGCCACATTCCGCGCGGCTCCGGCAAGTTCCTGGATGGGCGTCACGAGGACGCGCTGCAGTCTGAGGGTCAGGAGATAACCAGTGAGTGCGGCAAGCATCAGCACCCCCACGCCGGTCCAGATATTGCGCTCAAGCCGCTCGCGGAATTCCTCATCATCCATCTGCAAGGCGACCATCCCGATCCGTTTTCCGCCGAGCAACACAGTTTGAGCGACTTCAATGCCCCGATCGGTGTAATGGGCGTAGTCTGTAATGGAAGCCGGTGCCGGCAACGTAGGCCAATCTTCGCGTTGATAGCTGGCGAGCCGTTGGCCGGCGGCATTGTAAATCGCCGCCGAACCGATGTGCCCGTCCCCCTGGAGTGCTTCGAGCACTTCCTTCGCGGCGCTGATGTCCTCAAAACTCAAGACGGCCGTGCTGTTATTGGCGACGATGCGCGCCGTGGTGATGGCTTCGGTGCGCAATTGCGCCCGCACACTCAGGGCCTCAAAAATTCCCAACAAAACCACGGCCAGCAACAAAGCGGCACAGGTGGTCGCCATCACGATGATGGTCAGCTTGCTGCGGATGGAATAATCTGTGATGCGTTTCATGCTAGCTTTGCGGCGCGGTTCGGAACGTGATGCGGCGACCAACCTGAAGCAGTTTGGAACTGGCTTTTAATCCCACGCGGTCAATGGCCGGAGGGTTGATTTCAAAACGCACTTTCCCCGCTTCCTTGAAAAAGCCGATCATGCCACCTTGCGGCGCGAAGCCCGCTCCATCGGCAACGGTCAGGATGGGGCGCGTATCAAAGGCGGCAATCAGTTCCGCATAACGCGGGACTTCCGAGGCACAGATGAAAACGATCTGACAATCCAGCAATTCTGCCACCTGGCGGGCGCGCCGGAGTTGGACGGTCCGACCGTTTACCGTCGCGGTTTTGATGGCTTGATCGAATTTTGCCCCAAACGGGTCCTCCCCCAGAATCCCGACCACGAGTGGTACTTGCGGGTCAACGGCCAAAGTATTCGTGGGCCATTGCACGAACATGGCAAACTTGAGCAGGAACGCCGCCTTCACTTCGTACTCCAGCTCGCGGCTCTCCTGGGCTCGCGCGGTCATGGACAGGAGCAACAGGCCAAGCAGGACCAGCGCTGTCGCCCGCAGACATTTCGTCCCGGCGTGACAGGTAGGTTTCAAGATGGCAGCGACGTAACGCATCAAAGCATCAGAAGCGATAAGTGATTTTCGCCCGGAACGAGCGGCCCGCCAACGGAATCGTGTCTTGAACATGTTCGGTGGAGGCGGAATAACCATCGCGCTCGTTGAACAGGTTGTAAATGGACGCGGAGACTTCGAGGTTCTTGCCCAGCGGCCGGCCAAACAATGTCGCGTTCGCCACCACGACCTCCTTGCTTTCATTGCCCAGGACCGTCCGCACCGGACTGGAATACTGGACATCAAAACCAGCCCACAGTTTGTCCTGCCACAACGGAGCGGTCAGATTGAATTTGGCCAGGTACCGGGGTGAATTGCTCAGTTCCAGACCTGTAGTCGAATCCTCGGCTTGTTGCAGCGCATAACCGATGCGGGTCGTCAGCCCGTTCTTGTAACGCGCTTCCAATCCCAGTTCGAGTCCCACGGCCGTCGCCCCGTCGGCGTTTTGGAAAACCAGCAAGCCATCATTCGGATCAATCACTTGGGAAGCCAGATGATCAATCTCGTAGTAATAACCCGCCGCGCTGAATTTCAAACTGCCGGGCAACCCCTGCTCCCAAGCCAGTTCATAGGTGCGGATTTCCTCGGATTGCAAGGCGGGGTTGGCCTTGGCCTGCCCGGGGTAACTGTAATAGAGCTCGTAAGCATTCGGCGCGCGGAAGGCTTCACCGTACATGGCCTTGAAGGTGGTTTCCGTCCCCGGCTGATAAATCAGCGCCAACCGCGGATTGGCCGACTCTCCGAAGCTGCTGTAGTGATCAATGCGCCCGCCGGCATTCAAAACCAGGTTGGTTCTGAGGCTGATTTCCGCCTGCACGAAGGCCCCGAAATTGTTGCCGTCCTGGTGATCGTTCAGCAGGAGCGCCGGCGGAGCAATGTCGTAGTTGCGCTGCTCCATGACGAGGTTCTCCTGATAGTCCCCGCCGAAGATCAACCGACACCAATCCGCCGCCTGCCAGTTCAACTGCAGATCCGCGCTGGCCCATTCGCCGCGGGACTCGTCCCGGTTCACATACCGGCCCGCGCCAGTGCCATAAGGGTAATCGCCCGCATACCACGACCAATCGTAGGCGGCGTGCCCGATGAATTTCACCGTGTCGGTGAATTCATGCTCCGCCTTGAGATCCACGTAGGCGCGCTCATCGGTCGTCTGTTCCCCGCCATCGTTGAAGGTCGTGCCAAACGAGGCGGTGGGAATTTCCTTCTCTCGCCACGACCATCCGCCCGCCAAGGTGAAATCACTCCAGCCTGCGGACCCGTAAAAATGATAGGCCCGATCCCCGTCGGAGTTTTCGGCCTGCCCATTGTTCGTGGCGGGCGAATCGAACTCGGGAAAATAAACGCGGGATTCTCCGGCGGAATCGTAGGCCGACCCGGAAAGCAGCAGTTCAACGCCGCCATCAAATTGTTTTCCGAAGGTGAATCCGCCTTTGACCGTCTCGTCATTGCCTGCCTCCCCGGTGACCTCCAAACCATTCACCGAGCGACCTTCGCGCGTCACGACATTGACCACTCCAAAGAAAGCGTTGTTCCCATAAATCGAGGAACTGGGGCCGCGAATCACCTCGACCCGCTCAATCAAATCCACATCCAGAAAACCTTCGGTTCCATACAAGCCCTGACCGTAGATGTTGTCATTCATCCGATGCCCATCCACCAGCAGCAAAATCCGCGAGTTGTAATCGCCGGGACGATTGAAACCGCGGATGCCGACGTAGGAGTAATTCCGGTCGTTGCTGACATAGACACCATTGACGGAGCGCATGACATCCGCCAGCGTGCGATAGCCGTGTTTTTGGATCTCGTCGCGGGTTACCAGACTGATGGAGGAGGGGGCCTGAGCGGTCTTTTGCTCATACTTGGAAGCGCCATAGACCTTGTCCACGTTGACCTCAAGCAACTGCTCAAGACTCAAGGCCATGAAATTACTCGCCTGCCCCCCAGTTTGAGGCGTACCCGCCAATTCATCACCCCGCGCACAAAAATTTAAGGATAACGCTGTAAGCAATAGAAGCACGATTCCCCGTACCGCAGTTAGAGACATGCGACCAGTGATTGTACGATTATAGGCATAAAGTTGAGCCCTCTGATTCATCCCGGCCACGGAAAGCAGCTTCCAATCCAAACAGCAGGTCGGGAACTGAGCCCTGAAGTCAAACAGGTTACGCAATTGTAAGTTCGGAGTGGAAAGGCGTTCCCTGGTATCAGTACCAGTCTAACTGACAACAATTGAGTCAGATACTCCCCATAGACTGGAGACTTTGCTTGGATGCGAATGGATAGAAACATCAGCCAACCTCCCGTAATTGGCTTCGCTTTAATGAAGATTGTTACGGCCCGGTAAAATCCCGAGCACTATCGGGAAAAACCCGGAGAAAACCGTTGACATTTTTGACAGCCGGTTCTTAATCAGCATATCAATCCAGAGTTCTCAACCCGGACATCTGGATTGAAGTAACCACACAGTTATGAACAATCAGAAGGAATCTCCTGCTCGCGTTCGACGTTTTTCCCGACTGACTTGCCTTATAGTAGTCCTGCCAACTCTTTTTGCTGCCCAAGTAGCAAGATCTCAAGATTTTACATTAACGAACAATAACTCTTCAATTGGTCTGAACCTTGCCAATGGTGGATTTGGCCCAGCAGGATTGACCAGTTGGCTTGTTGACGGGGTAAATCAGCTCAGTCGCCAATCTTTCTTTTATCGCATTGGCAGCGGTCAGGAATACACCTTGGATAACATTACCGCCTCTCCAGGAGTAAGTTTTTCGGGTGACAACATTGAAGTTACTTACTCAAACTCCAGTTTCGGCATCAAGTTGAGCTACACCTTGAGTGGGTCTGCCCTTGGCACTGGCCGCTCCGGAGCCACTTTGGGTGTGAATGTAATCAATTACCAAGCCACCGCCTTGGATTTCCACCTGTTTCAGTATTCTGACTTCGATCTCGGCGGCACCACCGGCTCTGAATCGGTCAACTTTCTGAAGGCCCTTGGTAGATTCAACCGTGCAGTCCAAACCACGGGCTCACTAGGAATGACCCATACCTTCTTGGCCACCGCTATCCCCAGCCCGATTCCGCTGGTTGAAGCAAACACCTTCAATTCAACACTGTTAAGCCTGACCGACTTGAGCCAGACCTCCTTCAACAGCCTCAGTACCAATGCTGGTCCAGGCAATGTGACCTACGCGATTCAATACGACCTGCAACTCGGTGCCGGCGAAAGTTTTGCGTTAAGCGATCAGTTCAGCATAGCCGTTCCCGAACCGACCTCCGCAGCCTTGATCGCTATCGCTGGTGCGTGCCTTGCATTCGGCGGAATCCGACGTAAAAAATCCTAGTCTGGCCACGACCACCGAATCAGATCAATCAACCAAACTGCAATATTTATGCTCAAAGTCCAACACCTCGCCTTGGTTCCCGTGGCGATTCTTTCCCTTGGTTCAATCGCCGTGGCCGCTCCAATTGGTCTATCCGAAGGCAATTCGACTTTTACCGTTGATCCCATGTCTCAAGCAGGAGCGTCGAACTGGTCCATTGGTGGCAACAACCAGTTGAATCAACAGTTTTTCTGGTATCGTGTCGGCAGCGGTGCCCAATACTCGCTTGAGAACGGCGCCACCTCCATCACGCCGACCATGACGGGCACTGACAAGCTCAGCGTCAAATATAACTATGGCGGCATCTTCACGATCGACGTTTACTACAATCTGAACAGTTTGGGCGGAAACTCAGCACAAATGGAACAGTCGGTCAGCATCACCAACCTGACGGGCAGCCCGTTGAGTCTCAATTTTTATCAATACAACGACTTCAACCTTGGTGGCACTCCCGGCTTCGATGAAGTTATCATCGAAAACTCGGCCGCCTTGCAACAGGAGGGCTCCCTCGCCATCACCGAAAGCGGCATTGATCCGGCGGCGCTGTATTTTGAAGGGAATGTCACCGGCGGTCCAACCTCCACTTTGTACAAACTGAATAACTCCACCGATTTGGTCTTGGACAACACCGCTTATGCGAGCGGTGACGCCACGTGGGCCTTCCAGTGGCAATTCAACCTCAGCGGCGCGAACAGCGGGGTGGAAATCTTGAAAGGCCAGAACTTGGCCATCACCCTCATTCCTGAGCCGACTACAATGTCTCTCGCTCTGCTTGGAATTGCAGTTGCTGGTTATTGGAAAAAGCAAAACCGCTTCAAACGCTGAGTTTTGCGACTTGTTGTTTCAGGCCAGCCCAGTGGGCTGGCCTTTTCAGTTGATGCTGATGCGTTTTAGTGCCAATCCCCTCCTTGATTGTGTCCCGATTCCTCGGCAGGATGCCTTCACGAGATTTTTGCCACAGTGCGTTCTAGCTCTCGCGATCGTCGCGATGAGTTCCTCGGAAAGCGTTGCTGGCGGCAGCGGGTTGAACACCATCGTCGTCGTCAATCAACAGAGTCCTGATTCCTTGGCCCTCGGAAATTATTACGTCGAGAAACGACAAATCCCGCCTGAAAACATTTTACGAATCAATTGGATCGGCGGACTGATTGCTTGGTCGGAAGCGCAATACGCAACAACCTTGCAAGCTCCGCTCGAGGCCCATGTCGCTGCTGCCGGTCTAAACAACCAGATTGATTACGTGGTGCTTTCGATGGGCATCCCGTTTCAGATCGCTAGCCCGAGCGCCACAAATAGCACCACATCAGCATTGTTCTACGGCATCAAAACCAATTCCAACGGCACCCCCGAGCCAGGCATCACGAACAGCTACGCCGCCAGCGAACAGATGTTCTCTAACGCCCGCCTCGCCAGCGCTCCGGTCGGTTCCAGATCCTTTCTGGCCACGATGCTTACCGGCAGCACCCTTGCCGAAGCGATGCAGCTCGTAAATCAAGGCACGGCGGCAGACGCAAGTTTTCCGGCTCAACCCGTTATCCTGGCAAAGACCGCCGACCCCGACCGCAACATCCGGCATCCCTACTTTGACAATGCCATTTTCAACAATCGAGTGCTGGGAAAAGCCTCCGTCGTCCGCTCCAACTCGTCTGCGTTCCCAAACCAGACCCCGTTGCTGGGATCTGCCACCGGGTTGAAATGGTTTGAAATCCCGGCCGGCACTTTCGTCCCGGGCGCCATCGCTGACAACGTGACCTCTTTTGGCGGCGTGATTTTCGGCCCGAACGATCAAACCAGCCTTTTCGCTTTCATCGCTGCAGGAGCAGCGGGCAGTTATGGCACCGTCACTGAACCCGGCAGCATTGCCAGAAAATTCCCTGACCCGCAGGTTTACTTTTATCAGGCCCGTGGGTTCAACATCGCGGAATCGTACTATCAAAGCCTGTCGCAACCGCATCTGGGATTGGTCGTCGCCGAACCCTTGGCCACGCCCTTTGCCCATGCGGGTTCTGGGCGATGGGAGTCGGGCATCTCAAATTCCATCCTCACCCAAACGACTTCGTTGGCAGTACAGTTCAAGGCGGCGAATTCCACCCAACCGTTGCAACAGATCGATCTTTTCCTGGACGGCAAATACTTCGTCACGGTGACAAATCTCCCGCCCCGGCCACAAGACACACTGCACCTGAAGTTGAATGGCTACCCGATTGACTACATCGTCCCCACCAACGCAACCCTCGCCACTGTCGCTCAAGGCATCGCCACCCTCGTCAACACAGCCGCCGTCACCAACGCCGTGAAAATGATCGCCGCAGTCCGGGGCGACCGCCTTGAGTTTCTATCCACCGTAACCAACCACAACTCCTTTCCATTCTTCACGACCCCGGCCAGCCCCGGAGCCGAGCACAACGTTTTCCGCTTCGACTACCTGTCTGATTCATTTCCGCCGCGCCTGCTCGTAGATCCGATGGGATCGGGCGGGGGTTTCCAATTTCAAATGGAAACCCCCACCGCGCTGCACTACGTCATTCAGGCTTCGACCAACCTGACTCACTGGACGCCGCTATTTACCAATGTCACTGCCGGCTTGCAGCAGTATCGCGATCTGGAATCCACCAAATTTTCCCGCCGCTTTTATCGCGTCGCCTGCCCGCCAGCCAATCACACTCCCACCATCTCGATCTCCGCACAACCAACCGGAGCCACCCTGCACATCACGAGTCAACCCGGCCAACCCTGCGCCATTCTAAATTCGTCAAATCTGATCCACTGGAGCGGCCTCGCAACCAATCAGGCTGGCGGCACGTTCGATTTCCCCATGCCTTGGAACAGTGGCAGTTCCGGCGCAGGGTTCTTTCGTGCGTGGCACGTCCCCCCGGCTCCGCCGATTACAGCGATGGTGACCAACGTGTCCGGTAACCAGCTCCTGCAAATTGATGATGCCGCCCAACCCTATTGCGTCGCCTCCAGCACCAACGCCCAAGACTGGACACCGATACTCACCAATTTCGCCTTCCGGGAAATCCAAGCTGTGGCCAGTAGCTCCGGGCCAGGCAGTTCCACTCCGCAAACCTTTGTCCACTTCAGTCAGCCGGCCTTTCTTCATTCCGAAGCGCGCGGCATGCAGGATTACACCGTGCTGAACAGCAGTCTCGCCGTTGGTGCGTGGCTGCAATTTGCCATCACCAAAACCAACGGCCAAACGATCGTCATCGGCGTCACTAACACCACCGCCGGCCTCGCCTCCTCCAATCTGGCGCAGCAGATCTACACGCTCATCAACGGACATCCAGACCTGCAAGGTCCAGATGGACTCATCGCGGAGGACTACAACGTCAGCGCCACCGGCGACGGCAAATTCAACCTCTACGCCCGCAGCGGCGGCTATCCGGCGGCCAACCTCGGGGTGCGGGCGTATCGTTCCGGCCTCAATATCCTTCCGTCCAGTTGGCGCACACTCACCAAAAATCTGGCCGACCTTCAACCCCGCAATCACCTCTACGTCACGGCGGGCGCCATGGAACTCAACGCCAGCTTCCCGCTCGACACCACGCAACTCGCCGATGGTTATCACGAACTGACGGCGGTCGCTTACGAAGGCAGCCACGTCCACACGCAGACTCACGCCACCATTCCCATTTGCGTCAGCAATTCGCCGTTGTCCGCCACCCTCACATTGCTGGACCTGACCAACAACGCCCCCGCCAACGCCACCTATCACGTCCAGGTCTCCGCCAACACCAACAACGTCACGCTCACCACGCTTTACTCCACCGGCGGCGCGATCGGCTTTGCCACCAACAATTCCATCGCCACGTTTGACGTCATCGGCACGAATCTTTGGACCGGTCGCCACCCTTTCTACGCCATCGTTGAGACCGCCACGGGCCAGAAATTTCGCACACAGACCCACTGGATTCGCTTACAATAAGCGCAAACTTTCTTAAGCTCCGCAGCTCCCGAAACATTGGCAGTGAGGAAACTCCCCCGGCCTTGTCGGTTCTTCAGGCGGCACAACCTCCGCCTGCGACAACAATGCCAGTAGCCATTACAACGCCGTCAACAAAGCCTGAGGTCAACAAAACCGACGCCCCCGACGCGCTGCTCAAAATCGTGCAGCAAGCGATCAAAGCCCAAACCAGCGACATCCATCTCCAGATGCGCGGCGGCGAAGCGGAGGTTTCCTTTCGTCTCGACGGCGTGTTGACCACCATCACCACCCTGCCCGCGCCACTCGCCGAACGCGTCTTGGGTCGCATCAAATTCCTCGCGCGCCTCAAGACCTATCAGGATTCCATGCCCCAAGATGGCCGCATTGAGCGCGCCGAACTCGACAGCCCTTACGACCTCCGCGTCGCCACCTATCCCACCGTGACCGGCGAAAAAATCGTCATCCGCCTGTTCAACATCGCCACGACGAAAACCATTCGCGAACTTGAAATTCCTGACACGGCAGCGACGGAACTGGAATCCTTCCTCCGCCAAGCCTCCGGTCTGCTACTGCTCACCGGCCCGGCGGGCAGCGGCAAAACCACCACCATTTACGCGTGTCTGCGCCATCTCTCTGAACTTGGCGGACGCCACATCATCACGGTTGAAGACCCGGTCGAACAGATTATCCCCGGCATCATGCAGACGGAAATCAACGAAGCCATCGGCCTCGATTTCGCCCGCGCCGCGCGACATCTGTTGCGCCAAGACCCGCAGGTGCTTGTTCTCGGCGAAATCCGCGACGAAGCCACCGCGCAACTTGCCGTCCGCGCCGGGCTCACCGGACATCTCGTCATCTCCACATTGCACGCCGGCTCGTGCCAAGGCGTCTTGGAACGTTTGCTGACTCTCTGCCCCGATCATTCCGCCGTCGCCGCCGCGCTGGAACTCATCGTCAACCAACGCCTCATCCGCCGCCTCTGTCCTGCCTGTGGCGGCAAACAATGCGAGCAATGCTTTCAAACTGGCTATGCTGGCCGTGTTCCCGTGCTGGAATGGTTACACCTCACTGATGAGCATCGCGCCAAAATTCGTTCCCATTCGATTCAAACCATCCAACCGTATCGCCCGCTGACCGCTGCCGCGCGTGACCTTTTGCAACAGGGCCGGTCCAACCAACCAGAACTCCAGCGCGTGCTGGGCCAATATGAAAACTGACGAATTCGCCTTCTTTAACCAGCAACTCGCCGCGATGCTGCGCGACGGCATCCCGCTCGAAGGCGCCCTGCAAAAACTTTGCGCCGAGATGCAGGACGATTCGCTGCGCAACGAACTGCAGTTGCTCGCCGCCGATCTTTCCCGCGGCATGCCGCTCCGCGACGCCGTGAGCCGCCGTCAGTTGCCCGAGTTGTATCAATGCCTGCTCGCGGTCGGCGCGCAGAGCAACGATCTGCCCGGCGTCCTGACGCTGCTCGCCGATCATTACCAGCGGCGCTACACCCTTTGGACCAAACTCAAAGGCATGCTGGTCTATCCGTTCATCGTGCTGATCGCTTCGCTGCTCCTGTCGTTGCTGCTGGCTTTCCTGCTCGAAAAACTCGTCTGGCCCGCGATGTCCATGTTGACGCAGCAAATGCCACCCGCCATTCACGCTTCCCTCTGGGTGCCGCCGGTCTTGCTTGCCGGGATGTTGATCATCGCCACCATCACCCTCGTCGTTCCCGCCGCACGGCACTTCCTGCGGTGGCGCGTGCCGTCCTTCCGCGAATCCAGCCTCGCGCAAATCGCCTCCGCGCTCGCCTTGCTCATCCGCAACGGCGTGCCTTTGGATCACGCGTTGGGACTCGTGGAACGCATGGAGGCCGGCACTCGCGCCGGCGCAGAAATCTCGGAATGGCGCCGCCGCCTCGCCAGCGGCCACGCCAAATTCACCGAGATGGCCGAGCCGGGCCGCACCTTTCCGCCCTTGTTCATCTGGCTCGTGGCGCATGGCCGCGAAGACCTCGGCGCGGGTTTCCAACGCGCGGCGGATATTTATCAATCCCGCGCCAATCATCGCGCCGATCTGCTGCTCTACTCCGCGCTGCCCTGCTCGGTGCTGGTGCTCGGCGTGTTGATCGTGATGCAGGTGCAGCCGGTCTTTTTCTCGCTCACGCAGATGATGAACATGCTCGGCATGGAATAACCGACCCCAGCCATGAACAATTCCGACGACATGGTCCTCCGCATCGTCATCTCGCTGGCCATCCTCGGCATCTGGGCGCTGGTGCTGGGCGGTGGACTGGCACTGTTGCACTTCCTGCTCTCGCAACCCATGCGCCGCGCCGAACGCGCCCGCAGCATTCTCGATCTGATCGAAACGGCACTGTGCCGCGGCGAACCGGTCGAACAAACGCTCATCTCCATCTCGCACAGTCGTGATCCCTCGCTCGGCATGCGATTTCACCTCTTTGTCGCCTGGTTGGACAAAGGCCTGCGTCTCGATGAAGCTTTCGCCAAAGTGCCCAGTCTGCTGCCAACGCAAGTCGTCGCCATGCTCAAGGCCGGTGCCCGCGTCGGCGATCTGCAAAAGGTTCTCCCCGCCTGCCGCCAGTTGCTCGCCGACTCCGTCTCCGAGACCCGCAGCGCCTTGAATTATCTCGTCGTCATCACCTTCGTCGTCTCACCTGCGACCATGATCATCTTCTCTCTGATCGCCGTCACCGTGTTTCCCAAACTAAACGAAGTCGCCTCCGGCATGGTCGCGGGTGACTCCACCGCCATCTACTGGCTCATGACAAATCGTGGCTGGTTCGTCGGCACCCAGATTTTCCTCCAACTCGCCATGTGGGCCGCCGCCTTGTGCTACATCGCCGGCCCGCGCTTCCGCCACTGGCTGCCGGGTTACGATGCCATCAGTTGGAAGCTCCCGTGGCGACGCAAACGGATGCAACGCGATTTCTCCATCATGCTCGCCACGCTCCTCGACGCGCAGATGCCCGAGCCGGAAGCCATCACGCTCGCCGCCAGTTGCACTGCCAATCAACTTTTTGAAACCCGCGCCGCCACTGCCGTCACCGCGTTGCAACAAGGCCAGCCGCTGGCTCGCGCCATGGAAGCCCTGGATGACCAGGGCGAATTCCGCTGGCGGCTCACCAATGCCGCCCATTCCCGGAACGGCTTTCTCGCCGCACTCGCCGGCTGGCACGACGCGCTCAATGCCAAGGCGTTTCAACAACAGCAGGCCGCCGCCCACACCGTCTCCACCGCGCTCGTGCTCGTGAACGGTTTATTCGTCGCCATCGTCGTCATCTCGGTGTTCGCGTTTCTCATCTCCATCATCAACGCCGGCTGTCTATGGTGATTCTCATTCAAAAATCTTCAGCGCGGCGAAGCGCCGGTTTGCTTATGACCGACCTGCTCGTCAGCATCGCGCTGCTTTGCATCGCGATCGTCCCCATCGTAATGGGCCTGACGCAGGAACGGCGGGCGTTGCGCGCCAGTTATCAACACGCCATCGCGGCGGAAATCGTGGATGGCGAAATGGAATTGCTCGTCGCCGGCGAATGGCGCAGTTACTCGAACGGCGTTCATCAACTCACCATGCGCGCCAATGCCGCCACCAACCTTCCGCCGGGCCGCTTTCAACTCACCGTCGCTTCCAAGCACCTGCGGTTGGAATTGGTGCCGAACCAGAACGGCCAGGGCGGCAGCGTCCGCCGGGAGGTCACGTTGCCATGAAACTGCGCGCCAAACTCAATCCATTCCGCCGCACCCGGGGCATCACGTTGATCGAATGCCTCGTTTACATCGGCGCGCTGGCCGTCGTGTTCGGCATGGGCACGGCCGCTTATCAACGCTCCCTCGACCACACCATTTCGTTGCGTCGCAACACCGACGACATCACTCAAGCCCTTTCCGCGGGCGAATACTGGCGTGCCGACATCCGGGCCGCGACGCAGCCGCCCCGCTTTGATGAAGCAAATCAAACCCTCCACATTCCGCAGGCGAAAGGCGAGGTCACCTACAGGTTTTCCGAGGAACAAATTTCCCGCCGGGGTTCAGCCGATGGGGTGTGGACGGTGATTCTGCCCCGCGTACAACAGTCCGAAATGATCCGCGACGTCCACGCGCAGGTCACCGCCTGGCGCTGGGAACTGGAACTGCGATCTTATCGCCGCGAAGTGATGATCCGACCGCTGTTCACCTTCACCGCCGCCACAACGAGCCTTCCATGAAATTGAACCGCCCATCGCAAAACTATCGTCGCACCGAGCAAGGCTTCTTCCTAGTCGTGGTGATGTTCATCCTTATGGCTATCATGCTGATCTATCTGGCCGCCAACAGCCGGCGGCTCATCAACCTCAAGCAAGAGATCCGACTGGTGGAACAAAAACAGGTGCAACGCTTGAATCGCTCCCCCGCCGTCACGACCAACAGCGTTCCGGCTTCCACAGTCGTTGCCACCAACACCCCATGACGACGACGCCTGAAAGCATGCCCAGGATGGACAAGATCGAATTGATTGAGCGCTCCCTGCGCGCCTTTTTCTTTGGCGTACCTGGCCTCCTGCCGTTTCTGGGAATACCCTTTGCCATCATTGCCCTGATGAACAATGCGCACGTCAAACACCGCATTGGCGCGCAATGGAATCCCGCCCACCGCTATCTGCTCTGGGGCACGGCCTGCGCCCGCATCGGCATCAGCCTGACCCTCATCATCGCCGTCCTCGGCACTGCCGCGTTGATGCTTAATCTTCTTACCTGATGCCCGGGTTTGACCGGAGCGCGGACGGTCCCCGTCCGCAACGCGCCGCCACCAACAAAAGCATTGCCAACCTTTCGTGTCTTGGACCACGGCGGGAAGTGAAGCGCCACGCCGCTTTTCGCCCGACTGAAACATCCCATTCAACCCGAACTCCGAAGCTGAAGGGAACCGTAGCACCTTTGCGCCCGTAGGGCAGGCTTTCCAGCCTGCCGGTGCGGGCGACTTTCCAGTCGCCCGTTTCGCGAAACACCGGACTGGAAAGTCCGGGGTACCGGCAGGCTGGAAAGCCTGCCCTACAGTTATTGCCGCGCGCCAACTTCGGAGTTCGGGTTCATTTGTTACCGGTCGCCCGCCAGAAAACGCCGTCCCTGCCGCGCTCTGCTGGCGCAGGTCCGACGCTCTCGCAGTCGTCAAACGCTGCGGGCGGAGACCGCCCGCGCTCCCTTGTTTTTCCACTTTGTTTTCCCGGCTCTTCGCTTAATCTCCGGGCGACAAAATGGGTCTCAGTTTTTTCAACACACTGGCGCGCTCCGTGCAGGAGTTCGTTCCGCTTGACGCCACTTCCAAAAAAGTCGGCATGTACTGCTGCGGGCCGACCGTCTATGACTTCGCCCACATCGGCAACTGGCGCACGTTCGTCTTCGGCGACCTCGTCCGGCGCTACCTGACGTTTCGCGGCTACGACGTGAACCATGTCATGAACATCACCGACGTGGAGGACAAAATCATCCGCCGCGTCCGCGAAACCAAGACCACCCTGCGCGAATTCACCGGCCAATACGAAACCGCCTTCTTCGACGACATGAAGGCCCTCGGCTGCCTTCTGCCGAACGTCACGCCCCGCGCCACGGAATACATCGCCGACATCATCGCGCTCATCGAAAAGCTCATCGCTCGTGGCATCGCCTACAAAGCTGGCGACGGCTCGGTTTATTTCAGCATCGAAAAATATCGCGGCTGTGGCTGCCACTACGGCCAGTTGCAGAAGTTGAACTTCGACGAAATGCGCGTCGGCGAACGCGTCGCTTCCGACGAATACGACAAGGAATCCCTCGCCGATTTCGCGCTTTGGAAAGCTTATGTGCCTGAAGATGGCGAAGTCACTTGGGACAGCCCGTGGGGCGAAGGCCGGCCCGGCTGGCACATCGAATGTTCCGCCATGAGCATGAAAGTGCTCGGCGAAAGCTTCGATCTGCACCTCGGCGGCGAGGATTTGAAATTTCCGCATCACGAAGATGAAATCGCCCAGAGCGAAGGCGCGACCGGCAAACCGTTCGTGAAATACTGGCTGCACGGCGCGCATCTGCTCGTGGAAGGCAAGAAGATGAGCAAGAGTCTCGGAAACTTTTTCACGCTCCGCGATCTGCTGGCGAAAGGTTTCACCGGACGCGAGGTTCGCTACCTCCTGCTCTCCGCGCACTATCGCGAGACGTTTAATTTCACGCTGGATGGATTGACCGGAGCCAAGAGCGCGCTCGGTCGCATTGACGAATGCGTCGGCAAACTCCGCGAACTCGGAGCGCCGAGCACCGCCTCGGCCAATCTCAAAGCGGGTGAACAGGCCGACACGGCGGTCGGCGCTCCGTCACTCGTTGCCAACTTCACCGCCGCCCTCGACGACGATCTGAACATCTCCGCCGCGTGGGCCACTGTCTTCGAGTGGGTGCGCGAAACCAACAAGCACATCGCCGACAATTCCCTCACCGCCGCCCAAGCCGCCACCGAACTCGCCGCGTGGGACCAGGTGAATTCCGTCCTCGGCATTGGCGCGGTGGCGGAAGCCGAAGCCCCGGCGGAAATCGTCACGCTGCTCGAAGCCCGGCAGACCGCGCGCCAAGCCAGGGACTTCAAACGCAGCGACCAGATCCGCGACGAGTTGAAAGCCAAAGGCTGGGTCGTGGAAGATTCGCCCAAAGGACCGAAACTGAAAAAGCTTTAGCCAACCACGAAACACACGAAAGACACGAAAAATGAACTCCGTTGCTTTTGATTTTACGGCGACACAAGCAGGCTTTCCTTTCGTGAACCCTTTTCGTGTGTTTCGTGTATTTCGTGGTTGCTGACATGAAGGGACTATTCATCACATTCGAGGGCAACGAAGGCGCGGGCAAAAGCACGCAGTTGCCGCTCTTGGTCGAACGACTCAAGGACTGGGGCCACACGGTGAAGGTTTTCCGCGAACCCGGCGGCACGCCCATCGGCGAGGAAATCCGGCACACGCTCAAGCACAGTCACGCCAACACGGCCATGACGAGCGAGGCCGAGTTGCTGCTGATGAACGCCAGTCGCGCCCAGCTTGTCCGCGAAGTCATCCGCCCCGCTCTCGCGCGCGGCGAGATCATCGTCTGCGACCGCTTCTACGATTCCACCACGGCGTATCAAGGGTACGGTCGGCAACTCGATTTGCAGACCGTGCAGAACATCATTGATCTCGCCGTCGGCAACACACGGCCCGACCTGACCTTGTTCCTGAAAGTTCCCCAAACAGTCAGCGAGGACCGGCTGCGTTCGCGCCAAGCCACGCTGCCGTTCATCCGCGACCGCATGGAAGAAGCTGACCGCGCCTTCTTCGAGCGCGTCGCCAAGGGTTACGACGCCATCGCCGCCGCGCATCCCGGGCGCATCAAGGTCATCAGCGCCGCCGGCTCGGTGGAGGAAGTGCAGGCCGCCATCTGGCGCGTCGTCGCACCGTTGGTCGCGACCAGTGGCAGGTAAATTCGCCTGTTGCCGAACGGCGGATTGTGGTTACGTTCTCTCAGACAACCGAAGTGAACCATGATTGACGAAACCATCAAGCAGATCGAAGCCCGGATTCAGAACGCCGACGCCCTCCCGCCCGAACGCCGCCGCGAGTTGCTGGACCTGCTCGCCAAACTGAAAGCCGAGACCGGCGAACTCGCCAAGACACACACCGAACAGGCGCAAAGCATCGTGGGCTTCACGCAAGTCAGCACCTACGAAGCGATGCGCATTGAGCAAGACCCGCAGTTGCTGAATCTCTCGACCGAAGGTTTGCGCAAGTCCGTCGCGGAATTTGAGAAGACCCATCCCAAACTCGCGCAGGTGGTCAACACCATCAGCACCACGCTTTCGAACAGCGGGATTTGAAGTAGCCGCCGACGTGAGGAGGCGGAATTTGGATAACAGCATGTCCGCCTCGTTACCTCGGCTGCTACCAATCCCGGAAACGTTTCCTTGTCCGCGCACGGTTGCAGCTTTGCGAAGACGGAGAGAGGCTCAAGGCTCAGGAGCGGGATGAACCCGATCACCCGCTGGATCAATGAGCGTTGGCGTCACAAACACCACTATTCTTCTGTCATCAGTGCGTAACGCCGTGGCAACCGTCTGGCCATCCCATGTCGTGGTAGTAGTTGCCATTTTTCTCTCTCGGATTAGAGGGAGAGGATTTCCCTTTGCATCAGCTCCGGCCAACGCGGCCTCACCCGGAAAATCATCGTACCTAGCCACACTTAAATTTAACGCCACACTGTATCCGTCTGCTTGCAAAGTCGGTAATACGTCAGTCAGCAGCACCGACTCCGTGACCGCGCCAGTTGAAATGTTTGTCCTGCTCTCGGATGTCCGCATCTGCGCCTGCCGACCAGAAAGAGTTGTCATTTGTTGTACCGCCAGCAGTTCAGCATTGTCCGACTCTTTCAAGTGATTCAAAAGTTTGCTCATCTCGGCGGGCTCAACAACTGCGGTAGTGTTGTCCTTGAAAAACTCCAAGGCTTCGTCGGCTCCGGCATAAAACCGGGCACGTAGATGGATCTGAGGCTCCATTTTCTGCTGCGCCTGAGCAGTGACATTGTTTGTTTCCGCCAGTTTAGCCGCCAAGATTTTCTGTTCCGCCAGTTCCCGTCGCATCCGCCCGACTTCGCCCCGCAACCGCAACAGTTCCATTTTTTCACGCTGTGCTTCTGCCGTTCCGTCGTCGGACTTTACGACCATCGCAGGTGCATCCTTGATCGCCGCCATTTGCATTCGCAATGCCGCATTTTCCTCGCGCAGCCGATTCAACTCCTGTTGTTGCAGAACCACTCCGACCAGCATAGCCACCGCACAAGCCGAAGGAATCAGCACTTTTAATTTTGCGGCGGTGAGCAAACCGCTCCCGGCAGCCACCCCAGTTGCCACCGTTGCTGTGAGTGATGCTGTAACAAGTGCTCCAGCCAATGCCTTTGGTGCGACCAACACCGCTTGCGCTGTCAAAACGGCCGCAAGTGTCGCCGTGGTGGAGCTGACGCCCCGTGCCGCCAGGATTCCGCGCAACTTGTCCAACGCCCGTTCCGCCCGCATCCGTGCCGCGTTCTCAGTCAACCCAAGACGGACGCCGATTTGCACGAAAGGCTTTCGCTCGAAGTAACGCTGCAAAATCACCTCGCGATCCGCTTCCGGAAGTTCGTGCATCGCCCCGTCAATCACAGGTTGAAGCCGCTCCCAATCCAATTCCGGCGTCGCATTCACATGGGTTTCGTGCATTTGATGGGCCTCCTGTTCGCGCACCCGCCGCCGCTGTTCACCGCGGACAATCTTTGCCGCCGCATAATGTGCGCCGGTGTACAGCCAACCCGCCAGCGATGAATGGTTGGTCAATGATTTGGCTTTGCGCGCCAAATCAGTAAAAACTGTCTGCGCGACCTCCTCGGCGAATTGATGGTCGCCGCCCACCTGCCGCAGCGCGGCGGAATAGACGAGATTGAGATGCCGCCGGACCAATTCCGCAAAGTCATCTTCGGCCCGGGTGGCGGCGAACCGCTGAAGTAATGCGGAGTCGTCTAGCATGTTCATTTCACCAATCAGCACCCGCCAAACTCAAAAGCGCACAAAATTTTCACGCATTCGGAAAACAAATGCTCAAGCTACGGAAATCGCTCTTTGTCCTCGCACGGCTCCAGCCTGGCGATCTGCGCCATGATTTGATCGGCGACTTCCTGATAAATCTCCTTGAGCCGCGTCTTGGAACAGGTTTTGGCCTCGGCCCGCAGTTCGGTGAAATACATCGGTTTGCCGTACTTGGCCGCGATCTTGTGCGGCTTGGGAAACTTCGCGTCCTTACCATACGCTTCAAACGTCCCGAACACGCGCACCGGGACGACGGGCGCGTTGGATTTGATCACCGTCAAGCCGATGCCCGAGCGCGCCGGATGAAGTTTTCCATCCAAAGTCCGCGTGCCCTCGGGAAAAAGAATGATGCCCGCGCCACCCAGCAGCCGATCGAGAATTGTCTTCAACCCTTTCGCCCCGCCGCCATCACGATCCACTGGAACGGCATCCCAGTTACGCAACACCCAGCCAACTCCCGGAAAGCGAAACAACGATTCGCGCGCGAGATAACTGATACCGCGCTTCAGCCCCGTGCCGACGAGCGGTGGATCAATGAGGCTCGCGTGGTTGCAGGCCAGAATCACGGGACCGGACTTGGGGACGCGCTCCGCGTTGAACCACTCCGCGCGACAGTAGAGTTTGTAAACCGTGCGGAAAAACCGCCAACCGCAGTAATAGACCGGATTCATCGTCCATCCGCCTTCAACCGCGCCTGAATGTCTTTGATCAACAACCCGCTTGTCTGCTCGCTGGTCATGTTCGAGTTGTTGATGACCTTCGCGCCCAGCGCAATCATCAGCGGCGCGGCGGCCCGCTGACTGTCGCGCTGATCCCGCGCGGCGAGATTTTCATTCACGCCTTCGGCCACGCGACGTTTGGTGCGCTCTTCGAGATGCGCGTCGAGGTAATACTTGTAATCCGTCTCGGGGAAAACATTCGTGCCGATGTCGCGCCCTTCCATCACGAGATTGCCGAACTGGATGCAATCGCGCTGCGTCTTCTTCATCCACTCGCGCACCTTGGGCACGGCGGCAATCATCGAGACCGCCACGCTCACTTCGACCAGCCGGATTTCCTTCTCGGGAAAATAGCCATCCACCGTGAGCCGCACTTTGGCGTCCACGCATTCCAGCTTGGTCTTCCACTTGCGACACGCCGCCGCCACGGCTTTGGCGTCGTGGAAATCAATGCGGTTGGACAGGCAATACCACGCCAGCGTGCGATACATCGCGCCGGTGTCCACATAGACATAGCCCAGCGCCTTGGCGACCAACTTGGCGTTGGTGCTCTTGCCGCTGGCGCTCGTGCCATCAATGGCAATGACGATTGGATGCTTGGTTTTCAATTTCATGTAGCTGCACTCGTGAGAGTGCGGCAAATTTCAAATGCTAGCCGACAAACGAATTGGCCGCGTTCTTACGAACGCAGCCACTACAATCAATCCGCGAACAAATCTTCCCCTTCCAACTTCCGCGTCCGCTTTCCGTCCTTAACCTCCCAAATCTCCGCGCCCAAGCCATGCGGCGGCGCGGCGGCGAGTTTTTGGAAAAAATTGGGGAACGTCTTCTTCACACAGGAGGGATTCTTGAGTTTTATGCCCGGCACTTTCAATCCCAGAATTGCGAAACACATCGCCATGCGATGGTCGTTGTAGGTTTCGATCTCCGCACCGTGCAGTTTGGCGGGATAAATTGTCAACATGTCTCCTTCTTCAGTTACTTTCGCTCCGCACTTGGTCAACTCCGTGCGCAAGGCGACAACGCGTTCGCATTCTTGGACTCGCAGTCGGCCCAATTCGGTGAAGTCAACTGGTATTATTGCAAATGGCGAGAGCGCGATCGCGGTCATGATGCTGTCACCAAGATCATGGGCACGAGAGAACGATAAGTGTTTTCCGCCAAAGTCCTCTAACACTCGCAAATCTTCGCGCCATCGAATCCCATATTCGAGCCGCATCTCAGCTTCTGACCTATTTCTGCTCAGTTCAACTGAGGTAGTCGCAAGCGCAAACATCGCATCTGGAAACTCCTGATCAATTTGCCATGTGCTTGCCGGCCATTCTTTCACGACTACGCTGGAAAAACCGTCAACGGTCATGACTAAGTTTGTCTCCACTACCTCAAGGTTAGCATCTTGGTCTGCAGGAATCGCGGTATAGCAACCAGCACCCCAAAAATAACTCCCACTGCTCGCGTCCGGCTCGATTTGAAACTTGCCACCATTCCACGGAAACACTTCCACCAACCGCTCCGTCATCCTGACATACGGCGCTTCCTCGTCATCGTCGCCAGCCACCCTTACATCCCAGCCGCCGTGCTTGGCGGATAGCAACAACGCCGAGGCGAACTGCGAGCTTTCGTCAATGCTCACCGTGCAAGACTGGTAGGGCGCGTCACTCCGTGCGCGCCGCTCTGTTGCAACCGACGATTCGGCGCGCACGGAGTGACGCGCCCTACCACCAAAAATCGTTGCCGGCAACTTGTCATTCGTCGTGTCCACGCGGTAGCCAAGCTCGCGCAAAGCCTTGAACAGCGCCGCTTGCGGACGCTCGTGCATCCGGGGCACACCGCTCAGGCGATACACGCCATCGCCCAGACAAACCATCGCCGCCAGAAACCGCGCCGCCGTGCCCGCGTTGCCGACGAACAATTCCAACGGCTGCTCCGCCGTGCCCGCCTTGGGAATCTTCCCGCCCTGCCCTTTGACCGTGATGGTGCGATTGCAAAACTCCGCCGGATCATTCTCCACGCGCACGTCGAAGCCCAGCGTCCGCAACGCCTCGGTCATCACCTGCGTATCTTCGCTCCAAAGCGCGCCGGTCAGCGTCACTTCGCCATCCGCCAGCGCCGCGAGGATGAGCGCGCGGTTGGTAATACTCTTTGAACCCGGCACGGTGATTTCCGCGCGCACCGGTTTTTCGAGCGGAATGATTTCGATGAGATCGGGCAAGGCCATTTGAATTATTCCTCACGCAAAGACCGCCAAGGACGCAAAGCAGAAAACCTTTGCGCCCGTCGCGACCTTTGCGTGATTTCAAAAATCATTCTGAAGAAGGAGATGCGCAACACGCACACCAGTTGTCGCGGCGTTGCTTGGCAGTTTCAAAAAATTTCGCGATGGCCTGCATATCGCCGCGCTTGAGAGCGGATTGAACCTTGTTCAACTCGTTGATGAAACCAGCCAGTGTCCGCCCAAGGTGTTTGCGATTGGTCAACGCGATGTCCCGCCACATCTCGGGCGAACCGGACGCAATGCGCGTCGTGTCCCGAAAACCCGTGGCGCAAAGCAGCGTTTGCTCCTTCGGCAGTTTGGGATCAAGCACCAGATTCGCCAGCGTCGCCGCCAGCAGATGCGGCAGATGACTGGAACGACTGACAAAGGCATCGTGATCATCGGGCGAAGTGCGCAGCAACCGCGCCCCAACGTCCTTCCAAAGCGCTTCGACTTTGCGCAGGGCGGATTGATTGGTTCGCTTGGTGGGCGTGACCACGCAAATCGCGCATTCAAACAAATCCCCGCGCGCCGCCAGCACGCCTTGTTTTTCGCCGCCCGCCATCGGATGGCTGCCGACGAAATGCGCGCCCGCCTTGGCGACCAGCGATTCCAATTCGCGCACCACACTGCCCTTCACGCTGCCAACGTCGGTGACAATCGCGCCGCGTTTTAGTGCGGGCAACATTTGGCGCAGCAACGGTTGCATTTGCGCCAGCGGCGTGCAGAACACAATCAAGTCCGCCCCAGAAACGGCCGCCAATAGGTCGGTGGTGGCGTAATCCGTCACGCCCGCGCGTTCACATTCCTTGATGCTCGCCTCGCGCCGGACGTAACCGGCGATTTCCTTGGCGAGCTTGCGGCGGCGCAACGCCAAGCCGAGCGAACCGCCCAGCAAGCCCACGCCGACGAGTGTGATTTTGTTCCAACGCACGGCACGGAGAATAGCGGATGGAGGATAGCGGAGGAAGATGGAAAGTGGCGTTGCTCTGGAAATAGTCACCCATCAAAAGCGCCAGAGGCGCGACATGTTTATAGTACCCGCCAAGAAAGATCACCAGCTCCGTAGGAGCGGCAGCGGCAAAAATATGCCGCTCCTACGGAGCTTGAAATTTTTGATGCGGACAATCTATAAACATGCCGCACCTACGGTGCTACATCTTCGCGACGGTAATTAACCGACCATCCGCTCGCGCTGAAGCCAGGCACGCATCCAAGACAAGCTGCGTTTTCAACGCCACTTCCGGCCAGAATTCGTTCAACTTACCGGACTGAACCTGTGCGGCAAAGTTGCGGATCATCAGCGTGTCCTGCGCGGTGAGATGACCAAGTTGCGACAACGCCCCGGGATCGAGCGGCACGACTGTGCCTGGCGCGGCGGGAACGCGATGTTCGGTCGCGTTAATTTCGTAGGCGGATTCGTAGCTGTTGCGCGGATGGACGTAGTCGGCCATGCGCACCGTCCCTTGCGTGCCCATGAAGCTGACCCATTGTTGACTGGCAATCGCGAAGGAACAATGGAATCCCGCCGAAGTGCCGTTGGCAAAAAGCAGTTCGCCCGAGAACTGCGTCGGCGTCACGCCGTCGGCGGCGACCGCGAGAATCCGCCCGGTGGCGGCGGTGGGAAGTTCCCAATTCATCGCGAACAGCGAGATGCGCAGGCAATACCAACCGAGATCGCCCAGACAACCGGAAGGTTCGAGCGAACTTTGCACCCGGATGTTCGCCGGAAAGTTTGGATTGTCGCCGAGGAAACTGAACTCCGAAGCGATGCGGCGCAGCGGGCCGATGCGTTTGGCGTCGGCCAACACCGCGCGGACCACCGCGAGGCGCGGATGGTGCATGAACATGACGCCGTCCATGAACTGCACGCGATGTTTCCGGCAGGCGGCGAGCATCTCACGCAGGTCGGCGGCGTTCACAGCGCAGGGTTTTTCGCTGAAGACGTGCTTGCCCGCCTGCGCGGCACGGATGACCCATTCCTTGCGGAGGGCGGTTGGCAAGGGAAGATAAACCGCATCTATCTCTGACGACGCGAGCAACTCTTCGTAGTTGCCGAGAACTTTTGGGGCCGGCGCGAACGCCGCCTGGGCCTGGCATTCGCGGATGAATTGTTCGCCGCGCGCCACGTCGCGGGCGGCGAGGGCGGTGACCATGCCGTTGCCGGAATTGACGAACGCCTTCCAGTTTTTGCGGGCGATGCTTGCCGCACCGAGGATACCCCAACGGAGTTTGGTCATAATTTTATTGGAGCGCCGAACACCGTTCCGGCGCGTTTCAAACCTGGTCAGCCACGGGCCGAGGCGGCGCTCGGCGCTCCCGCCGCCTCGCGCACGCGTTCCAAAATCACTTCCGCCAGCAGCGGCTCGCTGCCGATGGCGGCGGAATACCACGTGAGTTTGCCGAGCTTTTCCGACGGATTACGCCATGTTGGTTGCCCGGCGGCAAGGCGTTCTTTCACGAGGCGCTCCGGTTCGCCCAGCAACACCGGGATGTCCTCGGTCGTGTGCAGGCCGTCGCTGATGAAGAACGGCACGACGACGACGTTGCGGGTCGCGGCGGTGGCCTGACAACCTTTGAGGCGCGGGGCTTCGTCCAGGTAAACGGCGCGCACGTCCGCGTAGAGATTGCGGGCGCGAATCAATTCCACCTGTTGTTCGATGGCCACGCGCGACTGCACGCTGCGCTCCGTGCCGTGTCCGGCGATGAACAGCGTGATGTCTTTCGGCTTCGGCGCTCGGGGAAAGGGAAATTGTTCCACCACGCCCCGGGCGCGGGCCAGCAAGACGTTGGTCATGCTGGGATGCGTGCCGACGGGCTTGCAGTAGTGGATGGTGGATGGTGGATGGTGGATGGTTGATTGACCCGAAAAACCCAGTTCGCGCGGGATGACTTCGCCGGCGAAGTAGCCTTCGCTGATCATCAGCGGGACGATGAAGACGCGCGGGGTTTTGATTTCGGCGAGGACAGTCTTGATCTGCGGGGCTTGTTTCCAGAACGCCTCGCGCACGGCGGCGAACAGGCCGCGTTGCCGCAGTCCGGCGACATGCTGGAGCACGGGCGCGGCGGAATTTTCATTCAATGTCGTGCCGTGGCCCATGATGACCAGCGTGGCATCTTGGAATTGCTCCGAACTCACGGGCGAATGGTTAGCCGACGCCCGCCTCCCCCGCAAGGCGTTCTCCGGGCGCAAAGTTTTGAATGTTTTTGACTCCGCGCCCGTCTTTCGTTCCAATCTACGCAAATCTTAAATCATTATGACCATTAAAAGCGTTCCTTTCCGTAACACTCTGGCCCTGGCGGCAACCCTGGCCGTTGCCCTGACCGTTTCCGCCCAAGCCGAAGAAAAGCATTCGCACTCCGCCAACGTGGACCTCAGCAAACTCCCGGCCGCGGCCACCAAAGCGGGCGTCACTTTCGATGCCGACATCAAACCCATCTTTGAAACATCCTGCGTCAAATGTCACGGCGCGGAAAAGCCCAAGGCCGGCCTGCGCTTGAACAGTCTCGAAGCCACGCTCAAGGGCACGAAGGAAGGCAAGGTGGTCGAACCGGGCAAGAGCGACAAAAGCCCGCTGCTCGCCAGCATCGCCTGCCTGCCGGGCGAGGAGGACGGTTGGATGCCGCCGAAAAACAACAAGGCCAAGATCGCACCGCTGACGAAGGAACAGGTCGGCTTGGTGCGCGCGTGGATCGAACAGGGCGCGAAGTAAGATTTATTTTTCTCTCAGCGGCGCGAATCGGAAACGGTTCGCGCCGTTTTGCTTTCTCAAGGAGTCATTACCACCCGCCATCCTCAGCATGAAGTCGCTTGATTACGGCGAATTTTGATATATTGCTTGGATGCAAATGAACACGCACCTTCGCTTAGTTTTAGCCTTGTTGCTTGAAGGAGTGTTTTCTGTAAAGGGGCAAGGATTTGAAAGCTACACTTGGACTAACATTCCAGCCTTTCCGAATTTACCCGCAATTCAAAACCCAGTCGCGCTGGCGGTTCCGCCCGGGGAAACCAATCGCCTGTTTGTGGTCAGCCAAATGGGCAAGATTACGGTAATTACCAATCTCACCAACCCATCTACCACCACCTTCTTAGATTTATCGGGGCGGGTTTATATGAGCGGAGAAGCTGGATTATTGGGACTAGCCTTTCATCCAGGATACCAGACCAATGGATTCTTTTACGTATTCTATACTTCGCGCACAAATACTTTTCCCACTGCGTTATATGATACACTGTCTCGCTTTCAAGTAACCGCGACTGACCAAAACCAGGCTGATCCAAATACGGAACTGCGACTCTTTGCCCAATATGACCGAGACATCGCCCACAATGGCGGCGATTTGCATTTTGGACCGGACGGTTTTCTCTACGTATCGGTGGGTGACGAAGGTGGTTTTGGAAACCAGTTCACGAATGCCCAGCACATTGGGCGGAACCTTTTTTCCGGCATCTTGCGAATTGATGTGGATAAACGCCCCGGCAGCCTGCCTCCCAATCCAAGTCCGACACAAGCGATAACAACCAATTATGCCATTCCTTCAGACAACCCTTTTGTGGCTGCAACCGAATTTAACAACCTGCCCATCGTTCCGACTCAAGTGCGAACCGAATTTTGGGCTGTCGGCCTGCGAAACCCGTGGCGGTTTTCATTCGACCCTGTAACAGGCGTGCTCTATTGCGGTGACGTCGGCGAAGGAACTGTTGAAGAAATCAACATCATCACGAAAGGAGGAAACTATGGTTGGGCATCCTACGAAGGAAACCAGAGCCCTCCAATGGGCGTTTCAACAAATGGCCAGCCAGTCCCGTCGAATCCCATTCCCCCACTGTTTCACTATTTGCATCCAAGCCAATCGGCCAGTGTGACAGGAGGCGTTGTTTACCGAGGCACCCGTTTTCCACAGTTATACGGAGCTTATATTTATTCGGACTTCATGTCTGGTCGAATGTGGGCATTGCGACACACTGGGATGACGGTAACTCACCAGGCTCTCCTATACACCGGGCCGCAGGCTTCAGCTTTCGGAACTGACCCTCGAAATGGCGATGTCCTTTTTTGTGATTACGTCGGCAAGCAAATCCAACGGCTCGTTTCATTTACTCCAACAATAAACTCCGTCACGAGCGTTGGAACAAACCTCGTTGTAACAGGCGTGGGCGGGCGGGCCTTTTGGGGCTTTCGATTACTCACCAGTCCAGACCCAACTCTGCCGGTTGCCGATTGGCACAACCCCATCACGCGGGGTTCAGATTCCATGGGAAATTTTACGTTCACCAATCCCATCTCCCCAACCACGCCACAAATGTTCTACCGCGTAAAGCTGGGACCGTGAGACTGCAACGCTGGCATGAAAAACAGTTCGTGCCATTTTATTTTCAGGCAAGCGGGCCAAGCGGTTGCTTCTTGTATTGCCGCCACTGCTGGAGTTGTTGGAGCAACTCCATATTCTGCGCGTCCGAAATCCCCGGCTGACTCAACTGCTGCGTCAGCGCGGCCATCTGTTGATCCACAAATTGATTGCGGAGACGCAACACCACGTCGGCCAGTTGCTGGTCGGGATTGGGGATTTCGCGTTCATCGGAAATCAACTCCGTGATCAGGCTGCGCACGGAAGGCGACTCAAACCCGTCGAGAAACGTCCCAATGCTGCGCCACGCGCCTTCGCGATGCGCCGTCAACCGCCGCGCCACGATGTCGCGGGCTTGCGGATGCTGAATCCAGTTCGGGTCCAGATGCGCCGCGAGCCAGTCCATTCCGGGATCATGCCGCAACGCCAGCTTCAGCAACCATGACTCGAGCATCACAGGACGAGGGATGGTTTCCTCAGTTTCTGCGGCGGCTGAATCAAAATATTCGTCCTCAGCGGCAGCAACCGGCGTAGTCGTGGTTTTGCCAAATTCCTTTCGCACCGCGTCCGGTGCGACGCCGAGGCGCAGCGCGGTCTTTTGCGCGTATTTGTCCACGAGCACGGTGTTGCCGGTTTTGCGCACGGCTTCGGACATGTCGCGCACGACGGTAAGCCGGCCCTTGTCGCTGGTGATGTCGTTTGTGCGACAGAGGCGACCGAGGTAGTAATCGAAAAAACCTTCCGCACCGGCGATCAACTGCCGGAAGGCCTCGCCGCCGTTGGCTTTGATGAAACTGTCCGGGTCATGCGGCGGCGGCACAATCGCCACGCGCACGGCCAGACCGGACGCCAGCAAGCTGTCAAGCGAACGCACGGCGGCGTTTTGCCCGGCGTTGTCCGAGTCGAAGCACAACACGACTTCGTCCACGTAGCGTTTGATGATGCGCGCGTGTTGATCGGTAAACGCCGTGCCTTGCGGCGCGACGATGTTTTGCACGCCGGCCATGAAGCACGCGATGGAATCCAACTGCCCTTCGCACACGATGGCAAAGCCCGCGTCGAGGATGGCGCGCTTGGATTTATCGAGCGCGAAGAAAACTTTGCTCTTGGTGAAGATCGGCGTCTCGGGAGAGTTGACGTACTTGGCAGTCTTTTCGTCACCCGTCAAAATGCGGCCGCTGAACCCGATCACGCGCCCCTGCTCGTCGCAGATGGGAAACATGAGTCGCCCGCGAAAACGGTCGTAGTGTCGCCCGGTTTCCTCCTTCTTGAGAATCAGGCCGGCCTTTTCCATCACGGCGAGGTCCAAGCCTTTGCTCTTGGCCCAATTCACCGTGTCGTCCCACGCTTCGGGCGCGGCCCCGAGCCGGAAAAGTTTGATGGCTTCGGCAGGCACGCCGCGTTTGGCGAGATAGTCGCGGGCAAGTTGCCCGGCGGCTTCGTTGGCGAGGCAGGACTGCCAGCGTTGCGTGATCTGTTCGTGAATCTGGAGGAGTTGATCCTTGATGTGCCGGGCTTCCTGCGCGCCGGGATTGTTGTCCAGTTCGAGCGGGATTTTGGTGCGATCGGCGAGTCGCCGCACGGCGTCCACGAAACCGATATTCTCGTATTCTTTGACGAACGTGAAGACGTCCCCGCCCTTGTGACAGCCGAAGCAATGAAAAATCTGCTTGTGCGGATTGACGTTGAAGCTCGGGGATTTCTCTTTGTGAAACGGACAAAGCGCGGTGAAGTTTGCGCCCGCGCGTTTCAACGGCAAATAACCGCCAATGACATCCACGATGTCGTTGGCGGCGCGAATACGTTCGAGGGTGTTGTCGGAAATCAACCCAGCCACGCGGCCATGTTAGCCGGAGCGGGCGTCATTGCCACGTAAACTCTTTGCGCTTGGTCGGAGCGCTGGCGCCGGGGATGGCAGGCGTGGGCTTGATCAGCAGGAAGTCCAGATGTTGATGCACCTGCGAGCCGACAAATGAGTTTTTGAACACGTCATCCTGGATGGCGTAAAGGTGGGGAAAGAAACTGCTGCCGTAGTTGTCGAGATCGTATTTTTGGGTCGCCTTGACTTCGGCGGTGGAGTAATACCGGGCGTTCAACAAGGCGAGCAGCACCATGATGATGCAGGCGAACCGCAACGCGCCTGCTGGTTTGCCCAGGTAAAATTCCGCTTTGCCAAACGTGTCGCTGCCCTTGAGTTTTTCCCCCAGTTTTCCCGTCAGGAGGATGAAGACCAGCGCCACCACCAGCGCCGTGCTGATGTAAGCGATGAGATACGAGGTCAATTTGCCCAGGTGCGCCGTGGTGGCCAGCCACTGCCCGAACGGCTCGTAGGCGATGGCGGGCAGCAGCATGATGGCAATCCATCGCATCACGGCGAGGGCTTCTTTCGACATGCCGTTCTTTTTGCCGCAGGAGTAACCGATGAGCAACATCACCAGCACAAAGACGTCGAACCAGTTCACCGGCAAATTACCGTTTGCATTCATAGCGGATTCCAGATGTCCGCCTTCTGGGCAGACTGTCCTGCCGAAGAACCAGCCAGTCGCGTGCCAGCGTCACCGGGGATTGGCCACCAGCCAATATCGGATGGCGTCCGCCTGCGGATTCCGCGGTTCCAATTGCAAAACCTTCTGATAATGCTGCCGGGCGCGGGGAATATCCCGCACCTGTTCCGCGTACAGAATGCCCAAAGTCAGGTGTCCTCGTGCCTCATCTGGATGCAGCGCCAGCAATTTTTCCAGCTCGGCGACGGCCTCCCGATACCGGCCCTCGGCATTGAGAGTCAGGGCGTAATTGTATCGGGCATCGCCGGAATCGGGACGCAACGCCAGCGCCGCCTGCCAGGCGGTGGTCGCCAGTTTGAAGTCGCGGAGTTCAAACGCCACCAACCCGAGGCAGTAATGCGCCTCGTAGTAACTCTCGTCCAAGATGATTGCCCGCCGATATAATTGCAGTGCCTCGACCAGGCGCTTGTCGCGTTGCTTCTGCTGCCCCCGTGCCACTTCGACCTCGGCTGCTTTGCGATCATCCGTTTTGGCTGGGATCGCCGCAGCGCCCGACGGAGCGGCGTTTGTTCCACCATCCACTTTCGTGGCGGCGGCCGGTTTGGTCTCCCCCGCACCGGGCTTGGCCTCCCGTTTGAAGGGATTCAATTTGGAGAAAAAACTTTTCGAGGCGGGAGCCGGGGCCGGACGGGTGGCAGTTGATGGCGGAACGGGATTATTCGTTCGCACGACCGCGACCTTTGAATCGTCCTCGACTGGCTTCACCAGGTGCGCAGCGGGCGATTTTGCTTCCGCCACGGTCGAAGTCGGCGGCGCGGACTGGGGCGCGGTGACCGGCGCTTCAACCTTGGCGACTACCGGTGGATTGGAACGCGGGGTTGCGACGACAGAATTTGCCGCCGGCGGACGCGGTGCCAGTGCCGGAGCCGGTTCCAACGCCCGCACGATGGCGCTGACCGCCTCCCAATCCGGCGGCTGCGGCTGCAATCCGAGATACTCGCGATACAGTGGCAATGCTTCATCAGGGTTGTTCAAACGATGCTGCACGGTGGCGAGATTCAGCAGGGCGGCAGGATGTTTGGGTTCAAGTTTCAACGCCGCCGCGAATGATTCCGCCGCCTCCCGCAGCCGGTTGCGTTGCGCAAAAACCATCCCAAGCCCATTCAACGCCTCGACATGCTGCGCGTCACAACGCAGTGCCTCTCGGAAACTTTTTTCCGCTTCAGTCAGATTCGCCCTGCGCTGCTGGGCCAGGCCCAGCTTGCACCAGCCGGCGGCGTCATTGGGCTGGCGGGCCGTGTAGGCGAACAGTTCCACGGCGGCGGCTTCGGGATTGTTTTGCTCCAGATGCAGGCAGCCGAGATTGAACCGCACTTCGATCAGGTCGCGATTAAAGCGCAGCGCCTGCGCATACGCCGCCGCCGCGTTCGTCCCCTGCCCCGCCTGATGATACGCCACGCCGAGGTAATTCCATGCCGCAGCATTGGTCGGCATCAACAGCACCGCAGTCTGCAGCGAGGCAATGGCGGCTTCCGGCTGGCCGGATTCCAGCGATTTTTTGCCCGCGAGCAGCGCGCCAGGGCCGGTGGGCGAGCAGGCCGCGACCAACAAAGCAACACCCAACAGGCTGAGAACCAGTCTTGTCACCCGATTTTTTGTGGCGAGCATCGCGGCTCGTGGTACCATCCGCCCCCTGACGTGTCAAGAAACGCACCAGCCATGACCCACGACGCGCGAAGCTGCCTCCGCTTTTGCTTCGCGTTAAGCCTGCTTTGGTGGTTGGCTGGCCTCCCGGCATCCGCCGCCCAGACCTTCTCGCTGGAGAACAACACCAACGCCACCACGCGGGTGGTCGTCGTCGAGGACGCCGCCGCCACTGAAGCATTCCGCCCGCGGCCCGACATCGTGACCGCCATGGTCGAACGCGGCATTCTCCGGCTCACCGGGGAAATCACCATCTCGAACGCGTGGCGGAGTCTCGTCGCCACCCAGGACATCGTCGGGTTGAAGGTGTATTCCCGCCCCGGCCCGAACAGCGGCACGCGGCCCGCCATCATCGCTGCCGTCGCCAAAGGTTTGATCGCCGCCGGCCTCCCCAGCTCAAACATCGTCATCTGGGATCGCGAAGAAGCGGACCTGCGCGAAGCCGGTTTTTTCCAACTGGCGAACGAACTTGGCATTCGCACCGCCGCCGCAAACCGCGCGGGCTGGGATGAAACGAACTTTTACGATTCACCGCTCATCGGCAATCCGGTCTTCGGCGATCTGGAATTCGAGAAGAAGGGCGAGGGCGTGGGGCGAAAATCCTTTGTGTCGAAACTCGTCTCCCGCGAACTGACCAAGATCATCAACATCACGCCGCTGCTGAATCACAATGAGGCCGGCGTGTGCGGCAACCTTTACAGCCTCGCCCTGGGCAGCACGGACAACATCCTGCGCTTCGAGGGACCGAGCCGGCTGGCCACCGCTGTGCCGGAAATTTACGCCCTGCCCGCCGTGGGCGACAAGGTGGTGCTCAACATCACCGACGGTCTCATCTGCCAGTACGAAGGCGGGCAACGCGGGCTGTTGCACTACTCGGCGATGTTGAACCAGATCCGTTTGAGCCGCGATCCGGTGGCGTTGGACGGACTCTCGCTCAAGGAACTTGACGCCCAGCGACGCAAGGCCAAGGCACCGAATCTGCGACCGAACCTGGAACTGTATCGCAACGCGGCGTTGCTGGAATTGGGCGCAATCGAACCGGCGAAGGTGCGGGTCGAATTCGTGCGCTGACTCACGGATACGCGAGCCGGAAGAAGACGCTGCCGGTCGCGGGGTTGATGGGAACGAACACGCGATTGGTTGCCGCCGCCCCGGCGACATTGACCCAGTTGGTCCCGAGACTGGCGTTGACGGCATTCGTCTGCGCCTCCAACCGCCAGCCGATGTGATCCGCCGGCCAGGAAAGTTGCACCCGGTTGGAGACGACCACGAGGGTCAGATTGGTCGGCGTGGCCGCCACCGTAATCGGGGCCGGCAACACGGCCGTGAAGGTGTAATTCCCCAGGCAGCCGTAATCGGAGTAGCCGGTGGTGAGGGCATTACCGGAGCCGACGCCTTCCACGCTGACGTAGAACGTCCCGGCGGCCAGCACCCGGTTGATGGCGACCGCCTGCACGCCGCCGCTGGTGTCCGCCACTTCACGATTGGTGAGCAACGTGCCCGCGGCATCGTGAAGTGCGAGCCGGAAATGCACGTTCGCCCCGCGCTCCCACGGAGTGACGGTGAACGTCGCAGTGCCGCCCAAGGATTGAACAGAAAAGAAATCCACGTCGTCCGTCCGTTCCAGAATCCCCACATTGGTGACATTCAAACCGGAGAGGACTTTGGCGGTGGCGATGGTGTTGCCGACGTCGTCCGTGCGATACGCAAGCCCGTTCGCCTGGATGACATTCAGGTCGTTCTCGGTGTTGTTGGCGTTCGCGTATTCACCCCGACTCCATTGCACGATCGGTTTGGAATAACCCACGCCCATGATCGGCGCCCAGTTCCCCTGCCCGGAATAATAAGCGTCACCGCCGGAAACCCCATCATGGCTCAGGCCCAGTGTATGACCGACTTCATGGCTGATGGCTTCGGCGATGGATTTTTCCGAATTGTTAAGCCACTCGGGAAATACGAGCGCCGGCTTGTTGTAATTACCGAAGGCATCAAACACACCCACATAAGCAATCCCGCCAGCGGTGATAATGTAACTGCTGATGGGACTGATCAACACCCGCATGCCATACGCCTGATCGCCGACGCTGGATCGGGTCAAAGCCGCTTCCCCCGGGAACTCAGTCGTCACGTCCACATCGAACGCCGCGTAATCCTCCGCCACACGCAGCCAGATCTGCTGGATGATCGTCCGTTCCGTGGAATTGAAATTGGCAGAATCCCCGTCCATATCCCATGGCGGCGCGATGATGTTGGCGCCACCGTTGTAATCTGTCGTCCACGCATTGCCCGCCAAGGTGTGTCCGTCGAAATCGAGGAAGATTTTCCGGTTCGAGTTCGACCGGCTGTGCAGCAGGAAGGTTTGTGATGCCTCAAACAACGCCGCAGCCGTTCCCATGACATTCGTTTCCCCACCAGCCGCGGGTACCACCAAACCGTCGCAGCAGTAATGCAACCGGCCCTGCGGATCGAGCCGCAGCGATCTGTCCCGGCGCAATAGACCGCGCAGTTCGGCCTCCGACTTATGATAATGCGCCGCGACTTCGGGCAACCGGTCACCCAACGCGCGGATGGCTTCCTCCCCATGTGCACCACCGCGGATGTGCAACTCCGGCATCGCGGGCCGGGCCGGTTGCGCGACAGCCGCAGTACTGCTGACCAGCCATGAAAGCACGATGAATACCGCCCGCCAACCCCATGACCGCAAGCCTCTCCACCAGGCAGCAAATTCAAATCTCATCACGCAACGCCAAAACATCGCGCCAATATAAAAGCACACTTCAGCCCTCACTTCGAGCCACAAACACAGTTCGGGTTTCCGCCCACCCGGTCAATTATGGAACATGCTCCACCAGAACCCGCACCGGCCCCAGCAGCCCCGACTCCATCAACTTCGTGTCCTTGGTCAGCTTGCGGATGTTGGTGCGCGTGAGCCGCTGTTCCTTGGGTAAGGCGGCGTCGCCGATGATGCGGTTCGGCCAGAAGTTCACGACTTCGATCTCCAGTTTGTTCACCCCCGGCTGGATCGCGTCCGCGATATTCACCCGGAACGGCGGCGTCCAAGTGATGCCGCAGGACTTACCGTTGACTTTGACTTCGGCCAATTCCCGCACGTTGCCAAGATCGAGCCAGAGTGCGGAGTGCGGAGTGCGGAGTGCGGAATTGGACAACTCGAACATCTTTTCATAGATCGCCGTGCCGCTGAAAAACTTGATGCCCGGCTCGGGACGTTCCGGCCAGCTCACGAGCGTCTCAAACTCCACTTCCGCCGACCCGGCCCAGTTCGTGTCAAAGCGCACCGTCCACGAACCGGCGAGTTCTTGAATTGCTTCAAAGTTCTTGCTGTTGCCGTTAGCCACCCCCGGAGCACTCGCCGCCGCCGGACGAAACACCACAAACCACGAACCATACGGATCAAACTCCAACGGAACGATAGTCTGCCCATCACGCGCCTCGCAGGCGGCAAGGCGACGCTCACCCGTCACCGCATTCCACAATTCCGCCGCTTTGCCAGTGACGCGAAACGCGCACATCGCACTGGTCGCCGCATTCGTCCGGCTCGCGACGAAATAAATCTCCGTCGCGCCGTCCCGACGATGGATGAAGTTCAGCACCGGCGACATCGGCTCGAAGTCCGGCTTCACGCCATCGGCCAACAAAACCTCCCGTGCCGTCCTGTCAGCGATCACGCGCCCCTTGGCGGATTTCTTTTCCCACAACTCGCGCGCGAGCTTCTGCACCTCGGTATCTTGCTTGGGATGATTCTCCAGCGACATCGAACGTGACGGCTTCGGCCCGATGATGGTCGCGCCCGCCGCAACAAACTCCTTGAGCTTGCGCAACACCGGCAGCGAGATGATGTCCCGGTCGGGCAACGCCAGCACGCGATAGCTCACGCCGTCCGGCAATACCAGCCGCCCGTCTTTGACGCTCATTCGCGTGAGGATGACCTCCTCCGTCACCACATCGTAATCGTAGCCCGGCCCGACTTTCGCCGGATCGGAACTGCGCAGTTGCGTGAAGTTCGGCACGTGGCTGCCGTAGAAGTAAGCCACGTCCGCCACCGGCAAACCTTGTTGCAACAGCGCCTGACAGCGATTGATGTAATCGAAGAACGGCTTGGATTTGTCCCACCACGTCACGAGCGGATTCAGGTGTGTGCCCGCGAAGTATTGCTGCCCGGGAATGCCTTCGCTTTCCGGCGAACAGACGAACGCGTGCCATACGAGCAGGTTCAATCCTTCGGTGCAGGCGAAATCAAACGACGGCTTGAGATTGTCCCAGATCGTCTCCTGCCAGTGCGGTCCGATGGTGGTGAAGCCTTCCGCCAGCACCAGCTTGCGACCGTAAGTATGCGCGGCGCTCGCCGGTTGTTTGACGAAGAAGCGGTTGGCGTCGCCCATTCGATGCCGCCACGACCACGCCCAGAATTCGCTCATCGGCGCGTCGTTGAAGCCCAGGGATTGCTGCGCGTCAATCGGCACGGCGTGCGGCCCGCCGCTCTCGGGATGAATCAGCAGTCCACGTTTGTGCGACCATTCCTTGAAGAGCTTGAAGTGATTATCCATCGCCAGATCGCCCATCGTGCGGCGGAAGTCGTGCAGGAAGCGATTGCTCTCCTCGCGCGAGTTCACAATTTTCCCGGCGAGCACCGGCAGCCACGACAACAGGTCGTAACCGCGCCGCCGCTTGAATTCTTCGCGCAAGGTCGGCGTCCAGTTCGCCACCTCCACTTCCCAACTGTCCGTGTGCAGATACTTCAAGGCCTTGCCCGCGAGCGGCCCGGCGTCCGCGATGAGCGGCTCGACCACGGCATCCCAATAGCGCTTGAACGCGCCGGCATCAAACGGATCAAGCGCGTAACCGTCCCAACCCTCGCTGCACGTCGAGACGCGGCAATGATCGTTGAGCGTACTCCCGATGCGTAGCACCACCCAATCGCCCGCCGGCGCTTTCCACGTCAGCGTGCCCTCAGCGGAAAGTTTGGTCGTGAGATCGAGCACGTCTGCGGTCTGCGTGTCATGCTCGTCGGGCATCGCCGGAATCTCTGCAAATAGCGGCGTGGAGTCCGGCGCGGAGAACGGTCGCAACACATCGTGCATCGCCTTCTGCGCGTGGTTCTGGAGCGGCTTGCGGCCGGCGGGCAGTTGCGGATTCACACGATAGGCCAGCACGAACAGATCGCGGTAGTAATTGTCACGGCCTTTCGGCTGCGCCAGCTTGAGCGTGACATTTGTTCCACCGGCAACCCGCGTCTCGGTCCAGACCAGTTTCTTTGGCGCATCGTCCGGCGTCACCATCGGGCCGCCGAGATTCCAACCGCTCTGAATGTTCAAACTCATCTCCAGCCCGAGCCGGTCGGCTTCGCGCAACGTGTGTTTGTAAAGCTCACGCCATTCCGACGAGAAGAATGTCGGGCCGTGCGGTGCGCGATCGTTGCCGTCCTGACTCGAACCATCCGCATCGCAGATCAACGCGCCGCCGAAGCCCTTCGCCTTCATCTGCTCCAGATCGCGCGTGATGGATGCCTTGGTGACGTTGCCATTGATCCACCACCAATAAGCGCGGAGCTGCGCATCGCGCGGCGGATTGTTCCAGACGGCTTCGAGTTGATCCGCCCGTGCTGTCAACGCCAGCAGCAACCAGCAGCCGACCAGCAATCGCCACAAAAATGTTTTCCGGCCCGCAATTGTTTTAATCATGTGAAAATCCAGCCCGCGCTGGGACCATTGGTATTTCCACCCATACTAGGAGAAAATCGCGCAGCGTCCACCACCCGATTGGGTGAATAAGCCGACGACGATCACTTCATGGCAACTCGCGTCGTTCGACCGGCGGCGGCGATGGCGGCGCAGGTGGAATGACCGGCGGCACGGAAGACGGCGGCGGCGGATTAGGCTGCGGTCGCTCGGCTCGGCGGCGCAAAGCAATCACCGCCAGCACACAGCCGCTCCACGTCGGCAAGGCGTTGGCCATGGGAATAAGCTCCAACGCAAACGTCGGCAGCAGCAGGATGTGAAAACCGATGGCCGCGCTCGTCAGCACCATCGCCACAACGTCAATGATCTGCGGGCCAGGCGGCAGTTGCAGCGGAATCTGCAAGCTGTCCGCCGCCACCGCGACCAACAGCGCCAGCGCCATCCGTCGCCGCGACAATTGCGCGGGGCGAAACAGGTTGTTGATTTTGTGGGTCAGCCCCATCGTTACGATACTCTTGCAAATTTGATCCCGAACGGTTGCTTCTCATGAGCACCGGGCTTTAGCCCGGTGTCAGCTCTGGATGGATATTCCAGCCGCTTCAGCGGCTTAACGCAAATCACGAAAGCCGTTAAACCGGCTGCCTCGACCATCCAGCATTCCGACACCCGGCTGAAGCCGGGTGCTAATGAGAGATAAACTTCACGCCACTATCGCCATTCGTGCTTCGGATACCGACGCTGCAATTCTGATTTAATTCGCGGATAATGTTCGCGCCAGAAACTTGCCAGATCGGACGTGACCTGGATCGGCTTCATGCCCGGCGTCAGAATGTGAACCGTCACCCCGACGCGGCCCAGCGCAATCTTCGGCGTCTGCGTCACATCGTAAAGCTCCTGGATACGCAACGAGATGAACGGCGCACGGCCCTCTTCGTAACTCACCTTCGGCGTGCGGCCGTTCGACAGCGTGAGCCGCTCGGGTGCGTGCTTGTCCAGCAACTCGCGTTGGGCATGTGAAAGCCACGACATCACCACCGGCTTCACTTCGCGTTCCTTGATGTCCTTGTAGCTCACCGCCCCGTGGCAAAGCTGTTCGATGATAGCCTTCTTGTCGTCATCCGTGATCGGCGGCAACTGGAGGTCCGCGCAGTGCTGACAAAGCAACTTGAGCCGCAGCAGCCATTGCTCGACGGCATGATCCCAATTCGGCAACGGCAACCGACCCGCGTTGATTTCCTCCGCTAACAAGCGCGCGGCGGCATCGGCGGGCGGTGGGTCAATCCGCTTAGCCGCTAGGGCCAGGTCGCGAAAGCGCAACAACTCGGCGGCCAAAACGCGCTTGGCTTGGGCGTCCCACTGCACATGCACGTCGCTCTTGATGTCCTCGGGGAAAAGTTCCTTGAGCCAGTCGGCCTCAATGGCGGTGGCGATGGATAACAACGTGTTCACTTCGCCGCCACGTTGCTCGACTTCGCGGACTTCAGCGGCGACGAACAACTCGGCTTTGCTCACCACACTTTCCCGCGCGAGCAAGCCGCGCCGACCGTGGACGAGTTCGCAGCGCAGCGTGCCTTGATCCATGCGTCGCGCGACCCGGTCGCTGAAGCCGATGAGAATGCACTTTTGCAACGCCTCATCCTTGATTTCGCGTGGCACGGTGTCGAGTCCCTCGTCCTTCGCAATGCGGAGGAATTGCTCGAGCAGCGGGCCGACTTGCTTGGCGGTCACGGCATGGATGCCCAGCCGCCGACACGCGTCGAGGCGGAATTGATTCTTCTGCGCAAAGGTCCAGGCACGCATGAGAATCCAGAAATCGGAGGTCGCCTTCTCGCCCAGCAGATCTTCGCGATCGTTCTGGACATCCTTGCCGCCGCCACGCATCAACAAGTCGCGGCCCTGCGTGAGTGCGGCAACCAGACAGGCTTGATGCACGCAGCCATATTCCTGTGCGGCGAGCAACATCCGCGCGTACCGCGGGTGCATCGGAAACGCGAGCATCTTGCGGCCAAGCTCGGTGATTTGTAGCGCAGGCATCCCTGCCTGCGGGTTCTGCGAGCATCTTTGCTCGCAGTCGGGACGGGCGGCAGGGATGCCGCCCGAACTCGCAGGCAGGGGTGCCTGCGCTACACGCTTCAGCGCGCCCAAGTCCAACAAAAGTTCCTCCGCGTGCGTCAGGGAAATCTCGTCCGGATTTTCGAGCCAGCGGAATTGGCGCAAGTCGTCCACGCCGGCGGCTTTGAGCGTGAGCACGACTTCGGCGAGATCGAGGCGCTTGATCTCGGGAAGCTCCTGTGGGGCGCGTTCGTCGTGTTCCGGGCGCGACCAGAGGCGCAGACATTTCCCCGGCGCGGTGCGACCGGCGCGACCGGCGCGTTGGTCGCTGCTGGCCTGGGAAATTTTCTCGATCAGCAAGGTGTTGATGCCGCGATTGGCGTCATAGCGGGCAATGCGCGCCAGACCGGAATCAATCACGAGCCGCACGCCGTCAATCGTCACCGAAGTTTCGGCGACGTTGGTGGAGACGACGACTTTGGGCTGCTCGTACCGCGCCACGGCGGCGTCCTGGTCGCGCGGGGAAAGTTCCCCGTGCAGCGGCAGCACGAGATAGCCACGCGATTCGGGGACGTTACTGATGGCTTGGATGGTTTGCGAAATCTCAAAGCCACCGGGCATGAACACGAGCACGTCGCCTTTGCCGCCGGAGTTGACGAAGCTGCTGAAAGCGTCCGCGGCGAGTTCCCAGGGCGGAGGCGGATTTACCCCCAACCGATGCGGGAGATACGCAATGTCCACCGGGTAGGTACGACCTTCGGAGCGCAGAACGGCACATGGCATTGCCGATTGCCGATTGCCGATTGCCGATTGGGACAGATAGTCCTCCAGCTCGTCCGCATTCAGCGTCGCGGACATGACGACGATGATCAGGTCGGGGCGATGTTGCTCCTGGATGTCCAGCGCACGCGCTAACGTGATGTCGCCGTAGAGATGGCGTTCATGAAACTCGTCGAAAACGATGGCAGAAATCCCCTTCAGGGTCGGGTCGGCGATGAGTTGTCGCAGTAGGATGCCCTCCGTCTCGAACTTGATGCGCGTGGCGGCGCTTACGTGATTCTCGAAGCGGACTTGATAGCCGACTTCGCGCCCGAGTTGGACATTAAGTTCCTGCGCGACACGGTTCGCCAGCATCCGGGCGGCGAGGCGGCGGGGTTGCAAAACGACGCATTGGCCCGGCCCGCTGCTGTCGAGCAGGCCGTGTTTGAGCAGCATCTGCGGGACTTGGGTGGATTTGCCGGAGCCGGTGGGGGCTTGCAGAACGAGGCGTTTCGTCGCGCGGAGGGAGGCGACGAGGTCGGTTTCGATATCGTAAATGGGCAGCCGTTCGGGCATGGCCCGGGTTTGATACGGGAAGGCGGCCCAAAAGGCGAAACGAAAACAATCCGGAACTTTTTGAGTTGTGCTACCTTATGAGGCAGATTCGTTCGCGATGAGATGAAGCTTTCCATGTCACTCATCGTCTGTTGTCTCGCAGAGAGTTATCTGAGAACTAATTGACCGCGAACATGCAATCATCTGAAGCAAGGAGCCGATTTGCGACGTCCCTGAGAAAGTGGCGGAATCGTCGTGGTTTATCCCAGGAAGAACTAGCCGAACGGGCGGATCTGCATCGCACTTACATTTCCGACGTCGAACGCGGGGCGCGGAATCTTTCGCTTGAGAGCATTAGCAAACTCGCCAATGCGCTGGAAATCTCGCTGCCCATCTTATTCTCCAATCCTGAGTTTGCCGATGGCGAAGTCCCCACGATGGGAGCCGGCCTGACAGCATCCCAGTCGGCATATGTGGATATTTTATTGGTGGAGGACAACCCGGACGATGTGGAGCTGACCTTGGCCGTGTTCAAGCGATCGCGTTTTCTGAACTCCATTCACCTCGCCCGCGATGGCGAGGAGGCGCTGGAATTTTTCTTCCCCAAAACCGGCGGCACCCCCGAGGTCGCCAAGACCCGCAACCTGATCGTCTTGCTCGACCTGGAACTGCCGAAGTTAAGCGGCATCGAAGTGCTGCGCCGTTTGAAGGCGGAGAAGGATACTGCGCACGTCCCGGTGGTGTTGTTGACCGCTTCGGAGAACGTGCAGGACCTCGCCCTCTGCCAAAAACTCGGGGTCACCGCTTACATTCCCAAGCCGGTGAATCTTCAGGGCCTGAGCAAAATCACCCCGGAATTATCTCTGGTTTGGGCGTTGCTCAAGCCGACCGGGGCCGGTGGCCTGGACGGGCGACCCCGCGTCTGATTTCAGAGACCCGTTGTTGACGTTGGCAACGGTTGGCCCTCCAATCCAGAGCCACCGGATGGATGACAACCAATCATGGATGCAGAGCAACAACTCCAAGCGTCGCTAAAGGAACTCGGCGACTTGAAAGCGGCCTTGGACGAGCATTCAATCGTGGCCATCACCGATCCTCAAGGCAAGATCACCTACGTCAACGATAAGTTCTGCGCCATCTCCAAATACTCCCGCGAAGAACTTCTTGGCCAGGACCATCGCCTCATCAATTCCGGCCATCATCCCGGGGAGTTCATCGCGGATCTTTGGTCCACCATTGGCCACGGCAAGGTCTGGAAGGGCGAAATCAAAAACCGCGCCAAGGATGGCTCGTTCTATTGGGTCGCCACCACCATCGTCCCCTTCCTCAACGACAGCGGCAAGCCCCGCCAATACGTCGCCATCCGCACCGACATCTCCAAACGCAAACTCGCCGAGGAACAGATCCGTTCGCTCAATGCCAATCTGGAACAACGGGTCGCTGACCGCACGGCAGAATTGGAATCCTTCTCCTACTCGGTGTCCCACGATCTGCGCGCCCCGCTGCGGGCGATGGGTGGTTACGCGCGCATGTTGCAGGAAGACCTGGGCGCGCAGCTTCCCCCGGAAGCCGCCCACAAACTGGAGCGCATCTACGAGAACGCCAACAAGATGGGGCAATTGATTGACGGCCTGCTCACCTTCTCGCGTCTCAACCGTCAACCGCTCAAGAAACAGAAGGTCTTGCCCGGCCAACTTGCCCGACGCGTGCTTGAGGAACTGCAGTTGGAACAGGCGGGGCGGCAGATCAAAATCACGATTGGCGACTTACCCGAGTGCCGGGCCGACGCCACGTTGCTGCACCAGGTTTTCGTCAATCTGATTTCCAATGCGTTGAAATACACCCGGCACCGGGATGAGGCGACGGTGACCATCGGCTGGGACGAATTGCAGCACGCCTATTACGTGAAGGACAATGGCGCCGGATTTGACATGCAGTATGCGGACAAGCTCTTTGCCGTATTTCAGCGCTTGCACCGGGCGGACGAATTTGAAGGCACCGGGGTCGGGCTCGCCATCGTGCAACGCATCATTTACCGGCACGGCGGAAAGATCTGGGCGCAGGCCGAACGGGACCAGGGCGCAACGTTTTATTTTACCGTCGGGAATGATGACGATCATGGCCAATGAAACTCCAGAAATCCTGCTCGTCGAGGACAGCCCGGATGATATCGCCTTCTTCGTCCGCACCTTGGATAAAGCCGGACTCGGTGCCCGCCTGCACACCGTTCAGGACGGCGCGGAAGCCCTGGAATTTATTTTCGGCGCTGGCGACAACGCGGCCCAGTTGCACGTGTTGCGGCTCAAGGTCATCATCTTGGATTTGAAACTTCCGAAAGTCAGCGGCCTGGAGGTGTTGCGCCGACTCAAGGCCGATCCCCAGACCCGCAAGATTCCCGTCGTCATCCTGAGTTCGTCGCAGGAAGAACGCGATTTGATCGAGAGCTATCAGCTCGGTGCGAACAGTTACGTCGTCAAACCGATGGATTTCGACGCGTTCGGCGCTTCGGTGCGCACGTTGTGCCAATACTGGTTGCAGTTCAACCAGACGGCCTGACCAGCCGCATCAAACCCTGAAAGTGATGAAGTCGCGATCACCCGCTTGCCTCCCGCGTTATTGCGCTTCTTTTATGGCAGCGATCCTGGCCATCGTTGTCCGCTTGTCCACGGCGAGCGCGCGGAACTTCCACACCGCATTCGGTTCGAGCACCTTCAGATAATCACTCGCCACGCCCGCCTTGCTGCCATCCGCGGCGAAGAGTTCCAACTCCACTTTCACCCCGAAGCGCTGGCGATTGCTGGCGTTCGTGACCGTGCCAACGGCATAGACCAACGAACTCCCCTGCCCTTGTTCCACCGTGACGGACGAGACGCGAAAGCCTTGCGCCACGAACGGATCGGCGGGTGCGGCTGGTTTCGCCTGCTCCACTTGGGTCGCCTGTTGGCGCTGGGTTTGCAGGCGTTTGGCGCGCTTCAAGGCGATGTTTGCCGCCACCAAGCCACCACTGAGGATCAAGATTGCAATGACCGTGAAGACAATCGCTTTTTTTTGCAGCGGTGATGATTCCTCCGGTGGCGGTGCCAGCAACAGTTCCGTCTGCTGCCCGCAATGCGGACACTCGGCCGTCGAACCCGTGTGTTCGGCGTGAAATTCAATCGCCCCGCCACAATGCTGGCATTCGCCGCGTAGATTTTTGATCTTTAACATCTTCGTGTCAGGCGACAGCTCCCGGAAACACCGGCATCTTGCTGGCATGCCCCGGATGACTGCGGCCAAAATAATTTGAAACCTCAGTCTGACTGCTGGCGTCAATTATCCTATTGTTAAGCCTATGAACGCCGACGACAAGTTTAAGCAGGAACACTCCGCGCCACTTTCAGACCACTTCCTCACACGCCGGCAGTTCTTGAACCGCGCCGGCATGGGATTTGGCGCGCTCGGTCTCGCCGCGCTGTTCGGGGAGGGAATCTTCCTCAATGAAGCCATCGCCAGTGAAAGCTCGGCGGATTCGTTGCTCCCCAAGTCGCCGCACTTCCCGGCCAAAGCCAAACACGTCGTCCATATCTTCGCCCAAGGCGCACCGTCGCACATTGACACCTGGGACCCAAAACCGTCACTCGCCAAGTACGACGGTAAACCCATCCCCGGCTCGGATGGCGTGGCGATGGCGTCGCCGTTCAAGTTCGAAAAGCGCGGCAAATCCGGCATCGAGGCCAGCGAAGTTTTCCCGAAACTCGGTGAACTGGTGGATGATCTCTGCGTCGTGCGCTCATGCTACACGGATATTCCCGCACACGAAGTCGCCACAGTTTTCATGAACACCGGTTCGACCCGTCAGGCGCGACCGAGCCTCGGCTCGTGGGTGCTCTACGGCTTGGGCACGGAAAACCAGAACATGCCCGGCTATGTTTCGTTGCGCCCGGGCGGCCCACCTGTTGGCGGCAGTGCGAACTGGCAGTCCGCGTTTCTTCCCGGCCAATACCAAGGCGTCAGCATCAACACCAAGGTCACCGCCGTGGATCAGTTGATCGAGAACATCAAGAATCCCTACATCTCGCTCAAGGAACAGCGCCGCCAGATGGACCTTGTGCAGCAACTCAACGAACTGCACGCGCAGAATCTCCAGAAAGACTCGCACCTCGAAGCCCGCCTGCAATCCTACGAAATGGCGTTTCGGATGCAGACCGAAGCCACGGATGCGTTTGACATCAGCAAAGAACCGGCACTTGTCCGCGAGGCTTACGGTCGCACGTCGCAAGGCAACCAACTGCTCATCGCCCGCCGCCTCATCGAACGCGGCGTGCGGTTCGTGCAAGTCTGGGCCGGTGGCTGGGATCATCATCAAGACATCGAAGATCGCTTGCCGGAGCGCGCAAGGGAAATTGATCAACCGCTCGCAGCCTTCATCGCCGACCTGAAGCAACGCGGGTTGTTCGACAAGACGCTCGTCGTCTGGGGCGGCGAATTTGGTCGCAAACCAGTGAAAGACCGCAACGGCAACGACAATCCCGGGCGCGATCACAACGCCAAGGCATTTAGCACAGTCTTCGCCGGAGCCGGCGTGAAGGGCGGAACGGTTTATGGCGCGACGGATGAATTCGGCACCGCTGCCGTGAAGGACAAGGTTCACATCCACGACCTGCACGCCACCGTGCTGGCGTTGCTTGGTTTCGATCACACCAAGCTGACCTATCGCTACAACGGCCGCGATTTCCGCCTGACCGACGTGAGCGGCGAAGTGGTGAAAGGCATCATGGCGTGAAGGCAAAAACAAACATCCAACATCCAACGCCCAACAGCCAACATCGAAGGCTTTATATTCCACGCCCCTGGATGTTCGGCGTTGGATGTTGGATGTTGGATGTTTTCCTGTTTCTCAGCTTGTTGAAGTTCACCGTTTCAGTTGCCTTCAGTTTTGAACCAACCCGTGAGCAACTCGACTTCTTCGAAAACAAAATCCGCCCGGTGCTCTCGCAGCATTGCTACAAGTGTCACAGTGTTAATTCCGAGAAGGTAAAAGGCGGACTGCTGCTGGATTCGCGCGAAGCCACGCTCAAAGGCGGCGATAATGGCCCAGCAGTTGTTCCTGGTCATCCTGATAAGAGTCTGTTGATCCAAGCGGTGCGCTACACGGACGCGGATTTGCAGATGCCGCCGAAGAAACAGTTGAGCGACGCGCAAGTCGCCGACTTGGAAAAGTGGGTGAAGATGGGCGCGCCCGATCCGCGTTCAGCCACGACCGCACAAAAGGAATGGAAGGACGCCGGCAAGAACTGGTGGGCGTGGCAGCCGCTCACCAAACCCACTGTGCCGGAAGTAAAAGGCAAGAGTTGGGCGCAAACGCCCGTGGACAATTTCATTCTCGCAAAACTGGACTCCAAAGGACTCACACCCAATCCCATCGCGGACAAGCGCACACTGATTCGCCGCGCCTCCTTCGACTTGATTGGTTTGCCGCCGACGCCGGAGGAAGTCGAAGCGTTCATCAAGGACACATCGCCGGATGCGTTCGCGAAAGTTGTGGATCGTCTGCTCGCGTCGCCACACTACGGTGAGCGTTGGGGGCGGCACTGGCTCGACGTGGCGCGTTACAGTGACACCAAGGGCATGGTGCGTCGCCAACGTGAAGACCCGCGCAGTCCCTACGCGTGGACATATCGCGATTACGTCATCAAGAGTTTCAACGACGACAAGCCCTACAATGTTTTTATCATCGAACAACTTGCGGCAGACAAACTGCCTGCAACGAAATCCAATCCAACCAACCTCACCGCACTCGGTTTTCTCACTGTTGGCGAACGATTCATGGGCATGCAGCAGGATGTGCTCAACGACCGCATTGACGTGGTAACGAAGGGCTTTCTTGGCCTGACTGTTTCCTGCGCGCGTTGCCACGATCACAAATTCGATCCGATCCCGACGAAAGATTACTATTCGCTGCACGGCATCTTCGCGAGCACGGTGGAGCCGCCAGTTGAAACCGTGATCCAAAAGCTGCCGAACACGGACGACTACAAGGATTACTACAAGCAACGCACCGAACTTGAGGCCAAGCGCGACGAAATCGAAACCAAGTTCCAAGTCGCGCGGCGCACCCGCGACCGTGAACAAATCCGCATCCTGCAACGCGAGCAACGTGAGAACGCCAGCCAGGTGGCAAAACTGGAAATGACGCATCCCGGCGCGGTGGTCCGGGCGATGGCCGTGCAAGACGCGGGACGGCCAAAGAATTCCCCGGTGTTCATCCGCGGCGAAGCGGAGAACAAGGGCGAGATCGTCCCACGCCGATTCTTGGAAGTCCTTGCCGGCGCAACCCGCCAGCCGTTCACCAACGGCAGCGGCCGACTCGAACTCGCCCACGCCATCGTGAACAAAAACAATCCGCTTACGCCCCGCGTAATGGTCAATCGCATTTGGCAGCATCACTTCGGCGCGGGTTTCGTGCCCACGCCGGACGATTTCGGTACGATGTCCGAGCCACCAAGCCATCCCGAGTTGCTGGATTACCTCGCCGGCGAATTTCAGAAGGATTGGAGCATCAAGAAAATGCACCGACTCATCATGCTGTCGTCCGTGTATCAGCAAACCACGACGGACAATCCGCGTTACGCGCAGCTTGATCCTTACAATCGCCTGCTCTGGCGCGCGAATATTCAGCGGCTGGAGTTTGAGTCACTGCGCGATTCCCTGCTGGCCATCGGCGGCTCGCTGGATTCCACGCTCTACGGCAGACCGATTGATCTGGAGCGCAATCCCGACTCTCCGCGCCGCACGGTTTACGGGGTGGTGGACCGCCAGGATTTACTGGATGCGTTTGTGAATTTTGATTTTGCCAATCCCGACATGGTGAACGGTCTGCGTCACGAAACCAGCGTGCCGCAACAGGCGTTGTTCCTGATGAACAGTCCGGTCGTCATCGAACAAGCCAAGAAACTGGTGGCGGAAGACAAATTCCTCGCCTGCACCAACAGCGAGGACAAAATCGAGTTTCTCTATGGACGCATCTACCAACGCCAGCCGAAGCCGGAGGAAGTTCAACTCGGCCTGGATTTCATCGCGCAGACGCCGCTGGCTGAATCAAGCCCAGGTAAGTCGTCCACGCCAACAGTTGCCAGTCGCCCCAAAACGCCACAGGAACGTCGGCAGGAATTGCAGCAGGAGCGCCGGGCAGAACGGTTGGCGCAGAATCGCCCGAACAATGCCCAGCAAAAGAAACGCGCGCCGCTCACCGCCTGGCAGGAATACGCCCACGCGCTCTTGCAGGCGAATGAGTTTTCGTTCGTGAACTGAACCGTAGCAGCCGACGTGAGGAGGCTCATTATTCCTCACGCCAAGAGCGCAAAGGCCGCAAAGAACCGGCAATCCTGTCAGACCGCATTAGTTTTTCGCCTTTGCGGACTTCGCGACCTTTGCGTGAGTTCTTGCCTGTCTGATTGAAGTTTGAGCCTCCTTACGTCGGCTACCACGTAGAACAGTTCGCAAAACATTAGTTGGAACCGAATTCCCCTCACCCGGCCTGTCGGCCACCCTCTCCCCATCGGATGGGGAGAGGGACGGGATGAGGGGGCTTTCAGTCATTTGGAGCATCTCGTTCCCGACCTTCTTTTGGCAGTACGCTCTAAATAAAGAAATGGTTCTGGAAGAGCTGTAAGCCGATTTCTGTCTGCCCCGAAAATCTTCGGGGGAGAGAATCATTTGTCTTAGCAGCCGATACCCGAAACCTGTCTGCTTTCGCAGACACGGAACGAGCCGCTCCTCGGTTTCCTATTTGGCCTTGCACCCGATGGGGTTTTCCGTGCCGCGTCGCTTGCACTTCGCGCGGTGGGCTCTTACCCCACCTTTTCACCCTTACCGACGTCGCTTGCGCAACGCCGGCGGTATTTTCTCTGTGGCACTGTCCGTCGGGACGACTCGCGCCGTCGCCGCCCGCGTGTATCCCAGCCCAACAAGCCTGGGTTACGCGGCATCGTGCTCTGCGGTGTTCGGACTTTCCTCCCGCGACTTGCGTCGCGAGCGATTCTCCGCTCTTCCAGAACCACGACCATCTTACGTGAGCGTCCGCTTCCCCACAAGTCAGGGTTCGGCGTGAGCCAAGTTGTGACGAGTGCCGGGTGGCGGGTGACGCGAATCACGTCACGCACCACCCGCCACCGCTCCTCTGACATTTTCATGCCGCGAAACTTTCCTCGCCTCCGCCGCGCCAAGCTTGTTAGCGTCAGGCCCATGCAAGAAGCCGAGCCGCTGCAACAGGTGCGCCGCACCTACATCCGTCATCGCGGACAGACCTTTTCCTACTTCGGCGGCTGCGATTATTTCCGGCTGGCAAGTCATCCAAAAATCCTCAAAGCCGTCAGTGAAGGCATGCGGCATTACGGTCTGAACGTTGCGGCGTCACGCATCACCACGGGCAACCACGAGGTTTATGTGCGGTTGGAAAAGGAACTCGCGCAATTCTTCGGCGTGGAGACCGCAGTGCTCACAAATTCGGGTTATGTCACGAACCTGATGGTTGCCCAGGCGCTCGCGGGACAATTCTCCCATGCGCTGATTGACGAGCGCGCCCACGCCGCGCTCAATGACGCGGTCGAGGCATTGAATTGTCCGGTGCTTCGCTTCAAGCATCGCGATGTCGCAGATTTTTCCGCAACCCTGGCCCGTTGCGGCAATCAAGCGCGGCCAGCGGTGTTGACGGACGGACTGTACGCCCACAACGGATCGCTCGCGCCACTGGCGGAGTATTTGAAACTATTGCCCCGCGATGGCCTGATCCTCGTGGACGATGCACACGGAGCCGGCACCGTCGGCAACACCGGGCGCGGCACAATCGAAGCGCAGGGGGTGAGCCGTCGCCGCATTGTGCAAAACATCACGTTGAGCAAGGCATTCGGCGTTTATGGCGGCGCCATCCTTTGTTCAAAACCGTTGCGGCAAAGATTCACGCAAAGCCGGTTGTTTGTCGGCAGCACGCCCCTACCGCTGCCATTGGCACATGCGGTGATTGAATCGGTCCGCTTGCTGAAAACCGAGAACGGCTTTCGCGCGCGACTGGCGGCTAATGCGGATTACATCAAGGCAAAGCTCCGCGCGCTGGGTTTTCCGCTGGAGAATTTTCCCGGACCGATCGTGCCGGTGCATCTGAAGACCGCCAAAGCAAACCATAAACTCCGTGCTGAACTTCGGAACGTGAAAATTTTCCCGCCTCTGATTCATTACCCGGGCTCACCGGCGGGCGGCTATTTCCGCTTCGTCATTTCCAGCGAGCACACCAGGAATCAATTAAACCATCTGGCAAACGCGCTCGCCCCGTTTGCGAAGGCTGTTTCTGCCTCACGCAAAGCGTGCTAAGAACGCAAAGGATTAAAATCCTTCCGTCTCCTTTGCGGCCTTTGCATCCGTAGCGTGAGTTTCAGCGGTGGACGTTGGTTCAGCCTAACGCCGCGAGGACTTCCGCGGCGTGTTCCTCGGGTTTGACCTTGGGCCAGATTTTTTTGATTTTGCCGTCCGGACCGATGAGAAAGGTCACGCGCTGGACGCCCAGATATTTCCGGCCCATGAAAACCTTCTGCCCCCAAACGCCATAAGCTTCGACAATCTTTTTATCCACATCGGCGAGCAGGGTGAAAGGCAGTTTGTATTTTTCGACAAACTTATCGTGGGCTTTCACGGGATCAACACTCACACCCAGCACTACTGCGCCCTTCTGCTTGAACGCAGCGAAATTGTCGCGGAAAGCACAAGCCTCCTTGGTACATCCCGGCGTGTCATCCTTGGGATAGAAATAGAGGATGACGTTTTTACCTTTGAAGTTGACGAGTTTGACGCTTCCACCGCCATTGGTTTCGGCAGAAAAGTCGGGAGCTTTGTCTCCTTCTTGTAGTTTTAATGTTAATTCAGCAGCCATGCGGCAAGGTTGTACTGAATCTGCGCGCTTGGCAAAACATCAAGCCAAGCGAGCAGGAATGCGTGTCGGTAATCGCACCAGCCTTCCGTTAATCCTGCTCGGATCGGGTTTGTATCCGCTTATTTGCGGACAAGAAAGCTGCGAAAAATTAAGCAAATCCCCAAAAACTCTTTGACTTATGCGCTTTTGCCCGCTACCAGAATAACAGGATATACCCAACAACAAGGCAGCTACTTTAGGAACGCATCATGGCCACACTCTTACCCGAAAGGATTTACCACCATCTCCGCACCAAATTGCTGGCGGGCGAATTTCCTCCAGGCACCCGATTGGATTACAAAAAAATCAGCGTTGAAATGGGAGTCAGCACGACTCCAGTCCGGGAAGCGATGGGAAAACTCGGAAGTGAGGGGTTGGTAGAATTAGTCCCGCGCGCTGGGGCCATTGTTCGCAAGCTTGGCACTCAAGAGGCAGTTCAACTGTACGGAGTGCGCGAAGCCATTGAAACATACGCCGCCGCCAAAGCGGCCGAAAAAATTTCCACCGCTCGATTACAGCAGCTCGACGGATTACTCAGCAAAATGCGGGGGCTGATTACAAAATCATTTTCCGACGCAAGCGTAATGACGGGCGAAAATCTCTCAGAGTTTCTCCAGGCAGACCTGGCTTTTCACATGACCATCATTGAAGCGGCCGGCAATCCGCGCTTGACCAAACTCGCTGGCGACAGCCACATCCACTCGCGGATTTTCGGGGTAGAACGGTTCGGACATAACTTGGAATTGATGGAAGAAGCCGATCAGATTCATCGCGAAATCTTCAAAGCTCTCAAACACCGCAATACTTCCCAAGCCAGCCAGTTGGTTGCCCAACACATCCAACGCAGTTTGGAACTCACGCTGACTCACATTGACGACAGATCTCAAGAAACGTGGTGGCATTCAAAATCTGGCAGCAAGCAACATAAATCTGTAGCTGTTTAGACCGACTATTTCACACCTCCACCAACCTGCCCCCCGACCACCAAACCTTTCCCAAGAAAAAACATTTGATAATTGAACCAGCTCGATTATCAGTAGGAAAGCGACACCCCAAGAAACGAACGCCAGCAGCTAATGATGGTTGAAAAAAATGCTTGCAGTCTGAATATATTCGTTTATACACAAAGTAACGAAAGCCACCGACCGAAAAGCGCACGAAGAGCTATTTTCATCTCACTGTACGAACCAGCCCATGCAAATACCGACCATCACAAAAACCTCTTGGCATCGCTCGCAACGGCATCGCCTGATCGCTTTTACCCTCATCGAATTGCTCGTGGTCATTGCCATCATCGCCATTCTCGCCGCCATGCTTCTGCCCGCGCTGGCCAAAGCCAAAGCCAAGGCTCAAGGCATATCATGCCTGAACAACACCAAGCAATTGATGCTCGGCTGGCTGATGTCTGCTACCGACAACGATGACAACCTGATGCGAGGTCACCCCGTCGCTGGATTTATCGGATGGGCAAACGAACCCGACAACATTGATGAATCCCTCTTGATCAATGTGGATAATTCCAAAGGCACTGACGCATCTCCGATGGCCGCTTATGTCAAAAGCGCAAAGGTCTGGAAATGCGCCGCCGACAGTCACAGCGCCGCCAATGGGCCGCGGGTCAGGAGTTTGGCGATCAATGGCGCCATGAGTGGTGCTGGCTTGGACTTATCCGATGTAAGCGGAAATCCTGACCGCGAGTATTTTAACGCCAACAAGACCACTCAAATTCCACGCCCTGTTGATACCTTCGTATTTCTTGACGAACACCCCGACAGCATCAACGACGCAACCTTCATGTTTAACCCAGGCCGCCCACCAAACCTTTATGTTTGGCGCGATCTGCCCGCCAGTTACCACAATGGCGGCGGCGACCTTTCTTTTGCCGATGGACACTCAGAAATCAAGAAGTGGTTCGAAAAGGGCGGCAATAATGCCACCGTCCGCCCGGTTCAGAAAATTGATTGGAATAATACCGTCGTTCGCCTCAACCGTGACTATGCATGGATGAACGATCGCATGCCATACCGCAACAAGTAAATTCTTCCGCACAAAGCCCGCACATATTTGCGTGCCATTTAGACGATCCGCTCCTTCCACCTCAACATACCAACAACCCATGAACACAGAAACATCCAACCGACTTGATCCGCGCGAAATATCCACCGCACATCTCTCGCCCCGGCATTTCCCCACTCGTTGGGTAAAGCCAATCCTTTTCACCATTTTGGCTTTGTTAGCCACTGCCGGCTCTGCTTTGGCGCAGCAAACCGTTACACTCCGGGCCTGGCCTGTCCGTGTCACCGTTCCAGTGAATGGCACGGTGGCCAACTCGGTTGGCCTTGTTGTGACCATCGCAAACGGCACTGATCCGGTGAACTTGACGGTTACCGGCTTGCCCAGCGGCGCGGGAGCCTCGCTGGACATTTCTTCCTTTACCGCCAGCGGCACTGCCACATTAACATTGAACACTACCAACCTGCCTCAGGGTGTGTACGACGTTGCCATCGAGGCATCCGGCGCGGCGACCTATCGGCTGCCCTTGCCCGTTATTTCAAGTTACATCTGGAGTGGTGCTGGTGGCAGCGCTTGGGCTTCGGCGGCCAACTGGATTGGGGGCGTTTCGCCGGGCGTCAACGCTAATGTTGTTTTCGGCGACACCGGAGGCACCAGCGCCAATAATATCACCAACGTAATCATCTCGGCCAACACGGAAATTGCCTCATTGCGCTTTGCCCACTGGGCCGCCAACGCCACGCGTTTTCATAACATCGAAATCACTTCCGGCAACACGCTTGCCGTCACCGGCGCGGGCGGATTCAGCCAGCTATTGGATCAGATTTCCGCCAATCGGCCGCAAGACGTGAAATTTGTCGGTGGTGGAACGCTCATCGTCAGCAATGAGACGGCCAACATCGCCAGCTTGGTGGACTACAATCAAAATGCCACCCTCGACATGCGCGACCTCAACCAATTTGTTGCGGATGTAAACCGCATCGGCTTGGGTGACTGGCGGCTTTATCCCAATTTTGATACGAACGGATACGTGGAGGCAGGCACTTCGACGAACAGCCAGGCTTCCCGTTACCAGCCCCAGGTCTGGCTCGCCCGAACCAACATCATCAAGGCCTCTTGGGTGGATCCAAACAATTACAATGATCTTGGAATTCGCGACTATGCGCTGACCATTGGCAATCAATCCCGTCAGGGAACTACTTCCAACTTGCGATTGTCATTGGGGTTGTCGAACTACTTTGAACTGGACAGCATTTGTTGGGGCCAAGCCGGCTCGGGTGGTAGCGGTAACAATTACAATTTCAACGCCGCAGGATCATTTGCACAATTTCAAGGCATCGGTGGCGGGCGCATGTCGGTTTGGGCGCAAGGTGATGCCGGCGGCGTGGACAACTCCGGCAGCAACACCCGCGGGACTACGGTCAATTTCAGCAATGGTCGTGTCGAGGCAACCATTGATCGGATGTTCATGGGCCTGAACCGCACCAACACCACCGGCCAGACGATTCAAGCCACGCTTACGTTTGGCGAGGGATTTTTCGATGTGAACACCGCTTATCTTGGCTACCAAGGCATCGGCGAAAACCTTGGCACTGGTGCCAGCGCAGTCAGTGGCCCGGCGGGAACGGTGACGGTCAACACCGGGGGCGAATTCCGGGTCAACGGCACCCTGCATCTCGGTTACACAACTGGAGCAACTGTAGGCATCCCAACCTACCCCGAAAGCACTTCAGGCATATTGAATGTTGCCGGAGGCACAGTCTTGGTTAGCAATATCGTCGTTGGTGGCGTCACTAAACACTCGACGGTGAACACCATCACCATGTCGTCAAGCGGTACTCTGATTGTTTCCAACAAGGTCGCCACCGCCGACAAGTGGCTCACTACCCTCAACATGGCCAACTCGATATTGACTTTGCATGTCAGTGGCGCAGGCCCCGATCCTTACGTTTATGCCACCAATCTAATCACCGGTGGTACGGGCAACATCATCCGTCTGGCCTCTGTTTCTGGTATCACGAGCTATCCTGCCGTCGTCCCGCTGATTGCCTATGGATCAGCCTCGCCGAATTTCTCGGTCGAATTTCCATCCGGCTTGTATGGCTATGTAGTTAACAACGCGGGGAATAAAACCGTGGATGTGGTGATCACGGATCAAGCTCCCAAGAATGTTATTTGGAACGGAACCCCAGGTAATATTTGGGATACAACCTCGGCAAACTGGCAAGCTGGCCAGCTTTTCGTGGATGGCGACTCCGCCACATTCAATGATTCAGCGGCCGGCTCAACCACAGTCAGCATCTCAGGGGTTGTTACCCCCGGCTCGGGCGGCATCCTGATTTCCAACGAAACGAAAGCGTACACCTTGTCCAGTGGCACTATTGCAGGCACCGGGGTCATGGTCAAAGACGGCGCGGCCACCCTGACCGTGGATGCCGCCAGCCAGGTCCCATTGGTTCTCAACGAGGGAACTGTCAGTGGCTCGGGCAGTCTGGGCACAACCACAGTCACAACCAATGGCACGCTGAACTTCAGCGGCACCATCAATGGTTTGACCACTGCCGGCAATTCCGCCAGCTCCGGCACCGTAGATTCCGCGCTCTCAGTCAGCGCCGGCACCTTCGCCAATACTGGCACTGTAAATGGCACGGTTAATATGACCGGAGGAAGCACCACCAACACCGGCACATTTACCCCGACTGGTGTTTCCACTCTGGCGGCTGGTGCGGTTCTCGTCCACAACGGCCAATACAACGCCGGCACTGCCAACGTTAATAGCCGCCTCAGTGTGGGCGGCACGGTTACCGGAACTGGGACGTTCTCTGATACCACCGGTGACGGAGCTGGCAATAATGGTCGTTTCTCGCTTGACTCCGGTGGCGTTCTCTCCCCCGGCAATGGTGGCATCGGCACATTCACCATCGAAGCCCGGTTCGACCTGAATCCCAATGCCCGCCTGGTGGTTGAAGTGGATCTCAATCATCCGCAAACCAACGATGTTGTTATGGTAGATAAATGGTCCAACACCCGTGGCATTATTCAGATGACCAACATCGGCGTCATCCCGTTTGCCATCGGCCAAAGCTTCCATGTCATCAGGCACAACTTTGGGCTCGCAAACACCCCGGAAGCGGCCTCCGACTTCTCAATTGATCCGAGATCTCCAGGGGTGGGGCTGCAATGGAATGTCAACAATCTGAGAACAAACGGCATCATCTCCATCGTCGGGGCTCCGATTGTTCCGCCGATGATGACTAATATCTTCACGGCAACGAATATCACCTTATCCTGGCCCACGAATTACCTGGGCTGGCAATTGCAAGTGCAGACCAACAACCTCAACATCGGCTTGACCAGCACATGGTATCCGGTGCCCGGATCGGAAAGCACCAGTCAACAGGTCTGGCCAATCGACCCCGCGAATCCGACCGTGTTCTTCCGCTTGTTTAGCATCGCTCCTTGAGCTTGGTGCAGCATGGAATGAATCATTTGCCGGGGTGCGGTTTATCCGTACCCCGGCATTTTATTTCCAACTCCACAGAATATACTTTTTCTCCACACGTCCCATTTTGATGAAACGCTTGCTCCCCACCATCACCTGTCTCTGGTTGTGTTTTGCGACCGTCCTTTCCGCTTTGGCGAAAGATACTCCCCTCGCCTTTCCCACCGCTGAAGGCTACGGACGCTTCGCCCAAGGCGGACGCGGCGGGCGCGTCATCCACGTCACCAACTTGAATGACTCCGGCCCGGGCAGCCTGCGCGACGCCGTCGAACAATCCGGCCCACGCACCGTCGTCTTCGATGTCTCCGGCCTGATCACGCTCGAATCACGGCTCATCATCCGCAAAACCAATTCCGACCTCACCATCGCCGGCCAGACCGCTCCCGGCAAGGGCATCTGCCTGCGCAAATACAACATGGGCATGCTCGGCGCCACCAATGTCATCATCCGCTACATCCGCGTCCGTCCGGGAAATATCTCCGGCATGACGCTCGACGGCATGGGCATGGCCTCCAGCGATCATTGCATCATTGATCATTGCTCGATCAGTTGGACACTCGACGAAGCCTTCAGTTCGCGCGGAGCAAAAAATATCACGCTCCAACGCACGCTCATTTCCGAAGCGCTCAATGAAGCCGGCCACAAAAAATATCCGCCCGGCACGCAACACGGCTACGCTGCCAGCATCGGCGGCGACATCGGCAGCTTTCATTACAACCTTCTCGCCCACTGCGCCGGTCGCAACTGGAGTCTCGCCGGCGGACTCAGCAAACCCAAAAACGAATACGCCGGGCGCCTCGATCTCCGCAACAACGTCGTTTACAACTGGTCCAAGCGCGCGACCGACGGCGGCGCGCACGAAGTCAATTTCGTGAACAACTATTACCAGCCCGGCCCAGCCACAAAATTCTTCTACGCCCTTAACGCCCAATACGGCGGCTTCCCCGGTTCGCAGCAATATTTCTTCGACGGAAATATCATGGTCGGTCGCTTCGGTCTTACGAACCAGACCGCCGGGCGCACCGCCACCACCGAACGCGGCGGCAGAGTGCCAACAGAATACTCACCGTGGGTTGAAAAGCCGTTCTTTGATTCGCATGTGAAGACTCACACCGCCGCGGAAGCCTACACCAATGTTCTCGCCGATGTCGGCTGCAACTACCCCGCCCTCGACGAACACGACACCCGCATCATCGCCGAAGTCCGCAGCGGCACCGCCAAGTTCAAAGGCAGCAAAACCGGACTCCCCGGCCTGCCCGATTCCCAAGACGATGTGGGCGGCTGGGACAATTATCCCGAAATCAAACGCCCGGCTGATTGGGACACCGACTTCGACGGCCTGTCCGATCTCTGGGAAAAACAACATGGTTTGAATCCCGCTGATCCCACCGATGGCAACAAAGACCTCACCGGCGACGGCTACACCAATCTCGAAAAATATCTCAACTCCCTCGTTGGTGAGTATCAAATGCCAGCGAAGAAATAATTTGCCGTCATGCCCCAAAAACCCCGGCCCATCCGTCGCGCTCGTTCCATCGGTCTGATCGGTCTCGGCCTCATGGGCAGTGCCATCGCCGAACGACTCCTTGCCGCCGGCTACTCCGTTTTCGGCTGGGACATCGCCTCTGACGCTCGCGCTGGGCACACCAAGTTCGGCGGTATTGCGGCTGCCAGCGCCGAGGAAGTTTTCACCCATTGCGAATGCATCCTGCTCAGCCTGCCGGATTCAAAGATCACCAGCGACTTGTTGCGCGCCGCGAATCCCAAACTCCACTACGGCCACATCATCGCTGACACCACCACCGGCGCCCCCCAGGATGCCGTCAAGCTCAGTCAGCAACTCGCCCCCACCGGCGCGACCTATCTTGATGCCACCATCTCCGGCAACAGCGATCAGGTCCGGTGCGGCGAAGTTCTCGTCATGGTCGGCGGTCTCAAAGCCGCATTCGATCGCTGCAAAAAACTCTTCGCCACGTTCGCCGCCCGCACCATTCACACCGGCCTCACCGGCAGCGCGGCGCAAATGAAACTCGTCACCAATCTCGTCCTCGGATTGAACCGGGCCGCCCTCGCCGAAGGTCTGGTCTTTGCCCACGCATTGAAACTCGATGGGGCGCAAACCCTCGAAATTCTCCGCAACAGCATGGCCTATTCGCGCATGATGGACGTGAAAGGCGAGAAGATGCTGCGCGGTGATTTCAAACCCCAGGCCCGGCTTTCACAGCACTTGAAAGATGTCCGCCTCATGCTCGCCGCCGCAAAGGAATCCGGCGCTCGTTTGCCCTTGAGCGAGATCCATCGCGACATCCTGCTGCGCGCCGAAGCCGCCGGCTTCGGCCCATTGGACAACAGCGCCATCATCCGCGTCATCGGAGCGCCGAGCACCGCCTCGGCCCGTTCCAAAAAACGGCCGCGTTCGAGCCGAGCCGGCGCTCGGCGCTCCCGCCAATGAGTTCCGCCCCACTCTCATCCCGCGCCCGCTACGCCGTCCTGTTCGTCGCCTTTGCCGCCCTGCTCTTCGACGGCATGGAACTCGGCCTCATGCCCATTGCCGCTGGCTCGGTAGCAAAGAGCTTTCTCGGCGACGCTTTCACGAAGGAACTCGGCGGCATCTGGTTTGCCAAACTAAACGCCAGCCTGCTGCTTGGCGCCGCCATCGGTGGCATCTGGATGGGTTCACTCGGTGACAAGATCGGTCGGACCCGCGCGCTCGGCCTAGGCGTGTTGTTCTATTCCATCTTCTGCGGCCTCGGCTACTTCGCCACGAGCCTGAACCAGATGCTCGTCCTCCGCTTCCTCGTCGGCCTCGGCGTCGGCGGTGTCTGGCCCAACGGCGTGGCGCTCGTCTCCGAATGCTGGCCCAAGGTCTCGCGCCCCATCGTCGCCGGCATCATGGGTGCGGGCCTGAACTTCGGCATCTTCCTCCTCTCGCGCCTCACCGCATATTTTCACATCACCCCGGAATCCTGGCGCTGGGTCTTTGCCATCTGCGGGGCGCCCTGTTTGCTCGGCATCGCGATACTCTGGCTCATTCCTGAATCTCCCACCTGGCTCGCCGCCCGCAGCCGCCGGAGCGCCGATCTCCAGATCGGCTCGAAGAATGACCCCCACCGCCCAAAGGCACTGCCGTCCAAAACCGAAACACCCCTCGCCGAACTCTTCCGCCCGCCCCTGCTCCGCACCGTCCTCGTCGGCATCGCGCTCGGTTCAATTCCGCTCATCGGCGCATGGGCCGCGAGCAAATGGATTTTCCCTTGGGCCGAACTCGTCGCCGGTAACGAAAACCCCGACTACAAATCCACGGCCCAAGCCTGGTGGTCCGTCGGCGCCGTGCTCGGCAGTTTCTTCGGCGCGCAACTCGCGAGCCTCATTGGCCGTCGCCTCGCTTACTTTCTCATCAGCCTCGGCAGCACCGCCATCACCTGCGGCCTGTTCCTGTTCACCAAACCGATGCAACCCATCTTTCTGCCCCTATTGTTCGCGCAAGGCTTCATCGCCACGCTCTTCTTCGGCTGGCTGCCGCTGTATCTGCCGGAATTGTTCCCCACACGCGTCCGCGCCACCGGCAGCGGCATCGCCTACAACGTCGGTCGCTTCGCCACCGCCGCCGGTTTGTTTGCCGCCGGCTCGCTGGTGAGTTTCTTCGGCGGCGACTATTCCCGCGTTGGCGCGGTGATGGCCTTGATTTACGCTCTCGGCATGATCGTCATCTGGTTCGCCCCCGACACCACGAACAAATCTTTGGAGGAATGACTTTGAACCACGAAATACACGAAGCACACGAAAACCGACGCATGAAGAACTCTCCTTTTCCCCTTTTCTCCCTTTCTCTTTTTCGCGCGTTCCGCTGGTTGAGTGTTGGACATTGGATGTTGGACGTTCGGCGTTTGCCTTTTCCCCTTTTCGTGTGTTTGGTGTATTTCGTGGTTGATCCGGTCTTGTTCGCCGCAGACTTCGCGGTCGAACAACGCCCCGACCGCCTCATCATCACTCACGACTCGAAACCCGTCGCCCATTTCGTCTTCGCCGACACCAACATCCTGCGCCCCTACTTCGCCCACGTCCACACGCCCGACGGCATCCAGGTCACGCGCACTCATCCGCCCATCGCCAGCGTTGACCCCGTGGATCATCCCACGATGCACCCCGGCATCTGGCTCGCCTTCGGCAATATTAGCGGCGAGGATTTCTGGCGCAACAAAGCCACGATCCGCCACAATCAATTCGTCGAACCGCCCAAGGTCCGCGATGGCAACCTCACATTCGTCACATCCGCCATATTGGTCTCATCGAACGGGACAGATCTCGCGAAAATCGCCTCTCACCTCACACTGCAATCCGCAGCCACCGGATACCTCCTCTCGTGGAAAGTCACTTTCACTCCACAGACTGACAACTTCACATTTGGCGATCAGGAAGAAATGGGCTTCGGCATCCGCATCGCCACCCCGCTCTCCGAAAAGAACGGCGGCAGCGTCAAAAACAGCGACGGTTTGATCGGCGCAAAAAACACCTGGGGCAAAATCGCCTCTTGGTGCGATTACTCGGGCGTGTTGAGCAATCGTCTCGTCGGCATTACAGTCATCCCCAGCCCAACAAATTTCCGGCCCAGTTGGTTTCACAGCCGCGACTACGGCCTTATCGTCGCCAATCCCTTCGGCCAAAAAGCCTTCACCAAAGGCGAACCCAGCAGCATTCCCGTCGCGGAAAATCAACCATTCACCTTGCAATTCGCCGCCTTCATCCACTCCTCGCCAACCAATGAGCCACCGGACCTGAGCGCGGCATACAAAACCTTCACATCTGAAAAATAGCTGCGAAAGACATGCCCGCTCCCAAACCACCAGCAACCGCCGCAACTTTCCCCCTCTCCGCCCATCAGATGGGGGGAGAGGGCCGGGGTGAGGTGGGTTCGTTCCACAAACTCCTTCTTAATCTTTTTCTTAATCTCTCCGCCTTGGCAAAACAGATTAAGAGTAAGATTAAGAACCGAGCCATTTTGCTTTTCGTGTGTTCCGTGTATTTCGTGGTTAATCCCCTTTCTCACGCCGCCGAAAACTTCACCATCCTCAAACCCGCCGCCTTTGCTCACCACATCGAACACTTCAACGCGATGGAGCCGGAAACCATCGTCACCGACATCTCCAACTCCGAATCCTGGTCATGGCTGCAAAAAAGCATTCCCTTCTTCGAATGCCCCGACCGCGACGTGGAAGAGATCTACTATTTCCGATGGTGGAGCTTCCGCAAACACATCAAGCGCACGCCTAAAGGCTACGTCATCACGGAATTTCTCCCACCCGTCAGTCACGCGGGCGAATTCAACACCATCAGTTGCGCCACCAGCCTGCACCTAGCAGAAGGTCGCTGGCTGCGCGACGACCGCTATCTCAACGACTATACCCAATTCTGGTTGCGCGGTGCCAAAGGAAAACCGCAACCGCACTTCCACAAATTCAGCAGTTGGTTCGCCGCCGCCGCGTGGGATCGTTACCTCGTCAACAACGACAAAAAATTTCTGGCAAAACTTCTGCCCGATCTCGTTGCTGATTACCGTGTCTGGGAAACCGAGCGCCAGCTTACCAACGGCCTCTTCTGGCAATACGATGTCCGCGACGGCATGGAAGAATCCATCTCCGGCTCGCGCACCGCCAAAAACATCCGCCCCACCATCAACAGCTACATGTTCGCCAACGCCCGAGCCATCGAGCAAATTGCAATGCTTGCCGACCAGGACAGAGTGTCCGCTGAATTCACAGCCAAAGCCGACAACCTCCAAGACTTGGTTCAAGCACGCCTCTGGGATACCAACGCTAACTTTTTCAAAGTGTTAGTCGCTACCAGCACCGCATCCGTTGCATCCGTCATATACGTCCCATCCACCGCCCGCGAGGCGATCGGCTTCATCCCGTGGATGTTTGATCTGCCCGACACAGCCAAAGGCTTTGAATCCGCTTGGGCGCAATTCACCGACCCTCAAGGCTTCTCCGCCCCCTTCGGCCTGACCACTGCCGAACGCCGCCACCCGGAATTCCGCAATCGCGGCGTGGGCACGTGCGAATGGGATGGCGCGGTCTGGCCGTTCGCCACCAGCCAGACACTTTATGCGCTGGCAAACCACCTGCGCTCCGACTCCCTCTCCCCTTCGGAAGGGGAGAGGGCCGGGGTGAGGGGCAACTCTGCTCTCAACTCTCAACTCTCAACCATCAACTTCTTCTTCAACGCCTTCCGCACCTACACCCGCAGCCAACGCGCCAACGGCAAACCCTTCATCGGAGAGTACCAGGACGAAGTCACCGGCGACTGGATCAACGGCAAGAACGACCGCAGCCGTTATTACAATCATTCCACCTACGCCGACCTGCTCATCACCGGCGTCCTCGGCCTCCGCCCGCGCGCCGACGACATCGTGGAAATCTCGCCGCTGCTCCCGACCGACACTTGGGACTGGTTCTGCCTTGATGGCGTGAAATATCATGGCCGCATGCTCACCGTGATCTGGGACAAAGACGGCTCGCGCTACGGACGCGGCGCAGGATTGCGAGTGTTGGCGAACGGAAAGGAAATCGCGCAGTCTGCAAAACTAGAGCGTGTCACTGGCAAACTTCCATGAACCCAGCCCATAGATTTTTTGCGGCGCCGCTATCATGCGTCGCATTCGTCCTGTTCGTCTCAGCCTCATTTTGTCAGCAGGTCCCGATGGATTTCTCCGCCGCCGGTTACGCCGCAAATGAGCGCGCCATTCCCAACACGCCTATTCGTATCGCCGTTTCGCCCAAGCCCGGCGACTCCACCGCCCGCATCCAAGCCGCGCTTGATTCCGTTGCCGGCCTGCCACTGGATACGAACGGCTTGCGCGGCGCCGTGCTGTTGCTCAAAGGCCGTCACGAAGTTTTTGGCAGCCTGATCATCACCAACTCCGGCGTCGTTCTGCGCGGCCAAGGCGTCAACGAAACCACGCTTGTTGCCGCTGGCCTTGATCGCCGCACGTTGATCCGCGTGTTTGGCAAAGCTGAAGCCGTCACCGGCGTTCGCGTCGCCATCTCGGCAGATGTTCCCGTTGGCGCAACAACCCTTCGCGTCCAGGACGCCAACGCGTTCAAACCCGGCAGCCAGGTGCGCGTCACCCGGCCCAGCACGAAAGAATGGATCGCGAAGCTCGGTGCGATGGAGTTTGGCGGCGGCGAAGGCGGCGGTTGGAAACCCGGCACCCGTGACATCACCTGGGGTCGAATCGTGAAAGCCGTAAATGGCGACGTCATCACCCTTGATGCCCCCATCACCACTGTGATTGAAACGACTTTTGGCGCTTACATCAGTCCCATAAGCCTTATTAGTCCCATCACCCAAATCGGCATCGAAAACCTCACGCTCGAATCCACCTTCGACGCCACCAATCCCAAAGACGAAAACCATTCCTGGTGCGCCATCACAATGGAGAACACCGCCGACGCGTGGGTGCGCCAAGTTACCTTCAAACACTTTGCCGGTTCCGCCGTGGCGCTCTACGAAACCTGCCAGCGCATCACCGTGCAGGATTGCGTCTCGCTCGCGCCCGTCTCCGAGATCGGCGGTTATCGTCGCCACACATTTTTTACGATGGGGCAGCAGACCTTGTTTCTCCGCTGCTATGCCGAACACGGGCGACACGATTTCTCCGTCGGTCACTGCGCCGCCGGACCGAATGCCTTCGTGCAGTGCGAGGCCCGGGAAGCCCTCGACGACAGCGGCCCGATCGAAAGCTGGGCCTCCGGCGTGCTCTACGACAACGTGAACCTTGACGGCAACGCCCTCACGCTGGGCTATCGTCCCGGCAACAACGCCGGCATCGGCTGGGCGGCGGCGAACTCGGTGCTGTGGAATTGCAGCGCGGCCGTCATCCGCTGCTGGAATCCGCCCGGCGCGACGAACTGGAGTTTTGGTTCGTGGGCCAGCTTTGAAGGCGACGGCGTGTGGAAAAGTTCCAACGACTTCATGAAACCCGACAGCCTCTTCGCCGCACAATTGAAAGAGCGCCTCGGTGCAGAAGCTGCCGCAAGATTGCAACTCATGCCCCGCCCGCGCGAAGAATCCAGCAACCCGCCCCTCGACAAAGCCCAGGAACTCGCTGCCGCTGCGCACCAGCCTCCGCCTCAGTTAAAGGATTACATCCTCACCGCCAGCCAACGCGATCCCATTCCCAGCGAGCCCGGAAACGCCAAGCGCGCCGATGAAATTGGAGCGCCGATCTCCAGATCGGCTCGACGCCAAATAACATCGAAACGAGCCGATCTGGAGATCGGCGCTCCGCTCCTGATCACCAACGGCTGGCTCACGATGAGCGGCAAACTCGCCATCGGTAGCACGGCCAACGTCACTTGGTGGCGCGGCAGCATCCGTCCGAACGAAGCCCCCAATTTTGGCCTCGGCCTCACGCGCTTTGTTCCCGGGCGCAGCGGTGCGGGCTTTACCGACGATCTCAACGAAGTCGCCGACAAGCTCATCCCCAGAGGCGCTGTGGCACTCGATCACAACTACGGCCTCTGGTATGACCGTCGGCGCGACGACCACGAGCGCACCCGCCGCATCAACGGCGATGTGTTGCCACCGTTCTTTGAGCAACCCTTCGCCCGCAGCGGCATCGGCACCGCGTGGGAAGGCTTGAGCAAATACGATCTCACCAAGTTCAATCCGTGGTATTGGTCGCGCCTGCGCGAGTTCGCTGACCTTTGCGATCAGCGCGGCCTGGTGTTGTTTCATCAGAATTATTTCCAACACAACATCCTCGAAGCCGGCGCACATTGGGCGGATTCACCCTGGCGCTCGGCGAACAACATCAACCACACCGGCTTCCCCGAGCCGCCGCCCTACGCGGGCGACAAGCGCATCTTCCAGGCGGAACTTTTCTACGACGTGACGCATCCCGTCCGGCGCAAATTACACGAAGGCTACATCCGGCAATGCCTCGACAATTTCACGAACAACGCCAACGTCATCCAGTTCACCAGCGCCGAATTCACCGGGCCGCTGCACTTCACCCAATTCTGGCTGGATACGATTGCCGCGTGGGAACGCGAAAATCCCCTCACCCCGGCCCTCTCCCCATCCGATGGGGAGAGGGCCGGGGTGAGGGGCCGCCCCCCCATCATCGCGCTCTCCGCAACGAAGGACGTGCAGGACGCCATCCTTGTTGACGCCAAACGCAGCGCGGTCGTGGACGTGATTGATTTCCGCTACTGGTGGCGCACGGACAAAGGTGAATTCGCCCCGCCCGGCGGCAAGAATCTCGCCCCGCGCCAATTCGAGCGGCAATGGCGCGGCGGTCGCCCGAATGAAGCCAACCTCGCCAGCATGGCCTCCGAATATCGGACCATCCATTCGCAGAAAGCAGTCATCTGTGACTTCGACACCGCCGGCTGGGCGTGGGTTTGTGCCGGTGGTTCAATGCCGCGCCTACCACACACAACTGACACCAAACTTCTCTCCGCCATTCCGCGCATGAAGCCCGTCCCGGAACTGTCCGGCGACGGACGGTGGCTTCTCTTTGAAGCCGGAAAGCAGGTGATGATCTATCGCAGCCGCAGCGATGCAGAGGTCAAATTGACGGAAGAGATTGCCGCGTTCCGCGTAAACATTGTCAATCCGCGCACCGGCACAGTGTCACCCGGCGAAACTGTGAAAGTCGGAGGCCAAGTCAAACTGCCGGACGCAAACATCATTTGGCTCACGAAGGACTGACAACATGAATCCGATCACCAGACGTAAGCTTGCCTCTCTGATGTTGATCGGTTGGGGGGCAATCTGCGTTTGGCCTGAAACCGTGTCAGCAGCGCCGACTGACGAGCGCCCGCGCGTCATTGTTTCCACCGACATCGGCGGCACAGACCCGGATGATTTTCAGTCCATGGTGCATTTGCTGGTTTATGCCGACAGCCTCGACCTGGAAGGACTTGTCTCGTCGCCTTACGGCCCCGGCAGGAAAGAACATATTCTGGAGGTTGTTGACCGTTATGCCAAAGACTTCGCGAACTTGAAGACGCATTCCGACCGCTATCCCAGTCCCGATGCATTGCGCGCGATTACGAAGCAGGGCGAAACTGAGGTGGCATCTTATGCGGGAGTGCGCCGGTCCACCGAAGGATCGGAATGGATTGTCCAGTGCGCCCGCCGCACCGATTCGCGTCCGCTGCACGTACTGGTTTGGGGTGGAATCGAAGACCTCGCGCAGGCGCTGCACGATGCGCCGGACATTCTGCCCAAGTTGCGAGTGTATTACATCGGCGGCCCGAACAAGAAATGGACTCCCGATGCCTACCAATACATCGCGACGCATCATCCGACACTTTGGATGATTGAAGCCAACTCCACGTATCGTGGCTGGTTTGCTGGCGGTAACCAGAGCGGCGAATGGGGCAACAAGGAATTCGTCACGCGGCATGTGGCGGGCCGCGGAGCACTCGGGGAATATTTTAACACTCACTTGGGCGGCACGATGAAGATGGGTGATACGCCGTCCGTTGCCTGGTTGCTCAAAGGATCACCCGAAGATCCGTCCAAGCCCGGGTGGGGCGGACAGTTTGTCCGCGCGTGGGAACGTCCCCATGTGCGCTTCGACCGAATCAGCATCGCCAAAGATCGCCTGGAAGTCTTCGGCATTCTGGAACTGGCGTTGCCTCTGGGGGCTGACGCCCCGGAAAAACCGGAAGCGCGGTTGATGGTGGAAAACCAGTCGCTCATCGGTGACTTGGCCGAGGACAAGTCGGTGCGTTTTCGTTTTTGTCCGAAAGACGCAAAGACTTACACCTTCACGTTCCGCAGCAACGTGCCTTCACTCGATGGCAAGACTGGCGGCATCACCGCAGTACTGCCATCGCCTGATCTGGCGAAGCATCCGTCGGCGAAGTTTCCGAATTGGTGGACGGACAATCTGTCTCCCGACTTCGCCGACGGCCAGCACGCCGGGGTCAAAACCGTCAGCCGGTGGCGCGAAGATTTTCTCCGTGATTTCGCCGCGCGCATGGAGCGTTGCAAGTCCCCGGCTTCGGGCCAGACGCAAACGAACACGACGAAAGCCGTTGTTCACTGAGATGCAATCATGAAAATATTCTCAGCAATTATCGCTCTTCTCACCATCGGCTTCGGATTCGTGGTGAGTGGTTCTGCTGCTGATGCGAAACCTCGTGTCATCGTCTTGACCGACATCGAGAACGAACCCGACGACGCGATGTCGTTGGTGCGGTTTCTCACCTACTGCAACCATTGGGACGTGGAGGGCTTGGTGGCTACGACCTCGATTCATCAGCAGAACAAGACCGCCGCCTGGCGCATCCGCGAGATTGTTGCAGCCTATGGCAAGGTCCGCGACAACCTGCTCGTTCACGAACCTGGCTTTCCCACCACAAATCATCTGTTCTCCGTTCTCAAGGAAGGTCCGGCGCTCTATGGCATGAAGGCCGTCGGTGAAGGCCATGATTCCTCCGGTTCGGAACTGATCATCAGCGCCGTGGACAAGGATGATCCGCGTCCCGTCTGGGTGACGGTCTGGGGCGGTCCGAACGTGCTCGCGCAAGCACTGTGGAAAATCCGCGCCACGCGCACCTCCGAGCAGTTGGAGAAATTTGTTTCCAAACTTCGCGTTTACGCGATTTCCGACCAGGATGACAGCGGCCCGTGGCTGCGGCAGAACTTCACCAACCTCTTCTACATCACCAGTCCCGGTTTCAATGCCGGCGGCGCGTATCATCACGCCACGTGGAGCGGCATCAGCGGCGACAATTTCCATGCGCGCTGCGACGGAGCGGATTTTTCATTGGTGAGCAATGAGTGGCTCGATCAAAACATCCGCCGCAAAGGACCGTTGGGCGCCGTGTATCCGCACTGGGAGTTTTTGATGGAAGGCGACACGCCATCCTTCCTAAACTTGATCAACAACGGTCTGAGCGATCCAGAACATCCGAATTGGGGCGGCTGGGGCGGGCGCTACGAATTCTACACCCCGCGATTTCTGAAATGGCATCTGCAACCTGAAACGCGACCCTTTTGGACTGATGCGGATGACGAAGTGCTGGGCGTTGACGGACGCTGGCACGATGACAACCACGCCACCATCTGGCGTTGGCGCCCGGCGTATCAGAACGATTTCGCCGCGCGTATGATCTGGACGGTGACGACCAACTACGCCGCCGCCAACCATCCGCCGCTGCCCAAACTCGGTCATCCATCGCGACTCACCGCCAAACCCGGCGAGCGGGTGAATCTCAGCACTGCGGGCACGACGGACCCGGATGGCGACGCGTTATCGTATGAATGGTTCTATTACAACGAAGCCGGCACGTTTCCGCTCTCCAACGCGCGCAGCGGTCAGCCTCTTTCGATTCAGAATTTCGACCAGCCACAAGCGAGGTTCATCGTGCCGACAAACCGGGTCATGTCACCCGGCACCGGCGCGATGCACATCATTCTAGCCGTGACCGACCACGGCACGCCTCGACTCACGCGTTACCAGCGCGTTATCGTGGATGTAAAACGCTAGCCATATCACTCGAAGAAGGATAACTATTTCCACGCGGACAAAGCTGGTCGCTCCATCCAGTTGCCCGGCAAACCTTACATGGCAATCCGGATCAATCGGGTCAAAGACTGATCCCCGTCGCCCCTGCTCACCCTTAAAAACAATCAGGGCCGCACTTTCGTGCGGCCCTGTCGTTTGAATTTTATCGCCGCCACCCGAGTGGCTGCGGCAGTCACGCTGGAATCAAGCGCGCGGCGCGAGTTTCTTTTCCACGGCGACCTTGTCCAAGCTGATGTACTTGGGCAAACCACCTTCGGTCGGAACTTTCACTTCGCCTTCGATCAACGGACGCGCGTATTCCACGAACTTTTCGTTCGGCAGGAAACCGTCCTCGCTGATCCAGTCCTTCGGGATGAAATGCTCGACGTTGGCGATGTCGGCCAGCGGTTGCAGATCGGTGCTCCAGGTGACCACGCCGTTCGCCGCAGTGGTGCGAACGATCTTCACCATGTAACCACTCTTGCCATCCACGGCGGCACGCACCGCGGCCTCGCCAGCCGCGAAGGCGTTCTTCGCATCCGTCGCGCTCGCGAAATGCGCCGCGGCGCGCTGCGAGTACCCCAGCAACACCGTGCGGGTCTTGAGATTCATCTTGCCCTGGATGCGTTCTTTGAGTTCCTCAGCCGCGCCCGCGAGCACCGGATGACCGAAAGAGTCCAGCCGGGTCTTGTCCGCGCCGACTTCATTGCCGTCCTTGTCCTTGATGCCTTCGCCGACGACGACGATGCAATACTTATAGGCCGCGACGGTTTCTTTGACCTTGGCGAGAAATGCTTCTTCGTCAAACGGCAATTCCGGCAGGAGGATGATGTGCGGCGGGTTGGCCGGATTCCCACGCTTGGCGAGCACCGTGCCCGCCGCGATCCAGCCGGCGGAACGCCCCATCACTTCGATGATGCAGCACGAACCGTCATCCGTCGCCATCGCGCCGACGTCAAAGCCCACTTCCATCACCGTGGTGGAATTGTATTTGATGACCGAGCCGTAGCCGGGGCAGTTGTCGGTGTGCGGCAGATCGTTATCAATCGTCTTCGGCACGCCGATGACGCGCAGGTCGTAACCGCGCTTCACCGCCTCTTCGTGAATCTTGTGCGAGGTGTCCTGGGAATCATTGCCGCCCGCGTAAAAGAAATAGCGGATGTTGTGCGCGGCGAAGACCTCGAACAACCGGTCCATGTCCTGCGCGGCCTTTTCCGGCTTCTTCTTAAAATCAATTTTGTAGCGGCACGTGCCGAGCGCGGCGGCGGGCGTGTATTTCAAGCCTTCGATGCTGCTGCGCTTCTCGTCGTTGATGTCAATCAACTCCTCATTGAGGATGCCGAGGATGCCATTGAGGCCACCGTAGATTTCTTCGATGCCTTCGTGTTTACCCGCTTCAGTGATGACGCCGGCCACGCTCGCGTTAATGACGGCGGTCGGGCCACCCGATTGAGCGACCAAGAGATTTCCAGTTAGTTCTGCCATAAAATGTCCGTCACCTTGCCAACCAACGCGGTAATAGTCAAAGCGGAATTCTCGGCAGTTTGGAAAGGCACGGTAATTCTGACCTCTGATTCAACGAATTAAGTTCGCGTCGCCACCGGCATCGGCCTGAATCCGCCTGTGCTGTCCAAAAATACCGCCGGTGTTTTCTTTTGCGCGATGGAGCGGCTGCCGGATGAACCCGGCACATTCCAATTAACTTACGACGCAGAGTTTTTCAGGGGCGGCGTTCCTGTTTTCGCACCCGGCGGTCCAATAAAACGACGCGCGCGAGATATTTGCGGTGGCAGAAGACCAAAAGCACGACACGACGTTCCAATTTTACATCCCGACAACTTCATTTTCCGCCTCGCTCTTCCAATAAAACTCCACGGCATTCCAATCTCAGGATATAGCCCCAAGCCAAAACACTTGGAAGCAAGCCATCTGGACGAGACGCCCGAAGCCACAGACCTCAAATCCCTGCCACCAGATCAGCCAATTTGACCTTTAATGCCTTAGCCACGCGCACCAAGGCGTGAACGCTGATGACCTGCTCGCCGCGCTCGACCTGCCCGAAATAAACCGGGTGCAAGTCGGACTTCTCTGCGAGCTTTTCCTGACTCCAATCAACGCGCTTGCGATGGTGGCGGATATTCTCGCCAATGATTCGCTGATAGGGCAGCCGTTTTCGCTTTGGCACCCCTACAGCCAACAAGAAGGCAAAAATGTACGACACATTGCACAGCCTTCTTTTTTTATTTTACAGCTTGCCATTCGCCAGAAGGTGGCGCAGAAATAGACCACGACTTCGGCAGGGGGTTTCTTCTGGCATCTGCCGCCGTCTTGACTGGTTTCTGACATCACCATGAAAACACCAAATCTATTCTACCGGGGACTCTGCCTTTTCTTTGCGTTTTATCTGGCCTTGCCCGCCGCAACCGTGGCGCAGTTGCTACTGACGCCGCCAACTTTTCCCACCACCAACACCGTGCGGGTGACGCTCACGGGCGCGTCGCCCACCAGCGCCTATGTCATTCTCTCCACGCCGGAACTGGACGCCGACCCCGCAGGCTGGCAGCGGTCAATTACCGGCAGCGTCGGCCAGACCACGTTTGATCTGTCGAAAACCACCAACATGGCGATGTTTTACATTGCCAGCGACGCACCCAATCTCACGCCCACCGTGGCAACCCCGACATTCAGTCCGGTGGGCGGCACCTACGCCCTGCCCACAAATGTCACGATCACCTGCGCAACGGACGGCGCGGCGATTTATTACACCACGAACGGCACCGCACCGACAACGCTGGACAATTACATCTACAACGGCGGCAGCGTTTATCTCGCCAGTGTGGTGACGTTGAAAGCCAAGGCGTTCAAGAGCGGATACAATGAAAGTGCCGAAGCGAGCGCGACCTACACCATCAATTCCGGGCCGAACGTCAGTGCGGGAGCGCAACAAGTTTTGGCAACCAGTTCCACCACCTTGACCGGCTTTGTCATTGATGACGGGTTGACGGGCGGTGGCACGCGCTTCACGAATTGGAGCAAAGTCACCGGGCCGGGCACAGTGACGTTTGGCAATGCCAATCTGACCAACTCGACGGCGAGCTTTTCCGCCGATGGCATTTATGTTTTGCAGCTTCGCGCCAGTGATGGGCAATACACCAATTCCAGTCAGGTTACGATTGCAGTGAACCCCACCCTCTCCGTCTCAATCATTGCGCCAACCACCGGCGCAGAATATCTCGTGCCGACCAACATTCTGTTGCAGGCAACCGCCGCTTGCACCAGCGGCAGTGTGACACAGCTTTTGTTTTACACCGGCACCACGCTCATCGGCGCAGCAAGCAATCTGGTGAGCGGCGGGTTCAGCTATGAATGGCGCAGCGTCCCCGAGGGAAATCACTCCCTGACCGCCGTTGCGAAGACGGATGACCCGAATAATTTCAGTCTGGCCTCCGATGCGGTTGCCATCACGGTGAACTGGCCGACCAATGTGGGACAAGTGGCTTTTGCTTTAACCGACTTACAGATTCCTGTTGCCGGTTTCCCGGTTTCGGTCAGCCGTGTTTATGACACGCGGTATGGCAGTAGCGGCAGCTTTGGCAACAATGCGAAGATTGATTGGGAAATCCCAAAGATTGAAGCGGGTTCGCTCACCGAAGGGTGGGAGGGATTTACAAGCATCCAGTATTGTGTGCGGGAAAATTCCTCGCATCTGGTCACGGTCAGTTTGAGCAACAGCGAAAAGTATTATTTCACCCCGCGTGTGCTGTTTAATTCCACCAGCCAGCAGTGCATCAATGCGGCGAATCCTCTTGGCTACTACGGCATCTATGTAAACGTGGTGTTTGATGCCGCAGGCGGACAAGGTGCATTGGCCGTGAATTCCCCGAATAATCTTGGCCTCACACCCACCGGCTACGATCCGGGCGATGGCTGCTTGGGAACGTGGTTCGGGCCATTGAAGCTCGCCACTTTTGAGGAAGATGATTTTGAAATCTGCGGTGCCTATGCCTCCGACTGGCAGCCCTCCCCCGCCGACTTCACTTTCACCGCACCAGATGGAACGCAATACACGTTTGGGGCGGATGGAACTTTGGCAAGCAAGACCGACCGGAATGGCAATTCCGTCAGCTACGGCTACAGCGGCATTTCACATTCCACCGGCAAGCAAGTCACCTTCACCCGCGATGGGAACAATCGCATTACGGAAGTTTACGATCCGATTGCGATTAACACGTCCGGCTCGCCCGCGCTGAAATACGATTACGACGACATTGGCAACCTGACCAATGTGGCGCGGCTGATTGAACGCAGCCCCGCCGTGTATGAAAACACTGTCTATGCCTACACCAACACGAGTTATCCAAGTCACCTGACCTCTATCACTGACGCACGCGGCATCGTGTCCGCCCGCTACCAGTATGACACGAGCGGACGGCTCTCGAAACAGTTCGATGCGTTGAGCCGCTTTACCAGCTACACTTACGATCTGGTAAACCATCGGCAGATCGTGACCGACCGCCTGACTAACTCAACCGTGCAGACGTTCACCGATTCCGGTCAGGTCGCCAGCGTGCAAGACCCGAACAATGGCGTGACGAGCTACACCTATGACGAGCGTGGGCGCAAGGTTTCTGAAACCAATCCGCTCGGGAAAACAACTTACTTTGCCTATGATGCCGACGACAATTTAACCGGCCAAACCAATGAAGTCGGTGCCAGTACCAGCGAAACCTTTGACGATTTCGGGCAAGTGCTGGTTTCCATTGATGCCCGAGGTTTCGGCTCGACCAATGCCTACGATGCCAACGGCAATTTAATTTTGGGGCTGTCCTAGATAACGCAAAGAATGTGTTATCAAAGGCGGCATGAGAAAGA
>CAZQNQ010000002.1:0-387252 GCA_964594985.1 uncultured Bifidobacterium sp.
GCGCGCAGGGACTGACGCGCCCTACCTGCAACGGTCATTTTGTTACACGCTCTTAATCTCCCGGCCCTGGAGATTAAGAAAAAGATTAAGATTAAGAACCGCGGCGGTGAACGGCTGTTCCTGTCACCCCCGCAGCGTGTTCCTGCTTTCGTTCGGAAGCAATTCATGGCTTGAATTAGGCCCACATCAAAATACCCTGTTCCCACAAGGATCATGCGAACCGGGAATTGTGTGCCCTCCGCTGGTCCGATTCAAAGCGTCTATATGGCCAGCAACCGCAAAACTTGGGACAAGTTTGATGATATGCGCAAGGCTGCGGAGGAGGGTGACGCGCAGGCGCAATCCTACCTCGGCGTCGCCTACCACAACGGCCAGAATGTTTCCCAGGATTCCGTCGAGGCGGTGCGGTGGTTTCGCAAGGCGGCCAACCAGAACGATCCGGTGGCGCAGTGTTACCTCGGCTTCTGCTTTCTCTCCGGCCAGGGCGTACCGCAGGAATTGGGCGAAGCCGCGCGCTGGTTCCGGGAGGCCGCCGAACAGGGGGACCCGGCGGCGCAGTTCAATCTCGGCATCCTCTATGAAACCGGCCAGGGCGTGCCGCAGAATTATGCCGAAGCGGTGAAGTGGTATCACGCCGCCGCCGAACGCGGCGAACCGCAGGCGCAATTCAATCTGGGCGTTTATTACGAGCAGGGCCATGTCGTGCCGCAGGATTTTGCCGAGGCCGTGAAATGGTATCGCGCGGCGGCGGAACAGGAAGTCGCCCCGGCGCAATGCAATCTGGGTTTGTGCTACCAGACCGGGCGCGGCGTTGAAGCGAGCCAAACCGAAGCGGTGCGCTGGTTTATCCGCGCGGCCCGCCAAGGGGACAAGACCGCCCAGCACAATCTGGGTGTCTATTATGCGATGAAGGAAGCCGAGCAGCAGGCGGCCCAGGAAGCCGCCGCCGAGGAATCCGGCGAAGCCACGCCTTAGTCCCTCATTCCCGGGCGGGTTTTCCAGCTTTTTCGTTCCCATCGCCCCCGGTCTGCCGTAGTGTCTCGGGAGCATTCGCCAAATGTCTGCGCCAAAAAAAGTTCTCATCATTGACGACGACGCCGAATACCGGCAGTTGATCGGCGAAGTGCTTCAGATGGAAGGTTGGCAGGTGATCCATGCGGGCGACGGGGAGGCCGGTTACGAACTCGTGAGCAAGGAGCGGCCCGATGTGGTCTTGTGCGACCTGCTGATGCCGCGCAGCAATGGCTTTCTGGTCTGCCGGAAGATTCGCGGCGACTTCACGCTGCGCAATACCAAGATCATCGTCACATCAGGGCGTGATTACGATTCCGACCGGCTCGCCGCCCGGGAAGCCGGCGCGGATGATTATCTGACCAAGCCGATCAAGCCCTACGATCTGCTCGCCTTGATCGCCCGCCTGACGGATGAAACCACCATCATCAACAAGCAAAGTGTGGTGCATCCGCCGCGCCCGCCCCAGCCGGCGCGCTTGAAATTCTGGGGGGTACGCGGCTCGGTTCCTTCGCCTGGCCCGGCGACGGTGCGCTACGGCGGCAACACGACCAGTGTCGAGGTCCGCGCGGGCAACGAGATCATCATTCTCGACGGTGGCACCGGCTTGCGCCCGTTGGCGCGGGAGTTGTTGGCGGAGTTCAAGAACCAGCCGCTCGATCTCACGTTGCTGTTGACGCACACGCATTGGGATCACATCCAAGGACTGCCGTTCTTCACGCCGATCTATCAACCCCACTGCCGGCTGCGCATCCTGGGCTTCGAGGGCGCCCGGCGCGGCTTGGTGAATGTGCTCACCGGCCAGATGGAATCGCCCTACTTCCCCGTTCCCTTCGGCGAGCTGCCCGGTAATATCGAAGTGGACGAGTTGAAAGACCTCGAATTTTACGTCGGCAAGGTGCGCGTGGCGGCGTGGTTTGCGAATCACCCCGGCATCTGCGTCGGCTATCGGATTCAGACAGACGATGGCGTCATTGTTTTCTTTCCTGACAACGAACCGCATTGTCGCTACGACGAAAACGGCAACATGCAGCCGACGCGCAAAGATGCGTCATTGGAATACGCCCGCAGTCAGGAAGCGAAGATGATTGATTTCATCCAGGGCGCCGACGTGGTGATTCTGGACGCACAATATGATCGCGCCGAGTATGAACAACACGTCGGCTGGGGCCACGGTTGCGTGGACGATGTCGTGGTGCTCGCCATCAAAGCCAGGGTGAAACAACTCTTTCTGTTCCATCATGACCCCGACCACGACGACGCCAAGCTGGACCAGATGCTGGCGCAGGCCCGCGAAATCGTGGCGCGGGAGAAAGCCACGCTACTGGTTGAAATGGCGACAGAAGGCCGGGTGATCGAGCTCTCCGCAGTGAGAAAATGATCCTGCGAGCCGGGTTGCAAACGAAGGGATGGTGGGCGCTGAGGGATTCGAACCCCCGACCTACTCGGTGTAAACGAGTTGCTCTAACCAACTGAGCTAAGCGCCCGATCCGTTGGGGTTCAGCGCCGACGGAGAGTGGAGCCAATGGTGAGGATTGAACTCACGACCTACGGTTTACGAAACCGTTGCTCTACCACTGAGCTACATTGGCCTCCAATGTGCCGGAAAATTAACGTGCCCGGGCAAGCGCGCCAAGCAAAAACTCCCATTGGTCAGTAGGGCAAATGAACTTGGGGGCAAACCGGTCAAACCGGCACGGTAGCGGGAACGCCAGCGTTATTGGGCGGGCAAGAGATCGAGCGATTGCAGGATGCGCCGGACTTGTTCACGTTCGGGTTTGCGAAAACGCTCGAACGGCTCGGCCATCTGATCGTCGCAGATTCCGAGCAACGCGCAGGCGCATTTCATGCCTTTGACCACGGCGGAAGCATGGCGACCGACGGAGTAGATCTGTCCCAATTGCAGCAAACGTTGTTGTAATGCGGTGGTTTGCTTGATGTCGCCCACCTTCACCGCCCGATATAACTCTACAAAAAGTTGCGGATAGAAATTCGCGCCCCCGTTCACGCCGCCGTCGCCACCGCGCTGGACCGATTCCGCCAACAGATGTTCCGGACCGACAAACACCGACCAATCGGGCCGTTCGCTTTTCAAGGCGACCAGTTTATCGAAGTAATTCAGATCGGCGGAACTGTCCTTCAGCCCGACAATTTTTTCCAGATGTGTGAGTCGGCGCAGGGTTTCCGGTTCAAAATGCACCTTCGTCAACTGCGGCATGTTGTAGATGAAGAGCGGCAGCGGCAATTCCCGCACCAGCCGCTCGACGTAGTCAATCAACTCCGGTTGCGCGGCGGGCAGATAGAACGGTCCCGCAGTGACGACCGCTTGCGCGCCGGCATCCGCCGCCCATTGCGCCATCGTGATCGCTTCCGTGAACGACGTGTCGGTGATGCCGACCAGAATCGGCAGCCGCCCCCGCATCTGTCGGCAGGTATGTTGGATGACCTCCCGGCGCAGCCGGTAACTCAGGCCCGGCCCCTCGCCACTGGTGCCCAAAATGAACAGCCCTTGAACTCCGCCCGCGACGATATGTTCCACCAATCGTTCCAAGCCTTCGACATCCAACGAGTCCCGCCCCTTCAGTGGCGTAACCATTGGCGGAACAATGCCTTGCAACCGTTTATTGACCGCTTCGACCCTGGGTTCTGCGGTAGAGGAGAACGTAACCGGTTTGGATGGCGAAGCGGCGAGCACAATAATGATTGCAGTTGGAGCCGACGAAAACCTATGTCAAAAGGTCGTGTATCTCCGAATATATTTACACACATCCAAGCTTTGGTAAACACAAATTCTTGCCGAACTGATTGGCAAAAAATCCTCGCTCGCCTGTCGTCCCCAAACACTCTAGGCTGCGCCGAGTTTTGACGCGCCGCCAGCGGTTGCGTCGCCAGCGGTTGCGTCGCCCAATCACGTTTGAAATGAAAATCCTCGGTATCATTCCAGCCCGCTATGCTTCCACCCGGTTTCCCGGCAAGCCTCTGCATCCGATTGCCGGTAAATCACTCATCCAGCGGGTGGTGGAACAGTGCCAGAAGGCCAAATCCTTGAGCGAAGTCATCGTGGCGACGGACGACGCCCGCATTGCCGAGGTCGCCAAACAGTTTTGTCGCGTGGAAATGACACGTGCCGATCATCCCAGCGGATCGGATCGGATTGCCGAGGTGGCGGCGCGCTGTGCGTGTGATGCGGTCGTGAACATTCAAGGAGACGAACCTTTGATTGATCCGGCCGTGGTGAATTCCGTGGCGCAGGCTTTGAACGACTGTGAAATGTCCACCGCCGCGACGCTCATCCAGAACGTGGCCGAGTATGACAACGCCAACGTCGTGAAAGTCGTTGTCAATGCGGCGGGCCGCGCCTTATATTTTTCGCGTCGCACGATTCCGTATCTGCGCGAGGCCGCCAGTCGTTCCGCAAGCGAACAGTTGGCGGCGTTTCCTTTTTTGAAACACCTTGGCATTTACGGTTTCCGGCGGGAAACGCTGTTGCGGCTCGTCAAATATCCGGTGTCGCCGTTGGAAAACGCGGAGAAACTCGAGCAATTGCGGGCGTTGGACAACGGCATCCCGATTGCCGTCGTGAAAGTGGATTACGACAGCGTGGGCGTGGATGTTCCCGAGGATGTGGCACGGGTGGAGAAACTTTTGCGCGGAGTCGAGTAGGATTCAAACCATGAAATTTATTTTTGTCACCGGTGGCGTGGTCAGTTCGTTAGGCAAAGGCCTGACCGCAGCGGCGCTCGGCACGTTGCTGGAGAATCGCGGCCTCAAGGTCGCGCTCCAGAAATTTGATCCCTACCTCAACGTGGACCCGGGTACGATGAGTCCGTTCCAGCATGGCGAAGTCTATGTGCTCGACGATGGTGCGGAAACCGATCTGGATCTCGGCCACTACGAGCGTTTCACCAGCACCAAACTCACGCGGCTAAACAATCTCACCAGCGGCCAGGTTTACCAGACCGTGCTCAACAACGAGCGCGAAGGTGTTTATCTCGGCAAGACCGTGCAGGTGATTCCACACGTCACGGATGAGATCAAACGCCGCATCCACGTCCTCGCCGCCGAGACCAAGGCCGACGTCGTCATCACCGAAATCGGCGGCACGACCGGTGACATCGAGGGGCTACCGTTCCTCGAAGCCATCCGGGAATTCGCGCTCGAAGCCGGCATCGGCAACACCTGTTTCATCCACGTCACCTACGTGCCATACATCAAGGCGGCGGGGGAATTGAAGACCAAACCGACGCAGCAATCCGTGGCCAAGTTGCGCGAAATCGGCATCACGCCGCACCTCATCGCGTGTCGCTGTGAAAAGCCGCTCGACAAGGATTTGCGCCAGAAAATTTCGCTGCATTGCAACGTGCCCGTGGAAGCGGTCATCGAAGAGAAAGACGTGGATCATTCCATCTACGAACTGCCGCTGGTGTTGCAACGCGAGCGGGCCGACGAACTCGTCTGCCGCATTCTGCATCTCGATGGCGCGCCCGCCAAGATGGCGCACTGGCAGGAAATCATCCGCAAACTCATCGCCCCGCAGCATCGCGTCCGCGTCGGTGTCGTCGGCAAATACATCGGGTTGCAGGATGCCTACAAGTCGGTCTATGAAGCCCTGATCCACGGCGGCATCGGCAACGATTGCGGCGTGGAAATCGTGCAGGTGGACGCGGAAGAGATCGAAAAGCAGGATGGTGAAAAAGTTTTGCAGGGCCTTGGCGGGATTTGTGTTCCCGGCGGTTTTGGCGAACGCGGCATCGAGGGCAAGATCAAGGCGGCGAAGTTTGCCCGGGAAAACAAAGTCCCTTATCTCGGCCTGTGCCTCGGGATGCAGATCGCAACGATTGAATTTGCCCGGCACGTGCTCAAACTGGACAAGGCGCACTCCACCGAATTCGATCCTGATTCCCCGCATCAAGTCATCGCGTTGCTTGACGCGCAACGCAAGGTCACCAAGAAAGGCGGCACGATGCGGCTCGGCGCACAGCCATGTCAGTTGACCGTCGGTTCGCAAGCCGGGAAACTGTACGGTTCGTTCGTCATCAACGAACGCCATCGCCATCGCTTCGAGTTCAACAACTCCTATCGCGAGAAATTCGAGAAGGCGGGTTTCGTGTTCAGCGGCACCTCGCCGGACGGCAAGCTGGTGGAAGTCATCGAAATCCCGGCGCATCCGTTTTTCCTCGCGAGCCAGTTCCACCCGGAGTTCCTGAGCAAGCCGCATCAGCCGCATCCATTGTTCAAAGGCTTCATCGCCGCCGCGCACCAGTTCATCCATCACAAGCCGCTGTGATTTATGGCCAGATGTCCGATCCAAGAGATTGCGAAGCGAACCGGCGCTGCTGGCATTCCCTTTCTTGTCATCGGCGGCTATGCCGTTTTTGCTCACGGATATGCGCGCGCGACCGACGACCTTGATTTGATCGTTCCACGAGGGAGGCGGGCGCAGTTCGGCAAGCTGTTGGGCGATTTGGGAATGGCCGTCAAAAACGACGCCGCCAACTTTATTCAGTTCGATCCGCCGGATGAAGGCGGAATGGAAGTGGACTTGATGTTTGTTTCCGAAGGCGTTTTCGGACGCATGGAGCAGGCGGCGATTGAGGCGATGGTGGAAGGCACGCAAGTGCGGGTGGTTTCGTTGCTGCATCTGATTGCCCTGAAGTGTCACGCGCTGCAACACAGCAAATCCTTGCGCCGCCTGAAGGGCATGGACGATCTGGTGCAACTCATCCTGGTCAACCGGCTGGACTTGAATGAGCCGGAGCTTCGGGCGACAATCCTCAAGCATGGGAATACCGAAACCTATGAACAACTGCGACAAGTCTGCACCACCGAATGACGGCGCTCTGCGCGATGCTCCGGAGTTGGAGTTTCCCGATTGGAGTGGGATGTTGCCGCATCGCACCCGCAAAACTTTCGAGCAGGCGATGCGGTGGAATGAAGAAATGCTCGCCCTGTTTCCACCGAAGAAACGCTCCCCACGCTTGGAAGAGGAACGGCGTTGTCACGCGGAGTTTGTATTGTAAAGACGCGGAATTTTCTCTGACAGATGAGAACAATCATTTTGCAGGAAGAAGAAATGTATGAGTTAGCAGGCGAAACGTTCAATCGGCCCCTTGTCCAGAATCAGAAGGAGGAGGACGCCTTTCAGGCAGAGATAAAGGCTGAATATCAGCGATTGGTTGACCGCCTTTCAATTTTCGGGGACGAGGGCGACCACTATGGCATCTCGGACTTTGCAATCCGCCCGACTTTGAAAGAATGGCCAACCGTCAAACCGCCGCCAGCCGCGCACAACCGACAGTTTTGCGTTTGCATCCTCACGAAGAAATTCTATCGCAGTGATTTTTTACCAGTAGTCCACGAATTGTTTTCGCGTGCCCCGACGGCTTATCAAATTGAGATCTCCACAGATTTTGACCCGGAGCTGTATGTAAACATTTTTATGACAGTGAGTGTTGCAAAAATCTTTTGTAAGAAACCCAAAGAAACTGACAGGCTACAGCGGCTACTCGCAGCACTTTGAAGTGCCAGCCAATTTCTTGTGCTCTACGCCGAAGCCATTCGATTCCTTTACGGTCTGCAAATATTCGGGGCCCGACCGGGATTGGACACCACGCGGCAACTCGCGGCGCTGGTGGGCAATCCTCAGGAGCAATTGTGCTTCATTCACGTGGCCGGCACGAATGGCAAAGGCTCAACCTGCGCGATGCTGGAAAGCATCTATCGCGCGGCGGGGTTGCGGGTGGGGTTGTTCACGTCGCCGCATCTGGTTTCATTTCGGGAGCGGATTCAGGTCAATCGCCGGCTCATCAGCCCGGCGGACGTGGTGCGGTTGGTGGACGAATTGCGCGCTCTGTTGCCAAACGATCCAGCCACGCCAATCACGTTGTTCGAGTTCGTCACCGTGCTGGCGTTGCGTTATTTTGCCGAACAGAAGTGCGATCTGGTGATCTGGGAAACCGGTCTGGGCGGACGCTTGGATGCCACGAACATTGTCACGCCGCTCGCCAGCGTCATCACGAATATCGGTTTCGATCACCAGCAATGGCTTGGCGACACACTGGAAAAAATCGCAGCGGAGAAGGCCGGCATCATCAAGCCCGGCATTCCGGTCATCACGGCAGCGGAACAACCCGAGGTTTTACAAGTGATCGAAGCGGTGGCGCAGGAGCATCGCGCGCCACTTTCACGGGTGACGAGTGACGCCGCCCGGCTTTCGCAATCTGCTCTCCTTGGCGTACATCAAAGAGTCAACGCGGCGTTGGCGTTGGCGGCGGTTCAAGTTTTGCGGAAACAAATTCCGGTCAGCGACGCCGCGGCGCAACGGGGTCTGGATACCGTCCATTGGCCGGGCCGCCTGCAACTGCTCACGCGCCCGAATGGCCAACGCTTCCTGCTCGACGGCGCCCACAACGTTGCCGGGGTCGAAGCCTTGCGCGCCGCGTTGCGCCAAAACCATCCCACCCTGCCGCCGACTTTGATTCTCGGCATTCTGGGCGACAAGGATTGGCGGGCCATGTGTCAGATGCTGGCACCGTTGGCCGCGCGGATTTTTTTGGTGCCGGTCAACAGTGAACGAACGATGCAACCGCAGAAGCTGGCGGAAGTTTGTCGCGACGCGAATCCCAAAGCGGCCGTGCAAAGTTGCGCGATGTTGGCCGAAGCATTGCACGAGGCGGAGCAGGATTCTTTCGTGGTCGTTGCGGGTTCGCTTTATCTCATCGGCGCGGCGCTGGCGTTGCTTGACCCGGAGTTTCGTGATGCGGGGGACGAACACGCGTTGAACGAATGGAGCGGCGCAAAGTCACCCGGTTCCGTTGTCCGCCGGTGAATTTCCTTTGGGCGAATTTGGCCGCCTCTGACAAGTTGCGGGAGTGATGGCGTGGTCGCGATTTTCCCTTTCTAGTTCATTGATCCACTTCCCCTACTATATCTGGTGGTTTTCATGCGGCCTACGGAATAAATGTCCGTAAAATCCGGCGTATCCGTTACTTGCCCGACACGAGCAAACCTGAGACAGTAAAGGCCGCCGGTTTTCACCACCAAACTTTTTAGCACATAACCCTTTAGCACAAAACTTATGGAGGAATATCCGACCAACATTTGTGCCCAACATCGGCGCGTAGCTTCGTGCGCGTCAATTCTTGTCATTTGTGTTGGGTTGTTTTTCACCTTGTCGCTCCGACAGGCTTCCGCCGCGCCGCTACAGGTTGCCGGAAACCTGGCTTTTTTGCCGGATCAATTGGGCCAGTTGAAAACCGCGGCACTCAGCGGCACCAACGTCACCATTATCTCCACCTCCAGCAATCTGACCGGCATCACGGCGATTTCGTTGCGCGACCAGTATGCTTTCGTCGCGGTTGCCAATAAAGGCGTGTTCGTTTTTGATGTCAGCCAATCACCGCCCAATCTCGTTGCGGGCGGGCAATTCACCAGTCGCGGCTCGGCCCACGATATCAAAGTCACCGGCACCACCGCATTTCTGGCGGATGGGGAGCAGGGCATTGCCGTCATTGATTTGTTTGATCCCGCGATGCCCACGATGCTTCCCGGCCTGTATCCACCCGGGGGCGTGACTTCGGTGGACATCGCAAGCGATCGGCTCTACGCGACTTGCGGGCCGGCGGGCTTGTTCATTGCGGATATCTCCAATGTCACGGAAGTAAGCGCGCTGGCGCAATTCAGCACCGCCACGCCGGCACGTCGGGTTCGAATCATCGGCAACTACGCCTATGTCCTCTGCGATGGCCCGCGCCTGGAAATCATCAATGTCCAGACGCCCGCAGCGCCGACACTGGTTTCCGCCTATGTCACGAGTGGGTATCTCAGCGATGTGGATATCAGCGGGAACTACGCAGTCGTCGCCAACACCAACGGCGCGTTGACCGTTTTGGATTTGACCAACCCGGGTGCGCCGGTGGTGCAGAGCACCAACCTGATTCCGGGCGGGGCATTTGCAGTACTCCTCAGTGGCGAGAATGCTTACGTCCGCACTGGGGCGGGTGATCTGGTGGTTGTGCCGTTACCCGTTCTGGCCAGTGTCGCGCCGCAGTTGCAACAAGCTGTGCCACCCCGATTGGTTGCGGTCGGCCAGACGGCGGTTTTCAGCGTCTTGGCTTCCGGCAGTTCGCCGATGACATACCGCTGGAGTTCCAATGGGGTTCCGCTGACGGATGACCTTCGGATCAGCGGCAGCACCAATGCCTGGTTGCTGATTTCCGATGTGCAGCTTTCGGATGCCGGGGTGTACTCCGTGATGGTTTCCAACAGTGTCGGCCATTTGATCAGTTCCAATACGCTGACAGTGGTCCAGCCCGGCGCTCCCATCTGGCGGGGATCGTTCAATCCGGGCGGGACCGTCGAAAGCGTGGATGTCAATAACTTCAGGGTTTACGCCGCCGCCGGCACGAACGGATTGGAAATCTACAGCGCACTCAATCCTCGTTATCCCGAGCGCTTCGGCGACAACCCCGACCAGCGCATCAGCGGCACCCCGGTGAATGGCTATGCGTTGGGGGTTTCCGTCAACGAAGACTATGCTTTCGTTGCCACGACGACGAACGGACTCAAGATTTTCAATGCGTCCGCGTTCGACACTTTCGAAGTGACCACGGCCACCAACACGTTGAGTGACACTCGCGCCGTTCATTTCGCGGACGGCTTTGCCTACGTGGCGGATGGCGTGGGCGGGCTGCAGGTTTTCCAGCTCGCTTATGGCACGACGAATATCTTGAACTTCGCCGGCAGTTACAACACGCCCGGTTTCGCGAGAAATGTTTTTGTCGGCAACGGCGTGGCTTATGTCGCCGACGGCATGAGCGGATTGCAGATTCTGGCAGTGACCAATCCCGCCGCCATCATCAAGATCGGCGAATACGATACCCCCGGCGAAGCGCGCAACGTCAAAGTGTTGGGTAATGTTGCCTATGTGGCGGATGGCGCAAATGGCTTGGTCATCTTGAATGTTGCCAGCCCGGCCAGTCCCACCCTGCTTGGCACTTACCCAAGTGGCGTACCGGCGCTGGATCTGGACTTGGCGCTGGACACAGTGGTGTTGGCGCGCGGAGCAAATGGCGTCGAAGTCCTCAACGTCGCCAATCCCGCGTCCATCATCTCGCTGGGCAGTTGGCTCGGCACTCCCGCCAATGGTTTGCGGGTGGCCGGAAACCGTCTCTACGTCGCCGCTGGGGATGCCGGCGTGCAAATCTTCGAATTACTCGGACTGCCGATTTCGTTTCCCGAGGTTACTGTGACCCCCACCAATTTCGTCACTCTGGCCGGTTCAACTGTAACCTTCCAGGCCAACGCCACCGGCACCGCCCCGCTGACCTATCAATGGTTCAAGGGCCGAACGCCATTGTCTGACAACCTCGTCATCCATGGCGCGCGCAGCGCAACGTTGGTGCGCTCCAATCTGACGTTGAACGATTCGGGCGATTACTTCGTCGTCGTCCGCAACGGTTGGCGGTTGCCGGCGATTGCCAAGGTGAAACTTGCCGTCGTGTCAGTAGGAACGCCCGTTGTCCGTGCCAGCAGTTTCGCTGACAGCGATCCGTTGAACATTCATGTGGTCGGGCAGATCGCCTTCGTCGCCTCCCGGCTCAATGGCCTTCAAGCGATCGATTGCAGTGACCCGTCAGATCCAGTGCTGGTTGGCGAACACGAAACGCTCGGTCTGGCGCAGGATGTCCGCATCCAAGGTCACTATGCCTATGTCGCCTCTTGGGATGCCGGGCTGGAAATCTTTGACATCATCGATCCGACGGACCTTGTACGTGTTGGCCACTGCGACACACCAGGGTTTGCTCATACCGTCCGGGCGGCTGGCCATTACGTCCACGTGGCCGATCGCGAGGGCGGGTATTCCATCATTGACGTTCTCGACCCGGCAAATCCCGTTCTGGTCGGACAGGCGGCCACTGCCGGATTTGCCGAGGGTTTGACGGTCGTCGGAACGCAGGCTTATCTCGCCTCAGCCGATGCCGGTCTGGAGATTTTTGACACCAGCAATCCGCTGGCCCCGGCCCGCATTGCCCAACTTAACACTCCGGGCAATGCCGAGGGGATTTCCGTGGTCGGACAACGGGCTTACGTTTCCGATTATCATCGCGGCCTCAGCATCATATCCGTGGCCAATCCGCTTGCGCCTGTGATGTTGGGCGAGCTTGAGACGCTCGGCGACGCGTTCCAGGTTCAGGTCTTGGACGATCGCGCGTATATCGCCGCGGGCCTCGGGAGGATCAGCGTAGCGGACGTGAGCGATCCGACCCAACCCACGCTCGTGGGAACCAGTGAGGCGGGGCAATCAGTCCGGGCCTTGCAAATCATCGGCAAGCACGCCTTCGTCGCCGATCGCGAGGAAGGCTTTGTCGTCGCGGAACTGCTCGGACTTTCGGCCAGCGCGCCGGTGATCATGGAGCTTTCACCGAGCACCACCAAACCGGTGGGTAGCGATGTGGTTCTGAGCGTCGCCGTCGAAGGCACGCCGCCGTTGGACTATGCTTGGTATCGGAACGGCCAGCCGCTGGCGAACTCTGCCGGCGTCACCGGCGTTACCACGCCGCATCTCCGCTTCCCAAATCTCGCCAACACTAACGCCGGCAACTATACCGTCGTCATTGACAACGCGGAGGGCAGTGTCACCAGCGTGGTTGCACAAGTTACCGTCGGCACCTTGCCGGTATCGCTGCAAGATCAAATCAACGCCGCCACCAACGGCGCCGTGATCCAGCTCGCGGCCGGGACTTACACTGAAAACCTCGTGATTGATAGCGAAGTGACCTTGGCCGGTTCGTGGTGGAACAAACCGGAACTCAACGGTGGTCAAGCCGGCCCCACGCTGCATGTGTTGCCCGGAGCCGTCGTGACCTTGCGCGGACTTGCGCTGCGCCACGGTGCCAGCACCAACCTCGGCGGCGGCATTCGCAACGAGGGCACGCTGATCCTGGACCGCTGCTTGGTCGCCGATAACACCGCCGTTTCCGGCGGCGGAATCGCAAATCTCGGCACCCTGCTCATGTTCCAGAGTGTCCTCAGCAATAACATCGCCACAACCGCTGGCGGCGGTTTGTACAACGCCACTCAGGCCGTGGCCTCCGTCACCAACTCGGTTCTCATCGCCAACAAGGCGGGGACTGGCGGCGGTTTGGCGAACCTCGGCACCAACACGTTCTTTAGCTCCTTGCTCGCCAGCAATCTTGCTTACGGCACCAACGGCACTGGCGGCGGCCTCCGGCAGGTTGCTGGTTACTGCCAGTTGATCAACAGCACGCTCAGCGGGAACACCGCCACATCCATCACCGTCAGGATCGCCACCGGCGTGGGGGGCGGCGCACGGGTGGACGGCGGGCGGCTTGATCTCCTCTTCAGCACGGTTGCGGCCAACACGGCGTCGTTCCGGGCGGGTGGCGTCTCGGCCACGATCCTGAGCGAAGTTCATGCGCGCAACTCCATCTTCGCCGACAACTTTTCGCCCGGCCCACATGATTACGCCGGCAGGCTGTATTCCGATGGTTACAATCTCGTGCAATGGACTAACGCGGCACTCGTCATCGTCGGCACCACGACCGGCAACCAATTGAATGTCCCGGCGCAACTTGGTCTGCTCAGCGACAACGGCGGCCCCACTTGGACGCACGCCCCGCTGGCGGGCAGCCCCGCCATTGACGCCGGGATTGCGCCCGGCCCGGTCACGGACGCGCGCGGGATTGCGCGACCATTCGATATTCAATGGCGGACCAACGTCGCCACCGGCTGGGATCTCGGTGCCGTTGAATACGTGGACCGGTCGTTGTATCTCGTCATGTCGAACCGCACCTCATCCGGCTTTACGCTGGCATGGGCGACCAATGCGGTGCTGCAAAAATCAACCTTCCTGCAAGGCGGTTGGGTGGACCAGACCAACACCAGCCCGACGTTCGTGGCCACGGTCAATCCCCAAAACTTCTTCCGGGTATCTGCGCCAGCCGTGCCTCTGGTGCTGACAACCAACAACGCGACGCCTGATAGCCTCACTCTGTCCTGGCCGGATTTCGGCATTCTGGAACATGCTCCCGCCACCATTGGACCATGGGAGCCGTTGACCGGTTTCAGTCCGGTTCAAGTCAACCTGGCTCCTGGTCAGCCCGAATACTTCCGCCTTCGCGAGATCGCACATTGAAGCGAATTGGATCGGGACTTGGTTCCGTTGCGTGTCTGGCATAACCGCCTCGACACGGTCCGCGCCGTTTGCTACCAAGCCCGGCGTGCGTTCGGAATTGCTCAAAAACGTCTCCCGCATCGTGGTCAAACTCGGCACTGGCGTCCTCACGGATCGCCGGAAGCAGATTGATCCCGCGCAACTCGAACAGATCGTCGCGCAGGTCGCCGCGTTGCGACAGGCGGGCAAGGAAGTCGTCGTCGTGACCAGCGGCGCGGTCGGCGCGGGCATGGGCGCTCTCGGCTTCGACACCCGCCCGAGCGATCTCGCCGAGAAACAAGCCTGTGCCGCCGTGGGTCAATCGCGGCTGATGTCCACGTACGAAAAGCTGTTCGCCAAACACAACCTCGTCGTCGCCCAGGTCTTGTTGACGCACGATGATCTCGAACATCACGAGCGCCATCTCAACGCTCGCAACACGTTGGTCACACTGCTGAGTCATGGTGTCGTGCCCATCATCAACGAAAACGACGCCGTCTCGTTCACTGAAATCAAGGTCGGCGACAACGACACGCTCTCCGCGCTCGTCGCATCGCTGTTGCCCGCCGACCTGCTGGTGATTCTTACCACGGTGGATGGCGTCATCGAAAACTTCGGCCTGCCGGACGCCAAAGTGATTTCTGTCATCGAGCAGATTGACGCGGGACTGGAAAAGATCGCGGGCGGCACCACGAGCGAAACCGCCGTCGGCGGCATGGCCACCAAGATTCAGGCCGCAAAGATCGTCGTGCGTTCCGGGATTCCGCTCGTCATCGCCTCCGGGCGAAAACACGACGCGCTGGCGAAGATTCTGGCCGGCACGGACGAAGGCACGTTGTTTGTCGCTCAGGAAGGCAAGTTACGCGGGCGCAAACGTTGGATCGCTTTTTTCCATCATCCCAAGGGCGCGCTCTTCGTGGACGATGGCGCCAAGACCGCGTTGCGCGAAGCCGGCAAAAGTCTGCTGCCGCCCGGTGTCTCGCGTTGCGAGGGCAACTTTGCCGCCGGCGACGTTGTCCGCATCTGCGATCTGAACGGCACGGAGTTTGCGCGTGGGATCGCGCGGTTCGATTCCGCCGCCGTCCGCGGCCGCAACCTGCCCAAGGAGGAACTGGTGCATCGCGATGATCTGGTGATTTTGTGATTGAACAGCCAACATCCAACATCGAACTCCCAACATCCTATGCGCACACTGTTGCGAGAACATTGGAGGTTCGATGTGGGGCGTTGGATGTTGGATGTTTTCTCAAATGAAACGCATCGCTGCAATTAACGATCTCCTGCAAGTCATGGCCAAGCTGCGTTCCCCCCAGGGCTGCCCGTGGGATCGCGAGCAAAGCCACCTGACGCTGCGCCGCCACGCCATCGAAGAAGTCTATGAGTTGATTGACGCCATTGAGGCGCGCGACGATCACGAGATGGCCGAGGAACTCGGCGACCTGTTGTTGCAGGTGGTGTTTCACTGTCAGTTGGCCCGCGAGCGGGGGGCGTTTGATTTCGAGAAAGTCACGCGGCATCTGGTGGACAAACTCATCCGCCGCCATCCGCATGTCTTTGGCACCACCAAGGTCAAGGACGTGGACGAAGTCTGGGCGAACTGGGAGAAGATCAAGCACGCGGAGAAGAAAGGCACGCGCCACGAACGCCCCTCGGCGCTGGACGGCATTCCGAAACATCTGCCGGCGTTGTTGCGCGTGGAAAAGCTCATGAAGAAAGCGCGCAAGGCGAAACTGCTGGCGGAAACCAAGAGCACTCGCAGCGGCAGCAAAGCCACAGTGGCGAGAGAGCTGTTTGAACTGGCCGCTTACGCCCAATCGCGCGGCTGGACGGCGGAAGAGTTGTTGCTGGCCGAAACCAAGCAGCGCGAAAAAGTTCTCCGCCGCCGCGAAGCCAAACGCGCTTGAGCCAGTTACCGTCCCGACTTTAGACCTCAGACTTTAGACTCAAGACTTGGAGTGCCGTCTTATTTCGCCCGGATCGCTCCCGCTGAACTCAGCGGAATGAAGACCCCGTTGCCGACGTATTGTAATTCCACCGCCGCGAGGCGAGCCCCGATGAGTTGACCCGCCACGCCAATGGTGGTGCTGGCTTTGGAGGAAACAAAGATTCCGTTGGCCAGCGCGGTGGCGGCCAGGGTGCTGCCGTCACTGGATGAGGCCGCTCCGGTGTAGCTTGGGTTGGTGGGAAGATTGCCGCGTAATTGCCAGGTCAAACCGGTGTCCTGCGAGATGTAAACCCCACCGCCAGTCCCGCTGCTGGTGCCCGTGGCAATGATGCGCTGCCCATCCGCCGAACAGGCCAGTCCCGCCCAGTTCATCGTCACCGTGTTGGGCATCCAACTGGCTCCGAAATCGGTCGAGGTGTAGAGCAGGCCGCCACTCGCACCCGCTACCAGCACGCCGGCATCGGCTGAAGAGGTCACGCAGGTCCAAGCGCGGCCGGTTTCACGTTGCACCCAGTTTGTGCCTGCGTTGGTCGAGATCCAGATGGATTGGCCGCCACCAACCGCCACCATGTTCAAGCCGTTCGCCGAGGTAGCCACGCCATTCCAACTGGCGGCGACGTTGATGCGTTGCACCCAGCTGGCGCCTGAATCGGTTGAAGTGTAAACTCCGGCGCTCGACGACCCGGCGATGATCCGAGTTCCATCCAGTGAAGTCGCAACGGAAGTCCAGTTGGCGGAACCAAAGCGAGGGGTCCAATTCACCCCGGAATCGGTGGACGTATAAATGGAGGTGCCGTTAACACAGGCCACCAGTTTAGTGCCGTTGGCTGATGATGCGACCCCAGACCAGTTCAACGCTGAAGCGCGCGGGGTCCAGTTCACGCCATAATTGGTCGAGGTGTAAATATTCCCCGAACTAACGACGGCGACCAGCTTGCTGCCGTCAGCCGAAGAGGCGACGGCCTTGGCGCTCAGCACAGTGCTGTTGGTCGTCCAACTGGTGCCCACGTTGTTCAGCAGGTTGCCGAGCAGGATGGTCTGGTTGGTGTTTTGCGCGATGATCCAACCTGCCGTGCCGCTGGCGGAAACGCGGACGACGTTGCCGTTGATCATCTGCGCATTGGTCGGCAGGGTCACAATTACGGGCGTGGTGTCGTTGGTGGCGAGATAGCCGTAGTTTGGATAGGCCTGAATGTTCGTTGCCGTGGGAACAAACTCAAAGATCCGCCCTGGCACATTGGTCAAGCCGCGGCCTTCGCCGTAAAAATTCGTCGCGGTGACCCCGCCTTGGAAGACGGTGTTGCTGGTGTTGACGAAGGCGATGTTGGCCGAGAGCCGGCCATCGGGCAGCGTGCCGATGAGATTCGTGGCGGGGATGTTGGTCAGGTTCAAGCCGCTGCCGATGAAATTGGACGCCGTCACACTACGCGTGAACACCGCATTGTTCGTGAGCAGGGCGACGTTGACGGAAAGATTGGTGTCATTGATCTTGCCCGTGAGGTTCGTGCTGGCGAGCGCGCCGTTGAAAAAGGCAGCGCGCACAGCATAAGGCGTCGCGTTCAACGCTTGACGCGGGGCCAGTGTGGTCAGGGCATTGGTGTCACCATTCGGACGCACGGCGATCTCCAGCCAGCGTGCGTTGCCATCGAACGCCGCCGCCCCGAAGGTCAGTGGCACGTTGAACAGCCCGTTGGTGACGCCGAGGAACGAGACGTTCACGGGGCTGGCGATCTGGCCGCCGGAGGTGGCGGCATCAAACAGAGTAAATCGCGCTTCGAACAGCCCGGTGGCGGCGACGCCATTGGAACTGAGTTGGCCTTGATAGGTAAAAGTGGAGCTTTGCGCCCAAACCCCAAGGGCCGAACACAACAATCCCACCACAGCAAATAACTTCGACTTCACAACGCAGTTTAATACCAGATTTATGGCCAACGACAAGCAACAAGCCAGCGACCACCCCGCGCTTCGCCCACATGTTCATGGTGGTTAATCCGCCGCCAACCCGCCAGCGGATGCAGGAAAAGTGGCATCCCGTAGATTGCGAAACAGCCACCCCCGGCTCGACAAGCGGCAATTCTTGCCTAGGCTGGATTCAACTTATGACCGATCCGCGCTTCACCAAACTGGCGAACCTGCTCATCAACTATTCCTGCCGCGTCAAAAAGAACGACCGCGTGCTGATTGATGTGACCGACATTCCCGACGAAATGGCCGTGGAACTCCTCCGCGCCGTCCGGGCGGCGGGCGGCACGCCGTTGATTGATGTGCGCCGCTCGCGCGTGACCCGGGAGGTCTTGCGCGGCACGGACGACCGCCACGCGGCGCTCGTCCGGGAACTGGAACTGGCGCGCATGAAGAAGGTGCAGTGTTACATCGCCATCCGCGGCTCGGACAACATGAGCGAGAACTCCGACGTGCCGAGCGATCGCATGTCGCTGTACTCAAAAGTCATCCGGCCGGTGCTCGATTGGCGCGTGAACAAGACCCGCTGGGTCGTCCTCCGCTGGCCGTCGCCGAGCATGGCCCAAAGCGCGGGCCTGAGCACCGAGGCGTTCGAGAATCTTTACTTCGACGTCTGCACGATGGATTACCGCAAGATGGCCAAGGCGATGATCCCGCTCCAGAAACGCATGATCAAAGCCGACCGCGTCCACCTCAAATCGCCCGGCACAGACCTCACGTTCAGCATCAAAAACATCGGCGCGAAGATGTGCGAAGGGATTCTCAACATTCCCGATGGCGAGGTGTTCTCTTGTCCGGTGAAGGATTCCGTCAACGGCGTCATCCAATACAATACGCCCACGATTTATTCCGGCACGAAGTTCGAGAATGTGCGGCTCGAATTCAAGAATGGCAAGGTTATCAAGGCCACCGGCAGCAATACCAAGCGCCTGAACGAAATCCTCGATACCGACGCGGGCGCGCGGTACATCGGCGAATTCGCCATCGGCGTCAACCCACACATCTTGAATCCGATGTGCGACATCCTGTTCGACGAAAAGATCGCCGGGTCGTTGCATTTCACACCGGGGCAGGCGTATGAGATCGCCGACAACGGCAATCGCAGCGCGGTACACTGGGACATGGTGCTGATCCAGCGCAAGGAATGGGGCGGCGGCGAGATTTGGTTCGATGGCGAACTCATCCGCAAGGATGGTTTGTTTGTGACCAAGGATTTGAAACCGCTGAATCCGCAAAATTTGAAATGACCTTCTAACGCTTCGCTGGTCTTTACCCCTTCTCTTCCGTAGCCTGCGGGCATGAACGTCACGGTCCGGGGTAGAACCCAGCATTACCGCACAGTCACGTTTGATGCGCCGCGCAATCAAGTCCGCCTGATTGAACAACGCCTGCTGCCGCACGAGTTCAAGATCGTCGCCACGCAAAATTTCCGCGAAACCGCAGCGGCCATCCGCGACATGGTGGTGCGCGGCGCGGGCGCCATCGGCGCGACGGCGGCGTATGGCCTGGCGCAGGGCGGGCGGGCGTTTCGCGGCAACGATCTCAGGAAATTTTCCCGGCACGTCGAGACGGTTTATCAAACCCTGAAAAACGCCCGCCCCACCGCCGTTGATCCGGTCAATGCCATGAACGATTTGCGCGCCGCGATGGCGCGCGGCGAATCTGTGGCGGAGCAACAAGCCATCGCGCTCGCGGCGGCGGAAGAATTCGCCAACGAAGATGCGCGGCATTGCGAAGAGATCGGGCAACACGGCGCAAAACTGATCCGCAATGGCATGCGGGTGCTGACGCATTGTAACGCGGGCTGGCTGGCGTTCGTGGACGTCGGCTCGGCGACCGCGCCGCTGTACGCGGCGCAGGCGGCGGGCCGGAAGTTTCATGTGTTCTGCGACGAGACGCGACCACGTTCCCAAGGCGCGACGCTCACGGCGTGGGAGTTGGCACAGCAAGGCGTGTCGCATCAGATCATCGCGGACAACGCCGCCGGGCATCTGATGCAGCGCGGCGAGATTGATCTCGTCATCGTGGGCAGCGACCGCACGTTGGGTCGCACGGGCGAGGTGGCGAACAAGATCGGGACTTATACGAAAGCGGTGCTGGCAAAACGCCACGGCATCCCGTTCTATGTGGCCATTCCGCTTTCGACGATTGATTGGAAGCTCAAGCGCGGGTTTGATATACCCATCGAAGAACGCCATGAACATGAAGTGCTCGGCGCGTGGGGCGTCGAACAGAGTCTCAAGTCTAACGTCAAAAGCCTAAAGTCAGGGAAGCGCGTTTACGTGCGCGTGGCGAATCCCACGAGCGGGGCGCGGAATCCGGGGTTTGACGTGACGCCGGCGGAATTGATCACCGGCATCATCACGCCGGTGGGAATTTTCAAACCGACCGGACTTTGGAAACAGCGGACACAACTGGATAAAAAGCTATGAACTGGAGATTGAGCCTTTGTTTGTTGATCGGTTGCGGGGCGAGCTACGGCGCAACGCCACCGCCGCTCTTGATCAGTGCGTCCACCAACCGGGTGGGCTTCGTCACCAATCCCCCGGTCATTTGGGAATCATGGGCGATCACGCGGGTCTATTCGAACAGTCCCCCGACCAATCTACCGCCGCAACTGGCGACCAACGCCGCCTATTTGCGCGGACAGGTTCGGGAAAACACCTATACCAATCGCACGTTTCATAGCTATCAAACCGGGACACTTCCTTATCTTATCTGGACGAATTTCGTCGCGAGCACCAACGGGCGCGACATGCGGATCTGGTCGGAACGCTCGCACCCGGAGGGTTGGCCGAAAACACCACCAGTCGTAATCTGGAACACCAACAGCGTCATCTGGGGAATGAAAGGCGTTACCGCCTTGAGTCCGTGTTGGGATGGCGAGGGGTCGTCGGGGCAGGTGCCATTGACGGTATTGACGCGACGACATGTTTATACCCGCGGTCACGGATTCGGCGACGATGGCTTTCATCCCGGGCACAATGGCAAGAAAGCCTGGTTTTTGACGCGCGACAACAAATTGGTTGAGGCCGCAGTTGAACACTCTGTCGTCCGGGTGCCCATGCCGTCACGCCGCGATTATACCATTCTGCTCCTGGACCGCGATCTGCCTGAAACCATCGAGACCCTGCCGGTGGCGTTGCCGGAGGACTTGCAGAAGCATTATCCGATGCCCACGCAAGGTCTTGCTCCTTATCCTCTGTTTCAAACAGAGCAAGGCGGTAATGTCAGCACCGGCGTCGCCCCACTGGCGGTGAACACGTGGAAAGCCGGCGATTCCGGTTCGCCGAACTTGATTCCCTTGCCGGGCCGGCTGGTTTTCGTCAGTGGCCGTTCCACCTCCGGTCCAAGTCGCGAAATGCAGGAGGATATGGATGAACTTTGCCGCCGCGCGAAACTCGATCCCGCCAAGTATCAACTACACTGGGTGGACTTGGGGAAAATTGCCGGGCCGTGAAGGATGGTGCGCGCTGTAGGTTTCAAACCTGTAGTTAAACCCGAACACCGAAGTTGGCGCGCGGCCATAACTGTAAGGCAGGCTTTCCGCCCGCGCCGTTTTGCGGTCGGCGACTTCGGAGTTCGGGTTAAATTCTCGCAACCCGCCAAAAAATCAGCGTTCCGCACACCTCATCATACTCATACACGCAACTGGACACACAAAGTTCTGACAGGACGAGTCCAGACCTGACGCGACTGGTCGCGGCGTGGGAGAAGTTGCCGGGGCATACTCAGAAAACCATCAGCAAAGCCCAATGAAACAGCGCTTTCCAAGGCCGCTTGATTTCCCTCAAAGCTTTGAGTAAAAATACTCAGCATATTGAGTAATTTGTAATGATCCGAAAAACCCTCCATAAAACGCTGCTGGGACGCCTCAATGAACGGCGCAAGTTCGTTCAGGTGCTGGTCGGCCCCCGGCAGGTCGGCAAGACAACGCTGGTCCGGCAGGTCATGGAAGCCCTCAAAATACCGGCCCATTATGCCTCGGCTGACGAGCCGACATTGCGCGACCGCGCCTGGCTGGAGCAGCAATGGGACATTGCGCGGCTCAAGGCGAAGGCGACGGGAGCGCTGCTGGTCATAGACGAGATTCAAAAAGTGGCGGACTGGTCGAGCGTGGTCAAATTGCTCTGGGATGCGGATACGCATTCCAAGTTTCCGGTGAAAGTAGTTTTGCTGGGTTCTTCGCCGCTGCTCATCCAAAGCGGTTTATCCGAGAGCTTGGCGGGGCGGTTTGAAATCATTGCCGTGCCGCACTGGTCGTTTTCCGAAATGCACGAGGCGTTCGGATGGACCTTGGAGCAATATGTTTTTTACGGGGCATATCCCGGCGCGGCGGAGTTGATCGAAGACCCGACGCGGTGGCGGCGCTACATTTTGGACTCGCTCGTCGAGACAACAATCTCCCGCGACATTCTTTTGCTCACGCGCGTGGATAAGCCCGCGCTGCTGCGTCGGTTGTTCCAGCTTGGTTGCGCGTATTCGGGTCAAATCCTTTCTTACCAGAAAATGATCGGCCAACTGGCCGATGCGGGCAACACGACCACGCTGGCCCATTATCTGGACCTGCTGCACGGAGCAGGGATGCTGGCGGGGCTTTCCAAGTATTCGCATGGGCAGGTACGGCAGCGCGGCTCCAGCCCGAAATTGCAGGTGCTGAATACGGCCTTGATGACGGCTCAAGATCACCGCTCGGTGGCCGAAGCCAGGGCGGATGGGGATTATTGGGGACGGCTGGTTGAATCCTGCGTCGGCGCTCATCTGGTCAATTCGAGTTTCGGCACGGACATAAGCGTTACCTACTGGCGGGAGCGAAACCATGAAGTGGATTTCGTATTGCAGCAGGGAAAAACCGTTGTGGCGATTGAAGTCAAAAGCGGACGCCGGGCGGAAACGCTTCCCGGCATGGCAGCCTTTGCACAATACGCCAAACCCAAACGGCAATTGCTGGTCGGCGGGCAGGGTATTCCGATTGAAGAATTTTTGCTAAACCCGGCGGAGCATTGGGTTTCTTACTGAGATACTTTATACAGGCCAGTTACTTAATCCACAAGAGGGTCGAAGGTGACTACGTGGACAACATTGTAATTACAGGGGGATGTCTTGTTTTGACCTTTCCTGACACGAAAAATCAGATGGTGCGCGCTGCAGGTTTCGAACCTGCGACCCCTACCGTGTGAAGGTAATGCTCTACCACTGAGCTAAGCGCGCCAAACCAACGCTCACTAACTGCTTAGTCGCGAACGTCATGTTAAGAGTATCCGAAAAAAGGTCGCCTCGCGCAACCTGATTCTGAGCCGCCACGGCCAAGGATGATGGCTTGCCAGCGTCGGGGGGATGGGATTGAATCTCACAACATGCAAGCGTGGCGCGAAGAATATAAGCGTTTACAAGAGGCGGCGGTCCGCTCCATTCAACTCGATAAGGCGGAGCAAATCGTCCGGCTGCTGGTCAAGGCGTTACAGGAAGACCGACAAGTCCTTGTGTTTGGCAATGGCGGCAGCGCGGCCAACGCTTCCCATTTCGCCACCGATCTTGGCAAAGGCGCGCCGGACAAACTGCGACGTCGATTCCGCGTCGTCTGCTTGAACGACAGCGTCCCTTTGATGACCGCCATCAGTAACGACTATGCGTATGAGGATGTTTTTTTAGCGGCAGATGGCCAATCTCGCCCGCCCCGGCAACCTAGTGATGGCGTTAAGCGGCAGCGGGAATTCTCCCAATTGTGTGAAAGTTTTTGAATGGGCCAGGCAACACCACTTGGTTACCGTGGCCTTGGTGGGCGGGAAGCGCGGGCGATTGGCAGAAATCGCCGATCATGTGTTAGTGACTCCAGACGCACACTATGGCTGGGTCGAGGACACGCACATGACCACCTGCCATCTGCTGTGTTATGCCTTCATGGAAAATCCGCAACTAGCCGGTTCTTTGGCGCACTGACTTTGCCGCTTTGCGCTCCGATGGCTGCGTTGGTTGGGCAGCAGTTGATATTACACTATTTCTTAATGCCTTCGATGAAGGCTTCAAGAAACGTGTCACTGATCCTCGATTGGCCCTTTATTTTTTAAATGGGAACTAGTTTTGAACAATCTAAACCTGAGCCTGAATTTCGGGCGACCATCATTGTGCTGAATTACAATGGTCAGCGCTGGTTGAAGAAATGTTTGGATTCGATAGAGAATCAAACGATTTTCAAGACTTTGGAGGTCATCGTTGCGGATAACAATTCCCCCGATGGTTCCCGGCAGCTTGCGGAAGAATTGATGTCCGGCTGGGGCAACGGGCGGGTCGTAAACAATGGTGGCAACCTGGGTTTTGCGGCAGGCAACAATATCCCATCTGAACAAGCCCGCGGAAAGTACCTCTTTTTCTTGAACAATGATGCCTGGCTGGAGCCGCGCTGCATGGAAAACCTGTTATCAGAATGTGAGCATAACGGTATCGAGGCAGCCAATCCGCTGGTGTTGAATTACGCGGATGATTCGTTTCAATCAGCAGGAGCGCAGGGATTTGATTGCTTCGGTCTTCCCACGGCGCGTTTTGAAACAAATCATAATCGCGAGGTGTTGATGCCGGAAGGCTGTGGATACCTTATCCAACGCAATCGGTTTTTAAGCCTAGGGGGGTTTGACCCGGAATTTTTCATGTATGCCGAAGAATATGATTTATCATGGCGGCTGTGGATATCGGGCAGTAGGGCACAAACAATTTCAACCGCCCGAATGCACCATCGGGGCGCAGCGCAAGTGAATCCCGCAGGGGTGGAACAAACGTTGGAATTTTGCACAAGTGATAAGAAGCGTTTTTATGCCAATCGGAATTGCCTGCTAACACTGTTGAAAAATTCGCAGCACATATTGTTCGTGCTCTTATTATTGCAGTTGCTGCTGTTGGCAGTGGAGGCGGTCGTAGCGATGGTGATCGTCCGTCGCTGGTCGTTTGTCAAAACTGCATATCTGGATGCCATCTACGATTGTTGGCGGTTGCGTTTTCATGTGCTCGGCCAACGCACACATATAAAAAAAATGCGCAAGCGCAGCGATTTTTGGATGTTGCGATTTATGCGGCTCCGGTTAAATCGGTGGGATGAAGTGTTACGGATGCTCCGGATGGGGCCGCCGAAAATTTCGGAAAGATAAGATTCCGACAGCAAGAACCAGAGCCCTATCTATTGAACAGGCGATTGTTGTATTGCGCCACTTCTGGCGGGTTGGCTATGCTCCCAAGATGAAAGTTGCAATCCTGTGCGGAGGCAAAGGCACTCGATTTCGCGAAGTTAGCGATGTCATTCCCAAGCCGATGGCATTGATTGGAGGGCGGCCAATCCTCTGGCACATCATGAAGATGTACAGCTCCCATGGTTTCAACGACTTCGTGTTACTGCTCGGATACAAAGGTGATTATATTCGCGATTTTTTCCTGAATTTCGCCGCATTCACCAACGACATTACGATCCACATGGAACGTAATGACTCGGACCGCATCACGTTTCATGGTCAAACCAGCGAACCCTGGCGGATCACCTGCGTTGATACCGGAGAAGATGCCATGACTGGCGCCCGCATCTGGCGCGCCCGAAAACACCTCGAGGGCAACGGGGTCTTTGCCGTGACTTATGGGGATGGCGTGGCCAATGTCGATGTGAAAGCACTCGCTGCATTCCACAAGAATCATGGTAAACTTGCCACGCTGACTGGGGCGCGCCCGCCGGGACGCTTTGGTGAGCTGTCCATCGAAGGCAATCGCATCACCAAATTCAGCGAAAAGCCCGAATTCAGCGGCAATTATTTGAATAGCGGATTCTTCATTTTTGATTCCTCCGTTTTCACCAAGTATTTGAATGAACAAGAGTCGCTGATTTTAGAACGTGAACCTTTGCAACGCATGGCTGCTGATGGCGAATTGATGATCTACAAACACGATGGTTATTGGCATCATATGGACACCCCATACGAATACGAGTTACTCAATAATCTCTGGAAATCCGGGCGTGCTCCGTGGAAAACCTGGCAATGAAATCTGCTCCCCTGCCTTCTGAATTTTGGCGCAATCGCCGGGTCTTCGTCACTGGCGCCACCGGTATGGTTGGCGGTTGGCTCGTGAAGGATTTGCTCGCCGCCGGGGCTCGCGTGGTGGCCCTCGTTCGTGATCCCGATCCGCAATCTGAGTTCTTCCGTTCCGGTGATTACCGCCGGACTTCGCTCGTGCAGGGGAATATCGAGGACTTCGCCAGCCTGGAGCGCGCCATTAATGAGCACGAAATCGATACCGTCTTTCATCTGGCCGCACAACCCATCGTGAGCGTGGCGCACCGTTGGCCATTGCCCACATTTGAGGCCAACATCCGCGGCACATACAACCTTCTGGAAGTATGCCGCATTCATTCCAAACTGGTAAAACGGGTGGTGATCGCCTCAAGCGATAAGGCTTACGGCGAACATGCCAATCTGCCATATCGCGAAGAGATGGCATTGCAAGGCAAACATCCTTACGAAGTTTCCAAGAGTTGTGCGGATTTATTGACCCAAACCTATCATCACACCTATGGCTTGCCGGTGGTTATCTTGCGGTGCGGCAATATCTATGGCGGTGGAGATTTAAACTGGAGCCGGATCATTCCTTACACAATCCGGTGCTTTCTGAACGATGAGCGCCCGGTCATCCGCAGTGATGGCAAGTTCGTGCGTGATTACGTTTATGTGAAAGATGTCAGCCGTTGCTATCTGCGGGCGGCCGAGTGTTTGCTGGAGACAAAGGTTGCGGGGCAGGCTTTCAACTTCAGCCTGGAGCAACCCGCCACCGTGTTGGAAATCGTGGCGGCCCTGCAAGAATTGATGCAATGCCAGCATCTGCAACCCGAGGTGCTGAACCACGCTCCTGGTGAAATTCGGGAGCAATACCTCAACACCGACAAAGCCCAGCGCATTTTGAAATGGCAGGCTGAATACCCATTGAAAGAAGGCTTGCAGGAAACGATCGCTTGGTATCGCAATTTTTTGGCCACTCATCAGCAACCTTGACCCACCTTAAACCGAGCCCGACAATTTTATGCCACTCAAAACCTGGACGCATTGCCGCATCTGCGGAAATCCGCATCTCAAACGCATCATTGACCTTGGCAGCCAGCCATTAAGCGGCGTGTTCCCTCGCCCGGAAAGCCCCAACCCCACTCCTGCCCCGCTTGATCTGGTTCGTTGTGACGTAGAAGCCAAGCCGGGTGCCTGTGGGTTGGTGCAGTTGCTGCACACGGCAGAATTGAGTGAAATGTATGGCACCACATACGGCTATTATTCTTCCATCAGCCCGACCATGGTATCTCATCTTGAAGGTAAAGTCCGGGACTTGGTAGAAATCGCCCAACCAAAACCCGGCGAAATCGTCTTAGATATCGGTTGTAATGATGGGACATTACTCAATGCCTACGGAGCCAAAGCCGGTTTGACTCGGATCGGCATGGACCCCTCAGCCAAAAAGTTTTCCCATAATTATCAATCCGACATCCGGGTGGTATATGACTTTTTCTCCGAAAAAGGGGCTCGCACCTTGATCAGTGACAAGTCCTGCAAAATCATCACCTCCATCGCGATGTTCTACGATCTCGATGATCCGCTGAGTTTCATGCGGGACATTCGCGCACTGCTGACCCAAGACGGCATCTGGGCGCTGGAGTTGTCTTATCTCCCCTTGCTGCTCAAACAATTGACCTACGATCAAATCTGCCACGAGCACGTCACCTACATTGGTCTGCGTCACATGGATTGGATGATGAAAAAAACGGGGCTGAAGATCCTGGATGTTTCATTCAATGACATGAACGGCGGCAGTTTCTACATCATCGCCGGTCGTGCCGACGGGCCACATCAACCGCAGACCGCCAAGCTTCAAAAGCTGTTGGATGACGAAGCGATTTTGGAAACAGATGAACCCTTTGTCCGCATGCGCAACCGCATCCTGACGCATCGCGATGACGTTCGTGGTTTCTTCCAAACCATGCGCGCGGCCGGAAAGAAGGTTTATGGCTATGGCGCTTCGACCAAAGGAAACATTGTCCTGAATTATTGCGACATCAAAAGCGACGATATTGTGGCCATTGGTGATCGCAACCCGGAGAAAGACGGTCTGGTAACCCCCGGAACACGGATCCCCATCATTTCACATCAAAAACTGCGTGATCTGAAGCCCGAATACCTGTTCGTCCTGATTTGGCACTTTCGCAAGGAGGTCATTCGGGATGAAGTTGATCTGATCAAGCGCGGCTGCAAATTGGTATTCGATCTGCCCAGGCTGCATGTGGTGGATGCTTCCAACTACGAACGATACTTGGAACGCTCGTTTGAAGATTTAGCCTACTCTTTATAGGATAGGCAGCGTGACCGAGTCTGCACAACGGGAACGTGAGGCATGGCAAAACCGCCGGGTGCTGGTAACGGGGGCCGATGGCTTTGTGGGCCGGTGGCTGGTTCAGGCTCTGGCTGATCGCGGCAGTGAAGTCCATGCATTGATTCGGGCTGGGAAGGCTGGCCCGAGTTCGCACGTCTTTCCAGCCTCCGTCTCACTAGTATCAGGCGATGTTACAGATTTATCCGGGATTAGTCGGTTGATTGCGGATGCTCGCATTGAAACGATTTACCATCTGGCAGCCAATAATATCAACACCGGGCAGGGAATTTCCCCTTATGCGGTTTTTGAGACCAATCTGCGGGGCGTTTACACTGTTCTCGAGGCAAGTCGCAAGGCCTCGGTCGCTCCATTGACTATTATCGCATCTAGCCGGGAGGTTGAAGACTGCTTTCAGCCCGATCGCCAACGGAAACTGCACCCTTACATGACTTCCAAGGCGGCGGCGGAACTCGTCACGAAGTCATATGGCGATACTTTTGGCATTTCAACAGTATTGGTCAGGTCGGACAATCTTTATGGGGGTGGCGATTTAAACTGGTCTCGATTGGTGCCTGGCACTGTTCGTGCAATCCTTCGGGGCGAAGTTCCCATCATTCGCAGCAATGGGTTATTGCGCCGAGATTATGTTTATATTGAAGACGCGGTTGCCGCGTATCTGAAGATTGGCGAGCACCAAAGAGTTGGCGTCCCGGCAGGCGGTTTGTTTCGAATTGCGACAGGCACCAGCACCAGTGTGCTTGAAATGGTTAAAGCCATCGCCAAAGCCGCTGGCAAACCGGAACTCGAACCGGAAATCTTGAATGAAAATCGCGATGAAAGAGTTGATGAACCTTATTTCCCCGAGATGGAACGCCGGATATTGGGTTGGGAAACTCGCCATACCATTACAAGCGGCTTGGACCAAACTGTGAAATGGTACCGGGAGCATTACGGGCGGGAGGCCAGCTTCCCATCGGCAGCAAACATTTCTCCACCATGAGCCAATTTCGGTATGATTTAGCCGTGGCGTATCGGGTTTACCCCAAACCGTCTGCAAACAAGCCCCGGGTTTACGCCGAAGACAAATTCCGGCTCGTGGAACTATGCCTCCGTTCGTTCAAGGCTTCTTTGGGAGACTTACGCACCAAGATGTGGGTGCTGCTTAATGATTGCCCGCCATGTTATGAAGAATTGTTTCGAAAGCATTGGCCCGCAGAAGATCTGGTGTTTGTTAAATACCCCGGCGTGCCTCCGGGCACAACCCTGCACGAACAGTCTCGTATCTTGCTGGAACAAACCGATGCCGAATTGGTGCTCTGGGCCGAGGATGATTATTTTTATCTTCCAGATCAATTTAAGCTGGCGGTTGATTTTTTGCGCTCAAACCCAGACGCCGATTTTGTTTCTCCATATGATCACCCTGATTTCTACAGCACAGATTTGCACGCGTTTCACGCGAAGCAGCGAGTAGTCGGAAATCAGGTCTGGCGTTCGCGCCTCAGCAACACCCACACTATTCTGGCGAAACGTCAGGTATTGTTCGAATTGCAACGGGTCTTTCTGACCTTTCAAGGGAACGTTAATTTCGATCTGGCCATGTGGATGGCGCTCACGAAGAAACGGATGTTCAACCCCGTAAAGTTGCTACAATGGTCCATCGCAAATCGTTTCTGGGCCGGTAGCATTTTGTTGGCTTGGTACTATTTTTGGCGCCAGGCCCTGATTGGCCGCCGGTATCGGCTGTGGGTGCCGACCCCCGCGATCGCGACACATATGATCGCCACCTTGGAATCACCTGGTTTCGATTGGGGGGCGGAAATCGCGGCATTCGAAACTTGTAAGCCCGAACTTTCCAAGCCTGCGGATAGCCGTTAAGCGTAAGACTTCGAGGCCAATCAGCATGGGTTGTCTGGTTAATTCTGCAGACTAGAGCGCAAAGCTATCTAGCCTCCCACTTGTTTTACGCAGAAAATAGAGAATGCGCTTTCCGGATGAGCTCGGGTGCGTAAATAATGGGCTGCTAGTGAAACCAACCCGGCTATGGCTCGCGGCCGGTGTTTGAGCCGCGCATATTCACCCCGCATCGACTTTGGCCCGTGCATGCCTAAAACTTTGTAACCCAACTGGCGCATTTCTTCCGGCTCCCAACCCGATAGATGCTCTTGCAAATCCCCATTCTGACTGCGCTGAGGAATAAAACCATTCGGGGTAAAAATTACTACCCGCTTGGTTGCGAGACTCTCCATCCCGGCCAACATTTTCCGGCCATCCTCTTTCGTTAGGTGTTCGATGACGTCCAGGGCTATAACGGCATCAAATCGTCGTCCCGCCAACAAACGACCAACCTCTCTGACATCACCTTGTTGAAACTCGTCATGGGTCTGCGCTTGCAAGGCTTTCCGGAGGGAAGGTGCATAGCCATCCAGCCCGGTCAATTTTGCCAACCTCAAATATCGAAGTGGAGAAGCATCACCACACCCGACATCCAGGACGGTCTGGCAACCGGCAAGAGTTTGCCGTAACTCCGATAACAATGCAGCCACGCCTGGATTTGTCAGCCACAGTTTTGCGGTGCTTTCTGGATTTCGAGTCATGCTTGATCGTTTTGCCTTCCTGCGCGAACAAACGCTAGCGACAGGCTTAGACTCAGTCAATCGTTCCACTCGGTGAAAGTTTGCCGAATCGTGGTGCGGGTCTTTACTGCTGGCATGTCGGGAAAGCATTGCCTATCTTTTCGCCAATTCCGCTTTCGAAGCGTGTCCCTGAACAACTGCCATGAATTCCAAGCCAAGTTCACCATCCGGCCTGCTCAAAAAACACTGGTCGGTGTTCATTATTTTGATTCCCATTGTGGGCCTTCTTTTCGTCCGCGGATTTGCTCCTGACTATACGGTTTTTTCCAACGACGGCCCGCTGGGCGCCATCAGTGCCGGCTTCATCCGCACCCCCGGATCGTTTGGTGGAATGTGGCAGGATCTGAACTGGATCGGCACCAACGGCGGCGCGCTGCCACCGAATTTTAGCGGCGCACTGTTCTGGCTGCTGGGGCCGCTCGCGTTTTCAAAGTTTTACGCCCCCTTCTCACTTGTGTTTGTCGGAGCGGGGGCATTTTTTTGTTTTCAACAACTCCGTTTCTCGCGGATTGCATGTTGGCTTGGGGCGTTTGCCGCCGCGCTAAATGGAGATTTTTTTGCCACGTCATGCTGGGGGGTTTGCTCCCAACCCATCGCGTTCGGACTGAGTTTTATTGCGGTCGGCTTCTTGGCCGACACCTCTTCACCACACCGTTGGTGGCGCGTTGTGCTTGCTGGATTGGCTGTAGGGCTTGGCGTCATGGAAGCGTATGATATCGGCGCTCTGTTCAGCATGGCGGTAGCATGCTTTGTCCTCGGGCAGGCTATTCTTGGGGAAACCTCATTGATTTCTCGCATTACCACTGGTTTGGTTCGTTTGGGTTTGGTGGCGTTTTGTGCAGTCATAATTGCCGCAACAACCTTAAATGTGCTCGTCAGCACGCAAATCAAAGGCGTGGTTGGTATGTCTCAAGATGACAAAACCAAGGCCATGCGTTGGAACGAAGCGACCCAATGGAGTACGCCTAAACGTGAGGCTTTGGGGATATTGGTGCCAGGACTGTTCGGTTTCCGCATGGATACCCCGATGTATCTGCCCGAGGACATGCAAAAGTCTCATGCCGCAGGCACTTATTGGGGATTTGTCGGTCGTGATGCGGCTTGGGATGCATATCTCAAATCAGACCGTAAAGGATCCGTACCTGGTGGCCCATTGCGCTATGGCGGGGGGAGTGGATATGCGGGCGTTCTCGTATTACTCGTGGCAGCGTGGGCCATCGTCCAATCCTTCCGCAAAGAAAAATCGTTCTTCACATATGCTCAACGAAAGATGCTGTGGTTCTGGCTGGGCGTGATGGCACTTTCGGGCGCGTTGATGTTTGGTCGTTACGCACCGTTCTACCAATTCTTTTACGCGCTGCCGTATGCCTCCACCATCCGCAATCCAGCCAAGTTCATGCACGTGCTGGAGTGGGCGCTCATCATTGTGTTCGGCTACGGCTTGCACGGCCTGACGACGCTTTATCTGGAACGCGCCACGGCGACGACAAAAGGCATCGGCGAACAGTTCCGCTTCTGGTGGAAACAAACCACCGGCTTCGACAAGAACTGGGTGCGCGGCACGTTCATCGCCCTCACTCTCGCCGTGCTCGCGTGGTTTGTTTACCACGGCCTGCGCGGCCAGGTGGAAGCCTACGTGGCCGACCTCAATCAATGTGCCACGCTCCAGCAAGGTGGCCGTCCCGATCCCGTCGCCGCGGCCGATGCGGCGGCGGCAACCATCAGCTTCAGCTTGAAACAATGCGGCTGGGCGTTCGGCTTCTTGGCGGCATCCGTGGCAACGCTGGCGGTTTTGGTCAGTGGTGGTTTTGCGGGCAAACGTGCGCGGGTAGCAGGCATCATTCTTGGCCTGCTCGTGGTCGTTGATCTTGGCTGGCAAAACCGGCCTTGGGTCATCGCCCAGAATTGGACCGGGCGTTACGTCGAAGCCGCGCAGAATCCGGTCTTCGATTTCCTCCGGGATAAACCTTTCGAACATCGCGTCAGCAATATCCCGTCGCACCTCCTGCGCGCCTTCCAGCTCGATCCGCGCCTGCTGGAAATGGAAGATGTGTTCCAGTCCGTTTATGGCAGTGAGTGGACCCAACACCTGTTCCCGTATTACAACATCCAAACCATCAACGTCGTGCAGATGCCACGTCGCCCACTCGACTACGATGTGTTTGAACAGGCGTTTCAACTGTACAGCGCCAACACGATCCACAACATTGCCCGCCGCTGGCAACTGACCAATACCCGCTACATCGCCTGCGCGGCCCCGATGCTGGGATTGTTGAACCAAGGCTTCGATGCCGAGCAAAAGCGATTTGTGCCCCGCGTCATGTTTGATTTTTATCAAGACCGGCGCGGCGGCCCGATTCTCATCCGCACCAACGAAAACGGCCGTTACGCCATCGTCGAATTCACCGGAGCTTTGCCGCGCGCCAAGCTATACGCGTACTGGGAAGCCGTTCCCTACGAAACCAACCGGGTGCAAGGCTGGGTTGATTCCATCCGCAAAGCCTACCCACCCAACTGGTCGTTGCCCTTCGATTCGCTCAACACCAACGACCTTGCCACGCTGGAAGTGCTGACCCGTGCCAGTTTTGATCCGGCGCAGCAAGTGTTGCTCGCCGAACCCATCGCCACCAAGCCGGACCCCAACGCCGCACCTGGCACGGTGGAATACGTGAGCTACAAACCAAAAGAAATCGTCCTCAAAACCAGGAGCACCGCGCCGAATGTGCTGTTGTTGAATGACCGTTACGATCCCAACTGGCAGGTGACGATTGACGGGCAGCCGGCAAAGTTACTGCGCTGCAATTATCTCATGCGTGGCGTGGAAGTGCCCGCCGGCGACCATCAGGTGGAATTCCAGTTCCGGCCTGATGTGAAATTCCTCTACGTAAGTCTGGCGGCCCTGGCCTTGGGCGCGGTGCTCATCGGCTGCCTGGTATTGGTCCCGCAAAAACCGGAAACCGCTGCCGGAGGGAAAGACTCCCCGCCGGCCAAAGTCAAAAGTTGATACCAGGCTGATCGAACGCGTAAGTCATTTCGCCCGGCGTGAACTTCTTGTAGTTCCGCACATGCCCGTCGGCGAAGAGAATGTTGACCGAACCGAGATGCGCCGGTGAAATGAACGCGAACAACGTGTCTTGCGTATAGTTGTCCGGGTCGGCGTCCGCCGGATCGAACGCCCAGTTCGTGTCGCCGGAAAGGATGTATTGACTGGCCAGCCGGATGCGCGACACCTTCAAGGCGCCAGCCGCACTGTCAGTCACCCATACCGCCCGGCTGCCGAGGAAATAGGAGAACGGCGAGTGTGCATAGAACCGGCTCATCGAAGGGCACCGCATTACGTTCGTCGTCTTGTAATAATCCACCAGCGGCCGGCTCCACGGGGCCGGGGCGGTGTTCGTCCACGCCACGACGCCATTGGCCTGCGGCAGAAGACCGTTCTCGTCGTCACCGTACATCTGCATGGCGAGTCCCAGTTGCCGCAACTGATTCCCGCATTGCGCGGTCAACGCCCGCTCCTTCGCCTTGCTTAAAGCGGGCAACAACATGCTCGCCAGAATCGCGATGATGGCGATGACCACGAGCAACTCGATCAACGTGAACGCTGGATTTGTTTTCTTCATTCGAACGAAAGCACTGACGCCCACGCTAGCGCACTATTCACACCGAAAGCCAAGGAAAGATTCGCATGTTCATGTGTGCCGGTGCGTGGTTAATTCTCCGTGTGAAATTGTTTTATACCGGCCCGGTCATCAACACCGAGATGCTCGTGATGATGCTGGAAAAAAACGGCATCGCCGCGACGCAGGAATTCGTGGAGGCCGACGCGCCGGACGACGGCGACTTGAGCCGGCTCGCCAAGGTGTTTGTGCTCGAAGCGGATTACGACCGCGCGCATCAACTGTTCTACGCGGAACGGGAAGATGAGTTGTGAACAAACCAACTATTCGCCGCCGACAAATCCCTGCTGGCGCAGCGCTTCAAACAAAACCAGCGCCACGCAGTTCGAGAGATTCAACGAGCGCGCCTCGGAATTGAACATCGGGATGCGCAGCCAGCGCGCGCGATTCTGTTCCAACAGTTGTTTCGGCAAACCCGCCGTCTCGCGCCCAAACACCAGGTAATCGTTCGCCGAAAACTTTGCCTCCGAGTAAAGCTGCGGGCCGTCCGACTCAATGAACCACAGTCGCGCTTCCGCCGGAAGTTTCGCCATGAACGCCATCCAATTCGCCCAGCGTTGCCATGTCACGTGCTGCCAATAATCCATCCCGGCGCGCTTCAACGTCGTGTCGTCCAGCTTGAAGCCGAACGGCTCGATGAGATGCAACGTCGTCCGCGTCGCCGCGCACAACCGTGCCACGTTGCCCGTGTTCGGCGGAATCTCCGGCTGGACGAGAACAATGTTCATTTGTAGGAGACGAGGTGACGAGGCTCTAACTTTCAGAATCAGTTTTCAGTGGTTTTGCAGAAGTTTGCGACTCCTCACGTCGTCTCCTGCTCTTGCCTGAGTAAAACACTTTCCACAACACCAGCCCGTGCGCCGGAGCGTTCATCCCTGCCACACGCCGATCTTTATGCGCGAGCATTGTTTTCACCTCCGTCGCCGGAAACCGTCCGTAGCCGATCTGCACCAACGTGCCCACGATGCCGCGACACATCTTGTAGAGAAATCCTTCACCTTCGATGGTGAACGTCAGCAACGCCCCGCTGCGTTTGATGTCGCACCGCGTCAACGTCCGCACCGCGTCCTCCAGTTCATCGCCGCGATTCGCCGTGAACGAGCGGAAGTCATGTCGTCCGACAAATAGTTTCGCCGCCGCGCGCATGACTTTGAGATCGAGCGGACGCGGCACATGCCACGCTTGCGTGCGCAACAAGGGATTCAGCGCCGGATGACTCCACACGTAGTAACGATACTGCTTGCCCGAGGCATCGAAGCGCGCGTGAAATTTCTGCGGGACTTGCCGTGCCGTCAGCACCCGGATGTCGTCCGGCAGACCGGAGTTGATGGCGAGCGCCAACTGGCGTTCCGGCATCTTGAATTCTGCGCGCCGCAGTTCCAGGTGTGCCACCATGCCCAGCGCGTGAACCCCCGTGTCCGTCCGGCTGGAACTGGTCAATCGCGGCTTGCTGGGGAAGAGTTTGGCGAGCGACGCTTCGAGCAATTCCTGCACGCCCGTGCCGGTCTTCTGCCACTGCCAGCCCTGATACGCCGTGCCGTCGTAGGCGATGGTGAGTTTGAATTTGAGCGCTTCCACGGGAAAAATTAAACCACAGATGAACACGGATGGACACAGATGGGCGGACGATCGCATCGCCCTGAACTTAATCCGTGTTTATCTGTGTTCATCCGTGGTTGAAAATTAAAGTGCGCGCGAGTCGAGGTAGCTCTGCAACAAGATCGCGGCCGCCGTCTGGTCCACCTTCTCCTTGCGCTGGTCGCGCCGCATGCCGCCCTGGATCAAAAACTTTTGCGCCTGCGTCGTGGTCAAGCGCTCATCCCACAACTTGAGCGGCACCGTCACCGCATCCTTCAAGGCGGCGGCAAACTCCTGCACCTTGAGCGCCGCCGGGCCGTAACTGCCGTCCATGTTGCGCGGCATGCCGATGAGGATGAGTTCAATTTCCTTTTCACGCAGGATTTCCTTCAGCCGCGCGAGGAAAGCCGCGAACGGCTCGGGCGGAATGTATTCGAGGGGCAGCGCGATCAGGTGCATCTCATCGCTCACCGCCACACCGACGCGCCGCGTGCCGTGGTCCAATCCCAAAATTCGCATGGGGAAATGTTAGAGGAGCAGTGGCTGAAACCAAGTCTGTTTCAGGGCGCGTAGCGATACGCGTGAAACTGGCGCTGGGCTTCTTGCACTCCTTGCCATTGATCTTGCGGGTGCCGTCATCGCTGACGATCAGAAAATCCGCCCGGGGGCCGAAGTCAAAAAAGCAGATTCCCTCGGGATTGCAGTCTGCGAACCGGATATCGGTGATGGCCTGCGGCGCGGCGGAAGTATCACAAGCGCCGGTGAAAACCACCGGTTCGCCCAATTTTCCCGCTGTAGCATTGAGCGTCAGCAGACTGGCGGGCACGGTCAGAATTTTTTATCCATGTTCATCCGATGGATCAATCCTGCGTGATGGCGCGCAGCTCCGCTTCGAGCTGCTGCCGCAAGGTTTCGCGGTCGGCTTCGGTCGCTTCGCTGGGCACGCGGAACACGCGGCCCGTGACGACATCGCACCGCGCGAACGGCAACGGGATTTGAAAACGATCCCAGCTCTTGAGCCGGATTTTCCAGTTCAACCGGTACGCCGCGGGCACGATGGGCAAACCCGTGAGTTGCGCGGCGGCGATCACCCCGTCCCGCACGGTGTAACAAGGGCCGCGCGGCCCGTCGGGAGTGATGGCGAGATCGTAACCGCGCTCGCCCCAACCGACCAGTTCGCGCAACGCCTGCGCGCCGCGCCGCGATGATGAACCGCGCACCGGCTGCATCTTGAACATTTCCACGAGACACGCCAGCAGTCCGCCATCGCGACTGGCGCTGATCAACCCCGCCAGCTTCCGGTCGGGTTGCCGTCGGCGGACATACTTTCCATACAACGTCAACGCCAGCCCGAGCCGGTTGTGCCAGATGGCGAAGATGATCGGCTCCGTCTTTGTCCCGGAGAAATGGCCCGAGCGATCCTCCAGCCGGAAACGGATCGTCAGGCTGAGGCCCTGCACGAAAAGCCAGATGGATCGCGCAATCAGGCGTTGCTGCCACCTAGCTTTGTGCGGAATGACCACGCCGGACTTCGGCTTGGCGGGAGTTCTGGCAGCCGGCGCGTTGGATTCAGGCCCAGTTTCCATCCTCAACTTTTTTTGAGCGCCGCGCGCACGAGAGCTTCCACGCCGGCTTGTTCGCCCAACACCGCCTGCGCCGCCCGCACCGATTCATGCGCGTCCGGCTGCTTGAAACCCAGCGCCATCAACGCCAGCACCGCGTCATTCACCTTTTGATCGGACGACGACAGCGCCCGCGCCGCGCTCGACGCCTCCCACGCGCCCGCCGCGCCAACCTTGTCGCGCAATTCCACCACGATGCGCTCGGCGGTCTTCTTGCCCACGCCGGAAATCTGCGAGAGCGATTTCACATCACCACTGGCCACCGCGCCGCGAAACGCCACGGGATTCATGCCGCTCAACACATTCAAGGCGATCTTTGGTCCGATGCCGCTGACCGTGTTGATCAACATGCGAAAGAGTTCCCGCTCCGCCACCGTCATGAAACCGTAGAGCACATGCGCGTCTTCGCGCACCGCGAGATGCGTGAGCAGTTTCACCTCGCCGCCCGGCTGCGGCAGCTTGTCGAACGACGACAACGGAATCAGCGCGTCGTAACCGACGCCGTTCACATCCACCGTCACCTGCGTGGGCAACGCATCCACCAACTTGCCGTGAAGAAATGAAATCATGCGAAAGTTAAAATTAAATCGGTTTGGCGGCGCTCAGGCTGAAGCGGCTGCGCTCTTGCGTCTGCGCCTGCGCCAAGGCGAGCGCCAAGGCATCCGCCGCGTCTGCCGCCGGAAGCTCCGTCAGTTGCAACATCCGTTGCACCATCTTGGCCACCGCGAGCTTCTGCGCCGCGCCGTAGCCGACGATGGCTTGCTTCACTTTGCGCGGCGCGATCTCGTAAATCTCCAAACCAGCTTCGCCGAGCACCGCCAGCGCCGCCCCGCGCGCTTCGCCCATGACGATGGCGGTCTTGATGTTTTGCGCGAAGAACAGCCCTTCCACCGCGCAAATGGTCGGCTGGAACTTGCGCAACACATCGCGTAACGTCTGGGAAATGTGCGCCAGACAGCGCGAGTGCGGCCAATCCTTCGGACAGGAGATCGTGCCGTGGGCCAGCGCGACGAGATTTGGCTTCGCGACTTCAATCACGCCATAACCCGTGCCGCGCAGCGAAGGGTCAAGGCCAAGGATGATCTGGTGCGGGCTGGAACGCGCCACCGGCAAAGCAACAACCGCCGCCGCCCGCGACTTGCGTCCGCTGACGCGCGCGTTCATTTCGTTGAATTGCTGGAGGGTGATGCCCACCACGGCACTGTGCCAATGAAAGCCCCTTCACAAAAGGAGAAAACCGCCCGGAGCGCGGACGGTCCCCGTCCGCAGCGGGTCGCAGCCGGGAAGGCCGCGAGCCATTATCACGATGCCGGAATAATCACACGCTGCGAGCGGGGACCGCTCGCGATCCGTTCAAGCTTTGCAGACCCAACTCGCATCCCCGATGAAGTCCGCCATCATCAGCGAAGCATCCGCCGACCGGATCGGCATGTATTTGCCGGTGGCTTGCACCAGCGGTTCGCCAACAGCGTTCAACACGGCCGCCTTCGCCTCGAAGATGCGGCCCTTGCGGTCCGCGACCAATTCGCTCGTGACCAGGACTTCCGTGTCGGGAATCAGCGGCTGGAGATAACGCACGTTCAACTCCGCGCAGAAGGCGAACTTGCGCGTCGCCACCACGCACGCCCAGACCATGATCTCATCCAGCACCGTCGCCGTGATACCACCATGCACCACGCCTTTGAAACCGATGTGTTCCGGGCAGGGTCGGAACTTCGCCGTCACCACGTTTCCCTCCGCGTGAAACCGCAGCTTAAGCCCGCGCGGGTTTGACTCACCGCAGACAAAGCACGAGTGCGTGTGGGGAAGTTCTTTCATTCCAAATTTTCAACCACGGATGGACACGGATAAACACGGATGGGAAAGGCTGCCGCCAATTTCACGTTCTGTGTCAAAATCTTATCCGTGTTCATCTGTGCCCATCCGTGGTTAAAGTTTTCCGTCACTTCGCCTGTGCGCCGATCTTTTTCAGGAACGGCTCGATCGAGCGCGCCCGCCCGAGAAATTTCTCGATGCTCACGTTCACGTCCCGCGAATCGCCCTGGGCGTAAATCTCGTCGCGCATCTTGCGACCGGTGGCGATGTCGAAATAACCGTCGGGCGCGCTCTCGAACACCGTCGCCATGTCCGCCGCGATGGCGTCCGCCCACGCGTAACCGTAGTAACCCGCGTCGTAGCCGGTGAAGTGCCCGAAGTAGCAGAGGAACGCCGTGCCCTCCGGCAACGGCAGGAACGTGTCGCTCATGATCTTGGTCGAGAGCGGCAGACCTTCGGCGGCGTTCTGGTCGGTGATCTGGTCGTGCAACACGAGGTCCATCAAGCCGAACGACAACTGCCGGCGATAATGACAGCCATACGTCGCGTATTTCGCGGCTTTGAGCTGGTCGAGAATCTCCGGCGGGATGCGCTTGGACGGATCGCGATAATCCGCCGCAAAACCATCCAGCACCTTCTTGTCCCACACCCACGCCTCCAACATCTGCGACGGCGCTTCGACAAAATCGCGCGGCACGCTCGTGCCGGAGAAACGGACAAAGTTCGCGCGCGTCAGGATGGCGTGCATCGCGTGGCCGAATTCGTGGAACAAGGTTTCCACCGAATCATGATCGAGCAGCGACGGCTTGTCCGCGGACGGCGGCGTGAAGTTGCACACGAGCGAAACGACCGGGCGCTGATACGAACCGTCCGCGAGCCGCTTGCCGTCAATCAACGGGAACATCGCGAAGTGATGGTATTTGCCTTCGCGCGGAAACATGTCGAGATAGAAGAAACCCAGCGGCTCGCCGCTTTGCGCGTCACTCACCGCCCAAAGTTGCAGGTCATCCACCCACTTGTAAGGCGCTTCGACGCGCTCAAACTTCAGCCCGAAGATGCGTTGGTAAATGGCGAACATGCCGTCGAGCGCGCTGCTCAACGGGAAGAAATTCCGCAACTGCTCGCTGTCCACGTTGTATTTCGTCTTGCGCAACTGCTCGGCATAATAACGCCAGTCCCAGATGTTGATGCGCGCGTCGGCATCGCCCGTCTCGGCGATCTTCAACTTTTGAAACTCGGCCAGCTCCGCCTCCATCTTCGGCTGCAGACCGTCGCGCAGCTTTTCCTCGAACTCGATGGCCGTCTTGCCATTCTTCGCCATCTTCACTTCGAGCTGATAATCCGCCCAGTTCTGGTAACCCAGCTTGGTCGCGATCTGATAGCGCAGCGCGAGAATCTTCTCGATGAGCGGCGTGTTCTCGGCCTTGGCCAGACTGCTCTGCTCAATCAACAACTGCTGGCGGACCTTCTCGCTTTTGACGTGCTCCATCACCGCGAGATATTGCCAAGTGACGTTGACCTTGATGCTGTATTCGTCATCGCCGGTCTTCACGCCAGGCGCGGTGAGCAGGCTCTCGGGCGCACCGTCCAGTTCCGCCTTGGTGAACTTCAGTGTCTGCTGCGCCTTGGTGACGTTGCTCTCAAAGTCCGTGCTGACGGCGGAAAGCTCCTTGCGCAACTTCTCGACTTCATCGCGCTGTGGCTTGGGCAACGAGAGCCCCGCCCGGCGATAATCGCGCATCGTCTCGGTGAACAACTTCGCCTCCTCGCCGCTCAACTGCGGGTTCGTGTCCGCGTAAGCCTTCACCGCGCGATACACATCCTCGCGATAATCCAGCCCGACGGCCCATTCCTGCAATTTCTTGACCGCCTCGGTCGCCGCCTCGCGCAGCACCGCATTCGTGCTGGTCTCCTTGATGAGATAGATGCGGTTCATCGCCTCGGCGATCAACACCGCGTTGGCATCGAGCGCGCCGATGGTGTTGGTGAAAGTCACCTGGTTCTGCGCGAGTTTGCCGATGCGATCCAACGCCGCGTTGGCGTTGGTCATCGTCTGGTCCGTCGTCTTGGTGATGGCCTCGGGCGTGGTCTCAAACTGCGGCAGGCGCAGGAGGTTTTGGAACGGTTTCCCGGCTTGTTGAAAATCTTTCAGCGTCTTCACATCGGTTTTGGGTTCAGTCGGACAACATGAATCCTTGGTGGAGGAACAAGAGGTCGCCACGGCAGCGAGCGCCAGCAAACAAAGTTGTTTCGCGAACATGGCACGCAAACTAGCCGTGGTTCGCGGAGGCATCAAGCCATTTGGCAGGAGCGCGGCTGTGTGCAAAGCACCAGCCGCAGCAACTCCGTAAGACCAAAGCTTGGAACTGTGCAACGGCGTGGAAATCATCATGCGCTGCGGCTGGTCTGCGACACAGCCGCGCTCCGTGAGCGAGGTGCCCCACATGCTTGTGCCAAACCGGGTTGAACTCCACGCGTGACACTTCGCGACCGACTTCCGACACTGGCGCGACGCGCCGATGGCCCTGCTCGAAATCAAAAACCTGCAACTCGACTTTGTCTCTCCCGACGGCAGCGCCCGCGCCGTGGACGATGTTTCGCTCTCGCTTGCCGCCGGTGAAACCGTCTGCCTCGTCGGTGAAAGCGGTTGCGGCAAAAGTGTCACCGCGCAATCCATCGCCCGACTCGTCCCCACGCCTCCGGCCCGCTATGCGGCGGGGGAAATTCTGCTCAACGGCCACGATGTGCTAAAGATGTCGGAGCCGGAGTTGCGCAACATTCGCGGCAGCGTGGTGAGCTACGTCTTTCAAGACCCGAGTGCGTCGTTGAATCCCGTCTTTCGCGTCGGCGCACAGATCAAGGAAGCGCTCAAATTACACCGGCCCCTCACCCGGCCTTCGGCCACCCTCTCCCCATCCGATGGGGAGAGGGACGGGGGGAGGGGTTCTTACGACGCCGAAGTCATCAGGCTGCTGAAACTCGTCGGCATCCCTGCGCCGGAATCGCGGGCGAACAATTACCCCTTCGAGATGTCCGGCGGGATGCAACAACGCGTGATGATCGCGATGGCGTTGGCGAGCGAACCCAAACTGCTCGTCGCCGACGAACCCACCACCGCGCTCGACGTGACGATTCAAGCGCAGATTCTCGATTTGCTCCGCGACCTCAAGCAACGCCTCGGCATGGCGATCCTGCTCATCACGCACAACCTCGGCATCGTCGGCGACATCGCGGATCGCGTGGCGGTGATGTATGCGGGGCAGATCGTGGAACTCGCGCCCGCGCGGGAATTGTTGCAGCGTCCGCTGCATCCTTACACGAAAGCGTTGATGGCCAGCGTGCCAAAGCTGCACGGTGAAGCGAAGCGTTTGACGGCAATCCCCGGCAACGTGCCGCGCATCGGAAATTTCCCTGCTGGCTGCCGTTTCGCGCCGCGTTGTCCCATCGCCAAACCGGAATGCAGTCAGACGGCACCGGAGTTGATCGAAGTCGAACCGCAGCGCTGGGTGCGTTGTCCGTTTTGGAAATGACCACACTAACAAGTCTGGACCCTCAACCACGGATGAACACCGATGGGCACGGATTGGGACAGAAAGCTGACGCGAATTTCACGAATTAGCGCTAATTCGCGGAATTTGCGTCAAACCGTTTTCCATCCGTGTTAATTCGTGTCCATCCGTGGTTAAAATCTCCTACGCCGCGTCTGTTGTTCCAACGGCGTGACCGGATCCCACGTGAGCCGTTGGCTGGAACGAAAGCGTTCGGGTTCACCACGACGGCGCGCCGGGGACTGACGCGCCCTACCAGCCTCGCGGCGAACGGAAGCTTAATCTTCAGGAGCGCGGCTGTGTCGCAGACCAGCCGCAGCAAGGTGGCCTTTCCTGTGATGCGCCATTTACGCCGGTTGGCCGTGCTGCGGCTGATCCCGCGGCGCGGGACACAGCCGCGCTCCGGGCGCGGTGGCCGGCCGCAAGGACCTTTTGGGCGTTGACCGGTTTGGGCCGCAGACCTAAAGTTTGCCGCGTGACCGGGATGAAACAGGAAAGCTCCATTCCATGTTCGGGCCATATAATTCCAATAGTTTGGAATCAATTCCATATAACTAATTAGTTATGCAACCTGAAAAGGAATCGCCTGCTATCCCAAAGAAGTCGCCCAGTCTTGGGCACCGTTGCGCGGGCGTTTTCTTTGGAGGAGTGACCGGGGCTGTCCTATTTGTGATCCTTTTTCTCATTCTCAATTCAAGCGGGATGGTCTCTGGCTATGATCGGATCTTTGATCGATTTGCTTTATGGGGAGCGATAGCTGGAGGCATCTTCGGTTTCATATTTCCTCGACCCCTTATTGCGATTGGTTCACTTATCGGGCTTTGCTTACCTGGATGCTGAGACGATGAATCCGACATTGCATAACTAAATAGTTAAGCGATTAGACACCATGCCAGACCCGTCGCTCCCAAAAATTGAAAAAGTTACCACCGAAGATAGCGAAGATGTTCGGATTGTTCGGCAGTGGCATAAGAATGGCCGATTGATTACGGAGATTCGGGGCAAGCGCAGAGCGAACGGGAGTTTTGTCTATCACGGCGAGTCGAGGCAATGGAGTTCGGACGGGGAACTCATAGGTTCGTTTACCATGCAAGACGGCACTGGCGTCTGGCGTCAGTGGTTCGACAATGGACAGTTGTTCGGAGAAATGCCGATGGTTAAAGGCCAGTTCACAGGTTTGCAGCGCGGTTGGGACGAAACAGGTTATCTGATGGTCGAGCGATTCTGGTATCGAGGTAAGCTTGTGCCAAAAAAACGGTATCAAAAGCTACAGACGACAGACGCAGAAATTCCGCAGTATCCCAACGAAGCTTTTGCGACCATTGCACAAAAAAGAAAGAGAAATGCGCAGGTTGGCTAACCACAGCACTGAAGCGACCGTCACCTCTGACGCAGCCATTTTCATCCCTCCCCACTTTCCTCTTTGGCCCGCGGGCGTCCGTCCTTAGACTCCGGCCCGCAATGTCGCAGATGCTGAAATCCACCGGTGCCATGGCCGCCGCCACCATGACCAGTCGCGTGCTGGGGCTGGTGCGTGAGGTCGTGTATGCGTCGTTCATGGGCACGGGCCCGGTGGCCAGCGCGTTCAAGCTGGCGTTCATGGTGCCGAACCTGTTCCGCCGCCTGCTCGGCGAAGGCGCGCTCACGGCGGCGTTCATCCCCATCTTCAAGCACAAGGAAGTCCAGGAAGGCGACGCCGCGATGTGGCGCGCGGCCAACGCGGTCATTTCCGGGCTGCTCGTGGCGGCGGGCGCGGTCACGGTGCTGGCGTTGCTGGGCCTTTCCGGCGCGTTGCTCGTGGGGACTTTCACGCCGGAAACTTCGCTGATGCTGCAACTGCTGCGCTTCATGTTTCCCTACATGCTGCTGGTCTGTCTGGCGGCGGTGTTCATCGGCATGGCGAACGCGCGCGGCCATTTCTTCGTTCCCGCGCTCGGCTCGGTGATGTTGAACGTGGTGATGATCGCCAGCGTGTTGCTGCTCGCCCCGCGCCTGGGCGCGACGCTGGAGCAACAGATTTTTGGCCTGGCCATCGGGGTGTTGGTCGCCGGGTTCGTGCAGATGGTGTTTCAACTGCCCAGCCTGCACGGCGAGGGCTACCGGTTTTACTGGGTCTCACCCTGGAACGATCCCACAGTGCGCGAGGTGGTGAAGAAGATGATTCCTGGCTCGATTGGCGTGGCGGCGTTCCAGATCAACGTGCTCGTCACGCAATGCTACGTCTTTCTCGTGGACGACACCAAGACCATCAACGCCACGTTCGACGTCGCGGTGCGCCTGATGGAATTGCCGCAAGGCATCTTCGGCATCTCGCTCGCCACGTTCCTGCTGCCGGCGTTGGCCGGGCTGGCGGCGGCAAAGAAGTATCCCGAGTTCCGTGCGACGCTGAACCAAGGGATGAATTACATCACGTTCACCAATCTCATCGCGGCGGCGGTTTCCTTCGCGCTGGCCGAACCCATCGTGCGCCTGCTGTTCGAGCATGGAAAGTTCGGCCCGGACGCCACCCAGCGCGTCGCCCTGACCTTGATGTGTTTTGCGCCGGGTCTGGTTTTGTTTTCCGTGAACAACATCCTGGCCCGCGCCTTCTTTGCGCTGAATGACACCAAGACGCCGATGAAGATCAGCGTGTTCTGCCTGCTGTTGAATCTCGGCTTCGCGATGGTTCTTGTGCATCGGCACCGGGAAGCCGGGCTGGCCATCGCCAACACGCTCAGCGCGGTGTTCAACACGGGATTGCTCCTCTACGCCCTGCGCCGCAAGCTCGCGCGGCTGGATTTCGTCGGCTTGCAGCGAAACGCGCTCATCCTGATCGCAGCGGCGATTGTTGCGGGGGCCGCCGCGTACGGAATCTTCCGCTGGTGGGATGGACAACACGGCCACGGCACCTTGTTACCGCGTCTGGGCGGCGTGTTCCTTCCGCTGACCGTGGCGGGATCGATCTACTGGGCGCTGGCACTGTCCGCGAATGTTCCGGCGGCGCGTGATGTGACGCAGTTGCTCATGCGGAAGTTGAAACGGTGACGGAGCGCCGGTCTCAGAGTTGGTTTGCCAAAACGCTCGCCCTCACCCCGGCCCTCTCCCCCAGGGAGAGGGAGAAACGTTCCCCGCGTTTAGCACATATAAAGCGCAGTTTTTCTTCGGAGGCAATTGGCCAAAGCACCGCGACAGTCCAGAACGCCTTCGAGTACTGAATGCCGTCTATCGTAATCCCCTCTCCTTGGGGGAGAGGGCCAGGGTGAGGGCGGACGTCACACCATCCACTTGAAGCATTTGCAGTTTGGTTCTTGGCGCGGCTTTGGAGCTTGGAGCTTTTTGACTGGCGCTTGAACCGCCGCCCGTTACCGTTGTCCGACTTGCAGGTTCAAATTGAGATTAAGCCATCTATGCGCACGATAAAATCACTCTGCGGCGTCGGGTTGGTGTTTGCACTCACCGCGCCGCTCCTCGCTCAACAAGTCCCGGTCATCGAAAAGACTTTGTCCAACGGCATGAAACTGCTGTTGGTCGAACGCCACGACGATCCGGCGGTGGCGGGCGGCTGGGTCGCGCACGTGGGCAGTTCCAACGAACGCCCCGGCATCACCGGCATCGCGCACCTGTTCGAGCACATGATGTTCAAGGGCACGCCGGTCATCGGCACGACGAATTACCAGCGCGACCTCGAAATCATCGCCGCGCAAGAAAAGCTCCGCGACCAGATGCGCGCGGAGGAAGCGAAAATCCGCGCCGCCTATCGCGCCGGGAACATTGACGACGTACTCAAGCCGGAGAACAAGACCGCGCGTTACAAGGAACTGGAAGTCGAGTTCAACCAACTCATCGCCGAGCAGCGGAAGATTCTCGTCAAAAATGAATTCGACAAAATCTATCGCAGCGCCGGCGGCACGGGCATGAACGCCTTCACCTCCGACGACATGACGGCTTATTTCATCAACGTCCCGAAGAACAAACTGGAACTCTGGATGTGGATGGAATCGGACCGACTGTTTCGCCCGGTGTTCCGCGAGTTTTACGCGGAGCGCGACGTGGTGTTCGAGGAACGCCGGATGCGCACGGAATCCACGCCGTTGGGCAAGTTCGCCGAGACGTTCAACTCGGTCTTCTGGGAATCGCATCCCTACAGTTGGCCCACGGTCGGCTGGCCGTCGGACATCCCGGCGATCTCGAAGGCGCAGGCGGATGATTTTTACGCCACGTATTACGCGCCGCAAAACATCACGCTGGTGCTCGTGGGTGATTTCAACGCGGAGCAAACCGCCGTCACCGCCGAGAAATACTTCTCCCGCATCCCGCGCGGCACCAAGGAAGCGCCGGACGTCGTCACGCTCGAAGTGAAACAACCCGCCGAGAAGCGCATGAATGCCGAGGCGGAAACCAATCCACAGGTGGACATCCTCTGGCACACGGTTCCGTTCGGGCACAAGGATTCGTATCCGCTCGCGATTCTGTCGCAGATTCTTTCGACGCGCACGGGGCGGCTTTACAAGGGCCTGGTGTTGACCAATGACATCGCCACCGAAACGTGGGCCTGGCAGGGTTCGCAAAAGTGGGCGGGCCTGTTCAACATCGGCGGTGAGGCCAAGGACGGCAAGACACCCGCTGACGTCGAAGCGGCCATCTACGCGGAACTCGACAAGCTGGCGAACACGGAAGTGCCCGCCGAGGAGTTGCAGAAGGTGAAGAATAATTTCGCCGCCGCCGAGTATCGCAAGCTCGGCTCGAACATGGCGATCATGATGCAGTTGATGCAATACGATGGCCTCGGCAACTGGCGCGAGATCAATGAAGCGGGCGCGAAGTATCAAGCCGTCACCGCCGCTGATGTGCAGCGCGTGGTGCAGACGTATTTCACCAAGGAAAATCGTGCTGTCGCCACCTACACCCGCAAGCCGGAAACCAAAGCCAACAAGTCATGAGCCTTTCAAGAATCATCGCCATTATGAAAAACTCACCCGGAAACCCGGAGCAAGGATGCTCCGTGAACCCGCAGGCAGGGATGCCGGCGCTACGTAACGCAGGCATCTTTGCCTGCGGGTTCTGGCGGCATCCCTGCCGCCAGTTTCTCGTCGCGCTCGCTCTCAGCACGGTGTTGGTTCAAGGCTGTGCCAGCAAAAAATGTTGCCCGAGCACAGCACCGGCAACCGCTTCTGCGGCAGACATCGCGGCGCATCCGCGCGAACTCACCTTCCCGCCGTTCACATTTCAGCCGCCGAAAGCCGAGCCGTATCGCGTCCCGCTGCAAAGCGGTCCGGTGGCGTACGTCGCGAGTGATCGCGAGCTGCCGCTGGTGACGATCGGCATCTCGATCCGCACCGGCGATTGGGTTGAGCCTGAAGGCAAAGAGGGTTTGACCGATCTATGCGGCGGATTGCTCACCGCCGCCGGCACCGAAAGCCGCACCGCGCAGGAACTCGAAGAACGCCTCGCCTTCCTCGCCGCGAATCTGGGCTCCAGCATCAAAGGCGCGCAAGGCAGCGTCTCGCTGAACCTGCTCTCCAAAGACCTCGACGAAGGGCTCGTCATCCTGCGCGAAGTTTTGACCAAGCCACGCTTTCAGCAGGACCGGATTGACCTGCAAAAGCAGCAGACGTTGCAGGCGATGAAACAGCGCAACGACGATTCCTCGACCATCGAGGGCTTCGAGAGCACCTATCTCGCCTACGGTGAGAAGTTCTGGGACAACCGCCATCAGACCGCCGCGTCCGTTGAGTCCATCACGCGCGATGATCTGCTCGCGTTCCACCAACGCTGGTTCTTCCCGTCCAACTTCGTCGTCACGGCGAGCGGCGATTTTGATCGCGCCGAAATGATCGCGAAGCTGGAGAAACTGTTCGCCGACTGGCCGTGGCCGGGCGAAGCGCCGCCGCCCATCCCGCAGGACCTCGTCATGGCCGAGCCGGGAATCTACCTCGTCAACAAGGACGTGAATCAGGGTCGCGTAACGATGCAACTGCCCGGCGTCATGCGCGACAACCCGGATTATTTCGCGCTCATCATCATGAACGACATCCTCGGCGGCGGCGGCTTCACCTCGCGCCTCGTCAATCGCGTCCGCTCCGATGAGGGCCTGGCGTATTCGGTGAGTTCCACGTTCCCCGGCGGCGTGTATTTTCCGTATGCGTTCCGCGCCGCGTTCCAATCCAAATCCGGCACGGTGGCCTACGCCCTTTCCATCATCCTCGAAGAGATCAAGCGCATCGCCGCCGAACCCGTGAAACCGGAAGAACTGGAGAATGCCAAGCGCGGCTTCATTGATCGCCTGCCACGCAGCTTTGCGTCCAAGGCGCAGATCGTCGGCATCTTCGCCGGCGAAGAGTTCACCGGCCGTTATCAGACCAATCCGGATTACTGGCAGAACGTCGCCGCGAAAATCAACGCCGTGACCACGGAGGATGTCCAGCGCGTCGCGAAGAAATATCTGACCCCGGAACGGCTCGTCACGCTCGTCGTCGGCAACAAGGAGGAAATCCTGAAGGGCCATCCGAACCACGCGGTGAAACTTACCGACCTCGGCAAGCTGACGGAACTGCCGTTGCGCGATCCGCTGACGATGAAACCGGCGGAAGCCGCGGCGAAGTAACTGCTAGCCCGGATCTTTCATAACCTCTCGTTAGCCCCGGGCTTCAGCCCGGTGAACCAAGGGTGATGGCGCGTTAAACCCGAACTCCGAAGTTGGCGCGCGGCAATCAACGTCGGGCAGGCTTTCCAGCCTGCCAGTGCGGGCGACTTTCCAGTCGCCCGTTTCGAGGAACACCGGACTGGAAAGTCCGGTGCACCGGCAGGCTGGAAAGCCTGCCCTACTTTCCGCCCGCGCCGTTTTGCTGCCGTCAGCTTCGGAGTTCGGGTTTAACCGTTTCAGCGGTTTTCACCCTCGATGGGAAGCCGTTGAAACGGCGGCGCGCGCCTCCCCGCGTTCCACCGGGCTGAAGCCCGGTGCTAATGAGCGGAGCGAGCAAGAGGGTGAAAGCTCCGGGCTAGAACAGTTCTCAAAAAGAATGAGAATGTCGGCAACGAAATCCCCGCACCCGGCCTGGCGGCCACCCTCTCCCCATCCGATGGGGAGAGGGACGGGGTGAGGGGCTTTTGGCATCGCGGGAGCTTTCAACATTTTTTAATGTCTGCTCTATTCCAGCCAGACCAGCCAGCAGTCACTTGGGGCCGCCGGCGGTTGACGAATCTTTGTCGGCAGCTTGCTGGGGGCGGACTGAACCACCCGGAAAACCATTCTTTCAGGCAAAGGCCGCCGGGTTGGTTTCCTTTTCCAGCGGCAAGGCGGAAACCACCGCCAGACTCCAGGCCTTGCCATCGGCGAATTTGATTTTGCCGGCTTCGCGATCCCACAAGGCGCGACCGTCCACCTCAAACCGGTAGATGAACAAGGCGGCCCGCAATTTGAGCCGCGTCGTCCAATGGCCGTCCTGCTGGTGCATCTCGATGCGGCGTTCGGATTGATTGGATTGACCCACCAAAAAAACGCGCCGGGCCAGTTGGGGCGGCTTGTGACTGAAAACTGTTTCGCCGGTGGTGGCATCAAGTTGATACATGTCGGCATGGAACCACATCCGCCGCCCGCCCGCCTTTGGTGACTTGCAAAAGTCTTTGGGGCGTTTGCGAAATGACGGGCCACGCCGCCAAGCCCTTCCGCAACGGAGCGTCAATTTTTGGCAAGCCGACGAAAGCGGCAGCCCGGGATTACGCTATGGTCAGTGTTTTGATGTTGGCCTCGCGCAGCACTCAATCCGCCATTTGAGTCATGCCCCGCGTTCAGCCCATTTCTGTGCGAATCAGCAAACAATCAACTCGCGCCGCGCCGGCTCCGAAAAGCGTAACCGAAGCGCGGCCCTTTGCCGAAGCTCCCGCGTGGCACACGGTAGCCGAGGGGTGGCATCCTTTGTTCGGAAATTTCCGCGACCTCGGTTTCAGCTTTGAGTGGCATGATTTTCAATCCGAACAGGAACTGGATTGGGCCCGAAGTTTTCATCCTGGCAGCATCGAGTTGTGTTTGAATGTCGCCGGGAGCGCGCGCCTGCACGACGGGCGCAGCGACCTGAATCTCGCCGCCCGGCAACTCGCGTTTTATCACGCCGGTCAGCCGCCGCTCACGGCCACGCGCGCCGCCGGAGAGCGACATCAGTTCGTCACGGTGGAATACTCGCCGAAATTTCTCGCCCGACATTTTGGCGAACAGGCCGACGATTTGCATCCGCTCATCCGCAGCGTCGTGCGCGGCGAACAACCGCGCTCGCAATTCGCCCCTGCCGCCACGCCGGGCGTGGAACTGACCTTCCTGGTGGAAACGCTGCGCCATCCACCGGTCTTTGTGCCGGCGCAACGCGTGTGGTTCGCCTCCAAGGCGACCGAACTGGCCGCGTCGTTTTTCTTTCAACCCGCCACGGGCGAATTGTTCTGCACGCGGGCCAAACGCGCCGGGCGCGAGCGCGTCGAGAAGGCGCAACTCATTTTACGCGGCAACCTGCAAAATCCGCCGGACCTGGAGGAACTCGCGAAGCAAGTGGGTTGCAGCCATTATTATCTCAGCCGGACCTTCTCGCAGCAAATCGGCCAGACGATCCAACAATACTTGCGGCAGATCCGCCTCGAACGCGCGGCGGAATTATTGCGCACCGGCAAGTGCAATGTCACCGAAGCGGCTTTCACGGTGGGCTACAACAGCCTCAGCCATTTCAGCACGGCGTTTCACGAAATGTTCGGCTGCTGTCCGGGGTTGTATCCGTTGAAAATGCCGATGCAGAAACCTGTTTGATTCTCTACGCCAACGACCAAATGTAGCGACGTTTGCTGCAACGCATGGCTTGGCGTCGGATCGGGAACCATCATTTGGGTGCAACCGGATGCTGAGCCCAGTGGTGCGTGTTGCAGAGCCGGGCGAGGCAGAAGGCAGAGCAACTTGGCAAAGATTTCTGCATCCAATCTTGCCGCAGCGACGGATACACTGTTGTCCAAGCCAAATAATCAATAGTGGATACGGCGGAAAATCAAATTTTACGGTTTCCGGGAAGCGCGGAAAGCCGGGGAGAAGCCGCGCCGGAAGACTTGCCCGTCTTGAAGCGCATCGCCAGCGGCGACCAGCAGGCCATCGCCACGCTGTATCAACAGCGCGGGACGCTGTTGTATTCGCTGGTGCTGCGGATGCTTGGAGACGAAATGGAAGCGCAGGAAGTCATGCAAGACACCTTTCTTCAGATCTGGCGGCGCGCGCGGCTTTACGACCCGGCGCGTTCGGCGCCGTTGACGTGGATGATTTTGATCGCCCGCGGGCTGGCGATAGATCGGTTGCGGGCGCGGGGCAGGCGGCGAACCAATCACGCGGCGTTCGAGGCGGAAGTCGTTTCACTGGAACTTGAGACCATGGATCGCCCGCGTCCGTTGGAGCAGGATGAACTCACGGCGGCCTGCACGGCGGCGTTGCATCGCTTGCCGGAAGCCCAGGCGCATGCCTTGCAACTCGCGTTCCTGCGCGGTTGGACCCACGAGGAAATTGCCCAGGCTCAAAACGAGCCGCTGGGTACAATCAAGGCCCGCATCCGGCGCGGACTCCTGGCTCTGCGACAAGCATTGAAGGATTATCACCATGGTTGAACGACATCCATCCAAGGAAGAAGCCGCACGTTACGTATTGGGCCAGCTCCCGCCTGCGGCACAGCACGAATTTGAAATGCAGTTGGCGCAGTCTGCGGCATTGCGCGGCCTCGTGCAGGAATTGGAAGAGGGCGTGGCCGCCCTTGCCCGCGCCGTGCCCCAGCGTCCTCCACCAGTGCGAACCAGGTCGCTTATCGAGCAGACCATCGCACAAGACGGCCAGCAAAAAGTTGTCACGCCGCCGCGATGGTCCACTTGGTGGCGTAACGGCTGGGCGGCCGCCGCCGCTTGTTTGCTTGGTTGGCTGGGTTACGCCTTGTGGACTCAACGGGGTGAAGTCAGGTCAGAGGTGCCGGTGATTGTTACAACGGAAAATGTTCCGACAACAGCTTCGTCCGGGCCAAAGGAAAATGATCATGCGGTGCCGTTTTCAAATGACGCGGCCGTGGTCGCTGCGACAAATGCGCGCCAAGAGCAGGAAACCCTGCGCTGGCAGATCGCGACGTTGCAAAACCAAGTGCTGCAATTGTCACAAGTCGTAGCCCGCCAGCAGGCGATCTTGCTCGAACCGGAGCGATTCAAATTTTTCCCGCTGGCAACAAATGTCGTCGGAGCGGACGGCGCGACCACCCCGCTTTCGCCAGGATTGCAGCGCGCATTGTTCTACGCGATGGCTCGGGAACTCGGATGGTTGCCTGCGTTGCCATCTGGTGAACCTCAAAACACTCCGACCGGCACGGCGACAAATCACCTGGGAATTAATTTTGTGGATTTGAATCCGGCGACGAACAATCCACCCGACCCGGTGGAACGCCAATCTCAGGAAGATGAACCATTGGAACAGGTCTATCTCGCCCCTGCATCTGTGGGGTCGAGCGGCAACATTCCCGGTTTTATCTCGGGCACGAATCTGGTGATGGCCTTCGATTCCTCGGTGGTTCCAAATGGCAGCGCGGTGACTTTTTGGGTGGGCAATCAATGGATCGGCAGCACGGTGACGGGGGATAACCCGACGGTGGTGACTATTCCCACGACAACGCCCCCCGGCTGGAATGTGACTGTCACCGCCAACTCCGCTTCTGGATCGTCGAATGTCATCGGACAGTTTTTCGCGCACTGAATTCCCGCCGCAAACCCGCAACCTCATCTCGAATCATGAAACCAAAAAATCAAAACGTCATTCTCTTGCGCCAGCTTCTGTCCGTCGGACTGCTTGGCCTGGCTTTTGCGTTGAACGCGCGCGCTGAAAGTGTCTTTCAAGCGTTTCTCAGCAACCCGCCGGGTGGGGCGCAACTGAGCCTGGGGAAATTCTATTTTCGGGTCGAGTCCGATCAGGTGGATTTTGTCGCGGTGATTTTTCCGTTCGGTTCGCTGACGGCCGATCTGGATCCGGTGCTGTCGGTGCCGGGAAGTTCCATCAACTTCTCACTCGGCACGGGCACAAGCACCTTGTTTTACGGCGCACGTTCCATTGCGTATCGGAATCCTTTTATACCAGCCGAACCGTGGCTGCCGACAGGTTACGACGAGGATGGTATTCCGTTTTACTATGAAGCGCCGGTGATTCTAGCGGGTGATTTTTACACCGGACATTTCTCTTTGCCGCCCGGGTTCGAGGCCGATTTGCTGGCGGGCTTGGGGAGAATTGACTTCAATCCATTGCTCGGTGGCGCCATCGCTGTCGTGCCTGAACCGACCGCACTAACAATGGTTTTCCTCTCCGGACTCGGGTGGCTGGCTCGGTCCCGCTGGCTGAATCATCGGCAAGACCGCGCGCTGGAACGATAATATCCGCCGCGATATCCCCTCGTAATAAGTGCGTGGCGGTAGCATTAACTATGAATCGAACGTCACATAGCTTGGTGCGCTGGCCTCTAGCAACCCAAGTTCAGCGAGCCCGCCTGTGGGACGCGTGGATTGCAATCACAGTGCGATGGCCGGGTTAGATGCAGTGACTTGTTAGGCTACAAAGCCGTCAAATCTCGTCCTTTCTGAGCTCAACGAAATGGTCTGTGTGATAACCAGAGTAAATCCTACCCGACTGGTGATCTGCAACAATACAGTGTCCGGGCATGTTTGGAATCTCGCCAAGGAAAACGTAAGATGAGCTAACGCGAAACGGATACTGGCGACGAGATGCTCGCGGCACACGCGTAGCGTCAAATCTCACAAGACTCAGTTTCCGTGGAATCTTTGCCATGCGCGTGATGTGGCCTAGTCAGTATGGCTTTTGATGAAAGGCAAAGCGGTGTCTGCTCTCCTGAGTAAGCGTGGGTTGCGAACCGCGAGGCGGAACGCCGAGCCACCAGTGGTGGGACTTGCGCCCCAGACAACCAATGAACGAAGAACAGACACCATGAAGACCTACATACTCCGTGCCCCCCAAGCTGTCGAGCCACAAAAGCCCGTGCGGCGGCGGTTGCCTCCAACGCGGCGCGGCGCGGCCCAGTGGTGCTGTTGGGCGAACTGGGGCCGGAGTTCGCCGCGAAGTTCCCGCCGGCGAAACATTTTGGGAGCTGGCTGGGGCTGTGTCCAGACAACCGGATCACGGGTGGGAAGATTTACCGGGTGCGCACCCGGGACGTGAAGAGCCGGGTGGCCGAGGCGTTGCGGCTGGCGGCGCAAAGCCTGTGGCGGGCCAAGAACTATTTTGGGGATCTCTACCGCCGCTGGAAAGCGCGGTTGGGCAGTCCCAAAGCCATCACGGCGATGGCGCACAAACTGGCGCGCATCCTCTGGCATCTGCTGAAGTACAAACAACCCTTCAACCCGGAAGTCTTCGCCAAAGAGGAGGCGAAGCTGAAACGGAAGAAGCTCCAACGCCTGCACGACATGGCTGCGTCTCTTAACTACCAACTCATCCCCAAACCATGAAAACCAACCACTTGGCAGGCTGGTTTCTCAGGAGGCATCATGGTCTCCACTCAATAAACTCACTCTCGTGCTTCTCCACGTAGTCCATCAAACAATCTGGAACTGACCGTGTGCAACACTCAAACATCTCGTCAAACTCAGTGAGGTCCGCAAACTCTACACCAGCAACAAACCGATTGGAATACTGCTCCGGCGCACGGGCACTCGCAGCCTGAACAGCGTCAAGTGCGGCGGTCAGAACAGATGCTTGCTCAATCGCGCCAATGGCTCGAAGTGCCGATACCACCTCGAAATAATCAGGTTGAGGTGTGGTCGAGAAATAGTCATGGTGGCCGGCCATCTCAATGTGTGACGAATACCCGTAGGCGAGGTATGCAACTCTCTGCGCTGATGACAAGCCAGGGAGATCGGCGAACGACAGAAACTCATTCAAACCCTCCCAGCGCACGTTAGGATTCTTGGCGGCCTTCTTCCGGCTGAGATGGATGAGAGCGGGCATGGCGCGAATGATGCCTAACGAATAAAGCTCAGCGACGGCGGCCACGAGGCGCATCGATTGCAACGGCGACGGCCCGCCGCCGTTCGCTGCAGCGAGTGGTTAGACCGCGTCTTAGACTCCACCATACTCAAGAGTGACCTTGGCGGGTCGTGCTGCGGCAACAGCGCCATGCGCCCCGCTGCCGGTGATGAATGACTCAAACTCCTCCAAATCGTCTGGCGTGCTGCACCACTGATTACCGTCTTCTAGCTTCGCTAGCTCTGCCGAAGGCGTGAAGTGGAATGTAAAAGAAAGCTGTGACATCGCGTCGTCGTCTTCGGACTCGACCAATATGAACTGGCGAGTGATGTCGAATTGGAAGGACTCACTGTCGCCGCATTCGCTCGTGCCCCACTGGAACAGCAACATATCGCCGTCCTCGTCCAACTCGCAGCCGTCAGCGCGAACGTCACGATAGAAATCGAGCATGATGCGTATGCCCTGCGCTGGCGTGAGGCTCCCCATTGGCGTGTCGCACTTCTTGATAAACTTCTCCAACTCCTTCTTTGCGTTCTTTGGTGTCATAGATTTGTGGTGAGGCCGAGCGGTCTAACAGCATGGTTGAGCGACGGAAGTGTCGTTTATCATTTTCAATGATGGCGACGGTAAATCCGGGTTTTGGTTTTGTCGAGTAGGGAGATAACAGGAATCCACAGTCTATTATTGCTCTGGGAAAAGCGACAAAGGAAAGCCCCCAAGTCCCAGCAGCAGCGTGGCTAAACCTAAGAGCCGGTTTGAAAACCCGGAACGGGCGGCAGGGATGCCGCCCGAACCCGCAGGCAGGATGCCTGCGTTACGGCGTAGCGCGGGCATCCGGCCCGCGGGTGCCCGGAGCATCCCTGCTCCGGGTTTCTAGCGCGGAGTTTTCAAACCGGCTCTAAACACTTACGGAGTCAAAGTCCAATCCGCCCGATCCGCGTTGTCGCACCAATGCCGCATGTCCTGCTGTTGCGCGGGGGAAAACATTTCCGCGTGACCGTCGAACAGGCCGGCGGCGGCGCGGCGATTGAAGCGCGGGGCGACAAACCCCCATTCCCCCGGAGTTGCCGCGGAGTCGGAATTGCCCGCCCACCTTCGTCCCGTGAGATACGGGGGCGTGACCTGAAAGTACCCTTGCGCTTCATTGCCCGTTGCGGCCGAGCGGGCGGAAATGAACATCATCAGTTCGCTGGAGCGTTTCACCTGGTTCACTTTCGCGACGACGGTGCCGGGGCCGTATTTTTTATTGGCCGCCGCTTCCGAGAATTCCGATTCGTTGCCGCCGATGAAATAGGAGTTGATGCCTAGTGACGGATAAACGCTCACGCCATAGACATAGCCGGCGTGATCTTGAGCGCGCAATTTCTGGAGCGTGCCGCGGTTCAGGCCGGAGTAGATCAGGTCCATGGAACCCGCGACATACGGGCGGATGCGCCACGGATAACGCGCGTCAATCGGGAAGCCCACGGGCTGCCCGAAATCGTCCACGGGTTGCGCGACCTTGGGATAACCAACGTAGCCGGGGAACACCCGGCCCTCCTGATCGTCGGCATACATGTGCGCGGCCAGCAGCAGTTGTTTCGCGGCGGAAATCTCTTCGATGCCCCGCGCCTTGATTTTTGCCTTGGACAACGCGGGCAGGAGCATCGCGGCCAGGATGGCAATGATGGCAATCACCACGAGCAGTTCGATCAAGGTGAAGGCGCGACGAGCTGTGAGAATGTGATGGAAAGCAAATCGCCCGCCCTCACCCTGGCCCTCTCCCCCAGGAGAGGGAATCGCGATAGGAGCCGCCTCGCTTTGCGAATGCCACGGGTGAAATTTCCGCCGCACAATGAACTTAAAAGCGGCGCGTGATTTCCCCTCTCCCCGGGGGAGAGGGGCAGGGTGAGGGCGGCGGTTGGACCGATTTCGGCTTCGCATCACGCTTAATGCCGGGAGATTTTTCATTTCACTTTCACGCGATAGTAGCGCGCGGCGGGAAGTGGGTTGGTGGGTGAGTTGATGTCCTGCCATTCGACCACGCCGGGCGCGGTGTAATAACGGAGTGTCGGATTGGTCAGGGACGACCAGTTCTGCAAATCGCTGGACACCTCGATCTCGTAGCGGCGACTGGCGGCAAAATTGAACCGCACGGTCGCGTTGGTTTCCGTGCGTGCAAAACCAGTGACGCGCAAAACGCTGGCCGCATCAGTGGGATTTGTTCCGGTCACATACTCGGCGTGATTACCCGCACCGTCCTGATCGAAATCAGCTTCGGCCGTCTGGGTCAGATTGGTAAAATAGAAATTCTCCCAGTCATCCGGCAAGCCATCGTGGTCCGAGTCGGTGGCCGAAATTGCCGTGCCTTCAAATTCCAAGGTCGGCGGATCGCCGAGAACACTGTCCCGCGTGAAAAAGTCCGGCCACGACGGAACGAATGTGCCCGTGCCGTCCACGAATTCAGATTCGCTGAGCGACGTGAGCATCAAGCGCAGTCGCCCGGTATCCAGCGCGGTTTGCAGATATTGCACGACGAGCGGATCGGCGAGATTCAGTTCAAACGTGATGAGCGTGCCGGTGGGGACATAATCGCCCGGAGCCACCGTCGTCGTTTGGCCGATGGCAAACGGATAAACCTCGAAGCGCGGAAATGCGACGTTGGTCTTGCCGACGTTGTTGCTCACATCCACCAAGACGCCATTCGTGTCGAAGCCTGCCGCGAAGGCGGTGCGTCCGCCCGCATCAGCCCAGGCGGCGGCGTTGGTATTAAAATCGGTGTTCTCTAAAAATGTCGCCGCCGTATAGCCGTTCCGAAAATCCACGCCGAACAATTCAATCGGTTTGCCCGGATCCGTGTCGGGCCGGTACTCCGCGTGATTCGTCTCGAAGTAAGTGCGGTAATCATCCGGCGTCGGGTCATAGCGAAAGGTCAGATCGCGATTGATCATCGCGGTCAAACGCACGCGGCGGATGAGATAGTTTCGCGGGCCGAGATTCGTGGCGACTTGCGCAAACGTGTCGAAGCCCAGCAGAAACTGCCCGTGCCGCGTGTCCACGCCATTGCCATCGCCGAATGTGCCGAAGACGGGCGCCGTCGCCCGCGTGCCCGGCGATTGGTTGAATGGATACATCCATCGGTCGAGGGACGGTTGCGAGAAGTTCAACGTGAACGGCTGCGCCGCCGCGCTGATTGTCAGCGCGAGCGAAACCACTCCCAAGAGCGCGGCACAAAATGATTTCAAGGTGGGACGCATGGAAAATTTAGCGCGACTCCAAGAATGATGTAGCGAGGCGGCAACTGATTTGATGAAAGCCACGCTCGCCCTCACCCTGACCCTCTCCCCCGGGGAGAGGGAACAACCCTTGGGCGCGCTGCTCAATTCGGTCGTCCGTTCCGCCAATCCAGTCGCAGGTTTTTCAGAAAGCCGGCGGAGGTTTCTCCCTCTCCTGGGGGAGAGGGCCGGGGTGAGGGCGGGCGTTCCACCCATCGGCGCGCCGGGATTGCGCCGCGCGCCCGCCGCCTCTTTTTCAACGACATGATTCATGGAAATTCTCTAGGATGCCCGAAAGTTTGTTTTCCGTTGGAGGGAGTTCCGCCAGCGTGAACCACTCACGCTGGTTTGGGAACTTCCCTCCAACCGAATTTCGTTCCGGGTTTAACCATTCTTTCGACGCATCCGGCCAATGAACATCAACGCGGCCGCGCCCGCGAGGAATCCGCCCGTGGCCGGCTCGGGCACGGCAGTGGTGATGCCGGCGGTGTCGAGGCTCGCAGCGGCGAAGCTCATGCTCGATTCCGACGCCTGGAATACGATTTCAAAACTGTTGATCCCCAGCGCCGACACGTCCCATTGCCAGAGCGACGTCACATCCGCGCCGCCCATGCCGCCCGCCGCGCCGTTGAACAATTCCACGCGCGTGGTGGCGAGCGATTGCAGGCCGCCGCCATTGTCATAGCGCAGGAACATGGAATCGTAGTCCATCAGACTGCCCAGCGTCGCTGCCTGGAAGGTCACCGTTCCGAGCGTGTACGGCGTGCTGTCCGTGAGGGAGAAACCCGTCGCGGCGGAAAAGCTGTAGATGTTGCCGCCGCCGGTGAGAAACGCCGTGGACGTGCCGGTTTGGGTGAGGATGCCGGCACCGATGCCGCCCAGGCCGACATTGCCCGCGTTGGCGAGATGCTGCGCATTGCCCGGCGCGCCATACGCCTTGGTGAAGCCATCCCAGCCCGCCCATTCCGTGTTGGCAAGCCCGCGATAAGACGGGGCGATGAAGTGAGCGGTTTCCTGCGCTTGCCCGGCGACCACCGAGCTGCCGGCGATCAACGCCACGGCGCACAGACGACGAAGTGAGACAGAGTAGTTTTTCATTTTGCTTCCAGTTTCAGTTTTGGGTTTGCGGGATGAACAACACATTCAACCCAACCTGAGCTTGGAAGAATTCAGGGCCGCCAACTCTCCGGGGTTTGCAAAAAGCTTTCGCGGTGTTGCGCTGGCTTTGGGGGAGTTGCCAAAAGCTTCCGCGCGTTTGCGCCAGGGCGGAAAACCGCCCGGAGAATGGATACCAAACGAACCTGGGAAAACAGCGGACGGGCGTCCGGCGCAAGATCGCGTCAACGACTGGGCGAGGTTCCGATGATGTGCTGGAAATCCGCCGCGGGCCGCCCGAGATCGCGGAGAAACTGATGCGGCACTTCGATTTCCCGCGCCTGCTGGCGTTCGGTCTCGGAGAGTTGCAGATCGCCGCTTTGACTGAACAGCACAATGCGCTGTTTCGCATCAGGCATCCGGCGGGCGACGCGATCCGGCGTCCCGAGACTGAATTCACAATGGCCCCGGCCGCAGATGACAATGGCCGTGCGACCTTGGCCCGCGGGTGACGCCAGATATTCCGTCAACCGCGCGGCCATCGTTTCATCGCGGGCCACCTGCGCCTCAAAGATGGGACGCAATTTTTGCGGATCAAACGCCATGTGAACGCCCAGGACGCGCGTCAACAGCCGTTCATAAACCGGATCATCGGTGACGATTTCCTGGGGCAACTCGGCGCGTTGTTCCGCAGAGATGTTCGTCAGGCTTTGCCGACCGACAGCGCGAATGGTTTCCGCCCGCGCATTGAGCGCCAGCACGGGAATATCATGCCGCCGCGCCGCATTCAGCAGCGAATGATAGTTGGTGTGCCCGCGCCAGCGTTTGGACCAGTCTGTTTCGGCAATCAACTGGTTCAAGTCTATTTCCCGCGCGTTAAACCGGTCCAACGCCGGCTGCGCCATGAACTCGAACTGCTCCAGCGCCAGCACCAGTTTGACGCCGCGCTGGGCAAGACCGTCCAGAATGGCGTTCTGCAACTCGTGATGCCGTGTGATCGTATGATGTTCCCCGAGATAAATCACCCGCGCCTGTTGCAGTTCATCAAGCAACTGTGCAAACGTCACCGGTTCACCACGCACCGGATCCACCCACAAGGCCGGACGATCGGCGGCAACCGGTTGTTCCGCGCGGGGCAAGGTGGAACAGCCGGACGCGAGCACCAGGATAGTTAGAGCGTACGGCAAAAAGAATGTCGGAAACGAGGTGCTGGCAAAACGCCCCTCACCCCGTCCCTCTCCCCATCGGATGGGGAGAGGGTGGCCGCAGGCCGGGTGAGGGGATTTCGGTTCCGACAGACATTTTGCGAGCTGTTCTAAGCCGATGGCGGCGAGGAAACGCATGACAGAATCATCCCAAACTCCGGCGGGGTTGCTCAAGCCACAACCTCGTCCATGGCAGGTTTGGGAATCAATGCGGGTGGCAGCGCGGCCCGCGCTTTCTCGGCAAACAACTCCGGCAGGACCAGCAGCGGGAAACCGCTCTGCAACGCCAGCATGGCGCTTTCGTCCGCCGCCCGAAACAGGCGGATATGCAACTCGCTGCGCGGCACCGTTTCGAGCCACGCCAGCAGCAGCCGCGCCCGCAACAACTCGAACCACACCGCGTTGCGGTCGGCGCAGCTCGCGGCGGCGAGGGCGGGATGGCGTGGTTTCATTTCAAGCCAGGACTTCAACCAGCAACGCCCGCCACTCGGGTTCCAGCCGTTCGTCCCCAACGGTGATGGCCAGCCCGATCTGATCATTGCCGTCGCTCACTTCAATCGTCCAATGCTGCTTGTCGCAACACTTGCAGCGGCCCTGCCACAACCAGACGCCCGCCACCGCCGCCAGGCTCAGATGCAACCCCACATTGTCGCCGTGAAAGAAAGCGATGCCGCCGGCTTCCGGCGGCGCAACCGGCGCGGTTGGCGTCCAGACCACCGCGCAATTAAGGGCGCGATGGTAGTGCGTGGTGCGAATGGGCAAACGCAGTTTCGCAACGTGCGTCAACAGGCTCACGAGCGTTCCCATCGGCAACTGCCGGACGAGCGAGGCGCCTTTCACGAGCCGCGAGCGCAGGAACGCCACCCGTTGCGTGATGGCCCGACAACGCTGCGCGCTGGCGGCGTGATTGGGCGAGCACCAGTTGCCCGCCTCCGCCGCCGGCGATTGATGCGTGATGACGAATTGCTCGAACAACTCGCGGCGCGCGGGGGCGGTGAGCACCACTTTTTGAAACGTGTGCCCCGAAACATCGCGCGCCTCCAATCCGTACGCCATGCCGGAAGGGGACGGTTCGCGCACGGCCCAGAGACTGGCATATTGGGCCAGATTGGGCGTGAAGCCATTCGCGGCGTCGCGCGGCAACACCGGATTGCGCCAATCCACCAACTCCGGCAACGGCGCAATCGTTCCCTGCACCGCCACCGGATTACGCGCGAGATGCAACACCTCACCCAGTTGATAGAGGGTATCAAACCACGCCTCCGCCGGGGCGGACAGACTGACGCGCACCGAGCCATCCGCGCCCAGATGCAGACAATCCGGGTGAATCCGCGCCCCGCAAAAACAGCCGCCCGCCAGGCGGTTCGCGCAGATTTCGGCGTTGCCGGTGATCGTGCCATAAAGAATCAAAATGCGATCGTTCATGTGGTCGCATCATAATTGGCGGGCGTCCGCCGCGCTTTCGTTGGTTTGCCGAAGATTGCTGTTGCGTTGTCGCATTGCGGAAAAGGTTGCCGTTCATTTGCCAAAGGTTGTCGTTGGTTTGCGGAGTCGGAAGCGGGTTTGACCCAGGTCAAAGGCACGCCGGGAAAACATGGCACTGTGCGGGCATGAAAGAAAAACCGCTCATCGCGCCGGACGAAACGAAAGTCCTGAACCTGGCCGACGAAACGCAATTCGCCGCCAACGGCATTGTCAGCCGCACGGTGCTGGTCACCGCGCATTCGCGCACCATCCTGTTTGGCTTTGCCGAGGGACAGGAACTGAGCGAGCACACTTCCACGCAGCACGCGCTGATCCAGATTCTCTCCGGGGAATGCGAGTTCAGTCTCGACGGCAAGATGCACACGCTCAAAGCGGGCGCATTTCTCCACATGGCACCGAATCTCCGCCATGCCGTGCAAGCCAAGCAGCCGTTCTCCATGCTGCTCACACTCATCAAACCCGCGCACAAACCCGAATCCGGCACCGGCGACGGTCATTGCTAAACCGTAGCGGCAGGCATCCTTGCCTGCCGTAGAGCCGGGCTTCCCAGCCCGGCGGAAAAAAACTCACGCCACGCCCAGCGCATGAAAAAAGTCCTAAACATCATTCCCAACTCCCCATTTTATCCGGGCGGCAAAGCTGCCGCCCACTCCGGCAGGCAATGATGTCTGCCGCCACCACAAATATTATGAACTGCACCGTCTGCACTCCTTCATCCGAAACCAACGGCTCGTCCCCGGACAAAACCCACAAGATGCCCGGCCATTGGCTGCTCGCCAAAATGGGCAAACGCGTGTTGCGTCCCGGCGGACTGGAACTTACCCATGTCATGCTTGAACGGCTGAACATTCAACCACGCGATGCGGTGGTTGAGTTTGCGCCCGGCCTCGGCGTCACCGCGCGGCTGACGTTGAGTCGTCACCCCACGAGTTACACCGCCGTCGAACGCGATGAAGCGGCGGCGAAAGAAGTTCAAAGCTATCTCTCTGGCCCGCGCCAGCACTGTCAGCTTGGCAGCGCCGAGCAAACCGGCTTGCCGAATCAATCCGCCACCGTGGTTTATGGCGAGGCGATGTTGACGATGCAGGGAGCGGAGCAGAAACAGCGCATCGTGGCGGAAGCGTTTCGCCTGCTGAAACCCGGCGGACGTTACGGCATTCACGAATTGAGTCTCACGCCGGACGACTTGCCTGAAACCGTTCAGGAAGACATCAGCCGCGAAATGTCCCGCAACATCCACGTCGGCGCGCGGCCGTTATCGGCTCGTGAATGGCGTGAACTTTTAACCGGCGCAGGCTTCAAAATTCAATCGGAAGCCACCGCGCCAATGCACCTGCTTGAGCCGCGCCGCTTGATTCGCGACGAAGGCTTCTTCCGCGCGTTGCGATTTGTTTTCAACGTCGTGCGCACGCCCGAAGCGCGAAAGCGCGTCTTCTCCATGCGCCGCATGTTCCGCAAACACCGAAAACACCTCGCCGCCATCAACATTGTGGCGGTGAAACCGTAGCGTCAGGCATCCGTGCCGCCCGGAAAGAATAGAACGTAGCCGCCGACGTGAGGAGGCGGAAATCGTCCGCACAACGAAATGCTCCGCCTCCTTACCTCGGCGGCTACTTGGCTCTGTGCGCGGTTTTTTCCGCCGGGCTGGGAAAAGCCACGGCTCTACGGCAGGGATACCCGCCGCTACAACCCCAGCGCCAGCGGCGCGGCATGTTTATAGAAACGGATCCGGTTGCTTCACAAGCTCCGTAGGAGCGGCAGCGGCGGGATATGTCGCTTCTACGAAGCTTGTGATTTTGGTGCGGGCGATTTCTACAAATATGCCGCGCCGCTGGCGCTTTCGGAGGGGCGGGCGGCTTCTGTGGTGAAGTGAAACTTTGGGCGCACGAAAGCGGTGTCGCACTACGCTTGCCCCCCGCAAGCCAAGACACTGGTAGTTTGCAGCCACTATTCAAGGGATCAGCGCATTCGCTATGGATGTAAGTTTAGCCGCCGCCCGTGATAAGCCACTGCCCATTTGTTTTCACAAAGAACCAGCGGCGCATGGATTGGGCAGAGTTCCGATATGCTTCGAGAGCCGGGTTGTCGTACGGATCCCCTGGTGATTCTGACGGCGGCCTTAGTTCCTGTAACACCGTTCCAATTACGGCCCTGCCATCAGTCATGATGTTTATATCCACGATCTGAATTCCTGTGACTTTATCCCACACCCGTTTAGGAAGAAGTATTGAATCAAGTGATTGAGAGTCGTCTTTGGGGGATACCAACTGAGCAAGTTTCGAATCATTGTTTTCTTTCACGGCTGACAGCATCGTTTGCAAAGTGTCCAGCGGGTTTCCTGTGCCGCTATCCACCCATACTTCACGTTGAAAGTACGGGTTGTTGAAATGGGTGCTGTTTGTCCAGTTCTGCCACATGGACTCAAGTCGGTTGACCTTCTGTCGGAGTCGCAGATTTTCTGTGTTGTTTGCAACTTCCTTTAACGACCGGCGGAGTGTTCCCACCTCGCCCCGCAATCTGAGCAATTCATCCGTATTACGACTCAACCGCTCGTTTTCATCGCGCAAACTAGTGAGCGCGTTGGCTGCTTTAGTCAAAGCATCATCCAAGTGCTGAACTTGCTCGGCCAACGGCGCGTGTTGTTGCTGGAGCGTTTGAACTTGATCGCGCAGTTGCGCGGCTTGGCGGGCTTCGTAGATGCCCGCTCCCGCGAGGACGGCGATGGTGGCGGTGACAACCGTTTTTTGAATCGTAGTCATGGCGAGGGCTTTCGTGGCGGTGACGGTTGCGGTGGTGGCGATTGTTGTTCCGGTCAATGCAACGGCGGTGGAAATGGTGAGGGCCAAGCCCACTGGCGCGGCTTGCACGGCGTTGGCGGAGATGACAACGGCGAGTCCGCTCGCACCGACGGTGACGCCGCGCTTGGCGAAGAATTCCCGCAATTTTTCCACGGCGCGATTCACGCGCTTTTGCGCGGCCTCATCGCTGATGCCGAGTTGCGCGGCCATTTCCTTGGCGGACTTGCGCTCGAAATAGCGGAGCAAAATCGCATCGCGGTCGGCTTCGGCGAGTTCGCCGAGCGCGGCGTCGAGGTGCGGGGCGATTTCAGACCAGATCGGCGGGACGCCCGTCCCACTCTCGGCAAGCAATTCATTCATGGCAACGGCCTCCTGTTCGCGCGCCTGCCGCCGGACGGTGGCGCGGACGGCGTTGGCGGCGAGATGTTGCGTGGTGCGATGCAGCCAGCCGGACAGGACGGGATGCGGAACGAGTTGCCGGGCGTGGCGGGACAGCGCGACAAAGACGTTTTGCGTCACGTCCTCGGCTTGGTGCGCATCGCAAACCATCCGCACCGCGGCGGAATAAACGAGATCAACGTGCCGGCGCACCAATTCGGCAAACGCCGGTTCCGAACCGGTTCCGGCGTAGTCGCGCAATAGTTGTTGGTCGGTCAAAGCGTTCACTCATGAGATAATAACCGCCGTTCGTAAAATCGGACAAGGAATGTAGCGTCAGGCCTCCGGGCCTGACGTGGAGGGCGGCATCTTTGCCGCCCGGCCCAAACGTCGCCACTGGTGGAGACGTGGAATTTGCTTCTTCGCCGTTCGCAGTCGGTTCGTTGAATCTGTTAAAATTGGTGTGACGCTCGCCCTCACCCCGGCCCTCTCCCCCGGGGAGAGGGAACAACCATTGATTACACTTCTCGATTCGTTCGTTCGCTTCGCCAATCCAGTCGCAGGTTTTTCCGAAAGACGGCGTCAGCTTCCCCCTCTCCTGGGGGGAGAGGGCCGGGGTGAGGGCGAGCGTCGAACCAACTTGTCTCGCGCCACTCCTTTTCCCGCGTCACTCACTTGTGTGCGGTCTTTTCCGCCGGGCTAAGAAGCCCGGCTCTACGGCAGGCAGGGAGGCACGGGGCGGGATGCCCGCCGCTACATCACTTGCTCGCACTGCTCCATTTCCAATCCTCCGGCGCTTGGCAGAAGCGCGCCTTCACCGGATTGTTTTCCACGTGCGCCGCCAACCGCGCGTGTTCTTCATTCTTCGAGATGGATGGTGGGCAAAGTGGAGGAAAGGAAAGAACGGTGTGACGCTCGCCCTCACCCTGACCCTCTCCCCCGGGGAGAGGGAACAGCTTTCGAGCCTTTCTGGTTCTTCGGAGCGGCGTCTGGCCAATCCAATCGCAGGTTTTTGAAGGAGCTGGCGGAGGATTCTCCCGCTCCTGGGGGGGCGGGCCGGGGTGAGGGCGGACGTTGACCAACTTGGCGCGCACCGGGTGTTACCCACGATAAACGCCGAAGAACCGTTTTTTCCGCCGGGCTGGGAGAGCCACGCCGTTACGGAAATAAAAGCGCCGCTGAATCTGTGGATTCAGCGGCCCGGCGGATTTGAAAATCCGATCAATCCTCGTCCCCGCCTTTTTCCTCAACCTTGTTGGCGAGGTAATGCTCGACGAACAACAGCCCGCCATCGCCGGCACGCCTGACGATCTGCAGCAACTCATCCATCGAGGAGACTTCTTCGAGCTGTTCCTTGATGAACCATTGCAGGGAATTTTGCGTGAACGGGTCGCCTTCTTTTTGCGCCAACGTGAGGATGGCCTTGATGGAATCGGTGACCTTCAACTCGTGATTCAACGCGAGTTGGACCGCCTCGGCGGCGGATTTGAACCGGCACTTCGGCGCGGGAATGGCCGGGAGTTCGAGACCGATGCCGGCGTCGAGGATGTATTTGATGAACCGATGCGCGTGATCGCGTTCTTCCGCCGCCTGTTTGGCAAAATGCACGTGCAGGCGCGGCAAGCCTTCCAGCTTGAACCAGGCGGAGATGGCTTCGTATTGGAGGGAGGCGAGGAATTCCATGCCGACCTGCGCGTTGAGCGCGGCGGCAACCTTCTTCGAAATGAGCGGCGTCATAACGCCGGCGAATATGAACGCTGCCGGACGGCTCCGGCAAGCCATTCTTTCGCCGCCGCAGTCGCGGTCGTCGTCCGATCTGCTGCCGGCTTGGCGACCCGCTTCGCCTGGCGCAAGCCGGCGAGTTGCTGATGGAACTTCATGAAATGTTGAAATTGCTTCGCGCTCATGGTGGGAATACTACCGGCACTGCGGAATTCCTGCTGCCGGTCGGTTGCGAAAGATTATCGGTGGCTTGCACCCGCCGCAATGGCCTGGCCGGTCAGGAAAACTTCTTGGGCAAGGACTTCTGCGTTGTCGTCGCAAGTGGATACAAACCCGGGCAACACCCGAACGTCTCCTGAAATGTCGTGCTGAAATGGCTGAGGCTGCTGTAACCAACTTCGAGCGCCACCTCGGTGACATTGTGATCGCCCGCGCGCAACAGGTCCGCGGCGCGTTCCATCCGCAACTGCCGCAGATGTTGCGTGATGGTCTGGCCGGTGTGGGTGGAGAAGATGCGGCTCAGATAAAAATGACTGCACCCGACTTTTTTGCCGAGTTCTTCCAGTGCTGGTGGATTTGCCAGATTCTGCTTGAGCAGATAAACGACCTGTTCGACGCGCTCCTGCGCGACGCGTTGCTGGCGCGTGCAGAAAAACTCCTCTTCCGGTTTGACGAGAAAAGTCACCGCCAGTTCGAGGGCCTTGCATTGATACCAGACCGGCTGCGCGGCGGCATAGACCGGCGGCTGGCGCAGCGTAGAGATGAGTTGTAATTGCGGCGCGGTGAGCCGCACGGTCGCGCCGGTCACGGGTTCACACGGGCAGCCTTCCATCGCCGCCCGGACGACCGGATGCAACATGCCCTTGGCCTCCGCGAGATGCCTGGCAAGGAACGGACAGGAAAATTCAACGGTCAGAAACTTGTGATGCTCGCCCGCGGCGCGCTTGGCGGTCAGTGGTTCTTGTTGGCGGAAATAAAATCCAGCGGTGTTCGCCGCGAACTCAGCCCGGCTGCCGCGGCTTTCCACAAAACCGTTACCCTCGAGATTCAGGCACAACTCGACGCACTCGGGATGAAAGCTCGGGGCCCAATCGAATTCGCGTTTCGCCTGGAAGTCGTGCCACTCGAAGCTGTAACCCACGCCGCGGAAACTGCCGAAGAGCGGCTGCCAGCCTGCGCCAACGTCGCGCCACGCCGCGGATTCCGAAAAATTTGCGGCGCGATCGGCCCCGGTCGCTTGAGTTGTCTTATTGGTGCGCATGATGCCAGCGTGCGCGCATCTTCGGCGAAGATTCCGCAACTGGCAAGTGCCCGTGACGCGAATTTGCGGGGGCGTCAGCGCCGGTTTGAAAACGCCGCGCTGGAAACCCGGAGCAAGGATGCTCCGGGCACCCGCGGGCCGGATGCCCGCGCTACGCCGTAACGCCGGCATCCGGCCGGCGGGTTCGGGCGGCATCCCTGCCGCCAGTTCCGGAGGCGCTCAGGCTTTTTGGCGGCGCAACTCGGGGCGGATGGCGGCGGCGGCGCGCAGGACGTCGAAGGGTTCGCCCAAAAAAACCGCCAGCCGGGGCACCTGTTTGAATGCCTCCGCCAACAGCAGGTTGTAATTCACCGGCAGCACGCGCAGCTCCGGACGTGCCGCGATTTGTTTCCGCAGGCGCGCGAGCTGGGCAAGGTAGGTTTCGGCGAGTGTTTGCGCGTCGAGTTCCGCGCCACGCCGGCCCTGGCGTTCCAACATCGCGCGCTGTGAGGCGATGACTTCCCCGAGATTCCGCTCCATGAAGATGACGTGGTAATGCTCGTTGGCCGGCAGGTACGGCAACAGTTGGGCGACGATCTTCACCACTTTGCCACGGGCCTGCGGAATCCAGGACGTGTCCCTGGCCAGATCAAGCACCTGTTCGTATTCGTAATAGCCCAGCGGGTTGTCGGCGTCGGCCCCACGCTTGCCGTCGCTCAAAGCTTCGCGACCCGCAGCCACGAGCAATTGCATCATGAGCGACGTGCCGCTGCGGGGCAGGCCGGAAACCACGGTGATGATCTGTTGCGGCTCCACCTCCTTCCCAAATCGCGCCGGCATGATACCATCCGGGACAAGCTTCATTTCCAACGTCGCCATGCGGTCGGGAACGGTGCTGTTTGCGTCCGCCGCAGTGGCCGTCTGTTGTTGCAGCGCCAGCTCATTCTGCAACGAGCGTGCCCGGCCTTCGTGCGCGAAGGCGTCTTCCGGACGATTCAGATGGTGGCGGTAAAGTTTCGCGAGCGCTTCATGCGCCACCAGGTTGCGCGGGCTCTGCGCGACGGCAACCCGCAAGGCTTGCTCGGCTTCCGGGAACAGATTTTTCCCAAGCAACGCCTGGCCAAGCACCGCGTGCAGGCCGGGTTGGAAATAAAGCAGACTGAGCGATTCGGTGGCCGCGGCAATCGCGGCATCGAAGCGCCGCGTCTTGAAATGGATTTCGGCCAAGTTCGCGTGGACGGCCGGATTCTCGGCGTCTTCGGCCAGCGATTGGTCCAGCAATTCCTGGGCGGCGGCGAAATCGCCCAGCTCCACCAGCGCGCCGGCGACACGCTGTCTCAAGCTGGAATTGAGGGGACCAACAGCGGTGAGTCTGGCCAGATGCTGCCGCGCGCGCGCGGGCTCATTTTCCAACAAGGCTTGCGAGATGAACAACCATTCCAACAGTTGCGGACGGCCGTGGGCGAGTTCGCGCAGTTGCCGTTCCTCGAACTGCGCGCGGTGATTCTCGGGTTGCACGGCTGGAGCTTGGGCAGCGACAGCAGTGCGTTCACTTTCGCGGCGGGCCAGTTCGATTTTGGCCTCGAGTTGGTAACGCTCGATGCGGCGACTTAGTTCCTCGATGGCGACACGGCGGCGGCCTGCCTGCCGCAGCGGCAACAGGCAATCAATCAACAGCAGGCCGAAGCGATGCTCCTTGGGCCAGCGCGTCCAGAGTTCCTCGGCCAGGGCGGCGGCTTCGCCACAACAATTGCCGTCACGATAGGAGCGGGCGAGGTTGTATTTCAACTCACGCACGCACTCGGCCACGGTGTCCTGCACGTTCGGTCCGGGCGGAGCGACGTAGCCGAGTTCGACGAGTTGCTTGAATGCTTCAGCGGAGGCGACCGGATCAAGGCGCGTCTCTGGCGGATGAGTCCCTGCGTTGCCCGCGACATTGTCCCAGCTTTCAATCGGTTCGAGGCGGGGCGGCGTTTTGAACACCGGCAGCAAAACTTTTCCGTCCATGTCTTTTCCCGGAGGCAGCCCAAAGAGGGAAAGAATCGTTGGACAGATATCGAGCAGGCTGGCGCCGAAGATCGGTTCTCCCGCGCGCAATCCCGGGCCGTTCATGCACAGGATACCGAAGTGGCGATGTTCGACCGCCGGGCCTGCCGGTTCCGCCGGGATGTAATCGGGGCGCTGTTCATCGGAATGAAACCCGTGGTCGCTCATCAGGATGACCGTGGTGTTCGCGTCCGCGAAGTGGAGCAACCGGCCGAGCATCGCATCGTGGTAGCGATAGGCGTTGGCGATGACGTGTTGGTAAATCCGGAAGTCAGCCTCGGACACGTGCGGCAACCGGGGCGGATGATAACTCATGAACGTGTGCCCAAAGTGATCCAGGCCGCTGTAATAAATCCCGGCAAAATCCCATTCCTGCGTCTCGAGCAGTTCCGTGGCGACGGCGTGAATGGACATCGTCTCGGCGATTTGTTTGCCGAGGGTGTGCAGGCGTTTGTCCTTGGCTTGATCCACCTGGTCGTACTCCGGCACGAACTGGCGGATGAAGTCGCCGGTCAACTCCATCGGATTCACGCGCAACCCGGCGAGCGGCTCGTTGAGTGCGGCGGGATGAATGGTCCCTGCGGGCAGGCGTGGCATTTTCCCGGGTGACCCAACGGACTGGGAGAAATGGTTCGACACCATCACGCCATTGATCGGTTCAGCGGGATGCGAGGGCCACCAACCGACGACGATCGAACGATAGCCGTTTTGATTGAGAATGTTCCACAGCGCCTTGGGATGGCGCGACAGGATGGAGATGGGTCGCACGCTCGAGCCGTCGGGCAACGGTTCGTAGAAGCCGTGGATGCCGTGTTTGTAGGCGCGCTTGCCGGTGGCGATGGACGTCCACAGCATTGGACTGAGCGCGGGATGCAGCGTGGCGACATTGCCGCGCAGTCCGCCGGCGATGAGTCGCGCGAGATTCGGCATTTCGCCCGCATCAAGGAGGGGCTGGATGACTTTCCAATCAGCGGCGTCCCAGCCGATGAGCAGCACGCGGGGTTTGGGCATGGAGATAAAACAAAACGGACTGGCGTTCAACTGAGCCAGTCCGCGGGAAAGTTCATCGCAAGTTTGCGCGCACTCAGGCGGGATTCAGCGGCAGACGACTCTGCCGCCACTTGCGCAGGCCGCGTGCGCCCAAGGCCATGGCGCCCATGACCAGCAGCGCACCGGAACTGGGTTCGGGTATGCCTTGGCCCATGGTGGGTAAGGCGCCCGTATTATCGTAAGCATATCCCCAGATTGTAACCGTCGGTCCGCCAGCGGCGTAACTGTCCATGCTCAGGCTGATCTTTGCCCAACCGTACCTGAGCTCATTTACAGTAGTGTCGTGAAAGAACCACGCCAAATACTGATTATCGTAACCAGTGGCTGGTCTGGGCGTGATAAAACTAAACTCGCCCACGATGCCGACCGGCGCGTCGATTTCTATGTCTTGGCCACCATTGCCATCCCATGCTGCGCCGTAGGGAAACGCCCTGGTAACAACCCCCGGTGAGGGGTTAACCACGACTCCGCCGGTGGGCACACTTTCATCCAGTTGTCCAGCGAGCACCATAAAATAGTTGACCGTGAGCGAACCGGGTTGGGTATATCCAACGGCTGGCAAGCGTTGAAATCCAAACGTCGCCGTGCCGGGCAGATCAAAGGAGAATAAGGAATCCCCCGCTGGCCCCACCACGCCGGGATTACTGGTTCGATCGGTGTAAATGATGTCCGCGTGACTGGTTTGCGGGAGTGCGACGGCCCCGGCGGCCAGCGCCAGCAAGGAAGCGAGTTTGGCCGAATTCGATTGGACGTCGCCCTGGACACCTGCATGGAAGGAGTGATTCATATTGCTTTTCATGGTTTCTCGCGCTTTCCGAGTGCGAGTTTCCGCTTCCTGCTCCGAGAGTCAAGTGCAGAAATCCAGCCGGAAACCGTCCGATCGAAGTCCCCGAGGCGCTTGAATTCTCGTCACTTAGGAGCGCATTTGCACCGAAAGAACCTTCCGTTGCTCTGGCCCGTTTGAGTCACTCACTTCGTCCGCTGAATTTCGGGAGTATGTAGATAACGCAAATCGGCAATCTCAGGGCGAAGGTTGTTAGCCGAAAACTGCGAGCATTTTTGTTATCCGAACCATCCGCAGTGCCAGCGTGGGCGCGTTTGCGTTATCTACATACTCCCGCTGAATTTTCGCCTCAGACCGTTTTTGTCCCACCACCTTCGCCAGACTGTGCGCATGAAAATGATTCTGCGTAACTGGTTCAAAGCCTCCGATGACAAAACGGTGGCAAAATTCGGCACCGCCCGTTTGATCCAAAAGCCCACGGGCAAGATTGAACTCATCGGTGGCACGGCGGCGGATCGGATTGCGGCCAAGGAGTGGGTATCGCTGTTCCTGCACGAAGCGACGGTGTAGAACAGTTCTCAAAAAGAATGTCGGCAACAAAATCCCCTCACCCGGCCTGCGGCCACCCTCTCCCCATCGGATGGGGAGAGGGCCGGGGTGAGGGGCCGCCCGTCCGACCAGAGTTTTCGCCATTCTTTTTGCAGTACGCTCTAAGCCACAGCGGGCGACACTGAGGGTTAGTTTTTCACGAATCCGTTCGCCCTGAACCAGGCCACTGCGTCTTGCAGCGCCTGCTTCGGCGGCGTTTGCGGCAGGCCCAGTTCGCGGATGGCTTTGGCGGGGTTGAAGAACATTTTGTATCTCGCCATGCGCACGCCAGCGAGGGGGGCCTTGGGTGGTTTGCCGGTGAAACTGGAAATGGCTTCGTCCACTTGCGCAGCGGTCCAAGCCACCGCGTAGGGAATGCGAAGTCGCGGCGCGCGGACGCCGGTGATTCCTTCCAACGCGGCAAACGCTTCGCGCATGGTCCAGTTTCCGGCGGCATGGCCGAGAATGTAGCGTTCGCCGATACGACCTTTCTCGGCAGCCAAGATATGGCCGATGGCAACATCGCGAACGTGGACCCAGTTCAAACCGGTGTCGAGATAGGCGGGCATGGCGCGGTTGAGGAAATCCACAATGACCTGACCGGTGGGCGTGGGCTTTACATCGCGCGGGCCGATGGGGGCACTGGGGTTCACAATGACCACGGGCAATCCTTTCGTCGCGAGTTCGCGTGCGACGACTTCCGCCTGCCACTTGGAACGCTTGTAATGATTGCTCATCTGCGCCTCGGAGACGGGCGCGGTTTCGTCCGTAGGCGCAAAGCTGCCATTCTCCAGTTTGGGTAAACCAATACAGCCGACGGTGCTGGTGTAAACGATCCGGGAGCAACCCGCTTGGGCGGCGGCTTCAATGACGTGGCGCGTGCCTTCGACATTGGCGGCATACATCGGGGCGTAATCCCGCAACCAGAGATGATAGCTGGCAGCAACGTGGAAGCACCAATCACAACCCCGCATGGCCGAAGTAAGTTTGGCCCGATCGCTGACATCGCCACCCACGCGCTCGAACTCCACACCCGTCAAACCCCGCAGGTCCGCCGCCGGGCGCAGCAGCACTTTGACCCGATGGCCGCGGGTGACGAGTTCGTGGACGAGGTTGGCCCCGATGAATCCCGAGGCACCGGTGACGAAACAGTTCATTGGCGTAAAAATTCTGGCGCAACTCGCGCGGCTTGGCGATGCCGCAATACAGCCAAATTAACCCGGCAAAAGGCTTGCCCCGGGCAGGAAGTCTGGTAGTCTGCACGCTGCCTGAACGCCGCGTGTGCGGATGTTCATTTAGGCTGAGAAAAGAAAGTTAAACAATCAACCTAACCTTCAACCTCCGTTGCCCCGCAACGTCGGTCGGTCAAGTTAGGCAATGGAGCTTCACCGGGCATTTTACGCCCGATCAAGCCCCAGTCAGTGCAGTTCATAGGAATACTATGCTTACGATGGAAGAAGCCCTGAAGCACAGCGCCACGCGCTTTGTGCAAGGCGAAATTGTCAAAGGTCGCGTCATTGAAGTCCGAGCCAAGGAAGCCATGGTGGACATCGGCTACAAAAGCGAAGGCGTCATCTCCGGTAACGAATTCGACGACATCAAGGCCGTCAAGGTCGGCGATGAAGTGGACGTCCTCATCGAAAAATTGGAAGACAAGGACGGCATGGTCATCCTCTCCAAGGAAAAGGCCGAGTTCAAACAGAACTGGGAAAAAATCCTCACGATCTGCAATGAAGGCGGTCGCATTGCCGGCAAGGTCAAGTCCGTCGTCAAAGGCGGTCTCGTCGTCAACATCGGCGTGGAAGCTTTCCTGCCCGCGTCCCAGATTGACGTCATCACCCCCAAGAATCTCACCCAATTCGTCGGCAACACCTACGAATTCAAGGTTGTTAAGATCAATCAAGAGCGCCAGAACATCGTTCTGTCCCGCCGCGAACTCATCGAAGCCGAACGCGCCGAGCGTCGCCAGAAATTGCTGGCCGACATGGTGCCGGGCGACATCCGCAAGGGCACGGTCAAGAACATCACCGACTTCGGTGCGTTCATTGATCTCAACGGTATTGACGGCTTGCTGCATATCACCGACATGAGCTGGGGTCGCGTGGGGCATCCGTCCGAAGTGCTCAAGGTCGGTCAGGACCTCGACGTCGTCGTTCTCGATGTCAACAAAGAGAAGGAACGCGTCAGCCTCGGCCTCAAGCAGAAGATGGCCAATCCGTGGGCCGAGATCGAATCGAAGTATCCGGTCGGCACCAAGGTCAAAGGCAAGGTCGTCAACCTCGTGCCGTACGGCGCGTTCGTCGAACTCGAACCCGGTGTCGAAGGACTCGTCCACGTCACCGAATTGTCCTGGACCAAGCGCGTCGCCAAGCCGAGCGACGTGCTCAAGCAGGATCAGGAACTCGAAGCCGTCGTTCTCGGCATCAACCGCGACGAGCAGAAGATTTCGCTGGGCGTGCGCCAGTTGGAATCCAATCCGTGGGACAACGCCGAGCAGAAGTATCCAGCCGGCACCCGCGTCAAGGGCAAGATCCGCAACCTCACCAGCTATGGTGCGTTCATCGAGTTGGAAGAAGGTTTGGACGGCATGATCCATGTGTCCGACATCTCGTGGACGCGCAAGATCAATCACCCGAGCGAAGTGTTCAAGAAGGGCGACGAAGTCGAAGCCCAGGTGCTCGAAGTGGACAAGGCCAACCAGCGTATCGCCGTTGGTGTGAAGCAGATCTCCACCGATCCGTGGGACAAAATTGACGAACTCTACAAAGTCGGCGATCTCGTCACCGGTCAGGTCACCAAGCTCGCCAGCTTCGGTGCGTTTGTCGGCCTCAAGCATGAAATTGACGGCCTCGTGCACATCTCACAGATCAGCGAGGAGCGCGTGGAAAAGATCAAGAACGTGCTCAAGGTCGGCCAGGACGTCACGGCCCGCGTCATCAAGATTGACCGCGGCGATCGCCGGATCGGCCTGTCCATCAAGGCGGCCAATTACTCCTCGGAGCAATTGAAGGCGGAACAAGCCGTCCTCGACGCGCTCAAGCCGGGTGAAGACCTCGTGGCCTTGCAGCACGCGTTTGACGCGGCGGACGAAGCCGTCAAAGAATAAGCTCCCAAGCTTGACGTAGTTGAAATTCAGAACGGGCGGACCTTTGCAGGTCCGCCCGTTTTCCTTTGCCATAAGCAGGTTATGGCAAAACCGACTGCGTCAACACCACCGCTAATACTTATGGATGGATGTTTGACACTGATGAAGACGTGTGATTAACTGTCGCCAGCAAGCAGGACGGACTGGAAACCACCTGCGATTGTTCTTTGAAGAATTTTAGGTTTTCCGTTATTCGCTCGGTACAGGCGGATTTCGGATATCTCCGGATACCTACTGAAGTACCATTCGAAAATTCCCCGGGCCTCTCGGTCACCCCCTGACTGTTTGGCCCGGTTTTTGTGTACCGATCCGGCGTCAAGGTTGGCGCAGCAACTTGGCGATGCGGGTGAAGCTTTCAGGCGCAAAGCCCATCGCCACTTTCAATTGATAATCGCGTTCCAAGATATTGTTGGTCCGCTGCGCCTGCCGATAAGCTTTCCACCCCAAAAAGCCACGCATCCAGGCCCAAAGCCCATTCACGGGTACGGGAAAATCGCTGCCGTGAACCATCCGCGCCGCCAGTGGTTCAGCCAGACACTTCCGGATGTGTCGGCCGCGCAAGGGAACATTGAACGCGCTGGTGTCACCGTAAAGATTGGGGAAGCGCTGCGTCATCTCGGCAAAGACGTGGAAGTATTCAGGGTCCATCAGCCCACTCTTTGTTCCGCTATGCGCCGCAATGACCGTGACGCCGATCTCCAGCGGTAACTGCAATGTGCGCGGATCGGCAAACTCCGGGCGAACAACGGGCAATGTGTGTTCTCCGCCGGTGTGCGCGAGCAATGGCAGTTTGGCTTCCGCCATCCGCTCCCAGAATTTGGTCAGCCGCCGGTCCGAACAATTGATGTTCTGACAATTCGGCAGGCATTTCATCATCACGGCGCTGGCAGCAAGGCAACGGTCCAGTTCCTCGATCGCATCCGGTCGCGCGGGATGGATGGAAACCGCCGGCAGAAACTCCGGGTGCTTCTTGGCCAAGCCGAGCACATAGTCATTCGGCACGTAGAATGAACCGACCTCCGGCATCACTTTGCCGTTCTCATCGTGAACGTCGTCTTGGGCGAGAATCACCGCCGCCCCGAGTGACGAAGTCCGCATCATTTCCAAAAGACGCGCGACCAGCAACCCTTCCAAGTCACCGCGCATGGCTGAACTGGGAAGCCCAACGTGCCGCAACATCAGCGCCGCAAGTGGCCGATGCCAGCCGGTGACGCGCAACCAACAACCCGATCCTCTGGCTCCGTTGCCGACGACGTGAACATGCATGTCAATCGGCCTGGGGGGATCAATTCGGGGCGTTTGATTCATTGAAAGCTTGACCGGAGCGTAGAATTTTTTCTCACCCGGCACAAAAAAAAATTGTTTCTGATTGACCGGCACCCCCATTCCGTGGCGAGATGTTAGCCTAACGCACGGGTTGTAAATTTCAGATGTCCAGAGTTGCAGCAAAAAACGGAAACGGTGCCTCCCGCCACGGCGGCAGCACGTCAAAATACGACGCCAACAACAAGGTTTTGTCGCAGACCTACGGCGCTTTTGCCGATCTGCGCCGCGAACTTTCCGACTCCAAAAACGCCGTCGGCGAGCGCGAGGAAATCCTCCGCAGCTTCGCCACCTGCCCGGATTCCCAGCGTTCGTGGCTGCTGCTCGAGGATTATTTCGAGAAACTTTCACTCTCGCGCAAAGATTTTCCCGCCACAGAATGGTGGCCGCGCATGTTGGCGGCCACCGGCAACACCCGCCTCGAGGAACTCGCCTTCCTTTTCCTCCGCGCCAAACGCTCCCTGCCGCCGGAGCTTTCCACCCACGCGAATCTGGACCGCTTCGCCCGAGCCGAGGCGGCCGAGCACGAACAGAAACTCGTCCGCGAACTGGAGAACTGGCTGTTCCCGCCGCAGACACCGCATCTCGACACGCCGCGCGCCACGTTGCGGGTCGTCTGTCTGCCACAGGCTGATGAGGAAATTCCCGCGCGCTATCGCCTCGGCGTGCAGTTTCATTTGTTCCGGCCGCGCACCGGCGAAAAACTCCGCACCTTGCGCGACTTGATTGATCTTGCGACCCGTGCGGCACACGAGCAGGAGCTTTTCCCGCCCGCCGACTGGGATTTCATCGCGTGGCTGACCGAGACGCATCGCACCCGGCAGGATGGCAACGACACCCTCACGCTCACGGACACCGAACTGCTCCACTGGCTCGCGCGCTGGGGACATACGAATCGCCTCGAACTTGCCGGCGCAAACCAGCCGCTGCACTTTCAAGGACAGATCGCCGCACTCGACCCGCATCTGGAGAACGGCGACAAGGAACTTTCCTTCACGCATCGCCTCACATTGCCGGATGGCGAACAGGTTTCCATCTCGACGGTAAAGTTCTTCAACCAACAGCCGCCGCTCGTGCTGGCGGGTAATACCTTCTACCTCCTGCGCAATGCCCCGCCTGCGTCCGTCATCGAACACTGGACGGACAAGCCTGCGGTACCGGTGCGGCGCTTGAGCCATCGCCTGTTGATGCATCTGCGGCGCACGCAGAGCAATCACGGCGTGGACTGGGAACAACTCTGCGTCACGCACCAGGCCGCGCCACAATTCGTCCTCGAACTGCTCGACGATACGGTGCGCCTGCGGTTGCTCGCGCGCAGTTCGCGCGACGGCAGCGTGTGGTTCTGGACCGGCCAGGAATGGCGTCCTCACGACGGCAAGAAGCGCCCGACCGACAAGCCGGAGATTCTCGACGACCCGCGCATCGAACCCGCGATGCAATGGCTCAAGCAACTGGATTGGTTCACACCCGAACCCGGTCTTTGGGTCGGTGATGCGAATGAAAACTGCCTCGGCACGCTCGCCATTGCCTGGCAACGCCGTCCGGAAGGCGTGGAATTTCTCGGCAATCCCGCGTTCCATCGCCTGTTCCTCCATCCGCGCCGGCTGAAACCAAAATTGATCGTCAAAGGCAGCGGCATTGACTGGCTCTCCGTTTCGGCCGAGTGGGAAGCGGAAGGCATGAAGTTGAGCAAGTCGGACTTGGAACGCCTCGCCAACGCCACCAGCCGCTTCGTCAAATTGCCGAACTCCGGCTGGGTCGAACTGGACACGGACGCCGTACAGGGAGCCCACGAAGCGATGGCGGACCTCGGCGTGGATGGATTGATCGCCGCGCCACAAAAAGTCGGCATGGAACACGTCGCGCACTTGAGCGACGACGAATTCACGCGCTTCGCCGACTCCCCCGAAGCCAAGGCGTTGCGCGAACGGGTGCGCAATTTCAAAGGCGTTCCCCCCGCCAACATTCCGGCAACCGTCAAAGCCGATTTGCGCCCGTATCAGAAAGATGGGTTCGATTTTCTCGCGCACCTCGCCACCATCAAACTCGGCGGCATTCTGGCCGACGACATGGGTCTCGGCAAAACGCTGCAGACACTCACCTGGCTCGCGTGGCTCAAGGATCGCCACAAAAAGAATCCCAAGCCGTCGCTCGTCATCTGCCCCGCATCCGTCTTGCACAACTGGCGGCGCGAAGCCGAAAAGTTTGTCCCCGACCTGAAAGTCCTCGTGCTCGAGAGCGGCGCGGCGCGCCACAACCTCCGCAAACAAATTCCCGAGCACGACATCATCGTCACCAACTACGCGCTGCTGCGGCGCGATCTGGAGGAGTTGAACAAGTTCCCGTTCCGGGCGGTGATTCTCGATGAAGCGCAGTTCATCAAGAACCCCGGCGCTCAGGTCACGCAATCCGTCAAGCAGCTCAAGTCCGAGTGCCGTCTGGCGCTTACGGGCACACCATTGGAAAACCGCCTGCTTGATCTCTGGAGCATCGTGGACTTCATCCAGCCGAGCTATCTCGGCACGCAGGAACATTTCCTCGGAACCTACGAGCCGAAGGGTGGCGACGATGCCGAGAGCGCCCAACGCATCGCCCGCCGGCAGTTGTCCGCCAAACTGCGTCCGCTTCTCCTGCGCCGCTTGAAGAAGCATGTCGCGAAAGACCTGCCCGACCGCATCGAAGAGCGCCGCGACTGTCCGTTGGGCGAAGACCAACGCAAACTTTACCTCGCCGAACTGCGTCGCAGCCGCGACCAGATCATGCAGGCGGTGGCCGAGCAGGGGCTTAACAAGAGCAAGATGCACGTGCTCGCCGCACTCACACGGTTGCGGCAGGTCTGCTGTCACCCCGCGCTCGTCGGCAACGATTCACCGAGCGGCAAGACCGAAACATTGTTCGAGTTGCTCGACACGTTGGTTCATGACGGCCAGAAGGTGCTCGTGTTCTCGCAGTTCGTGCAGATGCTCCAGTTGTTGGAGAAGGAATGTCGCGTGCGCAATATCAGCACGCACCTGCTCACGGGCCAGACCAAGGACCGGCAGGAGGTCGTCAATGCGTTCCAAAGCGATCCGAACCCCGGCGTATTCCTCCTCAGCCTGCGCGCCGCGGGCACAGGCTTGAATCTCACCAACGCCAGCTACGTGGTCCTCTACGATCCGTGGTGGAATCCGGCGGTGGAAGCGCAGGCCATTGACCGCTCCCATCGCATCGGCCAGACCCAGACCGTCAACGCCTACCGCCTCATCGCGCCGGGCACGGTCGAGGAAAAGATCTGGGAACTGCAACAGAGCAAGGCCAAGACGATCGCCGACGTGCTCGGCGAAGAAGGCTTCGCCCGCAGCCTGACCAAGACGGAACTGGAATATCTGTTCTCGGAAGACTGACCGAAGCTCAACTGTTCGGCCGCACGCCGCCCCAGACCTGTTCGGCCAGGCGGGATTTCTGCAGAATGCCCTGGTTGAGTTCGGCGAGCGAACTTGCTGGCGAAATCGGCAGGTGCAACGTGAAGGTCGTGCCTTTGCCTTCTTCGCTGGTGGCCTCGATGCGTCCGCCGTGATGGTGGACGATAAAGAAGCAACCCATCAGATGGATGCCGTATTCCGAGGGCGCATCCGCGCGGACCATGAACGGATCGAAGAGGCATTGCAACTTCTCGGCGGACAGGCCGGGGCCGTTATCGGCGATCTGCACGCGGATTTCCGGCTTGGCGGAATGATTCAACACCTCTGCGGTAAAGCTGATCTTGCCGCCCGGCGGCAAGCTGGCCAGTTCTTCCTTGAGCAACAAATCGAACAGGCGATGGAACTTGTCCCGCTCCGCCGTGATCGGCTGCAGGTCCGCCGGGATCTCATTGGTGACGGTGATGTTCTTGGCGGTGATGGCGGTGTTCAGATGTTCCACCGTCTCGTTGACCAGGATGTGCAGATTCACCCGCTCGGTGGTTTGCGTCGCGGGCTTTTCCGAAGCGGCCCAGAGATCCTTGAGCAGGTTGTTGATCTTGTCGATCTGCCCGAGGACGCTCTTGTGGTAATCGGTCCAGAATTCCTGGTTGCGGATGTTTTTCGGGTCGGCCTTCTCCTCCCACATCATTGCGGTCGAGAGATCGAGGAAGGTTTTGACGGTGACGAGCGCATTGCGGATGTGATGGCTCAGGCCCGCAGTCAACATGCCGAGACTGACGAGCCGGTCGGCGATCATCAGATTGCGGAGCGCGTCGAGTTTTTCCTTTGCCAACTGCTCGTTCTCGCGTTGCGTGAGGAAAAATTCCATCGCCCGCTTGAGCTGGCCTTCCAGGTGCGCCGGATCCCAGGGTTTATTGACGTAGTGAAAGATGCCCCCGTCGTTGATGGCGGCCACGGCATCGGTGAAGTCGGTGTACGCCGTGGCCAGGATGCGCACGATGCGCGGCTGGATGCGGGCGGCCTCTTGCAACAGCCAGTTGCCGCTTTCGCCCGGCATTCGCTGGTCGGTCATCAGCACCGCGATCTCATCCTTTTTCTCCTCGATCAACTTTGCGCCGTCTTTGGCGTTGGTCGCGGTGTAGATGCGGAATTCGTCACCAAAGGCCCGGGCAAATACCTTCAACGACTTTTCTTCGTCGTCCACATAAATGATGGCAAATTTTTTATAGTCGTATTGCTTTTCCATGAGGTGCTTCTCGTTTAGTTCACGGTTGCTTTGGAAATTCCAGAGTGAACTCACAGAATTTCCCGGGCTCCGTCCGCACCGAAATCCTCCCCTGGCATTCCTGCATGATCCGATAGCAGATGCTCAACCCCAGTCCCATGCCCGCACCGACATCCTTGGTGGTGTAGAACGGATCGAAAATCTTGTCAATGTGTTCGCTCGAGATGCCCGGGCCATTGTCCCGCACGATCAGGCAACTGGCTTCCGTCCCATCGCGACCCTCGATCCAGATGGTGGGCTTCTCGTCGCTGGGAAACTGCTTCTCCTTCATGGCGTCAAGCGAATTCTGGACGAGGTTTACAAAGACATGGATGAGCTTGTTCTTATTGGCGCGAATGGTCTGGTGCGCCTCGAGTTTGACTTCGATGGTCGCCTTGGTCTTCATTTCATTGCTGAGAAAACGCAACGCGGACGCCACCACTTCCGAGGCTTCGACCTGATCGAGGTTGTCCGTGTTCGGGTGGGTGAACATGCGGAGATCGGAAACGATGTTTTTCACTCGTACGATGCCGTCCTCGACGTCCTTGAGAATGTCGTTGTATTCCTCCTGCTGTTCCGGGGCAATATGCCTAGCCTTCTTTTTCAGGGTGAACAATCCGGTGGTGGCGAAGTTCAGCGGGTTGTTGATCTCGTGAATGATACCGGCGCTCATCCGACCAAGGGATGCCATCTTCTCGGATTGCACGAGTTGCGATTCCGCTTCGGTAAGCTTCTGAATCGTGTCCGCCAACTCTTTGTTCTGGTCATCGAGCTTTTGGTTCGAGATTTCCAGCACCTGTTTATTGCGATCCAGTTCATAGCGAACCGCAAATTCTCGCTGGCGCAAACGGTTGAAGAAATAATTCCCAACCACAACGATAATCCCCGTCAGGGCCAGAAAGTAATAGTTCGTGAGGAGGCTGGGCAGCGCCGCCAACGAATCATTCCAAACGCAAGCGGTCAGATACATCAAATGCACCCCGGCTACGGCAATGATAGATTCCCAAGTACTCCATCGAACCACCATGCTGATGGCCAGCAGCACCAGATTCAAGCCGGCATAGTATTTTGAATCGGAACCATCAGTGGCGTAGATCATCCAAGATATAAAGAAGGAGGGCAACCAGGCAATAGGCAGGCCCAGCCACCGATGCCAGCGTTCCGCCAATCCCGTACAAAAAACGAACCAGATGACCCCGGCCAGCACCGAACACAATAAGCGGAGGACGAGGAAGTAAGTCAGCTTGTCAGGATAGACAACCTGATCCAGGACAACTCCCGCCGGCATAAGAAAGACAACCAGCGCCGCCGCCACTTTACCGGTACTAATTCGTTTCTGCTGTTCATTGCGCTGAAAGGCCTCACGAAATTCCGGCGTCGCGGTTGTTTGATAATCACGCTCCATGCGGCTTTCGCACCTCCAGGAAAATATTCACTCCGGTTTGATCGGAAAACACGCGCACATCGTCAGCGCGAGAAGCTTTCGGCGCCAAAGCTCTGAAATCCATGGCGCGCCGGTAATTCAAATGCCACTCCAACAAATGATCCATGCCGTGCCGCAGCGGATTTGACGGTTCAACATTTGTTGCAATGACCAATCCTCCCGGAGCGGTCCAATCATACATGAGATTCAAGAGCCGATGGCACACCTGATCCGACAAGTAATCGAACAGTCCGGCACAATAAACAAAATCGTATTGGTCGCGCCGATCATATTCCCGACCTTGGCCAGCCTCCTTGATGAGTTGGTGAACCGATTTTTTAACATAGCTGATTTGGATATTTCCCGGATGGCGTTTCTGAATGCCGCCTAAAACCCCCTGGGTGTACTGCAGCGTTTCTTCGTTGAAATCGAGCAGTGTGAACCGGGTATTTGCAATCTGATCAGGTTGACTCAACAGCGCCTGCACCTCCCACGCTGGTCCACAGGCCAAGTTTAAAATACGGACAGGACGGCTTTCCCGAATGCCGCGCAAAGATTCAGCAACAACGCGCTCTGCCAGATAGGTCAACCGATTTCGGTGCGCCACTGCCGGAGGCTGCTCAATGAACCAACGGTTAACAACCTTGGCATAAAGCGATGATCCTTCATACCCATTGCGGGCAATCATGTTAATCATCTCATAATCACCTGCGTAACCCAGCGGCTTGGTGTACGTCCGGTGCGCAAAAGGCGCACAAAGAATCAAGGGGTGCAACTGTCGCCGCATATAGCCGCCATGAAAAGCGCGTGATTCTAGGGGCAGCCCCTCCACAACCGCCTCGAACTGGGCAAAAAATTCATCAATGATGGGAATTACTTTCCTGGCCACCCTCTCCACAATATCCGCTTCCTGGCGCTCCAGGTCACCCAAGCCTTTCTTTCCGAAACCAAGCTCGACTTGGGTGAGCCAATATCTGAGGTCGTCAAGGAAGGAAAACATATCGCCAACCACAATCTTGTATCCGGTTGCGATACGATAGACCTGTTGCCATTGATCCAAGAACTGCTCGAAGCCACCAGCCACCACGCCATTAACATCTTCATGCAACAAAATCCCCCGCTGAAACCCTTCGTCCACTAACTTGATCTCGCAAACCAACATTGAACCGACATGGATCACACTAGCAATGATTCCGCGCCCGGAGTACAGCGGCAATGCCTCCGTGCCAATTTTCAAATCAGCAAGCGTTTGGGAGACACGAAACACAAGATCCGGACTGTAAATTTCGACGACCGCCACATAACGCGTAATCTGCGCCAGCTTGGCTTTGATAACCATGCCCTCGAGGTTCTGCCAGCTTACTAGGTATTCGCGGGTATGGTTCATCGTTGTATTGTTGATAGATTGGCAAAAACAAATCCAATCATTACAATTTTTCCGGAATAGACCGGGACGCCATTGACCGCGACGACCAGCGCGGCGAAGACCCGGGAAACCCGGACAAGGGCATTCGCATCAAAAAGCCTCAGAACGGCAGCGTGCCACGTCAGGCGCTCCAGTTGCGCCTCAATGCTCTGCAAATCCAGTCCCTTAACACGGACCTTTAGTTCGTGAATCTCGTTCGTCATTATTCCAGCGAAAACAATTTTGGTTTGCCTGTTGAAGTTTCACACCTCAAAAGGCTTCTGCCTCGAGAAAAATTCGCGTCCAAAGGATATAATCACCACTTTCTGCGCCAAGCTTTGGTTGAGCCCATATCCATGTCACGGCAAATCACTGCTTGGTGGGACAAGGCAGGAAAATCATTCACCCTGCTGGCATCCGCAGTGCTTAAATCAGCGGCAAGCCGCACCCGGTCATTGGTCGTTGAGGGTAGAAGCACAGAATTGTGCATCGTGATGTACACCTTTAAGTCATTTGGTGTGGAAGAAAGCAAACAACCCTTGGTTATTGAACCGCGAAACATGAAGACAAACCAAAACGCGCCCAGCGCCGCCCCAACAACCGGGCGTCCGGTTCGACGGCTGTCGCCCCACCAAAAGGCCCCGCTTGTGCTGGGGATCGGTTTGCTCCTCACCAGTCCGGCCGTTTACGGCGAAGGCTTTCGTAATTCTCCGCCCGGTACGTTCAACCTCGGTCGGGCTGGGGGCCGCATTGCTCACGTTGATGATTCGTCGGCGGTTCATCAAAACCCGGCCAACCTTACGGACCTGAGAGAGTCGGAAGTCCAGTTCTCGCCCAGCATCGTTTACATGGGTGTGGATTTTGATTCAACCGCCGCTCCCGGCCAGTCTGCCAAGACCGAAAACCCGTGGAAATTTTTGCCCAATGCCTTTTGGGTTATGCCCCTGGAAAATAAGGACATTGCGATTGGATTGGGTATCACCGCGCCCTTCGGCTTGAGCGTTGACTGGGATGAATCCAGCAGCGCTTTTGCTCCCGGTGGCGGGCTGCGTTACACCGCGCCGCATTACGATGAGTTGATGACCATCAACCTCAATCCGACGGTCGCCTTCAAGCTCTCGGAAAATTTATCCGTCGGCGTGGGTTTGGATGTCATGTGGTCGCAACTGACGTTGAAGCAATTCTATCCGTGGTTGGTATTCCCAGGCAGTGGCGGGACTGAACCGGATGGCACGTTGAAAGGACAGGGTGATGGTTTCGGAATCGGCGGGAACATCGGTTTGACTTGGAAAATTACAGAGCGCCAGACGGTGGCTGTGACTTATCGCTCACAAATGAATGTGGATTACGACGGTGACCTGACCATTGATAACATCACCCCGACCGCCGCCACTTTTGGCGCCACCCCGCGCAGCGATTTTTCTTCCGGCATTGATTTTCCGAACATGGTGGCCGTCGGCTACGGCATCAAGATCACCGATACCATCCGGCTGGAAACCGACGTGGAATGGATTCAGTTCTCCCGGTTCAAGACGCTGGACGTGAACCTCGGCAATAACAATTTCTTGCTGGGGGGCGCCAACAGCACCCCGCAAAACTGGCGTGACACCTTCACCATCGGCATCGGTGGCGACTGGGCGTTCGCCAAGCGTTGGGTGTTGCGGGCAGGTTATCAGTATTATCAGAGCCCCGTCCCGGACTCAACATTCTCACCCACCATCCCAGATGCGAATCAAAACGTGTTCACCATCGGGCTGGGCTATAAAGCAGGCCCGCACTCATTTGAGATCGCCTATGGTGCGGATTTCTACGACAAGCGGACCATATCGAGCAGTGCTAACCCTGCTCATAACGGTCTTTACGAAGTCACGGTGCATCTATTCTCGCTGGCCTACGCGCTGTCGTTCTAGCGCAATGGCGACGCACACTACGCGTCATGTCACATCGGGCGGCGACCGTTTTACGCCACGGTTTGATTTGCCGTTCCAGTTTTGGCAAGGTGGCGCCGACAAGCACACGCGGCAGCGGCAACCGGGAAACCGAGGAATTTTGATTGTCGCCACCAGCGGGTTGATGAATCATGCGGCCACGCTTGGGATTTGAGGGGGGATTGGCCGTGGATTCATTTCGCCAGACGCCGAGCCAGAATCAGTCGCACCGTCGCACCGAATGTCCGCCCGCAGTCAACAGCCAGACCGCCGACCGGACGAGGGCTTCAACCTCGTTCCCGCTTTGCGCGAATGTTTGTCGCCCGGTGTCCTCGTCATCAACCGGAACGAACAGATTCTTTCCTGCACCCCCGAAGCTGAAATCTGGCTGGCGTTGCCCGCCGGCAAAACCAACGGCGCTCCCATCTCCATCCTGCCTGAGGCGATCTGCCAGATTGCCCGGGAAGCCTTGCGTGGGAATGCACTCGCATCAATCAGTGACTTCACTATCAACAGCGGCAGGCATCTGGGCCGCAAGTTCCACATCACTGCCACGACCACTCCAGCGGGCGCGACAGACCTCATCGTGGTGCTGACGTTGACCGAGACCACCGGGATTATGCGCATCCAGCAAAGTGTCGAACGCCTTGATCGCCTCGCCACCGCCGGAACGCTTTCAGCCGGCATGGCCCATGAAATCAAGAACGCCCTGGTCGCCGTCAAAACCTTCGTGGACCTGTTGCTCGAGAAAAACAAGGACGACGAACTGGCTGAAATCGTCGGACGGGAAATGAGCCGCGTGAACGCCATCGTGACGCAACTGCTCAAGCATGGCGGCACCAACCGGCCCGAACACGGCCCGGTGCGCATCCACGACGTGCTCGATCATTCGCTCCGCATGGTGCAGCACCAACTGGATGGCAAACTCATCTCGTTGAATCGCGCGTTCAAGGCCGCCCCGGACGTCATCGCGGGCGACAACCAGCAGCTCGAACAAGTTTTCGTCAATCTGTTCCTCAACGCCGTGGACGCCACCGGCACCAACGGTTCGTTGACCGTGGAAACCGAATTCATCGCCGCGGCCCCCGCAACGATCGCCACCCCGCAACTCGCCGGACAACCGCATGTGCGCGTCACTGTCGCGGACACGGGCACCGGCATCACGCCGGAAAATCTTGCGCAGATGTTCGAGCCCTTCTTCACCACCAAAAATCACGGCACCGGGCTGGGCCTGCCCATCACCCGCCGCATCGTGCAGGAACATCAGGGGCAGATTCTCGTTGAAAGCCAGCTCAACAAAGGCACGGTTTTCAACATCATCCTCCCCGTCAGCGGGCCAGCGGCCTGACCGGCCATGAGCCGCCGCTTCCGCCTCGCGATCCTCAGCGATGTCCATTACGCCGGACTGCGGGAACAGGCCATAGGCGACGATTACGAATATCGTGTCATCGAAAACCGGCTGCTTCGTTTCGCGATCCGCCAATATCGTCATCACATCTGGCTGCGCTATCCGTTGCGACAAAACGGGCAACTGGATCGCTTTCTCGCCGCAGTGCCCGCCGTGGATTACGCCATCGCCAACGGCGATTACTCCTGCAACACCGCCGCGTTCGGCTTGTGTGATGATGCCGCGATGGAAAGCGCGCAGGAATGCGTCGGCAAACTGCGGAACAAATTCGGGGCCCGGTTGCGCCTCAACTTTGGTGATCACGAACTCGGCAAGCTGCGGCTGATGGGCACGCGCGGCGGCTTGCGGTTGAAAAGCTGGGAGCGTTCCATCGCGGAACTGGGCGTGCTGCCGTTCTGGAAACTGGAACTGGGTAATTACGTGTTGTTCAACTGCACTTCCACTTTGATCGCCTTGCCCGTCTTCGCCGCCGACATGTTGCCCGAGGAGCGCGCGGCCTGGGAAAAGCTGCGCGCCGAACACTTCGCGGAAGTCCGCGCCGCCTTTGCCGCATTACAGCCCGGGCAACGCGTGCTGTTTTTCTGCCACGACCCCACGGCACTGCCGTTTCTGGAGCGCGATGAAACGATCCGCGCCAGGGTCGGGCAAATCGAGCGCACCATCATCGGCCATCTGCACTCGAATTTTTACCTGCGCCTCAGCCGGATGCTCTCCGGCATTCCCGCAATCAACTGCTGCGGTCACTCCGTGCGCCGCATGAGCAGCGCCTTGCGGGAAGCGCGGCAGTGGAAACCATTTCGGGTGTTGCTGTGTCCATCGCTGGCGGGCATTGAACTCCTGAAGGACGGCGGTTACTACACGGTGGAACTGGAGGCTGAGGCCGCGGCACCGGCGGAATTCCACTTCCACCCGCTGCCGCGTCAGTAACCCAGCAGGTTCGACGGGTTGACGACATCTTCGCCCACGCTGTTCTTCGGGAAGGCTTTCAGTGAGAAGGAAACCGCCACGGCGTAATCGCGCGATTCGCCATTGCCCGGATCGCGCACCCGGAAGCTCAGGGCGGCGGTCCAGCAGCGGAAATCGCGATACACGGCGTAGGTCTGTTCCTGCATCCACCTTTCCTCCATCTCGTATTGGTGCTGCGCGCGAAAGCCCCAGTTCTCATTCACGCGGTAGAAAAAAGTGCTGGTCAGGTAATTGTTGCCTTCCTGCAAGGCCGTTGGCGTGGCGCTGAAATCGTCCCGCATAAACATGTGGCCGATGCCCCAGCTCCACGTGTCGTTGGGTTGCAACGTCAGGTTGTGATACGACAGCCGCAACTCGCCGTCGTAGATGTCGAAGCGGTTGAGCGATTCCAGAATGAGCCAGGTCCGGGGCCGGAAAACGATGTCCGAGAAGATATCGGAGAAATCATCCTGCCCGGGCTGTGGATCAATCCGCCAATCGGTGTAGAGATCGAAGTAGAAGAAATCGGACACCTTCCCGTCGCGTTTGGTCTGCAGCCGGTTGCGCAGCCCGAGGCGCAGCACGTTCTGCGCATCAATGGAATCAATCGAGTTGTAATCCGGGAACTCGATCGGCAACAGGCGCAGGCTCGGCAATTCGGTGTCGAACTGCGGCAGCTCGTTGGGCGTATGCGTCGGCGTCGGCACATACACATAGTTCACCGAGGGCTGGATGATGTGCCGCAAGCCGTCGAGCGCCAGCAGCCGGTTGGTCTGGGTGGCCCAGGTTTGCGACGCCTTGAAGGTGACTTCCGCGCCGGTGTTGAACACGGTGCGTTGCACGTCGCTGGTGGTCGTGGCGCCGGGGCCGGAGGTTTCGCCGTAATAGGTGTAGCGCCAGCCCGCCCGGGGCGTGACGTTCAGCCAGCCGTAGAAGGTCTGCGGCAGCGTAAGCTGATGATAGGTATCGGCGCGCGTGCCGTCATAGTCCAGGCCCGTGATGATGCCGTTGGTGACGGCGTAGGAATGCTTGTAATACCCGGCGGAGGTTTCGCTCTCGTAGTAGAACGGCGTCTCCAATATCTGCTGGCGGAAACCTGACAGCCGCACGTCCGGCAGGCGCTCGATGTTCTCATAGAAATCATTGATGCGCGGCTGGACGTACACATCCAAAGCGAAGTCGTCGGTGTGCTTGTTGAGCTCGACAAACGTGCTGGGCTGGGGATTCGCGCGATATTCGCTTTCCTGGAAGTTGTGCAGAACGCGTTCGTCGCTTTGATACCGGATTTGCGACTTGATGGTCAGGTTGGTGACCGGCTCGGCGTCATAGGTGAAGGCGAAGCGGTTGCGGTCTTCCGGGATGTTGAAGCCGGTGTTGCCCTCTTGCGGGTCGAGATCGTGAAGCTGGTAATATTTGAACGTGGACTCACCCCACGGCCCGAGATGGAGATTGAGGTCCAAACCGCCGGCGAAACCGCGCTTCGAGCGGTAATCCGCGCGCACCTTGCCGTCCAATTCATCGCTCAGGGTCCAATTGTAACTGCTCAGGAGATAGACCCCGTACCGACTGCGTGAACCGGGCGTGAATTGAAAATGGTTGTCTTTGCCATCGAGGCGCTGGGTGAAGACGGGGAAATAAAATAGCGGCACCGAGCCGGCATAGAGCACCGCATTGCGGGCCTGAAAATACTGGCCGGGCACAATCTTCAAGGAACTGGCCTCGACCCGTAGCGCAGGTTCGGCCACATCATCGGCGGTGATGTAGGCATTCTGCGCGGAGTAAACGGTGTTGGTCGCATTGGTGGAGCGGATGCCGGAGATGGCTTCGCCCGCGGCGAAGTAGGGCGGCTTGCCGGTGCGAAACTGGGCGGTCTGCATCTGCCGCGTCTTGAAATTGTAGCGAACGTTCTCCCCGGTCCACACCATGTTGTCCCGCAGGATACGCACGTTGCCCTCGGCTTGCACGTCGCCGGTCAAGGCGTTGACCATGGCGTTATCCGCCGTCAACACGCCGCCCATGCCGACCACTTTGACACCATTGGTAATGACAGCAGTGTTGTTCGTGAAGTAAGTCACACCGCTGCCGCCGGAGATTTCCAGCCCTTGCTCTTCCTGCGCCTGGAGGGAAAAGCCCACCCCACCCAACGACAGCAGGGCAATCAGGATGGCGGCGCGGCAAATGTTCATCTGGGCGCGGGGAGGAAAGCAGAACACGGTTCCAGTGCCAAGTTTCAATTGCCCCGATGGACCTCGCGCCGCGCCGCTTCCGGCGTCAAAACCCCACCAACAGAAAAGCTCAGGTGGTCTCCGCTGGCACATGTCCTGCGAAGTTGCGGACAAGGATTGCAACCATGGCAACGACAATGAAACTATTTAAGATGCTTCAGGAGTCCAAAGGGCTCGCGCAAATCACCAATCGCAAACCCGCACCCCGCCCGCCGTTGCTCTACTTGATGCAGTTGCGATCGCAAAACAATCAAGCGGTCACCCCGCGCCGGCGGCTGACCATTGAGACCGAGGCGCTGCGGGCCCCTTTGCCGATCAAGATCAATCACATCACGGCTAACGAGCCCGCGTTGCCCATGGTGATGCGCTGAAGTTCCCCGCTGGATTTACCCGCCGCCGGCCTGCGCCGGCGGCTTTTTCGTTGGCTTGTTTCAAGGCAGTGTCCTGTCCTGACTGCGCGAGAATCGAACGGGCCGGCGGTCAGGGGGAACGGAATTCCACCTCGTAACCCATTTGCTGGAAGAACTTCTCCAATTGCTCCCGGGCGCGTTCGTCGGCGTCCTTGAGAATCCCCGCGGAGCGCGCCCCGCGCCGGATATCCTCCACGGCGAACAGCCGCGCGGTCTGTTCCAGGTCCTTGTCGAAAGTGCGCAGCAACCCCGTCGTCCGCTCGACGATCTGCGTCTTCCGTTCGTCCAGATAACAATCGGTGATCTGCGCGGACGGCAGGCGGAGCGTCACGCGTTTGGCCTGAGCATCGAATTCCAAGTCTTCCGGTTTGAGTTTCTGTAGATCCACCCCGGCCTTCACGATGCCGTGGGCGATCATCAACACCCGGTTATCGCCGCCGTAATACCACTTCACGTCCTCATGCACGACGATCTTTTCCATCACGTATTTCACCGTGACGAGTTGGGAAAGGGTCTGCACCTGTTTCACCACCGTGGCGGTGTTGTAAACCGTCGTGTTACCGCCGAGGGTCTGGTGAAGCTTGAAGCCCAGCCAGACGCCGCCGCCGAGGAAAACGCCCAGCGCCAACACGATCAAAAGTCCGCGGACCTTTTGCATGGGTGCAGTCTAGCCGTCGTTCTGGCGATGCAAAGTCGGAACAGCGGAGATTCAACCACGGATGGACACCGATGAACACGGATGGGAATGACGAATGGACAGTGGCGGGTGTTGCTCCGGGCACACCACTGCCTGCAACGATCGCAACGGTGGAACGGGGCTGCTTGCCAGAACTCCGGTTTATTTATCCGTGTTCATCGGTGTCCATCCGTGGTTAAACCGGAATTAAACCTTGCTTGCGACGCGGGAAATTGGTCTATTTTGAGCGCTGGGCGCATGTGGTGGAATTGGCAGACACGCTACTTTGAGGTGGTAGTGCCGCAAGGTGTACAGGTTCAAGTCCTGTCATGCGCACCAATCTTTCTTTCCAGCAATTTCCCGCAAATCACAACAACCGGATCTGCGTGCTGTCTTTGGCCAGTGAATCCCGCAGGCTTTCCACCCGGCTGCGGCGGCGCTCGATGATCTCCTTGTCCGTCGCCGGATCGTAGGGCACGGGATAATTGCCATCCCAACACGCGAGGCAGAAGTTGGATTTCGGCAAGCCGGTCGCCTTCACCATGCCATCGAGCGAGAGGTAATGCAGCGAATCGGCGTTGAGATATTCACGGATGGCTTCGACGGAATGATTCGCGGCCATCAGCTTGTTGCGATCCGGGAAATCTATGCCATACACGCACGGGTTCATGTGCGGCGGACAACTCACGCGGACGTGGACTTCCTTCGCACCGGCATCCTTCAACGTCTTCACGCGCGCCTTGCAGGTCGTGCCGCGCACGATGGAGTCGTCCACGATGATGACGCGTTTGCCGCGCACCAGTTCCTCGATGAGGTTCAACTTCACGCGCACATTGAAGTCGCGGATAAGTTGGGACGGTTGCAGAAAGCTGCGGCCCACGTAGTGATTGCGGATGAACGCCATCTCGTAGGGAATCTTGGCTTCCTCAGAATAACCCAGCGAGGCATACACGCCGCTGTCCGGCACGGGAATGACCAGATCGGCAGCCACGGGGTATTCACGGGCGAGCTGACGGCCCATTTCCACGCGGACTTTATAGACGTTGCGTCCGTTGATGGTGCTGTCCGGCCGCGCGAAATAGACATACTCGAACATGCAGAACGCGGTGCGTTTCTGCTCCGGGAATGCCTTGATGCTGTGCAGGCCGTCGCGGTTGATGATAACGATCTCGCCCGGCTCGACGTCGCGGACAAACTTCGCGTGGATCAGATCAAACGCACACGTCTCGCTCGACAACACCCAGGCGTCGTCCACCTTGCCGATGGACAAGGGGCGGAAGCCGTGCGGATCGCGCACGCCGATGAGTTCGCTCTCGGTCATGATGACGAGCGAGAACGCGCCTTCGATCTGACGCACCACGCTGACGAGATGATTTTCATGGCCGTTGACCACGGGCTGCGCGAGGAGATTCAGGATGACTTCGCTGTCCACCGTGGTCTGGAACATCATGCCGCGCGATTCGAGCTGATCGCGGAGTTCGGCGGCGTTGGTGAGATTGCCGTTGTGCGCCACGGCGATCTGGCCGCGAATGCAGTTGCCCGTCAGGGGCTGGGCATTGCGGATATTGCTCGAACCGGTCGTGGAATAGCGCGTGTGGCCCACGGCCATCTTGCCGACGAGATCGTGCAGCACCTGGCCGTTGTAAATCTGGGAGACCAGCCCCATGCCCTTGTGCTCGCGGAACTGGCGGCCGTCGCTCGTGACGATGCCGGCGCTTTCCTGACCGCGATGTTGGAGGGCGTAGAGGCCGTAGTACGTCAGTTCTGCCGCGTTCGGATGGCCAAAAATGCCGAACACGCCACAGTAATGCTTGGGGTAGTATTGCATCGCAACGGTTGAAACGAGCGAGCCTATTTGAGCAGAGCTTTGGCCTGCCGCGCAAGCTTCAAGCGGCGGGTCAGGGCGGGGTCAGCCCCAACCGATAGAAGGCCGGCCCGGTTCCGGGGGCCAAATTAGTCGAGAAAACCGCGTTGGCAACCGGGTTGGTCCACAATGGCGTCCAAGCTTGCAGATCAGGGGAGATTTCAAGCCGATACCGGGCGTTGGTGGTGGTGGTGTAACTGAGTTGCAACTGCGGGCCATTGGGTTGCAGGGAAATGCGCCGATCCAATCCCAAGGCGAAGAAACCGAGATCATCCCACATGATGTTGGCGCAATACAGTCCCCCGGCTGAATTCAGGTGAACTTCATCTGCCATAAACCCGTTTGTTTGCAGCCAGGAATAACTTGTTGTGGGCTGCATGAGGTCGGCATAGGCGCGATTATATTGCAACGCGATATTTTTGACGATGGTGTTTTGATCCAAGGTGAGGGTGTTGGTGTCATTAAACACCCACGTCGTGCCAATGTACAGCACATCGCAGTTTGGCATCGAAGTTTGCCAGGCTGATTCACATTCCTGCATCCGGGGGATGGTGCGATTGTCTTCCACTTCTTTCATGTGCCACACCAACAAATCCGGCTGAAGCGCGGAAAAAATCGGATTGCGGATTGCCACCGGCACATTGGTGACCTGGTCCAAGCCAATGCCGGGCCAATCCATGAACACCGCATGAATGCCATAGGCCTGATGGTTCAACATATATGGCCCAATGAAAAAATTGGTGCCGGTGTCGGTTTCCGCCTTCACCCGATAACGATTGGGCGGCAAATCAACTACCGCCAATCCGCCGGTGGGCGAAGCGCTGGCGCCGTCAATTGTCATTACTGTGCCCCAAGGCCCGCCGTTCGTTGAGATCATCATTCGCCACATGCCACCCCGGGGGTGCGCCACATAGAAGATGCCCGCCCGGTCACAATTGTTTCCCCCCGGATTTGTATCATTAAACCACCACGTCGCCCCGCCGGGCGGGACGGACACATAACGGTTGAACCACATCCCGTCTGGTCCAACAAAACTTGCGCCGTTGGTAATTACCGTGCCGCCGGTATTCCGGTAGTTATTCAAGGAATAGCCGCTGACGCCAAACCGGGCGACCAGCTTGTTCATCAGATGACATGTCGGGGAGCGATACGAGTCAGCCATGGAGTCGCCGAAAGAAACCACTGTAACTGGACGCTGGCGGGATTCGACGGCAGCCCAGAAATGCGGCAAAGCATCCACGTTGGTGGTGGCAAAATCAACGGCTTGGCCCGGAATTGCTGCGCAGGCCAGAAGGATGGCAAAGAATACAAGCGCGGAAGATTTCATTTTTCCGGTCATTGTGACTCATTGTCTGGCGCACTGACGAGTGCAAAGGGCGGACGAAAAATACGGATTATGGCAAAGAAAAGCTCGCCTGTGCGACACCATTGAGTTAATTCACCGGCCCAACGAGTTGCATGAATCCTGAATCCCCCGCCCCCTCCGTAAATAATCGTTGGCCGCGCCAGGTCAAGTTCATCGTCGGCAACGAGGCTTGTGAGCGATTCAGCTTCTACGGCATGAAAGGCATCCTGGTCGGTTACATGACCGGCGAGATTCTAAAAGGCGGCCTGAACATGTCCGACGACAAGGCGACGAGCATCTTTCACCTGTTCGTTTTCGCTAATTACTTCACCCCGCTGATCGGCGCATGGTTGTCGGACAAGATTTTCGGGCGCTACGGCACCATCCTTTGGGTGTCACTGTTTTATTGCCTGGGGCATGGCGTGCTGGCCATGAGCGATTTGTTTTCAAGTGTGGCGGGCAAATTCAACCTGCTGTGCATTGGACTGACGTTGATCGCCTTTGGAGCGGGCGGCATCAAACCGTGCGTCACGGCTTTCATGGGCGATCAATTTCGATCCGACCAGAATCACCTGTTACAAAAGGCCTATGGGGCGTTTTATTGGTCCATCAACTTCGGCTCTTTCTTTTCATTCATCATCATCCCGCGAATTCGCGATGCCCACGGTTACGGTTGGGCGTTTGGCGTGCCCGGCATCCTGATGGGCATTGCGACCATTATTTTCTGGCTGGGCCGAAAACACTACGTCCGCATTCCGCCCACGCGCGAGAGCAAGCGCGCTGGTTTTTTCGCCGTGGCTTGGTATGCATTCCGCCACGCCAGCGATCGGAAACCCGGGCAAGGTTTTTGGGACGTGGCGCGCGCACGGTTCTCGGACAGTGAAGTTGATGCCTCCAAGTCCGTCGGGCCGATTCTTTCCATCTTCGCGTTGATCCCCGCGTTCTGGGCGTTATTTGATCAGTCGCATTCCACCTGGGTGCTGCAAGGCAAGCAAATGACGACCATCCCCTTGACCGGATTCTGGAAGGATGCTTTCGGGTGGTTTTTTACCGGCAATCAGATCAACGCAGAAAACATGCAATCCACCAATCCCGTGCTCGTAATGATTTTGGTGCCGTTGCTGACGCTCGGAATTTATCCGTGGCTGGGAAAACGCGTCACGCCATTGCGACGCATGGGTTGCGGGATGTTCTTCGCCGCGTTCTCGTTCGTCATCGTCGGCTGGTTGCAACAGCGCATTGAAGCCGGGGAACAACTCAGCGTGGCGTGGCAGATTCTGCCCTACATTTTCCTCACTGCCGGCGAAGTATTGATCTCGGCCACCGGATATGAATTCGCCTTCACCCAAGCCGCGCCGGAGATGAAAAGCACGATCATGAGTTTCTGGTTGATCACCGTCGCCTTGGGCAACGCCCTTGTCTCCATCATCACGAGCGCCTTGAGCAACGATGCGGGCGGACATTCGGGGGCGGTCAGTTCGGAAAGATTTCTCCTCTACGCGGGCATGACTTGCACAGTGGGCATCCTGTTTATTCTCGTTGCCATGCAATATCGCTATCGCGACAAGCCGTCGGTCCAGAGCGCGTAACGGCGCATCTGCTCAATCCAAAAACTGAATTTTCACATCCCCTTCTTTGGGCTTGGAGAAGCTGTCCAACAAAGTTGGCGCAGTTGCGGGGGCGGAAGACTTCGTTACTTCAGTTGGCTTGGTGCAGGTCTTGGCCTGTGGGCTGAGCGCCGAACGCAGCGCGCCTTCCACCAGTTGGGAGCAATGAATCTTCATTGGCGGCAGCGGGCCGAGTTCGCCGGCGAGTTCTTCCGGCTTGAGCGCCAGTGCCTCTTCCGCCGTTTTACCACGGATCAATTCAGTGGCCAGACTCGCGACGGCGATGGCCGTCTCGCAGCCGAAGGATTGGAACGTGGCGCGATCAATCACCTTCTTGCCGTCCTGCTCCTTGAACTTCACCCACATGCGGAGCATCTCGCCGCAATCAGAGTTGCCCACCGTGCCGACAGCGTCGGCATTGGCGAGTTCGCCCATGTTCTGCGGGTTGGCGAGCGCCTGCTGGATGCGTTGCTGTAAATCTTCGTTCATATCATTTTAACAGGAGGAAACAGAGGAAACGGAGCGTCGGGATTTCATTCTCTGTTATCTCCGTTGTCTCCTGTTCAACCCAGTTTGTAGCGTCGCAGGGTTGGCTCGATTTCCTGCGCCCACGCATCAATGCCGCCGCGCAGGCAACGCACGTTCTGCAAGCCATGCCCGATAAAATACGCCGCCGCATCAAGGGCGTTCTTGCCTTGATGATCCACGATGATCAATGGACGCGTGTTCGAGCCGTCACTCATGATCTGCCGCATGACGTCTTGGGAGAGCAATTGCGAGCCAGCGATGTTCACCGCCTCGAACTCCTCCCGCGACCGCACGTCCACTACGCGCAACGCCGGGTCTTGCTTCCGCAATTCCGCGAGTTCCGCCGCCGTAATGAGAATCTTTGCGTCCTGTTCGTGGCTCGATTGGATGTGGGCCAGCACTTCGTTGACGTCGAGATTACCGTTGCGAACGCAGACTTGAGCGAGCGTTTCGGTCGGTTGAAAGCCGCATTGGCTACAGCCGCCGATGTGGTAGCGGCGGAACAACGCCCGTTGCGCGCCGGGAAAAACTTCCAACACGGCGCTCATCGGCGATGCGGATGAAATGGATGCGGTTGTCACGACTTGCTCATGTTGCCCGGAAAACCCGGCGCTGTCCACCCGGGCAGTTGGTTTGCTGGCTGCGAAGTTTCCAAAATGGCATCGAGCTTAATGCAAAAGGGTGACCCGAGCTCTTGGATCACCCTTTTTGCGACGGCTCCCTGCCTATGAAAAAGGACAAAAGAACCGACGAAAAGTTACGCCTTTGCGCCCGGCTGGCAAACTAAAACTTACCCGAGTTATCAACCGAACTCACCCGCGCCAAACAGCTTGGCGCATCACAACTGCGCCAGCACTCGCGCCATTTCCAAGGCCGTCTGCGCCGCCTCCATGCCGCGATTATGTTTCGGGTCGAGACAGCGCACTTCGGCCTGTTGCTTGTTTTCCAAGAGCAAGACTTCGTGGATCACCGGCACGCCGTGCGTGATCTGGATCTGCATCAACGCCTGGCTCACCGCTTCGCCGATGTGCTGGGCGTGGGTGGTCTCGCCGCGCAGGATGACACCGAGGCAGATGATGGCCGAGGGTTTTGGGGTGAGCGTGGCGAGCTTGGCGGCAACCACCGGAATCTCATACGCGCCCGGCACACGGACGATCTGGACTTTCGCTCCGGCGCGTTTCAACTCACGTGCCGCGGCCTTCAACATCCCGTCCACGTAACGCGCGTTGTAACGCGACGCCACGATGGCGAACGAGCCGCCGGATACAGCCTTGGTTTTTTTGACCGCCTTCAGCATGACGCTCAGGCTTTCGCGGGCACGGTCTCGACGGCGGCATTGTTCTCGAGAAACTCCATGACCTTTTCACTGGAGAGTTGGTCGTAGATTTCCACGATGCCGTTGCGCTTCTGGAGGTCCTTGATGAATTTCTCCGGCGGAATCTGATACATCCCCGCGAGCGCCTGGATGCGGCGCAACACTTCTTCCTGCGAAACCTTGATCTCTTCCTTCTCGGCGATCTTCTGCACGAGGAAAGCGAGCTTCACGCGTTCCTTGGCGTTGGTGGCAGCGACATTGTAAATCGCGTCTTTTTCTTTCTCGATCATGTCACGCGGCACCCCGCGTTTGGCATTTTCCTGAACGAGATTGTAAACCACGTTGCGGGTTTCATTGGCAACCGCGCCTTCCGGCAGGTCGAAATTCACCTTGTCGAGCAGGCCTTTGACGATCTGACCGCGCGTGTCGCGGCTCACCTTGTATTTCAGTTCGTTCTCGAGGTCTTTGCGCACGCCTTCGCGGAGCTTCTCGAGACTTTCCGCTTCAAACTGCTTGGCAAATGCGTCATCCAGCACCGGCAACGTCTTTTCGCGCACTTCGACGACTTCGACTTCGTACACGCCCTTGCGACCGGACAATTCCTTGTTCACGAAATCCGCCGGGAAATCCACGTTCACAGTGCGTTTGTCACCCGCCTTCGCGCCTTGCAACTGCTCGCTAAAGCCCGGGATGAACGAGTCCGCCTTCATCTCGATCCAAAAACCTTGCTGGGCGGTGATGCCCTTGGCGGTCGGGGCGATCTCGGTGAGCGGCTGGCCGTCGCTCGTGCCGGAGTAATTCACCACGGCGATGTCGCCCGAGGCGAGGGCGCGTTCGACCTTGGCGAAGTCCGCGCGTTGCTCACGCAGCATGTCGAGGGCTTTCACGATGTCGGCATCAGAGACTTCCTTGGCCTCGCGTTTGATGGGCAAACCCTTGTATTCCGGCAATTGGAACTCCGGCGGTGTCTCGATGGTGGCGGCGAACAGCAGCGTCTGGCCGCGCCCGAACTGGATTTCCTCGATGTCGGGATAGCCGAGCACATCAATGCTCTTTTCCTTGAGCGCGTCGCGATAGGCGTCCCCGATGAGCTTGCGCTTCACCTCGTCCTTGATCTCGGCGTCGTATTTCTTGACGACCATCGGGATGGGCGCTTTGCCGGGGCGGAAGCCGGGCAGGCGCGCCTCTTTCTGGAAATTCTTTTCCATCGCGGCGAAGGCGGCGTCCACCGCTTGGACGTCCAGCTCGACGCGGACAAGTTTTTTGCACGGGGCCAGATTCTCGACTGTTACGTTCATAAAGGTATTGTCTGCCATCCGCTGAGATTGAAGAAAGCCGTGGTGGATTTCCGCGATTCAACGGGCCGGGCAGGGTAGCAATTTTCGGGCAACCGTCAAGAAGGGCATTTGGCTAAACGCGCGGTTTCACGCCGGAATTGATGCTCATGGCCCCGCCGAGGATGTTTTCGACCCGGATGTCGGTCAAACCGAGCGCCCGCATCCTGGCTTCAACGCCGCGTTGGGCGGGATAATGTTTGAGTGATTCGAGGATGTAAGCGTAAGCGCTGGCTTTCCCGCAGAACAACAGGCCGAACACCGGCACGCACAACCGGAGATAACTGAAATACAGCGTCCGCCAGAGCGCGTTGTCGGGCTTGCCAAAATCCAGCACCAGCAAGCGCGCTCCCGGCTTGGCGACGCGAACCATTTCTGCCAATCCCGCCTCCCAATTCGCCAGATTCCGCAACCCGTAGCCCACGGTGACGATGTCGAAGGATTGATCGGGAAACGGAAGCTTCTGCGCGTCACCCTGCTGGAATTGCGGAGTGCGGAGTGCGGAGTGCGGAGCGCGTTTCTCCGCCACCGCCAGCATCTCGGCGCTAAAATCCAACCCCGTCACCATCGCGCCGTGCTTTGCCAACGCGAAAGCGATGTCGCCAGTGCCGCAGCACAGGTCAAGAGCCCGGTCGCCGGACTTCACCTGAGACAACTGGGCCAGCCGTTGCTTCCAACGCCGGTGCAGGCCGAGGCTTTGCAGGTCGTTGATGAAGTCGTAACGCGGCGCAATGGTGGCAAAGAGCCGGTTGACCTGTGCGGCGCGCTGTTCGCCAGGATTGTAAAATTCGTTCCCCATGTTGGACAAACTCGTCCAAATACTGGCCAGCTTAACAAGCTGAAGCGACCAAATTCACCATCAGCACGGGTCTATAATGATGGAAAAGCTGTGTGGTTACCCTTAAGGCGCTGCGTCCCGCCGCCGATGGTTTGATTGTTGCTTAAAAACCATCGCCCGGAGAACCGGACTATAATTTGAAACATATGAAGAAGATCCTCGTCGTAGATGACGACCAAGTCGTGCTGAAAGCGTTCACCATCAAATTGAAGGCGAGCAACTATGAGGTGCTGACCGCGATAGATGGCTCATCGGCCGTCAACCTCGTCCGCACCCGCCAGCCGGACGCGATCCTGTTGGACATCAATTTTCCAGACGATTTCAGCTGCGTTTCTTGGGACGGATTCCGCATCATGGAATGGCTGAACCGGCTCGAAGGCGTGGTCAAGGTGCCCATCTTTGTCATCACCAGCGGCCATCCGGATAAATACCTGGCTCGCGCCCGGGAACTTGGGGCCGTCGCATTTTTCCGCAAGCCAGTGGTCCATGAAGAACTCTTGGCGGCGCTGGAGCGCTTGTTCAGCAGCGAATCGGTGCCGACCGCCTGAGCACCGACCAAGCCACCATGATCGTTTCTCCCTCCCAGTCCGCAACGTTGACCAGCGCCCAGGTTGAGGAGCTGAACAAACAGCTCACCACCATGCGCCACAACATCAACAACTATCTCTCGTTGATGATGGCGGCGGTGGAACTGGTCCGCCGCAAACCCGAAGCCGCCGAGCGCATGGCCAGCACGCTCACCGACCAGCCCCTGAAAGTCACCGAGGCCATGAAGAAATTCACCGCCGAGTTCGAAGCCACGCTGGGAATCCAGCGCGGTTGAGCCATTCCGCAGTCTTTTACTTTTCTCGAACCGGCGGTTCTTTGTAACCGCCGGTTTGCTTTTGGCGTCCAGTCGGATAACCAGTGTTGGCTAGAAAGGCCAACCAGAAACGGATGCCATGAAAACAACCTCACTCACTCGAATCCTCCACCCCACCGCATTGCTGACGCTCGCTGTCGCTCTCGGGCTGCAAATTTGCCCGCGCGTTCAAGCGCAACCGGAACCCGATCGTCCCTACCGCCCGAATCCGCCCGCAGGCGAAGCGCGCCGCAATCAACCCGGCGGGCCGGCAGGATTTCGCGGCGGAGCGGGCCAGGGCCTGCCGCTCATGGAGCAGGTGCTCACCGAAGACCAACGCGATTCCCTGCGCCAGACGATGGAATCCCAACGCGAGAAAATGCGCGGCTTGCAAGAAAAGATCCGCGATGCCCGCAAAGCCCTGATGACCGCCGCGCTCACCGACGAGTTCAAGGACGAAGTCGTCAAAGCCAAGGCGCTCGAAGTCGCCAGACTCGAAGCCGAGATGTCGGTGCTGCGGCTGAAGGCGTTCTCTGAGGTTCAACCCGCACTCTCGAAAGAACAGCTCGAGAAAATCTTGAACCCACCACAGCCGCAAGGTATGGGGCCGGACGGCGGCGGAAACCGTCCCCCGAACCGCAACGGCAATCGCCCGCCGCGCGTCTTGGACAACGCGCCGCTCCCGCCCCCGCAGAACCATCCGCAGCCATGATGACCGGACGATGAGTTTGGAAGCCACAACCGCACCACCGCTTTCGCCAGCGGTGGCTTTTGCCTTTGTTGGTGAAAAACCCTCTGCCATAGTGCCGCCGATGGAACGCACCGAAGCGGAATTGATCGCGGCCGCCGTCCAAGGTGACCCCGCCAGCTTCGAGCCTTTGATCCAGAAATATTCCCCGCGCGTCTTCGCCACCGCGCGGCGTTATGCTCGTTTGGAGCGCGAGATTGAAGACATCGCCCAGGAAGTCTGGATCAAGGCGTATCAAAAGCTCGCCAGCTTTCGCGGTGACGCACCGTTCGAACACTGGCTCATGCGCCTGGCGGTGCGGACCTGTTACGATTTTCTGCGCTCCCATCAACGCAACCGCGAATCCGCCTTCTCCGAAATCTCCGACGCAGAGGACAACTGGTTGGAACGCTGCGCCGCCGCGCCGGAATCCGCCAGCGAGGACGCTGCCGCCGCCAAACAATTGATCCAACGCATCCTGGACCAGATGTCGCCCGCCGGAAAACTCATCATCACGTTGCTGGAGATCGAAGAGCGCAGCGTGAAGGAAATCGCCGATCTGACCGGCTGGTCCGTGCCGTTGGTCAAGGTCCGCGCTTTCCGCGCCCGGGCCGAGATGAAAAAAATCCTCGCCCGCCTGACCAAGGACAAATATCTGTAACCATGAAAACACCACCACCGTCTGATTTCACTGCCGGGTTATGAATCTCGACCATCTCCAGAACAAACTGCTCGCCGCCGCCAAGGCCAGTCCGCCGGCGGATCGCGTGCCGCTGGCGTTTGAAAAGCGCGTGCTCGCCCACCTGACCGCCAAGGCACCGGTTGATCTGACCACCCTCTGGTCGCGCGCCCTGTGGCGGGCCACCGTACCGTGCCTCGCGCTGATGCTGCTGTTGACCGGGCTTGCTCTGTTTCCGACGGGCAGCACCAATTCCAACACCAACGTTGTGACGACGACTGTCACGGATGACCTGCCCGCCGTCTTTGAACAGACGTTGCTCGCGTCATCCGATCAGCTCACAACCCTCGATTTCTTGGAGGACAACTGATGAACGTCTGGAAAATCGTCTGCGCCACGCTGGTCATCTTTATCGCGGGCATCGTTACCGGCACGGTCTTGGTGCGGCTGGGCGAACGCGGGCCGCGCCCGTGGAATCGCCCCTTCCGCGAAGCCATCAATCAACCGCACGTCCCCACCAATCCGCCGCCGATAAACCCCATTCGTCCCAATAATCCCAACGCGAACAATCCCGGCAACCTCACTCCGCTGAACCGCGAGTTTGTGCCGCTGCTCGAACGCCAGTTGCGCCTGACCGCAACACAACGCGAGGAAGTCGAGATCATCATGAAGACAACGCAGGAACACATCCGCGAACTGCGCCAGACCATTGAACCGGACATCCGGAAGGAAATGCAAAAGGCGCAAGAGCAGATCCGCGGCGTGCTGACGCCCGAACAGCGCGAGTCGTATCAACGCTTGATGAAGCGGCAGCAGAAACGCGACGAAAACCAGCCTCCCGCCGACCGTCGTATGCGTGAACCGATGGAGCCGCGCAATCGCCCCGAGTATCGCGAGCCACAAATGCCGCATGAACCGCCGCCGCCCGTGGCACCGCACCCCGAGAATCCATGAGCACCGCCGATGATTCACACCAGTCCGCTCCTGAAGAAGTCTGCGCGATTTCAGAATCCTCCGGGACGGGTGAGCATTGGCGTTGGTGTCCGCGTTGCGGGCATGAGTTGCACAACGAGAAGTGCAAGCTCCGCTGTCCGCGCTGCCACTACTTCATGAGCTGCTCGGACTTCGATTAAGTGCCGTAGCCGCCAACGTCAGGAGGCGGATTTTCAAACGATGGTCCGCCCCTTTACCTCGGCGGTTACCATTTCACTTCGCCAGACTCAGCACCCGCAAGTCATCGAACCAGATCGGTGTGCCCGCGAAGGGACTGCCCAGAATGGAAGCTTTGCCCGAAACCGGTTCTTCCGTCTCAGCAAAGGCAATCAGCGCTGCGGTCGGTTCAGTTTCGCCTGCCGGCCAAACCTTGCCCGCCACCTGCCACGCGCCATCCTTGCCCTTGCGGATTTCCAACCGCAGTTGTGACCACGCACCAGACCTCCAGTCGTAAGCAACAGTCGCTTTGATTTCCTGATCCTTGAGCAGCTCGACGGCTTTCTTGCCGGGTGACACCTGCAATTTCCAGCCGCTCACCCCGCCCAGCCCCACGCCAAACGTCGGTGCCCGCCGGCCTTTGCTTGTCCCAAAAATCCGCGCCCCCACCGCCACCGAATCCTGGACCGCCGGCCCGAATTGCACCGCAAAACTGTCCAGCGGCGCGCCGGGCAGTTCGAGAAATTGATTCGTGCCATCGCTCTTCACCGTGAATTCGCCGCCCAGCACCATCAGGTCCTCCGGCACACTGCCGATGGCAGCCTTGGCAAAATCATTCGTGTAAAGCGTCGTCGCCGACACCGATTTGGCGTCACCCACATCGGCTTGATCTTTTTGAAGATTGGCGCTGATCCAATTTCTCAAAGTCGAACTGCCATGCCCGTAGCCAGCGGGCAACTCGACGTAATCGCGCAACTGTATCTCCGGCGGTTTGCCCCAGTGCGCGGGAAACTCCTTTTTGGTTTCTGCAAATAACATTGTCGCGCTCACCATTCCCATGGCGATCCAGGTCAAAGTTTTCATCCGTGTGAATCCATGTTCATCCGTGGTTAAAATCATTCGTTCCGCAGCGCCACCAGCAGATCGCCGCGCACGGCATAACGCGTCGCCGCCCAGGTCCACAGCGCGCCGTTCAACAATACCGCCGCCAGCGTGACACCGAGCGACAGCAGCGGCAATTGCGCGGCTGGTGAAAGCAACGCCGGCAGCACGGCAATCCCGGCGGCGATTATTCCGATCACCAACCCGGCCACGAGCAACGCGCCATTTTCCAGCAGCAACAACCGCTGCACTTGTTGCTTCCGAAAACCCACCGCCAGCAACACTGCCAGTTCGCTGCGACGCTCCAGCACATTGCGCAACACCACGATGCCCAGCCCCACGCTCCCGAGCAGCAGGCCCAGCCCGCCGAGCACTTGAAATGTTCCGAGATACGTGTTTTGCACCGCGTTAAATTGATTCAACCGCACCGTCGTCGGTGTGAGTTCCAAGCCCACGTCCTGCATCGCCCGCGACAAGGTGGCCGACACCTGCGACACGGCATTCGACGGCGCATCAATCAGGAACATTCGATAACCAGCCTCGCCCGGAAACCGCTTCACAAACTCCGCTTCATCAATGAGCAGTTGCCCTTGCAGGATCGAGTTTGCCACCGCGCCGACGATGCGCACCTGGAACGGCTGCCCGCGCTCATCCACGTAATCAATCGTGTCGCCGACTTTCTTGCCCATCGCCCACTGGATGGAATTGGCATCGCCGATGGCGGGAATTTCGTGGCTGCGTTCGTGAGAACGCGGCTGACTTTCTTGCAGATTGATATGAGCCTCGCTCTCACGAGCGAAGCCACGGAGCGTTTGCCACGTATCGCCCTTTGCTAAACCAAACCTGCCTTCCAACGCTTCCGGCTTCACCCCCAGCAGCCGCGGCTTCTGCGCGCGATTCAAATTCAAGCAACTCGCCTCGTCACCCTGCCGCACGCGGAACGGAACCACATTCACACCGTTCAAGTCTTGTTCACTGAGCGCGAAGAAATCCCGTCCCGAAGCCGAGTTCAAATCCTGCACCACCGGCAACGTCGTCTCGCCGAGCAACGCAAATCCGCCCGTGCCGGACGTTTTCTGCGTCGCGTCGCGATTTGCATCCAAGCGAAACACGCCGATGCTCACGATGAGAAAACTGCCGCACGCGAGCATCGCCACCGTGGCCAGACTGCGCTTGCGCCGCCGCGCACACCCGCGCACCGCGAGCGCCGCGGCTGTAAACGGAGCGCCGAGCGCCGCCTCGGCCTGGGGATGATTACGCGCGCTTCGGGCCGAGACGGTGCTCGGCGCTCCAGCTAGTTGCGACAGCCGCACGCTCACGAAACTCAACCCCGCCACCAGCACCAACGCCCCCGCACCGAAGAAGATTCCCGCGTTCTGCGTGTCGCCTTTCATCACCGCCCAGCCCACCAGCACCAATCCCGCCACCAGCGCCGCACCGCCAATGACTTTAGACTTTAGACTTTGGACTTTAGACTCGCCCGGATGAATTTCCCCGGCGAGCAATTCGCGCGGCGATAATTTCACAAACCGCCGCAACGCCAGCCAGAGCGTGAAACTGGAAACCACCACGCTGGCAAACAGCCCGATGCCGAGCGTCTGACCAGTGACATGAAAGCTCAGGTTCGTCGCGCCAACGGCATCGCGCCAGACCGTGGTCAAGCCGTGCAACATCGCTTTCGCAAAATAAATTCCCCCGACTGCGCCGATGATCCCGCCAATGAACGCCAGCGCCACGCCCTCACGCCGAAAAACTTTGCGCACCTGTTTGGGCGTAAAACCCAGCGCCAGCAACGTGCCAATTTCGGAGGCGCGTTGTTCGAGGCCGAATTGAAACAACATCGCCATCAGCAGCAACGCCGCGATGATGAGGAAGAAGCTGAAACCGAGAAACAGTCCGCCGAAGTCCTGCGATTCGCTCGCGGCCTTGAGCGCCTGTTCGCGCACCGGCTCGAAGCGCAGGCCGAGTTCTTCCGGCTTGAGGTTGGCGAGAATTTTCTTTTCCAAGGCGTCCTTGTAGAAGCCGACGTGAGGAGGCTCTGACTGATTTATTTGTGTGGCACGCTCGCCCTCACCCTGGCCCTCTCCCCCGGGGAGAGGGGACGACGTTTCACCACCGCTTACAACTCGTGAGCTATTCGTGGAATATGCCGCGTTCGATTGTTCCGAAACCGGGGCGCGTTTCTCCCTCTCCCCGGGAGAGAGGGCCGGGGTGAGGGCGGTCGTTGTTGTAGCGCGGGCATCCTTGCCCGCGGGTTCACCGGGCATCCCTGCCCGGTGTTCCGAACTGGCGGCAGGGATGCCGCCAGAACTCGCAGGCAGGGATGCCTGCGCTACATTATTTGTTGGAATCGGAAAGCGGATCGCCGTCAGATTGCCGAAGCGATTGCCCCAAAGCTTTTGTCCGGCGGCGAGCGTGATGAAGGCCTTGGGCGTGCCGCGCTGTTGTCGCCAGTATTCGTCGTCCTTGGGGCGGACTTTGTAGGTCAGCGGAAAACCCGCGTCCCACTCGCTCGTGCTCTCGGCTTTTTCGATGCCCGGAAAATCCGGCATGAGCGTGCGATCCGCCCAGGGCATTTCCAGCGGCACGATGCTGTGAACGCGGAAGGTGTTCGTGGCTTCCTCCAGCTTTGCGCCGGACTCGGGCAGGAAATAACTCAACGCGATTTCATCACCGGGCTTCACCTGCAAATCATCCGCGAGCCACTGGCTGATGACGATTTCATCATCGCGCAAATCCGCTGGCGTCCACGGCGTGCCTGCGGCTGTCACCATGGAGTAGGGCGTGGCGTTTGTGCCGGCGCGGAGCAACGTGGCGAGGTAGGTGAGAATGGGCTGAACATTGGAGGTTTCCGCCAAGGCTGAACGGATGATGGGTGGATCGAGGAATATGCGTTGTGTCCGCAATTCTAGGGTAAGGCCCGAATCCACCAGTATTAACTCTGTTTGCAGATCATCAAGTTGCCAAACCTTGCCCAAGGCCGATTGCAATTCTTGAACTGTGACCTGATTTTGCGGTTCTAAAATTTTGCGGATTGTGGGAAAGATTGGATACAGCCAATCAATCAATTTCTTAGCGACTAGGGAGCGCCGCCGCAACGGCTCATATTGTGTTACTTCAGCCAAAATGAGAGTGGCACGATTGCCTGGAATGATTTTTTCGCCAATTGCTTCACGGCTGACAAAGGCATTGAGTGGTGTTATCGCGGTATTGCCAAGCTGGAAGTCGCCCAATCCTTCTTTTGCCATAATTTCGTCCACGGAGGTCCGAAGCGCGACTGTATTTTCATTTCGCGGGGCGATAGTAATTTCGCTCGAGAGAGCATTTGGCTTGGGGAGACGAAAAAGTATTTCATCGTGTTGCCCCACCCGCAGTTGAACGGCAAGTGCTTGATTGATGAATAAGCGGCTGACGTTTTCATCCATGTAACTTGCTTCATTGGTCGCCAGAAAATTAAAAGGAATAACGAAGCCTGCGGTGCTGACAAAAAGATTTAAATGATTTGCCCGCGCTTCTCCGTTTGCACTTGTTGCCATGGCTTCCAGCTTTGTGACGGCCAGCATCCGCCCGCTGTAAACCGCATTGGTGTTGCCCGCTGGAGAGTGGTGGCTTAACCAAAGCAAAAGGCGTTTTACTAAGTCCTCCCGAAACATCCGATCTTTCGCATCGAGCGTAATGTTGACAGGGCCTAATTGCCTTAATGCCCGCTCCCGCAAACTCCCTTTCACCGAATCTCCCACCACTAGCGCGCCGATGAGCGCCGCGCTGCCGATGGCCGCGCCCAGCACGACACCCAGATGCGAGCGCCAGTGGAATCGCAGACTGCGACGGATGAGCGTGCGGAAAGTCATTTCAGTGCGGATTGCGGAATGTGGAGTGCGGAATTATCGGTCATGCCATCCTCCATCTTCTATTTTCCATCCTCGACCAGTTTCCCGGTTTCCAGTCGCAGGACTTTTCCCATCCGTTTCGCCAGATCCAATGCGTGCGTCACCACGATGAGCGTCACGCCTTCCTCTTGATTCAATTCCACGAGCAACTGGCCGAGAGCGGTGGCCGAGGCGTGATCCAGCGCGCCGGTGGGTTCGTCGGCGAGCAGGAGTTGCGGGCGATTGATGAGCGCGCGGACCACGGCGGCGCGCTGGCGTTCACCACCCGAGAGCTGGCCGGGACGATGGTGCAAACGTTCGCCAAGCCCGACGCGCTTGAGCAGACGTTCCGCGCGGGCCGTAACGGTTTCACGTTGAGAGCCCCTCACCCCGTCCCTCTCCCCATCCGATGGGGAGAGGGTGGCGGACAGGCCGGGTGAGGGGTGCGCGAGCGTCGGCACAAGGACGTTTTCCAGCACGGTGCATTGCGGCAACAGATAGTGCGCTTGAAACACAAAACCGATCTGGCGATTGCGGACTTCGGCGAGTTGCAGGTCGTCCAGCGCCGCCAGATTTTTCCCCTCCAGCAAGACCGCACCGCTGGTGGCGCGATCCAGCGTGCCGATGATTTGCAGCAGCGTGCTTTTGCCCGAACCGCTCGGGCCGACGATGGCCAGGGATTCACTGCGCGTCAGTTCCAACGAGACGCCCGCCAGCACGGGCACGCCGTTGGTCGTGCCGCTGGCGGCGTAATGCTTCGTGACATTCTGGAGGACGAGCAAACTTGCAGGCGCAGGCATGGGCTTAGTCTTGCGGTAATTGACGTTTCAAAAACAGGAAAAACCTTCCTGATGCGGGGCGGCGACCGCCCTGTTTTGCCGCGCCAGTGTTCGCTTTCTGGAACGCGCGCCGGGGATTTCTGGCCGGTCCCGCGATACTCAGACGCATTTGGCCCGAAGAAAATCGAATCTTTTCCGGGGTTTTGGGCGTCCCGCCCCGGCTGGCATGGCTTTGGCTTGGAAAGGGGCATTACGTTATGGCTTGGGAGAGAGCCCGGCCCATACCGACACGGATCAAGAACATGACTAAAGCACGTATCACAGCGGTCACGCTCGGCCTGACCTTGGCGAGCCTGGCTGGATTTTCCACTCCGACGCTCCGCGCGGCGGACGAGGCGGAAGTCAAATACCAGCCTTTCACGCTTAGTGCCGGTGTGAGCACACTGGGTTTTGGTGCGGAGGCCCGGTGGCGATTTGCGGATCATTTTGGCGTTCGCGGTGGCCTGAATTATTTCACTTTCTCCGATGATGCGCGGGAGATCGATGGCGTAAGTTACAATGCCGATCTTCAACTCCTGAATGCACCGCTGAGTCTGGATATTTATCTGTGGAACAATCGTTCCTTCCGCATTTCTGTTGGGGCGTTGATCAATCAAAACGAACTGGAAGGATTCTCCCCGAGCACCGGCCCCGGAACGTTCGTCGAACTTGGCGGTGTGCTGGTTGACTCTGGCGCATTGGGCGACATCAGCATGAAAGGGGAACAGGAGGTCTTTTCCCCCTTCGTCTCCATTGGTGGTGATTTCTATCTCAACCGCTCCAAGAGCCTGTCGCTTGGCTTCGAGTTGGGCGTGGCTTATACCGGCAGCCCGGAAGTCACCATGAGCGCCACCAGCGGCTCGACGTTCAGTCCGTTGCTGGCTGCGGAAGCCCAGGAACTTGAGGATAAAGCGGAAGCCCTTAAGTTTTACCCCATCTTCAAGGTGAGCTTCAATTTTGCGTTCTAACCGATGGGGTGGCTGCCCCACAACTGAAGGCGGGGCGATCATTTATTCACGACGAAATTCTTAGGCTGGAGTGGCATGGCGAATTTCCTGCTTTTAATGCGTGGTTGGAGTCGTAAATGCGCCTGAAATTAAAACATCTCGTCATCGCCGGTCTCGTTCTGGCGGGTTTGCAGACCGGTTTGCAGCTTCCAAAATCCAAAAAACAGGCGTCCGGTGACTCGAATCCAGCCACCCAACCGTTGAAAGTTCAGGCCCGCGCACTGAATCCCGAATCATCAGCGATCGCCCCGGTGCCGGTGACCAATTGGTCCGTACAACTGAGCGCGGTGATGACTTCCGAGGTTTCCACCACCAACAAAGCCATCGGGTTGCTGGGGTTGTTCCCCAATCTGCCGGAGCAGGGCCAGGTGGAAGCCGCGCAACATTCCAGCCGTCTGCTGCCGGATAATTATTACAGTGCGCTTGGCGGTCAAATGACCAACGCAGCAGTCGCTCCGGCGGCGCGGCGCGCGATCTTTGCCGACCTGCTGACGCGGCCCAACAACGTGAAATTGCCGTGGTTGGTGTTGGTCGCCAGTTCCGGGCTGGACGGCCAGTCGGACGAAGCAGCGCACCTGCTCAAATCCATCCTGAATGAAGATCACGGCAACGATTGGCAGCTCTGGCGCGAACGGATCGCCGTCTGGATGAGTTTGCACCCGGATCGTTGACCTCCGCCGATTCCCGGATTGGGGTCAGTAATGGGCGCCGGGAAAATTGGTTTCCTCCCCGCCGGTTTGCGTTATCTTCGGCGCACGTTTTTATTGCCCAAAAACTTGAATCAAATGCACGACAAGATCCCCTACCTCGACCTCCCGGCGCAAATCCGTCCCTTGCGCAAAGACATTGACGCGGCCATCGCCCGCAATCTCGACGCCTGTTCCTTTTGTCTCGGACCGGACGTCGTCCAGTTTGAAAAAGATTTCGCCAAGTACTGCGGGGCGGAACATTGCGTCGCTTTCAACAGCGGCACGTCCGCGCTGCACGTCGCGCTGCTCCTGTTGAACATCAAGCAGGGCGACGAAATCATCACCACGCCGCACACGTTCGTCGCGACGAGTTGGGCGATTTCCTACGTCAACGCCACGCCGGTGTATGTGGACATTGACGATGCGACATTCAATCTGAATCCCGCGCTGATCGAGAAAGCCATTACCCCGCGCACCAAGGCCATCGTGCCCGTGCATCTCTATGGTCATCCCTTTGATGTGGACGGCATCATGGCGGTGGCAAAGAAACATAATCTGCCAGTCGTTGAAGACGCCTGTCAGGCGCACGGTGCGAAGTTCAAAGGCAAAACCATCGGCACGTTCGGCGCGATGTCCTGCTACAGTTTTTATCCCGGCAAAAACCTCGGCGCGGCCGGCGAAGGCGGCGCGCTCGTCACCAACAACGCCGAGTTCGCCAAGCGTGCCCGCTCCTTGCGCGAACACGGCTCGACGGTGCGCTATTACCACGACGAAGTGGGTTTCAACTACCGCATGGAAGGCATCCAAGGCGCGGTGCTCGGCGTAAAGCTGCCGCACTTGCCTGCCTGGACCGCCGGTCGGCAACGCGTCGCCAAGCGCTACGCGGAACTGCTCAAGGACACGCCGCTCAAATTGCCGGTGCAAGCTGAGTGGGCCGAAAGCGTCTGGCATCTTTACGTCGTGCGCCATCCCAAGCGCGACGGACTCAAGAAGCATCTCGAAGACAACGGCGTCGGCTGCGCGCTGCACTATCCGCTGCCGTTGCACCTGCAGAAGTGCTACGCGCATCTTGGCTACAAGGAAGGCTCGTTTCCGGTCTCGGAAAAAGCCGGACGCGAATGTCTCAGCCTGCCGATTTATCCTGAGTTGACCGACGCTCAAATCCAACGCGTCGCCGACGTCATCAAGGATTTCTTCAAGCAGAACTGAACTGTTTTCACAGGAGGAAACAGAGACAACGGAGTGATTTCATTCCGCCTCTGTTTCCTCAGTTAGCTCCTGTTAAGGTTTTTTCAGCCCCCGCTGCCACAGTTCAAAGTGATACAAAGCCACCGCGACGAGCGAGTGGCTTATTTTCTTTTCCGCCACCAACCGCGGGATGTCCGCCACCGGCACAAGCCGCGTGATCAAATCCTCGCCGTGATCAAACTCCACGGGATGCGTGAGCCGGCAATTCTCCACCAACACCGTATAGCAGGTGTTACTCATGATGGCGGGGTTTGGGTAAATCTCGCCGAGAATTCGTGCGCCTGTGCCTTCGTAGCCGGTTTCCTCGCGCAACTCCCGCACGCCTGCCGCCACCGGTGACGCATCCTTCGCATCAATCATGCCGCCGGGGATTTCCAGTTCCACCGTGTTCGTGCCGTGGCGGTATTGCTCCACCATCACCAACTGTTGATCCGGCGTGATCGCGACGACATTCACCCAGTTGTTGGAATCAATGACGAAGAAGTCATGCTCGTGCCGGGTGCGCGGCGAAATCTTCCGGTCCGTGCGGAGGGTGAAAATCTTGAAGTCGCCGAGCAGTTTGGAACTGATTTTTTGCCAGGGCCGGATCATAGGGATTTTCGATTTTGGATTTTCGATTTACGCACTGGTTGGTGGTCAGCGCGCGTAAATCGTAAATCGTAAATCGTAAATTCAGAAGCCCTTTTCCTTGGCCGCCCAGCCTTGCTTCATGAGCGTGAGCAGATGTGTCAGCGCTTCCTCATAGGTCCGGCCCTTCTCAGCGGCTAACTGCTGCGCGCGTTTGTCCAATTGCGCCGCCATCTCGGCGGATTTCTCCGCCGGGCAACCCAACGCCACGAGGACCTGAGCGAGTTGTTCCAAGTTCATGGGCTGGAGTTTAACCGCAAATGGACGCAGTTGAACACAGATTCAACCCGTGGGATGTGAATCCTTCTGAAGCCTCACGCCACGGTCGCCAAGGTCGCCAAGGGGTGTGATTGGAACTGCCGCTCACCGTGCCGGTTCTTAATCTTAATCCTAATCTTTTTCTTAATCCTTCGGGCCCGGAGATTAAGATTACGAAAAAGATTAAGATTAAGAGGCCGGAACGCGCGGCAGTTCGAATCGCACCCGTCGCCAAGTATTTTGCCGCTTTGCGCCCTTGGCGTCCTTGGCGTGAGGCGCTCGATTACACCACACCTTTATCGGCGTTCATCCGCGTTCGCCTGCTGTTCAAATAAAAACGCGGATGAAGCCTGCGCCTCATCCGCGTCGCGAAAACAATCTGCTTACTTCACGGAATCGGCCGCCACGATGGTCACGCTCTCCACGTTCATACGCTTGAGTGGGCGGTCGCCCGGCGCGGTCTTCGTGGTCGCGATCTTCTCCAACACGTCGTCGCCCTTGATAAGCTTGCCGAACGCGGTGTATTGCCGATCCAGGAAACGCGGGTCGCCGTGGCAGATGAAGAACTGCGAGCCGGCGGAATTGGGATCGCTCGACCGTGCCATCGAGAGGACGCCGCGGGTGTGGGCCTTGTCATTGAACTCGGCCTTGATCTGGTAGCCCGGGCCGCCGGTGCCCCACGTGCGTTGCTTGGCTTCGTCCTTCGTGTTCGGGTCGCCGCCCTGGATCATGAAATCCTTGATGACGCGATGGAAACACGTGCCGTCGTAATAGCCCTTCTTCGCGAGCTTGATGAAATTTTCGACATGGCCCGGCGCAACGTCCGGCCAGAATTCGAGGACCATTTCGCCCTCGGAGGTTTTGATGATGGCAACTTCACTCATAAAAATTTGGCTTGGGGTTACTTGATGGAATCGGCGGAAACAATCTTGACGCTCTCGATGGTCATGCGCTTGACCGGACGATCCGGCCCTTCGGTGGGGGTGGTGGCGATCTTTTCCAGCACGTCGTCGCCCTTGATGAGTTTGCCGAAGACCGTGTACTGATTGTCCAACTGGCGCGGGCTGCCGTGACAGATGAAAAATTGGGAACCGGCGGAATTGGGATCGGAAGTGCGGGCCATGGACAACGTGCCGCGCACATGCGGCTTGCTGTTAAATTCGGCGTTGATGGTATAACCCGGACCGCCCATGCCCCAACTGCCCTTCTTGCCGTCGTCTTTGGTGTTGGGGTCGCCACCTTGAATCATAAAGCCTTTGATGACGCGGTGGAAACATTGCCCGTCATAGAAGCCCTGCTTGGCGAGTTTCTTGAAATTCTCCACATGCTTGGGGGCCACCTCGGGATAAAATTCCAGGACCATCTCGCCTTCGCTTGTCTTGACGACGGCGATTTCCTTGGCGGCGGCGGGTGGGGTCGTTTCCGTTTTGGGCGCGGCAGCGTTATTGGTTTCTGCGGCGGTGGCGAGCGCCACGCCGAACCACAGGGCGAGCGTGCAATGAAGCAGTTTTTTCATAGGGGCGGGAGAATTTCACGAACTCCGTCTGAAGTCACGCGCGGATTTCTTCAAAATCGTGTAACCAAATTTAATGCCCGGCGTCTCACTCCTCAGCCGCCGCGTCATGAAGACGCGGTCAAACGAAAAGAAAGACAAAGGAACAAAAAACAGTTTATGAAGACGCATAAAATCAGTCTCCTGGCCGCCCTGGCCGCCGGCGCTCTGTTCGCCCTCACCCCCAGCCTCCGCGCCGAAGACAAACCGGCCAAACCCGCCCATCCGGAAGCCGGCTCGCGCGGCGGCCAACGCGGCGACCAGCTCAAGGAGATGGCGGAGAAGTTGAACCTGACCGCCGACCAGAAAACCAAGCTGCAGGAAGCATTCAAGACCCAGCGCGAAGCGATGAAGGACCTCACCCCGGAAGAACGTCGCGCCAAAATGCAGGAAAACCGCAAGGCGACGGACGCGAAGATCAAAGCGATCCTCACCCCGGAGCAATACACCCAGTGGGAAAAGCTGCGGCAGGAAAACCGCCCGGCCGGCGGCGCCAAGCCCGCGAAGAAAGAAAAACCCGCGAACTAGACTGATTTTCAAAAATAATTTTCGGACGTCCCCTCACCCCGTCTCTCTCCCCATCCGATGGGGAGAGGGTGGCCGAAAGCCGGGTGAGGGGTTCGCGATATTCGCTCCGGAAATTCCATTCTAATCTGTTGTTGTTACGAGTAGAAAGTCGAAGGGACGGCGCCAGCCGTCCCTTTCCTTTTTGCCGGTCGCGGATCAAGGCCGTTTAACCGGAACCATGCCGTTGAAGATCAATGGTGCCGCACGCCAAGGACGCGGCGGACGCCAAGGGGGGAAGTTTTTGTCGTGTGCCGGGCGCTGTTGCTGGCACTGATTGGGTGGCGCTATGGCGGCGTTTAATCCGGCTGGTTTGCTTTGCGCCCTTCGCGGTCTTGGCGTGCGGCGCAAGAAGCTGCTTCTGCATCGTTCCGGCTTGGAGCCTGTCTAAAAACTCCCGGGGCGGCGGATCGTCGTCCGCATCATCGCATTCCCTTGAAAAACCAAGGACGAGGAGGATGGGGGGTGACTGGAACTGCCGCGCAATTTATTCTCTTACTCTTAATCTTCCGGCCCGGGAGATTAAGAAAAAGATTAAGAGTAAGATTAAGAACCGCGACGGTGAGCGGCGGCTCCAGGTCACACCCGGACGAGGGTCAAAGCTGGCTTTTCAGACGGACTCTCAGAACAGGCTGCCGGCCAGGATGCCCAACACGCTGAGCGGGCCTTGATCTTCCAGCCCTTCCGTGGCTTTGTCCACCTTCTGCAAGGTCAGCTTGGCGTTCTTGTAGAATTCCATGTCGTTGACCAGCTTGCCGATCGTGCCCTGGCCCTGGTTGACCTTCTGCAAAATCTCCTTCAGGTTCAGCATCGAAGCGGTGGTCTCCGTGTAAAGCGAATCGTCTTTGACCAGCAGACCAAGCGTGCCTTTGCCGGCGTTCACGTCATTGATGATCCGTTTGGCTTCGTTGAGGGCCAGTTTGACCTCGTCGCTCGTGGCTTGCAGATTGGAAACCGTCGTCAACGCGGTGTTGTAGAGTGAATCGTCAAAGATCAGCTTGCCGACCGTGCCCTTGCCCTCGGCGATCTGGGCGGAGGTGGCGCGCACGTTGGCGATGGTGGCGGTGAGCGGTTCGCGATTGTCCTGCACGAAGCCGATGAGCGGGCCGAACAGGCTGTCAATCTTGTCGCCCGTGAAACTCTTGGTCAGGTTCTCGACGCCGCTGGCCACGTTGTCCAGCTTCTGCATGATGGCGCTCAGGTCCGGCTGCTCGACCGTGGCGAGCTGCGTGCCGTCCGCAGCCACCGGGGCTTTTTCCGAACCGAATTCCAGGGAAACAAAGTTCTGCCCCATCAACCCGGCGAACTGGATGCGCGCCAGGCTGTCCGTCTTCACCGGCACGTTTTCGCGCAGGCGCATGACGACCTTGACGCGATTGGTGACGATGCTGATGGCTTCGACCTTGCCGATCTCCACGCCGGCCATCTTCACGCGGTCGCCGAGCTTGAGTTCCTGCGCGGACTTGAACAGCGCCTCGACGCGGATGCCGCTCTGGAATTTTTCAAAGCCGCCGACGATGAACAGGATGAAGAAGGCCGCGATGATGATCAGGCCGACAAACATGCCGAGCCGGGTTTCGAGTGAATTTTTCATGGCTTAATTTTTTTCGCGTTTGAAATCTGCATGGATGAATTCGCGGATGATCGGATGGTTGCTGCGCTTCACTTCCTCGGGCGCACCGAGCGCCACGATCTGCCCTTCGTGGATGACGGCGATGCGATGGGCAATGCCGAAGGCGAGGTCGCGGTCGTGCGAGACCACGAGCGAGGTGACGCCGATGCGTTTGTTCAACTTGAGGATTTCGTCCCCGATCACGATGGACGACAGCGGGTCAAGCTCGCTGGTCGGTTCATCGTAGAGGATCAACTGCGGCTCGATGACGAGGGCGCGGGCGATGGCGGCGCGCTTCTTCATGCCGCCGGAAAGTTCACTGGGCATCTTCTGCTCCGTGCCTTTCAGGCCGACCACTTCGAGCTTCTCGGAAACGATGCGGGCGATCTCGTCCCGGGGCTTGAGTTTATGCTCGCTCAGATACAGGCCGACGTTTTCGCCGACGGTCAGGGAATTCAACAATGCGCCGGACTGGAACACCATCGCCATGCGGTACTTGTTGGCGACTTCCGTATCCTGGACCGACTCGCCGTTGACGAGGATTTCGCCCGCGTCGGGTTGTTCGAGGCCGATGATGTGGCGGAGCAACACGCTTTTGCCGCTGCCGCTCGGGCCCATGAGGACGAAGATTTCGCCGGGGCGTACTTCGAGGTCAATGCCCTTGAGCACCTCATGCGCGCCGAAACTGCGGCGCACGCCGCGCGCCTGGACCGTGACGCCTTGAATTTGAATTTGTGGGGCGGGCGGATTCATTGCACCACTCCGAGGTTATCGAGCAGGATCATGATCCGGGTGAGCACGAAGTCGAAGATGACAATCAATACGATGGAGTTCACCACCGCCTTCGTCACCGAGCGACCGATGCCCCGCGGCCCGCCGAGCGTGATCAAGCCCTGATGACAGGCGACCACTCCGATGATGCAGGCGAAACAGAAGCTTTTGAACACGCCATGCGCCACGTCCTTGAGTTCCACCATGAGCTTCAGGTTCTCGAAGAACGATTGCATCGGGATGTTGATCTCCGTCGTGGACTTGGCCACCACCGCCCCCCCGAGCCAGCCGACCAGGATCGAGAACGTGACCAACATCGGCAGCGCCAGCGCAATCGCCAATAGCCGCGGCAGCACGAGGTAATGGATCGGATTGATGTTCATGGTCCGCAACGCATCAATCTCCTGATAGACCCGCATGGAGCCGATTTCCGCGGCAAAGGCCGAACCGATGCGCCCCGCGATGAGGATCGCCATCATGATGGGCGCGAGTTCACGCGCGATGGAATAGCCGACGATGCCGCTGACGAAACTGGTCAGGCCGCGCTCGACCATCGTCGGGCCGGTCTGCAACGTGAGCACGCCGCCGAGGAAGAACGACAGCACCGCGACCATCAGCAAACTGGCGTTGCCGATCTCGAAGAACTGGTCAAAGACCTTCTCGCGCTGTTGCCAGGCCTGGGGCAACGCGCGGATCGTGCGCCAAAAAAGCAGCACTATTTCACCGATGTTCTGGAACATGCGCGGGAACTTTCTGCGAACGGTTCAGCGGCAGGTAAAACAACCGCCACTGCCGGTTTTCTCCGGTGGATTGATACTGGAAAAGGCCGAAAAGGAGCGAGACTTTTTTGGTCGGCGGCTCCACCGGAATGACCGGAGCGGGCAACGGCGACTCCGCCGGTTGGGTGAAGTTGAGTCCGGTGCCGACCGTGAACAGGGAAAGCAGGTTTTTGGCGGGCACGGCGTTGGTCGCCGCTGGCGGTGCGGGTGGGGCGGGCGACGGCACGACTTGGTACCGGTAGAGATTCCAGAGCAACGATTGGGAGCTGCCGCCGGTCTTCGGATTGTTTTCGCTGCGCCACAGACTCCAGAGCGGCGAATAATTGCGTTCGATGCTCTGGTTGGTGGGCAGAATCGGTTCGAGCAACGCGAGAACCTGCAGCCGGGTCTGCCCCTCAAACCCTTTTTGATGCGTGAACAACGGCCACAAATCCGTGCGGGTTTTCCGTTTGCCGGTCTCGGTGTTCTTCTCCGACGTGCGGGCGAACAGGAAGAAGAACGAGCGCGTCCGCTCGCGATCCAGGGTTTCGCCCCGCTGCCGCCGGTAGGTGTACGCCGGCCACAGGTAAAAGTCGCTTTCGAGCTGGGCGGTGTGGGCGTGGCTGAACAACGGCCAGATGCGCCGCGTGGTCTTGCCTTCGCCCCAGGCGAACGTGATGAACGGCCACGGGAAATCCACTTCTTGGTACTTGCGGGCACGGTCATCCACGATGGTCAGGCCGAAGGGTGTCAGATAGCTTGTCGAGTCGCGCAACGGCGAGCGCAGCCGGTTGTAGAGCGGGAAGACCAGCAGTTCGTGTTCGGGATTCGGCCCGCCGATGCCGCGGTGCTGCCGCAGATAGAACGGCCAGACGAAAAATCGCTTATCGTGGCCGGGAATGGTTTCCACGTCGCCCCAGGAATTGGTCTTGGTGGTGATCTCCTTGGCCTCATGACCCAGCAACGGCCACGCCTGCCAGCCGAACAAGCCATCGCCGTAGCGGAGATGAAAGAACGGCAGCAGGAAATTGTGCGTGGTCATGTCCCCGCGCCGGGCCTCGAGCCATTGATTAACGATGCCGGGGAACACGTCACCGCCCGTTGTCCCAGCCGAGGGGCGTTTGACGGTCTTGCTGTAGAGCGGCCAGAGGAAGAAGGTGATTTCGCTGCGGAACACGCGGTTCTTCAAGTGCCCATAAATCGGGAACAGCGCGGTGTAATTCTGGTTCGAATCGGCGGAGCGTTGTTGAAAATAGATCGGGAAGATCGTGAACCGGTGTCGCGCGTTTTCCGATTGGTCATTGCCGCCCGCGAAGTTGATGAATTCCAAAATCTGCCAGCGATAGACGCTGCCATAGCGGCCATACGTCAGCAGGGGATAGGCAAAATCATATTCGCAGGCATTGATGTCGAGATAATCAATCCGGGAAAAAAGCGGCGGCACGCCCCATGTGTCCACCGATTCCGTCTCTTCGGAGTAAAAGAACGGACCCAAGGCTTCGGCGCGAAAGCCGGTATCGAGCGTGAGCGCGTGCTCGTCGTAAAGAAAACCAACGTGGGGGCCGTCCTCGGCCCGCACCGCCGCCGCACCGCCATACAACACAAGCAACAACAGCCCCAATCCAGCCGCGCGCCGCCAGCCAACGCGGACCGCGCCGGGGCGTTTCCGCCGCGACCGGCAGGGCGCTGCCGTCGTCTTGGAGGTTTCTCCCAGACCACGACATTGATATTCGTTTCCGCTCATTTAGTGTCTCTTTGCACCCGCGTAAAAAGTTGGAGTGAGGTTTTACCTCGGTTCCTCCCGACCCGGTGGCGGCTGTGCCTTGTCGCTACTGGGTTGATTTTTTCCCGGCGTCCGGCGACGCAAAATCAGATTCAGCAACGCCGGCAAAAAAGTCAGCCCCGCAAACATGCACGTGGCCACGCCGATGGCCATGACAAACCCCAGGCTGGCGATGCCCCGGTGCTCCGCCAGCAGCAGACTGCCAAAGCCCGCAATCGTCGTCAGGCCGGAAACCAGCACCGCCTTGCCCGTGCTTTTGGCCAGCAGGCTCGGGGTCTGCTCCTCGGCGAAGCGGTTCAGGATGTGGATGCCGTTCGTCACGCCGATGCCGAGCACCAGCGGGAGCAACATGATGTTGGCCGGGTTCAGCGGAATCCCGAACCACCCCATGATCCCGCCCAACCACAGGCTGCCGATGGCCACCGGCAGCAACGCCAGCACCACCGAACTGAGCCGCCGGAAATGGGCGAACACCAGCAGGACGATCGCGCCCAGGGAATACAGCGCCGCCTGCTCGTAGCTTTGCTTCAGCAGGGAGATGTATTCCAGCAACTGCACCGGCGTGCCCGTGACGTCGGGATCAATGGTGCGGAGTTGCGTGATGAATTCCTCCTGATTCTGCCGCTCCCAGATGTCCTTCTTCGGATAGACCTGCAACAGAAACTTGCCGCTCCGACTGACGAACCGTTCCCGCAACGCTTCGGGCAGATCCGCGACGCGCAGGCGTTCGCGATTGTCCTGCTGCTGCAACGCCTCAAACGTCGTGCGCAAATCCTCGAACAGCGCGTATTGAAACTCGCCCAGCTTGCGGGCGGCGACGCTCTGGTCGGCCGCATTGCCGCGCAGCATCTCCTTCCGCGCGTCCTCGATGGTGTGCCCGAGGGAAACCAGTTGCGGCGCGAGGTCGGTGTTGGTCACCGCCGGGTCTTCGCTCGCCAGCCGGACCAGGCCGCTCAAGGAGAACAAACCCCGGCTCAGATCGGGAAGGTTCGCCGGGCGCGGGTCCGGCTCTTGAAACTGGAGCGGGGCGACGGCCTGCTTGATGTCGCCGATCAATTGCAGCTTTCGGGTGGCGTCTTCGATCAGTAACGGCGCGAAGGATTCCACCTTGGCCACGGAATCCAGGGCCTCGATGCGCTGCTGCAATTCCGTCGCGGCCGCCGCCGAGTTCGTGATGACCGCCGCAAACAGCACCGACCGGCCGGGCGCATTCGTGCCAGCGGGGGAATTCATCTTCGTCGCGGCCTGGAGCAACTTGTCCTGGTACTGCACGGCGGGCATGTTGGCGCTCTGCAGATGCAGCAGGTTGTAATCGAAGCGGACTTTCGGCAGTTGCGTCAGGCACGTCAGCGACAAAACCACCGTGACAACGATTGTCCCGACCGGACGCTCCAGCCAGAATTTTTCGATGCGCGCCCGGCGATCCGGCTTCGGCGGCTGCGTATGATCCAGCACATTCTGCCGCCCGCCGAGCAACAGCACCGGCAACAGCGTCAGCATCGGAATCAGGCAGACCAGCAAGCCGCCCCCGCAGATGATGCCCATCTCCTGGATACCGCGAAAATCCGTCAGCGCCATGGCCAGGAACGCGCCCGCCGTCGTGAACGCGCCGGTGAAAATCCCCTGGCCGGTGTACACCAGCGCCTTGGTCACGGCTTCCTCCCCCGAAACGCCGTGCCGCAACTCCTCCTCGTACCGCGTCACCAGATGCACACCGAAATCAATCGCAATGCCGATCAGGATCGGCACAAACGTGATGGTCAAAATGTTCAGATGCCCGATCACCAGCGTCGTGAACCCCATCGTATAGCCGATGCCGATCACCAGACACGCCGTGGCCTTGAGGGGGCGTCCGGTTTCATGGTAGCCGTAAATGAAGATCAGCGCACAGATGAGCAACGACACGATGCTCGCCAGCGTGGTGTCCTGCTGCGATTGCTCCAACTCCGCCAACTCCAAAACCGATTCACCCGTCAGCCCGGCGTTCACGCCCGGCACTTCCCGCTTGGTTTCCTCCACCAACTGCTGCATCCGGCGCACCGCTTCGACACTCAGGGCCGCATACAACGGCTGCGCCGTGGCCAGATAAATCTGCCCGTCCGCATAGGTGATATACACGCTCCGTTCCGCCTCATGAGTGGGGTCGAACAACGCAAACACCCCCGGCGACGGCGGCAATCCGCCGCGTTTCAAGCTGTCCGTCGCCTGCGCCAGGATGCGTTCCAACGCCGGCAACGCTTTGACCAAGGCTTCGTTCTCCGCGCTGGCCTCGCGTTTCGCCGCGGTGAACCGGTTGTTCACCAGACTGATCAGCGACACCAGATTCGTCGTCTGAGTGAACGGTTGAATGAGCGGGCGATACTCTTCGAGCCGTTTCTTGAGTTCGACCAGCTTGTCTTCCGGCACGAACAACAGCGCTTTTGATCCCAACATCTTGAGGTCGCCCTTGTAAAAGATGCGCGCGAACAGGTTCGTCTCGACCGTTTCCTTGGCCCCCGGGTGGATCGGCACGCGCACCCGCGCGGCCTCGAGCCGCGCGCCGAGCCGCTCGACAAACTGCCGGTTCTTTTCGGGATTCTCGCTTTCCACCACCGCCACGAGATCGGCCTGCGCCGCGAAGTTCTGCTTGAATTGGAGAAAATTGTGGTGATACCGCTTGTCCGCCCCGACCAGCGCGTTGCGGTCGGTGTCGAACTGGAGATTGAAGATTGTGTAAACGACACAGAGCGCGAACAGCACCAGTTGCGGCCAGATGAACCATTGCCGCCGCCGCAACACCAACCGCGCCAGTTTGCCGAGCAGTCGGGCAAACAGGTTGTCGGAAGCGGAGTGTTTCATCAGCGAAGCTCGGTCTTAATCTTAATCCCCCGTCAGCTCCCCGCCGCCTCCACCGTCACCGCCGTGCCGTAGCAGATGACCTCCGTGATGCCCGTGCCGATCTCCGTCGCGTCATAGCGCACCCCGACGACCGCGTTCGCCCCGACCTTGCCCGCGTGGGCCAGCATCAGGTTGAACGCATCCTCCCGCGTGCGTTCGCACAGGTCGGTGTAAATCGTAATGTTGCCGCCAAAAAAACTCTGGATGCCGGCGCCGATGTTGCCGATCACCGAGCGCGACCGCACCACGATGCCGCGCACGACCCCGTGCGATTTCGTGGTGCGAAAGCCGGGCAATTCAAAAGTGGTGGTTGTCAGCGGATGGGTTTGACTCATAACCGCGCTGATTCAACACGACTTGCCCCGGGCGAGAAAGATTCTTTTGCACCAGGCCGCCCGGGAGCGCCGGCGTCCCGCCGGCGAGTCGGGGTCTGTCGAAAGCTCGCCGCTACGATCACAGCGCCGTAGGCGCGACATGTTTATAGCCTGGCCATTCAAATCAACCCTAGCTCCGTAGGAGCGGCATTTTGCCCGGCGAGTGTCGCTCCTACGGAGCTTGTGAATCAACCGGGTTACGTTTCTATAAACATGCCGCGCCGCTGGCGCTTCCGGGAGGGGATCGGTTTTGGGGTTGAAGTTAAACTGCTGGCAACGCGTGCGGACAGGAACCGTCCGCGCGGGCGCATCTCAGTTCTTGGGAACTTCGCGAGTTCGCAGTTTGAGCATCGCGGAGCGATGCCAGAAATTAGCCGGGGGTTGAGCGACCGATGGGAGCGATACCCCCCGGAAGAAGGCGGAAAAATTGCATCCTGAAGGGATGCCAGACCGCTGCGACCCTTCCAGGGTCGTGATTGTCACTCATTGTCCGGGGGTGTCGTCATCTCGCTTGGCTCGCCTCCTCAACCCCCGGCTAATTTCTGGCAACCCTCCGGGTTGTCACCGCTGCGCGCTCCGGCCCAAGTTCAAGCTGGACAAGTTTTCCGGCTCTGCTTGGCTGGCGGCGATGAAAATCCCGGAGTTCAAACCTTCAAGACGTTTTCTCGGTGATTACGCTGTTCCTTGTCTTATCGCCAAGGTCAAAAACTCTGCGTTACCGGGGATTGCATCCCGGTATATCTCTCAATTCAAGAAAGACCCAATCTGTACAATCTACTTGCGCGGAGCGGATGCGAAAAAGGTTTCCGCGTGGCAGCAGGAAATGTTGGTGCAACTGTTCGGGGAGGGAGGTTTAGCTACCGCGGTTGCCGAAGGAATCAAGGAGCTTGAAGCCCAACACGGAACTGCATGCTACAGCGACCGAACAGAGGATGAGTGCCAGTCTATCAAGGTACACGGCTACCTGCCATTCCTTTGGGTTGATTTGATCGTGATTGATGAAGTTGAACAGCGGGTAATGCTCCGCCCCGATGATGTCGCCGGCCCCTTGCATGAACACGGTGCAACCATCTTCCTGCGCGAGGGGCGGTGGCGTTATGAAGAGAATCATTTGAATGATTATGAGGGATCTATTGATGAAATGTTGCAGGCGCAAGAAGATCAGAAGCTGCAACAAAGATACGGACGGATTCTTCCACCTACGGTCCCAGAAACTCCGGTGGATGCAGACGCAACAGGAATTTTTGGGCAATGGCGTTTTGATCAAGCCGAAACGGTGAAGTTGCTGAGGCAGTTGAAAGCTTCCCAGCGGGAAATCGAGGAGGCGATGGCTTCAAACTCATACTTGCTGGATGGTGGGTATCGTTTCTCCCCGACAAAATGGGAATATTTGCGCGGCAGAGAAATGCGGATGGAGTTCGAAGTGGTCGGGCTTCAGCGCAAGGGGAATTGGTTTACCGTACGAGGAACATCCGCTAAATGGGGTAAGCCGACCGAGCGGTATTGGTGCGATGGCAAACTACTGGTGGCCCCAACTATCAATTGTGCGTACTCGCGCGCAAGCGGATAACGCAGGCTGAAATCTTGCCAACGCGGGCGTTCTGTTGCTTAATGCGCGCCGCTCATGAGTTCTGCGAAGAAGAAAAAAGATTCGGACCAGCCGGAATTGCCCATCGAAGGCGCGAAGCCCGCGCCCGCGAAGAAATCTGCCGACAAGAACGGCAACGGGGAGCAACACGTCGTCGCCGAAGCCGTCGAGGCGGTCGTTCACAAGCCGTTTGATCCGAAGAAGCTCGAAGTCGGCCTGCACACACGGGTGGATCGCGGGTTTCTGGATTACGCCAGTTACGTCATCCGCGACCGCGCGATCCCGAATCTCGCCGACGGGTTGAAGCCGGTGCAGCGGCGCATTCTCTGGGCACTGCACGAGAAGGATGATGGCCGTTTCATCAAAGTCGCCAACGTGGTCGGCCATACGATGCAGTATCACCCGCACGGCGACGCGTCCATCGGCGACGCGCTCGTGGTGCTGGCGAACAAGCGTTATCTCATCGAGGGCCAGGGTAACTTCGGTAATATCTTCACCGGCGACCCGGCGGCGGCTTCGCGGTACATCGAGTGCCGGCTGACGGAACTCGCGCGCACGGAAGTTTTCAACGATGCCATCACGGAATTCATCCCGAGCTACGACGGACGCAACAAAGAGCCGGTGACGTTGCCGTGCAAACTGCCGCTCACGCTCATGCTTGGCGCAGAGGGCATCGCCGTCGGTCTGGCGGCACGCATTCTGCCGCACAATTTCCCCGAACTGCTCGAAGCGCAGATCGCGATCCTCAAGAAGCAGCCGTTCAAGTGTCTGCCGGATTTCACCACCGGCGGCTTGATGGACGCGCGGGATTATCAGGACGGCAAGGGCACGGTCAAAGTCCGCGCCAAAATCAAGACCAAGGACGAATCCACCGTCGTCATCAAAGAGATTCCGCCCACGACCACGACCGAGTCGCTCATCGCGTCCATCGAAGACGCGGTGCAGAAGGGCAAGTTGAAGGTGAAGTCCATCAACGATTTCACGTCGGAGAATGTCGAGATCGAGATCAAGTGTCCGGCCGGCGTGGACGCGGAGAAATTGGTGGATGCGCTATACGCCTTCACCGATTGCGAAGTTTCCATTTCCAGCCGCATCATCGTCATCAAGGACAATCGCCCGGTGGAACTGACCGTGAGCGAGGTGTTGCGCGAGAACACCGATCAACTCGTCCGCATCCTCAAGCGCGAACTCGATTTGCGCGAGAAGAACCTGCTCGACGAGCTGCATTATCGCACGCTGGAACGCATCTTCATCGAGGAACGCATCTACAAGAAGATCGAGAAGTGCAAGACCAACGAAGCGGTGATGGCGGCGGTCTATGATGGCTTCAAGCCGTTCAAGAAGGAACTTATCCGCGAGATCGTGGACGCGGACGTGGAGCGGTTGTTACAAGTTCGCATCCGCCGGATTTCGCTCTTCGACATCAACAAGCATCGCGAGGAGATGGAGCGGACGAAGGCCGACCTCGAAACGACGCGCAAGAATCTCAAGAACCTGACGAAGTATGTCATCGGGCATCTGGAGGCGTTGCTGGAGAAATACGGCCCGATGTATCCGCGCCTGACCACCAAGTCCGCGCGCCACGAGGAAGTGGACGTGAAGGCCGTGGCGTTCAAGTCGTTCAAGTTCAGCTACGATCGCGAGAGCGGTTACGTCGGCTACAAGGCGAACGGCGAGGAGTTCAAGCTGGACTGCTCAAAGTTCGACAAGGTCCTGCTCGTGTTCAAAGACGGCACGTACAAAGTCACCGAACTTCCGGAGAAATTGTTCGTCGGACCGGAGTTGTTCTACGCCGGCCTGCCGGATCGCGAACGCACCTTCACCTGCGCCTACACGGACCGCAATGCGAGTTACCTCAAACGCTTCACGTTCGGCGGCACGATCATGAACAAGGCGTATTCGTGCATCCCGGAAAAGTCGCGCATCCTCTACTTCGCCCCCGAAACGCCGAAGAAACTCTATGTCCGTTATAAACCCGCACCGCACCAGAAGATCAGCCAGCAGACGTGCGACCCGGCAAAGATCGAGGTGAAGTCACCGAAGACTCGCGGACGACAGATTTCCATCAAGGATATTTCGTCCGTCACCGCTGAACCGACGCGCGGTTGGGACGAGAAGGCGGCGACGACGGAGATCGTGTTTGTGTGATCATGTCAACATACACAAGGCAATTCATGCTGGTTGCTATGTTCGCGCTTGCATATTCTGGCAGCGTTTTGGGCAACGAATTACATGAGGCAATCAAAGCCGCCGATGTGGCGAAAGTAAGAGCGCTTCTCAGCGAGCACTCAGAGCTTGCAGCTGATACCGACACGAACGGGGCGACGCCCCTGATGTTGTCGGCAGAACTCGGAGACGTTGCGGCTGCAACTGCGCTCCTAGCGTCTAGAATTCAAGTTGATCCGAAGAACAAATACGGTGCTACCGCATTACATATCGCCGCTCTTAAACGAAACGACAAGGTTGCTGAACTGCTGATTCTCAACAACGCTGATTTGAACAGCAAGGACAACAGCGGTTGGACGCCCTTGCAATACGCAGCGATGAATGGATTAAATGGTCTTGTTGAACTGTTGCTATCCAAGGGAGCAGATGCTAACTGCAAAGCGACATCGGGCGTTGCACCATTGCACGACGCTACAACGGGAACTGTGGCTGAATTTTTGATTAGGTACAAAGCCGAAGTAGATGCCAAAGCCAAAGACGGCAAGACGCCATTGCACGAAGCCGCCGTTAGGGGACGACGCGACGTTGCTATTGTCCTGCTCACACATGGTGCCAACCCCAATGCGAAGGATAACGAAGGCAAAACGCCCCTTCATCGTGCGGTACAGGGAGGGAGTTCAAAAGTCATCGCTTTGTTACTGGCAAGCAAAGCTGATATCACCGCCAAAGATGCGGACGGATATACACCTCTGGAGCTCGCAAAGATTTTGGCAAGCGAGGACGTCAGATCCTTGTTGAAATCAACAATCGGCGACGACGCTGGCAGTAATTCTAACCAAGTAAATCAGTTTATCGATACGGCGCGCCGCGATCTAAAAGCTGCTGCTGAATTATTGCAGCAGAGTAGTAAACAGAAGTGATCCAGTTACCCGGCTATTTTGTTTTTCCGAAACACGATGATATGCTGCTGCGGCAGCGTGCCGATGGTTTCCACCCAGTCGAGCGGATGAATGCTCATCTCTATCAAGGACATCTCATCCGTCACCGCCGAGCCGACGCGCGGCTGGGATGAGAAAGCGGCGACGACAGAGATCGTGTTTGTGTAAAGCCGTCGCCTGACAAAGAACAGCCTTTGTCAGTTTCTGATCTCGAGGCATGGCCCGAAGGCGCCAAGCACTTCGAGCCAGAAGGTTCAAGCGCCTTTGTCGTTTTTCTTAACGAACTTCAGCAGGTACAGGAGCAAGACGGCACCAGCAAACGCGCAGAGGAGTTCCGCCAGTCTGCCATTGGTCCTCAGGCCCAGCAGGCGGAACACAAAACCACCCACCAACGCGCCGATGACGCCCACGATGAGGTTGCCCACGAGGCCGAAGGCGTGGCCTTTGATAACGAGCCCCGCCAGAAACCCGGCGGCCAATCCAATCACACAGATCCAGATCAGTTTTTCCACATCCATATGCTTGCTAATTAGGCTTTGCCCTTCCAAAAGGCAATGCCGAGTTCTGGAAATCTTTGCGGCCTGATCAGGCGGCGAAGTTGAGCAACCGCCTCGGAGTTCAGGTGGAATCAATCTCCTGCGCGCCTATCTCATCCGCTTGAAGCCGTCCTCGATTCCCGCGGAGACGCGCGCAAACACTTCCTCAAACGTGCCCATGCCGTTGATTTTGATCACGTCGTGTCGTTGATTGTATTTTTCAATCACCGGCACGGTCTTCGTTTCGTGTTCGTGCAGCCGCTTCACGATCTTCGCCGTGCTGCTGTCGTATGGCATGCAGTTGGCGGTCTGGCTGCGTTCATCGAGTCGCCGGATGAGTTCCAAGGTCGGGACTTCAATTTCGATGATTTGCGAAATGGAAGAACCGTGTTTTTTCAACAGCCCATCAAGGATGTAAGACTGCACCAGCGTGCGGGGAAATCCCTTGAAAATAAATCCCTTCACGTCCCTGGTATCCGCCAGTTTCTTTTCGATGAGTTGCACCACGATCTCGTCCGGCACCAATTGGCCGTTCTCGTACAAGGCGGTGATTCTTTTCCCGATGTCGGAGCCTTGCTTGATCTCCTGGTCGAGCATGGGGCCGGTGGCGATATATTCGAGGCCGAATTTTTGCGCCACCGCCTTGCCTTGCGAGCCGCGGCCTGAGCCAGGGTAACCGAACACCACGACGTTGAAGAGGCGTTTGCTGAGTTCGTTCCGGATGATTTCCGAAATGCGCTGATGCACCGATTCGATCCCGGCGGTGCCATCCACCTCCACGTAGATGCCTTTGTCCCGGTAGAATTGCAGCACCGGGAGCGTCTTCTGGTTGTATTCCTTCAGCCGGTTGCGGATCACGGATTCGTTGTCATCGCTCCGCCCCGAGGCGATGCCCCGGTTCAGCAAACGCCGGACGGATTCCTCTTCCGGCACCGTGAGACTGATCAGGCAGCTCAACGACGTGTTCAACTTCAACATCAAGCCCTCCAGAATGTAGGCTTGGATGTAAGTGCGCGGAAAGCCGTCGAACAAAAAGCCGTTGGAGCCGGGATTGTCGGTGATGGTCTTCTCGATGATCTGCACGATGATCTCGTCGGAAACCAGCCCGCCGGCGGCGATGATGCTCTGGGTTTCGAGGCCGAGTCTGGTTTTGTTGGCCAGTTCTTTGCGCAACAAGTCCCCGGTGGAGATGTAGAAGAGGTTGTATTTCTTGATGAGGAATTCTGACTGGGTGCCTTTACCGGCACCCGGCGGACCAAAGAGGGCGATGTTTAGCATAGGCTTGGAGTTGGAAATTTCCGGAGCGCGAGTCCCGGGAGTTCCGAGTGCGAGCTACAGCCTGACGTGAAACTCATGGCAGAACCATGCGCCCAGGCGGATTGTCCGGCAATCCGATTATTGCAATGATTCCCTCACTTATTGCTGCGGGAGATCAACTGCTCCAAAGCTGGAGTAATTCTCAAAAGTGATTTCCGGATGGAAAGCCGCGAACCCCGCGCGCGACCTGCGGCCATCCTCTCCCCATCGGATGGGGAGGGGGTTGGGGTGAGGGGCCGCCCTCGCGACCGAAGCCGCTTTCCTTGTAACCACCGAACGGATTGGGACTGGTCCAACATTTCTGCTTGGACGGTTTTTGTCCTACGGATTCAGGTATTATGCCGCAATGAAACAAAATTCAGAAAACAATCCGCGAGAAACCGGTATCAATCCCCAAGCGACGGAAAACCGTTCGGAAATGGAAGGCTTGATTGGCCTTGGCATGAAGAGGGACGCATTGAAACTTGCTCGGCACCATCTAAAGAATGACTCCATGAATGCTAGGATGCTCGATGACGCTTTGAACGCAATTTTGACACTGGCGGACAAAACGAGGCCGTGGGCAAAAGCCATCGAAACCGCTTATGAACGTCTGCCCAAGCGCGAGCGAGCTGCTGTTCGATTTCTGATGATGGCATTCCGCAACGCGTGTCATGATCATGAAGGGGTTCTTCGCCTGATGCCAAAGCGATTCGCCGGGGAATTTGCGTTCAGGGAGTTGATTTATACTTTCGAAGCGGCATTTGAACTCAACGACACGGAGTTGATGGAGAAACTTGCCGATCGGCTGCCTCGCGCCGTGAGCGAAGCCGACCATCCTTTGACACAATCAAAATTATTTCTTTGTCTGGCCGAGTATCTGGCGCGAAAGGGCAGCTGGGGCGATGCCCTCGCGGCGCTCCAGGAAGCTCAAACCAATGAAACATTCTCTCGGGACGCTGTGGCGGCGATCGTGGAGATTCACGTTGCCTGCGCTCTGGCAGCCTTACGGCAAGGTTTTGAGCTGATTGACCAGTTCAAGCAGAATTTCGATCCCGTGGCGGAGACGATTGTGCCGGGGAATGACAATGCCATTCAGGAACAGGCCGCCAAGAAATTTCGCCGTCTTCAGAAAACGCTTGAAAAAATCGTGCCGGAAAAGCGCCAGCGGGCACTGGGCTTGCTTGCAGAATAGTGAGCAATTACAAGCGCAGAGAACAAATATGGCGAACGGCAAAAGCAATCCTTTCTGGCGACTCAAGCATTACCTACCAGACAAAATTGACCCGCAAGAAAACCACGCTACCGAGTGTTTGGCCGCCTGCTTGGTCTTCAGCGCCAGAATTCGCACCGCATTCATTCGGTTCCTGCTGGGTGACGATAACAGCGAAGTTTATTCGTCAGGAACAGAAGTAATCACACAGCTTTCGATTGAAAGCGATAACGGCTCCACTGGCGGATATATTGACTTGGTTTTGCAAAACGACACGAAATTTGTGATAGCCGTCGAAGTTAAAGTTAAGGCACGGGAAGATGGCGAACAGATTCGCAAATACAGCGAATGGCTGGATAAACAACATACGGATGAAACGTACCTGTTCACGCTGGTGCGCAACGCGGACAAGGCTTTTCAGCCTGAGCAATATGGAGCGAACGGACGTCGAACTTGGCGGGCATTGCACAAATACTTTCAAGAAGTCTTGAAGGAGGATGATCTTTCGGAGGTGGAACAAAGTCTAATAACAAACTTCTGTGATTATTTAGAAAGTGAGGCAATCGTGAGTACATACCAAACTAAAGACCTGCTCTCATACGCTGTGGGTCTGAAAGCGCGCGAAGCTGTGACCGGCATCTTCAGCCAAATCGCATCTCGGCTTGAAGCGGATGAATTCGCCGCCATCTCTGTCGAAGGCAGAAAGAATCATTGGCCACAGCTCAGAATTCAACACCCAGAATGGGAGAAGATTTTTGGAAAGGGACAGAATTGGAAAATTGCTTTGTGGTTTTCTATTCCGGGCATTTGGAAGGCAGAACACTATGAATTATGGCCTGAAATTGAACTTTGGCATAAAGACCACGGGAATGACTGGCAGTTCATAAAATCAAAGCTCCCCGTCTGGTTGAACAAATTGAAATCAGAGAAATATCAATGGAGCGTCTTTCAAACTTGGGAAAAAGCTCACGATAATATTTCTTGGGAAGAAATCTGGTTTGAGCCTAAAAAAATTGTCGCATCAAAAGATGGAACATCCATTGCTTTGAATCAGGAGTCACCTCAGAGCGAAGATGTCTTGGTTGATTCACTCGTAAAATGGGCTAAAGAGTACTCAGCGGTTGTGGAATCGCTGAAGATGTGAGGCGATCTTGCCATTCATTATAAAGCACAACGGAGGGGCATGGTTGAAACCCCGGCGTGGGTATGAAACTGTCAAGTGCGTGACTTGCGCTACGCGCGGAATGCTACGCTGCGACAAGCACATCGGCATTGAGAACTACCCGCATCTGTTTCCAATAATTCAATCCACTCGACAATACGCCGCCAACTCCTGCAAGCCGCCGCGACCGCCGCCGCTTTCCATGTAGCCGCCTAAATCCGTCGAGCCAAATTTGTTGCCGGCATTCGCTCAAACAACGCTCGCACGCGGGCCGTGGGTTCAGGCAGAGAACGAATATTGGTCAAGCCACTGTTGAACTTCTGCCCGGCAGGCGTCGCTGACCGGCTGATTGCACGCACGATAGAGTTGCTGGATTTCCCAACAACCGTCCGCTCCTTTGGTTATCGAGAGGGTGGCCCGCTCCGGCGTCAGCACGCGGTAGATGTACAACTCACCCTTTCTTACGCGCCCCGAATACGAGGCGACACAGTTGTGTTGTGCGCGACCCTCCTCGACCAATTGCGAGCACGTCACAATGGGCACGATGTCCGGCGTACCGGGCAATGGCGGCTCCGGCAGGCGGGCGGCTTCTGCCTGCAACTCGATAAACTTGTGGTATTCGTCAACCATCTCGGTGTGCCGCCGCGCTGCTTCCTGGATTGAGCGACACGGATTGATGGGAGGCCGGGCCATCCGCGCGGCCAGATTTGCGATGTCTTCAAGTTGATGAATCACCCGCTGGCCAACGTCCTCAGATGCCGCCAATTCGTTTATCAATGCCGGGGTGATCAGTGCAATCAGTGCTTCGTTGCTTACTGCCGCGATGGCCGTTGAATTGACGGATGGCAGGTGGCATAAAAGTTTTTCCACCGGCGGACTTTGCGCCGCCCGCCGCAATGCCAGCAGGCGATCCACCGTCACCCATCCTGGCGCGATCTTCCGCAAAATGTTGACCCATGCCTGGGATTTTGGAAAGCCGAGCCAGCCGATGAGGTTCCGCTGTTTTTGCGTGGAAAGTGACGCCGCCAATTCGATTGGATCAGACGTGGTTGACCGAAAGTGGCGATGATGAGCCAAGCCAAACGCCAGGGCGGGCGCTTGAGCTAAAAAAGGCGTGAACAAGGCTTGCGAGTTCGTCCGAGAGGATCATCAATTTGCCCTCCCGGAAACGGAATCCGGGAATGAACGGCCGAGCCATGAAGGAAAGGGTAATGACGCCCGATTGCGCGTCAGCCAGTTGCCGTTTGCAACGGCGCACTGGAGGGCTTTTCCAACGCCGTTTTCGGCAGGCGTCCGAGGCGAACGGCGCGTTCGACCGCTTTGCGAGCGTAATGATGGTGTTCCCGCGCCCCGGTCAGCAATCCCTCCACACCAATATCGGCGTCCAACTCCGGCCAATAGACCGATGAGCCGTTGACTTCAAATCGCCCGCGCTCTTCCGGCGTCGCCAACGCGAGCGTCGGATAGAACGCCATCGGCACGCTAATGAACCGTCCGTCTTCCAGATGGAAGCCGAGCAGTTCATCGCTCATGACAACTTCAGTGATGGCCGGCGGCGTTTGCATCGTGCGTCAGTCTAGTTCGCCCCGCGTTCGTGTTCAAGCCAGCGTTCCACAATTTCCACGCGGCGCTCCACGACCATGCGCCGGATTTCGGCGATCTCATTCGGCTTGAATCCACGATTGAAAGCCACCGAGAGATCATCGAGCCAGATTTTACATTCGCAGCCGGCCTTGAACACATGAACGTGCATCCGCTCGGCCAGATCATAGCTGTAAAAGCTGACGCGATAACCGTTCTGAATGAAAACCGTTGGCATATCAATCGAGCCGACAATACGCCGCCAGCCCCTGCAAGCCGCCCTCGCGACCAAAGCCGCTTTCCTTGTAACCGCCGAACGGACTTGTCGGGTCGAACTTGTTGTAAGTGTTCGCCCAGACGACGCCGGCGCGGAGTTTGTTGACCATCTTGAAAATCTTGCTGCCTTTGTCCGTCCACACGCCCGCGCTCAGGCCGTAGGGAATGCTATTCGCGCGCTCGAACGCCTCCTCCGGCGTGCGGAACGTCATCACGCTCAACACCGGCCCGAAAATTTCCTCCGACGCCACGCGATGCGCGTGAGTCACGCCGGTCAGGAACGCGGGCGCAAACCAGTAGCCTTTGGACGGCAGCGTGCATTGTGTCTGCGTCAGCTCTGCGCCTTCGTCCACACCGCTTTGCACCAGTTCACGGATTTTTTCGAGCTGGGGCTTGGAATTGATCGCGCCGATGTCCGTGTTTTTGTCGAGCGGATTGCCGACGCGCAACGTCTGGATGCGGTCGCGCAATTTCTTGATGACCGTGGAATAAATCCCTTCCTGCACGAACAACCGCGAGCCCGCGCAACAGACGTGGCCTTGGTTAAAATAAATCCCCGCGATGACGCCTTCAATGGCCTGATCAATCGGCGCGTCCTCGAACAAGATGTTCGCCGCCTTGCCGCCAAGTTCGAGCGTGAGCCGCGGAGCGCCGATCTCCTGATCGGCTCGCTGGGCGGCGGCACGGTTCGAGCCGATCGGGAGATCGGCGCTCCTGTTCGCAATCGTCCGCGCAATCAACTTGCCAACGTCCGTCGAGCCAGTGAACGCAATTTTGTTGATGTCGAGATGATTGACGAGCGCTGCGCCGGTCTCGCCCGCGCCGGTGACAATGTTCACCACGCCTTCGGGTAATTCCGCTTCCTGAAAAATCTGCGCCAGCCGCAGCGCTGTGAGCGACGTCGTTTCCGCCGGTTTCAAAACCACGGTGTTTCCACACGCGAGCGCGGGCGCGATCTTCCATGCGGCCATGAGCAGCGGAAAATTCCACGGGATGATCTGTCCCGCGACGCCGAGTGGCTGCGGCGTTTTTCCGGGGAACGCGTATTTCAACTTGTCCGCCCAGCCCGCGTAGTAAAAGAAATGCGCGGCCACGAGCGGCAGATCCACGTCGCGGCTTTCCTTGATGGTCTTGCCGCCATCCATCGTTTCGAGCACGGCCAATTCGCGCGCCTTTTCCTGGATGATGCGCGCGATGCGATACAGATACTTGCCCCGCTCGCGTCCCGGCATCTTGCTCCAGACCTTGTCGTAAGCCTTGCGCGCCGCCCTCACCGCCGAATCCACGTCCTCGGCATTCGCCGCCGCAATCGTCGTGAGCGTCTGCTCGGTGGCGGGATTGATGGACTCAAAATATTTTCCCGAGGTCGGCTTCACGAATTTGCCACCGATGAACAACTCATGCTGCGGCGCGATGACGTAATTTTTCGATTCCTCCGGCGCGGGCGCGTAATCCCATTTGCCACCGAAGTTCAAGCGCCGTTCCTTCAATGGCACGACGGCGTGTGTTGGCGCGGTTACAGCGCGCTTGGGGGAAAGTTTGACGGCTTTGGTTTTCATTTTCATATTCAAATTCTTGTAGGAGACGACGTGAGGAGTCTCATTTCTTGGTTTTACGTTTCGGCGGCGGAAGCTTTTTCGCCGCCTTGGCCAGTTCATCCATCTGCTGCGCGAACTCCGCCTCGGCCTTCGCATCTTCCAACGCACGCCGCCCAGCCTCAAACTGGCTGAACTCCAGTTCCGCCTTTTGTCTGGCTGCCTCGGCGGTGACGCTGCCGTTGTGATCCAGAATCTTCTGGCCGCCCGCCGTAAGAAATGCGTCCAGCCTCGCAATCCAGTCCCGCATATACATGGGGCGGCGATCCAACGCCTGCAACTCGGCAAAATCCAGATATTGACTGACGATGAGGCCGAGCCGTTTCAACTCGTCCTCGGTGAGATAGTTTTTGGCAATGACCGCGTCGGCCTTGCGTGGTTTCGTGCCGCGCCACGAGGTCAGACCGGCGTTTGGCCTGGTCGCGTCGGCGCGGTGATGAATGACTTCCGCCGCCGTGTGGCCGTGCGCCGCCCAGTGCATTTTGTTTTGCACGGTCTGGAAAAACCGCTGCGTCATCTCCGCGCTGGAATCGTAATCCACGCTGGTCTGGTAAATGTCGCAAATCTTCCGGTAAAAATTCCGTTCCGAAAGGCGGATTTCCCGGATGCGCTGGAGTAACTCGTCGAAATAATCGCCGCCGCCCGCTTCCTTCAATCGCTCGTCATCCAGCGTGAAACCTTTGACGATGTATTCGCGCAACCGCTGCGTGGCCCAGATGCGAAATTGCGTACCCCGCGGCGATTTCACGCGATAGCCAACGGCGATGATCGCGTCGAGGTTGTAATGTTGAGTTTCGTAGGATTTACCGTCGGCGGCAGTTATCCGGAATTTCCGGATAACTGAATCCGGCTGCAATTCGCCTTCCTCAAAGATGTTTTGGATGTGTTCGTTGATGGTGCGGACATCCTTTTGGAACAACTCCGCCAAGAGCTTTTGCGTCAGCCAGACGGTCTGGTTCTCCAGCCGCACCTGCAAATGCGTCCGCCCATCCTCGGTTTGGTAGAGGATCAGCGCGGAGGGATTGGGATTGGGCTGGCTCATTTCTGAATGGCGGGTTTGAGCCGATGAATAGACCTATTCAAGTTCTCTCTCGCCTGACTCTCATATTTGTTCCGAAAAAACTCTGTTGAGTAGATAACTGATCTGGTCAAAAAAGATTCCAGCACGGCCGTTCTTCCAGCGGTAAATGCCTCATCGGACACCCAGCCATACTCCTGACGGATTTGATTCTCGTATTCATCAAACCGCTGAGGCTCTCTTCCTAAAATGCTCAAATCAACATCCACCATCACCGCCGCATCGCGATCCAGCGAAGCGTCGTGTTTCTTGGTGGCAAGAACCAGATCGTTCATCCGCTGGTTTAGCGGATCGGGCAAGCCGATTTCACCGCCGACTTTCGTGGCGAGTTTGGCGCTCTGCTCTTCATTGTCATTGGCGCGCGGATCATAAACAGCGTCGTGATACCAGATGGCCATTTCCACCGCCAACGGGTCATGCGCCAAATTCCTTGCTGACTCAAACTCCGCCAAGCAATCCATCACATGAGCAAGGTTGTGATATGCCCGATGCGGTTCGGAATATCGCGTTTCGAGTTCTGCAAAATATGGGGCTGAGTTGTTTTTCACGCCGAGCTTTTGCCAGAATTCAATCCACTTTATTTTTGCCTGTGTGGCCATGAAACTTTTTGAGTAATTGCCGATACACTGCTGAAGGCAAATATGGTTGCACCATTTTCTGCCATCCTTCAGGACCGACCAAACCTTTTACCATGCTGGAGCTGACTTCAGCAATATCACGCGGCGGCATGAGAAAAACCGTGGTGACGTTTGCATCAAGATCGCCGTTGATGTTCCGCATCACGCGTTCGTATTCGTAATCGGTTTCAGAACGGATGCCGCGCACGATGAACGACGCGCCCTGTTTCCGGGCGTAATTGATCAAGTATTGGTTGGTGAATGTCTCAACACGAACATTTTTGAAGTTGGCGGTGCAGCTCCGCAGCATTTCCAAACGTTCTTCGACCGTGAATGCACTTCGCTTTTCGGGATTCACTCCAAGTGCCACGATCAATTCGTCAAACAAAGTTGCCGCTTCTTCAACCATCCACATGTGTCCGGTTGTTGGAGGATCAAAGCTGCCTGCGTAGATGCCTACGCGAGCTTTGGATTTTTTGGTGTTTTTCACGGCAGCGAAAAATAATCCGCCCCCAGATAATTGCCATCCACCTGCTTGGCGATTTGCATGAGCAGGCCGTTGATGAACGGGCCGGGCATGGTCAGTGTTTGCGACTGCGTTTTTCGTGGGTGCGGGCTTTGGCGAACAGGCTCTTCACCGTTTCATCGGTAAAGAGTTTGCGGCGGTCAGCGGTGTAATCGCCACGCCCGATCCGCCAGATGGACAGCAGGCGGGCGACCTTGGATGGTGGCAGGTTTTTTGTCAGGACATCCAGCCCTTCCTGCACGGTTTCCTGTTCAGTTTCGACAACGATGCTCATGGTTGTTCCTTGGTTAAGGTTAAAATCAATTCCGGCGGCGTCAACGTCCGCAACGAACCGCGATACTTGCGGATCAACTGATCGTCGCAGGTAATGAAGAATTCAGCATGGGCGCTTTCAGCGGCGGCCAGATGCGCTGCGTCGAGCGGTTTTAGCCCCGCCTTCGAGAGCGCATCGGCGCGTTTTTCCATTTCCCCGGTAATGCGCGCGGAGTGCGAGGCCAGCTTCAAGCAAGCCTCCACCCATTCCCGTCTTTCCACCACGCGGCTTTCATTGTTTTCCAAAACGTGAAAGACGGAACGAATCAACTCCGCTTCGCCTTTTTCCGTCATTTGCAGAATCAGCACGAAACAAAGTGTTTCCAGCCAGACGCGCGGTTGCCTTTGGTCGTCGTAAGGACGGTTCAACACCGAGTTGTCCAAATAAATTTTCATTTCACGGCAGCGAGAAATAATCCGGGCCTTGGTAATTGCCATCCACCTGCTTGGCGATTTGCATGAGCAGGTCGTTGACGAGCGTGCTCGCGCCGAAGCGAAACATGTCGGGATTCAGCCAGTCGTCGCCGAGGGTTTCCTTGACCATCACGAGATAGGCGAGCGCCTGCTTGGACGTGCGGATGCCGCCGGCGGGCTTCATGCCGATGCGGATGCCGGTGGCGAAAAAATAATCGCGGATGGCTTCCAGCATTACGAGCGTGACGGGAATCGTCGCGGCGGGATTCACCTTGCCGGTGCTGGTCTTGATGAAATCGCCGCCGGCTTGCATGGCGATTTCGCTGGCGAGCCGGACGTTGTCGTAGGTGACGAGTTCGCCGGTTTCGAGAATCACCTTCAGATGCGCCGCGCCGCAGGCTTCCTTGGTGGCGGCGATTTCGTCGAAGACTTTCGCATGGTCGCCGGCGAGGAAGGCGCAACGGTCAATGACCATGTCAATCTCATCCGCGCCATCGGCCACGGTGCGGCGGACTTCTTCGAGCTTCGTGCGCAACGGATATTGGCCGCTGGGGAAACCGGTCGCGACGGCGGCGACGTTCACAGGCGAATTATCTCCGAGAAACTTGCGCGCGTATTTCACCATGTTCGGATAAACGCAAACCGCGGCGCAACTCGGCACATCGTATTTCGCCTCGATGGGCTGGAGCGCCTTGCGGCAGAGATAGGCGACTTTGCCGGGCGTGTCCTTGCCTTCGAGCGTGGTGAGGTCGCACATGCTCACGGCCATCTTGAGTCCGGCCATCTTGGCGGAAGTTTTGATGCTGCGTTTGGTGAACGCGGCGGCGCGTTCTTCGAGCATGATGGCGTCCACGGTGGGCGCGGAAAACTTGGAGGTCGCCGTGCGACGGAATCCGGCGGGGGCGGCAAGCGCTTTCATAGTGCGCAAAACTCTGACGATGCCGCGCCACAGAGTCAACCCTCGCGTGGCCACGGTAGTGGTATGATTTGAAATGGGAGCGCGGGCTTCAGCCCGCTTCAACGCTGGATTGGCAGGGCGATCCTGAAGCGGCCTAAAGGCCGCGCCCCGCAAACTATACCACTACCGTGGCCACAGGGTCTGATTGGACTGAAACTGCCGCTCTCCGTCGCGGTTCTTAATCTTACTCTTAGAGCGTACTGCAAAAAGAATGGCGAAAACTCTGGTTGGACGGGCGGCCCCTCACCCCGCCCTCTCCCCATCGGATGGGGAGAGGGTGGCCGCTAGGCCGGGTGGGGGGATTTCGTTGCCGACATTCTTTTTGAGAACTGTTCTAATCTTGTTCTTAATCTCCCGGCCCGGGAGATTAAGATTAAGAGTAAGAACATAGGCTGCGCGGCAGTTCCAGTCGCACCCGTGGCCACAGGCTGAGGTGGTTTGGCGGGTCGGTCAGGGCAGCCACTTCACGCGGTAAAACCGGGCGTCTTCCACCACTGCGGTGACCTTGGAAGCCGTCAACCCCGTTGCGTTCACGTCACCGCTAATATCCGTCCAATCAGGATCGGTGAAGGAAGCCTTGTATTGCAGGCGATAGTTCCAGCCGGGAACGGATTGCCACGTCAACGTGACATCGCTACCGCTGGTGGTGATGCTGGTGATCGCCGGTGGCCCGAGGGAAGCGGTCATCTTGCGGATCGAGCCGTCGCTTTTGCTGATGACGTAGATTTCGTTGTCGCCACCCTGGCAGAGCCGGAGGTCCACCCGGCCGCCGCCGTAGAGCACGCCATCGCCGTCGGTTTTACCGGGGCCGGTGCTTTCTGCAGAAGGAGGAAGACGATTGCCACCTGGAGCGCTACCGCCGCGATTAGTGTAAGTCAGCGCGACGATGTCGAACATCCGCCAGCGCGTGAACCCCGCATCGGGCACGTCGAATGGATTGTTGTACACGATTTGCAATTCGTACGTCGTGGCCACGGTGTTCAAGTTGCCATCATCCGCCGCGAGCATCTCGGCGAAGTCAGCATAGAACATCCGGCCGTTCGCGATGTCGCCGAAGATGTATTTCCCGAACAGGCCAGGCATCAACGAGCCACGATAAACAAAGCCGCTGCTGATGCCATCGCCGTCCCAATGACTGTAAAGCGCCACGGGATAAATGGGGGGCACCGGAGCTGCCAACCCCGCAACCGTCAGCGTGTCGGGCGACGGAAAAGCCGCGCCGACCTGACTGCCGGTCAAACCGTTATTCTGGCCGCCGACGAACAATTGCTCCGCGCCCTCCCGTTCGCCGTAACCGTAGTTGCCGCCTTTGTGGATCAGGTTCACTTCCTCCCACGAGTGCAGACCGATGTCATTTTCAACGATGACATTGGCGACGGTGTCCCAACTGATGCGATGACAATTGCGGAAGCCGTAGGCGAAGATTTCTTTTTTCAAATTGGTCAGGCTGACGCCGACAAATGGATTCGGGTCCGGGCCGGTGGTGGGAATGCGATAACGACCATTGGCGCTCAATTCGTCGGCGGGCCGCAGGGTCAGATCGGGCGTGATGCGAAGGATTTTGCCTTGCACCGCATCGAGCCGTTGCGGTGTGGGATGCGTCGCGCCCGCCGTTTCGCCAGACGAACCGTCGCCAATGGCGATGTAAAGATTGCGGTAGTCCGCATCGCCAGGCTGGGCGAGCGGATTGAACATCAGATCGCCCATCGGATGGATGCGGCTGTTCAGTCCGACGCGCATGATCTCGCGCGCGGTGCCCTCAAAGGTCGCGTTGCTGATGTTGGTGTCACGCCACTCGATCAACACGCTTTCGTACGGCACGCTGCCGGTGGGCGGATTCATTGCCGTGGTCGTGGTGAAGCCGGTCAGGTCGAGCGTCGGCAGGTTGGCATTGATCGGGGCGGCGCTGCCTGCCGTGGCAGGATTCTCCAGGTGCGCGGTGTAGAAGATGCCGTTGCTCGCATATTCCGGGTCGAAGACGATGGGGTTCAACCCACCCGCAAAGCCGCCCGCGTTGTAATACTTGCGGAAGACAGATTGAAAATTGATGTAAGGCGTGAACGTGCGAGTGTTCTTGTCGAGAATGTAGAGATTGCGGTTCAGGTCGGTGACAAAGAACCGGCTGTTACCCAACGGTGCGTTGGCCGGCTCGGAGCGGATGAATGTGGGCCGGGCCAGTTGATCGGAGAGCGTCACATTTGGACCGAAACTGGTAATGGAGCCATTACGCCCCGAAAGCGGTAGCTGGGCATAATCTTCCAACACCACCGCCGCGCCACCCTTGGTGACCTGGAAGATGGAGGGATAGGGAATCTGACCGGAGGAAAGCAGCGGTAATCCGCAGCACAAACTCAGGCAAAAGAATCGAAACGGCGGCAAAAAAGCCCGGCGCAGCACAACAGCGGAGTTCGTCATAGGGTTCTGATGCAGTCTATCCTCGCACACTTCAACCCGAGGGAAAGTCTCAGTTTAGGCAAAGCACCGGGTGGTTTGTGAACCAACCACGGCCATAAGAAGCCCGGCGAATCCGCCCTTAAAGACTTTTCCAGAAACGACTCAATAGCCGCCTAAAGTATGAGGCGGACGGACGGTTGTTTTGAGGAGAATAGTTCTCCGCCGACTCGCTTCGGCGGCTACGAGACCGACTCAGAACGGAATATCGTCATCTTCCAGCGCTTTGAGGCGCTTGACCTCCGCGCGGATCTTCTTGTAACGCGAGTGGGCACGGAGCTTTTTCAGGTCAGGATCTTTGGCCAGCCACTTGAAATCGCGATAGCCGAGACGCAAAGCCTTTTCCAGCGCGTTGGCCGCGTCATCGCACCGATCCAGCAGCGAGTAGCTGCAGGAGAGATTGTAGAACACCAGCGGATTTCCCGGTTCGAGTTCGGCGAGCCGTTCGTCCACGCCGAGACCTTCGGAGTAGCGGCCGCGTTTGGTGTAATTGTCGCCGAGGAGTTGGAGGGCTTCCACGTAGCGCGGGTCGCGACGGACGACTCCCTCCATGAATTGAATCTGAACATCCAGCGCCCGTGTGTGTTCACGGGTCGAACGGCTTTTTCTACTCTTCTCCGGCATACAACTGCTCATAGTTTTCCGAAGGGTTGACGCCAAGTCAAGCGGCTCCTCGCCATCGCAACGCCAAACTGGCGCCTGGATTGTTCTCGCTATACGTCGCGAACGCAACCTGCTTGAATCCACCTATGACGAACTTTGCGTGCGCTGTGGCGCTCTGCCTGACCGCTATTTCAGCATTTTTCTCAGCCACTTTAACCGCACAACCCGTTCCAACCCGGGACCGGATCGTCATCTTGGTGTCGCTCGATGGTTTCCGGTGGGATTACCTGCAAAAGTTTCAACCCACGAATCTGACCAAACTTGCAACGGAAGGAGTTCACGCCAAACGACTGATTCCCGCCTTCCCGTCGCTGACGTTTCCGAACCACTACACGCTCGTGACCGGACTTTGGCCGGAGCATCATGGCATTGTCGGTAACAATTTCTACGACCCGGACCTTAAAACGAATTACAATGCCTTCAATGCCACCGCCAACGAATCGCACTGGTGGGGCGGCGAACCCATCTGGGTCACGGCCATCAAACAAGGTCGCACCGCGAACTGCATGTTCTGGCCCGGCTCGCAGGCCGAGATCGGGGGCGTTCGTCCGACGGAATGGAAACCCTTCAACAAAAACACCACCTTCACCGAAAGCGTGGACACGGTGCTGGGCTGGTTGCAGCAACCGAAGGAAAAACGTCCCAGCTTCATCACCCTCTATTTTCATGAACCCGATTCCGCCGCCCATCGTCACGGCACCACCGCTCCAGAGATTGCCGAAGCCGTCGCGCTCGTGGACAACGCCCTGGACCGGCTCACCGTTGGCATCCGGGAACTCAAACTCGAAGCCACGGTGAACCTGGTCATCGTTTCCGATCACGGCATGGCCGACCTCAGTCCCGATCGCATCATCGCGTTGGGCGACCTGGTGGATATGAGCAAGGTGCAAACCGATTTTTCCGGTGCCACTGCCGGTCTCCGCCCCCTGGATGATAATATGGATTCGCTCTATGCCGCTTTGAAGAAAAGGGAAAAACACTTCCGCGTCTATCGCCGCGAGAAAATGCCGAAGCGCCTGCACTTCCGCGCCAACGACCGCATCCCGCCCTTGGTCCTCGTCGCCGACGAAGGTTGGTTCATCACGCCGCGCACCGCCGAGGACCAGGCCAAACGCACCCTGCTGAAAGCCACGCACGGTTTCGATCCGGAGTTACCTTCGATGGGCGGAATCTTCATCGCCTCCGGCTTGGCCTTCCGTCAGGGCGTCACCATTCCCGCCGTGGAGAACATCCATGTGTACAACCTGCTGTGCGCCACGTTGGACCTCAAACCCGCGCCCAATGATGGCGATGATCGCTTGATGAAAAAGGTGCTGAGGCGATAAAGCCCGGTGAATAAGTCGGACGTCATCGCTTTCCCACGCCCGAAAAGCGATGCTAAAGCCATTCGCACTCCAGACGCTTCGCGCTTACCAGTTCGCGACAAACCTCGCGCCGCGTCTGGACTGCGGCGCGTTCACCGCCGCTTTTCCCCAGCACCAGCGACGCGACATGTTTATGGAACCGCTCCCGCAATAAACTCCAAGCTCTGCAGGAGCGACACCTGGATGCCGCTCCTCCGGAGCTTGGCCGTTTGAATCAACGGGTTCTACAAACATGCCGGCCCTGACGGGCTTCATCCCAAACTACTTCGCCGTTACCACGACGTAATTCTTCTTTCCCTTCCGCAGCAGCACGTGTTTGCCGAACAGCAGATCGCTCGTCGTCACGGCGCGGGCGGCATTGGCCTCGCGGACGTTGTTGATGTTCACGCCGCCGCCTTCGGTGTCCTTGCGGGCCTGACCTTTGGATTGGCTCAAACCGGCGTGGACGAGCAATTCCACCAGCGGAGCGCCTGCGCCTTCGAGTTTGGTGCGTTCGATTTCCTTCGTCGGAACTTCACCGACAATCTCGTTGAAGGTGGATTCGGCGATGCCGTCGAGATTGCCGCCGAATAGAATCTCGCTCGCGCGGATGGCTTCCGTCGTGGCGCTCGGGCTGTGGATCAGATCCGTCGCGGCCTTGGCCAATGCCTTGTGCGCCACGCGCGCACCGGGGTTTTCCGCATGTTGCTTCTCCAGCGCCTCAATCTCTTCGCGCGACAGGAAGGTGAAGTATTTCAGGTAGCGGATGACATCGCGGTCGTCCGTGTTGATCCAGAACTGGTAGAACTTATAGACGCTGGTTTTCTTCGGATCGAGCCAGATGGCGCCGCCGACACTTTTGCCGAACTTCGAGCCGTCCGCATTCGTGATGAGCGGGAGCGTCAGGCCATAAACCTGTTTGCCGAGCTTCTTCCGCGTGAGTTCGATGCCGGCGGTGATGTTGCCCCATTGATCGCTGCCGCCGATCTGGAGTTCGCAATTGTTCTCCCTGGCGAGGTGATAAAAATCAAACGCCTGCAGCAGCATGTAACTGAACTCGGTGTAGCTGATGCCGACCTCGCGGTCCTCCATGCGCGCGCGCACGGATTCCTTGGCGACCATTTGATTGACCGTGAAATGCTTGCCGATGTCGCGCAGAAAATCGAGGAAGCTGACCGGCGCGGTCCATGTGGCGTTATCGAGCAGGCGCGCGGGATTCTGTTTCGTCTCGAAGTCGAGCAGCTTGGCCAACTGCACTTTCACGCTGGCGATGTTGTGATCGAGCAATTCCTTCGTGAGAAGCTGGCGTTCGACCGTCTTGCCGCTGGGATCGCCGATGCTGCCGGTCGCGCCGCCCGCGAGCGCGATGGGATGATGGCCGAGCAATTGAAAGCGCCGCAGCGCGAGCAACGGCACAAGATTGCCGACGTGCAGGCTCTCCGCCGTGGGATCGAAGCCGCAATAAAGCGTCGTGGGCGCGGCCAGTTTCCTGGTCAATTCCGCCGTGTCGGTGCAATCGGCGACGAGACCGCGCCAGTTGAGTTCAGCCAAAATGCTCATCGCCGCGCAGGGTAAATGTCCGGCGCGGGATAGCCAACTCTGAGTTTCAAGCCGGAAGTCAAATCAGCCGATCAAGCCGCCGTGGCGATCTGTGTGGTGAGCAATTCGATTTCCGTCTGAAGCCGGCGCAGCTCTTCCAAGGGTCCTTCGGCCAGAATGGCAAACTTCTTGGGCTGGCCGGGCAGAAGTTCCCGCCGCAAGGCGATCAGGGCCTCATTCATGCGTTCGAGTTGCTCCATGGTTTGCGTGAGGATGGCTTCGGGTTTCATAAGCTCAAACGCAGAAGTCCTTTCCGCGTGTCGGGATTATCGCGTACCCGGCTGAAGAATTCAACGTATGTCCTGAAAAGCTGGGTGTTCGCCTCCGCCACCATCACATCAAAGCCGAAGCGGCGCCGTAGGATGGCACGCGATACCATGGCGTATTCAGACATCGGCAGGTCGCGCTCAAAATCATGTCCGGGCTTGAGGACGGCGATGAGATCAATGTCGTTGGGCGTTGCTTTTGCCGTTACAAAACTTCCATCCACCAGCAAGGCGGTAAACAAACCGCTGCGTTGCATGGCTTGAACCATTTCTTCCAGTCGCGCAAAGAGTCGCACCCGGTTGTCATTAGTTTGAAAACCACCAAAAGCAGCCCGCACTTCAGTTAAAGTTGCTGCGTGTATTCCCATCCATCGGCATTGAGTGCAGGCACGGGCATAGGGTTAGAATCTTGCCTCCGCCGATTTTCCATGCCCATCCAGTCCTTCCATCTCCGCAAATTTCTGCACGGCGGGCAAAGCCCTCTTCAACGCGCCACGTGAGTATTCTGCCACGCTGGTGCGGCGTTGGAATTGATCCACGGTCAGGCCCGCGAACGACGCGCCCGCGCCATCCGTCGGCAAAACGTGGCTGGGGCCGGCGACGTAATCGCCCAGCACGGTCGGCGAATAGTTGCCGAGAAACAGCGCGCCCGCCGTCACGATGCCGCGACTGACCTTGCGTGCGTCTCGCGTGATGACTTCGCAGTGCTCAGGCGCAATCTGGTTCGTGAGCGCCACGCCCTCGGCAATGGATTTCACCTGGATCAGCCAGATGTTGCGGTCCAGCACGCGCTGAATGAATTCGCGACGCGCCAGCTTGGGCAACTGCTTCGCGATCTCTTTCTCCACCGCTTTGAGCACTTTGCCGGAGTTAGTGACGAGCCAGACGCGTTCGTGACCCGAGCCGTGTTCGGCCTGGGCGAGCATGTCGGCGGCGGCGTATTTCGGATTGGCCGTATCATCGGCCAGCACCAGCAAATCACTCGGCCCGGCCAGTAAATCCACCGCGACGCGACCGAACAACAGCCGCTTGGCCATGCTGACGTAGGCATTGCCCGGGCCAAAAATCTTTTGCACGCGACGAATGGTCTTTGTGCCGTAAGCCATCGCTGCCACGGCTTGCGCGCCGCCGACGCGGTAAATCTCCGTCGCGCCCGCCGCGCGGGCCGCGAAGAGAATCGCCGGGTTGATCGAGCCGTCCTTGCCGCAGGGCGTGCAAACGACGATGTCTTTGCAGCCCGCCACCTTGGCGAGTGTGATGGTCATCAGCGCCGTGGAAACCAACGGCGCGGTGCCGCCCGGGATGTAAACGCCGACGCGCTGGAACGGGTCGAACTTTTCGCCCACCGTCGCGCCGTGGGAATTCTTCGCCTGCCAATCCTTGCGGCGGGACTTCCTGGCAAAGTTCGCGATGTTTTTCTCCGCCTCAGCCACTGCCGCGCGCAGAGATTTATCGGCCTTGAGCGAGGCGATCATCAACTCTTCCTTTGTCACGGCAAGCTGTTCAGCGTTGAGTTTTGCGCCGTCGAATTTTTCGGTCAGGTCCAGCACCGCTGCATCGCCGCGTTTGGCCACGTCATCAAGAATGATGCGGGTGCGTTGCTCGATGACCGGATCGAACAGGCTGGAAGACGCGGTGACTTGCGCGAGTTGTGCGGCAAAATCAGCGTCCGTGTGGCGAATCACTCTCATATCCGCAGGCTAGGGCAAAACGAATGTTGAAGGAAGAATGAAGAATAAAGCCGGTCATGCCCGGACTATTTCCTCGTCAACTCGGGCTCCACGATCTCACAGAGCACATGAAACAGCATCTTGTGCATCTCTTGAATGCGTGCCGTGCTGTTACCTGGAGCGATGACATCAAGGGTGGCAATGCCTTTGGTGAAACCGCCGTCGCGTCCGAGAAAACAGATGCTTTCGATGCCGACCTTCTTGGCTTCTTCCAAAGCCCGCAGGATGTTATTGGATTTGCCACTCGTCGTGAATGCGATCAGCAAATCGCCGGGCTTAGCCAGCCCCCAGACCTGTCGGGCGAAGATCTCGTCCGCGCCGTAGTCGTTGCAGACCGCAGTCATGTATTCGCCGTTGGCCGTCAACGAAATGGCCGGAAATGGCGCGCGATCGCCCACGAAACGGCATAAAAATTCCGTCGCCAGATGAGTGGCATCCGCCGCGCTGCCGCCGTTGCCGCAGGTGAGCACTTTATGCCCGGAGGTCAGGCATTTTGAAACCATCGCGGCGGCACGATTCAGTGATGCTTCCAGCGGCGCGAGCGCTTGCGTGGTTGCGATGGAATCTTCGATGGCCCGTTGCAACAGAGACATGCGGCGAGTTTAACTTTCCGCCCCGAAAGCAAAAGCGAAATTCCCGCGCCCGCTTGCCACATCCCTTGCGCGCACCTAACTTCTTCGCGTGCCGGTTTCCGATCACATCCGCAAAAAGTTGAGCCAAGTGCCGCACAAGCCCGGCGTGTACCTGCACAAGGACCGGTTCGGCACGGTGATCTACGTCGGCAAGGCCCGCGACCTTCGCAAACGCGTGAGCCAGTATTTTCACCCATCGCGCCGCTTGGGCTGGGATCTGAAGTTCAACGCGCTCGTCGAGGCGATTCATGATTTCGATGTTCACGTTGTGAAAAGTGAGCCGGAATCGCTGTTGCTCGAAAGCAAGCTCATCAAGGAGTTTCATCCGCGCTTCAACATCAGCCTGCGTGACGACAAACGCTTCCTGCTGCTCAAGGTGAATCTGAGCGACCCGATTCCGAACTTCACCTTCACGCGGCTGAAGAAGGACGATGGCGCGCGTTACTTCGGGCCGTTCGTGAATTCCACCGCCGCGCGCAACACCGTCGCGCTCGTGCGCAAGCAATTCAACCTGCGCGGCTGCCGCGTGTTCACGCCGGGGGAGGCGGATTACAAGCATTGCCTCTACGCGCATCTGAAATTCTGCACCGCGCCGTGCGTCGGCAACGTCACGTCGGAGCAATATCGCGAACAGGTCCGCGCCGCCTGCGATTTCCTTGAAGGCCAATGCGAGGAGATGAAGGAGCAACTGGAGGTCGAGATGAAGAAGGCTGCTGCCGCGCATGAGTTTGAGAAGGCCGCGGATCTGCGCGACATGATCCAGGATTTGGAACGCACGACGAAGCGGGAGAAATCCTTCGCGCGCGTGCCGTATTCGTTGCCACTGGCGATCAATCCCGAGAGCGATCTCTGGGAATTGGCGAAAGTGCTTGGCCTGACCAAGCCACCGCAACGCATTGAAGGCTTCGACATCTCGAACATCAGCGGCACGTTCAAGGTCGCGTCGCTGGTCAGCTTCAAGAATGGCCGACCTGACCGCGCGAACTACCGGCGCTTCAAGATCAAGTCGGTCGAAGGCCAGGACGACTTCGCGAGCATGGCCGAGGTCATCCGGCGGCGCTACACGCGGGTTTTGGATGAGTCTCGTAGCTGCGTTCGTGAGAACGCGGCAAACTCAGCCGTGGTCCCACGACCACAGCCACGCGATGAAGGCGGCGAGCCGATCGCACAGGAATTGCAGAAGTTGATTGATGAGACGAGTAAACGCGTACGACGTGGGCAAAAGGTCAAAAGCGAGGATGGAGGATTGAAGATGGCGGATGGCAGAAACGCTGCGAATCCATCCTCCATCCTCCACCCTCTATCCACGTTCCCAGACTTGATCTTGGTGGATGGCGGCAAAGGTCAGTTGAGTGCGGCCTGTGCCGAGTTGGAAAAATTAGGGTTGGGGGAAATTCCCATCATCGGCCTCGCGAAAGAGTTTGAGGAGATTTATCGCCCCGGCGCAGACCAGCCGTTGCGGCTCGGCTTGGATCATCCGGCGGTGAAATTGCTCCAGCGCGTCCGCGATGAATCCCACCGCGTCGCCAACTCCTACAACGCCCAACTGCGCCTCAAAAAGATTTCCGAGAGCATCCTCGATGAGTTCCCCGGCATCGGCGAACAACGCAAAGCCGCGCTCCTAAAAAAATTCGGCTCCGTGCAGCGCCTGCGCATCGCGACGCTGGAACAACTCGCGGAAGTGCCCGGCTTCGGCGGCAAGGCGGCGCAGGAATTGAAGACCTTTCTGGAAGCGCGCACCGTGACGGGCGGTTGATCCACGGAGGAGCGGCTCGCCCGGAGTGACGAGCCTATCAGGCGACGGCAACGTTTGGTCCCGGGGTCGGGGCATGGTTCGGTTTGAAATTCCTCTGACAAGGATTCCCCTGACGAAGTGGAAGGCAAGGGAATGAACGGCAGGGGAATGGCCGGTGTCGCTCCGACTTCTTGTCAGGGGAATGTGGTCAGAGGAATGGGCGCGGGCCGTTGCGGGAATCTTTGGTCGGGCCACGTTCGAGGTGGATCGGCGGGCTTTCGCTCGATCCTCGTGGGGGGAAATGCTCGGCCCTATTTTTTGGTCCCAAACATCTGCTGCGCCATCTTCATGCCCATCTTCATCATTTCCTGCTGGTTCTTGAGCGACTTGGCGTAGGCTTCGTATTGCGGCGGGCTAAGGATGGTTTGCGCGCGCGCCAGAATCCGCTGGTTCAACTGCTCCTGTTCCTGCAGGTAGAGGTTGATCCGCTCCTCGGTGAACTTGGAAAACATGTCCTCCGAGAAATCCTGCTGATCGCTGAAGTCGGTGGTGAACTTGAAATCCTGTCGTTCCGTGCCGAGCGCCTGGCGCAACTGTTCTTCCTGCGTCGCGGTCAATTGCGCATCCGCACCCAATTGATTCTTGAACGTCTCAATGGCCTGCCGATCCGGGATGGATTTTTCGTAAAGCTCGAACTGCGAATAATTCTCCGCCCCGAGCAGGTCTTTGAGCTGCTGGTTGATGGCATCGGTGGCCTCTTTCATCTGCTTGGCCAGTTCGGCGCGGCGTTCGGGGGTCAGATCCCCGCTCATCATCTCCATGCCCAGGTCAACGCCGCCGAGCGTTTTGTCCAGGAGCAAATCTTTCATCGCCGCCTGCTGTTCCGGGGTCAGGTTCATGGCCTTGAAGAAATCCGCGTAGTTCTTGTCAATCATGCCGCCCATGACGGTCTTCTGCTGGTTCTTGATCATCTCCCGCGTCTCGGGATTCTTAAACATCTCGGCAAAGGGATTCTCCGGCTTGGCGTTGGTCTCGGTCGCGGCCATCGTGTTGGTCAACGCCACCGTGAGCTTGGCCGCCGTGCCCGCGTTGGCGGCAGACTCCGCTTGAGCGGCTTCCAGTTTGTCGCGCAGGGCCGCGGCGTTCTGGTCGTATTCGGCCAGCCGGGCGCGCACGTCCTCCAATTCCTGCTTCAAGGCGGCTTGCTGGGTTTCCGCCTGTTTGGCGCTTTGGTTTTTGGCGATCGCCAACCCGCCCAAGGCGACGACGGCGATCAACAGAACGACGATGACGGTATTTTTCATGATTTGAACTTTCCCAATACTGTTTCCCGATACTACGACAACTTCGCCGCCGAAACGTTACACCGGAATTTGCCCCCGGCTGACGGTGATTCAGCGGAATGGTTTGTTGTGCAGTGCAAGCCTCCCAAATCCAGCCCGGCGTCGCCAACTACAAACTTTCCCCCTTTCTCCACCCGGTCATTTCAACTACTTTTGCTGCCATGAGCAAAGTTGTTGCTGAAAATCTGCCCGACGCCCAAGGCCACTTCGGCTCATACGGCGGACGTTACGTGCCCGAGACGTTGATGCACCCGTTGCAGGAGCTGGAAGCCGAATACTTCCGCGCGCAGCACGACCCGGAGTTTCAGAAGGAACTGTCCTACTACCTCACGGAATTCGTCGGTCGTCCCACGCCGCTTTATTTTGCCGAACGCCTCACCAAGGAACTCGGTGGCGCAAAAATATATCTCAAGCGCGAAGACCTCAATCACACCGGCGCGCACAAGATCAACAACGCGATGGGCCAGATCCTGTTGGCCAAGCGCATGGGCAAGACGCGTATCATCGCCGAAACCGGCGCAGGCCAGCACGGTGTCGCCACGGCGACGGTCGCCGCGATGTTCGGGTTAAAATGCGTCATCTACATGGGCGCGGTGGATTGCGAACGCCAGATGCTCAACGTCTATCGCATGAAGATGCTCGGCGCGGAAGTCGTGCCGGTCCACGCCGGCCAGAAGACCTTGAAGGAAGCCGTCAACGAAGCCATGCGCGACTGGGTCACGAACATCCGCAGCACGCATTACATTCTCGGCACGGCTTACGGCGCGCATCCGTATCCGGTGATGGTGCGAAATTTCCAGCGCGTCATTGGCGACGAAGCGCGCCGGCAGATTCTGGAAAAGGAAGCGCGCCTGCCCGATCTGCTCATCGCGTGCGTTGGCGGCGGCTCGAATGCCATCGGCCTGTTCTATCCGTTCCTCGACGACGCGGGCGTGAAGATGGTCGGCGTGGAGGCGGGCGGACTCGGCATCAGGCCCGAGCAGCACGCGGCGCGGTTTCATGGCGGGTCGCTCGGCGTGTTGCAAGGCACGCGCAGCTACATCTTGCAGGATGACTTCGGCCAGATTCAACTCACCCACAGCGTCAGCGCCGGACTGGATTACGCCGCCGTCGGGCCGGAGCACGCGTGGTTGCACGACCAGAAACGCGTGGCATACACCTACGCCACCGACGACCAGGCGCTCGCAGCGTTCACGAAACTCGCGCGACTGGAAGGCATCATCCCCGCGCTGGAAAGCTCGCACGCCGTGGCCGAGTGCATCGTCCGCGCACCGCAAATGAGCCAGGACGCGCTCATCATCGTGAACCTCTCCGGTCGCGGCGACAAAGACGTGGCGCAAGCGGCGGACAAGATCGGTTTGCAGATGCCGAAGTAAAAGTGGTCTTGCCTCGATTTGGTGGACAAGCGTTGGGGATTGTGTGAGCTAAACGCACAAAACACCAAATCGAGGCAAGGCCACATTTCAGAACTTTAGAGCATATTAAATAAAACTGTAGCCGTTTTGTTTAATATGCCCTGGGACAGCCCCTTTAGTTTTGCCGGAGCCGCCGCCGTGAGGAGGCGGACGCAAAGCAGCCTGAGAAAGCAAACCGCCTCATTACTTCGGCGGCTACAGTTTTTATGAAACCGCTCTAAATCACGGAAATTTGTGCGGGCGCGGCAGCTTGAATTGATCCGGCTTCTCGCTCTGTTCCCGGAGGTGTTTGAGGAACGACGCGGTGCTGGCGGGAATATGCCGGACCTCCCCGCCCTGGCCGCACAGCCGGTGCAACCGAGTAATGGAAAAAGCAGAAATCCGATTCCAACCGGTGGGGCGGCGGCAAAGGTCACGGTAAAAGAAAACCGTGAACGCGAGGGGAATGGGTTTCGCAGTTCGGCGGTGCGCCGTGCCGCAGGCTTTTGTTCAAGCCCCCGGCGTCGCCGTGAGCGGAAGCGTGAAAGAAAACACCGCGCCGCCGGCGGGATTGTTTCGGGCGGTGATGCTGCCGCCGTGGTCTTCCACGATCTTTTTGCAGACCGCCAGGCCCAGACCCGAGCCGTGGGTTTTGCCATGCGTGGCGAACGGCTGGAACAGCCGGGGCAGGATTTCCGGCGCGAGGCCCGGGCCGGTGTCGGCGAGTTCAGTGATGAGTTCGCGGTCGGTCTGCGTGAAGCGGAGCGTGAGCGTACCTTGATCGGGCATGGCATCAGCGGCGTTGTGCGCGAGGTTGTAGAACACGCGCCGCAGATGCTTGGGGTCGAAGTGCAGCGTCACGGCGGGTGGCGGGGCGCACACCAGCGCCACGGCGCGGTGCTCAATCTCCGGCTGCAGTTCGCCAACGAGCTGGTGGATGAATTTCTCGTAGTTCACCGGGACGAGGGCGAGGGACTGTCCGTCTTGCGTGAACTGCAGCATGTCCGTGATGAGATCGTTGATGCGTTCGAGTTGGCGGGTGATGCGCTCCTTGGCGGCCAGCCGCGTGGCGTCCGTGGCGTCAAGGCGCCCGACCGATTTCATCGTGAGGTTGATGATATTCAGCGGATTCTTCAGGTCGTGGATGATGGACTGCGCGAACTGGCCCACCGCGGCGAGGCGTTCGGCTTGCAGGGCCTCCCGGTGATATTGTTCGTTGAAATCGCGCAGCCGGTGACTGACCAGTTGCAGCAACGCCCCCGCGAGGGCCGGGCTTTTTGCGAGCAGCGCCTGCATGTCCTGGCGGTCGAGAAAGGCGGCGGTCGTCGGTTGCAGCGCGGTGGCGTAGGCGGAGCGGGGGAGCTGTTCGATGACGGCCATCTCGCCGAAGATCTGGCCCGGGCCGAGCTGGGACAACGCGTGTTGGTGGCGGTTGTCGAGCTGGTCGGAGATTTCAACAAGGCCGGATTTGATGAAGTAGAGGCCGTCGCCCGGATCGCCGGCGCGGAAAATTTCCTGCCCGGCGGCAAAGCTTCGCATTTGAGCGGACGCCTGGACGGAAGCCAGTTCGTCCGGTTTCAGCAGTTGGAACAGCTCGGCGGATTCCAGCTCGACCATGCGGGCACTCTAGGAGAATTCCGCGCCGCGTAAAGTCTGGACCGGGGGGAAAAGTAATTTTTTCAACCGCCGATCCACCGGCGTCCGGCCGGCGAACGGATTTCAACTGGCGAGTTTGGCGGTGAGGTCCGCCACCTGTTTTTCCAGGTCACGGGTGCGGCGGATGAGTTCCGGCAGATGTTGCAGCGCGATCAACTGGCGCTTGGTTTCCCGGTCGGGCGCGGCCGGGATGCCGAGGACGACGCCTTTGTCGGGGACGTCGCGCATGACCCCGGACTTGGCCCCGACCGTGGCCTGGTGGCCGAGCTTCAGATGCCCCGCAATGCCCGATTGCGAAGCGATCACGCAATAGTCGCCGAGGTGCGTGCTGCCGGCGAAACCCACCTGGCCCATGATGAGGCAATGTTTGCCCAGCACCACGTTGTGTGCGATGTGGACGAGGTTATCAATTTTACTGCCCGCGCCGATGATGGTGGGCCCGAGCGCGCCGCGATCAATCGCCGTGTTGGCTCCGATCTCGACGTCGTCCTGCACGATGACATTGCCGACCTGCAACATCTTGCGATGGCGGCCTTCGTCAAACACATAGCCGTAGCCATCCGAGCCGATGACCGTGCCCGCGTGAATGCTGACGCGATGGCCGAGCTGGCATTGCGGATAGATGACGACGTTGGGAAACAGGCAGCAATCTTCGCCGAGCTGGCAATCGCGGCCGATATGATTGCCCCCGAGCAGCGCGGTGCGGGCGCCGATCTTCACACGCGCGCCGATGACGCAGTTCGGGCCGATGTGCGCCGACGGATCAATCTGGGCGTCTGCGGCGATGGTGGCACCGGGATGGATGCCGGGTGGATGTTGCTCGGGCGGGAAAAAGAGCGGGAGTAATTTGGCGGCGGCCACGCGGGCGTTGGGCACGCGGATGAGGACTTTCGTTGACGCGGGAAATTCGCCGGCAATGAGGATGGCCGCGGCCGGGCTTTGTTCGGCGGCGGCGAAGTAAGTTTCCTTTTCGGCGAAGGTGAGGTCGCCGGCCTGGGCGCGCTCGGCCGTGGCGAAGCCGGTGATAACAGTGGCACCGTCGCCGCGGATTTCGCCGTGGATTTGCGCGGCGATTTGCGCGGCGGTAAAGGTCATGGCGGGGAGGGGGCGAGGGGTGGCGTTACGCCGGGGTTTTCTTCGGGCCGGAAAAACATTGGCGCAGGCTGATCATCTGCTGAGATTCGACATCCCAGACTTTCAGGCGCAGGCAGCGGATGATTTCGCGCGGATGCAGGGAGGTCGTCTTGGGCTTTTGCAATTCCGGGATGGACTTCTGGGTTTCCGGCAGCCGGTAGAACGGGATCTTGGCGTTGAGATGGTGGATGTGATGGTAGCCGATATTGGCGGTGAACCAGGCCATGATGGGGTTCATTTTCATGTAGCTGGAGGATTCCAGCGCGGCTTTCTCATACGCCCAACCGTCCCGGTCATAAAACGACACCCCGGGGAAATTATGCTGGGCATAGAACAGGTACGTGCCGATGGCGCTGGCCACGAAGTGCGGAATGACCAGCGTGATCACCAAGGCCGGCCAGCCAAACCACCAGGTGAGTCCCACGCCGATGGTGATGTGCAGGACGAACGCGATCAGGCAATCAAAGTGCTCCTTCGGCTTGTTGAAAAACGGATACAGGCACATGCCATGCAGAAAGACCGAAAAGTAACCGCACAGAATGGTCAACGGATGGCGCATGATCAGGTAGCGGATGCGGTCCGCCTTGGACGCCTGCAGGTAACCGTCCCGGGTCATGATCGGGAACGAGCCGATGTGCGCGCTGCGGAGCTTGGAGTTGTGTTTGTGATGATAGTTGTGGGAGCTGCGCCAGACGCTGCTCGGGCTGAGGGACAGGAGGCCGAACAGGCGCATCAACCCTTCCGCGAGCCGGGATTTCGGCAGGATCGCGTGATGTTGCTGGTCGTGATAGATGACGAACAACCGGAGCATCAGCAGTCCCGCGAGAACGCCGCAGACCATTTTTCCGGAGAAATGAAAGTTCCAGATGGTGCCGACATAGGCCGCGGCCAGCAGCAGCACGGTGGAGGCGAAATACCACCAACTGCGGGCCGGGGTGTCGGTGGCATAGGGTCTGGTGGCTAAAATCAATTCTTTACCGGTCTTCATGGCTGAGGAAACGTCGCCGAATGGTCGGAAAAAATCCGGCGTTTGTCCATCACGACTTCGTGATTGTTTGTAACGATTCGCGTTCCGGGCGCATTAGCTCTCAGACAGGTCATTGCCGGTTGCGGTTTGATGATGAGCAGCGGAGGGCACCGGTTAGATCTATTTCTGCGAAGTAGAACCGGCCCTGCTATTTATGACCTTCGGGCGGGGGCTGTGGTCTTGGTGCGAATGCTTGCACGAACGGCCGGCCTGGTTCAATCTATCGCCAGCCGGGCGCATCTTACTGCAGGGGGGCTGATGGATAATCTTCAATTCAATACGATCATGAAACCTTCCAGACTTCCGTTGGTGACGACTTTGATGCTCCTGTTGCTGGCGTCGCCGTTATTTGCCCAGAGCCAGCGTGTCTGGTATGGCAAACATCGCGTTCATCCCACGCGGCTGATCGCGCTTTATACGAACGAAGTGGCCGCCCCCGCCAAGATGAAAACCGCGCCGCAGGCGCCGGCCATCCAGGTGACCGCCGCACAGGTGAGCGAACAAGTCACCCGCACTTATGCGTTGCAACCGGGGCTCGTGGTCCTGGAGCCAGCCGCAACCGCGACGGCGCTCCCAGTGCCGGGAGCAACCCCGAAATCCAAGCCGGAACTCAAGGAGCGGATTCGCGCGTTGATGGCGACCGGCGCGTTCAAATATGTCGAGCCGGATTACGAGCTGACCACATCGCTGACTCCGACCGATGCGCGGTTCACGGACGGCACCTTGTGGGGATTGAAGAACACCGGCCAGAGCGGCGGGGTCGTTGGCGCGGACGTCAATGCCGAGGCCGCCTGGAATATCACCACCGGCGCGGCGGGCGTGATCGTGGCGGTCATTGATACCGGCATCCGCTATACGCACCAGGATCTGGCGACGCAGATGTGGGTCAATCCCGATGAGATCCCCAACAACGGACTCGACGACGATGGCGATGGTTACGTGGACAATGTCCATGGAATCAATGCCATCATTGATTCCGGAAATCCCATGGATGATAACGACCACGGGACGCATTGTGCCGGCACGATCGGCGCTGCGGCCAACAGTGGCGGTCCGCACGTCGGGGTGGCGTGGACGGTGCAGTTGATGGCCTGCAAATTTCTGGACGCCAACGGCAGCGGCAATACTTCTGACGCCATCGAATGCATCAATTTTGCGGTGGCGAATGGGGCGCGGGTGCTGAACAACAGTTGGGGGGGCGGCCCGTTTCAACAGGCTTTGTTCGATGCGATTGCCAGTGCGCGTGACCAGGGCGTGTTGTTCGTCGCTGCGGCGGGTAATGGCGGGGCGGACGGGGTTGGCGACAACAACGACACCGCGCCCAGCTATCCTGCGTCGTATGCGGTGGACAACGTCATCTCGGTTGCCGCTGTGAACCGGGCCAACCAACTGGCGGACTTTTCGAACTTCGGCCAGAACTCGGTCCACCTCGGAGCGCCCGGCGTGGACATCTATTCCTCCACCAGCGGTGCGGACAACGAGTATCAAGTGTTCGATGGCACGAGCATGGCCACACCGCATGTCAGTGGCGTGGCGGCGTTGGTGCTGGCGCAAACCCCGGGGATCACTTACAGCGAGCTACGGCAGCGGATCCTGCAAGGCGCCGTGCCGATTCCCGCCCTGGCCGGTAAAACCCAGACCGGAGGCCGGCTCAATGCCTTGAATGCTTTGGTCGCCATGGGTGACAACCAGTTGGAAACTTCGGTTTATTCCACCGAAGGCACGGCGGTTTCGGCTGGCAGCGTCATCCCGGTGTTCGTGAAAGTCACCGACCTGACCAACATCAACAACGCTACGGTCACTGGGACCATTCCGCCGGCCATTGGCAGCATCTCCTTCTTGAACAACGGGGTGGCTCCAGACGCCGCCACGGGGGATGGCATCTATTCAGCCATTGTCTCGGTGCCGTCCGTCGGAACTTCTTTCAATCTGACGGTGGTCGCTACTGCGCCGGGCAAACTTTCAGTCACCAACACCGTCGTCTTCACCATCCGGCAAGCGCCGCCGAATGACGCGTTTGCCAATGCGATCATCATCGCGCCGGGGGGCGGCGCGGTCGTTGGTGCCAATGTCCATGCCACCCGCCAGAATCTTGAACCGGAGGGTTGTGACGTCGGGGGTGGCAAGACGGTCTGGTGGCGGTGGACGGCGCCGCAAAACCAGATCACGACCCTCTCCACATTAGGCAGCGATTTCGACACGGTGCTCGCGGTGTACACCGGCAATTCCGTTGGGGCGCTGACGCCGGTCATCTGCAATGACGATGTCCCCGGCGGAGTTTATTCGAGCGAAGTCATCTTCCACGCGGTGGCTGGCACCACGTATCGCATCGCCGTGGATGGTTACTCCGGAGATGAAGGACTTATCGCTCTGACCCTCGCGGAAACTCCGCCCATCGCGAATAATAATTTCGTGAATCGCGCCCCGATCACCGGCATCAATCGGACCGTCCGCGGGTCCAACTTTGGAGCCACGCGGGAAGGGGCCGAGCCGTTTCACTGTGGTGGTCCGGGGGGCGCGTCGGTGTGGTGGACCTGGACCGCGCCCAGCAACGTGGCGGTGTCGGTTTCCACGGCCGGCAGCACGTATGACACGATTCTGGCGGTGTACACCGGGTCGAGTCTTGGCGCGCTGATGTCGTTGGCATGCGCTGACGATTACATCCCGGGCGAAATCCTATCCAGCGAGGTGCGCTTTAGTGCGGTGGGCGGCGTCACCTACCAGATCGCGGTGGAAGGGTACGGGGATGGATTCACGGCGGATCAGGGCAACATCACCTTGAGTCTCGTCACCACGCCGGCCAACGATCTGTTCAGCCAGCGCATTCCGCTCAGCGGCGCATTCGCGCAGGCCAATGGTTACAATATTCGCGCGACCTATGAACCCGATGAACCATTCCATTCTGATGCGGGTGGAGACCAATCAGTGTGGTGGACCTGGATGGCCCCAGCGAGTGGGACTGTTGCCATCACCACCCGGGGCAGCAGTTTCGACACGACGCTGGGCGTTTATACCGGTAACGCCGTCAACAATCTCACTTCTGTGACCAGCAATGATGATGAAGCCTACCCCGTCCTGCGCACGAGCCGGGCGACGTTTTCCGCGATGGTCGGGACCGCCTATCACTTCGCGGTGGACGGTTATTACCTTGGAGCGGGAACGGATGCCGGGTTGATCTCCCTCACGTTGAGCCTCGATGGCAAATCAAAGCTGGATGGGTTCAAGCTGCGTCCGGACGGCCACTACGAGTTCCTGCTCCTGGGGGATTCGGGCCGCAAGTATGAGATCGAGTCCACCACGAGCTTGACTGCGCCCTGGTCGGTCATCGGGGAGATCGTCTTGAACGGCCCCTCGACCAGCTTCATTGACCCGGTGGCGGCTTCCGGCTCGAACCGCTTCTACCGCGCGGTGCTCGCACCGTTGACCCAATAGAGGAAATCGTCTGACCCGATGCAGAAGTAAATTGCGACCAGAGTGTTCCCAGCCCTGACTGGGAGAGTTCCTATCGTTGTCGCACCAAATCTTCGGCTCACCTCGCACCTTCGGTCAGGCTGCTTTCCCGACTGTTTCGGTAGGAGTGCCGCCGACACCCGGAAATGCATCCGCGCCGGCGGCAAGCGCAACGACCTCGACGACGTTGGCCTCGCCACTTAACTAGCGGGGTAACCGGACTTACTCCATTGCCGCCAACAATGCGTCCAAGCCAACACTGGCAAAGCTGGTGGCGGAATCACTCATGGCGTAGGGAATGATGAGTTCGCGCCCGTGCAACAAAGCGCCGCACGTGTAAACCACATTTGGCACATAGCCTTCGCGCTCGGCTTCGTTCGGAGCCAACAACGGTTCGCGCAGCCGCCCAATGACCTTGGCTGGGTCGTTCAAGTCGAGCAGGAACGCGCCGAGACAATACTTCCGCATCGCGCCGACGCCGTGGCTTAACACCAGCCAGCCCGCTTCCGTTTCAATCGGCGCGCCGCAGTTGCCGATCTTGATGAACTCCCAGGCCTGCGCCGGCGACAATAACACTTTGGGCGTCTGCCAGAAATGGATGTTGTCCGAGAACATCAGGAGGATGTTTTCATCGTCCTGGCGCGAGAGCATGACGTATTGCCCGTTGATCTGGCGCGGGAACAGCGCCATGCCTTTGTTCTGCACGGCGGGGCCGTTGAGGGTGTTGAATTTGAAATGCACGAAGTCCGGCGTCTCCAGCAATTGGGGCAGGGTGATCTTGCCGTCATACGCCGTGTAGGTCGCATAGTAGGTAAAGCTGCCATTGTCATTTTGGAATCGGACGAAGCGCGCGTCTTCGATGCCGTTGCTCTGGCTGGGCGCGGACGGGAAGAGCACGCGTTCTGAAACCTGGCTCTCGGGTGCGAAGTTCACTTCGTAATTGGATTCCGCCAGCAACAGGATGCCCCGCGCGGCGCGGGCCGCCGTGGCATCGGAAGTCTCCGTCAGCCCCGAAGCCGCCAGCGCGGCGTGGAGTTCCCTCAACGTGAAATCGTCATGCAACTGGTTCAGCACGCGATTGCAAAAATCATTTTGTACCCCCGCCTCTTCCAGTTTGTGCGTGAACAACCCTTTGGCGTACGCGGCGTTGGGCACGCGCTCGGGTTCGGTCGCAAACGGCACCGGGGGCGTGAGCGTGATGCGATGTTGCGCGCTGACGGTGCCGGTGCGGAAGGTGATTGAGGAGATGTGTCCTTCGCCCGTGGCGCGCAGACTCAGGATGAAACGCAACGCGCCTTTGGCCAGACCGCTCTGATCGGGATGCGGCACGATGGACGGGTTGAATAGCGCGGCAGACTCGGGCGAATACTCGTGCGTGAAGTGAGCGCCGATGAGCATCTGCCGATCAGAAGACGGTGCTGCGTCGGGCTCGAGATGGATTTTTACCTGTGCGAAGCGTTTGCCAAAGAAATCTTCCGCCCGCACATGCCGGTCGGAGAACTCACCGATCACCTGACCCAACAGCCGTTTCACTTCCTCCTCCGGCAACGCCATGACCCGGGCGACGATGCGCCGCGAGATGTCATCGGTGCTCGGTCGGAACGGGCGCAGCAGCACGCGGGAACGATCGGGAAGCAGCGTCGGCCCGATGCGGCGCGCGTGGAGGGGGGACGAGGTTTGCTTACTCATAGTTTCGTTTCACTCAATCGCCCATCGTAGTCCCATTAACCGCCGAAGATAGCAAAAGCACTGTTTAATTCAGCAGCCCGCACAGAAGGAAAAAGCAAGAAGACGCCAGCGAAAACGCCGCTTCCCGAGTTGTAAGCTTTACAAATTTTCAAGTGTTGGCTTCCACGCTGGTGCTACTTAGACTGGCGACGTCATGAAATCATTGACTGACAACGAACTTGAAGCGCTGCTCAATGAGCTTGAATCAGACAGAGCCGAGCGCAAGGAAGCTTGGGCTGGCGATGCGCCGGAAAAAGGACCCCAAGCGATTTGCGCTTTTGCCAATGACCTGCCAAATCATCAAAAGCCGGGAGTGCTTTTTGTTGGTGTGGATAATAATGGCGCTCCAAAAAACATCGCAGTGACCGACCAGTTGCTGCTGACATTGGCTGATCTAAAATCAAGTGGGAATATCCTTCCACCACCAACCATGACCGTTGAGAAGCGGGTTCTCAAAGGGGCTGAAATTGCGGTCGTGACCGTGTGGCCCGCTGACGCACCTCCCGTTCGATTCAAAGGCAGAATTTGGATTCGCACCGGGCCTCGTCGTGGACTTGCTTCTGCACAGGATGAACGCATTCTCAATGAAAAACGCCGTTACCGTGATTTGCATTTTGAGGCCCATCCAGTATCAGCCTGCTCGTTGCGTGATTTAAGTCGCACCACTTTTGAGAATGAATATCTTCCCAACGCCGTCGCCCCGGATATTCTCGCCGCCAACGCCCGGTCCTACGAGCAGCGACTTGCATCCTGCGGCATGATTGCCTCGGTGGATGAACCGATCCCTACCGTTCTCGGCCTGCTTTGCATCGGTACGGCACCCCGCACTTGGGTTGCCGGAAGTTACATCCAGTTCTTACGAATTCGTGGGACAAAACTTTCCGATCCCGTGACTGACGAGGCGGAAATCAGCGGCACAATCAGTGAGATGCTTCGCCGTCTCGATGAAAAATTGGCCGCGCACCTGACCACCAGCCTGAATTTCACATCGCAAGACAAAGAGGTTCGCTCCAGCCCTTATCCTTTGGTCGCCCTCCAACAACTTGCCCGTAACGCGGTCATGCATCGCACCTACGAAAACACAAACGCCCCGGTTCGCATGTACTGGTTCGACGATCACATTGAAATCATCAATCCCGGAGGCCCTTATGGAAGCATCACCGTGCAGAACTTTGGACAACCGGGCCGGGCTGATTATCGCAATCCCCAACTCGCATCTGCGTTCAAAGTTCTCGGTTATGCTCAACGCTTTGGTGCCGGAATACTGATTGCTCGCGAGGCCTTGGAGAAAAACGGGAATCCTCCTTTGGAATTCCAGATTGAACAGAATTTCATCGCTGCCATCATCCGCAAAGTGCCATGAGCGTTCCCGTACTCACATTTTTCAACAATAAGGGCGGCGTAGGTAAAACTTCGCTGGTTTATCATCTGTCATGGATTTTTTCCGAAATGGGCAAACGGGTGGTGGCCATTGATCTCGATCCGCAGGCTAATCTCACCTCAGCTTTCCTCCCGGAAGAAAAACTTGAGGAATTGTGGGACCCTGAATTGCTATTGCCCAAGGCCACTACAATTTACCGATGTGTGCAACCCCTCATGGAGGTGGGAGATATTCAGGAGCCGATTACTCAACGCATCCGTTCCTCTTTGCACCTTGTTCCCGGAGACCTCGCCCTTGCTGGATATGAAGATTTTCTTTCCCAAGAATGGCCAAATAGTCTTGGAAGCGGCAAACTTTTACGCGCCTTTCGCGTTTTGACAGCTTTCTGGATTGTTGCGCAAAAAGCTGCAGAAAAGCATCAAGCCGATCTGATCCTCGCCGACGTTGGCCCGAATCTTGGGGCCATCAATCGCTCCGCCCTCATTGGTTCAGACTATGTCGTGATTCCATTGGCTGCTGACCTTTACTCACTCCAAGGCCTCCGTAATTTAGGCCCCACCCTCCGAAGTTGGCGCTCAGATTGGGGTAAGCGCCTCGACAATTGGTCATCACCTTCTTTTCCTCTGCCGGAAGGCAAAATGGCTCCGCTCGGATACATCGTGCAGCAACACAGCGAGCGACTATCGCGACCAGTGAAAGCCTATGATCGTTGGGCTGCTCGTATCCCAAGTGTTTATCGTGATAGCGTGCTTTCAGATAAATCAAATCCGCCGACTATGGCTGACGACCCGCTGTGTTTGGCTCGATTGAAACATTATCGAAGTTTGGTTCCCATGGCCCAAGAAGCGCGGAAACCAATTTTTCAACTTACAGCGGCAGATGGGGCTATTGGCAGTCATTCCTACGGGGTGCAGGATGCTCGCAAGGATTTCAACAGCTTGGCTCAAAGCATTCTTGACCACATCGCTGTGAAATCGTGATTCACCGAAGCCTGCTAGTTTAGATTATTCCCCAACCGGCTCTTTGAAGCTCGTGAGGGTGTTTTGTAACGCGCGCTTTTCGGCGAGCGCGAGCAGGAAGGCCAGGGTGGATTCCGCGCCTTGATTCTGGCTCAACCGATCCACATGCAGGCCATCGCGACAACCACCCGTGCCCGCATCGTAGAGCGCGAGGCCCAGGTCATTGCGACCGAGAAACCACTCGAACGCGCGGCGCGCTTCCGCGACCCAAAACATATCGCCCGTGGCGTGATACGCCGCGATGCAGGCGGACACCGTGGCTTGCGCTTCGATGGGTTGTTGGTCGAACTGTGCCGGCAACTGGCCCTGTTGGTAAAATCCGTTCGAACCGATGGGCCGGAAAGCACCAGTCGGAGAGGTCTGCACTTTGATCAACCAACGCAACGCCTTGAGCCCGGTCTCGAGCAGCGGCGCGGCGCTCATGCAGCGTCCGCTGAGAATGAGCGCGTGCGGCAGTTTCGCGTTCGCATACGAAACCACTTCTTCAAACCAGTGCCAGTCTTCCGTGGCGGTGTCGGCATAGCTTTGCATCAGCCGGAGCGTGAGGGCCTCCCGAATCTGATTGGTGCGCCGGTCCCCGCTGAAGCGGCGCAAGTATTCGTCAATGCCGATCAAGGTAAACGCCCACGCGCGCGGCGACGAAAATCCGGCGGCCACGGGCAGCGCCAGTTCAAAGAGTTGCGCGGCGAGCATCTGGAAGCTGCCTTGCCCGGCCTGCGATACGCACAACCCGAGCGCCCACAACGCGTGCCCCTGACAATCTTCCGAACCGACTTCCTCCAGCCACCGCCGGTCGAAGCTCATGAAATTGCGGAAGCGGCCGCGTGGCCGGTCAAAGGCGTGATTGAGAAACGCCGCGTAGGTGGCGGCCTGCGCCCCGAGTTGCGGCGAACCGTGCCCCAGCTTTTGCAGCATCAACGCCAGCACCAGCGCGCGGGCGTTGTCGTCGGTGCAATAGCCTTCGGCAAAGTTCGGCACGGTGAAGCTGGCGTGTTGAAAGATGCCCGTCGAATCGCTCATCCGAAACAGATGATCCAGCTTCAGCTCCGGCAATTGCCCGGGCTGCTCATCGAGCGTCTTGATGGGGGAGGATTTTCGCCCGACAAAACTGTGATCCTGCCGCGCCTGCTCGAAGGATTTCGCGTAGAGTTGGGCCACGCGACTCCACACCATGTCGCGTCCGAGTTTGTAGGCGTTCTTCCGCATCGTGTGGCGCAACGGTTCATCCCGCAGCAATTCGACCACGGCGACTCCGATGGCTTTCGCGTCGCGGAACGGCACGAGCTTGCCGCGCTCCGCCGTCAACAATTCCGCCGCATGCCAGTACGGCGTGGACACCACGGCGTTGCCCGCGCCGAAGGCGTAGGCCAGCGTGCCGGAAGTGATTTGCGCCTCGGTCAAATAGGGCGTGAGATAGATGTCGGCCGCCCCGATGAACCGCATCAGTTCCTCCAGCTCGACGAAGCGATTGAAGAACACAACATGCTTCTGCACGCCGAGGTCTTTGGCCAGCCGCTCGAGGCTCAAGCGATACGCCTCGCCCTCGTCCCGGAGCAGATTCGGATGTGTCTGGCCCAGCACGATGTAAACGACATTCGGAAATTCGCGGATGATGTCCGGCAACGCGCGCAACGCAAACTCGATGCCTTTGTTCGGGGATAACAATCCAAACGTGAGCATCACCTGCTTACCGGCCACGCCGAACTCGTCCTTGAAATAGTTCGGGTCGGCGAACGGCATGTCGGGAATGCCGTGCGGGATGAGATCAATCTTGGCGGCGGGCGCCTGATACACATCGAGCAGGAATTCCCGCCCGCGTTCACTCATCACCACGAGCCGCGTCGAGAGTCGGATCAGGTCGCGCATCACGCGGCGTTGTTCTTCGTTCGGCTCGCACAGCACCGTGTGCAGCGTGGTGACGATGGGCATGCGCAGTTCGCGCAGCAGCGCCAGCACATGACTGCCCGCCGGCCCGCCAAAGATGCCGAACTCATGCTCCACGCACACCACGTCCACGTCCGTGATGTTCAAAAAATCCGCCGCGCGCAGATAGGAAGGCAGGTCCTGCTCCGCGATTTCAAACCGCACCTCGGCCGGATAAGCGTAACCTTCGGCCAGATCGTTGACGGGCACGACGGGACATTGCAGCGCCGGAAACTCCTTCGCCACGGCACAACGCAGGTCGGTCGTGAACGTGGCGATGCCGCATTTGCGCGGCAGATAATCGCCGAGAAAAGCAACTTTGCGGATGGTGGACGCAGGCGGCATGAACGTTGGTGTGGGCACGGGCCGAACGGGCCTGTGACGACAATTCGCATGGTGCGCCACATCTCGGCATTCACCAAGAACCAATTCCCATCGCTTTTGTCGGGGGCCGCTGGCGGCGCGGATTTCAATTCAAGCCATGCGAAGCCGCCGAAGCTAAATTTCCTTCCCGCGATACTTGTCCGGATTGCGGATGCGATCGAGTCGTTCGACTTCCCGCGCATCCACGCCGGCCTGTAGTTTGCGTTGTTTGAGGGCGTTCACGATGGTTCGGGGCAGCCGGCCGAGCTGTCGGCCGAACTGAAGCAAGGCCAGGCCGATGAGCTTCAGCGCGTTCATGGTGGCGTTAACTTTCCATGAACAACCGCAACCGTTGCGACCGTCAGCGGCTGGGGGTTATGCGGCAATTCTTCGCGGCCACCCGGACAAACATCGGCATAAAGATGAACGCCGAGTTTGCCGCCGCAGTGCGGACAGCGGGAACGATTCATTTCGATATTTTGGTTGTGATGACGCGCTTGCCATCCCGGCGGTAAATGGGTTGCACGAAAGCGTCCGCGCGGAAGCCGCCCGGCCCTTCCCACAACTCAAACCCTCGTTGGGCGTCGCCGACAAAGTCGCCGCGGCTGACCAGTTCATTCGATCGTAAGCGGCGAAAGTGTCGCGCGGCGGTTTCCCAGTTTTCCTCGACCGGCGTCTCGTTGAGTTTCATGGCATTAAATCCTTCGCTTCGTTTATGGGTGGGCCGCACCGGCGGCAGCCTGCTGATCCCCGGCATGGCAGTGTATCACGAGTTCAACCAATCTTGACCTCAATTTGTTGTGGTTTCGCCTTGGCATCCTTCACCAGATGCACGGTGAGCACGCCGTCCTTGAATTCAGCGCTGACTTTTCCCGGGCTGGCATCGGGCGGGCAGGGCAAAGCTCCGGCCGAAACGGCCGTAGGCGCGCTCGACCAAGTGATACTTGCAGCCTTTTTGCTCCGGCGCGAACCTTCTTTCACCCATGATGGTCCGCGTGCCCACCTCGGCAGTGACGCGCACATCTTCCTTCTTCACCTCCGGCAACTCGGCCTTGATCAGGTATTCCTTGGCGTCTTCGCTGATATCTACTGCGGGCGACCATTCCGTCGCCGCTGAAAGTACCGCTGGTCCTTCCGGCATTGCGTTGTCGCCCGCCCCGGCTGAGCTTGCAGACCGGGCGCGGCTGCGCCGGGATTTTTCAAGAGCGGCAAATGTTTCAAGGCATTCATAATCTTTGCTCCTGGCCCCGCCGGGGCTTCACACCGATTTGGGTTTCACCACGAGCAGGACGATTCCGCCGACGAGCGCGAGCGCGCCGACCACGGGCGGGATGAAATGGCTGTCGGTGGTTTCAATGTGTATGCCGAGGAAGTTCACCGGCTGACCCGGGGTCTTGAAGGAGATGCCCGCATAAGCGAGCACGACGATTCCCAGTGTGATCAGGATGACGGCAGCGATGGTTTTGGTTTTCATAGAGGATTTCTTTTCAGTTTTGGCGGTGGGGGAATATTTCCTTAAATCAAGCGTTTGCGGCCGCCAATGATGTTGACGAGCACCAAGACCACCGCAATGACCAGCAGGATGTGGATGAATCCGCCCATGGTGGCACTGGTTACCAGTCCCAGCAGCCAGAGGGCAACCAGCACTACCGCAATCGTGTATAACATAATGTTCCTTGGTTCTTACTATTCTTACCACGACACGGTATCGCTGCCGTTGATCCTTCGCTATGGGGTGTAACCCGACCCGATCGAGCGAAGCCCCCGCTTAGAATCTGTCCCGGGGTGGTGGGTCGAAAGCGGACCGATTGCCCAGAGAACCCGACTTGAGTCCGTTATGGCGGGGGTGGCGCTTCTTGCTGACCGGACGCGTCAAGGCAACGATTTCGGGAACGACCCAACCTAATTTCTCTTCAATGACTTCGCGCAAGGCGATGTCTGCCAGGCCCAGGTCCGCCGTCTCCGTCACCATGGGACGGCTGATGGCGCCGCTGTTGTATCCCAGTTGGCGGACCCGTTGGGAAATGATGTTGATGAGCACGTGGGCGTTGCCCACTTTTTCCAAAGCTTGTTTGATGAGTTCGGCATTCATGATGATTGATTGGTTGTGATAAAACGCCGCGGCCCCCTTTCGAGGGCCGGCAGCGTTGCTTGAGGAAATGGCGGGCGCGGCGTGATGGGTTGCGCCGGCCCGTTCCCGAGAGTTGATTTACTTGGTTGCGATCGGCGGAGCGATGGTCATGTTGTTGATCACCTTGGAGACCCCTTTGATGTCATCCACCAGTTTGGTGACGAGACTTTTCTCGGCGTCATTCTTGGCGATGCCGCTCACCGTCACCACACCATCAATGGTTTGAACCTTGGTCTTGATGGCGCTGGTCGAGCGATGCGAGAACAAGGATGACTTGACCTGGGCGGTGATGGAGGCGTCGTCAATCTTCTCTTGCGTCGTCTGGGCCGGCTGGGCCGGAGTCTTGGCGATCGTCAATTCGTTCTTCACACTTTTGACCCCTTCCACGTCCTTGGCGTATTCGGCGGTCAGTTCCTTTTGTGCTTCACTGGAAGCTGTGCCGCGTAAACTGACGACCCCGTCTTTGACATAGACGTCCGTTCCGCTCGCGCTCACGTTGCGATGGAACAGCAGCGTGCTCTTTACTTTCGTACTCAACCAAGCGTCGGAATGTTCGGCCGGACTTTCGTTTTTGACCTTCAACTGATTGTCCACGCTTTTGACGCCGGGCAGACTCTCGACTGTGTTTTCGGCGAGTGATTTGTGGGATGCTTCCGCGACCGTTCCGGTAAGGGTGACGGCCCCGTTCTTGGATTCGGTCTTGATCGCGTCATCCTTGAGATAGGTCTTGAACACGTAAGACGTCTTGGCGGCGGATTCGATGCGATCATCTGCTTCGGAAGCGCGCAAGGCGGGGCTGGTGGCGAACAGTGCGCCTGTGGCGACTATGAGCGCGAGCGGGAGGGAGGATTTAATTTTCATGGGGTCTTTCTTTTTATTTGTTGTGTCATTGATTTCTTAACACGAGCAGGACGGTACGTTGCGGGCGGGAGCGGGGCTATGGGGTGTAACCCTAATACGAAAGAGCGATCTCGTGACAATCGCTCCATACAGCAGACGGCTATCAAAAAAGCGCCGGCGGACTTCCGCCGGCGCTGTGATCGCAAGATGGTTTTAGAAGGCCAACCGTAACCCGAGGCGGGCCAGCGCATGATCGTCGGCCGCATCAGTGAACACGTAACGGGCATCTAGAAACACCCCGACATTGGGGGTGAAGCGGAATTCCAGCCCGGCGCCCACTTGGGCAAACGACAATTCAATCGGATCGAACTGACGGCCGCCTCCGAGATAGGCATAAGGAGCGAAGCAGCTTTCGCCCAGCGGAAAGCGCACGATCAAGCTGGCCGAGGCCTGGTCCAGGAAATGCCGTTCGGTGTCTTCCGAATAAGTTTCCACCCCGATGCCGATATTGCGGGTGAAGAAGTGATTCAAGCCCACGCCGAGCCCAAAATTGACATCTTCGTCGTAACGGAGGCCGGTGAGATCGTCGATGGTTTGCTGATTGATGGAGCCGGTGGTGAAAAAATCCAGGCTGGTTTCCTGCGCCCGGTATTTTTCCATCTGCGCCGCGGGCTTGGTCATCGGGGGAGCGGGCTGGTTGGTAGTGCCGTCCTCAATGCTGAAGGCGGACGTGGTGGCGAGCAGCAGAATGCTGATGCCGATTTGGATCTGGTTTGGTTTGATCTTGTTCATTGGCAAAGAATGGCCTTCGGGCGGAGGGGCGGCTATGGGGTGTAACCCGACTACCGGTCGAATCGGTCGGCCGGTTCAAATTCACTCCGCCAAAACCCGCGGCGGCAGGTATGAGGGGCCAGGCGGCAGTCAAATGGCCAGAACAATCAGAAGCACCAAGCCACACCCCAGTACGAGCACGATCCATTTCATTATTCCCATAAGAATTCTCCGGTTCTCTGCACGGTTACGATTGTTTATGATGTGGTTTCTTGCTTGCCGCCGCCTGTCAGACAAACGGCGGCGTCTCGCCCAATGAGGATTAGTATTCCATGCTTCAGGCTCATCAGTTTGAGTTCAGCGGCGGACTACCGGTAATACGCTAAGTCGGAGCCGGGCGCGGGCCTATGGGGTGAAACCCGACCACGGCGCGGATCGTCAGGCGTTTTTTAAGTTACAATCTGTGCCGGTCCGCGCAGTGATTGGAAGTGTGGTAATGTGCGGGGAAGGAAAACGGAACTTATGAAACGCGTTTTTAGTTCACCGGACAGCACCCAGTTGGGCCTGCTGAAAAACATGTTGGAAAAGGCTGGCATCCGTTGCGTGGAGATCAATGAACAGATGGCGCAAACAATTCCCACCGCCCCATTCCAGGCCGAGCTGTGGGTGGCGCAAGAGTCAGATTACGTCGAAGCGCTGGCGTTGTTGGCGGCATGGGCGAACCCCGCCCCGGCCGCAGGCACAGGTTGGGTCTGCTCCCGCTGCGGTGAGTTGCTCGCCGGCCAGTTCAGCAAATGTTGGAAATGCGGCACGCACCGTCAGGTTGTCGCGTGACCCAGGTTTTCCACATCAATCATTGATGCCGCCGTGGTGATAACCCGTTTTCTCCAGAACTGCGGGGAGCACCACAACGATTTCCACGTTGTGAATGACCAGCGTTTCGGAAATGGCTTGATTCAGATCCGCCGTCACGGTGGCCGGGTTGGCGGGCCGCAGCAAAACTCTGGGCAGATTGGACCGCGACTCCGGGAGCGGTGCGGTATGGGGAGCTTGGATCGGATGGAGTGCGGCGTTGAGTTTCATGGGAGAGTTCAAGCTACCACACCCCGAGACGAATTAACGCAACCTATTTTGGAAATATAACCGTCCGACCATCCGGCTGGAGGGCTGGGGAAGACAAAATCCGCCTCAACCATGCCCGGAAACAACGCCAGCCGCCCCGGGCCTGGGGCGGCTGGCGCTGGCTGGCGGGGCCGTGACGCGGCGAGCGCGGGACTTATTTGCAGCCGCAATCGGAGCAGGATTCCTTGACGGCTTTTTCGACGGCTTCGCGGGTTTCGCCCGTGCGTTTCTGAATCCGGCCAATCAGTTCGTCCTGCTTGCCTTCGGCGTATTGAAGATCGTCATCCGTGAGCTTCGCCCATTTTTGTTTCAGCTTGCCCTTGGTGATGTTCCAGTCGCCTTTGATTTCCAGTGTGGTCATGTTTGTGACTTTCGTTTTGGTTTGGTAGTTTTGAGTTGCAATCAAACCTTAGCCGCTGGCGGAACGTTTGCGATGGGGGGTAACCCTACCTGAACGCGCGCGTCGCTTCCAAAGCCCCATCCGCCGCATCGCAAGCAGGGTTCAGATCGGCCGCTCTCCAGCGTTGCAACGCCCGCCCCGTGCGGGAATCGGAAATGGCGGCCTTGGCGAAGGCGAGCGGATACAGGACGGCAATTGTCGCCAGAGTGTTTTCTTTGAACTCTGGCGATTCAGTCAGGTTTATCATCGTCCGCATTCTGACCGGGTGAACCGTCCGGGGCAATGGGGTCTTCACCTATGAGGAGTCCCCGGACTTGCGGAACGCGGGATCATTGGTTTCGGGCGCTATGGGGTGTTCACCCCATATACATCTGGCGGTGATTATTCGATGTTGGCGTTTGGATGGGCGGCTCACCGCTGAGAGATCAGGCATTGATGAGCGCGTAATTCCCGCATGCCAACATGAAACAAAAACTTCTCGGGTTGTCGCAACGATATGTCGCGGCGTTGCGAAAACACCTGAAGCCGGGTCGCCGCGTGATTTCCCCGAACGGCACGGCGTTGAGTCTGGGACGCGAAGCGGTGGTGTTGGGATTGGAGACGTTGGAACTGGCCCTGCTGCATGAGCGCGCCCTGGTCTCCCTGGCATTGCCCAAAAGCAAGCGGGGTCTGATCAAGCGTGCGGAGGTCTTTTTCACCGAAGCCAACACCCCCATCGAGGAAACGCATCGCGCGGCGCGGCAGACCAAAGTTCATTTGAGCCGGTTGAAAGAAACTTTGGGCCAGCGCACCTTGGAACTGGCCGCGACGAACCGGCAATTGCAACGCGGCGTGGCCCGGCGCAAGGCCATGGAGGACGAATTCGCGAAAAGTGGGAAGCATCATCAGAAATGTCTGGAGGAATCCCTGCAACTCCAGAAACGGTTGCGGCAACTCACGCATCGCGTGCTGGCCGCACAGGAGGCGGATCGCCAGCGGATCAGCACGGAACTCCAGGATGAAATCGCCCAGACCTTGTTGGGCATCAATGTCCGGCTGCTGTCGTTGAAACAGGAAGCCCGGAGTAACTCCAAAGGTCTCAAGAATGACATCGCCAGCACGCAACGGCTGGTGGTAAAATCGGTCCAGTCCGTGCGCCGGGTCGCCCGTGAATTCGGCAGCTTATGAAACGCCAGCTCTTCAACCTGTCCCGCCGTTATCAAGTCGCGCTGCGCACCCATCTCAAGCAGGGCCGGTCCGCCAGCCTCGAATCCGCCCGGGGCCTGGGCAGTCAGGCGCTCGCCGCCGGCTTGCAGACGCTGGACCTTGCCAAACTTCACGAGCAAACCCTGGTCGCAGAAATATTGCCGGGCTGCCCGCCCCGTAAACGCGCGTCGCTCATCAAACAAGCCGGCATCTTCTTTGCCGTGGCGATCACGCCGATTGAAAAGCGGCATCGCAGTGCCCGCAACGCGACCGCCCAACTGAAAAAATTCATCGAGACCCTGAGCCAGCGCACCGTGGAACTCGCCGCCTCCAATCTGGAATTGAGCGTGGAGATCACTTTGCGCAAGGCGGTGGAAGTTGCGCTCAAGAAAAGCGAACGCCATTACTCCCAATTGCTGGAGCAGTCCGATCGGTTGCAGGAACAATTGCGCCGCCTGTCCCGCCAGATCCTCTCGGCCCAGGAAGAAGAACGCAAAAAGATCAGCCGCGAATTGCACGATGTCATCGCCCAGACGTTGACGGGCATCAACATCCGGCTCGCCACCCTGAAGAAGCAGGCCGCCATCAATACCAAGGGGCTCGCCAGCAACATCGCGCGTACGCAGCGCCTCGTGGAGAAATCCGTGAGCATCGTGCATCAGTTCGCCCGCGAATTGCGCCCGGCGGTGTTGGACGATCTGGGGCTGATTCCCGCCCTGCATTCGTTTATGAAACACTTTACCGCGCGGACGGGTATCCGCACTCGTTTGACGGCCTTTGCGCAGGTGGAACAATTGGACACCGCCAAACGCACGGTGCTCTTTCGCGTCGCGCAGGAGGCGCTCACCAACGTGGCCCGCCATGCGCAAGCCAGCCGCGCCGGGGTGACCATCCAGAAACTGCCGGATGGCGTTGGCATGACCATCAAGGACGACGGCCGATCCTTTGATGTGAAACACGTCCTGCACGCCAACCGCGGTCGCCGGCTCGGCTTGCTTGGCATGCGGGAGCGGCTGGAAATGGTCGGCGGCCGGTTTGAAGTCGAGTCTGCTCCAGGCAAAGGCACGGTTATCACCGCGCAAATCCCGTTGGGAAAATCTCGGGGGGGGGGGGGAATCGTTGCCGGAGTCCGCTGAAACCAAGTCGTAACTCTTTATGAAACAAATCACCGTGCTCCTGGCGGACGACCATACGATCGTGCGCGAGGGTTTTCGCAAGATGCTCGAACTCGAACCCGATCTTAAAGTGGTGGGCGAAGCCCAGGACGGACGCCAGGCCATCGCACTCGTGAAGAAACTTCAGCCCGATGTCGTGGTCATGGACATCGCGATGCCGTTGCTCAACGGCCTGGAAGCCACGCGCCAGGTCCGCAAACTTTTTCCCACCACCAAGGTGCTCATGCTTTCCGCGCACAACGACGATGCGTACGTCAAAAACGCGACTGAAGCCGGCGCCATGGGATTTTTACTCAAGCAAACCTCCGCTCACGACGTGTGCCACGCGATCCGTGAAATCCATCAAGGGAAAACTTTTTTCAGTCCCGCCATCGCCAAGCGCCGCGAGCGGCTCCAGCCGCAAACGCGGGACCGGGCGGGCGTCTTGCACAAGAAAATAGCGGCGTTGACCTCGCGCGAGATGGAAGTGCTCCAACTCATCGCCGAAGGCAAGGCCAACAAGGAAACGGCGGCGGAACTCGGCATCGGCATGAAGACCGTCGAGAAACACCGCGAGCATCTGATGGAGAAACTCGACATCCACGACACCGCCGGTCTCACCCGTTACGCCATCGGGGCGGGCATCATCGAGAGCAGCGTGCAACTGACGATTGTTTGAGAGGTTGCCAGATCGTGAACGTAAAACTATTCGTTCGTCCGGTTTCCTGAACCACGACGGTTACGGGCCTGCCCACGGAATCATTCAGCCCTTTCTGGAAGACAGGGAAAGCTCTGCCGATCCGATTTTCTTTGCCGAGGTCGCCCGCCGGGACGCCCGACCTTGATTTTTTTCAGGAGGCGGTAGGTAGGAGGTAGGGTAAGACCCCATAGAAGCCTGGAGTTTTCCAACCTAGTGTCCCAGCCGCGGGAGAAAAAAAACTCCGTGCCGAAAACCAAATCTCGAACCTGAACACAAATATGAAACGAAAACTCCAACTCATTGTCAGTGCGGCCGCCGTTTCGATCCTGGCGTGCGCGGCGCTGGCACAAGCCCCCGTCAATCCCCAGCCGGATGAACTGGATAATCCGCCCGCCCGTCCGGCCCACTCCCGGGCCGGCCAGCTCAACGGGGCGGCCAAAGCCAGTGATCTCATCGGCATGGCCGTCAAAAATTATCAGGACGAAAAGCTTGGCAAGGTGGAAGACCTCGCGGTGGATGTGGAATCCGGCCGGATCGTCCAGGTGATCTTGTCCACCGGCGGGTTTATCGGCATCGGCGATACGTTGACGGCGGTGCCGCCGGGCGCCTTGCACCATGATGTCGGCCAGAAAATCCTGCATCTGGACGCGGATCAGGCCAAGCTCAAGGATGCCCCCAGATTTGAAGCGACCAAGTGGGACGAAAGCAACCAGTCCAACCGGTTGAATGATGTCTATGCGTACTATGACGAAAAACCGTATTTCATGACTGCCGCGCCGGATCCGGACAGGACCGAACTTACCAGTCTGGAGTTGAAACAAGTCCGCGCCCTGCCGCGAAACATGGATGGGACCATCAATGCGGATGGCCCGAAGACGGTCGAAAGCACCCGCAATGCGGAACTCGCCCGCAAGGTGGGAGAAAACTACAACACGACTTTAACCCGCAACCCGGACGGCACCTGGTCGCGGGAATACTACTCCAACGCAAACGACACCAATGCTTCAGGGAGCAGCCTGAGTTACATCCAGAAAGCCAGCAAGATCATCGGCACGGCCGTGAAGAACCGGCAGCAGGAAAAGTTGGGCGACGTGAATAACCTCCTGGTGGACCTGGCCTCGGGCCGCATCGTGGCCGTCATCATTTCGTCCGGCGGATTCCTCGGCATGGGCGACGATCTGAGTGCCATTCCCCCCACCGCGTTGCGATACACTTCAGAACAGAGCGCGCTCCAACTGGACACGACCAAAGAACAATTGAGCGCCGCGCCGCATTTCCGCGCCAATCAATGGCCGGACTTCAATGAGCCCGGCTATGTCGGCGGAGTTTATCGCGCTTACAACGTCGAGCCGTACTTCACCCGCGACCCGACAACTGAAGCTGACAACACCCGGCGCACTGTCCGCGACCGCAATGAGGGGAACTTGACGCCGCTGGATCAGGGCAACAGCCAGGCCGACGTGGCCACCACGGCGCAGATCCGCAAAGAGATTCTCGCTACGGAAAATATGTCCATGAATGCCCGGAACGTGAAGATCATCACCAAGGATGGCCAGATCACGCTGCGCGGGCCGGTCAACACCGCTGCCGAAAAATCGCTTATCGCGGAAATGGCAAAACGCAGCACCCACTCCGGAACAGTGGATAATCAACTGGAAGTCAAAACTCCCACCAAGAGCAATTACTGATTCGGTCCTCCTCAAAAAAACAAAACAAACGAAAGCAAACATCATGTCAAAAAAATCCGTATTCTGCATCACCACCTCGCGCACTCAAGCTGACCAGATCGTCGAGCAGTTGAAAGAAGCGAACTTCTCCAACAACGACATCTCCGTCCTGTTCCCCGACAAGGGCACGAGCCGGGATTTCGCTCATGAGAAAAACACCAAAGCTCCCGAAGGCGCCGTTGCCGGCGCGGGCACGGGCGGCGTCATCGGCGGCGCGTTGGGCTGGGTCGCCGGGATCGGCGCCCTGGCCATACCGGGCGTGGGGCCGTTCATCGCCGCGGGCCCGATCATCGCCGCATTGAGTGGTGCCGCGGTGGGAGCCGCCGTCGGCGGGATTGCCGGCGGCTTGATCGGCCTGGGCATTCCCGAGATCGAAGCCAAACGTTACGAAGGCAAAGTCAAGGCGGGCAACATCCTCATCTCGGTTCACACCGAGAACTCCGAGGAAATCAAAAAGGCCAAGGAAATCTTTACCAGCCGCGGTGCGGAAGACATCTGCATCACGGGGGAAGCCTCCACGCCCAAAGCAGACCAGGCCGACGCCCGCCCGGCCCATCCCATCGAGGCAGGCTACGCCGCGAGCCGTTCGATTTGACCCACCGGCGACTGTGGTCGGGCTGGACTCGCCCACAGTCGCCTTCTTAAACCAAACAAATACCGATGATCACAACGAACATGAAAACACTCGAAGATCTGTTTCTCGATGAACTGGCGGACATGTATGACGCCGAGCAACGCATCGTCAAGGCGTTGCCCAAAATGGCCAAGGCCGCCACGTGCGAGGACTTGAAAGCTGCCATTCAATCCCACTTGAAGGAAACCGAAGGCCATGTGAAGAAGCTCGAACAGGTCTTCCAATGCTTTGAGGAAAAAGCCAAGGGTAAAACCTGCGAAGCGACCAAGGGGTTGCTGGAAGAGGGCGACGAAATCGCGGCGGAATTCAAAGGCTCCCCGGCCATCAACGCCGCGTTGATCGCGGCGGCGCAGAAGGTGGAACATTACGAAATGGCCTCGTATGGCTGTTTGCATGAATGGGCCGGGCTGCTGGGAAACCAGAAAGCCGCCACCATCCTGCAAGGCATTCTCGAAGAGGAGAAGGCCGCCAACGAAGCCCTCACCGAGCTGGCCCGCGCCAGCAGCAATGAAGAAGCGCTGGGCGAATCCGAGGACGAAGAAACCAAGGACGAGGAGTCGGAGGACGAGCCGGTTGGTGGTAAGTCCGTAAAATCACAACGCAACGAGCGGCCAACTTCGTCCAGTCACAAGCTTGCTGAAACGCTGGCGAAGTAACGGCACCGGCCCGGCGATCGTTGCACGACGATTGCCGGGCCGCCTTCTACGCCGGCAATCTTTCGTGCGCGGCCATCTGGTCGTTTTTTGTCCTGCTCATCGGCATGTTGGTGGCTGCGTTCGGCGGCAGTTGTGGGGCCAGGTACGCTTTACGCCATGCGGATTCCCAGCGCGTGACTGTTAAGTAAATGCAACTTGAAGTGAAGCTGTTCGCCCTGCCTGTTTTGCCTCGGCGGTGAATCATTACAAAGGCAGCAATCCAGAAAGAACCAACAAGATGAATGAAGAAAACAACCAGCAGACGGACCACCAAACTGGGGCGGGCGCAAATCGTGATCCCAACACCGGAACGCCCGTGGGCACTGGCGTATCCATCCCCTATATCGCTAAAAGCTTGTGCCTCGTCAACCTCGTCGCCACCACAAGATCGGTGGGAAGCGTTTGCGCGTAACCCGCGCGGGGGGTCAATGCGGCGGTGGTTTCGAGCGGCGTGGGGCCGGGGGATTAAAGAAGGCGAAGGATTGTAACAGGCAGCGTTTGCGCTGGTATTCCGCAATCTCGGCCGCTGTGACGAGCACCGTGCAGCGGAGCCGCCACAATTCCTCCTGGCGGCCGTCCACAAACTCGCACCGCACCGTGGCTGCTCCGTTGGGTTGCAGCTCCACGATCCGGGCCACCTCGCCGGTTGGCAGATAGATGATATGGGTGGCGTTGGCGAAGTTCATAGGTTTGTCATTTTCGATAAACAAAACGCCCCCGCTTGGTTGCACAGCGGGCGCGTCCGACAGAAACCTGCTCCAGGGGGATTATTCAGAGCGGGGTTTCCGACGTAGGGCCAGCCCGACTATGCCGAGAGCAGTCAAAGCCAGCGTGGTTGGTTCGGGAATCAAATTGAGGTGCAAAGCCTTGGCCTTGCTGATGCCCAGCGAACTGCCCGCCGGGATGGTGAAATCCCATTGAAAGGCCCAAGTGACATCGCCCGGCAGCGTGGGGCCGATCACATCATTCAAGGTGTCGGCCACGCCGTTGTTCAGCTTGGTCAGCGTGGTGTTCCAGATGCCGACTTCGCCGTGATTGGCGCCGGGGGTGATGACGGTTTCGGTCAAACCCGCAAACGGATCCATCTGGGTGGCGGTGTTGTAGAGTCCGAAGGAGGGCGACAGCGGGTTGGAATTGACGCTGAGTGCCACCTGGTCACCGGCCGGGCCGCCGAGATCGAAATCCGAGTATTGAAAGAAATGGAAATCGAGTGGGGTCGCAGTGTGGTTAAAAATGGTGATTGTTTCGGCAATGTCGGAGTTGCCGCTTCCGGCGGTAAACCCGGTGAGCAGATAATCCACCCGCACGCCGTAGCTGCCATTGTCGTAGCTGGCGTATAAAGTGCGCGCGTCGGGCGTGGTGATGACGGGCACCCCAAGAGTGTTGATGGGAGCTTCGGCGGTCAATCCGACCCGATACCAGAACCATTGTTGAGCGAGCACATTTTGTCCGTCCACCGACCAGTTGAACATTCCAGCGGAACTGCCGGTGTCAATGGAAGCAGAGGAATTGTTGTGGTTCAGTATCACGATCTGGGCTTGTCCAGACTGGCTAAAAATGGCGAGGACGCTTCCGATGACGAGCCATTTGCAAGCGGTGAGTTTCTTCATGTTTAGTGGTTCAGGGTTAGGAAATCGCAATCTCTACGTTCGGGATACTAGGCGGCGGCGGGGAACATGATATGGGGTGTTTCCCCCATGCGTGGGCCAGTCGCTAAATTGTTCCGGCGGCGGGGGGCTTTGATTTCAGGATTCCACTTTGCCGCATTTGGTCCGGCCGGACTTGGTTGAAATCATCACCCCCCCGCGTGGGTAAAACACCCCATAGCTGGAATGGAGTGGCCCACTCTATTCTCGAACCGTCAGGCTTCGTGGCCGGTGGCCGTCTTGAAATTTGAATCCAGTCCCGACCCCTTTAATCATCATGAATGAATTATTTGAAGTTGCACCCGCTGCCTCCGCTGTTAAGCCGGAAAACCATCACCCCGACGAAGCCTCCCAACAAGGCGGACCCGAAACATTCACGTCGGCCCGCGCGTATTTTGCCCATGCCAATGCGCTGATTGATGAAGGCGTCGCGGTGGGAAAAGGCTCGCGCGTCTGGGCCTTTGCCCATCTGGCTGCCGGAGCGATCCTCGGGGATGACTGCAACATCTGTGATCACACCTTTATCGAGGGTGGGGTTCGGATCGGCCATCGGGTGACGATCAAGTGCGGGGTTTATCTGTGGAATGGGCTGGTCGTCGAAGATGACGTCTTCATCGGCCCCGCCGCCGTGTTCACAAACGATTGCCGGCCGCGCAGCAAAAAGTATTCGGAATCGGATCGCAAAACCCTGCTCAAGCAGGGTTGCACGCTCGGGGCCAACAGCACCACGTTGCCCAATGTGACGATTGGCCGCTGGGCGATGGTTGGGGCGGGCGCAGTGGTGACTCGCAGCGTGCCGGATTATGCTTTGGTGGTGGGGAATCCCGCCCGCTGGCGGGCGTGGGTTTGTCGCTGCGGCGAAAAACTAACGTCCGCTGCGGGTGGCTTGCTCAACTGCAAGTGCGGACTGTCGTATGAGCAGATTGCCGAACGGGAAGTGCGACCGGTTGTCACCAATGGCCACGCTCACAGCTTGCACGGAAACAACGGGCAGTCCTCAGCGGGGCCATCCTCAAAAGCAACGGTCACATAAAACCGGCTGAATCCGGGATTGGGGAAAACACCCCATAGCAGCGACCGGGGAGGCGGGCTTAATTTCGTGTCATGAGTGAGAATCAGACCCAGCCGGTGCGAGCGTTCACCGCCAGCCCCTCGCAATTTCAAACAAGTCCGCCCTATCGCATCCTCGTGGTGGACGACGATGAGAGCCTCCGCCAGCTCAATACCGAAGTGTTGATTCAATCCGGGTATGAAGTGGACGCCGCCGAAGATGGCGCGGCGGCTTGGGAAACCTTGCAACTGAACAGCTACGACCTGTTGATCACGGATCAAAGAATGCCGCGGGTTTCCGGCATGGAACTGCTCAAGAAGCTGCGTGCTGCCCGCATGACGGTGCCGGTAATCATGGCCACCGGCACCGTGCCCCAGACAGACTTCACCCGCCAGCCGTGGTTGCGGCCTGCGGCGGTGCTGCTCAAGCCCTATACCATCCCGGAATTGCTCGGGATAGTGCGGGTGGTTCTTTACGCCACCGAATGTTCGCGCGAGCAGCTCAATGCGCTGCTCACCTGGCGCAGCCAATCGTCGTCCCCGGTTGGTCTGCGGACATGATGCGGGTCACATTCTCCTTGCTGCTACTTTCCACCCGGGCGGTCAACGCTGGGCCAGCCGGCTTGATAAACTTTTGTTCGGGTTACACCCCATAGCAACCGTTTGCCCGCCGGCATAGATTTGTGACATGAACAGAAAAGCCCGCACCCCTATTGGAGATAATATCATATGTCACTGATTTCCCTCGCCATCACACTCATCGTCATCGGCGTCTTGCTCTGGCTGGTCAACACCTACCTCCCGATGGATGAAAAAATCAAAAAGATCCTCAATGTCGTGGTGGTGATTTGTGTCGTCATCTGGTTGCTGGTCGCCTTTGGAGTAATCAATCGCTCCGGCGACATCCGCGTTCCCCAGGTCCAATGACCCCCCGCTCAACCGCAGCCTTGTTATGATCGCCAATCACACCCAGTTTACCGCCGCCATCCAGGATCGGAAAAAAGTCTGCGTGCGGTTCTATTCCAAACCCGACAGCGGCGTGCTGGATCGCGTCTGTGCCCCGATGGCGTATGGACCGGGCGAAAACCCGGACGGACTGAATCGCTACTGGCTCTGGGATTACGCGAACGAAACGGGTGCGCACGCCATCGGGCTCATCCCGCAACTGATTCTGGATCTGCAAGTGCTGGGCACCGTGTTCGACCCGTCGGAATTCACGCTGGGGACCGCCGCCGCGCCGGTCGCGGCCATGGCGGACCCACTGCCGGGGCCGGGTGGAGTTGGCAGTTCCGACAAAGGCCTGATTCCATGAAAACGTCTGCTGAGGTTGTCGGCCTCAATCCGCAACCGCGTCACCCTGAGCCGGGACGGATACGTTATGAAACCGTTCCCTCGTGGACGATGCCACCGGCGCTGCTCCGGGAACAAGCCCGCTCGCGGGTGATCGGGCGCGACTGGCGTACCCGGTTGCTGAACCCCAAACCGTGAAGGCCAAAGAGGAACAACCCCAGGATCTGACCGGCTGCAAGAAGCGCCTGGAACAAGCGGAAGCCCGGACCGAGCGTGCGGAGACGCGCACCGATCAGGCCAAAACCCGGGCGGAATCAGCAGAGACGCGCACCGAGCAGGCGGAAACCCGGGCGGAATCGGCGGAGACGCGCACCGAGCAGGCCAAGACCCGGACGGAACAAGCGGAGGCGCGCACCGAATCGGCCGAAGCGGCCTTGGACCGGATCGTTCACAAGGAAGTGGATCGGCATCAGGAAATGTCTGCCCAGTTCCAAAAAGAATTTCCCACCAACGGCCACGATCAAAAGAACCCGCTCGAACAACTGACGAGCCGGCAGCGGGAGATCCTGCAATTCATCGCCGAAGGCCAGAACACCAAACAGATCGCGGAGATCCTCAAGGTCAGTCCCAAGACCGTCGAATATCATCGCATGAAGTTGATGGCGGGACTGAACCTGCACGATATTCCCGGCCTCGTGCGCTACGCCCTGCGCGTGGGGTTGATCCCGCCGGAAGCTTGATCCGCCAGTTTAACGCCACCATTCCGCCCGGCGGCAGGGTAGGCGGAGGCGGGTCCATTGCGCTGTGGCAATCCATTCCGGGACGTGCCGCTGCCGGAAGAAAATATCCGGCCAACGATTTGAATGCGGCCGCGCTTGCAACACGCTGCCGGCAATCGCGACGTGAGCGGCGGGAATCATTGGTGTCGCGCCAGACTGTAATAATTTTGCACTCATCGTTGTTTTGAAGGTTGGGTGTGTTGGTCATCCGTCGGTGCGGCCGTTCAATGAACCCGCGGAACGAATTCCCGGCGGATGCCCGCCAGATGCCAGCGCCAGTGCCCGGCATGGAGGGCCGCCGCCAGATGCAGACAGGAGCGGCCCCAGCATCTTAGGCTTAGATAGCGCGTCATGATTTTTGTCTTTCAAGGTTGCGTATCGCGGGTGCGATAGAAACGTCGGGGAAACCCCGGCGCGTTTGTGTCGGTGAAACTGAATGAACCGTTTGTGCCAATGGTCCTGGTGCCGATGACGGTCCACGTGCCAAATGTCTGCGCGGCCTGGATTTCGTACGTGCGCCCCACCGGGCCGAACACCGTCAGGACCGCTCTTCGATTGGCGGCGATGCTGATGCGCAGGGTGGCAATCCCCGGAACAAAAATGATTTCATTCGAGGGAAGGCTCTCCACGCCACTGGCATCATAAGCAACAACGGTGAAGAAATACATGCCGCCACCAGCCAGACCCGTGATCGAGTTGCTCGTCACATTTCCAGCCATCACGCTGTTGGTGTAGTTCCCGGAAGCCGGACCATAATAAATCCGATAGCCGGTGACCCCGAGGCTCGGACTACGATCCCAAGCGAGCTTCACATTGTAGCCATTGGTTGGGGCTGCGCCGAAAACGACGCCCGATCCTGTTAGCAACGTCGTCAGCCAGAGGATTCCGAGTGCACTGGCGATTCGCCTTTGTGGCAACCCCCAACCAACCACTCCGGTGCGGGCAATGATTTGCGTCCGGTTTGTTGTCATGCCCATCGGTACGGCAGACCGGCGCGGGCCGCGACTGGGGTGTTCCTTGCGGCACTGGGAAAATCCTTGCGGCGGGTTGCGCGCCAAATGACTGGCGCTGATGCAGGCTCCGGTCTAAAGGCCCGGCGAACACTCTGGTAGGGTTACACCCCATAGCTCGCGTGGGGCATTGCATCGCATATTGTTGCTGGGAACCGGAACGCGCTTCGTTGGTCCAGCGCTCGCTATCTCCCTGAGTCACCCATTATGAAACACAATCGCAACCACGATAACGCTCCGAACGTCAGCGCCCAACTCGTGCCAGTTCACTTTGCCTTCGACCATCCGACGGCCACCTCCGTTTGTCTGGCGGGCACATTCAACGACTGGCACCCGACCACCAAGGCCATGCAAATGCAAGCGGTCGGGAGTGGTCATTGGTTGAAGGAAGCGTTTCTGCCGCCCGGTGACTACGAATACTGCCTGGTGGTGGACGGCCAATGGATGCCCGATCCGCTCGCTCTCAAAACCGTGCCCAATCCCTTCGGCGGGAAAAACTCCATCTTGAATGTGCCCCGCTCCCCGGAGGCTGCCCATCGTGCCGCCGCGCAAAATTTACCGTTGAACAATACAAACAAAAAGAACCCCAAAAGATTATGAGCAAAGAAACCCAAGCAATCGGTCAAAACGTCAGCCAACTCGCCGAAGACGCCCGCGCGTTGATGGCCGCCACCGCTGACGTCGCTGGTGAAAAAGTCGGCGAAGCCCGCAAGCGTCTCGCCGCCGCATTGGAGCAAGGCAAGGAAATCTATGGTCGGGTCAAAGAGAAAGCGGTGGAAGGCGCGAAAGTTGCCGACCAAACCGTCCGCGCGAATCCCTATCAAGCCATCGCCATCGGCGTCGGCGTCGGGGCACTCGTCGGTTATCTCCTGGGTCGCCGTTGCTCCCGCGATTGATGCCTTATGGAAGAATCCCCCGTCAGCTTCAAGCAACTGGCCGCGACCTCGAGACAGTTCGCGCGCCGGCTGCTGACCATCGGTGAAAACCGGCTCGTATTGCTGGCGGTGGAAGTGCAGGAGGAGCGCGAGCGCCTCCTGCACGCCATTCTACTGGCGCTCGGCGTGGCAACGTTCGGGCTGCTGACGGGCATTGCCCTCACGGCGCTGATTGTGGTTTTGTTCTGGGCCTGTTCACCCGTGCTGGCACTGATTGCTTTGACCGTGCTCTATGCGGCGGCGGGCCTTTGCCTTTATCGGCAGCTCACCGCCAGGTTGGGGAACGCCCAACCGCTCGCCGCCACTTTGGATCAACTCCGAAAGGACCGGGCATGTTTGGAAACAGTTCTCGAATGAACCCGCTTACTTCGCGAAAGCAAATTTTGATCGCCGAAAGCGAACTCAACCGCGCGCGTTTGGTTCAAGACTGGCAGACGTTGACGGGGGAAGTTCATGCGCTGACCGCCGAGGCGCGCACGATTCGCTCCGTGGTATCCGCCGCGGCGTCATTGGTGACCGGCCTCGCCGCGCTCCGCCGGAAAAAAATCGAACCCGCTGAAAAACCGGCGTGGTGGCAAACCCTCTTGAAGGGCGGGCAAACGATCAGCGCGCTCTGGTCGGAATTTCGCCCGCGCCCCCGATGAATCATGGAAGCCGCCCTCATCACTCCACCCCTTGCGGCCCCGGACTCTCAGGCGACTGCCCCGGTTTCGCATTCTGCTGCGGTGAATCCAGAGCCGCCGGACCCCGGAGGGATCGCTTCTGGGACGGTCAAAACACCGCTCGGGCAAATCGCTTTGGTGATCCTTGGGGCGACGGCTTTCCTCTACTTTGCCCGCCCCGTGGTGCTGCCAATTTTTCTGGCCTGCATCGCGGCGATGACTTTGAAGCCACTCATCCGGTGGTTTTCCTGCTATCACGTTGCCCCCTCGGTCTCCGCCGCTCTCGTGCTGGGACTTCTGGTGGTCGTGCTGGGGATCGGCTTCTTTCAATTAGGCCGCCCGGCGTTGACCTGGATGAACGAAGCCCCGCAGCACATGACCGAGGTGCGGCAACGATTTCAGAAATTATTCCCCCGGGTCGCGAGTTTCAATCTTGCGGCAGCCGCAGTGAACGATCTGGGCGCAACCGAGGCGGAGAAAAAAGCGGAACAAAAGAAAGCGCCCACGGTGGAGGTCAAAGAGACCCGCGGCACGAGTTCCATCCTGAACTGGACCGGGACATTTCTGGTCGGCGTCGGTGAGACGTTGGTGCTGTTGTATCTGTTGCTCGCCTCGGGCGATTTATTCCTGCAAAAGTTGGTCCACGTCATGCCTACGTTGCGCGACAAGAAACGCGTGGTCGAGATCAGCCATGAGATCCAGCGGAACATCTCCAATTATCTGCTCGCGGTTTCCCTCATCAACCTCGGGCTGGGCATTCTCGTGGGTGCGGGACTCTACTTCATGGGCGTCCCCAACGCCGCCATGTGGGGCATGCTGGTGGCGGGGCTGAATTTCGTTCCCTACTTCGGACCCGTCTTCGGCGTCTTGCTGCTGGCTACCGTGGGGTTGCTTACGTTCGACACGCTGTGGCAAGGGCTGCTGCCACCGGGTTTCTATCTGCTGCTGCATCTGTTCGAGGCCAATCTCATCACCCCGGTTTTACTGGGACGTCGCTTCACCCTGAATCCCGTGGTCGTGTTCGTCTCTTTGATTTTCTGGACCTGGCTTTGGGGCGTGCCCGGCGCTTTATTGTCGGTCCCGATTTTGGTGACGATCGAAGTGATCTGTGATCGCGTTCCCGCGCTTTCCTCCATCAGCGAACTGCTCACGAGCGAAGCCAAACCCCAAGTCCAATAGGATAACTCCAGAAAACCAGATTTATGTTACGCAGCATCAAACAACTCTACGGACACAGTCTCGGCACATCCGACGGGGAAATCGGCCGGGTGAAGGATTTCTATTTCGACGACCAGAACTGGGCGATCCGTTATCTGGTCGCCGACACGGGCACGTGGTTGCCCAAACGCCAAGTGCTGCTTTCGCCCTATTCGCTCGGGCGGCTCGATCAGAATGAAAAGATCCTCCATGTGAACCTGACGCGAAAACAGATCGAGGTCAGCCCTTCAATTGATCTGCACAAGCCGGTGTCGCGCCAATACGAAGAAGAGTATTACCGCTATTTTGGCTGGCCATATTACTGGCAAGGCGAGGCGTTATGGGGATTAAGCGGCGTTCCGGTTTTGGAAATGCCCGTCAAACCGCTCGCGCGCAAACCAACCCCGCCGAGCGTCACCGTCCCTGAACGCCCCGATGTGCATCTGCGAAGCACACAAGCGGTGACCGGTTACCAACTTCGCACGCCGGCGGACGGGGTAATCGGTTACGTCTGTGATTTCATGATGGACGCCGGCAGTTGGGCGATTGGCCAATTGGTCATCCGCACCGGCCATCGCCTCTCTGGCAAAGAGATTTTGATCCCGACCAAAGACGTGGACCGGATTAGCTACGAAGAATCCACCGTATTCGCCACTCTGACCGGGAAAGATGCCGCGCCAGCTTCCACCCCGGATTTGGCTCCAACCGTTGCCGCACATTGAGGCTGCCAGACAAAACCTGGATAGTAATCGTATCTTTCTCGCGGGTTAAGGCCCACAATCAACCATGAGTTGGACTCCACTGAATCTCACCGTCCGCGTCGGCTGCGACCTCGTTTATGAAACCACCGTGCCGACGCCCGTGCTGTTTGTGCTCAAGCCGCGTCTCGAAGGCCGGGTGCTCGTGATGCAGGAAAAACTGTCGTTCGGCATCGGTCTGCCATCCTACGAGTTTCAAGACTCACACGGCAACTTCACCTATCGCTCCATGCTCATGCCCGGTCGCAACGAAATCCGGCACGACGCGCTCGTCGCTGTTTCTTCGCTGCCGGACAATCGGGACGTGCTCAATCAAATCGTGCCCGTCAACCAGCTCCCGCCCGAAGTATTGCGTTACACGTTGCCCAGCCGCTACTGCGATTCCGACAAACTCCGGGATCTGGCTTGGAAACATTTTGGCCAGATCATCAACCCGCTCCAACGGGTGCAGACCATCTGCGACTGGGTTCACAACAACATCGAATACCGCTTTGGTTCCGGTCGCCCCGATTTGTCCGCGTCCGAGGTCATTGGACGCCGCTTTGGGGTCTGCCGGGATTTCGCGCATGCTGCCATTGCGTTGTGTCGCGCCTTCAATCTGCCCGCCCGCTACGTGACCGGACATCTGCCGGACATCGGTTATGTGGATCCGGGCACGCCGATGGATTTCCACGCCTACTGCGAAGTCTATCTCGGGCATGAGTGGTTTACCTTTGATCCGCGGTACAACATTCCCCGCATCGGGCGCGTGAAAGTCGCCCACGGCGCCGATGCGGTGGATGGGGCGTTTGCCACGATCTACGGCGAAGCCAACCTCACCCATTTCGAGGTCTGGGCATACCAGGTCAATCCCGGCCAGGTTTCGGTGGGCGATCCCATTGATCTCTCCAAGCGCCTTGATGGCGATGCGACGGTCCGGTTGAGTTAAGTTCCCGCCAAAACTTCGGCTCGCCTCACGCCGTCGCATTGGGTTAGGCTTCCTGCCTGATTTTGACCTGTTGCAGGTTGAAAGTTGCCGGTTGCAGGTTCGCTGCGACTCACGCGCGTCAAAACTTTCAACCTTCAACTTGCAACCTGTAACTTTTAAGATGACATCAACCCAGATCCGCCAGTCGTTCTTGAACTTCTTCAAGTCCAAGCAACACACCATCGTCCCCTCGTCCAGCCTCATGCCGGACAGCCCCAACCTGCTGTTCACCAACGCCGGCATGAACCAGTTCGTGCCCATTTTCCTCGGCCAGACCAAATGCCCCTACACCCCCGGTCGTGCCGCCGACACGCAGAAGTGCATCCGCGCCGGTGGCAAACACAACGACCTCGACGACGTCGGCCTCGACACCTATCACCACACGTTCTTCGAGATGCTCGGCAACTGGTCCTTCGGCGATTACTTCAAGCCCGAGGCCATTGATTGGGCGTGGGAACTCGTCGTGAAGGTCTGGAAGTTTCCGCCGCAACGTCTCTACGCCACGGTCTTCTGTCCGTATCTCGGCGAACCTGGTTGGGAACAGAAGTGGGCCATCGAACTCGAACAGGTCCTCGTCCTCGCGATGACTTCGCCGACCTACATTCCGCCGAATGCGAACGCGTCGCCGTTCGAGATCGCCGATCAGGAAGCCGCGATGTTCTGGGCGAAAAAATTTCAGGGTGCCGGTTGCGATCCGAAGCTCCACATCGTCCCCGGCAACAAGAAGGATAATTTCTGGATGATGGGCGAAACCGGCCCGTGCGGCCCCTGCACCGAAATCCACGTGGACCTCACGCCCGACGGCAACACGCGCGGTCAACTCGTCAACAAAGGCGACGCCCGCTGCATCGAGATCTGGAACAACGTCTTCATCCAGTTCAACGCTCGCGTAACTAAAACTCGGCGTGAACAACTCAGCCCAGAGAGTTTTATTGAAGTCCCGATTGAATGGGCTTTCGACCCGCTGCCCGCCAAACACGTGGACACCGGCATGGGCTTCGAGCGCGTCACCAGCATCATCCAGGGCACGAAAGAGCTGACGGATTTCAAGAACGCGAAGATTTCCAATTACGAGACCGACATCTTCCGCCCGATCTTCGACGCGCTGGAAAAGATGTCGGGCAAACGCTACGGCAGTACGCTCCCGCCCGCCGATCTATCAACTATCAACTCTCAACAATCAACTGACATAGCCTTCCGCGTCATCGCCGACCACATCCGGACGTTGAGCTTCGCGATCGCGGACGGCATCCAGCCCGGCAACACCGACCGCAACTATGTTCTGCGCCGCATCCTGCGCCGCGCGGTGCGCTACGGCCGCACGCTCGGTTTCCACGAACCGTTCTTCTACAAACTCGTGGACGTGCTCGCCGCCACGATGGGCGACATCTTCCCCGAAATCCGCGCCAAGAAGCAGCACGTCCAAGACGTGATCAAACTGGAGGAAGAATCGTTTAACAAGACGTTGGATCGGGGGATTGAGTTGTTCGATGTACATTGTGAAGCATTTGTAGGAAATCTTTATGAAGACGATCCCATACGCACGGTGAACGAGGGCGAAATGAGGAAGCGGACAATCTTTCCGGCAACGCAGGCTTTCGAACTCTACGACACCTACGGCTTTCCGCTCGACCTGACCGAGCTGATGGCCCGCGAGCGCGGTTTGACCGTGGACAAGGAAGGTTTTGAAAAGTTGATGGAAGAGCAGCGCGTCCGCGCCCGCGCCGCACAAAAGAAGGAAGCCATTTCGCTTTCTGAAATCCAGACCACCGCGCCCACCAAGTTTGTCGGCTACGAGAACATCGCGGTTCAGGCCAAGGTGTTAGAAGTCGTTTCGATGAAAGACAAAAACGCCGTCGTCCTCGACACCAGTTCCTGCTACGCCGAAATGGGCGGCCAAGTCGGCGACACCGGCCAAATCTACGTGGCTGCGGACGTGAGTCCGCGGCAAACATCCACCGAGGCCGAGATTTTAGCCGCACTCTCACGAGTGCAGCCACGATGGAAGGTCGCCAACACCCACAAGTCTGGCAACACCTGGTTGCATTTCGTCGAAGCAGAAACATCCGAAACTTTGCCCGCCGTCGGCTCCGCAGTGGTTTTGGCAGTGGACGCAAATCGCCGTAACGCCATCCAGCGCCATCACACCGTCACGCATTTGCTCCACTGGGCGTTGCACGAAGTCGCCAGCAAGGAGGCGTCGCAGAAAGGCTCATCCGTCGGTCCGGACAAGTTGACCTTCGACTTCAACAGCGCGCCGCTCACGCCCGCGCAGGTCGCCGACATCGAGAAGCTCGTCAACGAACGCATCCTCGAAAACGCCGGCGTCTCTTGGACCGAAGTCCCCTACGCCGACGTGAAGTCGCGCAAGGACGTGATGCAATTCTTCGGTGACAAATACGGCGACACCGTCCGCGTCGTCCAGATCGGCGGCAGCGCGCACAAGCTGGACGGTTACTCGATGGAACTCTGCGGCGGCACACACACCCGCGCCACCGGCGAGATCGGTTTGTTCCGCATCGTCGGCGAAAGCGCGATTGCCGCGGGCGTCCGACGCATCGAAGCCGTCGCCGGCCTCACCGCCTACGACGCGATGAAGCTGGATCGCGAATTGATCCGGACCGTCGCAGGTAAAATCAATTCGCCCATCCACGAACTGGAAAAGAAGATCGAGTCGCTGCTCGCACAGCAGAAAGCGCTGGAGAAGGAAGTCCAGATCGCCATGCAGCGCAACGCGTCGAACGCCGCGAGCGAATTGCTCCCGAGCGCGCAGACCGTGAACGGCATCCCGCTCATCACGCACAACCTCGGCGACGCCACCGGCGATTTCCTCCAAGCCATCGCCGATGCGTTGAAAGGCCGCTTCAAAGGCGTGGTTGTTCTCGGCGGCGGTTCGGTGGGTTCGGTGACGCTCATCGCCACTGTCTCGGCGGAATACACGGCGAAAGTTCAGGCCGGAAAGATCATCCAGACCATCGCACCCATCGTCGGCGGCAAAGGCGGCGGCAAGCCCGACAACGCCCGCGGCGGCGGCAAAGACGCAAGCAAGCTGGATGAAGCGCTGGCGAAGGCGAAGAGTTTGCTGGGCTAAGTTGCGGAGCGCGGCTGTGCCCAAAGGGCCAGCCGCAGCGCGTTGACATTTTCAAAAACTTACGAACAACGTGGGTTGCTGCGGCTGGTCTTCGACACAGCCGCGCTCCATTCAAAATTTCAATGAACGAAGTGCCCTCTCTTTACGACCGCCTTGGCGGTCACGACGGCATCTTGAAACTCATCAAGACGTTTTACGTGGACGCGCGGCAGCACGCGGTGCTCGGGCCGATCTTCAATTCGCACATCCAGGACTGGCCGGCGCATCTGAACAAGATCGCGGACTTCTGGGCGTTGCAATCGGGTGGGCCGACGCGGTATCGCGGTGGGTTTGCCGGGGCGCACCTGTCGCTCGGGTTGGCGGCGGAACATTTCCGGCACTGGCTCGGGTTGTGGGAATTGAACAATGGCCGCCATCTGGCCCCGCGCGAGGCGCAGGAACTGAACGCCATCGCGCACGAACTCGGGCGACGGTTGTTCACGATGACCCAGATGCGTAAACAGCCGTAAGAAGGCATTTAAGGTAGGGCGCGTCACTCCGTGCGCGCCGCCATCTGGCTGGCATAAACGGCGCGCACGGAGTGACGCGCCCTACCATCGTCCAAAATAAACAGCGGCGCTCTGGCGAACGCCGCTGTCGTCAACTTGTCGCCGCCGAAACTTACTTGTTCGGCTGCGGGGTGTAGCGCAGGTAAGGCTTCACTTTGCGGAAACCTTTCGGGAACAGCTTCGTCGCATCCGCATCGGAGAGCGCCGGCACGACGATGCAATCTTCGCCGTCTTTCCAGTTCGCCGGGGTCGCGACTTTGTGGCCGGCGGTGAGCTGGAGCGAATCAATCACGCGCAGGATTTCCAGGAAGTTGCGGCCCGTGCTGGCGGGGTAGGTGATGGTCAGCTTGATCTTCTTGTCCGGCCCGATGACGAAGACGGAACGCACGGTGGCTTTGTCGTCGGCGTTGGGATGGATCATGTCGTAGGCCGTCGCGACTTTGCGATCCGGGTCGGCGATGATGGGGAAATTCATGGCGCAGGACTGGGTTTCGTTGATGTCCTTGATCCAGCCGTGGTGCGAATCAATCGGGTCCACGCTGACGGCGAGCACCTTGGTGTTGCGCTTCTCGAATTCCAGTTTGATCTTGGCCACCGCGCCGAGTTCGGTTGTGCAGACCGGGGTGTAATCCGCCGGATGGGAAAACAGGACGCCCCACGAAGTGCCGAGCCATTGATGAAAATCAATCTCGCCTTCGGTGGTGGTTGCGGTGAAGTTCGGGGCCACGTCGCCTAATCGTAATGCCATAAGTTCAGTTCTTTCGGTCGTCGGCTGCGCCACGCAGCCGAACATTTGGATAAATGTGGAGGGTTTTTTAAGCGATAATCCAAGCCGAAGTTTGGGGTGATTTCAGCTTACGCTTGTTTTCGATGCGGGCGGTGAACATGCTTTGACCGTGAGCGACGAAATTGCAGACGCCGCCGTTCCTTCTGAATCAGCCCCGGCGAATTTACCAACGGTGTTACCGCTGACCGAAATCGGCAAAAAGACCGGGGACTGGACGTTGACGTTGTTGCCATCGCATCTGGCGCTGGCCGAGGCGCCGGGGGCGCAGCCGTACGTGATCTTGCGGGAGCAGATCATGAAGACGGCGGTCCTGATGGAGGGCACGCGGGCGTTCGTGGTGCAGCAACCGCGGCGGGTGATGTTCAAGCTGACGGCGGACGGGGTGGCGGCGTTGGCGGAATGGATCGGTAAACCGTTTCTCGCGGGATTCTATCTGAAGCGGCGGTATTCGTGGGTTTCGTTGTGGGCCTTTCTGTGGGTGATCGGTTCGCTGCTGACGTTGATTGCGCCGCCGGACGGAAGCCCGGTGCGTTTTGATGTCGTCGGATTGCTGCTTGGTCTGACGTTGTTGCTCGCTTCGGCCCTGGCGCGGTGGCGACCGCATCCGGTTTTGTTTCTGGTGGACTCGATCTGGTTTTTCTCGGTGTCGTTCCGGTTGCTGGGGGACATCCTGCACGGACGGAGCAAGGGCTGGTTGATCTTGGTGGCGTTGCTGGTGTGGGCCGGAGTGAGCGGCTTCCGGCATTTCCTGCGCTTTAAGAACGTCAAAGTGGAACGGTTCTCCAAGTGAACCCCCGCGTGAGCAATTATTCCCGCCACCGTGGGTGTGATTCAAACTGCCGCGCGTTCCGGCCTCTTAATCTTGATCTTTTTCGCAATCTTAATCTCCGGGCCGGAAAGATTAAGAAAAAGATTAGGATTAAGATTAAGAACCGGCACCGCGAGCGGCCGTTCCAATCACACTCCGCCACCGTGGGTTGCGCTAAAGCTTGGCGCAATCTCCCGGGTGGGTTATTAAAGAGCCGCCATTTATGACTGAACCAAAATTGAAAATCTTCGCGGTCGTCGGCAGCACCAACGCCTCGGCGGTGACGCGCGGCGTCATATTTCATGTGGCGGGGGACCTGCGCAAACAAGGCTGCACCGTGGATGTGCTCGACTTGAGCAAAGAATCGCTGGCGTTGTTCAATGTGGAGACGGCGTATTCGCAGCCGGGCTTTGCGTTGCTCAAGGCGCGGGTCGAAACCGCGGATGTGTTCCTGCTCGGCACGCCGGATTATCATGGCAGCATCAGCGGCGCGCTGAAGAATTTCCTCGATCACTTCTGGAAAGAATTCGCGGGAAAACTTTTCGCCACCATTGTCGCCTCGCCCGAGAAGGGGCTGACGGTCACGGATCAGTTGCGTACGGTGGCCCGGCAATGTTACGCGTGGTCGCTGCCGTATGGCGTGTCTTTTGCCGAGAAGCAGCATGTGGTGGACGGCCAGATTGTCAGCGACTCGTTCAAGGGCCGGTTGGAGATGTTCGTGCGGGACATCCGGGTTTATGGCGAGCTGCTGGCGAGACAACGGCGGGCGGATCTGGTGGGCACGGCCCCGGGTTTTCTGGCGCGGTCGCGGAAATAACGCGGCGGCGCTGGCGTTTTGGCGCGGGTCGGCTATTATTTTGAACAATTCAACTGCTCCGACAGTCGGATGTAGCGAAACAGCAGGAACAAACATAACCAGACAAAATCCATGAAGAAGCTCATTCTCGCAGTAACGATGGCAGCCTTTACGATCGGTGCTTTTGCCGGCGAAGGTTGCTGTGACAAGGACAAGGCCGCTGCCGAAAAGGATAAGGCCGCCGCAGGTTGCCCCGCTTCCAAGGAGGCCGCCCAATGCCCCGCGACGGGCGCCACGGCAAAGAAGGACGGCGAAGCCAAGCCAGCGGAAACGCCCAAGGACGATCAGAAGAAGTCCTGAGTTGCCGTTTTCGATCTCCACCCGCGTCCACTTTGGGACGCGGGTTTTTTATTGGGGTGAACGGGTAGTGGTATGATTTGAAAGAGGAGCGCTGGCTTGAGCCCGCTTCAACGTGGATTGGTAGTGCGATACTGAAGCAGCCTAAAGGCCGCGCCCCGCAAACTATACTACTACCGGTGAGCGGCATTGGCAGCGTGGTGTGGCCGGGATGATTTTTAGGGGGCAAAGCCCAAGCGCTCGGGGGTGAGATTCGGAAAGATCACCACCCCGTTTGCGCCGGGACACGACATGTCCCCCGCGGCTTTACATGTTCATGTCCAGCCCGAATCTTGACGCTCCGGGGACGGGCGCAGATTCTTGCTTACTGGAAAAAGAAGCGACCCTGACGTATGAAGCGTTCCAAACCGATCCCAGTTTTTTTCAAACGAGGCTTCACTTTGATCGAGCTGCTGGTGGTGATCGCCATCATCGCGATTCTCGCGGCGATGTTGTTGCCGGCCTTGGCTAAGGCAAAGGTCAAAGCGCAGCAAATTTATTGCATCGGCAATCTGAAGCAATTTGCGGTGGCCTGGACGATGTATCACGGGGACAATAATGGTCAGCTCGCCTCGGCCTATCCCACCTACGCTGGATTCACAGCCACTTGGTGTGGGGGAAATGCCGAAACTGGAGGATTGCCCGATGTTTACGTTTACGGTGGCGCGGATCCCGCCGGCATTCAAAGCGGCCTGATGTGGCCCTACACCAAATCGCTGCAACTTTATCATTGCCCGGCGGACAAGCGCGTTGCTGACAATGCCGGGGTTGTGCCCGCATTCCGCGGCAAGCCGATCTTGCGCAGTATTTCGATGAATACCTACATGAACGGGCAAAGCTTTGGCGTGTCTCCGGGATGGGTGATCACTGCCCCAAACAATCCGCAAAATCCAAAAGCCCCGGTCTTTCGTAAAGACACTGACATCAGAAAGCCATCCCAAACGTGGGTCGTTCTGGATGAAGATCAGGCCAGTATCAACGATGCGCAGTTCATGGTGGATATGGGAGCAGGATCATACCGGTTCATTGACCTTCCTTCGCGCAATCATAATTTTGGGTATGGAATCAATTTCGCTGACGGTCACGCGGAAACCTATAAGTTGCGGGACCCGGCGAGCCGGACATGGGTCAGAAATACTGGCGCTGCGACCGGAGGACTCAATGATTGGATGGCCTTGACCAATGTAACCACGCATCCGAATTGAGGCGGAATGCTGCGGGTCGGCGAAGCCCTGTGTCACCCGGGGGGCGGGTTTTTATTTTACTCGCACCGCAGCACGGTTCTAGCCTTGCCGTATGGATTGCAGTCGCCCCAAGACGAAAGATCCCGGTGAATGGCTGGAGTTGTGCCCGGAATTTTCCAAACCGCTCGCCGAGCAACTGGTGGAACTGATTCTCAACTGCGAGCCGGACCTGGCCGAAAGCATCAAATGGAACATCTTGTGTTTTTCCGGGCGCAAACTGGTCTGTGGGATCAGCGCGTGTCAGAAGCATGTGAGTATCGCGTTCTTTCGTGGCACGGAGCTGTCTGATCCGGCGAAGCTGTTTGAACCCGGTGGGGAAGGCAACACCAACATCCGCAGCATCCGCCTGACCTCGCTGGCGAGATTTAATCACCGCGCGTTTCAAGAGTTGTTGCACGCGGCGGTGGAACTGGACGCTGACCCCGCGATTCCGCCCGCGCTCAAGGTGAAACGCAAGCCGTGGCCGATGCCAAAGTTTTTCAAGGAGGCGCTGGCGCAAAAGAAGCATCGCGCGGCGGCGGAGAATTTCCGGGCGCTCTCGCCGACGTGTCAGCGCGAATATCTCGTCTGGGTTTCCACCGCAAAACTTCCGGAGACCCGCGAACGACGGCTCAAGCAGACGTTGGCCGCCTTGGCCAAGGGACGGAAATGGGTGGACCGAAAGGCGGTTTAGCAACCAGCCCGACTACGGGTGTGACTGAAACTGCCGTTCAACGTGTTCTCTTAATCTTAATCTTAATCTCCCGGGCCTGAAGATTAAGAAAAAGATTAAGATTACGATTAAGAACTGCGGCGGGAAACGGCAGTTCCAATCACACCCGCCATTACCGCGCGCTTGCGTTCAACGAATCCGCTGGCAAGCTTGTTGGTCCATGAGTTCGCTCTCGCAAGAAACCATTCTCAATGCGCTCAAAGCCGTGAAGTATCCCGGCTATTCGCGCGACGTCGTCTCGTTCGGTCTCGTCAAAAACATCGCTGCCAACGCCGACGCCGTGGCCGTGACGCTGCAACTGACTTCCGCCAATCTTGAAGCCGCCAAGCAGATCAAGGCCGAGTGCGAAGTCGTCTTGAAGGGGTTGCCCGGTGTGAAAGTCGCCCACGTGGATGTGAACCAACCCGCTGCCGCTCCCGGTGCGCCTGCCGGAGCTGCCGGCTCGACGCCGTGGGCGAATCAAAATCGCGTGCCCGGCATCAAGCGCGTCGTGGCGGTCGCGAGCGGCAAGGGCGGCGTTGGCAAATCCACTACCTCCGTCAATCTTGCGTGCGGCTTGCGGCATCTCGGCGCGCGGGTTGGATTGTTGGATTGCGACATCTACGGCCCGAGCATTCCGTTGATGATGGGTATCAACGAGCGACCCGGTTTGAGCGAGGATGAAAAAATGATCCCGCCCTCCAGCCACGGCGTGAAGTTGATGAGCATGGGTTTCCTGCTGAATGACGATCAGCCGGTCATCTGGCGTGGGCCGATGATCCAGCGCACGATTCAGCAATTCATCACCGTGGTGGAATGGGGCGAACTCGATGTGCTGTTGGTGGACTTGCCGCCGGGCACGGGCGACGCGCAACTCACGCTTTGCCAGACCGTGCCGCTCGACGGCGGCGTCATCGTTACCACGCCGCAGGAAGCGTCGCTGGGTGTCGTGCGCAAAGGCATCGGGATGTTCGAGAAGGTCAATGTGCCCTTGCTCGGCATCGTGGAGAACATGAGTTACTTCACCGCGCCCAACGGCGATCGCATCGAAATCTTCGGTCATGGCGGCGGGAAAAAGGAAGCCGAGCGGTTGAAGATTCCCTTTCTTGGCGAAGTGCCGATCTTCACCGAAATCCGCGAAGGCGGCGACCGGGGCGTGCCAGTGGTGGTTTCCTCGCCGGACCAGCCCTCGGGGGCGGCATTCTTGAACATCGCCCGAAGTCTCTGGGCCAGGCTGGGTTGACATATTCATGCCGCCAATCCGGCGCAACCTGTTGGCAACGGCATATCACCAGTTTATGCTGCATGTTTTCTGATTGTCATTGCGGGCGCACCGGCGTAGTGTCCGTCCACCAATCGTTATACACATAGTTTTACGTATGGCGGATAATCCTAAAGAGCCGACGGCTGGCGACCTGCTGAAGAACTCCTCGCTTTATCGGGAGTTTCAGGCGGAGCGCGAAGAGATTTTGAAGCATAAGTGGATCGAGTCGGAGAAAGCCGGTCATGACATCGGGTTTGAGCGGGCGTTGACAGATTGGATCGTGAAACACCGATCCAAATGGCGCAAAGCCCGGCAGACCCCGCAGCAAAGTCCGACTCCCGCCCAGCCCGTCACCCGTTAGTCCGAACCAATTTTTGCACCTTTAAGCCGGCCCTGCGAGGTCGCCAAGGCGCACCGATGAAGAACAACCTGCTTACTGCGAACCTGCCTGAGTGGTGCGTTCGTTTTTTTCTTGTACCGGCGTGGTGTGGCACCGCAATGGCGGTGGGGCGGACATTCTTGTCTGCCGGTGCGGGCGACTTTCCAATCGCCCGTTCCGCGAAACACCGGACTGGAAAGTCCGATGCCCCGGCAGGCTGGAAAGCCTGCCCCACAGCCGCTTCGATCAGTACCACGAATTCAACTGCGGAATTCGGGTTCAACCCGGCGCGCTGGTTGGGCCGATTGAAGTTTCAATCTTGGAATTTCTCTGGCGCTTGGAGCTTGGAATTTGGATGTTCCTCCCATGCCTGAATCCTCCGTCATCCTCAACGCCCTCGGCATTACGCGCTCGCTGACGCGCATCGCGCACGAGATTGCCGAGCGCAATGAAACCGTCGCCGACCTCGTGCTCGTGGGCATTCCGCGCGGTGGGGTGCCGCTCGCCGAGCGCCTCGGCAAAATCCTGTCCGGCATCGTCAACCAAGCCGTGCCCGTCGGTTCGCTCGACGTGAACATGCATCGCGACGATCTCGATCAGCGCGCCGCGCCGAAGATTTACCCGACACAAATCCCATTCGACGTGAACGGCAAGACCGTCGTGCTCGTGGACGACGTGTTGTTCAGTGGCCGCACCATCCGCGCGGCGATGGACGCGCTGAATGATTTTGGTCGCCCGAAACGCATCCAGCTCGCCGTGCTCGTGGATCGTGGCCATCGCGAGCTGCCCATCAAGGCGGATTTTGTCGGCAAGAACCAACCCACTTCGCCCGCCGAAAAAGTTCAGGTGCGTCTCAGCGAACCCGGCCGCGAAGACGAAGTCATCCTTCACCGGCCATGACTTGGAATCCAATGATTGGTTTGAACGCTCGCCCTCACCCCGGCCCTCTCCCTCGGGGAGAGGGAGAAAGAATGCGCGGTTGCCGGACACTTGAAGGTCTTGGATGCAAACGCCGCCGTCCGTTCCGTTCACCAGCAGCTCCGAAAAAATGTGACGCTCAAGCTGTCAGTTGCTGGCGAATAATTCTCCCTCTCCTGGGGGAGAGGGCCGGGGTGAGGGCGGTTCAACCCTCACAACAATCTCCCTGTCATCGGGGCGCTGTCACCAAATCAACATGAGCTGGAATCGCAAACATCTGCTCGACATCGAATCGCTCAACGCGGACGAGATCACGACCGTGCTGGACACGGCGAAGGCGTTCAAAGCCGTCGGCGAGCGCGCCATCAAGAAAGTCCCGGCCCTGCGCGGCAAAACCGTGGTGAACCTGTTCGTCGAGCCGTCCACGCGGACGCGCATCAGTTTTGAGCTGGCGCAGCAACGTTTGTCGGCTGACATCGTGAACTTCACCGCGGAAGCGTCCTCGCTCAAGAAGGGTGAAACGCTCAAGGACACGGCGAAGAATCTCGAAGCGCTCAACGCGGACTTCATCGTCATCCGCCACAGCGCGGCGGGCGCGCCGCATTTTCTGTCGCGCGTGCTGAATGCCCACGTCATCAACGCCGGCGACGGTGCGCATGAACATCCCACGCAGGCGTTGCTCGACGCGTTCACCATCCGCGAGCGCAAAGGCAAAATCGCCGGGCTGAACGTCACGATTCTTGGCGACATCCTGTTCAGCCGCGTGGCCCGCTCCAATATCTGGGCACTCATCAAGCTTGGCGCGAAGGTCACGCTCTGCGGCCCGTCCACGCTCGTGCCACGCACATTCGAGGCGATGGGTTGCCATGTCACGCACGACGTGGACGAAGCCTTGCGCGACGCGGACATCATTCATCTTCTGCGCATCCAGCACGAACGCCAGCGCAAGACGATGTTCCCGAGCATCGGCGAATACACGACGTTGTTCGGCCTGAACAAGGCGCGTTTTGCCAAAGCCAAGCCGGACGCGCTCGTCATGCATCCCGGCCCGATCAATCGTGGCGTGGAGATTGACAACGAGATCGCCGACTGCGGCCGCTCGTTGATTCTCGAGCAGGTCACCAATGGTCTCGCCGTCCGCATGGCGGTGATGTTCCTCATCAACGGCGGCAAAGGTCCGCAGGAAATTACGCCGAGTTAATCCGAAAGACTGTTTCAACCACGGATGGACCCAGATGGACACGGATTTGTGTCACGAGTCCGAGCCTTGTCCCCCCAATTCACGGTGCTTTCATGCATCGGTTTTCCATCCGTGTTTATCTGGGTCCATCCGTGGTTGAATATATTTAGCTGCCAGCGGGCGAGAATTTCATGGCGAGCGTCCCGGAACTTTTCCATACTCGCCGGACATGAAGTCCATGACGGGCTACGGGCGCGGCGAGTGCGCTCGCGACGGATTCAATGTCACCGTCGAACTCAGTTCCGTGAACCGCAAGCAGGCCGAAATCTCGGTCAACCTCCCGCGTGAACTGGAGCTGCTCGAAACCCGGATCCGCGAAACCATCCTGGCCGGGGTATCGCGCGGGCGCATCACGGCGCGGATTTCAGTCCACGCCGGCAACGGCAATGCTTCCGCCCGGATGCACCTCAACGTGCCGCTGGCAAAAGCTTACGCGCAGGAACTCGCCAAACTCGCGAAGGAACTCAAGCTCTCCGGCGGGGTGACGTTGGATCAGATCGTCCGCGCGCCGGGCGTTTTTCAGACCGACGAAGAACTCGCCGAACACGAAGATTTGTGGCCGACGGTGGAAAAAGCTTTGCGTCCTGCGCTCGATGGCTTGCTCAAGATGCGCCAACGCGAAGGCGCGCATCTCACCAAGGATTTGTCGGGCCGCGTTGGCATCATGCGCAAGTGTGTCGAGCGTGTGGCCAAGCAAGCGCCCAAGTCCGCCGAGCGTTATCGCCAGCAACTCATCGAGCGCATCAAGGCGGCGGGATTGCCTGCGCCCGCGCCCGATGATGAGCGATTGCTCAAGGAGATCGTGTTTTTCGCCGATCGCTCGGACATCTCCGAGGAATTGACCCGGCTGCAAAGTCATTTCAAGCAGTTCGAGGATTGCGCCAAGTCCACCGAGCCGGTCGGGCGCACGCTGGATTTTCTCGCGCAGGAAATGAACCGCGAGATCAACACCATCGGCTCGAAAGCCAACGACGCGTTGATCTCCACCGAAGTCGTGACTCTCAAGGCTGAGCTGGAAAAATTCCGCGAACAGGCGATGAACGTCGAATGAGCGAAGACAAAGCATCTCACTCCACCGTCGGCACTCCGCTGCTCGTCGTCATCTCCGCGCCGTCGGGTGGTGGCAAGACGACGTTGTGCAATCAACTGCTCACGGCCCGCCCGGAGATGGCGCGGGCCATCACCTGCACCACGCGCGAGCCGCGCGGCGACGAGAAAGATGGCGAGGACTACTACTTTCTCGACGCGGGTTCGTTCCTCAAGCGCGTGCAGGCGGGAAATTTTTTGGAGCACGCGACGGTTTACGGCCAGAGCTACGGAACATTGAAATCCGAAGTGCTCGGCAAGCTGCGCGCGGGCAAGGATGTGTTGCTGAACATTGATGTGCAGGGCGCGGCGGCCGTGCGCAAGTGTGCGGAGGAAGACCCGGAATTGAAACGGGCGCTGGTGACGGTGTTTTTGACGCCGGCGACGCTCGCCGTGCTGGAAGCGCGCCTGCAAAAGCGCGGCACCGACACGACCGCCGACATCAAGAAGCGGCTCGGGGTGGCGCGGCAGGAAATCGCGCAGTGGAAGAATTTCGATTACCTGATCATCAGTCGCGGCATTGATGATGACGTGCGCAACATGCAGGCGATCATCGAAGCGGAAAAGATGCAGACGGCGCGGTCGGTGGCGCCGGAGTTTTAGTTCCGGCTCTTAATCTTTTTCTTAATCATAATCTTAATCTCGGTGTGCCGGTGGATTAAGATTAAGAACAAGATTAAGATTAAGAGGAAAACGAGAAAGCGCGAACATGAGCAAAAACATCGTCCTCGGAGTGACTGGCTCCATCGCGGCTCACAAGGCCGCCGATCTCGCCAGCTTGTTGGCCAAGGCCGGATACAACGTTCGCGTGGTCATGACCGCTGACGCGCAACGCTTCATCACGCCGCTGCCCTTCAAGACGCTTTCGCGCAATCCCGTCATCACCGATCTCTACGACGAGGAAGAAGGTTGGAAGCCCACGCACATCCGGCTCGCGGATGAAGCCGATTTGCTGCTCCTCGCGCCGGCGACGGCCAATATCATCGCGAAACTCACGCACGGCATCGCGGATGATGCTTTGACCTGCATCGCGCTGGCGTTGAACCCCAAGGCGAAGATCCTCGTCGCTCCGGCGATGAACGGGAAGATGTGGTTGCACGCGGCGACGCAGGAAAATGTCGCCACGATGAAATCGCGCGGCGCGGAATTCATCGGGCCGGAGGAAGGCATGTTGTCCTGCGGCTACGAAGGCATCGGGCGGCTGTGGCCGGTGGACCAGATTGCGGCCCGCGCGACGGAATTGTTGCGCTAAGTTTTCCCAACCCGGCAAACTTTATGAAATCGGGACGTTGGCAATGGTTGCGGCGGATGCCCGAAGTCCTGGCGGAGGCGCAGTTGGAGCCCGCCGAGCAGACGCGGCGGGACGTGGCCCGGCAGCGGCATATCTTTCTGCCGGCGCGGCTCATCATCGCGCTCGTGGTGCTCTACCAGTTCTTTTATTCCCCGTGGCTGGTGAACATCGTGAACTCGTACGGGGTGGTGTTTGAGACGATCCAGCGGGTGATGGTGGCCTACGGGTTCATGGCGATTGCGGCGGTAGTATTCTTTTGGGTGGTGCGAAAATTTCCCGCCGGGTCCGTGCAGTGGTTTGTGTTCTTCTTCGGGCTGGCGGATGCGTTGTTTCTCGGTGGATTGACCATGTTGACGGGTGGTTTTGAGAGCATCCTCTACTGGGTTTATCCCGCGTTGATCATCTTGAACGCGGCGACCATTCCACTGGCGACGCCGCAGATTGTTTTGAATCTCACGCTGGGAATTATTTTCCTGGCGGCGGGACTTGTGGAAAGCAACAACCAGCCGGAATTGAATCTGGGTGGCGGGCAATTCCGCCCCCGCAAGGTCGCCCCCGGGGAAATGGTGGAAGCCAGCCAGGTGGCGGGATGGTTGCAGGCCGCGCCGGCGCCCTTCCGTCGTTATCTCTGGGACGACCTGAGTGAGGCCGCGCGTTCCAATATCCTTTCGTACGCCACCAATGGCATTTCGGCGGAAGAGTTGCAGCGCGCCGTTGGCCCGGAGCTTACCGCGAACCAGCCCTGGCAGCGGCGTTTGCCGGCGGCGTTTGACTTAGGGCCCGATCCCGAGCCTACCGGGACGCATTATGTGTTGCAGGTGGCGGTGCTGGTCTTGTTGACCTTCTGTTGTTACGGCGTGCAAGTGCTGGCCGCCGGGCAGCGTCGCGCCGAGGAGGAGCGCAATGAATTCATCGTCCGCACGGAACAGTTGCGTTCCGCCGGAAGACTCGCGGCCGAGGTGGCGCATCAGATCAAGAACCCGCTCACCATCATCAACAATGTCACCTTCTCATTGCAGAAGAATCTGGCCCGGCAAAACGCCGCGGCCAATCCGCAGGTCGAGATCATCCGCGAGGAGGTCGCCCGGGTGGACCGCATCATCACCCAGATCACGGGTTACGCGCAACTGACCGAAGGCCGCGTCGAGAAACTGAACGTGGTGGACGAGTTGAACCGGGTGTTGCAGGAGGTTTTTCCGCCGGAAGTGCCGATGGGCGTCCGGGTCGAACGGGAATTTGCCGCCAACCTCCCGCCGTTGTTGATGCAGCGAAAACACTTCGCGGACGCCGTCAGCAATCTGTTGCTGAATGCCCGTGAGGCGACCGTGCCGGACGGACACATCCAGCTTCAGGCCCGGTATCTGCGCAATGAATCCATCGAAATCTCCGTGCGCGACGACGGGCCGGGCATCCCGCCGGACAAACGCGAACGCATCTTCGAGGCGTATTACACCACCAAGGAACGCGGCACGGGCCTGGGCTTGTCCATGGTCAAACACAACGCCGAACTCTACGGCGGCACGGTGCGCGTGGAATCGGAGCTTGGAAAAGGGGCGAAATTTATTTTAACCTTCCCGTCGAAGACGTTGATGACGCCCCTGACATGATCGTGCCGCTGCCACCGCTGCTCGTCGTGGATGACGAGAAGAACATGCGCCTCTCCCTGCAAACCATGCTGGGCGATGAAAGCTACGTCGTGTTCGCGGTGGAATCCGCCGAGGCCGGCCTGGAACTGCTCGCCAAGGAATCCGTCTTCATGGTCATCACCGACGCGCGGCTCGGCGGCATGAGCGGCTACGATTTTCTGCACAAGGTCCGCAGCCGCTGGCCTGATCTGCCGATCCTGATGATCACCGCCTACGCCACGCCCAAGCTGGCGGTCGAAGTCATCAAGGCCGGCGCGATGGATTATCTCGCGAAACCTTTCGCGCCCGAGGAATTGATCCATGCCGTCTCGCGGTGTGCCGAGCGCCATCGCCTGCTCCAGACCAACGCCCAACTCCTCGCCCGCGCCAGCGAAACCTATCAACTCGATCAGATCGTCGGCGACTCGGCAAAGATGAAGGAGTTGCGGCAACTCATCCAGACCGTCGCCCCTACAGACGCGCGCTCTCTGATTCTCGGTGAAAGCGGGACCGGCAAGGAACTTGTCGCCGGCGCACTGCACAGTCTGAGCCAGCGTCGCCGTGCGCCTTACATCCGCATCAACTGCGCGGCGATTCCCGAGACCTTGTTGGAGAGCGAACTCTTTGGCCACGAACGCGGCGCCTTCACCGGCGCGCTGAAGCAGAAGCACGGTCGCGTCGAAGAAGCCAACGGCGGCACGATTTTTCTCGATGAGATCGCCGACATGAGCCGCCCGCTGCAGGCCAAGCTGCTGCGGTTTCTGGAGGACGGCACGTTCACCCGCATCGGTGGCACGCAGGAATTGCGCGTCAACGTCCGCCTCGTGGCCGCCACCAACCGCGACATCGTGAAGGCGATTGATGCCGGTGATTTTCGCGAAGACCTCTTTCATCGCCTCAACGTCGTGCAATTCCGGCTGACGCCCCTGCGCGAGCGCGAAGACGATGTTCTGCAACTTGCGGATCATTTTCTGAAGCTGTTCAACAGTTCGATGAACAAGGGCGTGAAACGGATTTCGCGCGGCGCGCAACAAGCCTTGCTGGCGCATCGTTGGCCCGGCAACGTGCGCGAGCTGCGCAATGTCATCGAACGCGCGCTCATCCTTGAAACCACGGCGGAGATCCAGGCGCTCAACCTGCCGGATTTCCAGCTCGAAAGCCGCCTGACCAGGGCGGTCGCGCCCCTGCCGGTGGCGGGCGAGCGGCCCTTGGACGAGATCGTCGCCGATTTCGAGCGCAACCTCATCAACTCGACCTTGGAAAGCACCGCGCACAACCTCACCAAATCGGCGGACAAGTTGAAGATCAGCCGCCACGCTTTGCGCTACCGGATGCAACGCCTTAACCTCATCACCGCCGAAGACGACGCGGCCAAGGAGAATCACGAGCCATGAACCCCGGGGCGTTGCCAGTTCCTTTGTTTGCCGTGGGCCTGCTCATGGAATATGTGCTGTTGATCGGCGCCATCCTGCTCGTCGCGGGCGTTGTGGTCTTCTGGGCGGCGGCCATTCGCAAACCCAAAGGCGAACGCCGTTACAAGTATCATCGTATTCCGCGCGGCCAGACGCCGCCGGCGCCGGAAGCCGCCAAACGCAAACGCCGCTCCGAACCGCCGCGCAATCCGACGCTGGCCGAGACGCGCGGGTTGCCGCCCATGCGCGAAGCCTCGCCCGCCGCGGACGAGCGTTACCAATATTGACCGCCATGCAGCAGAGCCAGGCGATCACCCGCAAAAGCGCCTCGAACCTCGCGCTCGCCTTCATCCTGTTGCCCAAACCCCGCCGCGACGCCATGGCCGTGCTCTACGCCTTTTGCCGCGAAGTGGACGACGTGGCGGATGAGGATTCCGTTCCTGTGGCCGAACGCCGCGCGGGTCTGGCCGCTTGGCGCGACGATGTCCAACGCGCCTGCGACGGCGGCTCACCGCAATTCCCCGTCAATCAGGAATTGCAGCCCGTCATCCGCCAGTTTGGCCTGCGCTTTGAGTTGTTTGATGAACTCATCAAAGGTTGCGAGATGGATCTGGAGACGACGCGCTACGAAACCGCGGCGGATCTGGAACTCTACTGCTATCGCGTCGCGTCCGTCGTCGGCTTGTTGAGCATCGAAATCTTCGGCTATCAGAATCCGAAATGCCGCGACTACGCCATCGCCCTCGGCCAGGCGTTGCAACTGACGAACATCCTCCGCGATGTGCAGAACGATGCCGCGCGCGGGCGGATTTATCTGCCACGCGCCGACCTGCGGAAGTTCGCCCTGACCGAAGCCGAGATTCTGCGCGGCGAATACTCCGTTCGCTACGCGAGCCTCGCCGCCGGGATGGCGCAGCGCGCGCGAAATTATTATCAACTTGCCCGGCGCACTTTGCCGGCGGAAGACCGGCGCGCGATGGTCGCGGCGGAGTTGATGGGCGCGGTCTATTGGCGCTTGCTGGTCAGACTGGAGCGGCAGGAATTCGATGTCTTCAACCCGCAACCGGCGCGCTTGAGCCGCCCGCACAAGCTTGCGCTGATCCTGCGCGCGTGGGTGCGGCACTTCGGGCGCTGCGCGGATTCCGATTACGGGGAAGCTTGAAAGAACAGGGCCGCACGGAAACGTGCGGCCCTTGGACTTTGAACTTCCGCCCTCAGCCTTTAGACGTTGGCCTTCAGACTTCAGACTTCCGTCACGTTGCCATGTGGGTGATGGGATCGCTCCAATCGGAGTAACCCAGGCTGCCGCCGATGGCGCGGAACTGCCAGTCATACGACGTGCCGGGGATCAGGTCTTCCTGCTTGATCTTGCGCGCCTGCGTGAAAAGGCCCGCCGCCTGATACTCCCCCGTCGCATGGACGTGTCGCCGACAGGAAAGAGAAAGCGTTTCTCATCCTTGGGAAACGCCAGCCAAAGAAAGGGAACGGATTTTTGTGTTTTTGTGTGGCGTAACTGAGTTGTTAGAACAGTTCGCAAAATGTCTGTCGGAACCGAAATCCTCTCACCCGGCCTGCGGCCACCCTCTCCCCATCGGATGGGGAGAGGGCCGGGGTGAGGGGCGTTTTGCCAGTCCCCCGTTTCCGACATTCTTTTTGCAGTACACTCTAAGCGGCAGAAGCCAAAGATGATGAGACTTTGGCAAAATTGGTCTTGCCCGGAGTTAAAGGTGGGAGTTTCATGGCGCTTGTTCCAAGTCGTATCAATAAAGCAAGCCGCGCACGATTTTCACAGGCTGCTCGACGTATTGGGCAGGGCCGGAGTCGTGGGGGAAAACAAAATATGAAATCAAATCTGGGGATTTTGTTGGTTTTGCCGCTTTTGGGCACAGCGCTCTCGTTTGGCGGGGCAACCACGAGTCTGGCCGGGCCGGATTCCGCAAGCAAAGTAACGGTTCTGGAACGCGGCCCCAATCACCGCCTCGTCCGGCACGTCAGTTGGCAGACCAACGCCACGGGCCAGATTGCTGCGCGCACCAATACCTATACCGAACTCGGCACCGGAATGCATTATCAGGAGAACGGTGTTTGGAAAGAGAGCAAAGCGGAAATTGAAATCCTCCCGAACGGGGCGGGCGCAGTGGCGCGACAAGGAGGTCACAAGGTTATCTTTGCTCAAAATCTGAATACTGAAGGCGCAATTGACATGGAAACGCCGGATGGGCAGCGTTTGCGTTCGCACATTCTGGCGTTGGGATATTATGACCGCGCCACTGGGCGCAGCGAAATTATTGCGCAGGTCAAGAGTTCGGAAGGGGAACTGCAGGGCGATAATCAGGTCATTTACCCGGACGCATTCGCTGGGCTTGCGGTGGATGTTCGATTTACTTATCGGAAATCAGGCTTTGAACAGGACGTAATCTTGCGTTCCCAGCCCCCCGCACCCGAAAAGTTCGGGATGAACCCCAAAACCACCCGGCTGGAAGTGTTCACGGAATTTCTCAACGCGCCCGAGCCCGTAAAAACTGTCAGCCCCGTTTCGGGAACTTCGCTGACGGACGAAAAACTGACCTTTGGCCGTATGAGCATGGGAAGGGGACGCGCGTTTCCGTTGGGCCGGAGCGAAAGCCGCCGGCCCGGCGTTTCTACGGGTAAGAGTTGGATCAACGTCGAAGGCCGTCAGATTTTGATTGAAGAAGTTGAGTATCAAAGTGTGGAGAAAGATTTGAAAGCCCTGCCTGTTCCGCTCAAAACCGCGGAGTTAAAATCAAAAATCACGCATGCGTTACTGGTGGATGGGCGTAACATCCCGGGCAAACTGGTGGCCGCGAAAACGAAAACGCCGAAACCCATGCGCTTGGCTGGCGCACCACGCTCCGAGGTCGGCTTTGTCCTGGATTACATCGCCGTCCAGGAATGGCCGGAGGAGGATGCGGTGTTTGAAAGCGGGCAGACCTATTTCATCAGCGCGGGATTTTGGCCATACACCCTGACGATCCAAGCGGGGGCGGTAATCAAATTTGCCGACGACCCTGATTATGGTGGTTGGGGACACACGTTGGCGGGGAATGGCGTGCTGACCTGTCCTGGTAGTGGCTTTGCCACGTTGACCTCGATGCACGATAACACCATTGGAGAGACTATTGAGGGGAGTACGGGATAACCCGATTTGAATGTGGCGGCAGTTTATCTGGAATTGGGCAATGGCCCCGCGCGGATTCATAATTTGCATTTCAAAAACGCATTGGCCGGAATGGCTTGCTTCTATACAGACAACCAGATCCGGGATTGCCAGTTTTTTGATTGTCAATCCGGAGTGCTGGGTTATGGGGCAGTGGCGCTGACCAATGTGAACTTTTCCGACTGTGGCACGCTGGTGGATTATTCCTGGCTCGGGGCGTACAATGGCACGTGTGAGATCAAGGGCGCCGCTTTGCTGAATACCACGGGCGGGACGGTGTTAAGTTTTGATCCGGCCGCCAACCTTTCCCAGGTCACATTCATCCTGCACAAATGTTGTTTGCCTAGCCAGACAAGCGAAATCAATGCGCTGGGGCAGGCAATCACCACCGCCGGAGGGACATTTTCCTGGACGCAATGCGACCCGAACGACACGGACGGCGATGATTTGCCTGATGCCTGGGAGGTGCAACAGTTTGGCAACATCTTTCAAAACGCGGCGGGGGATGCGGATAGTGATGGGTTGAGTAACCTCGAAGAATTTCAACTGGCGACCAATCCGACCAATCCCGATACCGATGGCGATGGTTTGCCGGATAGTTGGGAAGTGCAGAACGGCTTGAATCCGCTTGACCCGGCGGACGCCAGCGATGATCCCGACGGCGACTGGTTGACCAATTTGCAGGAATACAACGGCGGCACGAATTCCAGCAATCCGCATGATTGGATGGTGGTGGCGTGGGGTAAAAATACAGCCGGAGAATGCAGCGTCCCATTGAATCTGCGCAATGTGGTGGCGGTTGCAGCGGGTTATGATTTCAGTCTGGCTTTGCGGAAGGATGGGAGCGTCGTGGCGTGGGGAAACAATACCTACGGGCAGACCACTGTGCCCGCACTGCTGACCAATGCGATCTCCCTCTCAGCTTCATGGCAGCAGGCAGGTGCAGTGAAAGCAGATGGTTCCGTCGCGGTTTGGGGAGCAACGGCGGGAAGTGTGCCGGTGGATTTGACCAATGCCGCTGGAATTGCGGTTGGGCAATACCACGAACTGGGATTGCGAAGCAATGGGGTGATGGCAGCTTGGGGTGGCAGCCCGAACGGGGAGACCAATGTTCCACCTTCCGTTACGAACGCATTGCAGGTAACTGCCGGATGGTCGCATAGCGCGGCGTTGTTATCCGACCGAACAGTCAAAGCATGGGGTGCCAACTTTTCGGAGTGGGGCTGGAACGTAACAAATCCGCCGCCGGGCTTGAGTAACGCGAAAAGCATTGCTGCGGGCGGTTATCACACTTTGGCGCTTAAGTTGGACGGAACTGTAATGGCGTGGGGTGCGGGAAATCAAACCAACGTAACGGCGTTTGCCGATCACGGACAATCCATCATTCCGGCAGGGCTCACGAATGTCGTTGCCATAGCTGCGGGTGGCTATCGCAGTTTAGCCCTTCGGGCCGACGGAACGCTGGCGGCTTGGGGTTACAATTTTTTCGGCCAAAGCTCGATCCCGGCGGAACTGGCAAACGTTGTCGGCATGGCGGCGGGGGCCGACCACACATTGGCCCTGCGTAAGGGCAGGCAACTGCCTGTCATGGTGCAAGGGCCAGCCAGCCAGATTGCTTTACCGGGCACGAACGTCACGTTTACGTCACTCGCGCTCGGTCTTGCCGGAGTGAAATATCAATGGCAGTTTAGCGGCACGAACATCATGGGGCAGACCAACGCTGCATTGACCTTGAATAACGTCTCCACCAACAACGAGGGCGGCTACACGGTGGTCTTTTCTACTGGTGCGGGTTCGATCACCAGCAGCGTTGCAACCTTGGCACTTGTTGGCCCGCCAGTGATAACCAACATGATTCCGACTGCTCCGGGGACCAACTATCTAGTCAGCGGTCTGCCGCAATTATTTGGGATGACCGTAAATGCGACCGCGCTGGCAACCGACCGCTATCCCCTCCGTTACCAGTGGTTCACCAACGGCGTTGCTATTCCAAGTGCGACGAACGCCAGTTACTATATTTTCCAATACTCCCTGCCGTGGGTGCCCTTGTGGCAGACCAATCCGGCCAACGCTGATTATTTTGTGAAGGTCTGGAATCCGGTCGGAACCAATCAGTCAGCAACTTGGACGGTGCGGGTTGTCACGACAAACCGGCCCGGATCAGTCCTGGCGTGGGGTGAAAACTCTCAAGCTGAATCCGAATATCTGACCAATTTGACGGATGTGATCGCAGTAGCGGCTGGAGTATCGCATAGTCTCGCGCTCCGTGAGAGTGGGGTGGTAGTGGGGTGGGGGAGCGGCTATTTTGGACAAACCAACGCACCAAGTGGTTTGACCAATGCCGTGGGCATTGCGGCGGGTTGGGATCATAGCCTGGCAGTGAGAGCTGATGGGACAGTTGTCGGCTGGGGGTACAACAATCACGGGCAAACCACCATCCCTAGTGGATTAACCAATGCCATCGCGGTATCTGCGGGCGGTGACCAAAGCCTTGCTTTGCGCAAAGATGGCAGCGTGATGCAATGGGGCAGGACTTACGCTGCTGCTCCAGCGCTCACAAGTGCCACGGCGATAGCTTCAGGCGACGATTTTCATGTGGCATTGTTGACCAACGGCACTGTCGTGGCGTGGGGCGATGATTTCTATGGCCAGACCGAGATTCCCAGTGGCCTGAACAATGTCGTTGCGATCGCTGCGGGTGGCAGTCATGCGCTGGCGTTGCGTGATGACGGTACCGTGATCGGTTGGGGCGATAACGACTCCGGGCAGTTGGATGCGCCGACAGATTTGACAAACGCAATGGCTATTGCCACCGGCTGGAATTTCAGCCTCGCGGTGCGCAATGATGGTTCGGTGGTCGCTTGGGGCGACGATGCTACCGGCCAGACTTCCGTCCCAACATCCTTGCAGAATGTAAAAGGCATTGCGGCAGGAGGTGAGCATGGTTTGGCAAACATATTCTCGCCGCTGGTGCAATACCCAGTAGATGTCACCAAAGATTTGCTGCTCATCTATAACACGAACTCAATTAACAGCATCGTCGTCAAAGATTATTACCTCGCGCACAGACCGATGGTGGTCGGGGCAAATGTTCTGGGAATTGACTGCACGACGAATGAGACCATCGACATTGCCACATTCACCAATCAAATCCTGCCGCAGTATCTCGCATGGCTGAATGACAATCCGACCAAACGCCCGCAATACATTATTCTCTTTCCCGATCTGCCGACGCGAATATGGGAAACCCTCACTTGCACCAATTATTGCCGCCTGATGAGCGTCGCGTTTGGCATGCACGCAAACTTTCCGGGCATCAAGCCCTTCGTGACCAGTATCAACATGGGCCTGACCAATCCCACGAACGACTGTATTACCTACATCAACAAGGTGCGCGATTTCGGAACGAATTATTCTCCTGGCCAACTTTTTATCAGCGCCAGTCAAGGTGGCTATGGGAATACGAATTACGTGGTGGATAACGTCCGCCATGGGTCCGGTTATAGCCCGAGTTACACGCCTTGGGGGGCTTACGTTTTCAACGCCACAAATGGTCTTTCCGAGGCTGGAGTTTTGCCGGGAGAAATAAGTTATTTGGCTGGAAACGAAACTCGCGAAACGAATGAATTAGGTGGGTGGTTTTACCACGACCTTCCTCACATCACTAACGCCGTCAATGTCGCTGGCTACATTTCTTGGGGATCACACAGTTCGCTTGGAAACGAATATCCGCGTTTTGGACCAATCCGGGTTAAATGGACTGGCAACAGCGCGTGGTGGGTTATTGAAACCATTGAATCCTTCAACGGCTGGCGGCACACCGGCCAAGGCAACTTTACGCAATGGTTTTCTGCGGATGCCTTTGGCGGGACGGATTACTCAAATACACCTATCGGGGCGGTTAGCCATACCGATGAACCTGGCCTCGCTGGTGTTAATGATTCCCGATTGTATTTTGGGCTGTGGGCCCAAGGAAAAAGCTTTGCCATTTCCGGTTGGAATTCACGCATAACCCCTTTGTTCCAAGCTGTCGGCGATCCCTTTACGACGAAATAATCTAAATCAATCATGAAAAACAAACGGCTTAACCTGGGAATTTTCCTAACGATTAGCGGTCTCTCAACGCAAATTGTGATCTCGCAAGGAAGTTTTGGAAACCTGAATTTTGAAAGTCCAAATCTGCCGCTGAATCCCGTGAACTTTCAAGTGCCAATCACCAATGCTACGCCCGGATGGAGGGGATATATCGGCGGCGGTCAAGTGAATGAAATTTTGCTCAACACGATAAACATTGATGCAGCAGGTATTTCATTGCACAGCTCTGCGTCCCCGTTGCAGCCGCTCCAAGGAAACTATTCTGTTTTTCTTCAAGGCTCGTCGAGCTTTGCTCCGACAGCCAGTGCTACGTTGGCACAAACAGGGCAGGTTCCATTGAACGCGGCGTCGCTTCGTCTGTTTCTCGCTCCAGACTCAAGCCTTCAAGTCACATTTGGCGGCCAAGCCGTCCAATTATTTCAAATAAGTGCTACAGCAAATTACAATATCGTAGCTGGTGATATGACTATGTTTGCCGGCATAACAGATGAGTTGCGATTTACAGCTACACCAAATACGGTAGCATTTTTTGATAATATTTTCTTTTCGAGTCAAACCATTCCTGAACCCAGCGCGTTTGCCTTGTTCGGACTCGGTGCTTTGCTGTTCGGTTGCCGCTCGCGGCAGGTGCCAAACGATGAAGCGTAAAATGCGATTCCTTGCTGGGTTCTTGTTCGCCCTTCCGTTTGCAGGGTTGGGCCAAGGAACGATTGCGTTTCAAAACTTGGATTTTGAAGCGGCACAGCTTATCCCAAGTCCCGGCGATCCAAACGGAGCCGTGCAATTTGCGGCGGCATTTCCGGGATGGACTGGTTACATTGGAGGTCAACAGATAAGCTCAACAATCCCGAATGGTGTGCCTATCGGACCGCCCGGACAAACGCCCTTCATCGCCATCATGGCTCCTCCTGATTGGGCCTCGCAACAGGGGGCGTATGAACTCGGATTCGGTTCAAGTGGGGGTTCGTCCGTTGCCGTCGCTCAGACAGGACAAGTTCCAGCCCTGGCAAAATCACTGCAATTTCTAGCCTTATATGCACCGACTGTTACTTTGGGTGGGCAAGTTTTGACAGTTACGCGCTTGGGAGATGGGCCTGTTTATACTTCTCGCTATGGTGTTGATATTTCCAGTTTCGCCGGGTTGCAGCGCGAACTACGATTTCAAACTGGGTTGGGTATTAACTATTTGGACGCAATTACCTTTTCCACCCAAGTCGTTCCTGAGCCGACAACATTCGGTTTATTTGGTCTTGGTGCCTTACTGTTCGGCAGCTGCTCGCGCTTGAGGACAAGATCGTGAGAGGCAAGATTCGATCTCTGGTGGTTGGATTCTGGCTAGCTCTGCCTTTGGCAGTGTCAGGTCAAGGCACAATAACATTTCAAAACTTAGACTTCGAGAATGGGTCTTTCGTAACCATCCCAGGCGACCAATACGGTAGTGTTCAGTGGTCGTTGGCGATGCCCGGCTGGACGGGTTACGTTGGGACAAGCCAAGTGGATCGTTTGTTGCATAACAACCTTTTTTTGAGCCTAGCAGGAATAGCGATTCAAGGACCTGACTACCCATCAGCAAACCTGTATCACGCGCAAAACTATCTCGTCTTGCAAGCGGGTCTCGATCCGAACAATCCTCAAGCCTCGGTTGGCGCTGCAATCGCCCAAACAGGCACAATCCCGTCAGGCACACAATCAATTCGCCTTTTATCAAATAATCCTTTTTCGCTCGGTTTTAGTCTCTTATTTGGTGGCAACACCATTCCATTGTTCAATGTTGGCACTACAGCCAATGGTCGTCCGATTTGGGGTGGGGATGTTTCTTCATTTGCAGGACAGACGGGCGAATTGAGATTTCAAGGGGCGGGCTATTTGGACTACATCCAGTTTTCCACTCAAACCGTCCCTGAACCAAGCATGCTTAGTTTATTCGGACTTGGCGCTTTGCTGTTCGGTTGTCGTTCGCGTTTGGTGACAAGATTCTGGCCTTGCCTCGATTTGATGGCCAGGGAGTGAATGCCTGAGGTTGGGGTGGATGACGGTCACGGCAGCTGCGGTGCTTTACGCCAGCGCGCGGAGTTTCCCGAAACAATTCAAGTCAACTGGCCTTCCCTTGGCTTGATGCGTCATTTCTTCCCGCTCGACTTGGCCGGTCGCAAAAAATAACAATTCCCCTCGTGCCGAACATCGTTCTTGAAGACATCAAAAAGATTTACGCCCCCGCCTCCGGCAAGCGCGTGGCGGCGGTCCGGCGTTTCTCGCTGGCCATCGCCGATCGCGAATGGCTCACCATCGTCGGACCGTCGGGCAGCGGGAAGACGACGTTGCTCCGGCTCATCGCCGGCCTGGAAACGCCCGACCGTGGTCAGATCCGTTTCAATGGCAAGAACGTCACACCGCAGTCGCCGCAGGCGCGCGATGTGGCGATGGTCTTTCAATCGCACGCACTCTTCCCCCATTTCACCGCGTTTGAAAACATCGCCTTCGGTCTGAAGCTGCGCGGGGTGGCCAGGGCAGAGATAATTAAACGTGTGCGCGAAACCGCCGACCTGCTCGGCGTGGCGCATTGTCTGGATCGTCCGCCGGCGAAACTTTCGGGTGGCGAACGGCAGCGCGTCGCGCTGGGGCGGGCGTTGGTCCGGAAACCGAAAATCCTGCTGCTCGACGAGCCGTTCGCCAATCTCGACGAACCGTTGCGCCTGCAGCTGCAGACCGAACTGGTGGCGCTCCGGGAGCGTCTGGCCACCACGCTGATCTGGGTGACGCATCACCAGGGCGAAGCCCTCGCGGTGGGCGATCGCGTCGCGGTGCTGCGCCGAGGCAAATTGCAGCAGGTCGGCATCCCGCGTCAGGTCCACGATCAGCCGGCCAATACATTTGTCGCCGAGTTCATCGGTTCGCCGGCGATGAACCTGTTCTCCGGCACGGTGGGGCAATATGAAGGGCAACTGGTTCTTCTCGGCAGGGAAACGGATCCCTACGACCCATCGCTGCGCTTCCTCCTGCCACTCGGCTCATGGCGGGAGAAATGGTTTGGCGCGCACCTGGGGCGTTCCATCTTGCTGGGTGTTCGAGCCACCGCGATTCGTTTGCTCAGCGACCCGGCCGCCGCCCAGCCGGGCGATTTGATGGAGGCGGTGGTGCTTCGCAGCCAGTTCACGGGATCGCAGACACTGTGCACGGTGGCGTGGTGCCATCGTGAGTTCAGCGTCACCGCTGACGCAGATGCCAGGCTGACCGCGGGTCAAAAAGTTGTGCTGCGGATGGATCTTTCTAATGCCTGCGTGTTTGATGCCGTGGCGGGAGTCGCACTTTTTTGAGTGGTTGCGGCGAAACCATTTGCGCCCGCCGCGAACGCTTCTTAACTTCTCAAACACGTGAGCGCGACCGGATCCAGATTCATTGAAAGGAAGATTGACCTGCCCCTGATGCTGATTGAGCGGGCCGAGATGACGTATCCGGGCGAAGAGTTTCCCAGCCGGGCCGAGTGGTTGCGTTGCGTGAAGCAGGATTTCCCCAAGTTCATCCCGTTCCTCACCCAGACCTGCGACCTGGATTTTCGCGGGCGCGTGCTGGAGATCGGCGCGGGGTGCGCGTGGTTCAGCGCGGAATTGTCGAAGCTGCCCACCGTGGTGGAAGTGCTCGCGACGGATGTTTCGGCGCATCTGCTCAAGACCGAAGCGCCGCGCGTCTTCAAACTGCTCAAGGCGAAGGAGGCCAAGATCACGCGGATGCCGGCGGATTACAGCCGGCTGGACCTCCCGGCGAATCAATTTCATTTCGTCGTCTGTTCGGATGCGTTGCATCGCGCGGTCAGTCCGTTGCGGGTGTTGCGCGAAGTGTGCCGCGTGCTGAAGCCGGGCGGGCAATTCATCGCCATCCGCGAACCGGTGCGTCCGCTGTTGAAGCTCAAGTCGAATCCGGCGCGCGGCGCCAAACCCGGAGCGCTGCCCGCGACGGGCTTCGCATTGAGCGAGTATCGCGAGATGTTCGAGCAGGCGGGCTTGAAGCTTACGGTCAAACGCGTCGTGTTGTCGCGCGGCTTCAAATACTACTTCGACAAGATGGTCAATGGCTTCACCCACGCCCGCTATGCGTTCGTGGCGACCAAGGCGTCGCGCTAAACCGGATAGAACAGTTCTCAAAAAGAATGTCGGCAACAAAATCCCCTCACCCGGCCTGCGGCCACCCTCTCCCCATCGGATGGGGAGAGGGACGGGGTGAGGGCCGCCCGTCCGACCAGAGTTTTCGCCATTCTTTTTGCAGTACGCTCTAAACTCGAGGGAAGAAACGCGGAGGCGCAAAGGCCGCGGAGAATCGCAGCGTGGAACTGGGGGGCAACCCACCGTTCAAACCAAAATCCGAAGCCGACGTGATGCCCCCCCCATCGTAGGGCAGGCTTTCCAGCCTGCCAGTGCGGGCGACTTTCCAGTCGCCCGGTGCGGCGGAACACCGGACTGGAAAGTCCGGTGCACCGGCAGGCTGGAAAGCCTGCCTTACTTCGCCGGCCGCCGGTCGCGCTTGTCGTCGAGGTTTGCCGCCAGTTGTTCGTCGGACACCGAACTTTGTACGCCGGTGGCGGGAACTTCCATCTGCGCGGTCCACAGAATCGCGTTCAACACCACGCGCCGTTGGTTTTCGTTGCCCCAATTCTTGTGGAAGTGCCCGCCGGTGAAGCCGAAGCCGCGTCCGCCGTTCGGTCGCTCAAACGCCCAGCCCACATGTTGAGTGTCGCCGCGCGCGACCATCTGGCGCACGGAGGGATTGTTTTCGTGCGGGCCGTCGTTGCGATTCGTGGTGCTGGCGGGCGGCACGGCGCTGAGGATCGGCGTCACGCCTTTCATGGCCTCGGCGAAGCGCATGTTGAAATACCACTCGTCATTGCTCTGAAACGGTTTCACGCCGCGCACAATCGGATGCGCCGGCAGTTTCGCGAAGTCGGCTTCCCAGTGCGGATTCACCGACCAGTTGATCTCAAACGCGCCGCCGACCCAGTCGAGAAATTCCTTCTGGCCCTTCTCCCTGGTCGGCTCGACGGCGAAATGCAGCAGCACCAGCCCGACACCTTTGTCCATCAGCGCGCCAATAGTCTGAAGGTGATCTTCCTGGAGGAACGGATGCCCGCCCGCGCCATCACTGTAAAGCACCACGGTGGCGGCACCGTCAAAAGCCTTCGCATCCGTCGGCCAGCCGTTGGTGTAAACCACGGAGGTCACGCCCGGGACATTCGCCAGACAGGACTGGAGCAACAGGCAGCCGGCGCGATGTTCGTGTTCGCCGGGGCGATGGCTCGGTTTGCCGGCGATGAATACGATCTTTTTGTCGGCGGCAAGGGCCGGAAGCGTCACGGCAACCAGCAGGGTGAAAAGCAGTTTTCTCATATAGCGGAGGGGTTCAGTTTAGTTGGCGTTCACGCTTTAGAACAGTTTCAAAATGTTTGGCGGAAACGAATTCCCCTCACCCGGCCTGCGGCCACCCTCTCCTCATCCGATGGGGAGAGGGCCGGGGTGAGGGGCCTTTTGCCAGCACCTCGTTTTCGACCCGCTTTTTGCAGGACGCTCCAGTTTGCCGGTAAAACGCGGCGTGCCCAACAAGCTAAAGCTTGAACTCCAACAATTCATTTCAAGGCGCGGCGCAAAAATTTCAATCCTTTCACGGCGATGTCTTCGCGGCTCGGTTCGATCTTGCGCCAAATCGCCGCGGCGCGGGCGATGACTTTCACGTCTTGGGTGAAAGATTCGATGACGACGTCGCCTTCGTAGCCAACGGCTTTCAATGCCGCGGCAATGCCTTTCCAATCCGTGTGATCGCCGCCGGGCGTGCCGCGATCGCTCCCGCACGCGTGGAAGTGGCCGAGATGCTTGCCGGCCTTGCGGATTGCCGCCGCCTGCGATTTCTCTTCGATGTTCATGTGGAACGTGTCGAGATGCAGTTGCAACGCCGGACTGCCGACGGCTTCGATGAGTTCCAAGCCTTGAGCCACCGTGTTGAGAAAATCCGTCTCGAACCGGTTCAGCGGTTCGATGAAAATCTTTTTGCCGCGCGCCTCGGCGTAGTTGCAGATGCGGCGCAGATGTTTGGTGACAGTCGCCCATTGCTTGCGGCGTTCGTTTGGTTCAACCGCCCCCGCGCGCCCGGTGGCGGAATACATCGGCCCGGCCACCCCGGACGAGCCCAGCAACACAGTGAGATCCACAAGCCGACAGACATAATCCACCGCGTTCTTTTGCTGCGCTTTCGTGCCGCGCAGGTCGCGGTTCGGTGGGAAACACGCGCACACCGGGCCGGGGCGCAGGCCGTGTTTTTTCAACTCACGCTTCACTTGTGCTGGGTTGATGTGCTGCGGTTGTTCGACGGCGATCTCGACGCAGTCGAAGCCCCAGCGCGCAAACTGGGCGAACAGTTTCGTGCTGCGGTTGGTGAACGGCGACGTGAACAGAAAGGTGTTGATGCCGATGTTCATGGGCGTCCAGCTTGCAATACGGCGGCGCGCAAAGCGAGTGGGAGTTTTGCGCGTGACGGCTCAAAGTTCTTTGAGGCGGAGGGCGCGGAATTGCGCGGTCATGGGCGGGCCAACATGCAGTTGCAGGGCGAGCACGCCGGATTTCAGGGCCTGGCTTTCGCACTCGTCCGTGACATCCACGGTCAGGTGGCCGTTGATGAAGTGTTGCAGGTGATGGCCTTTGGCGATGATGACGTATTCGTTCCAATCGTCCGGTTTGATGGCGGCCTGGATGGCGGCGGATTGGCCCACGCTGCCGACCGTTTGTTTCTTGCCGGTCGAATCCCAGACGACTTTTTCGCCGCGCCCGGCCATGATGCCACGATTGCCCGCGCCGCCGCGTTCGTCGTAGAGGATGCCGGAATAATTCGGTCCCGCTTCGAGGTCGGCCTGATACCCGCCAACGCTCCAATTCGTCGCGTTCAAAATCTTGCTGCGATATTGCACGCCGGAATTGGCGAAGCCCTGACTGTTGTTGGCCGTGAGCTTGTATTCCAACCGCAGTTCAAAATCCACAGTCGTGCCGTTGGTCCAGATCAGAAACGTGTTTTCCTTGATGGGATGTTCCGCCGTGGTCCGCCCGATGATGACGCCGTTTTGAACCGACCATAATTTCGGATCGCCTGTCCAGCCGGTGAGGTTGCGGCCATTGAAGAGAGATTGAAGGCCGGTTTCATTTTCCGCCGCCCAGCCGATGGCAGCAGCAAGAAACAGTGCAAGAATCAAATTCACTTTCATGGTGACGAGGTTTTGCTTTTGAAATTGGCGGCATCCTTTTGTCCTCCGGCTTGGAGGTAGGCCAGCAGGTCGAGAACCTCCTCCTCCGACAACTGATCCAAGAGGCTGGTCGGCATGGCGGAGGCCTTCGCCGGCTCGCGTTTGGCGATTTCGGCGAGCGGCACTTCCACGGTCACTTCCGGCGCGAGCATGCTGGGCATCACGATGAGCCGTTCCGCGTTCTCGTCGGTGATGCGTCCGGACACATCGTCGCCGTCCTTTTTCCAGATGTTGTAAGTCTGAAACTGATCCGAGATGACTTTGGAAGGCTCGGTGATGGCTTCGAGGATGTCGCGCAAAGAATACTTGCTGCCGACGCCGGATAATTCCGGGCCGACCGAGCCGCCTTCGTTGGCGAAGCGATGACAGAGCACGCATTGCGCGTCATTGAACGCGGCCTTGCCGTTTTCAAAATTACGGTCGTGCGCCACCTCGCCCAAGCGCGGTTCGAGGTCGCCGGTCGTCCATTCCTTGACGAACTGACGTTCCTTCACCGCTTTCCACGCCGGCCCGTCCAGGTTGATTTCCAGCAACGGTTGCACGGCGGCGCGCTCGGCGCTGGTCAACGTCGCGGCGGCGTCCTTGCGGATGTTGATGAGATATTTCGTGAAGCTCGCGCCATCGCCGTATTCGCGGCCCGCCTCCTTGAACCAGTGCAGCAATTCCGGCGGATGCGCCCGGCTGGCGTGGGCTTGATTCGTCCAGACGTGGTAAGCCGCGCCGTTGGGATAAGTGACTTCCGGGCGACCACCTTGGCGCGTGTTGACGAACCAACTGAAATACTTCTCGCGCTGCGCGGGCGTCCAACCGGATTTCACGTTGCGCAGGTGAAAGATGTAATGGATCTGCTCCTCCTGCGTCGGGGCTTGGTCCAATAGCGCGAGGGTTTTGGCGATGACCTCCGGGGCGTTGAGATAAATCAGCAACTGCACCAACTCGCGATTCACCTTTTCGCTGGCGGACGGATAGTGCGCGTCGAGTTTTTCCACGGCGAGCTTGGCGAGTTCGGGAGCGGGCCGTCCCTGCCGGATGAAACTCAACTCGATCACGCGCAATTTTTCCAGTTGCAAATCCTCGCTCATCGAGGCCAGCGGAAACTTTCCCAACGCGCGGAGCAGGTCGCCTTGCGTTTCGGTGCCGCCGCAACGGGCGAGCGCCAGCAAGGCGGTGAGCGCGGCCTGGGCGTTCGTTTCAGCGAGCGTTCGTTGCTGCCATTGCGCGACCGGCTGCCACTCGATGGCGATGCGCGCAGCGTTGCGGAGGAAACGGTCGTCGCTTGCCAGATGTGGCCACGCAAAATCAATCGCCTTCGCATCCACTTTGCCGTGGAATGCCTCCAGTTTCTTCCGCACGGCTCGGGCTTGGGCCGCTTGCTTCAATTCCTTTCGCGTCGGCTGGGCTGGTTCAGCAGTAGCTTTGCCAGCCGTTTTGGCGTCGTAACTGACGCGATACAAACCCGACTGTGTGCCGCGTCCGCCAGTGATGAAATACATCGCGCCGTCCTTGCCAAATTCGAGGTCAGTCACGTTGAGCGGTTTGCCTTTGAGAAATTCCTCGGGCGTGCCGGTGTAGCTCGCGCCGTGCGGCTGAAGATGCACGGCAAAGATGCGGCCATAGGACCAATCCATTGCGAACAACGCTTGTTGGTATTTTTTCGGGAACTTGCTCTTCGTGCCAAATTTTACGCCGGTCGGCGAGCCGATCCCGATGTTGACCACTGGCGGCAACGTGTCCGCGTAGTATTCCGGCTCGTTCGATGTGCCGGAACGCCAGCCGTACTCGCCGCCCGTGACGCAATGGAGGATGCGCGTGGGCCGATACCACGGCAGTCCCCAGTCCCATTCCATGTCGCTGTCGAACGTGAACATTTCGCCAGCAGGACTGAAATCGAAGTCATACGAGTTGCGAAAACCGCCCAGCAACAATTCCCAATCCTTGCCGCCAGGATCGGCGCGCGTGATGTAGCCGCCGGGCGCGAGCACGCCGACCGCGTGCCCGTTGGCGTCCCATTGGCGTGTCAGCAGAAAATCTTCCTGATAATTTTTGAACGGCGAATGGGGCGAAATTCCCTCGGGCGGTTTGGTGTGATTGCCGTTCATCACGTAAATCTTTTTGTCCGGTCCGGCGACAACGGCGTGGTAGCCATGTTCGCCTTCGCCTTGGAATTTTTTCAGCAGGCGGACTTCGTTGGTGTCGAACTGGTCGTTGCGGTTTGTATCCATCAGGCGATACAACCCCGTGCCGCCTGGGCCGTGGCCGTTGACGTAAAGACTATCGAACGCGTAACACATGCCCATCGCCTGGCGCACCGGCGCGGGAATCGGCTCGATGTGCGCAATGTGTCCCTTGCGGTCGAACGAGATTCGGAGCAGCGGACGCTGATCTTCCTGCGGCGAAATGATCAAGCGTCCCTTGGGGTCAACGGCCATGGAAATCCACGAACCTTCGTGCGGCTCGGCGGAGCGCAACAATTCCACCCGGAAACCCGGCGGCACGGTGAGCGTTTCCGCCGCCGTCGCGCGCGAAGTTTGCGCGGGAAGGTTGCCGGGCAGAAATCCCATGCCGAGCAGCATGATCAATACACGACCGATTCTGAAAATCATCGCCTTGGCTGACGCGCGGTGGTTCGGAAAATTCAGTTCCGAGGGCGGAAAATTCATGTAGGTAACCCGGCGGCGACTTCAGCCGTGAATCCAGCGTTTGGCCTTCATCTCGAAGCGTGGCAGTGATCCAGGTGCGACGGTTTCGACCGGGATGCGCAGGTTGAAGGCGGTTTCCAAAGCCTGGCGCACGTTGGTCTTTAATACGCTGACATCGGCGCAGCGGTCCGCGGGTTCGATTTCCAGCCGCAACTCGGTGAGCGCGCCGTTCTTGGTGACGTGAACTTGATACTCCGCCACGTTGGCGAAGCGACGTAGGATTTCCTCCACTGCCGTCGGATAAACATTCACGCCGCGCACGATGACCATGTCATCCACGCGCCCGAGAATGCCGCCCGCAAGCCGCAGGCTGCTGCGCCCACACTCGCACTTCGCCCCTCTCCCCTCGCACTTCACCAAGTCTCCCGTGCGATAGCGCAACAACGGCGAGCCGGTGCGCGTGAGCGTGGTGAGAATCAATTCGCCACTTGTGGCCGGTTTGCCGGTGACGGGATCAACGACCTCCGCGAAGTAAGCTGACTCAATGACGTGAAGAATGCCCGGCTGTGCGGGACATTCGTGCGTCACCGGGCCGACTTCCGTCATGCCGTGATGATCGAAAATGCGCGCACCGGGCCAGAGCGATTCGAGCTTCGCCCGCGTCGCCGGGATGCTGCCGCCGGGTTCGCCGGCGACGATGAGGGTCTTCACGCCGAGCGCAGCGATTTCGATGTGTTCCGTCGCGGCGACTTCAGCCAACCGGATCGCGTAAGTCGGCGTGCAGCAGAGGACATTTGCTTTGTTGTCGCGCATCAAGCGTAACCGCGCCGCGCTGCTCAGTCCGCCGCCGGGCAGGCAGAGACAGCCAAGTCGTTCGGCGGATTCAAATGCGAGCCAGAAGCCAAGGAACGGGCCAAACGAAAACGCGAACATGACGCGGTCGCCAGCTTTGACTCCCGCCGCTGCGAAAACCTCTGACCAACTTTCAATCATCGCGTCCCAACTCTCCGGCGTGTCGAGCCAGCGCAGCGGTGCGCCGCTCGTGCCGCTGGTCTGGTGGAAACGCGTGTAGCGGTTCAGCGGGTAGGTGAGATTTGTGCCGTAGGGCAGGTGGGCTTGTTGGTCGGCGACGAGTTCGGGTTTCGTCGTGAACGGAAAGCGTGCTGAAAAATCCGTGAGCGAGGCGACATCAAAGCCGACGCCGCCCGCCTGGAGTTTTTGCGTGTAAAACTTGTTGGCCGGAATCAGCTCGGCGACGAGCGAGCGGAGTTGTTCGAGTTGCGCCGACTCGATGGCCGCGCGGTCGGGATGCACGCTGTCGGCCATGGGTTGATTATTTGGAGGTGGACGGAGTTGTCGGAGCCGTTGGCGTGGCAGCGGCGGGAGGTGGCGTGCTGCCAATGTTTGAGGGCGCAAATTTGGCGACGAGGAATGCTCCGGTGGCCGCCATTACGCAGCCCAGCACGAAGGGCAGGGGCAGGGATTTCAAGCCACCCGCCGGCGGATGCACGGCCATGGCGACGATGGTATTGACGATGGGCGCACCGGCAAAAACGATGGGCATGACTGCGGCGGCGGCCGCTCCTTTGAAGATTTGCGCCGCCGCTCCGAGCGCCAGCACCAGTGTGAAGGCACCAATCGCTCCTGCGCCGCCCGCGATGAGACTCCATTGGATGCCGCCACCGGTGAAGCTCCAGTTCGTGCCGCGCAATTTCAGCAGTGCCAGCGTGGCGAGGCCGATCAACGCGTACGCAATACAGACGAATAGGAACGCCTTCAGCCCTGCGTGCGCGGTTTCCGGCCCCATTGGCATGTGACTGCGGCCCTTGTGCAGAAGAACGCCATAGACGCCCCAGGAGACGACCGTGAGCAACGCGTAGGTGATCCAGTTCATAATGCGCGACTGTAACGACGAACCAAACGGCCAGCAATTCGATTGTCAGCGAACTTTTCTCCAAGACTGAATGACGGCGCGCTGGTATCGTCCGATGAATTGTGAGACGAACTTTGTTGTTACTCGTTGCGGTGTTGACGCTGGCGGGATGCGCCACCAGTTCCGTTGAATCGCGCCGCCGGGAACGCGCGTCCGCGTTTGCGGCGATGCCGCCGGAAATGCAATCGCTGGTCAACGCCGGCCAGGTCCGGCGCGGCATGACGCCGGATGCGGTGTACATCGCCTGGGGCAAGCCATCGCAGGTGTTGCAGCAGGAAGATCAGCGCGGGCTGGTCCTCTTCTGGCTTTATCACGGCGGCTGGATGGAGGAAACCCGCTACTGGCCGTATTACAGCCGGGCGCCGGTCTCGGATTATCAGCCGCGCACCTATGTCAGCGCGGAGATCACCTTCATAAACGGCGTGGTGGATTCGTGGCGCACCCTGCCGAAGCCGACTTACTAAGGGTGAATTCAACCACGGATGGACACGGATAAACACGGATTGGGGAAAAGTTTCTGGCGCAAATTTTAGCGAAGCCATTTTCCTTTCGCGGTAATTAGCGACATTCGCGTGAAAGCCCTCTCATCCGTGTTTATCCGTGTCCATCCGTGGTTAAAACTTCAAGGACGACTTCACTTGAGCAAGCGCGCGGGGGCGACTTGGATTTTGTCCGCGATGGCTTTGGGGATGCTCGTCGCCTTCATCAGGCCGTTGCTCATTTTGATGCAAACCACGGTGATCTTGCCGCGGGCGACTTCGTGGGGCTTGGTTGCGTTCAATTTGCGCAGCCGAAACGCGTAGGTCAGCGCCTTGGATTTCTTCTCGGCGACCAGCAGTTGGATTTCCACCTCGTCTTCAAACCGGAGCGGGGCGGAGAAATCGGCTTCCGTATGTACGCGCGGCCAGCCGACTGAGGCCGGTGTTTTCGGCGGCGCAACGGTCAATCCCAGCGAGCGGAAGAACGCGTGCTCGGCGGCTTCCATGTACCGGAAATACACGGCGTGATGCACGATGCCGGCCATGTCCGTGTCGCTGAACTCGACGAGGCGGCGGATCTTGAATTGGTAAGCCATGACGGGATTTTAGATTTACGATTTGGGATTTACGATTTCAAAAACGCGCAACTGCTCCTGGGCCATCGCGGCGGTGGTGAACCGGGCGCGAACTGCGGTTGCGCCCGCCGCGCCGAGGGCCTGGGCCTGCGTCGGGTTCAACAACAATTCTTCAATCTTGTCCGCCAGCGATTTTGCATCGCCGGGTTCGCAGAGAACTCCGCCGCCGGTGGCTTCGATCAGTTCCGGGAACGCGGCGTGACGTGGTTGCACCACCGGAATGCCCGCCGCCATCGCTTCGATGAGATAAAGCCCGAAGGCTTCACCGTAAAGTGCGGGCACGGAAAAGACCGTAAGCCCGCGCAAAAAATCAAGCTTCTCCGCCCGCGACAAGTTTGGGAAAAAGGCCACTTCGCCGATGTAGCCCGCCTCGGCCAATCGTTTGCGCAATGACTTCACGAATGACTCATCGCCCGGCCCGCAACTGCCGCCGATCTGAAGTTTGAGGCGCGGCACATTGCCGCGTTGCTTCAACAGGATGTAGGCCTCGACGAGCGTGTCCAAACCTTTGTCCTTGGACATGCGCGCCAGATAACCGAGCACGGGCGCGGTTGAATTTCGGATTTCGGATTTCGGATTTCGGATTTCGTAGCCGTCCAGACTGATGCCGTTGTAAACGACGGAAACCTTTTCTGCCGGCAAACCAAGCCGCCGGGCCATCAAGTCGCCAAAGTAACGGCTCGGGGCGATGAAACGATCCACGTCCGCCGCGCGCTCGCGCAAAAGCTGCCACGCTGCCTCGCGATGCGAATCCGGCAGGCCGTCGAGAAAGGCGTCCTCGCCCTGCAAGGTGCAGATCACTGCCGCACCCAACTCCGCTTTGAGCTTTCGCGCCAGCCCGACGAGCAAGGCGTTCGACAGGCAGATCACGTCCGGTTGGGTTTGCGTCTTGAGCCAGGCGATGAGTTCGTCCAGTTCGCGCGCCTGGCGTCCCTCCTCGCCGCGCAACATCGAGAGCATCATGTCGCCGACCTCGGCGGCTTTGGTTTTGGCGGCGCGCGATCCGGCCCACGCCAGCAGTTTCCGCGAGGCCAACAAGCGACGCAGCCATTGCGGGGCGCGTTGGAAGAGACTGGATTTTTGTTCGAGATAAACGCTGATGCCGCCGAAGAAGATGGGCGTGGTGGCGCTCTCGTCCGCTTCATCCAGCGTGAGCGGCAGGTAGAGCGGCACCATCGTGACTTCGTGGCCAAGACCGCGCAATTCGCGGACGAGCGCGTTATCGCGGAAACAGTTCCCGCAATACATCGCGCCCGCGCCGGGAGTGATCTGTACCAGATGCATCATCGGCGAGCTTGGACGAAACCGGGGGGAAAGTAAATTCAACCGCCGGGTAATCGGGTGTGATTGGAACTGCCGCTCACCGTGCCCATTCTTAGCCCGAACTCCGAAGTTGAAGGGGAACCGTAGCGCCGTTGCGCCCGTCGGGCAGGCTTTCCAGCCTGCCGGTACACCGGACTTTCCAGTCCGGTGTTTCGAGGAACGGGCGACAGGAAAGTCGCCCGCACTGGCAGGCTGGAAAGCCTGCCCGACGTTGATTGCCGTGCGCCAACTTCGGAGTCCGGGCTTAATCGTAAGCTTAATCTTTTTCTTAAGCTCCGGTTCGGGGGATTAAGATTAAGAACAAGATTAAGAGTAAGAACCTGAATTGGACAACACTTCCGGCGACCACCACCTGTCGTTCCCGCGAAAAGGCGGCGAAAAACACATTGAGCCGGGTCACGGGGCTGCGTATTCTCCTCCAAGTTGCGCGTGTAGCTCAATTGGATAGAGTGTCGGCCTCCGAAGCCGAAGGTTGTGGGTTCGACCCCCGCCACGCGCACCATTCTCAAATTGGCTTCGGCATTAAAAATCATCAAGGCAATCAATTGTTTTAGGGAAATCCGCCTTTTAGAATCGGTTGTCTTTGGTCGTCTGAAATGGGTGGTAAAGAGGACAAAACCAGAACACTTGGGGAATCTTAAGAAAATCAGGATTCCAGTCGGTCTGGCCTGGGTTTTGACGTGTTCGGTGTAATCCACCCCATCAGCAAAAAAACCGTCCCTGACCGTATAGCGCAAGAATCCGGCCTCTTTCAGGTGGTGAAAGTCAAACCGGATGACGCAACGCATGTCCGGCCATGAAGCTGTGTGCTTTCTAAGTGGCTTAATGGAATGGGATTTCAGCGGTAGCGTGGCAGATGGCGAAGACGGCCCACTATCGCTTTTGAACAGTTGCCCTTGTTTCTCTCTTTTTCGCCGGGGGACGGCCTCTACGCTTTGACGGAATTTGCCTTGAAATACGGGTGTCCGGCGTTTCGGGTGCCAGCAATTCATGCACTTGGACACCATAGGCCAATGCCAGTTTTTGCAGCGTGGAAATCCGCATGTCAATTCGTCTGCCACCTTCCACCAATTGATAATACTTGTAACTAATTCCCGAAAGCTCGCTGAATTGCTCTTGTGAAAGGGAATGACGTTTCCTCAATTCCCGCAATCGTGCAATCAGGGACTTGCCTATTGTGGATTTTGGCACAATGCCAACGTAAGAACCGGCAAGTCATAATAGACACCCAAGTAATGATAGAGTATTTATCTTTTCAAATCGCCGGTGGTTTGCCAAATTTCAGATGAAACGGGAATGAAGACAAACACGTTGACCGTGACGAGAAGCGGCCAGAGCAATCAAAATCTGAAACGGCATTGGGCTTGCATTCTGAAACCAACAACCAAAAGCCAAAGAAGGCTGGAATCAGCCGCACGGGATTCCAGCAAAAAAGAATCGGGAATATGAAAACACCAAATCCATTCCACCGGGCACTCTGCTGTTTCTTCGCTGTCTACCTGGCCTTGCCGCCCGCAGTGCTGGCGCAGCTAATCATCAACCCGCCGACGTTTCCCACTACCAACACGGTGCGGGTGACGTTGAGCGGCGCGGCGTCCACCAATGCCCACGTCATCCTCTGGACGCCAAATTTGATGCCTGATCTGGCCGGGTGGTATCGCCTTACCACTGGCAGCGTGGGCCAGACCACGTTCGATTTCACCCGCCCCACCAACCAGAACTCTTTCTTTGCCGCCGCCATTGGGCCTGTCGCTACGCTGACGGTCGCCGCGCCGGTTTTCACGCCGGGCGGCGGCAGTTATGCGTTGCCAACGAATGTCGTCATCACCTGCGCCACCGACGGCGCATTGATTTACTACACCACTGACGGCAACCCGCCGACCGTCTTTGACAATTTCATTTCCAGCGGCGGCAGCGTGTCTCTGGATAAAATCACCACGCTCAAGGCCAAAGCCTTCAAGCAGAACTATGATGAAAGTGCAGTTGCCACGGCGACCTACAACATCAACTCTGCCCCGTTCGTGTTCGCGGGAACGCAGCAAGTCATTACGGCTTCGTCCACCACGTTGCAGGGCGTGGTGATTGATGATGGTTTGACGGGTGGCGGGACACGCTTCACCAACTGGAGCAAAATCAGCGGGCCGGGCAGCGTGACGTTTGGCAACGCCGGGGTGACGAACACCGCGGCCACGTTTGGCAGCGACGGCATTTATGTGTTGCAACTTTCCGCCAGCGACGGCCAATACACCAACAGCAGTGAAGTCACCATCGGCGTCAATCCCACGATTTCAGTCGCGCTCACCGCGCCGGGCGCCGGCGGGGAATACACCGTGCCGACGAATATCCTGTTGCAAGCTGCGGCCACTTGCGGCAGCGGCAGCGTGACGCAGGTGTTGCTGTATGCCAACAGCACGTTGATTGGCGAAGCCACCGGCTCGCCCTTGAGTCTGAACTGGAAAAGCGTGTTTGCTGGCAATCTGGCTTTGCGCGCCGTCGCCGTCACCGATGACCCCAACAATTACAGCCTCGCGTCCGAGCCGATCAACATCACCGTGAACTGGCCGACGAACGTGGGCCAGGTCACGCTCGCTTCCACCGATTCGCAAATTCCAGTGGCGGGCTTGCCCATCACAGTGAATCGCCAATACGATTCACGCGGTTACAGCGGCGGCAGCTTTGGCCCGAACGGGCGGCTGGATTACGAGGCCATCAAGATCGAACGGAACATGAGTCTGGCGACGGGGTGGACGGGCCGTCGCTCGGGGCTTACCTACTGGGCTGACGATACTGCGGGACATCTCATCACCGTCAGCTTGAGCGAGAGCGAACAGTTTTATTTCCGGCCCATCGCGGAGTTCCGCAACGGCAGCGTTTACGCGCCGACCATCAACAGTTCCGTTATCCCGCGTTATCAACAAGGCAATCGCGGGCGGCTTTCGTTCGTCTCCGTGGGTGGCAGCCAAGGCGGGTTGGAAATCAACCCGACGCCCACCAACGTCGGCTATGATGATTACAATTTTTCCGGGTGGCAAAATTCCCCGGTGCGCGTCGTTCAAGGCGGCAATTTGAATGACTACAATCCGAGCTTTACCCAATTTGTTTTCACCGCGCCCGACGGCACCCGCTACGGGTTCAATGGCGACGGCACGGTTGCTTGGAAAGCCGACCGTAACAACAACACGGTGAGCTATGGTTATTCGGGGATTTTTCATTCCACCGGCAAACAAATTGCCTTCACCCGCGATGGCGACAATCGCATCACCGAGATTTACGACCCGATTGCGCTGGACACGTCCGGCTCACCCGCGCTGACTTTCGCTTACGACGACAACGGCAATTTGACCAACGTGGCGCGGCTGATTCAGCGGAGTTCGCCAGTGTATGAGCACACGGCCTACGCCTACACGAATACTGCATTCCCGAATCACCTGACCGCCATCACCGACCCGCGTGGCATTGTTACCTCGCGTTACGAATACGACGGCGCGGGACGATTGGCAAAAAACTTGGACGCGCTGGGGCGCGGCACGACTTACTTCTACGACACCCCGGGCCGACGGCAAATCATCATTGACCGGGCGGGCAATTCCACCGTGCAGACGTTCACCGATGCGGGGCAGCTTGCCAGTGTGCGCGATGCTTCGGGCGCGTTGAGCAACTATGAATATGACGAACAAGGGCGCAAAACTGCCGAAACCAATCCCGCCGGAGAAACCACCACTTACGATTATGACAGCAATGACAATCTCACCGATGTCACCACTGAGATCGGGGCAACCCTGTCGGCCACCTACAACGACTTCGGCCAGCCGCTCGTGACGGTGGACGCGCGCGGCAACGGCACGACCAACGAATACGACTTCAACGGCAATCTCACTTACACCGCCAACGCGCTCGGCGTCGTCACGCTTTGCGAATACGATTTCCAAGGCAATCGCATCACCGAAACCAACGCCGCCGGGCTCCCGGAAGAAGCCATTACCCGCTGCGAGTATGATGCGTTCGGTTATCTCACCAAGCTGACGGACGCGCAGGGCAACGAAACGACTTACACCTACGATGCCAACGGCAATCGCCTGAGCGAAACCAAGACACGCGCGGCGGGCAATGTGCTGACGCAATGGGAATACGACGCGGCCAACCGGCAAGCTAAAACCATTGATGGCGGCGGCTTCACCAACCGCGTCTTTTACAGTGGCCTTGGCAAAGAATTCCAAACCGTGGATGCGTTGGGACGCACCAATCGGTTCGATTACGATGCCGTTGGATTGTTGACCAACACCACTTACGCCGATGGGCTTTCTGAACGATTCACTTACGATGTCGAAGGGCGCAAAATCAGCAGCGTGGATCGCGCCGGGCGCACGACCACTTACACTTACGATTCACTCGGACGATTAACCCGCACCACGTTCCCCGACGGCAATTATACTGCCAGCGCCTACAACACCGCCGGGCGCTTGGCGCGTTCGATTCAGGCCGAAGTCATCCCCTCGGGTGGATTTTTGCCAGCCACCATAACGGAACTCATCACGCGCTATGCTTACGACGCGGCGGGACGGCGCATTGCCTTGACCAATGCGCTCGGACAGGTGACACGCTTTGCCTTCGACGCCAACGGCAATCAAACCAACATGGTGGATTTTCTCGGCAGGACCTACACCTATGTTTTTGACCCGCTCAACCGCCAAACCCAAATCCTCTATCCCGACGGCACGAGCGAAAGCACCGGCTACGATGGTTTGGACAGAAAAATCAGTTCCACCAACCAAGCCGGGATTGTCACGCGGTTTGGCTTTGACGCGCTCGGAAGATTAACCGCCGTCACCAACGCCTTCGGCACGGCGCAGGCAATGGCGACCCGCTATGTTCATGATGAAGTCGGCAATTTGCTCCAACAAATTGACACGCTCAATCGCACCAACAAATTCGAGTATGACGCGCTTGGCCGCAGAACGAAGGAAAGTTTGCCCGGAGCGCAAGCACAGACCTTTGGTTACGATGCCATTGGCAATCTTACGCGGCTGACCAATTTCAACGGCAGCGTCATCACCAATCAATATGACGCACTAAACCGCCTGACGAACAAGAGTTCAGTCAACGGTTACAAGGTGACGTTCGCTTATTCACCCACCGGCCAGCGCACGAACATGGTGGATGCCAGCGGCACGAACTCCTACACCTACGATTTGCGCGACCGCTTGCTGACCAAGGCCACGCCGCAAGGGACGTTGACCTACACTTACGACGGCTTTGGCAATCTCAAGACGACGGAATCCACCACCGCCAACGGCACGAAAGTCACTTACAATTACGATTCGCTAAACCGGCTGACGAATGCGGTTGACCGCTTCACCAACAACACGTTTTACGCCTTCGATGGCGTGGGCAATTTGCAAACGGTGCGTTATGCCAACAACGTCACCAACACCTATGCTTACAACACGCTCAATCGCCTGACGAACATTACGGCGAGAAGTTCAGCGGGAACGATTGCGTCCTTTGCCTATCGGCTCGCGCCTGCGGGCAACCGCACGAACTTGCTGGAAAACATCAGCGGCACGGCGCGAACGAATGTCTGGCAATACGACCCGCTGTACCGGCTCACGAATGAAGTCATCACCGGCACGGCGCCAGTGGGCGCAATCAGCTACAAATATGATGGCGTCGGCAACCGGACGAATCGCACGTCCAGCGTGAGCGGTGTTTCCACGGTCAGCGCCAGCTTCAACAGCAACGATCAGTTGACGACCGACACCCACGACAGCAACGGCAACACCACAGCCAGCGGCGGCAGCCCCTACGCCTACGACGTGGAAAATCGCCTGACCAACTACAACAGCGGCGCAGCCACATTCGTCTATGACGGGGACGGCAACCGCGTCCGCAAAATCGTCAGCGGCGTGACGACGTATTTCTTGGTGGACGACCGCAACCCGACCGGCTACGCGCAAGTGCTGGAAGAACTTTCAACGGTGGGCAGCACGCCGAGCCGCCTTTACACTTACGGCCTTGACCTCATCAGCCAGCGGCAGAGCGACGGCACGACGCATTTTTACGGCTACGACGGCAACGGCAACGTGCGTTACCTCACCGCCGCCAACGCCACGGTAAGCGATACCTACGCTTACGACGCGTTCGGCATCCAAATCGCCAGCACCGGCAGCACGCCCAACAATTACCGCTTCACCGGCGAACAGTTCGACCCGAATCTCGGCTTCTACTATCTGCGGGCGCGTTACGCCAATCCGAACACCGGACGATTCATGTCCCGAGATTCTTATGCGGGCAATGTTTTCGACCCGCCAAGTTTACACCGCTATACCTACTGCGCGAATAACCCTGTCAACATGGTTGATCCAAGCGGCATGGAAAACATGCCCTCACTTTTGACAAGTATTAACATCATCGCGCAAAACGCCGCCAGATACGTTGCGAGCATTCCGGGAGCGGCGCGAATTGCATTCGGGGCAGGTGGGGCTGCGATAGGGCGTTTCTTCCAGCAATTTGGTCCTGGTGTCAACGCTTTTGCCCAACAGGTAGTCAATTTATTCCCAAGAATAACGACATTGGAAACACGATTGCAGGGATTTTCAAGAGTGCCTGATTTTGTGCTAAAGATTGAAGAACGCATGACGATTGTTCTTGAGGCCAAGTATAGCTTGCCCACCTCTGGCCCTGCATTTACCCGTTTGGTTTCTCAACTTCAGCAATTTACGCAATACGCTTCTCAAGGAGCTAACAGACAAGTTGTGCTATGGAGTTTGCGTGAAGGCGATGTCGCGAAATTCGCGGAAGTTGCGGCAAAAGAGGGTGTGAACATAAATCAAGTGCAGGTGCTCACGGGCATAAATGGACTTTTCCAATATCTTGCAAATTTGTTTTAGATGAATAGTTTTGTTGTCGCTTATGGCTTCAATCGAGAAGTTTTTGCTGCAATCGGTCAAAAAAAAATGGCATGAAGAATTTCCATTTCTGAAACCTGCGCGGATAAAACAGATCAGCGGCGTCAGAAAAGACGCTTGCTATTTATGTGACTCGTTTGCCCAGAGTCGAAACCGATATTATTTTGTCACGTTTGAATTTCATCCGAAACAGCCGGGGCAATTTTCTATTTCCATAACAATTTCCGATTCGATTGCAGAACCACTTCAAGAATCATTTACCGAAACGCATCTTTCTCCGGATAAAATAGGCACTTTTACTATCGCGGCATTTTTAGGAAAGCCATCCTTTTCATGGATGCTTTACGATTGGGACGCGCAAAACGTAGCCTATTGGAAAAGTTTGGGAGCCGACATGCCTTCCGTCCGGGGTTTAGACCTTCCAAATATATGGAAGCCGAGTTCATTTGAACTGCCACCGGAGAGAATCGTAGAAGAAACCATTCAGGACATTAACGACAAGCTTAAAAAGCAGGTTTTTCCCAAGTTGCAGATTGATTGGCAGCTAAAACCGTAAGGAAAAATACCTTTTTTGCTCGTCCTTTCAGTGATTGCAAAGTTGATTTCGGAAACAGGCTTAGAGTTGTTGTTGGACAAGCTGTCATTACGGCAGAGTGAACGTCTGCAAATAGCCGTCAATCTCTTGCGCACTAACATCAGAAAAATGAAATAATAGCGCATGAATCAAGAGCTTGGAGGCTCGTTGAAAAACGATTGAAAGGCCAAAAGGCCGATGATTATCTCAGAAAGATTAAAGAAATCGCCGAAAAATCAGATGTGACACTTGAATAGAAAGGCATGACATGGAAGCCAAAATTGATTCGGCAAAACAGGTGATGACGCGTGCCTTGAGAAGCGACGGGGTTTCCGAGGCTGAAACTCATCAAATTGTTTTTCATCTAACGGACTGGTTGGATGACCTAAAACCCTTTGTAGCTTTTTTAGAAGCACCTGAAAAATATAGCGACGCTGAGGTGAACAAAATTCTCATCCGTTTTTTGGTTCACGCTCCCGACCACATAAGAATAGCCGCAGAAACTATTATCGAGGCCGGAGGAACAGATTGAGTCATGCCCCGACCGACCACGGGTGATTCATTGCATCTCGACCTTAATCACCCCTTCCCATTGGACCTCATTGGGATTGGCGTGATCCTGACAAAGAGGATTGGCCGTCACCAGCCTGCACTCAGCCTTGAAAGAAAAGCACAACGGAACGAATCTTCCTCTGACGACAATAAGGTTACGGAACTGAACTCAAAATGGCATGAGCAGTGGTTACTGTGAAATTCTAAGCCAACGAGAACTCTCGTCCGCCATGCGCGGATTGGTGGAAAATCTTGGCCGGCGAGCCGCCGAAAAAGAAAGGTTGTTCGAGGCGGCCATCAAACAATCCATAGAAATTAGAAAACAACGAGGGTTCAAGGAACGCAAGTTGACAAAGCGAGCGGAAGATGATTTGGCGTCTTATCAAGAAGACCCTGAAAAGCTGGCGCAAGAGCTATCCAAACATTTAAGCAAGATTGAATCGGATGAATTGCTGGCATGTTTTATTTTGAGCGCGGAACGGCGAGACTTAAAAATGTTCCAAGCCATTTTTGGCAATACGACCGGTAATGAGGTTGGCCTGTTCCAACCAGTCATTGATTATCAGGTGAATACAATCTGTATGGTTGAAGACGCGATGCACACTCACAAATGGCAATGCCCGGAGTTTCTGCTGGGTATCATGAAGGTCTGATCATGGGCATGGCTGTTTTCATCTCATTGGAGCGACCGATTCCCGATTTGGATCACATCGGGTTGGTTAGCGGGAAGACTATTGCCCAACACATGGAGCGGTTGACTGAAATCGCCCGGCAAGCGGGCTGCCGTCCTTTGGAGGAATTTGTGAGCATGGACAATGACGCGGTCACCGATTTGCTTGGCGAGGAAGATGTCCAGGCTGCCGGGGTTGAAATCCCCGCCGCCCAATGGTTTGACGCGAGCGAAGGACTGAACACGGTTCGTTGCCTGCAAAAGCATGAGGATGGCCGAGACGAAAATCTCCTTCACGATTTGAAGAGTTACGAAAAGGTCTTGGAAGCCGTCAGTGCCGCAGGTGTGCGCTTTCACCTAGAATACGATTTTTGAGGGAATGATCACCGAGACGTCGCCGATTTTATGGCCCTCACGATTCGACCAAAAGATTTTTTGGAAAAACTTGTTGTGGCAACACCGCAATATGGTTGGGGCTGGTGTCGGTCAGAAAACGGCAAAGAGGAATCAGCCGTCCCGCTGGATTTTCAGCTAATACATGATGCTGGCCCGTTTCACATGTGAATTAAGCGGTTTTTCTCTGTTCAGAACGAAGTGCGTGGTTTTGTTGCCCGCGTGGAAGAGTCCAATCACATCTTCGACCAGTTCTGGCTTGTTTGCTCGACAAAATTGAAGGCTGACTATGACTTTCGCGAAGATCCTGCGCTTGGCTATGGGTTTGAAATCGCGCCCACCGAACCGCCGAATGCTGAACTGCCCAAGAGTCAGGGCAATCCATTGTATTTCGGTTATGGCACAGTGAGGGCCTGAAAGGTGTGAACCATCCTCGCGAAAGGTTTGAACGTCTATTCGACGATTTCAACGAATGCTTTGAACGCACCGCTAAACGGGAAGGTTTTGTTTTCGACAAAGAGCCGGGCCATGTTCGGCGGTCATTGCGGCTTAAAAATGATTCGCTCAAAAGGGGAGTTTTCTTGGAATTGAGAGAGAGCGTTTTGGAAGCCGACCCTACGAATCCCAAAGTGATGTTGGCCTATGGAGCTTGGTTTTATCCTCAGCCGCATCATTACCCTTTTCATTATCTCCGCAAAGTTTTCTATGAGGGGGGACTATCCGGCCTTCGTGAATCCGTAGAAAAAATGCTGGACGGTGCGGCCATCGAGATAAAGCAGGTTACGGAGGAAATCGTTGTGCGCGATGGCAAACTTATTGAAAACCCAAAAAAAGATGGCGGGGAATCATTGAAGAGCCTCGGCTAACTCCGGCCATTCCGCCGCCGACCAATCCAAAAATGGTGAACAGAAAACCGCGAAAACAATTTAAGCCATTAGGCTTTTGCAGCCGGTGGGGGTTTTCATTTCCCGTATTCCTTCTCCCCAAGCACTCGCAACATTTGATTCCCTTTGTCGCCAAAACGGTGTCCGTGTAGAATGGGGCACTATGATACCGCCCGCCGATGCTTCCGCTTGGTTTGAGTTTGAGGATTTGTTTTGGAAATACGGCGGCAGAGACGCACGGCTTCGAGTGATTCCCGTTGTTCGGAAAAATCTTCAATCCAATCCGAACGGCGCTTACGTCAACGTCACGAGTTCAGGCGACGATGGCAGCAAGCAACTCAGCCCGTTCTTTCTTGGGCCATGTCGCCTGTATGGGAACATCACCGCCAAGCGAATGGAGAACGCATGGCAATTCTCCACTTCAGGATTGTAATCGGGTAAACTCTTGGTGACAGTGTGAATGCGCAGAGAGATTGGATTTAACGTCGATTTCTCCGAAGCCGAAGGTTGTGGGTTCGACCCCCGCCACGCGCACCATTTTCAAAACCGAAATCCTTTCGCAAACCCATGAAAACAATCCTTCCATGGTTGCTGGTGGCGGTGGCCGCTGGTGGCGCGGTGTTCTTTTACAACGGCAACCAGGCCAAGTCCGTCGAGGTCGCCAGACTCCAGGCCCAAGTGCAGGAAGTGGAAGCCTTGCGCACGGAAATCGAGGAGTTGAAGAAGAACCAGGTGCCGGCCGAGGAACTGGCCCGGCTCAAGGAGTCCAAGGACGAGGTGCTGCGGTTACGCAATCAGGTGCGCCAGTTGACGGCGGACAAGACGCAATTGGGGCAGCAGGCGCAGGCGGCGCAGGTCGCCGCCGCCCAGGCTCAGGCGCAAGCCCAGGCCCAAGTCGAGGCGCAGCATCTGGTGTTGGCCAAGGTGCAGGAAGAAGCGGCGGCCGCCACGGTTCAGCGGTGTCAGAATCAAATCCGCCAGCTTCAGGCGGCCAAACAGCAATGGGCGTTGGAGCATCAGAAGACTGCGGAAGTGACGCCGACCGACAAGGACATTGCTCCGTATTTGCCGGGGGAACTGATTCCTGGCTGTCCGGGCGGGGGCAAATACACCCTCGGTCCGGTGGCCTCCTTTCCGGCCTGCTCGGTGCCGGGTCACGTTTTGCCGCCGCCAACGCAGTAGCTACAACCGGTCATCTTTGAGGGAAAACTTGACCGGACGGCGCGGGAAATCTAGGCTGCCCGTCGGCTGGTGGCCATAGCTCAATGGTAGAGTCCCAGATTGTGATTCTGGTTGTTGCGGGTTCGAGTCCCGTTGGTCACCCCATCTCTCTTCCCGCAACGTTCCATCAAGTCAGTTTTCCGCGATGCAGTAGAGATTTTCTTTGCCGCGGATGAACAGTTCCTTGCCCACGATGGCCATCGAGGCGTCCGTGCGATCTTCCAGCTTGTTGGTGGCGAGCGGTTCGATCTTTGTGCCCGACTTCAGCACCACGCACTTGCCCTCCCGGCCCAAGACATAGAGGCGATCCTTGGCCGTCACCAGCGAGGCATACGTGCCGAAAATACCTTCAATCTGTTCCGCCTCGAAATGCGGCTGGCCGGTCTTGGCGTCGAAACAGGAAATTTTGCCGGTGTTGCCGGAGATGAAATAGAGCCGGTCACCGATCAACACCGGGGACGGGACGTAGGGCGTGCTTTTGTTGTGACTCCAGCGGACGGCATCCGTGCCCGTCAGGTCGCCGGTGCGGCCCAACGCGATGGCGGTGACTTTGGGTTCGCGATGACCGCTCATGACGAAGACCGTGTCGTTGTTGGCGACGGGCGTGGGAATGGGATTCGAGCCGAGGCCGCCGCACGCCCATAGTTCCTTGCCGGTTGCCAGATCGTAACTGCGGATGCGGCCCGAAGCGCTGACGATGACCTGCGCTTTGCCGTCCTGTTCGATGATGAACGGCGTGCTCCAACCCGTCGGCTCGTTGCGGGGATTTTTCCAGAGTTCCTTGCCGGTGCGTTTGTCGAGCGCCACGATGAAATCGTTTTCCGTCTCGTCATCCCAGTTTACGATCACCGTGTTGCCGTGCAGCGCGGGCGACGCGCCTTCACCGAAACCGGCGCGGGTGATCATGTCGCCGAAATCCTTCGACCACTTCAGGTTTCCGTCCAAGTCATAGCAGTGCAGCCCGCGCGATCCGAAGTAAGCCAGCACCACTTCGCCGTCCGTCACGGGCGAGGCCGAGGCAAAGCCGTGGTCCTGATGATGGCCTTCGTGGGGGATTTCCTGCTTGGCCGTCTTTTGCCAGAGCGTCTTGCCGGTCTTGCGATCCAGGCAAAGGACGATGAATTCATGCACTTGGGTCGGCTTTTCGCCCCGGCCAAAACCGCCTCCACCGCGTCGCCGTTGGCCTTCGCCCGGGCTGTTGGTTGAGGCGTTACTGGTCGTGTTGGTAACCGCCGGGGCGGTCGCTGGGGCCGGCGTTTCCGCCTTGATGGCGGTAAGGATGAAAAGCTTGTCGCCCCAGACGATGGGCGTGGCCGAGCCTTGTCCGGGAAGTTTGATCTTCCACTTCACGTTCTTGGTTTCGCTCCATTCGAGCGGCGGGTCGGCCTGGGGGGCGACGCCATTGGCCAACGGACCGCGCCAGGCGGGCCAATTGGCATGGGTGGAGGTGAGGGTCAGCAACAGCAAGAGGCCAGCGAGGGGAGTAGTGGTCTTCATAGGGCAGATTATGGACGATTCATCCGGGGCGATATTCACGCCCATCCGACGTCACGACAAGTCTGCATTTGTTCCCAGCTTTTCGCTTGGCGACCCATGGCGGCATAACTAACTTCCCGCTCATGAAACACATTCTGTTCCTCGCATTGGGACTCACTGCCGCCACCGCTTTTGCGGCTGATGACGAAGCCGGCTTCAAACCGCTCATGGACGGCAAGACCTTTGCCGGCTGGAAACTGGCGGAGGAGAACACGAATTCGTTCCGCATTGAGGATGGCGCGTTCGTGGCGAACGGCAGCCCTTGCCATCTCTACTACGTCGGCGATGAGCAGCCGTTCAAAAACTTCCACCTCAAAGTGGACGTGATGACCGATCCGGTTTCCAACGGCGGGATTTATTTTCACACCAAGTACCAGGAAAAAAGCTGGCCCAGGGGCGGGTTTGAATGTCAGGTCAACAACACCCAGGGCGACTGGAAGAAGACCGGCAGCCTTTATGATCTCATCAATGTCTCCCAATCCCTGGCCACCGACAACAAATGGTGGACGCAGGAAATCATCGTCGAAGGCAGCAAGGTGACGGTGAAGGTGGATGGCAAGATTGTGTTGGAATACAACGAGCCTCCGGGCGCCCAGGCCGGGAAAGGTTTTGAACGCAAACTTTCGGAAGGCACCTTCGCCCTGCAAGCGCACGATCCCAAGAGCGTCGTCCGCTACAAAAACATCCGGGTGAAGCGGCTGTGAGCGATTTCAATTTGTAGCCGCCGACATGAGGAGGCGGATGTTCAAGGTCAGCGGCCAGCAAGCCTGCCTCCTTGCCTCGGTGGCCGCGTGGATTCAACTTTGCCGCCGGGAAAATTTCGCGAGCGATTTGGCAAATGGCCGATCGCTCCTATATTGTGGCCGTCATGTTGGCGACTCCCGAGATCATCCGCGAGACCGCACAAGCGGATCGCCTTGAAGAACTGCTGCCCCGGTGGCGCGAAGTGCCGCTGTATCGCGACGTGCTGGCACGCACCGATTTGCCCCTGCGCGAACTGCCCGTCATCACCAAGCGTGAGATGCGCGCCGGCTTCCCGCAAAACTTTCTTTCCACCGCTCGTTCGCTGGATGATTTGGTTGCCAATCAGATCATCGAACTCGAACACACTTCCGGCACGTCGGAAGATCGTCTGCCGGTGATCTTCGGGCGCGGTTGGTGGAACGAACAGGAGGAACGCGCGCTGCGGCTGAACAAGTTTATCGCGCAAGTTCTCGATGAACATCCGCAAGCCCGTCGCGCCACGCTGACCCCGCCGGCCTGCAACGGTTTGACCTGCCCGACCGTCTGGATGTCGCAAGCCCAACGCACCCTCGGCAATGCGCTCTTCGTCAACCTTGCCCGCATCCCGTTTGTCCTGAGCGACGCCGAACTGCAACGCATGGCCAACGAGATCACCACGTGGGCGCCGCAGTTCCTCGATCTCGATCCTGTGCATGGCGTCTGGTTCGCGTTGTTCTGCGAGCGCAAGGGCATCCGTTTTCCGTTAGTGCGCTTCGTGATCTGCAGCTACGAGTTTATCAGCGTGGTTCACCGCCGCATTCTCCAACGCGTCTTTGGCGTGCCGGTGTTCAACCTCTACGGCTCGACCGAGACCGGTCACCTGCTGATGGAAAATGAAGCGGGCGAAATGAAACCCAGCTACGACACCGCGTTGCTCGAAGTCGTGGACGCGGACGCCGCCGACCTCGGGACGTTGCTCGTGACCACGCTTTCCAACGATTACATGCCGTTGCTGCGCTATCGCATCGGCGATTTCGTCCAGCGCAACGAACGCTCCTATGGCACGGATTACATCGTACACGGTCGCATCCGCGATGCGCTCACCGCCGCCGATGGAACGCGCGTGACGACTTGGCAGGTGGATCAATGCCTCGCGGGCGTGGAAGGAATCGTTCACTACCAACTGCGGCAAGGACCGAACGAGATTCGCCTTCGTTACATTCCCGAGGCGGGCGGTGTGAATGCGGAAACGCTGTCCAAAGCGGTTGCCCAGTTGCAATCATTGCTTGGCGCAGCCGTCGTGGTTGAAGCTGTTCCGACGCTGCTGCCGGAAGCTTCCGGGAAATTCCGCCTCACCTGTTCGAGTTCTGAATGATAGTTCGTATCCCGCAGGCGCGACCGTTAAGATATTCCGACCAATTCCCGCCTTGAGCGCCCGCCATGTCTGGCGTATAAAATCCCCATGACTCTGAAAGCCATTGTCCACAAAGTGGAAGAGGGTGGTTACTGGGCCGAGGTTCCGTCGTTGCCGGGTTGTTTGACCCAGGCCGAGACCCTCGACGAGTTGAAAGTCAATCTACGCGAAGCCATCGAACTCTGGCTCTCCGTCGGTGATGAAACGATGAAATCCAACCCCAGCGACGAATTTCTGGAGTTGACGGTGTGAAACAGGTTTCGGGCAAGGAATTTATCCGCCTCATCCAGCAGCGCGGCTGGATTCTCAAGCGCATCAACGGCAGCCATCATATTTTCACCAAGACCGGGCAGCCGGAGCGGATTGTAGTTCCGGTTCACGGGAATCACCCGTTGAAAATTGGACTGCTCAAACACCAGATGAAAATCGCCGGACTGACGGAATCGGATTTGTAGGCGCGACAGCGATGCAACCCCGTAGCAGATGAGGTAACGAGGCTCAATTCAATTTCTGACTTCTGACCTCTGACGTCTGCCCTCCGATTTACGGCTTCTGCCTGTGGCGTTTGAAACCAGCGGGAGTAATGGCGGCGGCTTGAAGGTGGATTGCCGTCTGAGCAAAGCTGCGGGAAGTTCGGGTTGACACCTTTTAAGGATGTTGGTCGCATAAGGCGCATGCAGCCGGAAGAATTTGAAGACGCGAAGCGCCTCTGGAAAATGTTCTATGCCGGGCAATGCTTCGAGCACGCGCAGGCGGCGGCTAAATTTGTTCTCCAAAATAATATCAGAGAAGACGATCCAGTGTTCTATCCTTTAATTACAGCCGTTTACGTTCTTTATGGAAAGCCTTTCAAACGATCTCACGGGGTTGGCTTGCTTGGAGAAGACATGGTCCCTTCTAAAAAGCTGGAACTGCATCGCGATTTGCTGAAGCACCGAGATCAGATCTACGCGCACTCTGACGCCAGTGCGTTTGAGTGGGCCGATGTAGGCCGAGGCGTGCCGCAGAATGATGCTGAGGCTGCGAAATGGTATCTTAAAGCCGCTGAACAAGGTGACGCCGGAGCACAGTCTCGTCTTAGCAATCTGTATGACGAAGGTAGAGGTGTAGCGCAGAATTTTGTTGAAGCTGTGTTGTGGTGTCGCAAAGCCGCAGAACAGGGAGATGCACAGACACAGGGCAATCTCGGAAACAAGTATTACACGGGCCGGGGCGTGCCTCAGGATTTTACCGAAGCTGCGAAATGGTATCGTAAAGCAGCGGAACAAGGACTTGCATCGGCACAATTCTTATTTGGCGGAATGTATGACGATGGTCGAGGCGTACCACAGGACTTTGTTGAAGCGGTGAAATGGTACCGCAAAGCGGCAGATCAAAGTAATGAAGCTGCCCAGTGCGTCCTTGGAGTGATGTATGCAAATGGCCAAGGGGTCATGCGGGATAATGTTGAAGCTTACAAGCTATTCAAACTAGCACAGGATCAAAACTGTGAGCCTGCGGTTAAACATTTGAAGCAAATCACGCTGCGAATGACCGCCGTGGAAATCGCTGAAGGTGACCGCCGCTACCGTGAATTTAGTTCGCGGAAAAATTCGAGCAGATGAAAACCGCTGCGATCATCTACACCAGTCCTGAGTTGGAACAAATGCGGCAACTTGTGGCGGACGCACGGGCGCGGTTGGCGGAGTTGGAAGTCAGTTTCACGAAGGAGAAATCGCGCGTGGATGTCATGCAGGCGGTGTTGTTCCGGCAATTGCGCGAGTTTTATCAGCAGCGCGACCGGCTGCGGCTCGTCGTAGATTACCGGCGGAAGTTTCTGGAATCGCTGGTGCGCGGCGGCGAGGCGGAAGCAAAACAGGCGGAGCAGAATTACGAGCAGGCCAAAGCGCAAACGGACCAGGATTACGAGGAGACGGCGGCGGCGGTGGCGGAGAAGAAACAACTCACCGCCGCCGAGGAGGCGGAACTGTCGCGGCTGTGGAAGAAGCTGGTGAAGTTGTATCACCCCGACCGTTTCGCGCACGAGCCGGACAAGCTGGAGACGTATCACAAGCTGACCGCCGCCATCAACCGGGCGAAGGACGCGGGCGACATCCAGACGTTGCGGGAGATTGCGGAAGATCCGCCCGGCTTCATCCTGCGCCAGGGCTGGGCGACGCTGGACTTCAGCGACGCGGCGGAACTTGCGCAATTGCGGCGGCTGCATGAGACGTTGCAACTGGAAATCATCGCCGTGCTCGAAGCGCTGAATCGGCTGCGCGAAAGTCCCGATTACGAGCTATGCCAGTTGAGTGAGAAAAAGCCCGGCTTGCTGGATGAACTGGCGGCAGAGAGAAAGACGCTGTTGGAAAAAGAGCGCGCGGAGCTACAACAACAAGCGGACAAGCTGGCGGAGGAAATCAGGGAGTTGGGCGGGGAGGCCGCTTCACGAATTGCGTAGCAGCCGAGGTAGCGAGGCTCTGACCTTCTTTCCGACCTCAGACCTCTGTCTCCGACTTCTGAGAATGAGCCTCCTCACGTCGGCTGCTACAAAGAATTTTAACCGGCACTCGCTCACTCCGCTTCCATGTCCGCCAGCTTCGTTGCGGCGGCTTCCCATAGCGGCGTGAGTTCCTCGATCTCGCTGGCGTTCTGACTGAACTCGCGGTTCAGGGCGGAAGCGCGGCTGCCGGCTTGATAAGTTTCCGCTTTTTCTAATTCTTCCGTGATGTCGGCCTGCCGCTTTTCCAAGCCTTGAATCTTCTTTTCGAAGTCGTGAACGATCTGGCGCTGGCCTTTCAACTTGTTGGAACGGGCCTGACGCGCTTCGGCTTCGAGCCGTTTTTGTTCCTTGCGGGAAAGACCGCCCCTCACCCCGTCCCTCTCCCCATCCGATGGGGAGAGGGTGGCCGTCAGGCCGGGTGAGGGGTTGCGAACGTCGTTTGGTTTTGCTCCCGCCGTCAGGGCCGCGCGCGCGGAAACGGATTTTGTCTTATCGAGGTAGTATTGGTAATCACCGGCGTAATGTGTCAGCACGCCGCCGTTGACGTGGACGACCTTGTTCGCCAGGGCGCGGATGAAATACACGTCGTGGCTGATGAAGATGAGCGTACCCTCGAACTGATCCAACGCGTAGAGCAGCGCGTCAATGCTGTTCATGTCGAGGTGCGTGGTCGGCTCGTCCATGAGCAACAGGTTCGGCGGGTCGAGCAGCAACTTCACGAGTGCGAGCCGGCTTTTTTCACCACCGCTCAGGACGCTGATCTTTTTGAACACGTCGTCGCCGCGAAAGAGAAAGCTGCCGAGTAGTGTGCGGACGAATTGCTCGGTGACCTTGCTCGGCGTGTCGAGCGCTTCGTCGAGCACGCTGCGACTCGTGTCGAGCTGGTCCACGCGATACTGGGAGAAGTAACCGGACTTTACGTTGTGCCCGAGTTCGCGTTCACCCTGACTCGGCGTGACGTTTGCGGCGAGCAGCTTGAGCAAGGTGGATTTGCCCGCACCGTTTGGCCCGACTAAAACCATTCGCTGGCCGCGTTCGGCTTCAAAATCCACGCCGTTGTAAACCACGTTCTGACCGTAGGCGAAATGGATGCTCTTCATCCGGATGACGCGCTGGCCGCTGCGTTGCGGTTGCGGAAAAGAGAAGCTGACTTTCTTGTCGTCGCTGGTCGGCGCTTCGATCTTCTCCATGCGATCAATCTGCTTGAGCTTGCTCTGGGCTTGCGAGGCCTTGGACGCCTTGGCGCCGAAGCGGCGGGCGAAATCCTGGAGCGCTTCAATTTCGCGTTGTTGATTTTTGTAGGCCGCGAGGAGCTGCGCTTCGTTCGCCTCGCGCTGCACGAGGTAGTCGTCGTAGTTGCCGCGATACTTGATGAGCTTGCTCATGCGGATCTCGACGGTGTGGCTGATGAGCGCGTTGAGAAACTCGCGGTCGTGGGAGATGACGAGGATCGCGCCGGGATAACCCTGCAGATATTCCTGGAACCAGAGCAAGGCTTCAAGATCGAGATGGTTCGTCGGTTCGTCGAGCATCAACAGATCCGGTTCTTGCGTGAGCAAGCGGGCGAGATGCGCGCGCATCACCCAGCCACCGCTCATCTCGCGGGCGGGGCGATCAAAATCTTTCTCGCGAAAACTCAGGCCGGCGAGGATCTGCTTGGCCTTGGCTTCGATGTGATAGCCGTTCAGTTCGTTGTATTTGTCATGAACGTCGTCGTGGACGTCTTCGGAATGTTCGGCTTCGATGGGATGATCGTGTTCCCACGCCTTGATGACGCGGCGCAGTTTCACGAACTCCGGCGAGATGGCCGTGGCGATCTCGATGACGGTCTCGTTGCCGGCGGGCGCGCTTTCCTGCGGCAAATAGCCGATGTTGACGTTGCGTTCGGTGATGATCTCGCCGTCGTCCGCGCCTTCCTCGCCGAGGATGATGGAAAAGAGCGTGGACTTGCCCGCGCCATTCGGTCCGACGAGGCCGACGCGGTCTTCGCGATTCAATTGCAACGTGACGTCGGCGAACAGAGTTCGGCCGCCGTATGCTTTGGTGATGCCCGAGAGTGTCAGCATTGAGCCGCGTAGTATGCCGGAGGCGGCGCAAAAGAAAATGACGGATTGCGATGTGGGCCAGCCGTCAGCCGGGCAGGGCGTTTATTCCGCGGCCCGCCCGCCCTCGGCAAGTTCGCGAGGTCGGTCAGCCCAGCCATCAAAGCGAGCGTTTGGCCGATTCTGGCGGGTGAAAACATTCCGACAGTTTGAGTGACGGCCCCGAACTGTCAGACGGTTCGGCCTCACCAAAAGGGGTGAATGCACCGCGGCGGAGTCGGTCGCACCGGGTTTATTCGTGGCAAACCGGCATGATGAGCAGACCCGCCAGCGTCGCCAGAAACAACCCGACGGCGAGAATGGCCAGGCTGATGCGCAACGCGCGCGAATCGAAGGCGCGGGCGATGCCGCCGAAGAACAGCACCGATGCGAACATGACCGTCAGCAGCACGTAGTTGTCGGAGTTTTGTCGCGCCTGCCGGGAGCCTTGCAGGGCCTCGTCGGAAAGCGTCTGGAGTCGTTCCAACTCGGCAGCCTCCTTCTGGCCATACTCGGGCATGTGCAACGGCGAGGGCGGGGCGGCGGGATTGTTCAGCGGATCGAGTTTGAGCCAGGCATCAACCGCGCGTTTCATGTCCGGGCGGAAGCGTTGGGCCAGAAAATTCTCCATCGCCTGATTGGTCGCAAGCCGGGCATCCATGAAGGTGATGAACATGGAGGCATCGAAGGCGCGCCATTGATAGGAGGTCAGCGTGGTCACCGCTTGTTCCCGACCGACCCGGATCGCTGCGTTGCCGCGGGCGGCTTGCGCGCCGCCCCAGAGTTTGGACTGATAGGCGCACCAGGCGGAAGCGGTGGTGGTGAGCGCCAGGATGATGGCGCAGACGATCTCCAAGTTGCGATTGCGCTTCGGCGAATCAACGGCGGCCAGAATGCGCTGCAGCAGTTCCGAGCTGGATGGCTCGGAGGGTTCTTTCGCGTTCATGGTTTGATCACTTTGAAGTGCCAGTTTTTGGCTTGGGCTCGGCCCAAAGTCGGAAGCCGCCAAGGAAGGCATTTTTGTTGTCACCCAGCCGGCAGCCTTTGGGGAGTGTCTTGAGTTGCTTGGCATTGCCGCCGCCGAGAACGACGTCATCCAGTTGCAGAGCAGGGATGAAGCGTTCCACGCAGGTCGTAACGTGCTGCCGCCACTTCTTTTTGCCCAAGCGCTTCAGCCCTTGCGCGCCGAGGTGATCCTCGTAGGTGCTGCGCTTGTACGGCAGGTGGGCGAGTTCCATCGGCACGACATGGCCTTCCACCACCAGGGCCGAACCGAGGCCGGTACCGAAGCCGAGAAAGAGCATCGTGCCGCGGCGATAGCTGCCCAACGCCTGCATGGCGGCATCGTTGATGATCCTGACCGGACGTCGGAAGGCTGCGGCGAAGTTGAAGCCCACCCAGCCTTTGGCGAGGTTGTGCGGTTCGGCGACGGGCCGATTGTTGCGGACGCCACCGGGATAGCCGATCGCGACGGCGTCATACTCCCAGTCGAAGGTGAGTTTCTTGACGCCCGCGACCATGCGCTTGGGCGTCATGTGCGGGCCGGATTCGAAGCGCCGGCGCTCCTTCTGTCCGGTGGCGAGCAGCTTGATGTTGGTACCGCCGATATCAATAACGAGCACGTTCATATTGTCTTTCGATTTTTTCCAATCCGGTACCGCCATGCGAGCCTGCGGCACCCCGCATTGATTTCAGAACGACACCTTGGCGTAGAGAAGCAATCCGGTGTATTGGAAATCAACCCGACCGACGAAATCAGCCCCCGGATAACTGGTGCTCGCACTGCCCGTGACGCGGACCGCCATGCCGCTGTAGGCAACGCCAAAGCCGAGGTGTTCCCAAGGCCGATATTCCAAACCGAGCAGGTTTTCCATCAACGATCCTTCAAAGTCGCCATACTTGGCATACATGAAATTAAGTTCCATGTTTAGGTAGAGCTTGGGGACCAGGAGAAACTCCGCCCGGAAAGCCAACGCAGGAAGTGGCAGAACGACGTTTCCGCCCTCAATGGCGCTGGTGCCACCCGTCGTTGCCACGGTCAGTCCATATTCGATGGGCATGATGTACACCCCGAGCCCCATCGCGATGCGCATGCGCTCATCCTGTAAAATCGCATAGGAATAGGTGGTGCGGATGATCTCGAAATTGAACAGCGTGCTGATGTCCGCACCGACGGGAAGGACTTGATCGCCGAGATCAATCTCCTCACTGAGAGTTTTCTGCCCCTGGCGATGATACGAGATGTAGGTGAAATCCACCTGGTGCCGCCGGCTCTCGCCGGGGCGATAGGCGGCGTCCAAGCGGAACACCGCCAAGGTGGTGTCCAAGCCGAGTCCTTTTTCCCCATTGATCGTCACGGTTGGGCCATTGTTGATGCCAAACCCCAGGCTGCTATCGAACGTTGTGGCGAAGCCGCCAAAACGGATCGAGCCTTTCTCCCAGGGGGGCATTTTATTTTCCGCGTTAGAATTCGTGGTATCGTCAGTGGCCCGGGCGAGCGGCATCCCGACCACCAGCAACGACAACGCGGCAACGATTCTTGCTCCGGTCGTACAGGTGCAGGCCCGGGCGACCCAAGTTGGTTTCATCGGCAATAAAGAAAATTCAGATCGCAATCGGTGTAAAGGATATTACCGGCCGCAAAGCATTTGAAGTGGAGCGGGTGATGGGAATCGAACCCACGTATGCAGCTTGGAAGGCTGCCGTTCTACCATTGAACTACACCCGCAACCGACGCGCGAATCATACCCCGCGCGCTTGCCTTGTCAATTCGCCGCCGCTAGCCTCGTCCCCCGATGAATTCGCTGCTCCTCACCGGCGGACGCGTGATTGACCCCGCCAACCGCCTCGATGCCACCGCCGACCTGTTGATTCTGGATGGCAAAATCGCCGCCGTCGGACCGGACGCGGCCAAGCAAGCGCCACAGGGCGTCGAGAAGTTCGACGCCAAAGGGCTGGTCGTTTGCCCCGGTTTGATTGACTTGCATGTTCACTTTCGTGAACCCGGCCAGACGGCCAAGGAGAACATCGCCACGGGTACGGCAGCGGCGGCGCGAGGTGGGTTCACCTCGGTGGTGTGCATGCCGAATACATCGCCTTCGATTGATAACGCGGGCACGGTCGCTCTTATTCATGAACGCGCCAAGAGTCAGGGCGTGGTTAACGTCTTCATCTCGGGCGCGATCACCAAAGGCATCGCCGGCGAGGAACTCGCGCCCATCGGTTCGCTGAAGCGCGCCGGAGTCGTCGCCATCACGGACGATGGGCATTGTATCCAGAACAACGAACTTATGCGCCGCGCGTGTGAGTACGCCAAGATGTTCGATTTGACCGTCATGGATCATTGCCAGGATTACGCGCTGGTCACGACTGGAGTGATGCACGAAGGCAATTGGAGCACGCGGCTCGGCTTGCAAGGCTGGCCGGCGGCGGGCGAGGAAATGATCGTGGCGCGCAACATCCTGCTTGCAGAGCTGACGGGGGCGCGGATTCATTGTCAGCACCTCAGCGCGGCGGGCAGCGTGGAATTGATCCGCGCCGCCAAGAAGCGCGGCGTGCCGATTTCTGGCGAAGCGTGCCCGCATCATTACACGCTGACGGACGCGGCGATTGCCGGGAGCGAGAAATTTTGGGCGGAGGATGGGAAAGCGATTTTTGGTTTCGGCAATATGAAGGAACTGCCTTCGTGGCCGAACTACGACACGAGTTTCAAGATGAACCCGCCGCTCCGCTCCGCGCGCGATCGTGAGGCGATTCTTGAAGGCATCGTGGACGGGACGATCGAGGTGTTATGCAGCGACCACGCGCCGCACTGCGATTTCGAGAAGGAAGTCGAGTTCGACTATGCGCCGTTCGGCATCACCGGGCTGGAGGTCGAGTTCGCGCTGGCGTTGATGCAGCTTTACCATGCCAGACGGCTCAGCCTCTCCGACCTGATTGCGAAATACACGGTCGCTCCGGCCAAGCTGTTGAATCTGGCCAAGGGGACGCTCTCTATCGGCGCGGATGCGGACATCACAGTGTTCGATCTCGACCGGGAGTGGGTCTGGCAACGCGGCGATACCGCCAGCAAATCGCAGAACAATCCCTTCTACGGCTGGCCGCTGAAGGGGAAGCCCGTGGCGACGATCGTTGGCGGGCGTAAAAGCTGGGTTGAACAGGAGGCGACGGCGGTCGTCTAAACTTGCGTATGAGAAAGCTGATTATTGGGGTAGTGCTAGGTTTGATGCTAGGCCAAGGCTGTAGCAAGAAGCCCGTCGGGATGGAAGAGGCGATGGAAAAAAAGGGGGAGTGGCTGACGGATCTGCCCCAAGCGCAAGCCAAGGCGAAGGCGGAGAAAAAACTGGTCTTGCTGGATTTTACGGGGTCAGACTACTGCCCTCCGTGCAAGGAATTGGTCAAGCGGGTTTTCTCGCAATCCGAGTTTATCGCCTATGCCGGAACGAACTTGGTGCTGGTAGAGGTGGATTTTCCCTTTAACAAACCGCAGCCCGAGGAGTTGCGCAAAGCCAATCAAGCTTTGGAAAAGGAATTCAAGGTGGAGGGTTATCCGACCATCATCATCCTTGATTCCGATGGCAAGGAAGTGCAGCGGCGGGAGCGTTTTTCTGGTGAAACGGTCAAGGATTTCATCGCCAAACTGGAAGCGCTTCGAAAATAGCTGGTCAGCGAAACGATGGATCGGGCCCAAGGGCGACGCGATTTTCCTCCCCAATGCTTTTGTCCCAACCCGTGTCGTCCGCTTGACAGTCGGCATTTCGTTGCTACCCTCTCGCGCTCTTGGTCAAACGGGATTTCCGGCATTTTTGTCGTCGGACACCGTGGGATTGAGGTCATTTATTTATGAAACGCCAGTATCAACCGTCTAAAATCCGCCGGAAGCGGCAACACGGCTTCCTGAACCGCAACTCCACCAAGAGCGGCAAGGCTACTTTGGCCAATCGCCGTCGCGTCGGTCGCAAGCGGTTGACGCCAGTTTGATTCCGGCATGTCTGCCGCCCAGCCAGCCCGGCGCGGTTTGGGGCGTCGCGCCCGCATCAAGCAAGGCCGCGACTTCCTGCGCGTGCGTCAGGGCGGCGAACGGGTGGTCAAAGGTTGCCTGATCGCGAACTGGTTGCGCTTGCCGGTCGAAGCCCATTCGCGGCTCGGCGTGGTGGTCAGCAAGAAAGTGGGAAATGCCGTCGTTCGCAGCCGGGCCAAGCGTCTGTTGCGCGAGTCCTATCGTCAGCATCAACACGAACTCACCCAACCACTCGATCTGGTATTGGTGGCGCGACCGTCCATTGCGGAAAAGGATTTTGTCAGTGTGGAGCGGGATTTGATCGCCACGCTGCGGCAGGCCGGATTGCTCAAGTGAACCCAGCCCAACACATATTGCTCGGGGCGGTGAAAATCTACCGCGCGGTGCTGTCGCCGGCACTGGGCGCATTCTTTGGGCCGCTGGGTGGTTGTCGCTACACGCCGACCTGTTCCGCGTACGCGGCCGAGGCCGTCCGCATGCATGGCGCGCTGGCCGGAAGCTGGCTGGCGACCAAACGCCTGTGCCGCTGTCATCCGTGGGGTGGTTGCGGTCATGATCCCGTGCCCGAAAAAACTTTTACCCCTGCCACTCCGCCGACCACCGGCGTCACCCCGGCTGCGGTCAGCTAATTCAATTTCATGGATAGAAAATCAATCGCCGTCATTGTTGTCTGCATCGTGCTGATGTTTTTGTGGCAGGGAGTGCTCGTGCCCAAGTATTTCAGCGATAAACGCCCCATTCCGGCGCAGCCCACCAATGCGCCGACGGCAACAGGCGATGGCACACAGACCGTCACCACCGCTCAATCCGGCCCTTCCGTGGTGCTGCCGGCGGGCGAAGGCGCGCGGTTGGCCATCACGAACAACGCTGCCGAGACGCTGGTTTCCTTCACGAACGAGAATGCCGTTTACGTGTTCACCTCGCGCGGCGGCGGTTTGAAGGAGATTGAACTCACCAAGTTTCCCGAGACGATCACCCGCAAGCGCAAGGACCAGACGAATATTGTCAACGTCGCCACGCTTAACACGCCGGCGCACCTGCCGGTGCTTACGGTGCTGGGCAGCGAGGCGTTGATCGGCGATGGCGTGTTCACGCTGACGCCGACGGGCACAGGCGTGCGCGCCGAGAAAGCCCTGACCAACGGCCTGCGCGTCGTCAAAGAATTCACGCCCACCACGAACTATCTCGTCCACGCGACGGTGCGCTGGGAAAACACGAGCAGCAACAGCATCGGGTTGCCGGCGCAGGAATGGGTGGTCGGCACGTCCAGTCCGATGGGCCCGTATGACGACGGCACGGCGGTGGGTTTGATGTGGTTCGACGGCAAGAAGACGCACGACACCACCACGGCTTTCTTCAGCGATAAGAAGTTCGGTTGCATTCCGACGGTGCCCAAGGCGGAGTATCGCGACGGCGTGAGCAACGTGGTCTGGTTGGCGTCGCACAATCAATTCTTTGCCATCATCGCCATGCCGGAATCGGCCGGGCAACAGGTGGTCGCTCGCGCCATCGAACTGCCGCGGCCAACGGAGGGACGATTTAGCGCCAGTGACAGCCCGGTGCGCAAGGGCATGGAAGCCACGCTGACCTTCACGGCCACGAACATTGCGCCCGGGCAGGTTTTGGAGCAGCGGGCCAACTTGTTCATCGGACCGAAGGAATACAAGACGCTTGCGAGCATCGCGAACACCTACAAGAACGACGTGGATCAGGCGATGGGCTTTGGCTGGGCGTTCTTCGCGTTCTTTGCGAAGGGGCTGCTGCTCATCATGAACTGGATGCACAACGTGATTTCCCTCCCGTACGGCTGGGCAATCATCGCGTTGACCGTGGTGCTCAAGATCGTGTTCTGGCCGTTGACGGCGGCGAGCACGCGCGCGGCGCAGCGGATGGCATCTTTGGCCCCGCAAATCACAGCGCTCAAGGAAAAATACAAGGACGACCCCGCCAAGTTTTCGGCGAAACAGATGGAGTTCTATCGCGAGAACAAGATCAATCCGGTGGCGGGCTGTCTGCCGATGCTGGTGCAGTTGCCGGTGTTCTTCGGGTTCTTTTCGATGTTGCGCACGGCCATCGAATTGCGCGGCGCAAGTTTCTTCTGGGCCACGGATTTGTCCCAGCCGGACACGTTGTTCGTCGTTCCCGGCCTGAGCTTCATTCCGTTCCTCAGCACGCCGGAAGGGTTGCCGTTGAATCTCCTGCCGACGCTCTACATCGCCAGCGCGCTCTGGCAGACGCACATCACGCCGATGGCGCCCGGCATGGACCCGACCCAACAGAAGCTGATGCGCTGGATGCCGCTGATGTTCCTGGCGTTCCTTTACAACTTCTCATCCGGTCTCGCGCTCTACATGACCGTCAACAACCTGTTGACCATCCTGCAGACGTGGTTAATGAAACGGAATCAGCCGGTCAGCGCGCCGGTCGCGGCGGCGCCGACCACGGCTTCAGCATTGACGCCGGCCTCAAAAAAGAAAAAATAGTCGTAGCATCAATCAGTCGTATCGCCATTTTATGTCTGTGCAACCCAAAGCCACGCTCGAAAAGCTGCTCGAACTCCTCGGTTTCCCCGCCACGGTGGAGGAACAAAAGAACGAAGACGGCATCACGCTGGATGTCAAAAGTGACGACTCCGGCCGGTTGATCGGTCGGCAGGGCCAGACGCTTTCCGATCTGCAATACATTGCCAACCGGCTGTTGTTCCAGCAGGACCAGAATGTGCCCAAGGTGACGGTGGACGTGGCGGGCTATCGCTCGCTGGCGCGCGAAGCCCTGGTCAAGAAGGCCAGGGAAGCCGCGGAAAAAGTCCGGCGCTGGGGCGACATCGTGGAACTCGAACCCCTGTCGGCGTTTGACCGGCGCGTGGTGCATCAGGCGCTCAAGGACGATCCGGACATCGAAACGCAAAGCGTGGAAGTGGACGGCACCGAGAAGAAGGCGATGCTGCTCCGATTGAAGCACTGACGCGCGCGCGGCTTGTCATGGCGGGCGCTCCGATCGAGATTGGTCACCGCGCTGATTCAAATGATTGAAACAAATCAATCAGTCAGGGTCGGAGAATTGTCATCAAGAATGATCTATCCTGCCGTAATCTGATGGATGCCCTGCCGACCATCTCTGTCATTACTCCAAGTTTCCGAAGTTCCGCGTGGCTGAAACTCTGCATCGCTTCGGTTGCTGATCAGGATCTTCCGGTGGAACACATCGTGCAGGATGCCGGCTCGGATGATGGCACTCTCGACTGGCTGACAACGGACCAGCGGGTGAAGGCGTTTGTGGAAAAAGACCAGGGGATGTACGATGCCGTCAACCGCGGGCTGAAACGCGCGCAAGGAGAGATCCTCTGTTATCTCAACTGTGACGAGCAGTATCTGCCCGGCGCCTTGAAGCAGGTGGCGCATTTCTTCCGGGCACATCCCGAGGTGGAGATGGTGTTTGGCGATTTCATTGTGACGGATGAAAACGGGGGTTACCTGTGTCATCGCAAAGTCCTGCCCCCATTGCGGAATCATCTCATGGTTTCCCATCTGCCAACCTTTTCCTGCGGGATTTTTTTCCGCCGGGAACTGGTGCATCGCCACGGGCTCTGGTTTGATGCGCAGCTTCGGGACGTGGGTGACGGCGAATGGATGCTGCGGGTGTTGCAACGCGGCACGCGCATGACCGCGCTCCGAACCTTCACCTCCATTTTTGCCTGGAACGGGCAAAACATGAGCGCGGGCGCCAATGCCCGTCGCGAGACGGCGTTGCTCCAGGGGCGTGCCCCCCATTGGATTCGGATGACCCGATCGGTCTGGATTGTCCAGCATCGCCTCCGGCAATGGCTGGCGGGCGCCTATGCCCGGACGCCGTTCCGATATGAGCTTTTCACCCACCAGTCTTCGCAACAGCGGGTTGTCATCCAGGTGGATTCACCCACGGGTCGCTGGCTAAAAAGAACGTGATCGTCGGCGGTTGCTGATGCGACAACCGTTCAGGGAAGGCGAAACCGTTGGGCCAGCGGGATGCGTCGGCCCATGCCGAAGGCGCGTGGCGAAACCTTCAATCCGGGCGCGGCCTGGCGGCGTTTGTATTCGGTGAACGTGACCTTGTTGACGACATCGTTCACCACGGCCGCCGCAAAACCACGCTTGATGATCTCATCCTTGCTCAGATGCTCCACGACGTAATGTTGCAAGATTGCATCCAGCACATCATAGGGCGGCAAGGAGTCTTGATCCTTTTGGTCAGGGCGCAACTCGGCGCTCGGCGGTTTGGTGATGGAATCGGTGGGGATGATGACGCGGTCACGGTTGATCCAGCGCGACACATCGTAAACCTCCGTTTTGAACACGTCGGCGATCACTGCCAGCGCGCCGCACATGTCGCCGTAGAGCGTGCAATAGCCGACCGCCATCTCGGACTTGTTGCCCGTGGTCAGAACGAGCGAGCCAAACTTGTTCGAGATGGCCATCAAGGTCACGCCACGCAGGCGCGACTGGATATTCTCCTCGGCTTCGTTCGGCTTCGTGCCGGTGAAGAGTTTGGCGAGTTGGCCTTCCACGGCGAGGAAACCTGGTTCGACGGGAATCACCTCGTAGCGGATGCCGAGATTTTTGGCGAGCGCTTCGGCATCGGTGAGGCTGCCGCTGCTGGAATAGCGGGCGGGCATCGAAACCCCCATGACATTATCCGCGCCCAATGCATCCACAGCGAGCACGGCGGTGATGGCCGAATCAATGCCGCCGGACAAGCCGATGACCACGGATTTGAACCCGCATTTCTGCACGTAATCGCGGATGCCGAGCGACAGCGCGCGGAACAGTTGTTCTTCCTTCACCGGCCAGGTCACTGGGAGGCTGGGCGTGTTGCCATCCACTTCGACCACAATTAGGTCTTCGGCGAAACCTTTGCCCAGCGCGAGGACTTCACCCTGCCGGTTCAACGCCACGCTGTGGCCGTCGAAGATGAGTTCGTCGTTCGCGCCGACGACATTGACTTGCACGAGCGGCACCCGTTCATCGCGGGCGACGCGTTGCAGCATCGCGAGGCGGGTCTTTTCTTTGCCGACGCTCCACGGCGAGGCCGAGATGTTGAGGATGAGATCGGCACCTTGGCTGATGAGTTCCTTGACCGGATCACGGCGATACAATCGGTCCGGCCAGAAATCCTCGTCGTTCCAGATATCTTCGCAGACGGTGATGCCGATTTTGCGACCTTGGAATTCAAACGGCGCGGTGCTCTTGGCCGGCTCGAAGTAACGGTCTTCGTCGAAGACGTCGTAAGTGGGCAGCAACGACTTGTTCGTGCGCCAGGCAAGCTGTCCCGATTGAAGCACGGCCGCGGCGTTGGACAACGGCCGGCCGGGGCGGTTCGGGTTTTTATCCACGAACCCGACGCAAAGCGGGACCGGACCGATGCTGGCGGCGGTTTGCTGCAAGACGGCGAGGTTCGCTTCGAGAAAATCGGGGCGCAACAGGAGATCGCGGGGCGGATAACCGCAGAGGAAAAGTTCGGGCGCGATGACAAACTCCGCGCCTTGCTGCACGGCCTGCTCGTAGGCGGCGATGAGTTTCTGGCGATTCAGTTCAAACGCACCGATCGTCGGGTTCAGTTGCAAGATGCCGATTTTCAACGAGGAAAAAGTAGCGATGTGAAACCAATCCGCAATGAATTTGGGCGCGGCGGGAATTACGACGAAGGGGTTGCCAGGCTGGTTTGACTCGTGGGGGCCGGGTTTTCCACCGCATTGATGGCTTCGGCCAGTTTGGTGAGATGGGCTTCCAGGGTGAAGCGCGCCTGAAACATCTGGCGGAAGCTTTCGCCGGTTTCCTGCGTCATGACGTTGAGCAGCGCGGCGGCGATTTTGTCGGGAGATTTGATGGAGACCAGACCGGGATAATCGCCGGAGAACATTTCCGGGAGCGAACGCCAGCGGGTCGTGATGATCGGCAGGCCATGAGCCATCGCTTCGATGAGATTCACCGGTTGATTTTCGCCCAGATAGTAAGTGGGGAAACAGAACAGATCCGCTTGTTGCAGGGCGCGCTCCTTGGTTTCTCCGGTGACGAAGCCGAGATATTCGACGGCGTGTTCATATTCCGGATTGGTCAACAAGGAGTCGAAACGCGTTCGTTCCTCCAGGGTGACAAATGTACCGGCCACCATGAGCTTGATGCGGACGGCGGATTGCTGTTCCGCCAAGGTGCGATTAGCCAACACCACCGCGTTGGCGGCATCAAAGACGCCCTTTTCAGTCATGCAATGGGCGAGGAACAGGATCCGCACGGTTTGCGGGTCGCCACCCGTGTCCTGCAGATCAGAGGCGGTAAGCGTCCGCCCGGCGAACAGTTTTTCGCGGGCAGCAAAACGGGCGAGGCGGCGGGGCAGCAGTTTCTGACGGAAATCCGGGCAGGGGTCGGAGATGCCATTGCTCACCACGCGGACGCGCTGCGGAAGCAGTTTTTCGGCGTCGGCAATGTTGTAGCGCGACAGGACGATGCTGAGGTCGGCGTTTCTGGCGAGATGATAAGTCATGGCGCGGGTGCGGATCTGGACGGAGGTCTCGAGCCATTTTCCGAGGCCGGCCGCGTGCCAGTGCAGGATCAGTCGTTTGAAGAACGGCCGACAGATGAGCAGGACCATCCAATCGCGGTAAAGCGCAGAACTTTTTCCCGGGGCGGGGATGTAATAGAAATTCTCGACGCCGTAACGGAAGCGAAACCAGATGGCCTGGAGACAATAGCCGAGGAGTTTCAGGAGTTTCGTGCCGTGAAATTCGCCGATGTCTTCGAGCGTCTTGGAGAGCCGGGTGTTGACGTGGTAGCACTCGATGCCGTGGCTGGGCGGAGCGCTGGCGGTGGATTTTGGTGGTTGGCATTGGTCGCCGCCAAAACCCTGCAACATGAGCTGAAGCATGTAGCTTTGCCCGTGCAAGGGCGGTGGGGTGTGGGCAAAGACGAGTAACTTCATGCGGCTTGAATCAATGCAACAGGCGCTCCAACGGAAACGGTTCTGATATTTTCGCGCCGCCAACTTCGCCCAAGTCCGCCGCCAAGAGAAGTCTTTTCTTGAATGGGCGCGCGCGTTCGCGACACTCCCGGAACGTTTTCCCGAATGATACGGAAGGATATCAATTTGAAACCCTGAGTCTTGTGGCGTAGAGAAGGCTGCGCCAAGGGATGATCCGCTGATGAAGAAGCTGCAAGTGCTCGGAGTGCCATTGCTCGTGACTGATTACGACGAGCTGGCCGCGCTTTGCCTGGGTTGGGCGCGGGAACCACGCTGCCGGCTGCTGGAGTTCGTGAACACCCAGATCGTGACCATGCAGCGGCACGAGCCGGATTTCGCCGCGACCATGCGGGCCTACGAGGAGCAGGTGCCGGATGGGATGCCGTTGGTCTGGTGCTTGAATCGCGCGGGAGCCGGGCTGCGGGATCGCGTGTATGGTCCGATATTCATGCGCAGGTTTCTGGCGCAGGTGCCGGCAGGGACGACTCACTATCTTTTGGGTGGTTCGGAGGAATGCGGTGTCAAGTTGTGCGAGGTTTTCACCCGGCTCAATCCAAACGTCAAGTTTGTCGGCTCGTTTCACGGTTGGTGTCAGACAGATGGCACGCTGAAGGGGGACGCGGAGCAACAGATCATTGCCGAATTGAACCAGCTTTCGCCGGACTTCATCTGGGTCGGATTTGGCACCCCCAAGCAACAGGCGTGGGCGCAGAAGCATAAGCATTTGATCCGGCGCGGAGTGATCCTGACTGTCGGGTTCGCCTTCGACGCCAACGCCGGGCTGAAGCCGGATGCGCCCGCTTGGATGCAGCGGTTTGCGTTGACGTGGCTGTACCGGATGTGCTCCGAGCCGCGCCGGCTGATCCCGCGCTATTGCAAGTGGAATTTCTTGTTCCTGTTTTACCTGCTGCGCGATGGGTTGCGGGGACGGGCGTGGGGAAAACAGCCGTGAATTTTATTGAGCATAATTGCCGGCTTGGTTATCCAATAGTCTTGTGAAGCTGTAAATTCAGATGAGTAATCCGACGTTCCAACCACCAACCGACAGTCTGTCTCAGGAAATCCGGGCGTACTGGCGGCAATTACCGGACAAGGGTTTGTTCTTCGGCCTGCTGGGGGCGTGGCTGTGTCTGTTTCAGTTCTGGGGGAATGCCTCGTTTGGCTACATCCCGACCGCGTCGCTCTTCGGCTGGATGCATGTGGCCTACATGGAAACCGCGATTTCTGATGACGGTCATGGGAACATGATTCCATTGGTGGTCTTGGGGATCATGTGGTGGAAGCGGGCGGACTTGATATTGCAACCCATGCGGACTTGGTGGCCGGGGCTGCTGTTGGTGGTGCTCGGTGTTTTGTTGCACGTGGCGGGATTCGTCGTCCAGCAACAGCGCCTTTCCATCGTCGGACTGTTCACCGGCATCTATGGAATGATGGGGATGGTTTGGGGGCCAAATTTTTTGAAGGCAACATTCTTCCCGTTCTTTCTTTTTGCATTCATGGTGCCGCTCGGGTCGTTTACCGAAAAGATCACTTTTCCTTTGCAGCGTGTGGTCACGTGGATCGTTGAACATCTGTTCAACGATATCTTTGGCATCGGGGTAGTGCGCGCCGGCACCCAGCTTTACGATGCCATGGGTTCTTACCGGTACGATGTGGCTCCCGCGTGTGGGGGAATGCGGAGTTTGATTTCCATCGCGCTGATTTCCATCACCTACGCCTTCCTAGTGTTTCATTCTCCCGGAAAACGATTCGTGATGATTGCCGCCTCGCTGCCCTTGGCTGTATTGGGCAATGCTGTGCGGCTTTCTATCATTGTGGCGGCAGGTGTAATTGGTGGGCAGGGCGCTGGAAATTATGTCCATGACAACGGCCTCATCAATATGTTGCCCTACATCCCGGCGATCATCGGGGTGATGCTCATCGGCCGGTATCTTGAGAAGATTGGCGGCACGACCAGTCCCGGCAACTCACTCACAAAAACACCATGAACCGAACCAAATACATCCTGGCACTGGTGACCGTTCTGTTGATCGGCGGGGCCGCCGTGGTGCTGGCCAGATACAAATCCATCCAGCGGCTGGGCGAACCCGGGGTGAAGACCCGGCCGATCGAGGATAGCCATCGCGTTGACGTGGTGTTGCCCGAGCAGGTGTTAGATTTCAATTCCGAATGGATCGTCCAGGACGAGGTCGTCACCAACACTTTGCCGCGGGACACTTGCTACGGGCAGCGGCGGTACACCGCGCCGGACAAATTTACCACCACGGCCAACGTGGTGCTGATGGGCGAAGATCGCGCCAGCATGCACAAGCCGCAGTTCTGCCTGACTGGCGCGGGCTGGACCATCAACTCCACCGAGGTCACCACGATTCCCATTGAGAAACCGGTGCCGTATGACTTGTCCGTCATCAAATTAAAGCTCTCCGGCACGTTCACTCAGGAAGGACGACCAACCCAATACGGCGGGGTGTATGTGTATTGGTATGTGACTGACAAGGGCATGAGCGCGGATCCAAGTGGCAAGACTCACATGTGGTCCATGGCGCGTACTTTGTTGACCACCGGGGTCCTGGAGCGTTGGGCCTACATCACGTTTTTTACACCTTGCCCGCCTGGTCAGGAAGAAGCGGCTTACGAGCGGATGAAGAAATTGATTGCCGCCGCGGTGCCGGAATTTCAACTGGTTCACGGTGAACCCAAATCCGGGCCGGGCGCGCGGTAAATCCCAGAATCATCACCCACCATGCTTCGTCGTGATCGCCAGATGCGGATGCAGGTCTATCAGTTGATAGACGCCTGCATCTTTGCCGTGAGCTTCTGGCTCGCTTATGAATTGCGGGCTTCGGATTTTGTCACGATTACATTGGGGCAGCCGCGGATTGCAAACTTTGAGGAATTCTTCTGGCACTATCTGGTCTTGATTCCGGTTTCACCGCTGGTGCTGGAGGCCCAGGGATTTTATGACCGGCCTTTGATTGCGCCCCGGCGGCATACCCTGCTGCAATTGTTCAAGGGGTGCTTGTTCATTTCCATCGGACTCACGCTGGCGCTCTTTTTCTCCCGGTTGCATATCGCGCGCTTTGTGCCCATCGGCTTTGGGGTCATCGCCTTTTGTTTGGTGTATCTCAAGGAGGAACTGCTGTTGCTGGCTGTCAAGAGCAAGCTCGCGCAAAACCAGTTCCGGCGGCGCTTCATGCTCTTGGGCATGCCAGCGGAAACGGCCCGGATGCGCCAGGAAATCCAGCAACGCCCGGAATCCGGTGTGGAGATCGTGCAGGAACTGGACTTGCAGGAGTTGCAACTGGAGCAGTTCATCCACCTGCTGCACGAACATTCCATCAATGGCGTCATCCTCAGCACCCGGCATGTGCATTTTGACCGCGCGGAAATCGTGGTCAATGCCTGCGAACTGGAGGGCGTGGAAGCCTGGCTCGTGGCGGACTTTTTCAAGACCAGCATCTCCAGCACCAGCCTGGACGATTTTTACGGTCGCCCGGTGATGGTCTTCCGTTCCGTTCCCGAAGCCTCCTGGCAGAGCGTCATCAAACAGGTGATGGATTTTTTCGGGGCGCTGGTGATGCTGCTCATCGCGGGGCCGTTGTTGATGATCCCGGCCGCCATCCTCATCAAGCTCACTTCCAAGGGGCCGGTTTTTTTCAAACAGCAACGCTCCGGCTTGAATGGCTCGCCGTTCACCATCTACAAATTCCGCACCATGGGCTCGAATGCCGAGCAGGTCAAACACGAGCTGGCGGCCATGAACGAAATGACCGGCCCGGTGTTCAAGATCGCCAAGGACCCGCGCATCACCCCCGTCGGCAAATGGCTGCGCAAGTTCAGCATTGATGAACTGCCCCAGCTTTTTAATATCCTGCGCGGCGACATGAGTCTCGTCGGGCCGCGCCCGTTGCCAGTGGACGAAATCAAACGCATCAACGACATGGCCCATCGCCGGCGGCTCAGCGTCAAACCCGGTCTCACCTGTCTCTGGCAGGTCAGCGGGCGCAACGAGATCAAGGAATTCAGCGACTGGGTGCGGCTGGACCTCGAGTACATTGACAACTGGTCGCTGTGGCTCGATTTCAAGATTCTGCTCCGCACCATTCCGGCGGTATTCTGCGGCTCCGGGGCCAAATGAAATCCAGTTGAGTTCCGTACCACCGTTCCGACCGAATCATATTTAATGAAATCAAAACAACCCGTTTCAGTCGTCACCGGCGCCGCTGGTTTTCTGGGCTCGCACCTGACCGACCTCCTGCTCGCCCGCGGCCACAAAGTCATCGGTTTGGACAATTTCGTGACCGGCAACCCGGCCAACCTCGCCCACCTGCGCGGCGCCAAGAATTTCCGCTTCATCAAGCAGGACATCTGCGAGCCGATCTCCGTTTCCGGGCCGGTGAATTTCGTCTGGAATTTTGCCTCGCCCGCCAGCCCGATTGATTATCTGCAGATTCCAATTGAGACGCTGAAAGTGGGTTCATTCGGCACCTATCAGACGTTGGAACTGGCGCGACGCAAGAAAGCCCGCTTTCTCACCGCCTCGACTTCAGAAGTTTATGGCGACCCATTGGTGCATCCGCAAACCGAGGATTACTGGGGTAATGTCAATCCCATCGGCCCCCGCGGCTGCTACGATGAAGCCAAACGTTTTTCCGAAGCGCTCGTCATGGGCTATCACCGCGCGCACAAGCTGGAGACCCGCATCGTGCGCATCTTCAACACCTATGGCCCGCGGATGCGGCTTGATGATGGTCGCGTGGTGCCTGCGTTCATCAGTCAGGCTTTGACCGGTCAGCCCATCACCATTTTTGGCACCGGCGAACAGACCCGCAGTTTCTGCTACGTCTCCGATCTCATCGAGGGGATTTATCGGCTGATGATGAGTGAACATCACTTGCCCGTGAACATCGGCAATCCGCGCGAGATGACCATGCTGCAATTCGCCGAAGCCATCCAGAAAGCCACGAATGCGCGCAGCAAACTCATTTTCAAACCGCTGCCCCAGGACGATCCCAAACAACGCAAACCTGATATCAGCAAAGCCCGTCGCCTGCTGCGTTGGAAGCCCAAGGTGACTTTGGCAGAAGGCATCGCGACAACCATCGGTTACTTCCGCACCAAGGTCTGAATTAATCTTCCACCTTGCGCTTTAACAGAAGAATTTCGCCTTCGTATGGGGGCAGCCAATTTCGGTACGAGTAACGCCGGACTGGTTCAAAACCGTCAATCACGTCGAACGTGATTACATACGGGACTTTGCTCGCCCAAGCGAGATAGGCAGGACGATTTCCGCGCCGCTCCGGCTGATTCGATTGGGCATGGGTGTGCCAGCTATTGATTTCAAATCCGCCATCAAGCTCTTCCAACGTCAATCCGGATTCGGTCACAAATTCCCGGGCGGCGATCCATCGAATTCGATTCCACTCCAAATAATCCCTTGTTGCTGCAACGCCGAAGATTCCGGTTGCCGCGATCAGAATGACAACTCCGCTGCGGCGTGCCCGCGACACATTGGCGGGGTCTGATCCTGCGGCAAGAAAGGGCAGCAGAAAAGCTGTGACGAGAACCAGATAGCGGTCAAAAAATCCAGCCACCAGAAATGGCGACAAATAAGCCATGATACCAACGAGAAAGAAAAAGCTTGTCAAGCCACTCGGATTTGCCCGGTTCGACCTGATTTCGGAGATCATTCTCCTGATGCCTTGCGACAAATTAAGGATCAACAGCACGGCTCCCGCCATGCTGGCCGATGTCACAATCAGCCAGAAGAAAGTTGGGATGGCCTGCTGATGTTCCAATTTTAGAATGAAAGTATCACGCAATGTCGCCGGACCGATTCCCTGCGGACTGAGGATGTTGTTATGCACCGGCATCAACCCCGGACGGAGAACGAAACGGACAATGGAGACTGCGATAAAAATCCAGACGCCCACTGGCACTTTCTTGAACCAGGGTCTGAGTTCCAGATTTCCCCCCCGGCTACGCGTCCCCAGCAATATTAACGGCAATAAAAACCATCCCAAATACATCAACATATTCCAACTGTAGTAGGTGATATTGACTGGAATCCTGACCGGGTTGGTTAAAGCCGCGCAGAGCCGATCCAACATATTGGTATCGGAGGGGACCTTCTCCGCAACCTTCAGCCAGTATCGAAAGCTGATGTGGGCCAGGAGGCAGATTAAAAGTGGCAGGCTGATGCGGATTAATCGATGCCGATCCCACCCATGTTTGATCAGCAAAGTAAGGCCAAAGGCGGCTGGGAGAAACAATCCAATCTGGCGCGCCAACGTTGCCACAAGGGCGAACGCGGTTGCGATCAGCAAGTCCGACTTCAAATCCTTTTGCAGGTGCCGGACAAAAAACCAGGCGGAGAAAATGGCCCAAGTTGTAAATGGGACATCCGCCATGAATGTGTGGGAGAGCGCAAAATAAATCGGATTGAACGCCAGCACCAACGCGCAAATTAACGCCAGGTGTCGAGGCTTGGGTAATTGGCGGATCAGCCCATACATGGCCAGCGCTCCCATCAAAGACATGGCTAACGTTGAGATTCTCAGGGCCGTGAAAGAAAATCCTGCCGGCAGGCAAAACAAAGCTCCCCATAAGGCATGGGTAAACAGGTTCATTTCCGTCCACTCGGTTGGATGATAACCCTTCCCTTCCGCGAGTCCTTTGGCTGTCAGGCTGTAGGACCAATCGTCATTAAGCGGGAATTCTCCGATGGGATTGGCAATCGCAACCGCCAGTGCCCAAACCACGAAGATGGAAATCAAATCCATCGCAGTGCGGGGCAACGAAGAGTTGACGCCGCTCCGCGTCGCCGCTGGATCCACATTCATAATGTGGGTCCAGTGTCCGTGAGCGCGTCGCGAAAAGTCAAGGCCCGGCGTGCCAGTTGAAGCTTGCTGATATGAGCGCAGCGGGCTGGTGGCCATCGGCCACTATTGCATGCGGAGAATGGCTACAGCCTGTTCCGCCGCTTTTAACAAACCATTTGGTGACAGTCCCAGCCAGAACATCCCCGCGATGCAGACGCAAATCGCCGCCTTCATCGGAAATGACATCACAATCGGACTCGCCGCACCCGCGCCCTTGCTGAAGTAAATCGCTTTGATGACGCCGAAGTAGTAGTAGAACGAAATCACCACACCCACCAGCGCCGTGAACGCGAGGCAATAGTAGCCGTGATTCGTCGCGCCCTGCTCGATGATGGCTTTGAGCAGCAGAAATTTTCCAAAGAACCCGGCCAACGGCGGAATGCCGGCCAGCGAAACCATCGCGAGGGTCAACGTTGCCGCCAGCAAGGGGGAACGTTGGTGCAATCCCGCCAGCCCGCCGATGTCTTCGCTGTCCAGGTGACGCATCACGATGACGATCACCGCAAACGCCGCCAGCGTCGTGAACAGATAGCCGCTCAGATAGTAAAGCACCGCCGATTGTCCTGCCGCGTTCAGCGCCGCCACGCCGAGCAACAGATAGCCCGCGTGCGAGATGCTCGAATAACCGAGCAACCGCTTCAGGTTGCGCTGCGAAATTGCGCACAGATTGCCGTAAAGAATCGTGATCGCGGAAACAATCATGAGCAACTTGTCCCAATGCGCTGTAACGCTGGGGATCGCTCCGAACAGAAAACGCAGCAACAATACAAATCCCGCCGCCTTCGAACCGATGGCCAGGAAGGCGGTCGTCGGAGCGGGCGCGCCCTGATAAACATCCGGCGTCCACATCTGGAACGGGAACGCCGCGATCTTGAAGCCGAGGCCGACGAGGATGAACAACACGCCGAACAGGAAGAGTTTGTTCTCCACAAAGTTCGCCGAAACCATCGCCAGTTCGCTGAAGTTGAATTTGCCGGTCGTGCCCCAGACCAAGGCGATGCCGTAGATCATGAACGCCGACGACAGCGCGCCGAGGATGAGATACTTCACGCCCGATTCCAGTGCCGCCACCTTGCCGCGCGTAAAGCTCGTCAGCACATAGAACGTGATCGTGATGAGTTCGATGGACACAAACAGCATCGCAAAGTCGTTCGATGACGCGGCAAACAACATCCCCGCCAGCGCAAACACGATGAGCGAGTAATACTCCGAAATGCCCGCCGCGATCCGATCTGCGAATTCCACCGCCAGAATCAACACGAGCACCGCCGCCAGCAGGAAGAAGCGTTTGAAGAATACCGCTAATGCATCTTGCACAAACATGCCGCCAAACGCTTCGCCAGTCGCCGCACAACTGCAATGGCTGGTAAAGGTGTTCAGGAACAACAATCCGAGCGCCGCCGCCGCCACGTAGCCCAGCGCCCGCTTGCGTTCCGCCGGCAGCCACAGATCAGCCAGCAGCACCAGGATTCCCAGCACTACGACCGACAATTCCAATGACATCAAAGATAAATTCATTTCTTGGCTATAGGCGATTGATTATCGGCGATCGAGCCAACCGTTGCATCCGTTTCACCGGAAAGCGGCGAGGGATTCTCCCTCTCCCGGAGGAGAGGGCCGGGGTGAGGGCGGTTCGTAACACTATTCTCCACGACAACTCCACTGACCTTCGCCGTCGCCATGTTCACGATTTGTTCCGTCACCGGCTTGATCTTGTCCGTCAGCAGACGTGGGAAGAATCCGAACACCAGCAAGCTCGCAATGAGCAGTGCATAAGGCAGCTTCCGCCAGAGGTTGGCATCCGTTGCATTCGTCGCATAAGTCCTATTTTCCTGCGCCGGCCCGTGGAAAACAGCCCGCACTGCGCGCAGCATGTAAACCGCGCCGATGATCAACGCGCCCCAGACCGCCAGCACCGTCACCGTGCGCAACGCGGGAACTTGCCACGCGCCAAAAAACACACTTACCTCACCGACAAAATTCAAGAAGCCAGGCAAACCGCAGCCTGCCATCGCCGCCATCACGAACGCCACGCCGATAAAACGCAGCTTCTTCGCCAACCCGCCGAGTTCGCTCATTTCCAGCGTGCCCGTCTGGTTGTAGATGTAGCCACTCAGGCCGAACGTCAACGCCGCGAGGAAGCCGTGTGCGATCATGATGACCACCGCACCAGTCACACCGATGAGGTTCAAGCTCGCGATGCCGAGGAAGATCATACCCATGTGCGCCACGCTGGAATTGCCGATGAGCAGGTTCAGGTTCTTCTGCTTCATCGCCACCCAGCCGACGTAAAGCACGTTGCCGAGCGCGAGCCACGCAATCAGTTGCAGGTGGGATTGCGCCACCTCCGGACAGAATGGGATGGCGATACGAATCAGACCGTAAAGCCCGAACTTCTTCAGCACCCCAGCGTGCAACATTGCCGTGGCACTAGGCGCAGAACCGTAGCCCAACGCCGCCCAGGAATGGAATGGCCAGAGCGACACAAGAATACCGAAACCCAGGAGCAGCAACGGGAAGATAAACATCTGTGCGCTGTGAGCGATGGTGTGTTCGGTGAAATACTTTGTCAGCGTCGGGATGTCGAACGTGCGGACGTCAGCGGGCAATTGCAGATAAAGCGCGATGAGGCCGATCAGCGCCAGCAACGCGCCGATGCTCAGATAGATCGTGATCTGGAACGTCGCGAAGTTCTTCCGTTCGCCGCGCCCCCACACGCCGATCATGATGAACGTCGGCACAAGTGCGAGTTCGTGGAAGAAGTAGAGGAAGAACAGGTCGAGCGACATGAACGCGCCGAGAATGCCGCCGGTCATGACCAGCAGCAGGATGTAAAACTCCTTCTCACGGGTCTTGATCTCAAACGAACAGCACGCTGCGGCGAACGCGACAATTGCGCCCATCAAAACCAAGCCGACGTTCAAGCCGTCCACGCCCAGCTTGCAGGCGATGCCGAGCGATTCCGCGCCCAGCCAAGGAATCGTGCTGACGAACTTGTAGCCGTTCGCGTCCGCCGTTGCGCCATCGAACTGCCAGAACATCAGGATGCCGAGCAGCATCGTGACAAACGTCACACCCACCGCCACGGCGCGCATGATGACGGCAAAGTTGCGCGGCACAAACGCCAGCGCGATCGCGGCGAGCAACGGCAGGGCAAAGATTAAGGTTAGAGTTATCATCAGTCGCGAAAGCCGAAATTTATTTTGACGCTCGCCCTCACCCTGGCCCTCTCCCCCAGGGAGAGGGAACAGCGATTGCGCGTCTTCGTCTTTTCGATTGGTCGTTCGGCAAATCCAGTCGCTCGATTCTTCAGGAGACGGCGTGCGATTCTCCCTCTCCTGGGGGAGAGGGCTGGGGTGAGGGCGGTCGTTCCACCACTCACTTCAAATCGTGCAATTTTGTTTCGCGATTTCATTTTCCAAGCACGAACCACAGCACCACCGCCACGCCGACCACGAACAGGAACGCGTAGGTCTGGAGATTGCCGGTCTGGGCCAGGCGCAACACGCGGCCCGTCAAATCCGTCCCGCCGCGCACAAGGCCGATGCAAAAGCCCTCGACGATCCAGCGATCAATCCAGTCGGAGATCGCGGCGATGGCGTCGTGAATGCGGATGACCGTGGCTTCGTAAATCTCGTCGAAGTAAAAGCGGTTTGCCATCGCCCGGGACAACCAGCCGAGTTTGGCGGGCAGTGGATCATTCTTAGCTGTGCGATATAAAGCACGCGCGATGAGGAAGCCAACAACTGTCGCGGCAATGCCGAGCAATGCAGCAGGCAAAGAGTGATGAAACGGCAACAAGACTCTTGAGATCAGCAATTGAACCGGCGACAAATCATCAATGTGCATGCCACGTTCAGCCGATGGCATTTGTTGTTCCTCAAATGTTTTGAAGATCATATCGATGCCGATCACACCAGCTACCAAGCTCCCAATAGCAAGGATTCGCAGCGGCCAAACCATGACTCCCGGCGATTCATGCGCGTGCTCGGCTTCTTTCGTTTTCGCTTCCCCGACGAACGCGACGAAGAACAGACGGAACATGTAGAACGTAGTTAGCATCGCCACGAGGACGGCGACAGCAAAGAGCCCCCAACCAGTGATTGGGTGTTCATGCGCGTGATGGAAAGCCTGGGCGAGAATTGAATCCTTCGAGTAGAACCCGCTGAACGGCGGAACACCGCAGAGGGCCAGCGTGCCGACAAGGAACGTCCAGAAGGTCACGGGCATTTTCTTGCGGAGCGCGCCCATCTTCCAGATGTTCTGCTCGTGGTGCATGGCGTGGATTACCGAGCCGGCACCGAGGAACAGTAGTGCCTTGAAGCATGCGTGCGTAGTGAGATGGAACATTGCGGGCGTCGGGCCGCCGAGACCGACGGCCATGACCATGTAGCCGAGTTGCGAGAGCGTTGAGTAGGCGAGGATGCGTTTGATGTCGTTTTGCTGGACGGCGATGAGCGCGGCGAGCAACGCAGTGAATCCGCCAATCCACGCGATGACGGTGAGCGCGTCCGGCGTAAAGATGAAGAACACGCGGCACAGCATGTAAACGCCGGCGGCCACCATCGTCGCGGCATGGATGAGCGCGCTGACGGGGGTCGGGCCTTCCATCGCGTCGGGCAACCACACGTGCAGCGGGAATTGCGCGGACTTGCCGACCGCGCCGCAGAAAATCAACAACCCGGCCACTGTGAGCCAACCCGACATGGGCATTTCTTGAACGTAATGTTTGATGAGATCGAAATTCAGTGTGCCGTGCAGCGTGACCCAGAGGATCAGGATGCCCAGCATGAAACCAAAGTCGCCGATGCGATTCGTGAGGAAGGCTTTTTTGCACGCGTCTGCCGCACTGGCTTTTTCGAACCAGAAGCCGATGAGCAGGTAGCTCGACACGCCGACCAGTTCCCAGAAGATGAACATCTGGAGGAAGTTGTTCGCGAGCACGATGCCGAGCATCGAGAACGTGAACAGACTCAGGCACGCGAAGAAACGCGAGAACGCCGGGTCGTCGTGCATGTAGCCATAGGAATAGATATGGATCGCGCTACCAACGCCGGTGACGATAAGCAGCATCATCAGACTGAGCGCGTCGAGTTTGAGGCCGAAGTCCACCTGTAAGCTGCCGAGATCCAGCCAGTTCACCGTGAACTCGCGCGTGCCCCAGCCGCCGAACTTGATCAACACCAGCGTAAAAACAAAGCCCGTGACGATCGCGCCGATGGAAAGCGTGGCGCTGACCGCTTTATTACGCAGGGTGAAAAGCGTGATGAGGCCCGCCGCCAGCAGCGGCAGGAACAGGATCAGCCAGGGTAACGCTTCGAGTTTCATCACATGGAACGGGAACATCCAACATCCAACATCCAATATCCAACATCCAAGTCAGCCACGCGCCGGGCATTGGATGTTGGGCGTTGGATGTTGGGCGTTGGATGTTTTTTCATTGCCTCAATTCTTCATGCTCGTCAGGTCTTCGACATGCGCGGACTGGCGCTTGCGATAGAGCGCCACGATCAGCGCGAGGCCGACCGCCACTTCCGCCGCCGCCACGGTGATGATGAAGAACACCATCACCTGGCCGTTGAGGTTGTCGTTAAACCGCGAAAAGGAAACGAGCGCGAGGTTCGCCGAGTTGAGCATCAACTCCAGCGACATATACATCACGAGCAGGTTGCGCCGCGTGATGACGCCGAGCAGGCCGAGCGCGAACAACAGCGCGCTAACCACGAGATAATGTTCAAGCCCGACATTCATGATTTTTTAGCCGCGAAAGAACGCATAGATCGCAAAGAGAAAAGGAACAAGGCAAGCCAAGCGGCTCAAACCCTCCTCGCTTGCTTTACCTTGGCTCAACACAAACTTCCGAATCTCAAAACGATACGAACCGAAATTGATGAGCAGGCCGTGTTCGATCTTTGACACTTTCAAATAACCAAGCGTCTGCGCGACGTGCTCGTCCGCGATGGTCTTGGCAGCTTTCAATTCAACGATGAGACGATCGTCAATCAACAGGTCGGCGAAGTATTCGCCGATGACCGTTCCATCTTCATCATGCACCTTGAGCGGATGTTGCTGCTTCACATCGAGACCAGCCTTCCGAAGCCGATTCGCCAAAGCATTCTCATAAACTTTCTCCAAATGTCCGTTCGCGTGATAAACGTGAATGTCATAAGCCATCTGTCTTACGATGTCGCACAAGTCGTTGATGGTCTTGGTTTGCATTTTTGATCCTCCTTTCTATGTGTTCTTTGCGTTCTTTTGTGGCTATTTCAGTTCTTTCTTGCTCAGCAAAATCACGCCCACCATCGCCACGAGGAGCAGGATGGAAACGATCTCAAACGGCAACAGGTATTTCGTGAACAGCATCTTGCCGAGCGTGGCGGTGTCGCCGACGGCGGTAGGATTTGTGAGTTCCTTGCCGGGGTTCGTGGCCAACAGCGAGCGTACGAAGATAACGACGATTGCGCCCACGGAAACCAAGCCGGCGACCAAGCCCGTCAGCTTGATCTTGCGCCGCTCTTCTTCCTTCAAGTCGAGCAGCATGATGACGAACAGGAACAACACCATGACCGCGCCCGCGTAAACCAAGACTTGCACCGCTGCGAGGAAGAACGCGTTTAGCAACACGAACAACCCCGCCATCGAGATGATCGTCAGCACGAGAAACATCGCGCTCGTGACCGGGTTGCGGCTGAACGGATTCGCGACGACGAGCGCCCCAAACAAGAGCGTCGCGACCGCGAAGACGTAAAATAGAATGCCTTCCATCAACTTTTGCTTTCGTTCTGTGCCAGCAACTTTTCCAAAAGCTGCCGTCCTTCTGTTAGGTTCTTTCCTTGCTCCCAGTCGTAGGTGAATAGTGCAACATCGTCGTTCAAGGTTTTTGGATTCCGCTCGTTTATTTTCCTGAGCAGCGTTTCAATATCCGCCGGGAACGGATGCTTGCCGTATCGCAGCATGTCCGTTATCGGATGATCGCCTGGGCTTCCAAATGACATATTAGACCTTCACCGGGAAATTTTCCTGCGCCTTCGCTTCTTCAGCTTTGTGCTTCCATTTCTGGACACCGGCGTGCGTGCCGCCGAGGGCGAGGAGTTTTTCTTTGTTGTAAATCATTTCCGCGCGGCTCGTGCCGGTGAGCGAATAATCCTTTTGCAAAAAGATCGCTTCCTCCGGGCAGACTTCCTGGCAGAAGCCGCAGAAGATGCACCGAAGCATGTTGATCTCGAATTCCTTCGGCATCTTCTCCGCGTTCGCGCGATCCGCGAGTTGTCCCGCCGGTCCGGGTGGTGTGATCTTGATGGCTTTCGGCGGGCAGACGAATTCGCACAACTGACAACTCACGCACTTGGTGCTGCCCTCCTGATCCTTCACGAGATACGGCGCGCCGCGATAACCCTGCGGCACGACCCATTTCTCCTCGGGATACTGCATCGTCACCTTCTTCTTGAAGAGATGGCGCAGCGTGACTTTGAACCCGCCGATGATGGCCGGCAGGTAAAGCCGCTCGAACAGATTCAGGGGTTTGCGTTTGACGATCATGTTATTTGCCGCTCTGCCACCAGAGCCAGATGGCCGTGACCAAAATGTTTGCCAGCGCGACCGGAATGAACCGCCGCCAGCCCAGGTCCATGAGTTGATCGTAACGGAAGCGCGGCCACATCCAGCGAATCCACACGAACAACACGAGGAACAGGAAAACTTTTCCGAGGAAAATGCCGATGTGCAGCAGGCCACCAATCACGGTGGTCGCCGCATGATCGAGGCCGAACCACGGCAACGTCCAACCACCGAAGAACAGCGTCACCATGATGGCCGACACCAGAATCATGGCCGCGTATTCGCCCATGAAAAACATCGCGAACTTGATGGAGCTGTATTCGATGTTGTAACCGCCCGCCAGTTCCTGCTCGGCTTCGGGCAGATCGAACGGCGTGCGGTTCGTTTCGGCAAACGACGCAACAAGGAAGATGCAGAACGCGAGAAAGGTCATCGGGCTTTGCAGCACGAACCAGTTCGGCAGGAAACCGAGTTGCGTGCCGGTCTGCGCGGTGATGACGTCGCTCAGGTTCAGGCTGCCGACATAGAGGAAGATCGGGATGACGCTCATACCCATCGCGATTTCGTAGGAAATCATCTGCGCCGTGGAGCGAATGCCGCCGAGGAACGGGAACTTGGAGTTGCTCGCGTAACCCGCCAGCACGATGCTGTAAACGCCCAGCGAAACGATGCCGAACGTGTAGAGAATACCGACGTTCAAATCCGCCAGCACCATCGGCTCGCCTTTGATGTTCGAGCCAAACGGAATCACCGCGAGATTCAGGATCGCCGGAATGAGCGCCAGCATCGGTGCGAGCGTGAACAAAACTTTGCGCACGTGCGCCGGCGTCATTTCTTCCTTGAAGAACGCCTTGATGCCGTCCGCCGCCGGTTGCAACAGACCGAACGGCCCGACGCGGTTCGGTCCGATGCGGTCTTGAATCCACGCGCACAAGCGGCGTTCGAGCACGACCGTGTAAGCCACCATGGTCATCATGATGGCAAAGCACACGACGGCTTTCAGTCCGGTGAAAATCACCGCCTGCGTCGTCGCATCCAAATTGTTGAACCACTCAATCATTCAGAAAAGTCTTGGAAAGTTGACCGGAAGTTAGTTGTCACGCGCGCCCTCACCCCGGCCCTCTCCCCCAGGAGAGGGGGAAACATTCGCCGGTTATTGGCGGTGTGGACGTTCCTGGTTTTCGCGGACATCTTCGAGCAAATGAAAGATGAGCGGCGATTGCAACCAAGGGGATCAAATTTTCGTGAGACGCACACAGCTTCACCTTCTCCCCGGGGGAGAGGGCCGGGGTGAGGGCGAGCGTTGATCACAAACTTTTCTTTCGCCCCTCCGCAGCTTGACGCAAAAACACCAGCCACCCCCCGGCTCGCGCCGTGGGCGACCGTCTTTCGGCTCTCCGAGCTTGTAATTTGCGCTATGCGAATCATTTCAAATTCTATGCGTTCTTTGTGTTCCCTCGCGGCTAAATCTTCACCGTCACGCCCGTGTCACCAAGACTGGCCCATGTGAGGCCGTTGAACGCCGGGACATCCTTCGCCATCTTGTTGAACAAACCTTCGATGGTCAGGAAACCATTCTTGCCGGTGACGTTGTAAACCAGGTCGTGCAGAAAATCCCATTCGGCGCGCGCCTCGCCCTGCGGCTGGACAGCCTGCATGAACTTCTGCACGCGACCTTTGGTGTTCGTGAACGAACCGCGCTTCTCCGCGTGCGCGCAACCGGGCAAAACGTAATGTGCCTTCGCCGTCGTAGCGTTCGGCAAAATATCGCTCACGATGAGCGTGTCCAGTTTGCCGAGTAATTCCGCGCTGATGCCGTGCTTCGTGACGTCCTCGCCGAAGACGATGAGCGTCTTGATCTTTCCGCTCGCGATGCCGTCCGCGATCTTCGGCAGATTGATCCCGACTTCGCTGAAGCAAATGCCGGTGAGACGCGCGCCGTTCGTGTTCGGATTCTTGTCCGCGCTGACGAGCAACTTATCGGCATCACCGCTGCGTTCGACAGAATCGCTGAGCGCACCGAGCTTCGTCTTGAGTTTGCTGATGAGCCAGAGTTCTTCGTTCGTCTGGCGAGCCGAGGCGACAATGGCGACCGAACCCGCCGGGGCTTGCTTGAGCTTGTCCGCGATTTCACTGAGCGCCGCAGTCCAAGAGGATTTCTGCCCGCGCACCAAAACATCCTTCAACCGATCTTCGCGGTGAATCCACTTGTAATTCAAGCGACCGGCATCGCACATCCACGAGGCATTGACCGCGTCATTGTCGCGTGGCGTATAACGGTAAATCTTTTCCTCACGCGAGCTGATGAGAACGTTGCAACCCGTCGCGCAACTCGTGCAAACGCTCCTGGTTTCCTTCAAGAACCAGACGCGCATCTGGAAACGAAAATCCTTCGACGTCAACGCGCCCACGGGACAGATGTCCACCGTGTTGAGCGTGTAATTGTTATCGAACGGCAGGCCGGGGAACGTCGCGATCGTGTTGTAACTGCCACGATTCACGATGCCGAGTGCGTCATCGCCCGCGACATCCTTCGTAAACCGGATGCAGCGCGTGCAAAGAATGCAACGCTCCGCATCGAGCATGATGCGCGGTCCGAGATCAACGGCCTTGGGCTTGTGAACCTTCGCCTCGACGAAGCGGCTCGCGCTCTGGCCGTAGTCCACGGAGTATTCCTGCAATTTACATTCGCCCGCCTGATCGCAAATCGGACAATCGAGCGGATGATTGATGAGCAGCGATTCGAGCACGCCTTCACGCATCTGCTTCACGCCGGGCGTCTTGGTGTAAATCTCCATGCCGGGCGAAACCGGCGTGGCGCAACCGATGGCCGGGCGCGGCGACTTCGCAATCTTCGGCGTGCCATCAGGATTCATCACCGGCTTGCGATCAGGGCCGAGCGCCGGTGTGCCGAACTCGACGAGGCACATGCGGCAGTTGCCCGCGACGGGTAGCTTCGGATGATAGCAATAATGCGGGACATCCTTTTTCGCGATGTCGCACGCCTGCAACATCGTGGTGGGCGCGAGCTTGCCCTGCCAATCCGGCGTGAGCTTCGGCACTTCGACTTCACGCCCGTCCACCTTGACCTTGATCTTTTCGATCGCGGGCGGCGCGGGCTTCGTTTCAGTTGCGGCTGCGGTTGACATCGAAATTAGTGTGCGGCTGCGGCTAAATTCTTTTCCTTCGCGGGTGCAGCTTGCTTGTTGCGTTCTTCATCCGCTGCGCCTTTCGCGACAAAATCCTCGCGGAACTTGGCGACGAAACTTTGCACCGGCCACGAGCAGGCTTCGCCGAACGCGCAAATCGTCTTACCGCCGGGAATGTTGTCGGCGATCTTCACGAGATATTCCGCGTCCTGCTTGCGGCCTTCGCCGTGGGTGAGACGATGCAAGGTCTTGCTCATCCAGAGCGAGCCTTCGCGACACGGCGTGCATTGGCCGCAGCTTTCGTGGGCGTAAAATTCGGAAAGATTTGCCAGCGCACCGACGATGTCCACGCTGTCGTCCATGACGATGATGGCGCTCGAACCGGACATCGTGCCCGCGGCCATGAGCGAATCGAAATCATACGGCAGATCGAGCATGTCGGTTTCCACTTCGACATCTTTGCCTTCGACCTTGCGCTTGAGTTTGAACTTCTCGCCCGCCTTCAAAATTTTCGAGGATGAACCGCCCGGGATGATCGCCTTCAGCTTGCGACCATCAAGCAAGCCGCCACCGAACGCGGGATCATTGATGAGTTGACCGATAGTGACTTTGCCGACTTCGATCTCGTAGTAACCGGGACGTTTCACCTGGCCGCTCAAGCTCACGATGCGCGTGCCGGTGTTGTTCGGCGTGCCGAGCTTCGCGAATTCCGCGCCGCCCATTGCCACGATGTGCTTCACGTTGCAGAGCGTCTCGACGTTGTTGACGATGGTCGGGCACATGTAGAGCCCGAGCACCGCCGGGAAATACGGCGGCTTGATGCGCGGATAAGGCCGCTTGCCTTCGAGCGATTCGATGAGGCCGGTTTCCTCGCCGCAGATGTAAGCACCCGCGCCGCGATGGACGTGAATCTCCAGATCGTAACCGCTGCCGAGAATGTTTTTGCCAAGGAAATTTTTCGCGCGAGCTTCCTTCAACGCCGCATTCAGCAGCTTCGCGCCCTTGGGCATTTCGCCGCGGATGTAGATGTAGGCGAGCTTCACGTCGTTTGCGAAGCACGAGATGATCATGCCCTCGATGAGCTGATGCGGATCTTTGTGAATGATCTGGCGATCCTTGAACGTGCCCGGCTCAGATTCGTCGGCGTTGCAGATGAGATAAATCGGCTTGCCGCTGCGGCGATCAACAAAGCTCCACTTGAGTCCGCACGAGAAACCCGCGCCGCCGCGACCGCGCAAGCCGGAGAGCTTCACGTCATCGCGAATCTGTTCCTGCGGCGAAGCCTTCTTGCCGTCCGGCAAATCCTTCGGCTGGATGGCGAGCGCTTTTTTGAGCGCGTCATAGCCGCCGTGCCGCAAATAGCATTCGATGTCGGGCGTGTAACCCGGCTGATCGGCGTGCTTGAGGATGAGTTTGAACTCTTGCGGCATGGTCAGGAATGTGATGCGTGATGCGTGATGTGTGAAAAGTATGTGACAACGACCGCCCTCACCCCGGCCCTCTCCCCCAGGAGAGGGGGAATCATTCGCCGGTTATTGGCGAAATAAGCAGCGCAGTTTGTAGTCAGCGTTTTGGCGCGAACGGTCGAAAGGCGGCGATTGAAATTGCGACGGCCAGGTTTTCGTGCGACATGTGCAACTTCCCCCTCTCCTCGGGGGAGAGGGCCGGGGTGAGGGCGAGCGTCAAAACTATTCCATCCGTTCACCCCCAAACCAGCCTGTCGGCTTGACGGGCGGACAAATTTCCCTAGCCTGTGCGACGCGTCGGTTTGCCCGATGGTGTAACGGTAGCACAGCAGACTCTGAATCTGTTTGTCGTGGTTCAAATCCACGTCGGGCAACCAAATCATTTTGCTGTCCTTTCCCATTGGTTGTTCAAAGAGAAACTGTTCGCCATCATCTTGAACAAAGGTAGGAACTTTTGAAATCTTGCTTCCAGTTCTGCATCCGCCAGCGAACCTGAAGCACCCGCCTGACAAATCACACTGACCAAATTGTCTTGGAAGATAAGGAAATAAGTAATGGTGCGAATTTTTACTGTTTCAGTCAGCCTTTGCTCCTCCATGCTAGATTCCAATGTAGCTCCCTGAACGCCATCAAGCTTAATTTTATCGCTTTTGATAAACTTCGCGCCATCTGGAATCATGTCCTTCATATTGCTGGGCGCAAAAAAATCGGCCAACTGCGTTTCTGACTTTAACTCTGACATTACATCAGCAGGAAGCGGCTTAACTTGGACCATTACCGTTTCGAGTCCTCGCCCGTTTTCGCTGATAAATTTTTGAACGATGTTAGGTCGTGATCCATCGAGCGATTTCCAGCTCATGGGATAGTGGATTCCAAATCGGACTCCCTTTGATTTGCCCGATCCATCACAATCGTATCTTGTCTTGAACCGGCGCGAGAATTCTTCCGAAGGACTCGATCGGAAATCAGGACGACACATTAACAAGGTTTGCAGAAATGGAGACGGCATCTTCCCTTCAACGCGAGACTCTACTGTTTTAGCAAAGTCTAATGCTTGTTGAAGCGTTACGTCCGGGTTCTTCGTATTTGCCACTAGTTGTTTATCAATTGCAGTCTTGGTAGTCGCCCATGTCTTATTATTTTCAGCAAGTAACCGATTGATATTTGTAAAAGCAGCCTCGAATGCTAACTCAAATCTTGCCTTTGCAGTTGTGAAAGTCTGAGCATGATCGGGAAATTTTTCTGTCAATGCCTTAAGCGAAGCCTGCTGGCCCTGCACAAAGCCATACGTTTGGGCCATTTCATCTACAGATTGGTTTGTTATTTTAGGATCGTCACCAGCAAACAAATTGGAAACGAGGGCGTAAGAAACTACCAACGCAATCCAAAAGCTATTTTTCTGACGGAGGATGAGGCTCATTTGCAGCCTCCCATGATTTCGTCCGCCCTGGCGTTCGTGACGCCTTCGTGAAAGTCTTCGTTGCACATCATCACCGGCGCCATGCCGCATCCAGCGAGACATTCGACGAACTCGACCGAAAACTTTCCATCCTTCGACGTCTGCAAGCCGTGCGCGTGCGGATCAAGACCGAGCTTCGTGCAAAAGTGTTCGTGCAACTTGTGCGAGCCACCGAGCGCGCAGCTTAACGTGCGGCAGACCTTGATCTGATGTTTGCCCGGAGCGGTTTGCCGGAACATCGGATAGAACGTCACGAGTTCGTGCACGTTGATGGGTTGCAGGCCAAGTTTCTTGGCGACCCACTGCGTGGCTTCCGGCGAGATGTAACCGAAATGTTCCTGCAACGCGTGCAGCAGCATGAGCGACGCGCTGCGCTTCACGGGATAATGCGTGATCAGCTCGTCAATCTCGGCTTCTAAGTTGGCTGGAACGGAAAAACTCATCGGTCACATTCTCCCATCACAAAGTCAAACGAACCCAGGATCGAAACCGTGTCGCTCATCATGTGGCCGGGCAACAGGTGCGACAGGATGCTCAGGTTCACAAAGCTGGGGCTGCGAATTTTCATCCGATACGGCGTGCCGCCACCGCGGCTGTTGATGTAAAAACCAAGTTCGCCCTTCGGATTTTCGTGTCCGAAATAAACTTCGCCGGGAGGACAATTCACGCCCTGTGTCACGAGCATGAATTGATGGATCAATTCCTCCATACTCGACATGACCTTGTTCTTCGGCGGCAAAACGATTTTACCATCGGCCACGTTGACTGGCTCTTTCGACGCGTTGTCGAAGCCGCCAGGGATTTTATCGAGGCACTGATGAACGAGGCGCACGCTCTGGCGCATTTCTTCCATGCGCACGAGGTAGCGGTCGTAACAATCACCGACTTCACCGAGCGGCACGTCGAATTGCAAATCCTTGTAGCAAAGATACGGCTGGTCCTTGCGCAGATCGTAATTCACGCCACAGCCGCGCAAATTCGGGCCGCTCAAACCAAAATCAATCGCGTCCGCCTTCGAGATGACGCCGACATCCTTCGTGCGGTCCACCCAGATTTTGTTGCGGGTGAGCAGCGTCTCGACTTCGTTGATGTTGACGACGACTTCGTTGATGAACTTGCGCACCGCCGCGCACCAACCGGGCGGAGTATCGCGCGAAACACCGCCGATGCGCGTGTAGCTCGTCGTGAACCGCGCGCCGCTGAGGGCTTCGGCGAGGTTGTAAATTTTTTCGCGCTCCGTAAACGTGAGCAAGAAAACTGTCATTGCGCCCACGTCCATCGCAAAACAACCGACGCCGAGCAAGTGCGACGAGATGCGCGCCAGTTCCGCGCAGATGACGCGGATGTATTGGCAGCGCGGCGGGAGTTTGTCGTGGATGCCGAGCAGTTTTTCCACCGCGAGCGCGTAAGCGACGTTGTTCGCCAGCGGCGCGAGATAATCCAGCCGATCCGTGTACGGGATGAACTGGGTGTAGGTCATGTTCTCGGCGATTTTTTCGTCGCCGCGATGCAGATAACCCACGTCCGGGATGGCCTTGGTGATGATCTCGCCGTCCAATTCCAAGATGATGCGCAACACCCCGTGCGTGGACGGGTGCGACGGTCCCATGTTGAGGACCATCTTTTCGCCCTGCATGTCCTGCAAATCCTCGGCGGGCGGCAGCGATTGCGCCGCCGTCTGCGCCTGCGCAGCGGTGTCGCGAATCGTGATTTCTTGAACTTCAGCCATGCAAATCAGCCTTCAAAAATCTTAACGCGCGGTTCGCGTTCGATGGAATCCTTGCCGCCGGGCGCAGTGACGAACGGTCCGCCTTCAAGCGGAGCCGGCTTCGAGAACGCCACTTCCGGCAAATCGCTCGGCTTGCCCGCCAATGGAAAGTCTTTGCGCAGAGGGAAATAGGGATAGCCTTCCCACATCAGGATGCGCCGCAAGTCAGGATGCCCGCGAAAGCGGATGCCCATCATGTCGTAAATCTCGCGCTCATGCCAATCCGCCGTTCGCCACACGGTTGTGATGGTTGGTAGCTCAGATTTCTCTTCGGTAACGCTAACGGAGAGCCGGAGATACTGTTTCGAGGTGATTCCGTAGAGATGATAGACCACCGTCCAGCGTGGGTCTTCACCGTAGTTATCCAAGCTGGAGACATCCACGAGGTAATCGAAGCCGAGTTCCTTTTTCGCAAAGGCGCAGACTTCGACAATGCGCTCGGCATCAGTGACTTTCACGGAAGGTTCGCCGCGAAACTCCGTCGGTTCAGAGATTAAGTCTCCAAACTTGGCTTTGAGTTGTTTAGCAAGGTCGAGGGCGTTCATTTTAACCACGAATGGACACCAATGGACACAAATCAGAATCGGTAGGGTGCGTCACTCCGTGCGCGCCGTGGTAAGACATCGAACGAGCGGCGCGCACGGAGTGACGCGCCCTACCAACGAAATTCCGTTCGTGTTCATTCGTGTTCATTCGTAATTAAGCCTTGGCCAGCGCCGGGCCGGGTTTCTTCAAGGTGGCCAGCATCGGCTCACGCTGAATCTTGTTTTGCAGCTTCATCAGCGCGTCGAGCAGCGCTTCGGGCCGGGGCGGACAGCCCGCCACGTAAATGTCCACCGGCAAAATGTTGTCCACGCCCTGCAAAACCGAGTAGCTGCGATACATGCCCCCGGTCGAGGCACACGCGCCCATGGCGATGACGTATTTGGGTTCGGCCATCTGGTCGTAGATGCGTTTTACCGACATGGCCATCTTGTAGGTGACCGTGCCGGCCACGATCATCACGTCCGATTGCCGGGGGGAAAACCGCATGACTTCCATGCCGAAACGCGAAATGTCGAAGCGACTTGCGCCCGTGGCCATCAATTCAATCGCGCAGCACGCCAGTCCCATCGGCATCGGCCAGATGGAGTTCTTGCGAAACCAATTGATGGCGGCATCCACTGTGGTGTGAATGACATCGCCTTCAATTCGCGAATCGTAGCCAAATTCCGTGGTTTGTGACATGGGAACGGCGTCGGGATGGGACGCAGGGAAAAGTTAATCGCCGTGGCAAAGTCAGGCAAGAAGGATTCGTGATTTATTTCACAAAGTGACATGCAAGGTCATGTTCCTGAACACTTCTGAGCCCAAATATGTGAGGGTTGCCGAGGAAAAGAGGCTTGACCCTGTTCGCCGTGCCCGCACCTTGCACCCGTAAAAGAATAAGGAATCGAGATTATGAACCCGGAAATGAACGAGTGGATCGAGATGCTGTTGCGCTGGACGCATATTTTCGCCGGCATCATGTGGGTCGGCGCAACGTTTTACTTCACCTGGCTGGATGGCCGTTTCAGCGAGTTGGAAAAACTGGCGGAGAAAGGCGACGGCAAATCCGAGAAGAACGTCTGGATGGTCCACAGCGGTGGATTTTACCTCGTGGAAAAGCAGAAACGCCCGCAGATGATGCCGCAGGTGTTGCATTGGTTTAAGTGGGAATCTTTCACGACTTGGATCACAGGCATCCTGCTCTTTGGCCTGATGTATTTCCACGGCAGCAAACTGGTGGAGTTCGAGGATTGGCCGTATAGCAAAGGTCAGGCAATCGGCATGAGCGTCGGTTTTCTGCTGTTGGGCTGGGTCGTTTACGATTTGTTGTGGTCGAAGGTTTTCAAGAACGAAGTCGTCGGCGCGGTGATTTCCTTTTTGCTGCTGGTGGGCGTGGCGTTCCTGTTCATGTATCGTGGTAAAATCAACCTTGGTTTCATGCAACTAAACCTGCCGCTCTTTCCCGCCCGCGCAGCCTTTCTGCAAATCGGCGCGATGCTCGGCACGATCATGACGGCGAACGTCTGGATGCGCATTTTACCGCCGCAGAAACGCATGGTCGCCGCACTCAAAGCCGGGCAAGAACCCAATCTCGCGGAAGGCGCACGCGCCAAAACCCGCTCCAAGCACAACACCTTCATCGTGTTTACCGTCGTGTTCACGATGATCAGCCATCACTACTCGTTCATCGGCTCGAAATACAACTGGCTCATCTTCGCGGGCCTGACGCTGGCGGGATTTGTCGCGGCTAAAATCGTCCGCAAGGCTTGACGGCGCACTTGCGCTCCCGCTTTTTGTTGGCAGAATTCCCGTCCGTGCGGAATCGGTTCTCCGCCACGGACCCCAAAACCATGGCGCAGACCAAAGACATTCAAGCTCCCGCAATCAATCCGGGCGCGTATCTGGAAAAATTCAGCCGCTTCGAGCGCGAAGCCAGCCAGCCGAAATGGCTGCTGCCAATCCGTAAAGCCGGCTTGGCGCGCTTCAGCGAACTCGGTTTGCCCACCATCAGTCACGAGGACTGGCGCTTCACCAACACCGCAGCTATTGCCAAGCTGCCGTTCAATCCCGCATTTGAAGCCAGCGACAGTGTCACGGCGGAGCAGCTCAAAGATTTCGCCTTTGCGAAACAATCCGGCTCGCGATTGGTATTCGTCAACGGCCAGTTCGCCGCGAAACTCTCCTCCGTCAAAAACCTTCCTACTGGTGTGAAGGCGGGCAGCCTCGCCGCCGCGCTCGCCAACGATGCGGCCTTCCTGGAAAAGCATCTCGGCAAATACGCCGCCAGTGCCGATAACGGTTTCAGCGCCCTGAACCAAGCGTTCTTTCTCGATGGCGGATTCGTCCACGTCCCCGCGGGCAAGATTGTCGAAGAACCGATTCAATTCATCTACGTCAGCACCGCCACGCAGAGTGGGGCGGCGATTCATCCGCGCAACCTCGTCATCAGTGAAGCCAACAGCAGTGTGACGATTCTGGAGAGCTATGTTTCACTCGGCGGCTCGGGCTATTTCACCAATGCGGTCACGGAATTGTTCGCGGGTGAAAACGCGCACTTGGAATTCGTGAAGTTCCAAGATGAAGCCACGGATGCGTTCCACATGGCGGCGTTCCACGGCGAGTTCGGTCGCGCGAGCCACGTGAACGTCCATTCGTTCGCGCTCGGCGCAAAACTTTCCCGCAACAACATCCGCACCAAGCTCGCGGGCGAAGGCTTGGAATGCGTGCTCAACGGCCTTTATATCACGCGCCACGAACAGCTTGCCGATCACCACATGATTGTCGAACACGCCCAGCCGCACTGCGCGAGCCACGAGTATTTCAACGGCATCCTTGACGACAAGTCGCGTGGCGTGTTTCACGGTCGTATTCTGGTGCAACCCATCGCACAGAAGACCGACGCGAAGCAGACCAACAAGAATCTGTTGCTTTCCGATGACGCGGGGGCCGACACCAAGCCTCAATTGGAAATCTACGCCGATGACGTGAAATGCACGCACGGTGCAACCATCGGTCAGTTGAACAAGGAATCCATTTTCTACCTGCGTTCCCGGGGCATTGCGCCGGAGACGGCGCGGCGGATGTTGATCCATGCCTTTGCGGGTGAAATCATCGAACGCATCAAGCACGAGCCCGCCCGCGAAGAGCTGGACAAGCTTGTCTGGGAACGCCTCGAAGCGAATCCGCACCTCGCGGAGAAGTGAGTTAGAACAGGGAGAACAGTTTTCCCGACTCGCGCGGGGCGGTCAGATCTTGACCGACCATGCCGAAGCTTTCGCTGGCCCAAGCAAGCATCTTACCGTCGAACGGCGGCAGGTCTTTCGCGAGCGAGGGCAGGGCGGCGTTGGCTTCAAACGAGAACTTCGCCCGACTCACAGTCCACAGCGATGCGAACAAGCGGTGGTTCTGCTCCTGACAAAGGGTGCGCGCTTTGCGGTGGTTCATGAGCTTTTCTTCCGCGAAGTACAGAAAGATCGGATTGCCGGTCTGCGCCTGTTCCGGGCTCAATCGCTCGACGGCTTGAGCTTGTTGGGGGGACAGCTTTAATCCTGAGCAGGCCAGGTAGGCCGTCGTGTCGCGGGTCGTGACCAGACAGGGAAGTCCGTTGACGAGATGCAGTTCGATGGGCGGGGCTTGGCTCGGGGTGATGGTCATCAACCCGGTAAATTGATCGCGTTCCAAATCCAGCAGCACGGATATCAGCGTGCCGCGCGAAGTGTCGGGTACGTATTTGGATTTCGCCTTCGCTGCTGGCGGAAGGAACAGGTCCTTTCCGGCGCTCAATGCGTCTAGCGCGACCGCACCCGGTTTCGTATCGAGGTCGGCGGGGCGTTCTTTGTCAGTATCCCGCAGCGCCTTGGCGACGGTCGCGCCCAGTTGCTCGGCGGTAAATGGTTTGGGGATCGTGTGGACGACGTTTCCGAAAGCGCTTTGGGTGCGTTTCAATTCCCGGGCCTGGCCGCCCATCAGGATCACTGGCAACCCGGCGGTTTCCGGGTCGGCTTGCAGGCCGCGACACACTTCGTCCCCGGCAATATCGGGCAGGCCATAATCCAGCAGGATCAAATCCGGTTTTTCGCTGCCCGCCATGCCGAGCCCTTCCGCCCCGAAGCTGGCAAACGACAGGGCGTGGTCCGGCAATTGTTTGGTCAGCGTCCGACGGATGAACTGGCGGAGTACCGTGCTGTCGTCAATTGTCAGGATGCGGCGTTTCATGGGAGACAAATCAATCAGACCGTCACGACGTTTTCATCAATGTTCTGGGCGATCTTCAACAACAGGCCCTGCCAGTCCGTGGTGATGCTGCGTTCCGGGATGGCGCCCAGCGGAAATTCTTTGATGCGCCCGCCTTTCCAGCGCAGGATATTTTCAAACGCCCGCTCGCCGCGCACCGATCCGGTTTCGGCGTGGATGATTTCCCCGTGATTAAAGTAGATCTTGCCGGCCCCATGACCGGAGGAGATCTGCAACATGACCGAGGCGCTGGCGAGGCATTTGAGTTGGATGATGTCGAGCGCCGACGGGCAGGTGAGCGAGACGGCGAATTCCCCCTTGGCATCGAGCTGGCCGGTGCCGCTGGTCATGTAGCCATGATGGGTTTGAACCAATTGGGCCAGGGCCGCCACCTCCAGTGGTTTGGTGAAATGCTGCAGCACGCCGAGTTTTTGCAACTGCTCATCCTGTTCCGGCGTGAGCTGTTCGGACATCATGGCGACCCGGGCTTCCGGGGCAAAAGTCCGCAGGTCGCAGAGAAAATCAATGCCGCTGCCGCCGGGCAGGTTGGCTTCCAGGATGTAAAAGTGAATCCGCGTCTCCGCGATGATCTGTTGGGCGTCGGCGATGGCGGGCGCGGTGTGGATCTCCACGTCTGGCAACAGCGTACGCACCGCGTGCCCGATGCTCTTCAGCAGCGTTTCGCTGTCGTCAAGAATCAGCACTGAAAATTTTTCCGCCGTGGTCACAATGTATTTTGGATTCTGTGTCTAGGTGCGACGCCTTGGATTAAGCAATCTGGTTGCCAGACATTGGCTTGGAGCGTTGTTGCGGGAAACCGCAGAAATCGGGAAAACTTCAGCAAGTTTTTGATGCAGGCTGAGGCGCGATTGTCTCGCGATGAGACACAAAACGGTTCAGCCCCATGTCATTCGTAGCGCAGCGAGTCGATCGGATCCAAGTTCGCCGCTTTGAAAGCCGGGTAGGTGCCAAAGACGATGCCCACCACCGAACAAATCGCCAGCCCCAGCGCGATCCAATCGAACGGAATCACCGGTGGCGCTTTAAAGAAAATCGCCACGGCATTTCCGCCTAGAATGCCCAGCAACACACCGATCACGCCGCCGACTTCGCACAGCACCACGGCTTCCACGATGAACTGCGTCATGATGTTGCGTTTCTTCGCCCCGATGGCGCGGCGGATGCCGATTTCGCGCGTCCGTTCGGTGACCGAGACGAGCATGATGTTCATGATGCCGATACCCGCCGCCAACAGGGCGATGGAACTCACCACCGCCACGCCGATGCGCACCGTGCGCGTGAAATTGTTGAACTGCGAGATGATGGAATCGTTCGAGAAGGTTTCAAAATCATCTTCCTCTCCAGGTGGAACTTTGCGCGCCACCCGCATGATGCCGCGCACCTGTTCGAGGCAGTCATCGTAGCTCTCCTTGTCGCGCGCCTGCACCATGATCGTGAGGCTGCGCCACCGCCAGCCGTAACGATTGAGGCCCGACGTCAGCGGGATGATGACGAAGTTATCGTCGTTGCCGCCCATCGAAGCACCCTTCGGAGTCAATACGCCGATGACCTGATAGTTGATGCCGTCAATTTTGAGCTTCTCCCCGACGGGCGAGCCGAATGGGAACAGATTGCGCGCCAGTCCATCCGCCAGCACGCAGACATCGCGAGCGTTGTCCACGTCGTTGTCGGCCAACGGGCGGCCATCGGCGATCACCCAGTTCTTGGCGGGAAAACTGCCGGGGGTTTCGCCCCAGACGCGCACGCCAGGAGCGGATTTTTGAAACCGGGTTTCCATCTGGCCGCCCCAGAAATCCTCCTCGATGCCGACACTGGCGGCGAGCGAGGCCTTTTCGGCAACGAGTTTTCCTTGCGCAAGTGTGATGTGGGCGCGGCGGCGAATTTTCTCCCAGCCCGTCGGGCCCTCGAATTGCACCGCGGGCCATTTTTGCATCGCGAACGTGTTTGCCCCGAGCTGGCTCATTTCGTTCTCGATGTTGTTCTTCAACACGCGCATCGCCGTCATCACGACGATGATCGAGAACACGCCGATCAGCACGCCCAACAGCGTCAGGCACGAGCGCAATTTGTGGGCGACAATCGCGTTGAGCGCCATGAGGAAGCTTTCGCGCACTTCCGCGAGGAAGGTGATTTCGTGTCGCTCTTTCATTCGCTTCGCAACGCATCCACGGGGTTCATCCGCGCCGCGCGCCACGCGGGCAGGAAGCCGGACACCACGCCGGTCAACAATGACACGAGCAAGGCAATGCCCGCCACGCTCAACGACATCGTGGCCGGCATGAACTTTTGCATTCCCAGCGTAATGGGCCACGCGATGGCCAGCGCGATCACCCCACCGATCAAGCAGATGCAGCCCGCCTCGGTCAGAAATTGCAGCAGAATGGTACGGCGTTTCGCGCCGATGGCCTTGCGGATGCCGATCTCGCGCGTTCGCTCGGCAACGGAGACAAACATGATGTTCATGATCCCGATGCCGCCGACAAAGAGGGAGAGGCCGGTGATGAAGAAGCCGACGGCGGCAATGGTGCCCGCGACGCGCCGGAACATGGAGACGAATTGCTCCTGCTGGTTGATGGCGAAATCGTCGTCGTCCGTCGGCTCCAGCCGGCGCTGTTTGCGCAGGGTATAGCGCAATTCCTCGCGCGCTTCGTCCAGGCTGGCAAGTTGCTGGGCTTTGACCTGGATCGTGATATCCGGATCGTTCCAAAAGGTGGACATGAACTGCTGGATCGGGATGATGGCGCGATTATCGAGGTTGAAGATGCCCATGAACGTGCCTTGTTTTTCCAGCACGCCCAGCACTTCAAACGTCTGCGGGCCGATCTTGATCCGTTGCCCCAACGGCGAATCCGCACCGAACAGATTGGAGGCCACCGTCGTGCCGATGACGCAGACCGGGCGACCGCCGGCGGCTTCGGCTGCCGAGAAGAAATGTCCGGCGGAAATGCCGATGCCCGCCGTGGGCAGATATTGATCGGTCGTGCCGACGATCTGCACGCGCCCGGAGTTGCGACGACCGAATTCAACCTTGGCGCCGCGTTCGGTCACCGGGGCGACGGACGAGGCCAGGGTCAGTTGCGCGGCGAGTTGGGTGGCGTCGGAAAGTTTGAACGGGCGGCGCTTCATGGACTTGCGCCAGTCGGCTTCACTGTTGTTGAACCACGCGTTGCGATCCACGAAGAACACATCCGCACCCAGCGACGAGATACTGCTCATGAACGACTGGTTCAACCCCTCGATTGCCGTGCCCATGAGCGTCACCGTGACGATGCCGATGACGATGCCAAGCGTCGTCAGGATGGAGCGCATCTTGTTCGCCCGGATGGCGCTCCAGGAGATGCCGAAGCCCTCGCGGATTTCGGTCAAAAAATTCATGCGGCAGGGTGCTCGACCGGTTCATCGCTGGCGATCAGGCCGTCGCGGATGCGCAGAATCCGCCGCGAGCGGCGGGCGACATCTTCCTCGTGCGTGACGACGATGATCGTGTTGCCCGAACGCCAGAGTTGCTCGAACAGTCCGAGGATTTCCTCGCCCGTCTTGGAGTCGAGATTGCCGGTCGGTTCATCGGCGAGCAGGATGGACGGCTTGTTTACCAAGGCCCGCGCGACGGCGACGCGTTGGCGTTGCCCGCCGGAAAGTTCGTTTGGCTTGTGATGAATGCGCTCCGCCAGGCCGACCTGGGTCAACGACTCCAATGCCTGCTGCCGGCGCACATCAGCGGAGACGCCGGCGTAGATGAGCGGCAACTCGACGTTGTGCAGCGCGTTCGAGCGCGCGAGCAGGTTGAAGGTCTGGAAGACGAAACCGATCTCGCGATTCCGCACTTCGGCGAGGGCGTTGTCGTCCATCTGGCTGACGTCCGTGCCGTTGAGTTCGTAACTGCCGGATGTGGGCGTGTCGAGGCAGCCGAGCATGTTCATCAATGTGGATTTGCCCGAGCCGGACGGCCCCATGATGGCAACGTATTCGCCGCGTTGGATTTCCAGCGACACGCCGCGCAGGGCATGCACCGTCTCCGTGCCCATCTGGTAACGGCGCGTGAGGTTTTGGATGCGGATGAGCGCCACGGCTATTTCTTTTCGGCCGCGAATTTTTCGCCGCCCTTGGTGATCTTCTTGCCGTCTTCGAGTTCCTTGTTCACGGCCTTGTAACTGCCGGCAACGAACTCCTGTCCCTCGCTCAAGCCCGAGAGGATTTCCCAGTGCGTGCCATCGGTGATGCCGATCTTCACCGGGACCATCTTCACCTGATCGCCTTCGGTGACGAAGACGACTTCGATCTGCTTGGGGGCGTCCTTGGGTTTCTTGTCGGTGGCAACGGTGTTGGTCGGGCTGGGAGAGTTGGTCGTCGCAACGGAAGCAGTGACGTTTGTGCCGGTGCCCTTGCCGAAATCCATCCTGGGCATCCGGGTGGTTACCGCCGCGTAGGGAACGGTCAGCGCATTGGTCACATAACGGCTTTCGATCTCCGTGCTGACCGACATGCCGGGACGGAACGATTCGTTTTCGTTGATGCGGATACGGACCTCGAACTTCGTCGCCTCCTGGCTGGAACTGCCGCCACCACCCAGCGCGCTGGCAGAGCTGCTTTTTGAGGAGTTGGCAATCTCAGTCACGACGCCGGAAAACTTCTTGTCGCGGAATGCGTCCACTTCCAGCCGCGCCTTCTGGCCGGGCTTGATGAGCACCACGTCCACCTCGCCGATGTCCACGCGGGCTTCCATCTGGCTGAGGTCGGAAACGGTCATGATTTCCGTGCCCTTGTTGAACGACGTGCCGAGCACCCGTTCGCCGAGCTGCGATTGCAGGCGCGTCACCGACCCATCAATCGGCGACAGAATCGTCGTCTTGCTCAAATCCTCTTCCGCCTTGTCCACCGCGAAGCGCGCCTGCGCCACCGAGTGGACGGAGTTGGTGAAACGTAATTTCGCGACTTCGTAAGCCGTCTTGAATTCAAGGATGACGGAATCCGATACGAGTTGGTTTGTGAACAGGACATTGTTGCGGAGGAACTCGGCCTCGGCGCGTTGCATTTCCGCTTGGGCGAGCGTCTGGCTGGCACGCGCGGACAGGTAGCTGGCTTCGGCGGAATTGCGGCTGGCCTTGTAGGTGTCCGCTTTGATCTGCACGAGTAAATCGCCTTTCTTGATGCGATCGCCTTCACGGACGGGCAGGGCGACGATTTCCCCCGCGACTTCCGGGCTGATCATCACTTGCACCACCGGCTGGATCTTGCCGTTGGCGACGATGAGTTCGGTCAGGTCGCGGCGGGTGACTTTTTCCGTGGTGACGCTGACGGCGGTGGCCTTTTTGCGACACAGCAGCGGCGACAGGGCGAGCAGCGCGACGATGATGACAGTAATGACGATACGACGGGTCTTCTTGGATTTAGCCATGAATATGTCTGGTTGGACAGTCTGACGCCGGAGGTGTTCCGAAAATTCTCCCCGAGTTGGTTGGTTGTCCGACATGGATTCGAACCATGACTAAAGCCTCCAAAGGGCTCTGTGCTACCATTACACCATCGGACAGACCGACGGAAAGCGTATCTGGCCGGTGCGGTTAGCGCAAAGAAAAATTCCACCGTCGCAGCCGCAGCGCGTTGCCGATCACGATCAAATCAGACAAACCCATCGCCGCCGCGCACAGCACCGGACTCATGAAACCCAGCGCGGCCAGTGGAACGCCTACGGCATTGTAGAAGAACGCCCAAAACAGGTTCTGCTTGATCGTCCGCAACGTCGCCCGCGCCAACGCCAGCGCCTCCGGCACGGCTTCGATCTCCGACTTGAGCAAAATGATGTCCGCCGCCTCGCGCGCCACGTCGCTGGCCCGGCTGACCGCGATACCCAGATCCGCCTGCGTCAGGGCGGGGGCGTCATTGATGCCGTCACCGACGAACGCGACATGCTCGCCGCTGGCCTGCAGTTTCTTGATCAACTCCGCCTTCTGCTCCGGTCGCACCTCGGCAAAGACATTTTCCGGCGCGATGCCGACTTGTCTGGCGATGCCGGCGGCGGTCAGCGCATTGTCACCCGTCAGCAGATGCGTTTTCAGCCCCTGCCGTTGCAATTGCGCCACCACGTCCGCCGCCCCCGGCTTCAACGTGTCTTTGACTGCAAACAATCCGACCAACTCACCGTCCAGAGCGAGGCCAACCACCGTCGCGCCTTGCGCCGACCATTCCGTGGTGAACTGCTCTGCCGCCGTCAAATCCACGTCACATTCACCCAGCCACCGGAGCGAGCCGAGGCGTGCTTTCAAAGTCCGATGCGCGAGGTTTGCAGTCCGAAATTCAAAGTTCGCCTCCGCGCCGCGGCCTCGCAGTTCGCGCCAATCCCGGATGTCTTGCTTCTCCGCTGTCGTTGCCGCGATTGCCTGGCTGATCGGATGCGTCGAATGTCGGGCCAGCGACGCGGCCAAGGTTCGCACCTCGCCCTTTTCACTTCGCCCCTCCCACATCGCGGCGACTTCCGGTTTCCCAATCGTCAGCGTGCCCGTCTTGTCAAAAACGATCGCCGTGATCCGCCCGGCTTTTTCCAACGCCACACCGTCGCGGATCAAAATGCCGCGCCGCGCCGCCGCGTTCGCGCTCGCCATGATCGCCGCCGGCGTCGCCAGTCCCATCGCGCACGGACACGCCACGATCAACACCGCCGCCGCGATGATGAAGGCTGCGCCCACGCCGACCGGTGGATGCGCCGGCCACAAGTACGGCGCGAGGGCTTGGAACAAATGCGTCATCGCTTCTGGCTTGAAGGCCCACGCCAGCCCCGCGGCCAATGCAATTGCAGTCACCACGGGAACGAACACGCTGCTCACCTTGTCGCCGAGCCGTTGGATGTCGGCGCGACTGTTCTGCGCCCGCTGCACCGCCGCGATGATGTGGGCGAGCGCCGTCGTTTCACCGGTCGCCGTCACCCGCATCACGAGTCGGCCGTTGAGATTCGCCGTGCCCGCAAAGGCTTTTGCCCCGGAAGTTTTTTCCACCGGCAGCGACTCGCCGGTGAGCATCGCTTCGTTCACGGCGGAGTTGCCTTCCATCACCTCGCCATCCACCGGCACGTGATCGCCGGGCCGCAGCACGATCAGGTCGCCGGTCTGCAACTCTGCAACCGGAACCACCTCTTCGCTGGTGGCAGCCGACGTGAGGAGGTTCTGACTGGTTTGGAAACTCAGCGTCCGCAAATCGAATGGTTTGATTTGAGCCTCCTGCCGTCGGCTGCCACGAGGTGAGTTGAGACGCCGCGCCGTCGCGGGCGCAAGTTGCATCAACGCCTTCAACGCATCCGAAGCCCGCGCACTCACGCGCGCCTCGATCCAATGCCCCACGCTGATGAGCGTGATGATCGCGGCGGCCTCCATGAAATAGAGATGATGCCCGCTGCCGCTGAACAGTGCCCACACGCTGTAACCAAACGCCGTCGTCGAGCCCAGCGCCACGAGCGTGTCCATGTTGGAACTGCCGACTTTGAGCTGCCGCCATGCGCCGCGATAAAACTCCGCTCCGCAATAAACCTGGACCACGCCGACCAGCGCAAACGAAATCCACGCAAACCAACCCGTCATGCCGAAGTGGAACACCCACTCGCCGAGCATCAATACAGCGGTGACGATGCCGCCGATCCACAAGTTGAGATGCCAGTTGTGCGCTGGCTCTGTCGCGCCGTTCGCCAGCGGTTGAATGAGCTTGGTCGCATAACCTGCCGCCGTGACCGCGCTGATCAATTGGTTCGGGTCAGCCGTTGCGTCAGCCTGCCAGCGCACCGAAGCGCGCCGGCTTTCGACATTCACCATCACGCTTTGCACGCCGGGCACGGACTGGATCGCCGTCGTGACCTTGCGCGCGCAGTTGTTGCACGTCATCCCCTCGACGCGCAGGTCGGTCGCAAGTCCGGTGGCGGACTCCGGGTCTGGATGGGCGGGTGCGGCAGTCATAAGCCACCTCCAAAGTGGGGGGAGACGTCCGACGATGCAAGGCGTGACGTTTATTCGGGGGGTGATTGGAATTGCCGCGCGGTGCGGCACGACCCGGGAGCGCCAGCGTCTCGCTGGCGAGTTTCAGAGCTTTAATTTTTCCACCGCAACACGCCGGCGGGACGCCAGCGCTCCCAGGTCGGCGCGCAACTTCAATCAACCCCCTCCCGGTGATGATTCAATGACTGCGACCACCAGCCGCGCGGGTTTGGTTGGACGGGAAGAAACCTCAAACGCCGCTTGCAGGCGCGTTATGGCGGCGGTGGTCTGCTTTGGGTTTGCCGCGTGAATGCGGCAGAGCGTCGCGCCTTTTTTGACTGGCTCTCCGGGTTTGAGGAGATGGTCAACGCCCACGTCGTAATTGATGGTGGATTCTTTGGTAAGCCGCCCGCCACCGAGGTCGCGGATGACTTCGCCGAGGATGCGGGCGTCGCACTTGGAAACGAAACCGGAATGTTTCGCCTTCAACTCAACCACCACCGGCGCGGTTTTATCCTTGGCGAGCTTGCGACGGAACGCGGCGAGGTCGGCACCTTGCGCCTGAAGCATTTCGTCCCACTTGCGGCGGGGGGCACCGGAGTCCAAACACGCCTCGGCTTGTTGCCGGGCGGTGGCGAGTGATTTGGTTTTGCCAGTTTGAACCAACAGGTGCGCGGCACAATCAATCACCAGTGCGCGTAAATCTTCCGGGCCTTTCCCGTCCAGGCAATCCACGCTCTCCTTCACCTCCAGCCAGTTTCCAGCGGCGCGGCCCACCGGCGTGTTCATGTCGGTGAGAATGGCGCGGGTGTTCACGCCGCATTGATTGCCGAGCGTGACCATCGCCCGCGCGAGTTTCTGCGCGTCGGCTTTGGTTTGCATGAAGGCGGCGCAGCCGAACTTCACATCGAGGATCAACGCATCGAGACTCTCGGCGAGTTTTTTGGAAAGGATCGAGGCCGTGATGAGCTGGATGCTCGGCACGGTGCCGCTGGCGTCGCGCAAGGCGTAGAGTTTCTTGTCCGCCGGCACCATGCGATCCGTCTGACCGCAGATGACGCAGCCGACTTCCTGCACGATCTCGGTGATGCGCCTGGCTGGCAGCAGCGTTTTGAAGCCGGGGATGGAATCCAGTTTGTCCAGCGTGCCGCCCGTGATGCCGAGGCCGCGACCCGAAATCATCGGCACGCGAAAGCCGAGGCAGGCGAGCAGGGGGGCGAGCGGCAGCGAAACCTTGTCGCCGACGCCGCCGGTGGAATGCTTGTCCACGAGCGGGCGATTGTCCTTGGGAAATTTCAGCACGTCGCCTGAGTCACGCATCGCGAGGGTGAGGGCGGTGGTTTCCGCGGTGTTCAGCCCGCGAAAGAAGACGGCCATCAGGAACGCCGCCATCTGGTAGTCGGGAATGCTTCCGACGGTGAACTCCTGGATGAAGCCTTGGATTTCTTCGCGCGAAAGATTTTTGTCTTCGCGTTTCTGTTCGATCAACCGAAGAAAGTTCATCACTGGTGGTTGGGTTTTCGGCGCGACGCCGAAAACTACCCGCGGGACGCGGGTGCTACCCGTTGAATTTTTTCGCCGTGATGGTCGAGTTATGACCGCCGAAGCCGAAGGAGTTGTTCACGATGGCGTTCACCGGCATTTCGCGCGCGGTGTTCGGCACGTAATCCAGGTCGCACTCGGGGTCGGGCGTGGTGTAATTGATCGTCGGCGGCACGATGCCATGCTTGATGGCCAGCGCGCACGCGGTCATTTCGACTGCACCCGCCGCGCCGAGCATGTGACCGGTGGCGCCCTTGGTGGAGCTGACCGCGAGCTTCTTGGCGTAGTCGCCAAAGACCGTCTTGATCGCACTCGTTTCGCATACGTCGCCCTGCGGCGTGGAAGTGCCGTGAGCATTGATGTAGGTGATGTCCGTGGTGTTCAGGCCGCCGCTGCGTAGGGCAACCTTCATGCACCGTGCCGCGCCTTCGCCGTTGGGCGATGGGGAGGTGAGGTGATACGCGTCCGCCGTGTTGCCGTAGCCGACGATCTCACAATAAATCTTCGCGCCGCGTTTCTTGGCGTGGTCGAGTTCTTCCAGGCACAGCACGCCCGCACCTTCGCCCATGACGAAGCCGTCGCGGTCCTTGTCGAACGGCCGGGACGAACGTTTCGGGTCGTCGTTGCGCGTGCTCATGGCTTTCATGGAGCAGAAGCCGCCGATGCCGATGGGCACCACTGCCGCTTCTGAACCGCCGGCAAACATCATCACAGCTTCGCCCATCTTGATCGTGCGCCAAGCTTCCCCGATGGCGTGATTCGCCGTCGCGCACGCGGAACAGGTGGCAAAGTTCGGGCCGCGCAGATTGTTGTACATCGAGAACAGGCCGCTGGCCATGTTGCTGATGAGCATCGGAATCATGAACGGCGAGAGTCGGCTCGGGCCGCGCTCCAACAGCAATTTCACTTGGGCGGTGGTGGTTTCGAGGCCGCCGATGCCCGAGCCAAGGATGACGCCGATCTCGTCGCAGTTCAGCTTGCTGAGGTCCGCACCGGAATCCTTGAGTGCCTGCCAGCCGGCATAGACGCCCAGTTGCGAATAACGATCCGCGCGGCGGACCTCCTTGGGATTGGGGAAGGCGGGGACGGGATCGAAGTTGCTGACCTGTCCGGCCATCTGGGTGTCGAACCCGGCGGGATCAAACGCTGTGATGCGGTCAATGCCGCACTCGCCGGCGATCAACCGTTTCCAGAAGGTTTCGACCTCGTTCCCCAGCGGCGTAACGACGCCTAATCCGGTGACGACGACTCTGCGGTCCTGCCAGTTGCTTGCCATAAAATGAAACGGGGCAGTTCAAGCTGCACGCAGCTTATCCTGCCCCGAAATCGTTTCGGTCACAAATTTACTTTTGTTGGTCTTCGACGTATTTGATGACATCGCCCACGCTTTGCAGCTTTTCAGCCTGTTCGTCGGGGATTTCATTGCCGAATTCCTCTTCGAGCGCCATGACCAGCTCGACGGTATCCAGGGAATCCGCACCCAGGTCTTCGATGAACTTGGCTTCGGGGGTGACTTGTTCGGGCTTCACGCCGAGCTGCTCGACGATGATGTCCTTGACGCGTTGTTCGATTGATTTTTCAGACATGGTTGTTTCCTGTTAAATTGTGCCGTCTGTTTATGCGGCAGGGCCAAAACCGTCAAGCATGGATTCAGTTTTTTTTCGGGGGTAAACCATGCTTTCCGTTGACAATCGGAGTGGGCGGGGCCGCCGGTGATTGCGTTCGTCCCAGTTTTTCGTTCAACCAGGTGGCGAAATCCCGGGCCTGCTCCGCGTCATGCCATTCGATGAGTTTTTCCGTCTGGCCGGGGGGCGGGTTCAGTTGCAATGTCGGGATGTAGGTGTAAGTCGGGTCGCCGTCACTGTCGCGTTTTTCAACGGTTTCCACCGCGACGTGCTGGACTGTGACTGTCGGCAGGGTTTGCACCGCCTTGCGCCCACAGGTCCGGGGCAGTTGCAACGTGCCGTTCTGTTCGTCGAGAATCAGATCGTATTTTCCCGCGCGCAAATCCTGCCAATGCCAGCAACCCGCGCCCAGCCCGCAGATCAAAATGACCGCCCACGCGATTTGCATCACGCGGAATGAGGGATGAAACCCGCCGAACCCGAACGCCACCACGAAGACACTCACAAAGGCGAGCAGGCTGACGGTCGCCAGCACTGCCACCAGCGGTGACACCCGGTTCAGTCGCACCCGGGTGTGGCGCAGGTCCGTCCAGACCTTCACGCCGCCCGCGCCCGGTTTGTGCCAGCGCCGCCGCAGCCGGCTCCAGCCGAACCACCAAAAGCCCACCATCACCGCATTGAACGGCGTCATGAACATGGCCATGAACAGATCGCTGCCCGCCAGCCCGGGCCGGAGCACCGCATTTTCCGGCGCGCGCGGGTCGTAATAGACCGTGGTGGTGCTTCCCACGGGATGTTCCTTCACCGCCTGTCGCGCCCATGCGGAATCTGAGGAAGAAGATTTGTCGTAGCGAAAACGATCGCCAGTGTATTCCCGCCCAACGACCGTGTAGGAATACATGATCCGGACGCCATGCGTCGTTCCCTCGTCGCTGTCATGATTCGTGACCTCGCTCGAAAGTACCGTTCCCTGAGTAGTGGCAAATCGTTGTGCCAGGACTTGTCGCGCCGCCGGCACGAGGGTGAACCCGTCAAACATCAGCGTTATCCCGGACCAGAACAGGCCAAAGACAATCAGGATGCCGCCGCCTTTGTTCATAGCCCGTTCAGCTTTTTCCAGATCAACTGAAACGCCCGCGCAAACTCCCGCGGCTGCTCCGTCACCCACCGCGTGATCTCCTCCGGCGTGAACCAATCCCCGCGCTCGATCTCTCCGGGATGTAACGTGAACGGCCCTTCGCTTTCACACCGATACACCCAGACGAACTCCTGGCCCGTCTCCGCGCACGCTTCGAGGCGCAAGATCCGCTCCGGCGTTCGATCCAGCTTCAAGCCGATCTCCTCCCACACCTCGCGCACTGCGCACGTATCGTAATCCTCGCCCGAGTCCAGATGCCCGCTGGCCGACGAATCCCATTTGCCCTTGGCGGTGTCCTTGGTCATCGAACGTTTTTGCAGAAAAAGCTGCCCGCGTGCGTTGAACACCAGCACATGCACCGCGCGATGGAGCAGTTTCTTCGCGTGAACCTCGCTCCGGGGCGCTTGCCCCACGACTTCATCGCGTTCGTTGACAACGTCAAAAATTTCCTCGGTCATAGTTTCCACTTCTTTGATTCCAAATCTTCCTCCTCGGCACTCATCAAGATTTCCAACATTCTGTCATGGCGGTTGAGAAAGTCCTTGGTGATCTGGTAATGCTCGGTTTCTGTGTATTTCACTTCTGTAATTCCGCTTTCAGCAAACTGGTAAATTCTGGCTTGTGGATATGCGAGCAGAATTGGCGAATGCGTCGCGATGATTAACTGGGACTGGTGATGGACGAGCCGATGCATCAAAGTCAGAACGCTCAGTTGTCTTTGCGGTGAAAGTGCGGCTTCCGGCTCATCGAAGAGATAAACGCCGCCACCTTGCAGGCGCTCCTTCAATACGGCGAGAAATGATTCGCCGTGCGATTGTTGGTGGAGAGATTTGCCACCGTAGGCACGAAAAGCTGAACCCAAATTCTCCAGATGGCTTGCCACATTGTAGAAACTCTCTGCGCGTAAGAAGTAGCCATCTGTCGGTTGCCCGAAGGCACGTTCCAACTTTAAGCGATCATGCAAGGGTGAATGAGTATCGTGGGTGCCAAACTGCAATTGTCTGTCGCCGCCTTCCGCGCTGAATCCGGCTTTGACAGCAATCGCCTCCAGGAGAGTTGATTTACCCGACCCATTCTCGCCAATAAAGAAGGTCACCGCCGGGTGAAATTCCAAGCGCTGTAGGTGACGGATGGATGGAATTGAAAACGGATATTCGTCAAAACTGTCCACCGCTTCACGCTCAAGCCGAACCGCTTCAAAATACCGGCGCGGCTTTCGTGCGGGTAGAGCCGCCCCCGACACGCCGGGCAATGTTGGTTGCAGGTTTTTCTTTGGCCGTTTCATTTGGCGACCACCATCAAGAGTTTGGTCAGTTCCGTAAACTGCTCCAAGCTCAACTTCTCCGCGCGCTCTTGGGGCGAGATGTTCAAAGCTGCAAATGCCGCCTGTAGTTTTTCCAGCGGCCACTCGGTCTTGAGCAGCTTCAACATCATCTTCCGCCGCTGCGAGAACGCGCGTTTCACGATCTTCATAAACACCGGGCGTTGTTCATCGGTGAGCAAGGGGGTTTCCCGCCGCACCAAGGTCACACAGGCGGAGTCCACATTCGGCGCGGGGAAAAAACAGTTCGCGGGAATCTTGAACCAGCCGCGCGGCTCGTAGTCCAGTTGCACCAGCAAGGTCAGCACGCCGTAGTCGTCGTCATCCGCCTTGGCCATCAAGCGCTGCGCCACTTCCAATTGCAACGTCACCGTCATCTGCTTCGGGCGCTGCGGCGCGAGCGCCAGTTCCACCAGGATCGGCGACGCCACGGAATACGGCAGGTTCGCCACCAGCTTCCAATCCGACCAATCGCATCGCTCGCGCCGGATGTATTCCAGCGCGTCAGCATGGAGCAGTTGAAATTTCGGATTTCGGATTTCGGATTTCGGATTAACCTCCTTCCTCACCCCGGCCTTCTCCCCAAGGAGCGGGAGTTCCTTGTTTCCGCGCTGGGAAGAGTCGGACGCGTTCGGATTGACCAGAGTTTCCGCCTCGCTCTCCCTCTCCCCGGGGGAGAGGGCTGGGGTGAGGGCGAGCGTTGAACTGAATCTTTCCTTCAACACCGCCACCAACCGTGCGTCCATCTCGATGGCCAGCACTTCGCCCGCTCGCGCCAACAACAACTCCGTCAGCGGCCCCAGTCCCGGGCCGATCTCCAGGACCTTGTCCGCCTTCGTAATTGCGCCCGCATCGGTGATGCGTTGCAACTGGTGCGCGTCGTGCAAAAAGTTTTGCCCGAGCGATTTGGTCAGTTGGATGTCGCGCTTGTCCAACCACTCGCGCATTTCGGTCAGTTTCATGAGGGGGAAAAACAACCACGGATGGACACGGATGAACACGGATAAAGGAAAGCCTTTACGCGAATTACACTGATCGCCGCTAATCCCAAATCATTCGCGCTAATTCGCGTAAGCTCCTTCCCCGGTCTGAATCCGTGTTTATCTGTGTTCATCCGTGGTTCAAAGCTTTTTTCAGTTCGGTAGTCATGCGGCTCAACTGCGCCTCCGTGATTGTCAGCGGCGGGGTGAAGCTGATGATGTTTCCATGCTCGCCTTCCGGCAACAGAATGTAGCCGCGATGCAGCATCGCCTTGATGACCCGCAACGATTCCGCTGTCGCAGGCGAGCCGTCGGCGTTGAGCAATTCCAGTCCCGCCATCAAACCAAGGCCGCGGCTGGTTGATTGTGGATGGTTGATGGTTGATAGCAACTTCAGCAGCCGTACGCCCAGCTTCGCGCTGCGTTCGCAAAGTTTCAGCCGGTTGATCTCCGCAAGCTGCGCCAATGCCATCGCGCAGCCGACGGGATGGCCGAGATAGGTGCTGGTGTGAATCGCCTCGCCTTGCGAGGGCGGCCACGCCGCATCCATCACGTCGGCACGACCAACGCAAGCCGAGAGCGGGAAGCCGCCCGTGAGCGCCTTGCCAAGGCAGATCAGATCGGGAATCACGCCGCTATGTTCGCAGGCAAACCATTTTCCCGTGCGCCCGAACCCGGTGTAAATTTCGTCGAGGATCAGCAGTGCGTCGTGTTCATCGCAAAGCTTGCGCAACAACCGCAAAAAACCGACTGGCGGAATGTTGATGCCACCACGTGCCTGGATCGGTTCGACGAGGATCGCCCCGATCTTTTTTTTCCTGAGAATGAGGCGCAGTCGCCGTTCAATTTCTTTGTAGGAGCCGACGTAAGGAGTCTCACTTTTGATACGTTTTGAATTGAGACTCGTTACCTCGTCTCCTACAGGAAATGGAACGAAGTGCCCAAACTCCCGCAGTTGCGAGCGGAACGGCCCGCGAAAGTGTTCGCGATGCGTGGCGTTGAGCGCGCCGTAGCCGAGGCCGTGATATGCGCCCTCAAAGGCGATGATACCGCGTTTGCCCGTGGCGAGTACCGCCGTCTTTAGCGCGGCCTCCACGGCTTCAAAGCCCGAGTTGTTAAAGATGACTTTGCCCGTAGTTGCACTCGTGAGAGTGCGGCTAAAATGATTTCCTCGTCCCGCTTTATTTTGCCGCGAACTCACGTTCGCAGCCACGGACCACCGCTCGAACGTCATCCGGCTCAACTCCCGCGCGAGTTGCGCTTTGAGGGCGTGCGGATGCACATCGCCCATCGCGTGGAGCAGGGTGGCCATCTGTTTTTGCCCGGCACGGACCACGGCGGGATTCGCATGGCCGGCGGTTGCGACGCCGAACGCGGACGTCAGATCGAGATATTTTTTGTCCTCCGCGTCCCAGACGTGAACGCCCTTGGCGCGTTCCCAGACAATGGGCCACAAGCCGTCGTCCTCCATGAAGGTGATGTTTCGCGACTCATAGTCGCGCAACTGCTTTAGGATGTTTTGAGTTTTAGACACGGATTGATGATTTGCGATATACGATTTACGCGTTGCAGGTTTTCCAATCGTAAATCGTGAATCGCATATCGCAAATTCTCAGACTCCTCTCTGCTCCGGCGGCCAGATGATCTTGTGCAACTGCGCCTGAAAACGCACCGGCAACGCGTCGGCGACGATGCGTTCGACCAAGTCCTTCCGAGAGATTGGCGTCAGTCCGGCGGGCACGCGCTTGAGCGACTTGTCCTGTTGCTCCGGGCGCAGCGGATGCACCCACGACATCAGCAGCGGACAAATCGTATCGAGCTTGTGCGTGGCGATCTGTTGTTTGGCCCACTCGTAATCTTCCACTGTGCCGAGGACAAATTTGATTTCATCCGTGGCTTTGAGATGCGGGATGTTTTCGAATCGGTTGCGTTCCACCTCGCCGCTGCCGGGGCATTTCAAATCCATGATGCGGCGCACGCGCGGATCAACCTTTGAGATGTCGAGTGCGCCGCTGGTCTCCACGAGCACGGTGAAACCGTCGTCGCAAAGCTGCTTCATCAACACGAGCGCGTTGGGCTGGAGCAACGGTTCGCCGCCGGTCAATTCAACCAGGGGGAGACGCCCCGCGTCTTTCCTCTCATTAGCACCGGGCTTCAGCCCGGTGAGTGGCGACGCGCGACCTTTAACCGCTTCAGCGGTTTGCCCGATGTGGGAAGCCGTTGAAACGGCTGACGGTTTCGTTGGCGCTGACACCGGGCTGAAGCCCGGTGCTAATGAAATGGGTTTGGCCTGGAACGGCTTCGCCAAGCGCAAGATTTCCGCGCGCACCTCGCGGAGTTCGCGTTTCTTTCCTTCCGTAAAGGCATACGCCGTGTCGCAATACGAACAGCGCAGATTGCACGCGGTGAGTCGCACGAAGACGCATGGCAGCCCGGCGAAAGTGCTTTCGCCCTGCAAGCTCAGATAGACTTCGTTGACGACCAGCGTTTCGGACATCGCGGACAATGTCGTTAAAAAGTGAGGTTGTTACAACGTCGGAATCGTCGGAGTGCGTTGCCCGGTGTCGCTCTTAAGGAGTGTTTTCAAAATGTATTCCAGCGGCTTTGGGGCGCAATGAATCCCAGCTTGATGGTCAGTGCCACGCTCGCCCTCACCCCGGCCCTCTCCCCCCGGGAGAGGGAGAAAGATAGTACCGTCCTTTTGTTCCCGGTTATTGGACGTGGTAAAACCCGCCAACGTCAACACGGCGAGGGGCAGTGAACGCGTCCCCCTCTCCCTGGGGGAGAGGGCCGGGGTGAGGGCGAGCGACCAACCATTCCATCCGCTGTCTCCCTCAACTCAGCCAATAAATCTATTTTGAAAACACGCCTTAATCTTTTTCTTAATCTCTCCACGCCCGGATTAAGATTAAGAAAAAGAGTAAGATTAAGAACTGGGGCGCGGGGATATATGACGTTTTAACGATTTAACGTTTTGACGATTCACGTTACTCTGCCACATGGACATCTACGACCATCCGACGTTTCGCATGGCGGGCCAGCAATTTGATCTCGTCGCTGACCACCTCCAGATTCCGCACGAGGACCGCGTCCGCCTGAAATATCCCAAACGCTCCATGACCGTCGCGCTGCCAATCCATTGCGATGACGGGACAACGCGGGTGTTCGCGGGCTATCGCGTGCAGCATCATCTCACGCTCGGCCCGACCAAGGGCGGCTTGCGTTATCATCCCGATGTGCAACTTGGCGAGGTTGCGGCGCTCGCCATGTGGATGAGTTGGAAATGCGCGTTGACGGGTCTGCCGTACGGCGGCGCGAAAGGCGGCATCGCTTGCGACCCGCGCAAAATGTCTCCGACGGAACTGGAGCGACTCACGCGCCGGTTCACGCAGGAAATGATTCCGTTCATCGGGCCACAGGTGGACGTGATGGCACCCGACGTCGGCACGAACGAACAAGTCATGGCGTGGATGATGGACACGTATTCCGTCCACACCGGCTACGCCGTGCCGAGCATTGTGACCGGAAAGCCCGTCAGCATCGGCGGTTCGTTGGGGCGACGCGAAGCCACCGGTCGGGGCGTGGCGTATCTGGTCAATCGCGCCACCGACACCATCGGCCTCGACATGAACAAATGCACCGCCGTGGTCCAAGGCTACGGCAATGTCGGCAGCATCGCGGCGTTGAGCATGGCGCGCTATGGCGCGAAGGTCATCGCGGTGAGCGACGCGTTCGGCGGCATTCACAATGCGAAGGGTCTCGACCTTTTCGCACTGGAGAAATTCGTCGCGGCGCAGAAGACCGTGGTTGGGTTTCCCGAGTCCGAGCCGATCACGAACGAACAACTTCTGTTGCTCCCGTGCGACATTCTGGTGCCCGCCGCGTTGGAGCGTCAAATCACCGAAGCCAACGCTGGCAAGATCAAGTGTCGCATCCTTGCTGAAGCGGCGAACGGCCCGGTCACGCCCGAGGCGGACGTGATTTTGAATCAGTGCCCGGAGATTTTCATCATCCCGGACATTCTCTGCAACGCGGGCGGCGTGATCGTGAGCTACTTCGAGTGGGTGCAGGACCTCCAAAGCTTTTTCTGGGGCGAGACCGAAGTCACCGACAAGTTGTTCCGCATTCTGGAAACGTCGTTCATGCAGATCGTGTGGATGAGCCGCAAGCAAAACATCCCGATGCGCCTCGCGGCGTTGAGCGTGGGCGTGAAGCGCGTGCAAGAGGCGAAGAAGATTCGCGGCTTGTTCCCTTGAATTTTGGCGGGGTGCGCCAGCTTTGTTGTTTCGACTTCAATGTGTGGTGGCGCGGCTTGTGCAGCTTCCGTAATTCATTCCGTTTCGATTCCTTCTCGCATTTCGCCTCAGCAAACCCTTTGACAGCGATGCGCCCGGGGCGGATTAGTTTAATAGGGTGGGAATGCAAGACAGGGTTGAGCGGTTGAATCAAAACCCAGGCCGCTGCCGCTGGTTTCGCAGGCGATTCGCTTTCCAACTGACGGCCGCGGCGACCATGGCCGGCGGAGATTCCGTCGGGAAACCAGTAGGCCAAACAATAAACCCAATTCTCGTTATGAAAATCAAACCCCTGGAAAATCGCGGCGGCGTTCTGGTGGAGATGAAGCCGCAGGAAACCCAGCTTCCTGCCGCGCCCGGCGAGGACGTGACGCGGGAAGCGCCCTTGTTCAGATTGAAGGAAATTCTTGTGCCGGTGGATTTCACCGAATGCACCGAGAAGGCCCTGTCTTACGCCGTGCCGTTCGCCCGGCAATTCGGTGCCACAGTGACGTTGCTCCACGTGCTGGAGCAGGCTTTCGTGCCCGCCACCGAGTTCGGGATGGTGGTGGATGTGGATGTCAGCAAGGCCGCCAGCCGGGAACTGGAAAAAATCCGCGCCCGGGTCGCGCAACAGGCCAAGTGTCGCGTCATGATGCGACCGGGCGGAGCGGAATATGAGATCGTCAAAGCCGCCCAGGAACTGGATTGCGACTTGATCATCCTTGGCACGCACGGTCGCACCGGCGTGGATCGCCTGCTCATGGGCAGCACGGCGGAGCGGGTGGTGCGGAAGGCTGGTTGCCCGCTTTTGGTGGTGCGACCGCAGGAACATGACTTCATCACGGACGAACCGGAAGCTGCGGCGCCGAACCATCTGGAAGCGGAGATCGAAGAGGAAATGCGCGTTGGGAGGTAAGCCGATTTGCTCCGTCCTCGCGGGGCAACGGAGCAGATCTATTTTGCCTCCGTCTCCGCCCGGACGACGGCTATGAGCATGGCCTTGGAACTTTTGACGGTTTCCTGAAATTCCGCTTCGGGTTCGGAGCGGTCTGGTATTTAGGAGGTTGACGGGAATTCACTTGTTTTTATTTGGGTATGTGAGCTAATCGCCACGTCGCCAGCATTTTTGGTTCGTTGGCCGTGAACTGCGAATCTTGGCGACCCCAGTCCTCAGACTCGGTGGAACCACGGCCCTCCACACCATGAAACAAAAACTGTTGCTCGCCGTGCCGCTGGCATTGCTCGTTGTCTTCAATTCACACCTCACACCGCTTCACGCCCAAGGTACGGCCTTCACTTATCAGGGCCGGTTGGACGCGGCAGGGAGCCCGGCCAATGGGATTTATGATCTACAGTTCGCGTTGTTTGACGCGGCCAGCGGGGGGACGCAGCAGAGCGGCACCTGGACGCAACTGACCCAGGGCGTGACCAACGGTTTGTTCACCGTGGAACTGGATTTTGGCAGCTTCTTTCCTGGCGCCTCCCGCTGGTTGGAAATCGGCGTGCGGACCAATGGCGGAAGTTCGTTCACGACCTTGACGCCGCGGCAGAAGTTCACGGCCACCCCGTATGCCATCACCGCCGGGAATTTCAGTGGGAGCATCACGGCGGCCCAACTCCCGGCGGGCGTGGTGACCAACAGCGCCAGCGGGGTCAACCTCACGGGCAGTTTTTCCGGCAACGGCGCCAACGTGACCAACGTGAATGCGGCGACGCTCGGCGGCTTGAGCAGCACCGGTTTTTGGAAAACAAACGGCAATGCTGGGGCGAATCCCACCAACGGCGCCTTTCTGGGCACGACGGACAATCTCCCTGTGGAGTTCCGGGTCAACGGCGCGCGGGTGTTGCGCCTGGAGCCGAATACTCAGGGAGTGGTTAGCACGATTACCGCGCCGAATGTCATCGGCGGCTGGGCGGGAAACCGCATCACCAACAGCGCCATCGGCGCAACGATCTGGGGCGGCGGCTCCAACGTCTACGAAAATGTCGTCGGGGCAGATTTTGGAACGGTCAGCGGCGGCCGGCAAAATTCAGCGGGTGGGGCGGAGGCCACAGTGGCCGGCGGCCGGGCGAACTCCGCCATCGGCCTCAACTCCACCGTCAGTGGTGGCTATGCCAATACGGCGAGCGGTTTGTATGGCACCGTCAGTGGCGGCGAATTCAACCTGGCCGCCAATGCTGACTTTGCCGCCATCAGCGGCGGGCTGCAAAATACGATTCAGTCCAATGCCTACCATGCGACCATCGGCGGTGGCGCTAACAACAGCGTCCGGTCCAACGCCTGGCGCGGCACAGTGGGAGGTGGTGCCGCGAACACCGTCGGCGTGGCGGAAGGCACGGTAGCCGGAGGAGCGTTCAACAGTGCGTTGGGATTTTCCGCCACCATCGGCGGCGGCGGCGGCAACGCGGCCAGCGGCGAGTGGTCAACCATTGCCGGCGGACGAAACAACCTGCTGACCAACGCGGACTATGCAACCATTAGTGGCGGCTTGGCGAACCTTGTCAAAACCAACGCGGCGTTCAGCACTATTCCTGGCGGTCTCCAGAACGAAGCGGGCGGAGCCTACGGTTTCGCCGCCGGGCGCCGCGCCAAAGCCAGTCACACCGGTGCGTTCGTTTGGGCCGATTCCACCGATGCGGACTTTCTCTCCACGGGCGCCGACCAGTTTCTCATCCGTGCGACGGGCGGCGTGGGCATCAACAATAACAACCCCAACGGCGCGGCGCTGGCAGTGAACGGGTATGTCACGGTCGAGGGTATGATCTACGCCAACGGACTCAGTGCCGCGAGCACGACCACCCCGGAGATCATCACCCCGAAGATCGGCACCGCGGGAAACGTGCCACTGGAACTGTGGGTCAATAACCAGCGCGCGGTGCGCATTGAGTATGCGACCAGTCCGAGTTATGGCGAATCGCCGAACATCGTGGGCGGCTATGGAGGCAATACCGTCAGCAATGGCTTTGTCGGCGGCTTCATTGGTGGTGGTGGAAATAGTAGTTATCCCAATCGCGTTGGCGCAAATTACGCCTCTGTGCTGGGTGGGCTTGGCAACACTGCCCGCGGCGATTACTCCACCGCGATGGGCACTGCCACCACTGCCAGCGGTTATAAATCTACCGCGATGGGCGACGCCACTACTGCCAGCGGCTATAAATCCACCGCGATGGGCGACGCTACCACTGCCAGCGGCTATAACTCCACCGCGATGGGTCTCAACACCACCGCCAGCGGCGGTTACTCCACCGCGATGGGTCTCAGCACCACTGCCAGCGGCGATTCCTCCACCGCGATGGGCTACGGCACCACTGCCAGCAGCACATACTCCACCGCGATGGGTTTCAACACCATTGCCAGCGGCGTCTTTTCTACTGCGATGGGCTACCATGCGAGTGCAAACCACCAAGGGTCATTTGTGTGGGCGGACACCTTCACGACGAATCAATTTGGCGCCACGCCATTTGTCTCCACGGCGGCGAACCAGTTCCTCATCCGCGCCACGGGCGGCATGGGCATTGGCACTTCCAATCCCCAAGGAAACGTGCACGTTTACAGCACCAACAGTCCCACCGTAGTGCGGATTCAATCTGCGGGCACGCCGGGTTTAGCGCGGCTTGAGTTTGTCAGCGATCCGCAGGGCAGCGCCAACGAGTGGCGTCCCGGCTACATCCAGGCCACCGACAATGGTAACTTCACCGGCGGACTTGCCTTCTTCGTCAATGGCGTTGGAGCGGGAAGCAAGTTCGGCAACACTGAAGTCATGCGCGTGGTCAATGGCTCGGTCGGTATCGGCACGAATAATCCCAGCAGGCCGTTGCACGTGGTGGGCGGGGTGCTGTTCAACAGCGGCTTCGGCGGTCTCAACCAAAATGTCTCTTGGGTGCCGGGCAACGCGAGTTGGAGTTTTACCAGTGATCGCCACACCAAAGACCGCGTTACTCCAGTAAATCCCGACTCCGTTCTACAGAAAGTCGCCCGCATCCCGATCAACGAGTGGAGCTACATTGGTTACCCCCAACGCCACATCGGACCGATGGCGCAGGACTTTCACGCTGAGTTTCCGCTCAACGCGGACGACAAGGCACTCAATGACGCCGACCTCCACGGCGTAGCGCTGGCGGCGATCCAGGGGTTGAATGAAAAGGTGGAAGTCAGGAATGCCGAGATCGCCGAATTAAAGCGCGAGTTGGAAAACCTCAAGCAAGTGGTCAATAAACTTGTCCAGGCAAACAACTGACCCTGCAAGAATTGCCGGGAAGGTTTTATCGGCTGTTCAAACCCTGAGCTTGGAGGTTAAGCCGTTTTCGCAAACGTCTCCGCCAACGCCACAGCTTTGAGCATGGCCTTGCTCTTGTTCACCGTTTCCTGAAATTCCGCTTCGGGTTCGGAGTCGTTCACCCAGCCGCCGCCGGCTTGCACGTAGGCTTTGCCGTCTTTGAGCAGGGCGGTGCGGATGGTGATGCAGGTGTCCAGATTGCCGTTGAAGCTGAAGTAGCCCACACAACCGCCATACGGCCCGCGCGTCGTGCCTTCGAGGTTGGCGATGATCTGCATGGCGCGGATCTTCGGCGCTCCGCTGACTGTGCCCGCCGGAAACGTCGCGCGCATCAGGTCGTAATTGGTTTTATCGGCGGATAGCTTGCCCTCCACGCTCGACACGATGTGCATCACGTGGCTGTAACGTTCGATGATCATCAGGTCTTTGACCTGCACGCTGCCGAAATCGCACACGCGGCCGATGTCGTTGCGCGCGAGGTCCACAAGCATGACGTGTTCGGCGCGTTCCTTCGGGTCGGCGAGCAGTTCCTTTTCCAGCGCGACATCTTCCTCCGTCGTCTGGCCGCGACGACGCGTGCCGGCGATGGGGCGAATCTCCACTTTGTGGTCCTCGCAGCGCACATGAATTTCCGGCGACGCGCCCACGAGCGAAAAGCCGTCCAGTTCGAGCAGGAACATGTAGGGCGAGGGATTCACCGAACGCGCCGCGCGGTAAACATCCACCGGCGACGCCTTGGTCTCGACGCTGAACCGTTGCGAGCCGACGACCTGGATGATGTCGCCGGCGGTGATGAACTTCTTCGATGCCTGAACGTTCGCGAGGAACTTGTCTTTCGGTTGGTTCGACGTGAAAGCGATGGGCAGCACTTCACCCGGGATGCAGACCGGGTTGTGTTCGCTGGGCTGTTCGAGCAACGAGAGCAGGCGCTCGATTTCTTCCACGGCGGTTTCGTAGGCCTCAGTCGGGCTGGCGGCTTCGTCAATCGCGGCATTAACCAAAACCGTGATGGTCTGCGCCACGCGGTCGAACACGAGCAACTGGTCCGCGACGATGAAATACATCGTGGGCGTGCCGAGTTCATCGTGCGTCGGACGTGGGACGACGGGCTCGACGTCATGGATGAATTCGTAACCGATGAAGCCGACCGCGCCGCCGGTGAACCGCGGCAACCCCGGCAGCGTCACCGCACGATATTTCTTCATCACGCGCTCGACGACTTCGAGGCCATCCTTCACACAATTCTCGCACGGCTCCTTGCCCGGCGCAGGGACACCAAACTTCTCGATGACCTTGCCGTCCTGGATGACTTCGATCTTGCTGCCCGTCTGCTTGATGACCGCGCGCGGATTACAGCCGACGAACGAGTAGCGTCCGAGATGTTCGCCGCCTTCGACAGATTCAAAGAGGAAGGATTCGCCCTGGCCGCGGATTTTGCGATAGGCCGAGAGCGGCGTTTCGATGTCGGCAAGAATGCGGCTGGTGACGGGAATCAGGTTGCCCTGGCCCGCGAGCTTCAGAAATTCGTCCAATGATGGCGTGATCATAACGGTCGCGTCATCTTACGAAAGAACTGGACCGGGGACAGGGAAAACTATGGGCTGAAGCCGTGCTTGTTAAGAAGCGCAAGCCCGCTATCCTTTTGAAACCGGAAGCGCGTTCGCACGTCGCAACGGAATTCCGGGGAAACCCAACCATGATTATGAAAACGAACAAACTGATTGTGACCCTGAGTGCCGTGCTTGTTGCCGCGGTAGTGGCCGGCTGCGGTGATTCCAAACCCAAGCCGGATGAAAAAGCGGCGGAAGCGAGCCCCCCGGCGGCCACCCCGCAGGCGACCTTGCCCGAGGCGGCGAATCAAGCGGTTGAAAGTACGAAGGCCAGCGCCGCGATCGTTGTCCAGGAGACCAAGACTGTTTTGTCGAATGCCACCGCGCACATTGAGCAGACGACCACCACCCTGACGGTGGAACCGAAGAAGGCGGCCGAAGACGCCGCCGCCCCGGTGACCAATGCGGTGGTCGAAGCCACCCAGCAGGTCGAAACCACCACGGCCGCGGCAACCGCGCAGGCGCAGACCCTGATCGACCAGGCCACGGCGTTGGTCACGGACAAGAAATATCAGGAAGCACTCACCAGCTTGCAGCAGTTGTCAGGATTCCAACTGACCGCTGATCAACAGAAGACGGTGGACGAGCTTAAGGCGACCATCCAGACGGCGATGAACAGCGAGGCCGGCAAGGCGGTGCAGGGCCTGTTCAAATAAAGGCTGGCGCGAAATGTTTCCGATCTCAGGCGCGGAGGTGACTCCGCGCCTTTTTGTTTTATGAAGCGGGTGGGTCGGCGGGCTGGTTTCGGCGGGCGGCGCGGCGGCCGCGCCACAGGCCGAGCAACGTGAAAATGATCACCGCCAGCGCGTAAGCGATGATGCCCATGCCGAGGCCCAGCGGGATCAGCAACACGAAGTCGTCCGCGTGGCTGAAGATCACGAGCACGCCGCCCACCGCAAGCGGGAGCAGGGCGTTGCCGGCGAGGCAGGCCAGGTAAAGTGGCAGCGGCGTTGCGGCCAGGTGGTGCCGATACCAATCGCGATACCCCACTTCGCCCATCGAACGCATGAGCCAGGCGGATTGAAAATTTCGGGCGGCCACCAACACGCTCGCCGTGCTCACCACGATGGCGGACAATGGCCACCGCGCCAGCACCACGATCAGCACTACATTCACGACCGCGCCCCATTTCCACCCGAGCCATTTGGCGATGGGGTTTCCTTCCAACGCCAGATGCGGCGTCGCGATCCACGTGCTGAGAAAATCCATGCCGCGCGCAAACGTCAGCACCGCGCCGAAGAGGAAATACTCGCGGCAGCCGAAGGGGATGGATTCGTCCATGAAAATCCTTTAGCCGCCAGAGCACGCAAAGAACGCAAACGGGAGTCTGGATTTTGAATCTATGCGTGCTTTGCGTTCCTTTGCGGCCATTGCTTACTTCTTCTTGTACATCTGCTCCGGGGTCAGCAATTGCGCTTCGGTTGTCTTGAACGTCTCGCCCTTGCCTTCGATGGAGCGGAAGAAGCACGATTGGTAACCTTCGTGACACGCCGGGCCGTTTTGTTCGACCTGGATGAGCAGGCAATCGCCGTCGCAATCGAACGCGATGTCTTTCACGGTCTGCGTGTTGCCGCTTTCCTCGCCCTTCATCCAGAACTTCTGGCGCGAGCGGCTCCAGAAATGCGTCTTGCCCGTGGCGATGGTGGATTCCAGCGAGGCGCGGTTCATCCACGCCATCATCACCACGCGCCCGCTCTTCTGTTCCTGGACGATCGCGGGGATCAGGCCGTTCGCGTCAAATTTCAGCTTGTCGTAGAAACTCATACTGCCGGGATTTTAGATTTACGATCCCGAATTTACGAACGAAAAGAACGGACGGGTTTTGACCACGGATGGACACCGATGAACACGGATAAAGCAGGGGCTTTGACGCGAATTCCGCCAATTATCACGAATGGGAAAGCATGTGTTCATTCCCGGCAATACGCGGAATTCGCGTAAAGCCTTTCCCCATCCGTGTTCATCGGTGTCCATCCGTGGTTAAAATCATTCCTTCGGTAAAAACGTGAACGCCACCGCGCCCAGCACGCACACGAACGCCGCGTAATGATTCCACCGGATCACCGCACGAGTTTTTGCGGGCCCTCCATTCGCCATCCGCGTGGTATGATGAAAATCGAAGCGGGCTGAAGCCCGCGCTCCTCACTCGCCGCGCCGCTTCTGCGCCCGGCGCTTGGCTTCGAGCAGGCGATTGGTGGTGGAAGCTTGTTCTTCCGCAGCGGGCCTTGTTTCAACCGGCGGAGCCGCTTCCGCTGGCGCCGTTTGCTCGCTTTGGCCAGACAACGGAAGGTCCGCGACCTTCGCCGGCTCCTGCGGCTGGAATAAATCCCGGCGCGGTTCCGCCGCGCCCGCCGAAGTGCGCGTGGAACGCACTTGTTCCCGCCGGGCCAATAACGTGTTCAACGACTCATCCGCCTCCGCCGGTCGCGGCTTGTGCTGCCAGAAGAACACAAAGCGTTTCACCGCCGCGACGGCTTTCGCGACCTGCTCGCGTTCCAGATCAATTCGTCGCACGCCCACATCCAGCACGAACAAGATGATCGCCAGCCGCACCAGCCATTCCCACCAGTCCAACGGTCGCCGGGTCTTCAAGCGATCGTGCGTGAACGGATTCTCCGTCACCTTCATCGGATCGAGCATTTTGCCGCCGCCCGCTTCCGCGATGCGTTTGAGCAGATTGAAATTTGGGTCCGCCGCCGCGAACTCCGGCGAAAAATTCACACTCGCCCCAACAACTTGTCCCGCGACCGCCTGGCCGTTCTCCACTTGCATCAGGTTCACGAGGTAGCCGCCGACTTCCTTCGTCGGAAACTTCGCCTCGTAATGCCCTGGGCCGGTCTGCTCCACGCGCACCACGTGCCGCTCGCCTTTCGGGCTGACCACCGTCGCCTGCAAGTTGAGGAAGTTGCGGTAATTTCCCTTTTCATCGAGCGCCTCGACGTTGATGACGCCCTCGCCCTTGTCAATCACCACCTCGCTGCTGAAGTCCGCGTTCTCCAGCCGCCGCAAACTCCACTGCGCGATCTGCGACCAGAATTGTTTGTAGCGCTCCCAGCCGAGCCAGTTCTTCGCCCACTTCGCCCGCGCATCGGAGGTGAACGCCACTGCGCGACCGAGACCGTATTGCCAGTGGGCCAGCAACGGATCGCCTTTCTCCGTGAACAACGGCGTTTCCGCGCGCGGCTTCACCGACGACGCCACATAGCCGAGCAGTTGCGGATAATCCGCCGCCGCGATGCCGCGCGTGAGTTCGCTCGACGCTTTGACCTGCGGCTTGAATGGCTCTTCGTAGATCGCCGACTTCAAAATCACCGCCGTCTCCTTGATGAAAATCTGCGGCAACATCGCCGGCGACGTGACGTTGTGAAACCTTCCGCGCCCGCGTTCCGCAATTTCAATCATCGTCTCCGGTCCGACGTGCCCCGCGATCAACACCGTGCTCACCGTGATGCGATCATCCACGATCTGCTGCATGAGTTCGGGTGACGGTTTCGCCGGATCGCCGTCGCTGAACACGATGATGTGTTTCAAACTCGCCTTCGATTTCTTCAGAGCCTGATGCGACTGCTCCAGCACACCCTGGAAACTGCCGAGGTCGCCCTGATTCATGCCCGCGATGGCGCGACCGGCCTCCTTCTTGTTGCCAACTTTCTTCAGCTCATGAACCCAGTTCTCCGTGCCATCCCAGAGAATGACGCCCATCTCATCATCCGGCCCGAGCGCGTTCAACACGCCCTGCGCGCAATCCCGCGCCACCTGATTGCCGTTGGCGAACTCCATCCCGTGCATCACCAACACCACCGCGCCCGGCGGCAAAACCTTTTTGCTGTCCAGTTCCATGCTGACCGGCAGCGTCGTTTCCAGCGGCGTGTTGCGATAACCACCCGCCGCAAACGCATTCTCGCCGCCGATGCACACCAGCCCCACGCCGAAATCCCGCACCGCTGATTCGATCAACCCCATCGTGTCGCGCCCGAGATCGCCCGCGCTGACATTGCAGAGGAAAATCGCGTCGTAACTGTCCATCTCCGCGAGCGACGTCGGCAAACCCGTCACGCCCGTGACCCGCACGTCCAGTTTTGACTGCTGTAGCGCCGCCGCCAGCGTGTCGTCCAATCCAAGTTCGCCCGAAATGATCAGCACCCGCGGATCGCCCTTCACGCTCGCGAACGACATCGCGCGATTGTTCTGCGGCAACAGATCACCCGGTGCATCCACGCGCACGTCGTAGTTGTAAAAGCCCTGTTCCGTAAGGGTCTGCGGTAGCGAATACAAATTCTTTCCGGCATCGAGGTGTATCTTCACCGGTTCGCCCAGCGCCTGATCATTTCGATATACGGTAGCGGTGACGTCCTGCGCTTGGTCCGCCTGCACAAAGAACTTTAGTTCGAACGGCTGCCCCTTCTTGAGCTTCGTGGGCACTTGGACTTTCTCCACAAACACATCGCTGCCCCGCGATGCGCCGAGTGCCACCACGTCCACACTCGCGCCCTGCGCCTTCGCCTGCGTGACCGCGCCCATCACATCGCCGATGTTTTCATTGCCGTCCGACATCAGCACGATGCGCTTCTGTCCCGTCTCCGCAAACGCCGCTGTCGCCAATCGCACCGCCGAGGCCAGGTCCGACCGTTGCGTGTCCACCACCGCCTCGACCTTCTCCAGATCAATCGCCTCGTTCGGCATCCGATCAATGCTCGCCTCCGTACCAAAGATGATGACGCCCGCCTTGTCATTCTTCTTTTTCTGGTCGGCCATCTTGTTCACCAACGCCTTCGCCGCGTCCTGTTGCGCCGACGGCACGCTGTCCGAGCGATCCAGCACGAAGAACACATTCATCCCTTCAACCGGCAACAGCCACTGTAACCCGGCGATGGCAAACACCAGCGCGAGACAAACCACCGTGCGCAACCCAAGCGCCGTCCACCGCCGCCACGGCACGATTTGCACGTCCGTCTTCCACGCCAACCAAAAAATCCACGCCAGCGCCGGTAACGCGAGCAACAGATAGATGGGATGGGTGAATTGCATGTCAGTTGGCGGCAGTCTCAAGTCTAAGGTCTAAAGCCTGAAGTCCCGAGCGCGCGTCTGCCATCGCCGACTTTAGACTGGAGACTTCAGACTTCAGACTTTTTCGGATCAGTTTCTGCAAACGATGATTGAGCGCGTCCGCCACGTAAAGATTTCCGCGCGTATCCAGCGCGACGGCCCACGGATTGTTGAACTGCCCCGGCGCGCCGCCCGCGCCACCGATGATCTCCACCGGCTGACAATTCGCGTCAAAGACTTGAATCCGGCTGTTCCCAAACTCGCAGACAAAAATGTTTCCCGCCTTATCCACCGCCACGTCGTAGGGATAACTCAGTTCCCCCGGCTTCGTGCCCGCGCGACCGAACGCGCGCAGGAATTTTCCGTCCGCCGCAAAAATCTGGATGCGGTGATTGCACGAATCCGCCACATAAAGCCGGTCCTGCGCATCCACACAAATGCCTTCCGCCCGATTGAATTCCCCGGGGGCGGTGCCGGCCCGGCCGATGACTTGCAGCAACGTCGCTTCTCGTCCCGGCGCGCCGAGCACCGTCTCGGCGTGTCCCCGTGATTGCGAAGTCTGCGCCGCGAGCGGCGCATCCAAGCGTGCATACGGCCACTTCACGTTCTCCCTCTCCCCTTCGGAAGGGGAGAGGGCCGGGGTGAGGGGCGAAATGTTTCCCAACGCTGCGACGGATAGATTCGTACGCGACAAACCAAGGGTCTCCGCACCCTTCCCCCTCTCCTGGGGGAGAGGGCCGGGGTGAGGGCGGTCGTTTGAACTAACTTCCCGACTTTGGGCGTTGGATGTTGAATGTTGGACGTTGGATGTTCCCCCATTCGTCCCCACCGCAAAGCGTTGCACCCTTTCCGCTCCCATGTATTCGCTCACCAGAAATTCCCCGCGCGAATTCTCCGCAATCCCGCGCGGCAAAATGAAACAACCTTCGTTCGTCCCGCGACAACCCCACTGCGCCACCAGCTTTCCCTCCGGCGTGAAATGATTCACCCGCTGATAATGCGGTTCGATCACGAGAATGTTGCCGTCGTGATCTCGCCCCATACCCTTCGGCTTGCCGAGTTCGCTCTCGGGCATTTGCCACGTGAGCAGAAATTTTCCCTCCGGCGAAAACTTCTGCACGCGCCCCGTCATGTCCACGACAAACACGTTTCCGTTCGTGTCGCACGCGACCGACCGCGGCTTGTTGAACTCCCCAATCCCAACGCCCCGCGAACCAATCACCTGAGCGCGTCCAAAAAATTTGCTCGGCAACGCCGCTTCGTGCTTCGAGTCCGCAGGTGAACAACCGGCGAGCGCGACAAATAAAATCGCCGGGGCTGCACTCGTGAGAGTGCGGCCAACGTCACTCGGCTTGCGAGCGGAGAAGAATCGCCGCGTTCGCACGAACGCAGCCACAACGATTAGCGGCAACACCGCCAACCCCAGCAACACGAGACACAGCGCATTCACCTGCGCCGCGTAGCCGTAGTGCAGCAAATTGAAAATTTTCAGTGCCAGCGTTTCGCCGCCGGGCGGCTGGATGATCACGATGGATTCCACATCCCAGAGGCAGAGCAGATAAACCACATACCACGCCGCGAACATCTGTGGCGCAATCTGCGGCCACACCACGAACCGAAATATCTGCCACCGCGATGCGCCTTCCAGTCGGGCCGCGTCCGTTAGATCTGAATCCACGCTTGCGACCGCGTGCCGCGCCGCCGTCCACGCCAGCGCAAAGTAGCGAATCACCAGCGCCAGCAGCACGATGCCCGCGCTCTGATAAAACGCCGCCAGCCCGGGCCGGTTGAAAATCTTGATCAGCGCGATGCCGATGAGAACGCCGGGAATGAAGAATGGCAGCCAGGCCAGCGCAGCAGCCAGGTGAGTCAGAATAATGGGATCAGAATGATGTGTTTTATTATTCTGATCCCATAATTCTGACCTGCTTTTCCCAAATAAGATTGAGCCGGCAGTCACGACGGTTGCCGCGAGCGCAGCGAACCAGAACGAATTCCAGATCGGGCCGGCGCTGGCTTCAATTGCGCCCGGAAGGTCGGCCCACGTCCGGGATGCGAAAACAATTTGCCCCAACGGCAAGCCGACAGATACGACGCACAACAAAACCGCCAATACGCCGCAGCCGATTCGCCACGTTGAACCGAGCTGGCGACGAAAGACGCTGGCCGACACCGTGCCTTGAATTCTTGGCCACGCCACCGGCCGCCGTGTGGCCCACGCGAGCAGCAGCACCGGCGCAATCACCAGTGGCACGCTCAAACGCAGCGCAGCCAGCGTGTCGAACTTCGTGTTGAACTGGACCCACACCTCATCCGGCAGGACTTTCGTTTGCAAGATGGCAGGCACGGCAAAGTTATTTAGCGCGAGCACGAACGTCAGCACTCCGGCCAGCGCAAGTTCACCTTTGGCCACCGGAATCAGCAACCAGCGCAGGAGCGCAAAGCCGGTCATCGCCGGCTCGCACTCGAACTGCGCCGCCTCCAAACGCCGCCACGCCGCGAGCGCTGCGAACGATGTGATCGGCCATAGCAGCAACGCCAGAATCCAGATCGTGCCGCCGAGCGAATAAATCTTCAGCGGCAACCAGGCGCGGAGCGCGCCCGTTTCGCCCAGCAAACTGATCCAGCAATTCGTCACCAGAAACGGCGGCAACGCCAGCGCGACGATGGCCAGCGCGAGGAACACATTCCGCCACCGCGCCTCCAACGTCGCCAGCCATAGTGCCGCGATGAGGCCGAAACCCAGCGCCAGCGCCGTGGTCGTCCCGGCGAGCAGCAGACTGTTTTGGAGCAAGTGCCAGTTCATGTGGGTAGCACCCGCGTCCCGCGGGTGGATTTCGGCGTCCCGCCGAAATCGGGGAGGGCGTTTTGTTTGCTGAGGGCCAGATTAAATCGAACGTGTTCAGTCACGCGGAGCAGGATTCGGCGGGACGCCGAATCCGACGGGCCGGAGGCCCGTGCTACCCGAACAACCAGTTTGCACTCGCAGACGTTCATCGCAGAAAAATCTCGTTCAATTGTTTGGTGGTCGTTTCCAGATCGCGGAGCAATAAATCCCAATCTGGTTTTAGTGTTGTTGTTTCTTCCGCCAAAGTTGCGCTTTCGAGCGCATTGGCTTGAACCAGTTTGTCCGCTACTCCCCGGCGTTGGAGATACTCGAATAGGTATTGCGCGCTCTCCGGGTGCGGCGCGTTACGAACCACAGCGACGGTGTTTGGGATAAGCAACGCCTCGTCCGTAAGCGGCAAGGCGGCAACCGGTAATCCTTCGCGCTGGCTGGCTGCGATGTCGTCGGAGTCCGTCAGACCAAACCATGCCTCGCCGCGAGCGACTTGTTTCACAACGACGGAATTGCCGTCCACGACGAACGGCTTGTTTGCCGCGAGCGTGCGACACCACGCCAGCCACGCCGTTTCCCCCCAGAGTTGTTTCAGCGCGTGGAAGTGCGTGGCGGTAGTACCGAATTGCGGAAAGGCCAACGCCACCTTGCCATGCCAGATTTCATTCGTGAGTTCGAGCAGGGATGCCGGAGCGCCGATCTCCCGATCGGCCTGTTTCGTTTCGGGCGTTTCGAGCCGATCAGGAGATCGGCGCTCCGAAACAAAGTTCGTGTTGATCACAATCCGCCGGCTGCGGTAGCCGAAGGCGGCCCAGCCGTTGGTTTCGCGGAAGACGTTTTGCGCGGCGAGTTGGCGCGTGCGCATTTCTTCATTGCCCCAGAACACGTCGCACTGCGGGTGGCTGCGTTCGGCGAGCAACCGATTCGCCAGTCCGACAGTTTTTACTGCTTCGCTGTCATAGACGGCTTTGACCTTGATGCCGGTTTCCTTTTCGAACTCGCGCAGAATCGGCTCGGCATAGACCTGGTCTTGGGCGGCGTAGATGATGACCTCTTTGTGCGAAAAGGATTTTCTGCAACTGAAGCTGCCCAAGAGTAGTGCGGTTAAAACAGCAACGAGCCCGATGAACAGAAATGGATCAAAGTGGACTATCATCCGGAAGAATCGTCGGAGATTCTCTTTGAGATTGTAGGCGGGCTTTTGGCCGTTATTCACGCCACCCTCCTTGCCAGCCCCTCACCCTCAATCCCTCTCCCCTTCCGAAGGGGAGAGGGAGGCAGCAAGTAGGCATCGTTCGATGATGCGAAACTGCTTTGCCCATCGGCGCGAGTTTGTTCGATACATTTTCGAGTCATACTTGTGTGCTTGATTTACCCGTCACGGTTCGAGCGTTCACCCTCTCCCCGTCGGACGGGGAGAGGGCAGGGTGAGGGGTTTTCGTCGCAGGCCGATCCGGGTTCAATACTCGTGAAGTCACCCGCCGCGCAGGTTTCACATTTCCCGGATGTGGCGCTCGCTCTTGCAGCAGCAGCCACAAATTGTCGCGAACCACTTGCGGTTCTTTGCGCAAGCGCCAGTTCCAAATTCGCTTAACTACAATACCGTGATTTGCCAAGAAAGCGTCGCGTCTTGCGTCGTGCTGCTGCTGGCTGGGATGACCGTGTTGAAAACCGTCGGTCTCCACGATGAGCCGTGCTTCGGCGCAATAAAAGTCGAGTGTGTATTCTCCAAAGGGATGCTGGCGACGAAACTTGTAGCCCGAGAAACGCTCATTGCGGAGCATTCGCCACAGGAGTTTTTCAGCCCATGAGGATTTTTTGCGAAGGGTCCTGGCGCGGGCGATTTGGGCTTCCGTTGGCGCGGGGATGCCCCTCACCCCGGCCCTCTCCCCTTCGGAAGGGGAGAGGGGGACAGCTTCGCCACTCGAACACTTTATTTCGCTTCGAGCATCGTGGGTTTTTGCGAGCTTGGCTGTTGCGGTGTTTGCCATCTTCAATTCTCTATTCTCAATCCTCAAACAGTTCTCCTGTGATACCACCACCACTCGAACAGCAGTACCGCCAGCCCGATGGCGGCGAGCGTGCGCCAGAGTTCCATGTTGGTGCGTTGGACGGTCGTGGCTTCGACTTTGGTATATTCGCCAAATTTCAGTTCGTCGCGCGGACGGATGTTGCTTTCGGTGGAGTCGAGCAGGTTGGCGCAGAAGGTGACTTCGTTCGTCCCGGCGCGGAGGTGATATACACCTTGCTTCGCCGTGTCGCCGAAGACGATTTCATTCGCGCCCTCCACGTTGAGCGTCGTCGTTTTGCCGTCGGGCAGTTTTACTTCGGCGGTTTTCACCGGTTCGGTGAGCGCGAGGCGGAACGGGTTGCCAGCGGTGACGAGGAGTTGGGAGTTCTTCGCGTTGGCGGGATTGAGCCAGTCCACGGCGTTGGCGATGAAGATCGGGAACGACACGCGCAACGGCCAGTTGCTCTCCAGCGGATCGAAGCCCACCCACACGATGCGTTGCCGGCCGAGTTCGCCCGCGACAATGAGCGGCGCTTGGGGCGCTTCGAGGATCGAGACGGCCCACGGGGGTGTGCCGCCCTTCGGCGTGAGGCTTTGCACGATCTGCACGTTGTCGAAGCTCGCGTAGCGGAGCAGGGGATGTGTGGATTTCCAGTCCACGATCACCGGCGCTTCCACGGCGACGGTGTTCTCGACCCAGTTCGTGTTTCCGGTGCCAAACGCCAGCACGTTGCCCTGCGGCCACACGGTCGGCGTGATGCCATCGAGCACGATAAAATCAAAACTCGCGCCGCCATCCGTCAAATCATTCGCCACGGCCAGCCGCACGTTGGTCACGGCACGCAGGGCTTTTTCGAGCAACCGATTTCCGCGCGTGACGAGCAAAACGTTCACCGGCTTGGGCAACAAACTTACGATGGACGCTTCATTGTCGGCGGCGAGATCGTCCTTGCTGTTGAGGCGCACGGTGAACACGCCATCCTTTTCCTGCGTGGCCTTGAAAACGTGTGGCGCGGTCTGCCCGCCGGGAACGGTGAGCGAAACGGTGTTCACGAGCTGGCCGTCGAGCAGGAGTTCGAGATCGGCGCTCATTGAGTTCGACGAAACATTCGCCACGCTGGCGTAGATGGCGCGTTGCGTGGCGTCCTCGGGATTCGCGCGGGCGTCGAGCGCGGTGATGCCGAGATTGTCCGCGCGCTGACCGACCTTGTGATAGATCAGCGGCAACGCCTTGTTCTCGAACTCCGCCAGTTCGGGCACCGCGCCGTCGCTGAAGAGATGAATCTCCGGGTTCAATTTGCGGTCCAGATCGCGGATCAACGACTCGGCCATCTTGAGGGCGGGGACGAGTCGCGTTGGCGAATCGGATGGCTGACAATTTTCCAGCGCGCGGCGCAACGTGGTTTTGTCCGTGGTGGCGGAAGCGCGGACCTCGGTGTTTGCTCCGGCGAGAATGACGACCATTTCATCGCTGGTGCGAAGGCTGTCCACCCACCTGAGCGCTTCGGCGCGGGCTTTCTCAAAGCGCGATGGTGTTTCATCCGTTGCTTGCATGGACGCCGAGCCGTCGAGGATGACGACGCGTTTCTGCGACGGCGTGGCGGTGGTTTTAACGAACGGTCGCGCCAACGCCAGCACCGCAAGCACGAGCAGGAGGATTTGCAGATAGAGCAACCAGTTCTTCCGCAACTTCTGAAACGGCGCGCTGGCCTGCGTGTCGGCGAGGAACTTTTGCCAGAGCAGGGTGCTGGAGACCAGCTTTACCACGCGCTTGCGTTTGAGCAGGTAAAAAACAATGACGACGGGGATGGAAGCCGCGAAGGCGAAGGCCAGCGGAGCCAAGAAACTCAAGCTACACCTCCCGTTTTGGAATTGGAGATTTGCGCTGCAACTCTCGAACAATCCACGACACTCCGACATGCCGAGAGACGGCGGATGATTCCCCCTCTCCTGGGGGAGAGGGTCAGGGTGAGGGTGAGCGTAGAACCATTCTTCTCAAACCGTTTGCACCGCCTTAATCTCCCGCCATGCCAAACACCAAACGCGCTCGTGCTCTTCGGAAGAAGCCGACTTGGGCTGAAAAGCTCATGTGGAGTTGGCTGCGTGACCGCCGGTTCAGTGCCTACAAGTTCCGTCGAAATCATTCGTGCGGAATTTACTACCTCGACTTCTATTGCATGGAAGCCAGCCTTTCCATTGAGCTTGATGGTGGCCATCATGGGCATCCGACCCAACAAGCGCCCGATGAGGAACGAACGAAATTTCTCACTTCGATGGGTATCAAGGAGCTTCGCTTCTGGAACGGGCAGTTGCGACGGGAGAAACAGTTCGTCCGAGATGTCATTTTCAACGCGCTTCAAGAACGTGCTCCCCACCCCTTGCCGGCTTACACGAGACCGATGACTCCGCTGGATGCAGGAACGAAGAAGAAAAGTTAGTGAGACGCTCGCCCTCACCCTGACCCTCTCCCCCAGGGAGAGGGGACAGCTAGCGCGCGTCCCTGATAATAAGGTAGCTGCCTTGCCTGTCGCCACTGGTTGCTGATTCGCAAAAGGAGCCCAACGAAAAACGCGTTGCCTTCGGTTGCTCAACACGCGGCTTCTCCCGAGGGTGAGGGTGGGCCATATCACTAAATTCGGCTTCTTCATCCCCACACCTCCGACTTTCTCAATTGCTTCAGCAACAAATCCTGCAAATCCATATTCGACGGGGCCATGAAGAAGTTGATGCCGCGCTTGGTGGTGAACTCGCGAAGGCGCTGAATGAAGTTTTGCACGGTCTGCTGATACGCTTTCATGCGATAGCGACCGAACGTGACTTCCTGCAAGCCGCCGCTCTCGGCATCCACGAGGCGCAGATCGCCGAAGGTGGTGGGCGCGAGTTCTTCGGGAGCGAGAATCTGGACGACATTTACCTGAAAGCCGCGACCGACGAGCGCGGTCAGTCCGGCTTCGTAACCGGCGGGATCAAGAAAGTCGCTCAACACGATGGCGAGGCCGGTGTGACGGGCTTCCAATGCGCCGCGCCGCAATGCCTCGTTCAAGTCCGCGCCGCCGGCAGCGGTGAGGGCGTTGAGGTTGGCGAAGAACTGCATCGAGGATTTTTTGCCGCGCACGGAACGCAACGCGCCTTCGACGGCGGATTGTTGGGCGTTGGATGTTGGGCGTTGGATGTCGGATGTTTCGGTTTTCGTCTCATTCCGCACCTGTGCATTGGGAAACGGAATCACACTCACGCGATCAAACCCGCACAGCGCCACGTAGCCGATGGCGGCGGCGACCTGGCGGGCGAAGTCGAATTTGCGCGGTTCGCCGAAGGTCATGGACTCGCTGGCATCGAGGAAAATGCGCACCGGCAACTCGCGTTCCTCCTCGTAGAGCTTGAGGAAAAGTTTGTCGAGGCGACCGAAGAGATTCCAGTCGAGGTAGCGGAAATCGTCGCCGGGGACATAGCTGCGGTGGTCGGCGAACTCGACGGACTGTCCGCGCGCGCGACTGCGGCGCTCGCCCTTGGCGCTGCTCTTGGCGCGGCGAGCCGCGAGCAATTGGAATTGCTCCAGGCGGCGGAGAAGTTCGGGGGTGAGCAAAGACATGGGAGATTACGGCAAAGGAATTTTCGTCAGAGGAATGATTGTCAGGGGAATGGGAAGACAACATTCCTTCGGCTGGGATTTCATTCCTCTGACAATCATTCCCCTGACGAACTTCAGGCCAAGTTTAGGGTGACGCTCGCCCTCACCCTGGCCCTCTCCCCCGGGGAGAGGGGAAAGCGAGCGGGCGCGCTGGGATGATTCTGGAGTCGAATTGCCTGTCGCCGCTGGTGGGTGGTTCACGGGAGAAAACTGCCGCAGGACGGACGGCTGGCGCTGGCTCAACCCGTGGCGCAGGATTCTCCCTCTCTTGGGGGAGCAGCGGGGAAACATCCAACATTCAACGTCCAACATCCAACATCCAGAGTTCACGCGCGGGAGGCGTTGGGCGTTGGATGTTCGATGTTCGATGTTGGATGTTCGATGTTTTTTTGAAATGGAAATTTGTGTGCCGCTCGCCCTCACCCTGGCCCTCTCCCCCGGGGAGAGGGAAGAGCGTTTGGGCGGGTGCGGTGATTCGGGTGGCGCGCTGACGGTCACCGGGTTCTGGCAGTTCGACCAGAACGGAGCACGAACAAGCTGAATTCGTGATGGCGCAGAGAGACGGCGAATAATTCTCCCTCTCCTGGGGGAGAGGGCCGGGGTGAGGGCGGGCGTGGCGACAAATCTTTTATGAGCCATACGCAATTCAAGGGGAGAATATCAGGCGTGGCGCTGTGCGGAGGTAGGTTTGGAGGTCTACTTGATGCTCAATAAGACGGTTGGCAATTTCCGCTCGTCCACCGCCGCGAAACAACGGCGGTCTCAGTCCATCCTCATCTAACAAACCGGAAAGGCCTATAAGCCTCCGTTTCACATATTCAAAGGTTATCATCCACTCGCCCTCGCCTAACTGAACGGCGAAATCGATGACGATCACAAGCTTCAGTCGACCACATAATTGAAGCACAGAGTTTAGGTGCTCAGTGCTTTGTTCCCTTACTATTTTTGCAAGCGCTTCAGCTCCGCCTGTGTTTCTCAATATCGCACCAAATTCTGTGGGGAAGGGATGCACATCTATGTGTGCCGCGTTTGTCGTGTAGGAGCAACCAATGGCCATCAGCGCTCTTTCACATTCGTCAAAAAATTTGTGGTGTGGGGTTTGCGAATGGAAGTAGCACAGTAGCCGGTTTGCCAAGCCCAAAGATGTCAGAGCAGTAGTCCCATCATTTATCGGCCATCGTCGTTCTTCGGAAAACTCTGTGTGCGCTGGGTTGAGTGCAAGTGTTACTACTTCTGCCCTTCGAATATCTCCAAAGAAGGAAGCTGGATACAATCTGTCGTTTTGCGGAAATAGTGTCGGGTGATCTCGACGCAAGCTGCGAAATGTTGCCATTTCTTTTTCAACCAGTGTCGCTATTGGATTCGGCATCAGAGTTGTTCCTTTTCTGCTGAATTGCTTCAGCACCTTTGCGTTAAACCCCGACCGCCTCTGCGCTCACAGGCACGTCGCGCAGGATCTGAGCGATGATGTGGTCGGTGGTGATGCCTTCGGCTTCGGCTTCGAAATTCGGGATGAGGCGGTGGCGCACGGTGGTTTCAGGGTTTGGGTTTGTCGCGCAGCGCCATTGGCTCGGTTTCCGCAGGTTGTGGAATCGGCCGGTCCAGTTTGTGGAAGCGCTCGATCTGGTCGCGATACTTTTCCTGCTCGACTTCGAGGTACGCAAAATACTTGTCCAGATCGTGGCCAAACTCAGCCGAAATCTCATGGCGCACTTGTCTCAATTCTTCGATGGCAATGTCGGGTTTCATATCAGTCAATTCCTACCTCCAGCAATTCCATGGGTGTGACCATGGCGGGCGTCCGGAGGTTCAGATCATTGTTCACACGCCGAATGTGATCCGTCTTGCTGGCGTTGGCAAGGTGACGACAGTTCCAGGTAGCGAGGAATTCGCATTTGTGGAAACTGGCGGCGGCGAGGTGGAGCGCGTCACCCAAAGGATCGCGGGGCATGACGAACTGTTTCACGTAAATCGCCGCAATCTGTTTGATCTCGGGCAGCAAATCCACAGCGGGCAGGCTGCGGGCAAGTTGAAAGGCGCGGTCTTTCTGCGGTTTGTTCCCACGACCCAGTTCAACGAGAACCACCGGGCTGGTTACGAAAAGATATTTCTGCCGACACGCCTCCCAAAATTCCACCGTCCAGTTCCGTCGCGCGACAATGTTCGGTTGTTCCCGCTCGTCGTAGTAGAAACTGAAGATTGAGGTTTCGAGATAAACGGTTTTCATTTGAGCGGCCGGGTTGCGCTATGCGTTCACTGCTTCCGCGCTCACCGGCACGTCGCGCAAAATCTGTTCGATGATGTGGTCGGTGGTGATGCCTTCGGCTTCGGCTTCGAAGTTGGGGATGAGGCGGTGGCGCAACGCGGGCAGCGCGGCGGATTGGATGTCCTCGAAGCTGACGTTGAAGCGGCCTTGCGCCAGCGCGCGGACTTTGCCGGCAAGGATGAGCGTTTGCGCGCCGCGCGGGCTGCTGCCGAAACGCAGATACTGGTTCGCGATCGGCGCGGCGGTGTCGGTCTTGGGATGCGTGGCGAGCACGAGGCGCACGGCGTAATCCTTCACATGTGACGCGACGGGGACTTCGCGCACGAGTTTCATGAGTTCACTAAGGGCTTCGCGGGTCAAAACTTTGTTCACCTCGGTTTTTGTGCCGGTGGTGGTGCGGTTGATGACTTCGTTCAATTCATCCGCGCTCGGGTAGCCGACGATAATTTTGAAGAAGAAACGATCCAGTTGCGCTTCGGGCAGCGGATAGGTGCCTTCCTGGTCAATCGGGTTTTGCGTGGCCATGACGAAGAAGGGTTCGCCGAGTTTGCGGAGTTCGCCGCCGGCGGTGACCTGTTTTTCCTGCATGGCTTCGAGCATGGCGGACTGGGTCTTGGGCGTGGCGCGATTGATTTCGTCGGCGAGGACGAGGTGCGCGAAGATGGGGCCGCGTTGGAACTGGAATTCGCGCCGGCCCGCGTCGGTTTCCATGACGAGGTTCGTGCCGAGGATGTCGGCGGGCATGAGGTCGGGCGTGAACTGGATGCGATTGAACGGCATGTCGAGCACTTCGCCGAGCGTGCGGATGAGCAGCGTTTTGCCGAGGCCGGGCACGCCTTCGAGCAACACGTGGCCGCCGCCGAACAGCGCGATAAGGGTGTTCTCGACGATGGCGGTGTGGCCGACGATGACTTTGCCGATCTCGGCCTGGAGCGCGGCGTAGGTGTCGCGGAAGGATTGGATTTGGGATTCGGTGCTCATGTGCTTTTTGTTTTCAACCACGGATGGACACTGATGCACACGGATTAAAGCAGGGAAAAACTTTGACGCGAATTGCGCGAATTGTCGCGAATGAACCCGTCCCGATTCAATTCGTGGTAATTCGTGTAATTCGCGTCAGCCCATCCCTTCATCCGTGTTTATCCGTGTCCATCCGTGGTTAAGTTATTTTTTCAAATCATCAAAGTAGTCTTTCACCGCGCCTTGATAGGCGCGCGGGACTTTGTCCTGACTCAGGGCGCTTTGGGCGTCGGCTTGCGCGGTGGCGGTGGCCTCTTCGTAGGCGACCTTGCTCGTGCCTTTGATGCTGACGCCTTTCAGGGTGATGCTGGGCATCGGGCCACCGGGCGAAAACTGACCTTTGACTTTCGTGGGCGAAAGGCGGTCGGTCAGGTCGGATTGCTCGCGCTCGGTAAGACCTTTGCCAAATTGGTCGCGGTTGTTCAGCGCGGAACGATCCACGTAGGGCGTGCCTTCGCCGTAATTTTCCTGCCATTCGCCGCCTTCGTTTCCCCACGTGCCGACGCCCATGCCGGGATTGCCGCCGTTACCCTTGCCCGGCATTTTGCATTGGCCCCAGCCTTTGCACTGGCCGATGCACATGGAGGCTTGTTCCAGATTTTCGAGCGCGGCCATCATCGCGGCGGCGTCGTTCATCTGCTGCATGAGGTCTTTCAATTCCTTGGCGGCGTCGGCGAGAGATTGGGAGGCGCTGGGTTTGTCGCCGCTCTTCATCTGCTGGGCGGCTTGTTTTAACAAGTCCTCGACCTTGCCGTATTCCTTGGATTCAGGGAGCGCTTTGGAAACTTCATCGAGAACTTTGCTCATCTCCTCGGGGCTGAGGTTGGCGGCTTTCAACTTCTCGGCGAGTTTTTCGAGCGTGTCGGCGGCGGCTTCGGCCTGGCCGTTCTTGAGTTGTTCCGCGAGGTCTTTGCCAAGCTTTTCAGCCTGCGCCTGCATGGCGTCGAGTTTCTGTTTCATGTCGCGCAGCTTGTCGAGGTCTTGGAGCGCAGCCTCGATCTCTTTCATGAAACGATCCGTGTTGGCCGAGGCGAGGGCGGCGATGGCTTCGTCAATCTGCGGCAAATCCACGCCCGCCTGCGACGCTTGTTGGGAGAGGGAGGAAAGCGCCGCGGAAAGTTTTTGCGAGGCATCGGCGGCTTCCTGGCCGGATTTGCTGGCGAGGGCTTTGGCGGCTTCCTGGACTTTCTCCATCTCTTTCTGCAACTGATCAAGGGCTTCGGGATTCTTGGCCTTGGACTCGAGTTGCTTTTGCATCGCGTCCATCTGCTTCTGGAGACCGGCGGCGGTTTCGGCGTTGCGACCGCTCGGGCTGCGGGCGGCTTGCTCCATTTTTTTGAGCGCGGGGTCTTTGGAAATTTGCTTCAGTTCGTCTTTGAGCTTCTCGCTGGCGCTGGCGAGGTCTTTCAACGCTTCGCTGCGGGTGAGGGACATTTTTTCGAGGCGCTCACCGAGTTCAGTAACGGCTTCGAGGGATTTCTGGGTTTGTTCGAGGGCGGGCGGGCGTTGGGCGAGTTCGCGCCTGGTCAATTCGGCGACTTGCTTGCCGACTTCTTTGATGACCTTCTCGTCCTCCTTCTTTTGCACGTGCGCTTTGCTGCGGTATTCGGGAACGAAGCCAAGTCCGGCGGCGAACACCAAGACCACGGCGGCCCAGCGGGCGGCTTTGGTCAGCGAGAAAGGGACGAGTTTCTTGGGCTCGATTTCCTGCGCGTGGCTGGCGGCGTCGTGCAGGACGAGATCGCGCCAGGTGCCGGGCGGTTGGGTCTCGGCGACTTCGAGCGCGGTGCTCATGCGTTCGCGGAGATTTTGCTTCACGTCCACCCAACGGGCGGTATCAGGGAGGGAAGGTTTGCGCCAGAAGCCGACGAGGAAACCTGTAATTGGGAAAATCAGAGCGGCAATTCCGGTCCCAAGCAGGATTTGATCGGGGATGGGGGCCAGCTTGAAGACGCCAAGCATGACCAGCCAGAGCAGCGCGCCGCCGAGCAGTCCGGCAAACAGACCGCGTAAGCCGCGGGCCAGCCGCCGGCGTTGGGCGGCGCGGCCGAGCGCTTCCTGGATGATTTGAAACTCGCTCATTGCTGGTCAAAAGGTTGAACCGGCGACCCGGGGTTGGCGAGTGAATTTCGTCGGGTATTTCGCGGTGATTTTTTGGGGTGTTGGCATGGGCTGGCGCTGCTCATTTTGATTAGACCGCAAGGCACATGATTTGTTCTGCCGTAGTTTGACCGGGCTGTTTAGGTCGTGACAGTTGGACAAGCGAAAACAAGGGGGACAATGCCCGTAACGCCGGGTTGCCACATGAACATGTCTGGGTCCGAAGTTGATAAAAAAGGGCTGCGGGCGTTAGCTCTCTTTGTTCACAAGAGAAGAAAAAAGAGTATGGATGCTTGGTCTTTTTGTGCGGCATGGGGAATGCGAGATGGTCAGTGAATCGGGCTGGCAACAAAACCAAATGGGTGGAGAGGGGGAGGCATACAAGTCGAGCGAGGGTTGCCTTCGCGCGCTTCGTACGTCGTAGTATTTGAAGTCAACCGTTGATAAACCAAATGGTAAGTTTTAAGAAAAGCGGCCCCGCAGAGAAAATCAAAGTCAAAGGCGCGTTTACGCTCATTGAATTGTTGGTGGTGATTGCAATCATCGCGATTCTGGCATCAATGCTATTGCCGGTTTTGGGGAAAGCGAAAGTGAAGGCCCAAGGCATCCGGTGTGTGAGTAATTTGAAACAACTGCAACTGGGCTGGTTCATGTATGCGGAAGATAACAACAGTTCGGTGGTGACCAATGCCGGGGCCTTCGATATCAAGTTGTCCAGTTGGGTGACGGGCTGGCTGACTTGGGGCGGGGGCAATCCCGTCGGCGCCAACACCAACGAACAGTACCTACTGGATGCCGCAATGGGACCTTACATGGCCCGTACTTTGGGCGTCTATAAATGCCCCGCCGATACCATTCCGAGCCTGTTGGGGCCACGCCTGCGTAGCGTTTCCATGAACGGGTTCGTAGGCGATTACCCGGAAGTCGGTTATCCGAATGGGTTTGTGTACTCCCAATATGGCGGCAATTTGTATCGGAACTACCGGAAAACTTCCGATATGGCGCAGCCCGGTCCCGCGATGACCTGGGTTTTCATTGACGAGTGCCCGGACAGCATCAATGACGGTATGTTTGGCGTTTATATGACCACAACGACATGGGATGATGTCCCGGCGTCCACCCACAACGGCGCGGGCGGATTATCTTTTGCCGATGGGCACGCGGAAATCCGCAAATGGGTGGATGCCAACACCAAACGGCCAGTGGCAAAGGCAACTCTCTGCCCGGCTTCTAATACGTCTTTGTCGCCCAACGATTTGGCTTGGCTGAAAGCCCGCACTGCGGCGCGTAAATAGCCGGCCCCGGGTCGGCGCAACCATTTTGAATTCACTATTCGTAAACCACATCACTCAGTCAGGAGAAAAAAAGCATGAAAATACCCATCCTATCCCTAGTGTCCGCGCGGCTGGCGGGAGCGGCCAGTTTGCTGCTTATCCCCGCGGCCGTCATCGCCCATCCCTATGCCACCAGTCTGACCAACGCCAGCGGCGTCATTTCCTTCCGGTTGAACGAGTCCGCCGATACGGTCAAAGTTCTTTGGAACAGCGGCGGCTCCAGTTTTGATTTGGGGCCGCTGCCCCGAGGGCTGACGGTCACCAATCTCTCCGCCCAGGGAATCACCGCTCCCTTCAAGGTGGAGGTTGCCAAGACCGGCACCGGCGTACCGACATTGATTAGTGACAACAGTAATACCAACAACATGTTTTGGGGACCGCGGAGTCTGGCGGTCAATAAACGGCCCGCCAGCCCTTATTTTGGCCGGATTTATGTCGGGAATACCGCTGCCGGAACCCCCTCGGGCAGCGGTCGGCCTCAAACCGAGGGAATTTATCTCTTGAATGCGGATTCCTCCGATGCGGTCGGCCAGGGCAACACCGCGTTAACCGGCGGCATCAGCATGGCCCCTGTCGGCAACCAGGCCATGCCGTGGCGCCTCCGGGTGGGGGATGCCGACGACAATCTCTACATCTGCAACTGGAGCGATCCGTTGGGCAATTTATTTGTTACGGACGCCAACGTGTCGCCCGGCAGCGGCACCAACGTCTTTGCCCTCTTTGCGGGACCGTACACCGCGAATCTTCCCCCGGAATACAATCACGGCAGCGTTTCCGAAGTCTATGTCACCGGCTCGCTTGCCAACGGCGACCTGACCGTTTATTCGGTGGACGAAGATTATGAAAGCATTCCCGGGCTTTTGGGGGAATTGAACAGCATCTGGCGTTACGACATTGGCGCGGAATCGCTGCCGTGGAGCAACGCGCCCAACGCCAAGCTGGCCACTCCGGCGATTAGTTTTGTGGGTCAGACCATGGGCTTGGATCGCGGCGCCAACGGCTATTTTTATCTGTTGGACTCTCGCACCGCCGGGGGCGAAAACTGTCTCCAAGTCGTTGATCCCAGCGGCCCGTATGTCATTTATGAATCCCGTCCGGACAGCTTGAGCCAGGGTTTTCCGCGCGACATTTTGAGCAACTCGGTGTCGGTGGCGGTTTCCCCGGATCAGAAATATCTGGCCGTGCAGCGCACCCCCGGCCAGGTGGTGGTCGTGCCTTTGATTGATGGCATTCCCAATCTGGCAGGGCGCATGGAATTCGTCGGGAACGGCAACAACTCCCGGCAGATCATCTTTGACGCGGCCAACAACATTTACACGGTGGGAAATTCCTCGGAGCGGTTGCGCATCTGGTCGCTGGGCCTGAGCACCACGGCCACCACCGGCTCGGACGGCACCTTTGTCCTGACGACCCCGGGTAATTCCGTGTCCATCGCGAAGGATGTTGACACCATTTCCGAGGAAGGCGCGACTTCGGCCAACATCACCCTGACCCGCGTGAACGAGACGGAGGACTATGGCGCACCGCTGGTCGTCAACCTGACCACGAATGGGAGCACCGCCGTCCGGGGCCAGGATTACGTTCTACAAACCAATGGCGTCACCTTTACCACGGATGCCGTCACCATTCCCGCCAATGTAACCACCTTGAACATCGCCGTGGTCGCCGTGGATGACGCGACACCGGAACCCACCGAGACCGTGGTGTTGGGCGTCGCCGGCGGAGTCAATTACACGACCGGCATTCCGGCCAGCCAGACTCTCTCCATCCTGGATAATGAACCGCCGCAACTGCGGGTGGCCGCCTTGTCCACCAACCTGTACGAACGCCTGCCCAATGATCTGGCGCGCCTGACCATTCAACGATGGGGCGACCTTAATGCCGGCACGTTTTATGTTTATGACACCGATCTGGTCCTGTCCGGTTCAGCGGTGAAGGATACGGATTACACGGTGATGAACCTGCCCGTCAGCTTCGATCCGGGTGTGGCCAGCATCACTGTTTCGGCACTCGCCCCCATTGACAACAATCTGGTGGACGGCCCGCGCACCATCACGGTGGGCTTGAAAGCGGGGGAGGGTTTCACTGCGGCCACCAACACCGCTTCGACCACCATCACCGACGATGATCTGCCGCCCGCCACGCCGATCTTTGCCGCTGATTTCAATGATCCGGAAGGCCTCGCCAACTGGAATGTTCTTTTTGCGGATGCCAGCACGCCCGTGATCGAGGACTATAATCTGACTTTCGCTTTCGATTACAGCTCCCTGAGCGTTCCTCCGGCGCCCCATGGGGAAGATACCTATGGTTTATACCTCCAGGTGAACAAAAACGACGGCACCGCCGCCGCCGCCGCCTTGAACATATATCCGAAAAACCAAACCTTCTCGGGCGATTATGTCGTTCGCTTTGACATGTATTTGATCGTGGGCGCAGGAGCGAGCACGACAGAATATGCGCTGTTTGGCATCAACCATTCGGGCACCAAAACCAACTGGTTCCGCAATTCCGCCGGCGGCGTGCCCAGCGGAAGCTTCGACGGCCTGTTCTACGGCATTGAATCCGATGGCGCGGCCTTGGGCGACTATGTCCTCTATAGCTCACCGACGACAACCGGCAACAACCCGACCGCGCTCACGCCGGGCCGCAACGCCTCCACGTTGACGCAAGTCTTCAAAACCCCGCCGTTCTTCGCGGGCGGCGCCCCCTCCAATCCGGAATACAATTCCCAAGCCAGTTGGGCGGACGTGGAAATCAGCACCATCGGCGGCGTAGTCACGTTGAAGATCAACCAGACCACGATCTTCAGTTACACCAACACCACGACCTACACTTCCGGCAATATCATGCTGGGATACACGGATGCCTATGATTCAGTCGGGCCGGCGGCGTCCGGCGTGATCTACGACAACCTGCGCGTCATCAATCTGACCGCGCCGACCGTCGTAATCACTGGAATCAATGTCGTCGGCGGTAATGTGGTGATCAACTTCACCGGGCCGGCTTCCGATCTGGCCTCGGCCTACACGCTTCAGGAAGCCCCGGCGGCAACCGGCCCCTACGGCGATGTGAGCGCCACCATCATCGGCAGCGGTGGAAATTACACGGCCACCCGCGCCTTGGGCGGGGCGGCGCAGTTCTATCGCATCAAACGCAATTAACCACAGTCACAATTCAAACGGCGGCATCCGGCCCCGGATGCCGCCGTTAAAACCAACCATCAAGTCATTCATGTCGTTCTTCCGTCGCAAGGTAAAAAAGCAAATACGCCCAGGATTGGGCTCATTCGCGCGAAGGTTTTTGCCGGGATTCACCCTCATTGAGCTGCTGGTGGTGATCGCCATCATTGCCATTCTGGCCGCCATGTTGCTGCCCGCCCTGGGCCGGGCCAAAATGAAGGCGCAACGCATCAGTTGTCTCAACAACAGCAAGCAGACGGGCCTGGGCAGCCAGCTTTACGCGGAGGACGACGACCAAAAGGCTTTCACCGGCGTGGCGAATTATGGGGACGACGACCTGAACTGGCTTTATCCGCAATACATTCCCGCCGGCAAAACATTTACGTGTCCCAGCACCAAAAATACGGTTCCCACCACCAATGCCATCACTTTTGCCGCTGGGTTTCAGCCCAGCGGCGCCTCCGGTGGAGTGGTTGACGGGGTGCCAACCAGTTACTCCGATCGGTTGCACGGCAACGGCACTTATATCTCGTACCTGACCGAAAATGCCGCCGGGAAAGATGCGGCCCTTGGCCACAGCTATGAAGTGGCCGGATTTTTCCGGGGCGTAAATGGCACCAACACCGCGAATTTTTACAATGTGCGGAAGAAGCAAAACACCGTGGCTTCCTACGTTTACCGGCAGGCGCAGTTGGGGGGAGCAAAATACAATTTTATCGGGCGGCGGGCCAGTTCCTCCGATGTCTGGCTCATTTACGATGCGGATGATCCCGGCGGCGCAGATCGGCCCAATCAGGATTATCCTGATCCGGGCGACAATCATGGCGTGGACGGCGCCAACGTGGTCTTTGCCGACGGCCATGCCGAGTGGGTCAAGCAGTCTAAGTACGTGCGCAGCTTCATTCTAGGGACGGACGAAGCCCACGCCTTGGCTGCGACAAAATAGTTTTAGCTCACGCCGGCATCGGAAGAACAGGCCTTGTTCTTATGCCCCAAGGGTAGTCTTGCAGTGGAGCAATAACTCCTTGCTATTCCGCTGAAAACTGTCACGCTAACCCCCGTCTGTAGATGCTTTAAGCCTCCACGTCATGGTGAATCCTCAAGTGAACCTCCGTTCAGTGATGATTTGAAACCCGGCAGTCGGGAACAGTCTGGAAAAGTGCAGAGTCAGTCTCGGACAGTATCAACATCACATGAGCACAAAACTGTTTGTCGGAAATCTTTCCTTCAACACCACTGAAAACGACCTGTCGGACGCGTTCGCCGCGCACGGCACCGTCGTCGAAGCCAACCTGATGATGGACCGCATGAGCGGCCGTCCGCGCGGTTTCGGTTTCGTCACCATGAGCAGCCCCGAAGAAGCGCAGAAGGCCATTGACGCGCTGAACGGCCAGCAACTCGACGGTCGCGCCCTCACGGTCAACGTGGCCCGTCCGCGCGAAGAGCGTCCGGCGGGCGGCGGTGGCGGTGGCGGTCGTGGTCCGCGTCGTGAATACGGCGGCGGCGGCGGCGGTCGCGGTGGTGATCGCGGCGGTCGTTACTAAGCTGAGTTAAGTTTTCAGAGCGGGGTTCGGTTTTCCGAATCCCGCTTTTTTGTCACCAACGGCGGCGTCATTGCGCCACCGGGGAATAACGGATTTCCAAAAGTTCAAAGGAACACTCAATGAAAGAAGAACACATCGAAGTGGAGGGAAACATCCACACGGTTTTGCCCGGCACGATGTTCCGGGTGGAGTTGGACAACAAGCATCTCGTCCTCGCGACGATCTGCGGCAAGATGCGCAAACGCTTCGTCCGCCTCACCACCGGGGATCGCGTGAAGATGGAAATGTCCCCCTACGATCTGAACAAGGGTCGCATCACCTGGCGCTTGCGCTGAGGCTGACAAATTTCAATCACCGGAGGCGCGCGTCCGCCATTCGACTTGGACGTCGCCCTCCGGTATTTTTATGCCCATGAACTCACAGCGCATCATCATCGTTGGGGGAGGCGCGGCAGGTTTCTTTGCTGCGATCACGGCTGCCGAAGCCGCTCCCCAGGCGCAGGTGACGTTGCTGGAGCGCGGGCCGCAGATGCTCGCCAAAGTCCGCATCTCCGGCGGCGGACGTTGCAATGTGACCCACGCTTGTTTTGACGCGCGGGAGTTTGCGAACCGCTATCCGCGCGGCGGCAAGGCGTTGATCGGTCCTTTCCAACGGTTTCAAGCGCGTGACACCGTCGCGTGGTTTGCCGGGCGCGGGGTAAAACTGAAAATCGAAAATGATGGTCGGATGTTTCCGGTGACGGATTCATCGGCCACGATTGTGGATTGCCTGACCAACGCGGCGCAACGCGCGGGCGTGGTCGTGCGGACGAATTGCGGCGTGGATTCGGTGCGCCGCTCGGAAACAGGTTTTGAACTCACGCTGACCGGCGGCGAGAAAATGGTCGCCGACCGTTTGTTACTCGCGACAGGCGGTTGTCGCGCGGCGGCGGCCGGGCAGATGGCGACGTCATTGGGCCATGCCATCGAGCCGCCGGTGCCGTCGTTATTCACATTGCAAATTGCGTTGCCGTGGTTGAACGAACTCGCCGGCGCGAGCGTGGAAGTCGTCGAAGTCAGTGTGCCGGAAACGGACTTGAGCGAGCGCGGGCCGGTGTTGGTGACGCATTGGGGATTGAGCGGCCCGGCGGTGTTGCGTTTGTCGGCGTGGGGCGCGCGGCAGTTGCACGAGTTGGACTATCACTTTCCGCTGCGTGTGAACTGGCTGCCGGAATTGCCGCCGGAAAAGCTCGCCGCCGAAATCCAGGCCCGCCGGCAGGCGCAGGGCGCGAAGCTGGTGGTGAATGCGCCCATCGCGCCGCTTTCGGCGCGACTCTGGGAAGCATTGGTGTTGGCGGCGGGCGTGGGGCGCGCGGCGCGTTGGGCGGCTTTGACGCGTGCGCAGCAACAGCAGTTGATCCAGCAACTCACGCGGACGGAGTTTGCGGTCACGGGCAAGAGTTTGAACAAGGACGAGTTCGTGACCTGTGGCGGCGTGAAGCTCGCCGAGGTGAATTTCAAAACCATGGAAAGCCGCATCTGTCCCGGGCTCTACTTCGCGGGCGAACTGCTCGACATTGATGGCATCACTGGTGGCTTCAATTTTCAGGCGGCCTGGACGACCGGCTGGATCGCAGGCAACGCCATGGCAGCTTGATTCAAAACCTTGAACAGGAGGAAACGGAGATAACAGAGGCTTTCTCCGTTCTCTCCGTTTGCTCCTGTTAAAATTCCCGAAGTCTTACCGTTCCATCAGCAACTGTGCGCCGCGTTTCATGTCGGTCTTTGGTGCGGTCAGCTTGTGCGCGTTGTTGATGACATAATCCCAATCCAGCGCCGGGCCGGGATCGGTCTTGTTGGTCTGGATATGGTAGTGCCCGATCACCCCCTGGTAACTCTGGAGTTGTTCGTCGTCGAGTTTGCGCGTGATGAGTTTCCCCTCGGCGTCGCGGGGATAATCACATTTGATCAATGGTAACACTTTGGTCAGCGCGGCGGTGAGGTGCGCGAGGGCCTTGTATTGTTCCGGCGTGAAATCGTATTGGATCAACGTCCGGCCCTGCACTTCACCGACCACCGGTTCGTTCCGCGCCGGGCGACCGATGAAATTTGTTGTGAGCACCCCGCCGTCGCCGAGCTTTTCCGGCAGCGTGATGTAAGTCCGCCCGTCGGCATCGCGGGCGTACCACTTTTCCAACGCGCTGTTTTCCACCCGGGCGTACGCGCCCATGTTGGCGATCTCGATTCCGACCGAGCGGCTGTTCGATGTCGTGGCGTGCCAGGCGCGTTCCTTGACATCGAGCGTCTGGTAAATCGTCCCGTCAATATCGAGCATGAAATGCACGCTCAGACCGCGATGATCGTGCAGCACGTTGAAGCAAGTCCGGCTCACGCCGCAGACGTCGAAATGCAGGACGAATTGATCCACGACCTTCTGCAACGTCGGCAGATCCCAGCCGCCGCCGCGCACGCGTTCGATTTCCTCCGCTGTCAGATTGTTGGTGCGCAAGTTGTAGCGGTTCGGCGTCGCCGGGCCGTTGGTGAGCGCTTCGGTGGTTTTCCAGTCGGACTCTTCGAGCGGTGGAAAGCGGCGTTCCACGCGATACGCGTCGTAACCACCGGGATCGGTCCACAAGACGACGCGGGTGCCGGTGTGAACGTGGTGGCCCGCCACGACGATCTCATCGCCGGTGCGCGGGGCGATCGAGCCGACGCGGGGCGGAATGGCCACACAGCCGGTCAGGATCAAGGCCAGACTGAGAACGATCCAATGGCAGCCAAGTTTCACGTGCATCAAACAAATCAGTTTCATCTATTTGCGCCCGAAAGCAGGTTGAGCGTCAAGCCAAAGCCCGGACATGTTTATGGCGAAGGTGGCCGGCAGAGCATCCGCCCCACGGGATGCTTGATTTTACAGGCAGGAGAAAGGGGCAGCGCCGTGCCGTGGCTGCACCGCAGGGTGCTGGTTTGGCCGGAGGAAAACGATTCAACCCAGCAGTCCTGGGCGGGACAAATGGGCTGTCTCGTGCGGTTTGAATCCGGCAGCCGGAGGCTTGAGCAGTGCGTTCCAGCGGACCTTGCTTGGTCCGGTGTGCTTGGAGATGGACCAGGCGATCAAGCGCGTGCGGCCCCGTTCCCGATGTGCCAGCAGTTGGAGAAAACTGTTGGGGAAATACGGTTTTGCTTTCATAGCCAGTTCATCACTCGGGTGGTCCTTCGCGCTGCAAACCGCGCCAGTATCATGACACGCAGCCGGCTGTGGTCCTGGAAAAGGGACGGCCGGGTCGTGAGCCTACACGGTTTCAGACCTTGATCCGCCCCGGACTTTGTCACCTTGGTGACGAAGAAAACGGGCGGGAAATTTTCAGTGACCACCAAAGTTTTCATTCCGCCGCAAGGACACGCGAGTTGTGCGACGACCCGGCGGCGAAACCGTTACGAACAAGCAACTTCAACTCCGCGTCCCCCGGCTTGGGGCGTTGTCACAGAGTTGTAACCAAGGCGACACAGGCGTGTGACGCCGATTTCACATCCTGTCGGCGCATGAAGTGCATGACTCCCTGGGTGGTTGCTTTGGTTACGATTGGTCTGGCTGCGCCGGCGGCGGAAACCGGTGTGGCGCCGTTGGCGCAGACCCGTTCCACCCTCGAACAATGGGTGCAGACGCGGCAGTTGATTTCCCAGACCCGCACCGACTGGCAGACGGACAAGGAAACCCTGGAGCAGACCGTTGCGCTCTATGAACGCGAGCTGAAGGCGGTTGAGGAACAGTTCTCCAAGGTCGCCACGAACAACACGCAGGTCGCCAAGGAAATGGCCGAAGCCGAGGCGCTCCAGAAGACGTCCAACGAGACGCTTGCCGACGCCAAGAAGTTCGCCACGGAGTTCGAAGCGCAGGTCAAGCAACTCGCGCCGCAACTGCCCGGCCCGCTCCAGGACATCCTCAAGCCGCTGCTCGCGCGGCTGCCCGCCGATCCGAACAACACCAGGATGCTCGCCGCCGAACGGATGCAGGTTCTCGTCGGGGTGCTCAACGAGTTGGATAAGTTCAACAACGCCGTGAACCTCTTCAGTGAGCGCCGCAAGAATGCCAAGGGCGACGAAGTCTCCGTGCAGACGGTCTATATCGGGCTGGGCGCGGCCTACTTTGTCAATGACGCGGGCGATTTCGCGGGCACGGGCACCGTGGGCAAAAATGGTTGGGAATGGACGACCAAGTCCGAGATCGCTCCGACCGTGCAGGAGGTCGTGAAGATTTACCGCAACGAACGCGCCGCGCGGTTCGTGACGCTCCCCGCCGCTGTCCGTTGATTTTTACCTTTTCCGAACGATGAAATTGAACTCGAAATTGTTTCTGGCTTTGGCCCTGACCGCATCTTTCTCGGGTCGTGCGCAGACGCTCGACGGCGTTCTCTCGGGCGCGGCGGCGGATTTGCAAAAAGCCACGACGGAGCTTTCAACCTTGCGGCAGGAGATCGAGGCCGAACGCCTTCCGCTCGCCCGCAAAGTCACCGATCTGGAGCAGCAGCTCATCAATCGCCGTGCCGAACTCGCCAAGGCGCAGCGCTTCCAGGAAAACCAACTCGTCGAACTCAACGCGCTCAAGGCCGACGCCAAGCGCCAGGCCGACGAAGTGAAATACGTGGATTCGCTCATCACCGAGTACGCCCGCGCGTTCCAGTCGCGGCTGAACTTCGTGGAAGAACCGCGCTACAAGCCGGTGCTGGAGAAAGTCGAAGTCGCGGCGGCGTTGGCGGATTTGTCCGCGAAGGAAAAGTTCGCGCGCCGCTCCACCTTGTTGACCACGGCACTGCAACGCGTCGAAGCGGTTCAAGGCGGCGAGCTATTCGAAGGCAAGGCGCTGGACCGGCAAGGCCTGGTGCAACCCGGCAAAGTCGCCGTGTTCGGTCCGGTGGCGATGTTCGCCAGCACTTCTGGCAACGCGGCGGGCTTGCTGCAACAGGAACTCAACAAGGCCGACCCGACGGTGGCGGCGCTTGATCCCAAATTGGCTGAAGCAAGTCGCGGGCTAGTTTCATCCGGCAGTGGTCAACTCGTTTTCGATCCGACGCTCGGCAATGCGTTCAAGTTGTCCGCGATGCACACCAGTCTCTATCACAAGCTCGCCGAAGGTGGCTTGGTGATGATTCCGCTGCTGGGCTTGGGCCTCGCGTCGCTCGTGCTGGCATTGATCAAATGGTTGCAATTCACCCGCATCCGGCTCGCGAGTGAGCGGGATTTGCAGACCGTGCTGAATCACATCGAAAAGAACCAGCCCGATCAGGCGCTCAACCACGCGCGCAGCATTCCCGGCATCGCGGGCGAACTGCTGGCGACGGCCATCCAGCACGTGGACGAGAAGAAGGAATACATCGAAGAGATCCTTTACGAGAAAATGCTCGGCGCACGTTCGCGGCTGGAGCGCGGCTTGCCGTTCCTCGCGTTGACGGCGACAACTGGGCCGCTGCTCGGATTGCTCGGCACGGTGACGGGCATGATCGCGACGTTCAAGTTGATCTCCAGTTTCGGCAGCGGCGATCCGAAGATGCTGGCGGCCGGTATTTCCGAAGCGCTGATGGCGACCGCGACGGGCATGGGCGTTGCGATTCCCGCGTTGCTCCTTCACGCGTTCCTGAGCCGCAAAGCCAAGAGCATCCTCGGCAGCATGGAGCAGACGGCGGTCGGCTTCGTGAACGGCGTGCCGCAAAACGATGAGGCCAAACCGGCTTTCTCCTGAACCTCAACCCATCATTCCTATGAACGAACTCTGGCAGACGATGTGGCACACCTGGACGACCGGCGGCTGGGTGATGATTGCGATGGTGATCCTCTCCCTGATCACCTACATGAGCGCGGCGCATTTGCTGTTGTCCGCGCGGCATCCCGGCGTGACGAAGGCGAACGACGTGGTGATCCGCAACTGGGTCGCCAAACCCGATGTCGCTCCGAAGAAACTGCGCGAACTTATCCGCTACACGCAGGATGAAATCCATTCGCTCAAGGACATCGAAGGCCGCTTCCGCGAAGTCGAGGCGACCAAGGTGCTCGATTTGGATCGTCGCATCACATTCCTGAACGTGCTGGTGATTTCCGCGCCGTTGTTCGGGCTGCTTGGCACGGTGCTGGGAATGTTGCTCACGTTCAAGGCGATTGGCATCGGCGGTAGTTCCGCTTCCGAAATCATCGCGAAGGGCATCAGCGAAGCGCTCGTCGCTACGCAGACCGGCATGATGATCGCCGTGCCCGGCTTGGTCATGGCGAGCATCGCAAAGCGTTGGCGCAATGAATTCGTTGCCTTCCTTGCTCGCCTCGAAAGCACCACGCTGCGGCATTTCCGTCCTGAGTTCCGGGGCATGACGCGCTTCTTCACCCGCGATATGGAAGCCGGCGCGATCCCTCCCGCAGTTAAACCGGCTAACGCACCCGCATGAAGTTCCGTCGCACGCTGGCCGAGCCGGATGAGACGATCGAGCTGAATCTGATTCCGCTCATTGATATCATCATGTTCCTGCTGATCTTCTTCATCTCGACCACCAGCATGATGCAGGAGCGCGGCGTCATTGTGGACAAACCGCAATCCGCGCCCAGCACCGGCAACAGCGAGAACAAATCCATCCTGCTCGCGGTCACGCCGGACGGAAAGATCACGTACGAGGGCAAGGACATCGGTCTCGGCGGCGTGCGCTCTACGGTGAAGCGGCTTTGCGCCGAGGCCGCGTTGCCCGTGGTGATCCAAGTCAGCGAGAAATCCCGTTCCGGCATGATGATCCGCGTGATTGACGAAGCCCGCATGGGCGGCGCGAAAGATGTGAGCGTTGCGTCCCAACGCAGTTGATAAACCTCTTCCGCCCTTGAACCACGAAATACACAAAACACACGAAAGCGGCACCAAAGCTCAAAGCGGAGCAGAATGGCGTGACGTTCATCCTCATCCCGGCCCTCTCCACCAGGAGCGGGGACAGCCATTGTGCGCTTCAAGTTTTCGGATGATGGCATTGCCAATCCAGCCGCGAGATTTTGTCAGCGGCGGCGTAACTTTCTCCCTCTCCCCGGGGGAGAGGGCCGGGGTGAGGGCGAGCGTTTTCCAAAACCAAACATGAGATTTCGCCGTCAACTGGAAGAACCCGATGAGGCCATTGAGCTGAACCTGATTCCGCTCATTGATATCATCATGTTCCTGCTCATCTTCTTCATCTCCACCACGAGCTTCATCGAAGAACCCGGCGTGCAGGTGAACAAGACCCGGGCCGCCAGCGCCAAGCAGACGGATAAGAACAGCATCATCTTCGCCGTCACCGCTGATGGGAAAATTGCCTACGGCGGCAAGGAGATCGGGCTTGGTGGCGTGCGGCCCACGGTGAAGCGGCTTTGCGCAAAAGAACCGTTGCCCGTGGTGATCCAATCCGACGACAACGCCAACTCCGGCATGGTCATCAACGTGATTGACGAGGCGAAACTCGGCGGCGCGAAGGACGTCAACCTGGCGACCGACAAAGGCTGATTCCCGCCATGCGCAAAGTCTATCAAAGCGAAAGCAGGTTCTCCGGGTTGCCGGCGGCGGTGATTTTTGGCGTCGGGTTCACGGCGGTCTTATTTGGGTTCATTCCGTTCGCGCATCGCATCGCGAAGCCGGAGCGGAGTCTGGAATTGCGCACGACCAGCGTGGTGGACATTCCGCCGCCCGTGGAAGAAAACACGCCACCGCCGCCGCTCGAAGAGGAGAAAGCGCCGGAAGCCCAGCCCGAACCGGAACTCACCGAGACGCAGCAACAGATTCCGTTGAACGCGGATCTGGAAGTGGCGATGGGTTCGGGCGGCGCGCTCGCGGGCTTCGGCGAAATCCGGTCGCTGACTGCAGCCGAAGCGGTGCAGGAAGACACGTTTGACGTCGCGGATTTGGAGAAGCGGCCAGGATCGGTTGCTCAGGTCATGCCCAAGTATCCAGAGGAGTTGCGCAAATCAAAAATCGAAGGTGTTGTCACGCTCATCTTCGTGCTCGATGAGACGGGCCGCGTTGAAGATGCGAGGGTGGAGAATTCTTCGCGTCCCGAATTTGAAAAGCCCGCACTTGATGCGATTCGCAAATGGCGTTTCAGCCCCGGAGAGAAAGACGGCAAGGCAGTGCGCACTTATCTCCGCATGCCGATGCGGTTTCGGATTACGACCGGGTAAACACTGGAAATTTGATATGGAGATAAAGATGACATTTGAAGGTTCTTCGCAGTTTGTGGTGGGCAGGTTAATGAAGTGGTGGCGTTTAGTGTGTGGAAACGCCCGCTCTCACCCCGGCCCTCTCCCCCGGGAGAGGGTGAATGCTTTGCCGCCTCACTCGAATACCTGCGACTGGATTGGCCAGACAAACTACCGGGCAGCCATGCGCATTCAAACGTCACTCCCTCTCCCCGGGGGAGAGGGCTGGGGTGAGGGCGGACGTTATCATCTTCAGAGTGAGACATCTTGGACTGCGGTGGGAAGCGAAGCGTTATGCCGCTTTTCGTGCGAGCGAGAGGCAGGCTTGAATCCGAATGCGTTCCGCGCGAGCGAGAGCGGTGCTAAAGCCACCGCAGTCCAGACGCGCCGCGACTGCCATACGCTGGCGAACCGCGCGAAGCGTCTGGACTGCGGCGCGTTCACCGCCGCTGTTCTGGCGCTCGCAATGGTCGGCTGGCTCGCGAGTTTTTCATCTGCTGCCGCTGCGGAAACAAGTTCGTCCGGTAAATTCGCCCCGCTGGCTGGCGATCACGAACTGGCATCCATCTGGAACGATGCCGACTTTCAGCGCCGTTTGATCGGCAGCTATGGTTTTGCTTCCGAGGCCGAACCCAAGTTGCAGCCGGATGAACTCGATAAGTATCGCACCATCGTCGTGCCGATCCTTACGAACAGCGATCCGAAGAAGATCATTACCATGCTCGAAGGTCTGACCGGTCCGAGGGCGAGTGCGGTGTTCGATTTCACGTTGGGCAACGTCTATTTTCAGCGCGAAGACCTCACCAATGCGGTGAAGTGTTTTGAAACGGCGATCCTCAAGTTTCCCGATTACCGTCGCGCGCAGAAGAATCTCGCGTTCGCGCTGGTCCGCGACGGCAAATACGCCGAGGCCGTCAAGCCATTGACGCGCACCATCGTTCTCGGCGGCGCGGATGGAAAAGTATTCGGCTTGCTGGGCTTCGCCAACTTGAGCCAGGGCCGGAATGTTTCCGCGGAAGCGGCATATCGGCAGGCGTTGGTGTACGAGCCGGAGAATCTCGATTTCAAACTCGGCCTGGTGAAAAGCTCCATCGGTACGGGCAACTACACTTACGCACTGGCGTTGCTCGATGAGTTGCTCAAGCAATATCCCGAACGTGACAGTTTGTGGATGCTCCAGGCGAACCTGTTCATCCAGCAGGAAAAGCCGGCGCAGGCCGCGATCAGTCTGGAGATGATGCGGCGCCTGGATAAAGCCACGCCGCAATCGCTGAATCTGCTCGGCGATCTTTACATGGCGCAGGAATCGCGCGACCTCGCGCTCGGCGCCTATCTCGAAGCGCTCGCCAAGGACGGCGGGCAGAATCCGGCCAAGGCGTTGCGTCCGGCGCAGATTCTCGTGAGTCGCGGGGCGTTTGATGAAGCGAAGCAGTTGTTCGCCAAGATTCGTTCAGCCGGCACATTGTTGAGCGGCGCGGATGAACTCAAGTTGCTCAAGCTGGAATCCAAGGTCGCGATGTCCACCGGTGCGGGCGAGCAGGCGATTGAATCGCTGGAGCAGATCATCCAGAAAGACCCGCTCGATGCCGAAGCGCTGATGCTGGCGGGCGATTACTACGCGAAGAACAACCAGAAGGAGAAGGCGGAGTTCCGCTATCGCACGGCGGCGGGGATTGCCGGTTACGAAGCGGACGCGTTCGTGAAGCATGCGCAGTTGCTGGTGCAATCGCAGAAATATGTCGAGGCGGCGGAACTGTTGAAGAAGGCGCAAAAGGTGAAGCCGCGTGACAACGTCCAGCGCTATCTCGAAAAAGTCGAGCAACTCAGTCGCACCGCCCGGTCTTGAGTGGTGACAGAATCCTCTGCCAACCAGTCACTGCTCATGGAAATCCAACTCCCTTGCTTTCGCCCTGAACCTCGGACGGAAAGCGGTGCTGAAGTCACCGCAGTCCCGACGCGGTGCGAGAATAGCGATTCTCCCTCTCTCCTTTTCACCTTTTCTCCCCTGCGCCTGATTTGGGTGGTGGTGATGTTGATGTTCACTGCGCTCGCCGCAAGAGCGCAAGACACCGGTGCCGTTTCCGGCACGGTGGTGAATTCGTTCGACGGAGCGCCGTTGTCCGGTGCGACCGTGACCGTGCGCGGCACGACGCTGGCCACACAGACCGACAGCACCGGGCGCTTCGAATTGAAGGGCCTCCCACTCGGGGATCAAGTATTGCGCTTCTCCAAATCCGGTTTTGCCGCCGCAGTTGTGACTGACGTGCGCGTCATCGTTGGCCAGACCACGACGGTGAACGGCAACCTGCGGCCCGAGTTTTATGAGATGGAGGAATACGAGGTCACCGCGGAGGAGTTCACGCAGCAGACAGATCAGATTTTGATCGAGCGGCAGGAATCCAGCGGGATGACGGAGGCTTTGGGTTCAGAGCAGATTTCTCGGTTAGGCGCGAGTGATGCCGCGGAGGCTTTGGGCAAAGTTTCCGGCGCAAGCATCGCGGATGGGAAATTTGCGGTGATCCGTGGGTTGGCAGATCGTTATACCACTACGACGCTGAACGGCACGGAATTGCCGAGCGCCGATCCGGATCGCAAGGCGGCGCAATTGGACCTGCTGCCGACGCAGATCATCGAGCGCATGGATGTGGCCAAGACGTTCAGTCCGGACATGGCGGGTGGGTTTGCGGGCGGCTCGATCAACATCATCACCAAGGGTATTCCCGAAAAGGCAATGGTGAGTTTTTCGCTGGGCGTTTCATACAACACTCAAGCCAGTTTGAACGACGATTTCCTCGTGTCGGATCAGAGCCGGACGGATTGGCTGGCGATGGATGATGGCAAGCGGGCATTGCCCGGTGTCGCCCGGGCGTCGCCGCCCCTCGGTTCGGGTGGGCCAGTCCAGAATGAGCCGGCGGTGGAACGCAGCTTTGGTTCGAGTCAGATGGGGCCGTTGAACGATCGTTCGCCGCTCAATTCCAGCTTTTCCCTGGCGTTTGGCGACAGCTACAAGGCCGGAGATTTCCGGTTGGGCTATCTGGGATCGCTGGGTTACAAGAACGACTACAAGTTTTATGACGGTGGGGTGGTGCGGAAATTTGATCGCGGCGACGTGCAGGTGCAGGGCAAGAGCGACACGCGGGCGGTCATCGAATACAACTGGGCGGCCTCGGCGGCATTGGGCGTAAGTTACAAGGACATGCACGAGTTGAAGTTCAACTATCTGCGCGTGCAAGCGGCGGAGGATGAGGCGCGGCGGTTGCGGGGCTTTGACGAGGAGACGCAGGAGGGGACGTATGTCGAGCAATCGTTATTGCACTGGACCGAACGGAGCTTGAGTTATTACCAACTTTCGGGCGCGCATCAACTGCCGGAAGTGAACGACCTGAAACTGGATTGGGCCGGCTCGCTGGCCACCACCACGCAGGACGAGCCGGATTACCGCCTGTTTCAATTTGTTGCCGACCCGGCGAACTCGATCTACCAGCCCTTTGGCCGCGCGGAACCGGCGTATCCGACGCGTTACTGGCGGGAGTTGGAGGAGAAGAACCAGAACTGGCGGGGTGATCTGACCATGCCGCTCCCTTCCTACAACGACAAGGAAAACTCGGTGAAATTCGGCGGGGCGATCTCTGAATCAGAGCGCGATTATTACCAGCGCGGGTTCACGATGTATCCGGCAAATTTTTTCGCCAACACGTTCGTCACCTCGGGCGATCCGCAGGACTATTTGGATCCGGTGAACTATCCCTACGTGGAGTATCGCAACTTCCCGGCCAACCTGACCTATAAGGGCGAACAGACCATCACCGCAACCTATCTCATGGGCGATTGGGCGGCGTTGCAACGGCTGCGGTTGACCGGGGGCGCGCGCTTCGAGCGCACGGATCTTTCGCTCACCGGATTTGACCAGACGCGTAACATCCGATTGCCTCCGGGCCAGATCGAGCAGGATGACATCCTGCCGTCGCTCGCGGCGACCCTGGCCTTGAACGAATCGGAATCGTTGCTGTTGCGCGGGGCCTGGTCGCAAACCGTGGTTCGCCCGGCTTATCGGGAGATAGCGCCGGTGACAATTTATGACATTGCGCAGGCCCGGCAGTACATCGGCAATCCGACGTTGAAGATCGCTGACAGTCAGAATTATGATCTGCGGCTCGAATGGTATCCGCGGGCGGGGGAAATCATCTCCGTTTCCGTATTCCGTAAGGATATTGCCGCGCCGATCGAGCAGAGTGCGTTGGACAACAACAACGACCGCATCACATTCTTGAATTACAGCGAGGCGGTGGTGCTGGGCGTCGAGTTTGAGGCGCGCATGAAGCTGGACCGGTTGTGGCAACCGTTGCAGGAGTTGTCGCTGGGATTCAACTACGCCTACATCGAGTCCGAAGTGCCGCTGACCAGCAATCAGCAAAACAACCGCCATCTGCTCTATGGGGAAACCTCCACCACTCGTCCGCTTTATGATCAACCCGAATTCGTGATGAACGCCGATTTGACGTGGGATCACACCGCCACGGGCACGACGGTTACGATTTCCGGCGGCGTGGTGGGGCGGCGTTTGGTGGTGGTGGGGCTGGCCCGACCGGATGAATATGAAGAGGCGGCCCCGCAATTGGATGTCTTCGTTTCCCAAAAGCTCGGCCCGTATTGGAAGTTAAAATTTTCTGCCAAGAACCTGCTTGATCCCGCTTTCGAGACCACCCAGGACTGGGGTGCGACTGGCACGACAGTCATCAAAAGCTATACCAAAGGCATGACCTTCGGAGTGTCTATGGGGTGCGAGTTTTGAGTCGAATTCGGGGTGTTCGCGAATCGGTTGGGTGCTGTTGCTGAATCGTAACACTCCCGCCGCCTGCTCTTCACACACATCATCTAAAACATCGCTGCAAACGAAGCAGTAGTCTTTGTCCTTGTGCCCGGCGGAATCCGCATGGCCGGGATCATTGATCCAAAACCCAGAAACCAAAATCATACATGAAACTGAAAAGAACTCTGATGCAGTGGTCCGCCGCCGGACTTTTGGCGGCCAGCACTGCGCCCGCCGCGCTCGTTCCGGTGACGAGTGACATCGCAGCGAACACAACTGCAACGTGGTACGCCACCAACGAGTATCGCTTGGACACGGTGGTTTACGTACAGACGAATGCGACGCTGATCATCGAACCCGGGACGGTGGTGAAGGGCGGGACGAACGCGGCGAATCTGCTGGCCCGGGTGGGGATTCCGAACTCGGTGGCGGCGTTGTGGGTGACGCGGGGCGGCAAGCTGTATGCGACCGGGACGGTGGTCAAGCCGATCATCTTCACGATGGAGGGGGATGATGTGAACGATCCGAACGACATTCCACCGACGACGACGGGCAAGTGGGGCGGGATCGTGATGATGGGCCGGGCGCCGATCAACTCGGCGTTTGACTCGGCTGGCAACGTGGCCAATCCCGTGACGGACTTGTATGAAGGGGCCGGGGAAGGCCCGAACAGCGAACATCGGTTTGGCGGCAGTGATCCGGAGGACAGCTCCGGGGCGTTGCGCTATGTTTCGATCCGGCACACGGGCAACATCTTTGCGCCGGACAAGGAACTGAACTCGTTGACGATGGGCGGTGTGGGGCGTGGGACGGTCATTGAGTATGTGGAAAGCTATGCCAGTTCGGACGACGGGTTCGAGTGGTTTGGCGGGACGGTGAACACGAAGCACCTGATTGCGGCGTTCTGCGAAGATGATGACTTCGACACGGACCAGGGTTACACGGGCACGAACCAGTTCTGGTTCGGGATCAAGCCGCCGTGGCAGGGGAGCGTGGACAGCCGCGGGTTTGAGACGGACGGCGACACGAGCCAGACGATCATGGGTGATCGGACGCCGTTCAGCCAGTGGGCGGTGTTCAACGCGACGCTGATCGGGCGCGGCAAAGGCAACACACTGTTTGGCGGTGGCAGTGCGTGGAACTGCCGGGATGAAGCGGCGCCGAACGTGTTGAACTCGGTGATCGCGGCGTTTGACAAGGGGTTGTTGCTGGATGCCGATGGATTGTATCACTGGACGAACAGTACCGTGCGGGCGTCGGCATATAACAACGTGTGGGATGTGACGACGGGCGATGCGAATGGGTTGGGTGCGTTTGTGTTCACCAATGCGAGCTTCAACAACACGGTGCAAACGGCAGGGTTGGGCGGGATCAGTTATACCAACGACGCAGCGGGACTTGATCCGCGCCCGCAGGCGGGCAGTCCGTTGCTGACCAACGTGCTGGCCGGGGCCCCGACCACAGTTGCTTATCGCGGCGCATTCAAACCCAATGACAACTGGGCCGATGGGTGGAGCTTCCTCTCCAAAGCCGGCTATCTGGCGGTTTCGCGACCAGAGCTGACGATTGTGCCGGTCGGGGGCAACGTCGAAATCACCTGGCTCGGTTTGCCGGGCAAGACATATCAGCTCGAATCCCGCGCCACCCTATCCTCTGGCTCATGGGGGAACGAAGGCGCGGCAGTTGTGGGGGCGGGTGATTACATCACGGTTTCCATCCCAGCGACAGGTGACCAATACTTCCAGGTGAAAGCCAACTGAGTTTCACTTGCTTGACGCAGCGGGGGAATCGGTAACGATTCCCCCGCTTTCTTTTTTTTGGGGGCGATGCACCTGATTTCCCTTGAAGCAGGCCGGGACAACCTAAAGGTTGAACTCCAACGAAACCGGCGCGGCCACGCGGCTGGAGTTCACGCTTTAGCGTGTCTGGCGCGGAGTTTTCAAACCGGCTCTAACTGGTACGCGCCGACTGTGCAGACCAATCGCCTCGCCACCGGGCGGCGTGAAACTCTTTGAGCCTGTCTGAAAACTCCCGTGACGGCGAATCGTCCTCGTTCTCGTCGTCGTCCTCGCATTCCCTTGAAAAACCGAGGACGATGGGCAATGCGGTCTTTTCAGACAGCCTCTTTGTGGGCGCCCGGAAGGAAATCAGGTTCTGATCCGAATCAAAGCCGGGCGTTAATTCGTGCGCCACCGGTTCGGAAACCAGGCCGGGGAATGGGCGGCCAAGGAATGGTGTTGTTTTATTCCCCTGCCGTTCATTCCCCTGTCTGATTCCGGCTCAAGTTATTCACAAAGTCATCGGTTTTTAACCAGGCTGTCATCGGTCCGTAACAGTCGCCCGTGACCTTGGGAATAACTTTGTGAAAAAAGTTCTGATCCTCACGGCGGGATTCGGGGACGGCCACAACGCCGCCGCACGCAACGTGCGCGAAGCGCTGGAACTCACCTCGACTGAGGTCGAAGTGACCGTCGCCGATCTTTACGAACGCAGTTACAAAAAGCTCAACTCCATCGCCAAGAAAGCCTACCTCGGCGCGGTGCGTTACACACCGCGACTCTGGGCGGGTTTTTTCAAGCTCGTGGATCATTCGCCCTGGCTGGCGGATGGACGCGGCCTGGCGAAACTTCATCAGACGCTCGCGCAACTCATCGAGGAGACGCAGCCGGACTGCGTCGTCAGCACCTATCCGGCTTACGGGCAATTGATCCAATCGCTCTATCGCGATCATTGTGAGCGACCGTTTCGTTACGTGACCATCATCACCGATGCGCGCTCGGTGAATTCCCTCTGGCATCGCGCGGGCAGTGACAAGTTCGTGGTGTGCGACGACGCGACGGCGCAGGTGTTGCAGAAGGCTGGAGTCGAGAAGGACACGATCGCGGCGCTGGGTTTTCCAGTCAGCCCGCAGTTTGCAACGCCCTCGGGCGATCTACCCAAGCGCCCCTCGCTCGGGCAGATGTTGCGCGTGCTGTACGTCATCAACACCGGCCAGAAAAAATGCGGCAAGGCGATTGATCGCATTCTCGAAGTTCCCAATGTCGAACTCACCGTTACAGTCGGGCGTTATGCGGAGTTGAAGGAAAAACTCGCCCGCCGTTCGATGGAGTATGAGGGCCGCCTGCACGTGCTGGGCTGGACGAACCAGATGCCGCAATTGCTGATGAGCAGCCATGTCGTCATCGGCAAGGCGGGCGGGGCGTCGGTGCAGGAAGCCATCGCGGCCAAGTGTCCGATGATCATCAACCAGGTCATCCCGGGTCAGGAGGAAGGCAACGCAAATCTGATTTTGGATTGGAACATCGGCACCGTGGCGGATGGCAGGAAGGAGGTCGCGAGCTGGATCGAGCGGCTCGCGGAAGACGAAGGCGAACTGTGGACGCAATGGCGGACGCAGATGGAGAAGGTGAGTCAGCCGGATGCGGCGTTGAAGATCGCGCAACTTGTCCTCGATGAATGTGACGTGGCGAACAAGGCGGTGCGCCCGGAGAAATTCCCGGCGTTGCCCAAGCCGGTGAATGGGCTTCAGTCAAATCTTGAAACAACAACCATCTCCCAGAACCGGAGCGCGGCTGTGTCGCAGACCAGCCGCAGCAGTGTGGCAAGTGCTGCGACTGGCTGTCAGCACAGTCGCGCCCCTTTGGTCCGCAAGAAGGCCGGCCCGTTGTTGTGCGACTTTCATGTGCATACGAATTATTCCGACGGCAAACTGACGGTGGCCGACGTGGTGGATTTCTACGGGGTGCGCGGGTTCGATTGCATCTGCATCACGGATCATTGGACGGACCCGCGGCGGTTGATCGGCAAGCTGGCGCGGTTGACGCCATTCACGCTGAGCACGGACCAGATCGAGGAATACTTCGAGGTGATTTCAAGAGAGGCGCGGCGGGCGTGGCGACGCTATGGGATGCTGGTGCTGACGGGGCTGGAGTTCAACAAGGACGGTCCGACCAAGAAATCTTCCGCGCACCTGCTCGGGATTGATTTGAAACTGCCCATCAGCCCGCGCTTGGATTTGATGGAGACGATCACGCGGATTCACGCGCAGGGCGCGCTGGCCGTGGCGGCGCATCCGCATCTGATGAAATCCGAATGGGCGAAGGAGACGCTCTATCTGTGGGACAATCAGGAGAAGTTCGCGCCGGTGATTGACGCGTGGGAGATCGCGAACCGCAACAATCTCTTCACGCCCGTGAGTCTGCGGCGGCTGCCGTTTCTGGCAAACAGCGATTTCCACAAACCGAAACACATCTTCTCGTGGAAGACGCTCTTGAACTGCGAGAAGGACGCCGAAGCGATCAAGGAATGCATCCGGCGCAACGAGAATGTTTCCATCACGCTCTATCGCGGCGACGAGACCTCGGCAGTAACGGAGATTCCGACGCGTGTCTTGGAGCAACCGAGTCTGCCGCTGGGGCGGGAAGCGGCGCGACAACAGTTGCCGGGGGCGGCGGCGGGCAGTTTGTTGCTCGGGAGTGTTGCGCAATGACCTGTTTATTCCCAAAAGCGGCGGGGAACGCGCCGCAGTCCAGACGCGGCGCGCGGATGCTTGCCGCTTTGCTTGCGGTGATCGGATCGTCTGGCTTGAGTTGCGGTGCGGAGGTGCAAATCGAAGTGCTGGGCCGATATGAGCTGCCACCAACCCAACTCATCACGCTGGGACAACAACCTTTCACCGCGAACGATCTGGCCCGGGCGCGAACCAACGGACTCAAGTATGCGGATCTGCCATCGCTCGGTTCGGGCTTGGTGCGGGTGGGCGAGAACGAGTTCGTCGGCATCTCGGATCGCGGGCCGAATGGACAGGTGGGCAAGCGCCGCACGTTTCCGTTGCCGAAGTTTTGTCCGCACCTCACGCGGTTCAAACTCAATGCGGGCAAAATTGAAATCCAAAGTTCTCTTCTGCTGACGGATGCCGCCGGCAAACCACTCACCGGCTTGAGCAACCAGAAGGGCGAGGAGCGTTTGTTTGAATCGGCGGATGCGAGTGCGCCGCTGGCTTATGATCCGAACGGCATTGATCCCGAGGCGATCCGGGTTTTTCCTGACGGCAAGTTTCTCATCTCGGAGGAGTATGGCCCGTCAGTGCTGGTGGTGAACCCGAACGGTCAGGTGTTGATGCGCTATGTGCCGGAGAATAAACCGTTGCCCGGGGCGACGTATCCAGTGCGGGCAATTTTGCCGCCGGTGCTGTCGCAACGACGGACGAATCGCGGGTTCGAGGCGTTGGCGTTGGCGCCGGACGGCCAGACGGCTTACGTGATGTTGCAAAGTCCACTGGGTGACGAGGAAGATTTGCAGTTCAAGCAGGCGCGGGTTTCGCGGGCGTTGCGCCTCGACCTGAGCGATCCGCTGAACGCGCGGGTGACCGGACATTTTCTGATGCCGTTGAGTCCGGCTACCAATTATTCCGCCAAGTCAAAACAGACCGGCGTGAAGTTGAACGACGCCGAATGGCTCGCGCCGGACCAGTTGCTGGTGCTGGAACAAGCGGGCGAAACGGCGCGGTTGCTGGTGGCGGATTTTCGCGCAGCGGGCGATTTGCAAAATCATCCGGTGGTAAACACGACCGCGCCGGAAGCGGCCGGCGATGATTTTTCCAAGCTGCCGGTCGCACCTGCGACGGTGGAAGTGTGGGCGACGATGGCGGGTTTGACGAAAGAACCGACCAAACTGGAAGGCTTGGCGATAATATCGGCCACGGAAATCGCCCTCGCCAATGACAATGATTTTGGGCTGGGTGAAGCGACAATTCCACCGCCTTCGACCGTCTGGTTGCTCCGCCTGTCTCGGCCGTTGCCGGTTGCACGCTGAAGGTGGCCGCCGGCGTGAGGAGGCGGTTGGGGCGGCCGGGATCTCGCCCAGCCACCTCCTAACGTCGGTGGCTACGCGGCTCAGAGCCTGTTGGAAGACTCCGCTTGGAAACCCGGAGCAAGGATGCTCCGGGCACCCGCGGGCCGGATGCCCGCGCTACGCCGTAACGCCGGCATCCTGCCTGCGGGTTCGGGCGGCATCCCTGCCGCCAGTTCCGGGTTTTCAAACCGGCGCTCAGAGGCTTGTCACGGATTTGTCACAGAAACTCCATCAATTCGTCATGCGTTTGATTAACCCTCTGCGCGTCATCAAACCCATGACAGACATCTGGTAGTTCAATATTTATGTTGCGACAAAGTCTTGTCCTTCTCGCCCTTGGGCTGGCAATAAGCTCAACCCCGGCCCAATTGGCCATCACCGAAAGCATGTCTTCTGCTTCGACAAACAATACATTCGGCGCGGTGCGCGGGCCGGATTTCTGGGAGCTTTCCAATTTTGGCACGAATGCGATTGACCTCACCGGCTACAAGTTCAACGACGACAATGGCGGGTTGACGCTTGCCGATGGGACGCCGTTCAGCGGGCTGACGATCAACCCGGGCGAATCCATCCTGTTTGTGCAAGACGACATTCTGCAACTGAACACGCCGGAAGCGTTCCGCGGTTGGTGGGGATTGCCCGCCAGTCAGCAGGTGGTCTTCTACTCGGGCAACGGCCAGTCAGCGAACGGCGACTTCCTCGTGCTCTACGGCCCGGATGCGCTGAACGACGCGGACTTTCTGGACAAGGCCGAATTTGGGGCGGCGACCGTCGGCCAGTCCTTCACGTATCATCCCACGAACAGCGCTTACGGAGTTTTGAGTTCCAACGGCATCGGTTACGCCTTCACGGCGGTGTTGTCCGATGATGTCGGTTCGCCCGGCACGAACACCGGGCCGGTGGCGCTCACCTTCACGCAACAGCCGACGAACCTCATCGGCTACGTGGGTTTCCCGGTGACGCTGCACGTTGCGGCGCGCGGTCTGCCGCGGGCGCGGTATCAATGGCAATTCAACGGCACACCCATCGAAGGGGCGTTCGGGCCGACATACAGCATCGCGAACGTTGATCCGACCAACGCGGGTGCTTACAGCGTTGTCATCACCAACGGACTCGAAGTCGTCATCAGTTCCAACGCCACGCTGACTGTGGATGGTTCGCCGACGGGTCCGGCGTTCGTGCTCACGCCTCAGAGCATCGCGGCTTACATCGGTCAGTCCGTGACACTCAGCGCCACGGCGCAGGGAAATCCGGTGCCGTCATTTCAATGGCGTAGCAACGGCGTGGACTTGGTCGGTCAGACGGCGAACCAGCTCGTCCTCTCCGGTGTGGAGACAAATTATTCGGCGGTTTACACGATTGTCATATACAACATCGCCGGGACAAACAGTGCTTCGGCCACCCTCACGGTTACGCCGAAGCCCAAGCTCATCATCACCGAGGTGCATTCCTCCGGGAACACGGCGGGCTTCGACGATTGGTGGGAGTTGACGAACTTTGACGACCGTTCCCACAACCTGCGCGGCTATCGCTTTGACGACGATTCCCAATCGCTCGCATCCGCCATCACGATCACGAACGATGTGACCATTGTTCCCGGCGAAACCATTGTGTTGGTGGAGAATCGTTCGGCAATCGTATTTCGCAATTGGTGGGGCAACAGCAATCTGCGTGGTGATCTGAAAATTCTGACTTATGGCGGCAGCGGCATCAGCCTCAGTGGCGGCAACGGTGACGGGTTGTATCTCTGGAATGCCGCCGCCACGTCCGACAGTGATTTCATCGCCGGGGTGCTGGTTGGAGTTGCCTCGTCCGGGCCGCGCCGCACGTTTGTTTACGATCCGGACAGCCCCAACTCCGCCGGGCAAAGTCCGATTCCCACCGGCCTGATAACGCTCGCCACCAGCGGTATCAACGGCGCATTCACCGCCACCACGGGCGACGTCGGTTCGCCCGGTTGGGTGGTGGATCCGTTGCGATTGAACATCGCGCCGACCGCTGGCGGAGTGCAGTTAAGCTGGGCCGGCACGGCGGATCGCAATTACACCGTGGATTACAAAAACAGCGCGACGGCCACGAGCTGGAATGTATTCAGCAACGTCACTGCCGTTGGCGTCAGCACGGTGATCGCCGATCAGAGCCAGGTTGCCAATCGTATCTATCGGTTGCGCCTCAACTTGTCCGTGCCCTGAGAACATGAAAGCTGCGAAGCAAAACCGTCGCGCGTTCACGCTGATCGAGTTGCTGGTGGTCATCACGATCATCTCCGTGCTCGCGGCGCTGTTGCTGCCGGCGCTGGCCAAGGCGAAAGAGTCGGCGCAGCGCACCAGTTGCCTGAACAAGTTCAAGCAATGGGGGCTTGCGCTCACGATGTATTGCGAGGAGAACAGCGACCACCTGCCACGTGAAGCCTACGGCGCCAGCGCCGTGCCGAATAACTGGGTGATGGTTGCGGATGTTTCGGCGGCGTCCTCCGCCGCTGATGTCTGGTATAACGCGCTGCCGCGTTCCATCCGGCTCAAGGGCGCGGCGGATTACGAGCCGCCGGCCAGCCGGGTGGATTTCTATCGCAAGGACAGTTTGTTTCATTGCCCAAAAGCGTTGATTCCGCCGGGCCCGGAAACGATCGGCAACGTGCTGTTCACCATTGCGATGAATTCCAAGCTCATTGATGGCACGGCCCGCACAATCAAAGTCAGCGCCATCCAGCGCCCCGGGAACACGGTGATCTTTCTCGAGAATCGTCTCACGGGTGAAGCCAAGGCGGATCTGGCCCAGTCCGACACAGACCTCGGTCAACCGGCGAGTTTTGCGAGCCGGTTCTCGGCTCGTCACAACCGGGCCGGCAATCTGGTCTTCGCTGACGGTCACGCGCAGGCCCTCAAGGGCGACCGGGTCGTTGAAACGCGCAGTGGCAATCCGAATCGCGGCAAGGCGATCCTGCCGCAGAATGAAATCATCTGGACCACTGATCCGGCGGCCAATCCAAATTGAGTCTTTCGTTTCTCAGCAATCAAACAACAACACAGACCTAATCAAATCAAATGAAACTTAACCAACAACTCCTCGGCGCGGCGGCCTTGATGGTCGCCGGATTTACAACTGGCCACGCACAATTGATCATTTCGGAGGTTCATCCGACCGGCAGCAGCAGCAGCACCTATGCGGCGGATTGGTTTGAACTCAGCAACATAGGATCGGCTTCGGTCAACATCACTGGTTGGAAAGTGGATGATGACTCCGCCAGCTTTGGTTCGGCTTTGGCCTTGCGCGGCGTGACCAGCATCGCGCCGGGGCAATCGGTGATCTTTCTCGAAAGCAATTCCAGTGGCGGCAATGACGCCACGATCGGCGCCGCTTTTCAAAGCGCCTGGTTCGGCGGCAGTGCGCCCTCCGGGTTGACTTTGGGATTCTATGGCGGCTCGGGGGTTGGCCTCAGCAGCGGCGGCGATGCCGTGAATATCTTTGATGCCGATGGAACGTGGGTGGTGGGCGTCAGTTTTGGAGCGGCCACGTCCGGAACGACTTTTGACAACCCGGCAGGCTTGAGCGGGTTGATTTCGCAGTTGAGCGTGGTGGGCGTCAACAATGCGTTCAACTCGGTGGCTGGCGGCGAGATTGGTTCGCCGGGGGTGGTGCCCGAACCTTCGATGCTCGCGCTGGGGGCGCTGGGTTTCGCTGCCATGCTGTTCCGGCGGAAAGCCGCCGGCCGCTAAATCAAACGCCCGGATCAACCGCAGATGATGTGGCCGGCGACTTCACGGCGACTTCACGGCAACGTCACGAAGCCTTCATGCAACCGTAATATGATTCCGGCACTTTTCCCTCGTCCTTAAAACCAAACGATCCAAATCACACAAACGCATAATGAATACTCAGAAACAACTGTTCAGAATAGCGGCGCTTCTGGCGGCCGGCCTCGTATCCGCCCAGGCCGGCACTCTCACGCAATGGACCTTTGAAGGCGGCGTCAGCATGCCGGCCATCGGCACCGGCACCGCGGTCCTGATTGGCGGCACGACGGCGACCTTTGCCAGTGGTAACAGCAGCGCCTCCGGGTGGAACACCACGACTTACAAGGCTCAAGGCACCGGTTCGGGCACGGCTGGCGTGCAGTTCCTGGCGGGGACGCTCGGATTTGAAAACATCACCCTGTCGTTTGATCATCGCGCTTCCGGAACGGGGTCGCGGTGGGCGCAGGTTGACTACACGCTGGACGGCGGCGCCAATTGGGTATCCGGCTTTTGGAACAACAGCGGTGGACTCGCGCAAGACACTTTCGCCACTTTCAACGTGGATTTCGGTTCCGTCTCGGGCGCTGCCAACAATGCTGATTTTGGCATTCGGATCGTATCCATTTTTTCGCCGTTGGCATTCGATCAAAATGCCTCGTTGGCGGATTACGCGGCCAACACCGCTTATATGCGCGCCAACCCCGCAGCATCGTACACCCCGGGTGGCGGGACCACCACTGGCGACTATGGAACGGCCGGCACCTGGCGTTTCGATAATGTCACCATTTCCGGTGTGGCCGTTCCCGAACCTTCCGCGTTCAGCCTTGGAGCGATTGGGTTGGCGGCGTTGATTTTCCGGCAGCGTGTGGTTGCGCGCCGGTAACTGACAGTGGTTCGGTGGTTGAAAACGAACGCGCCGGAGTAATCCGGCGCGTTTTTTGTTTTGAGAAAAGACGGGTTGAAATTCAGGACTGCTGCGGCTCGCTGTTGGGCGATGGTGTGACCGCGTCGGCGGCGGAAGTGCTGGCGGTTTCCAAGGCCGGCATGATCGCGGGCGGCACAACGGCGGTGGCGCGCCGGGGCTTGCGCCGGACGGGGCGGGTCGGCTTTTTGACTTTGGTCTTGGCGGGGCGACGGGCTTTGGCTTTAGGTTTGGTGACGGCGGGTTTGATCTGCTCGGCGAGGGCGGTGAGATGTTTTTCCGCGCGCTTCAGTTTCTTGGCGGAACGCCTGGCGGTCTTGCGCGCGAGCTTCCAGGTTTTCTTCGCGCCCTTGAAACGCACCTTGGCGGCCTGGGCCAGCTTCGTCTCGGCCTCGACGATCCGGCGGAGCTTCGCCACTTTCAGGGTCGCTTCGCGAACCGCATTGCTGCTTTCAGTCGGGACGGGCTTGGTCTTCATGCCGGTATGGTTTGCCCTGTTTGAGCCAATGGGCAAGCCGCTAATTGTTAAATCTTTCCAAGCCGGGCGGAAGAACTTTTCCGGGTCGTAACCGGGCCGACACGGATTTGCCATCCGCTGCCGGCACGTTCCCCGGGTTGGTTTGGTTGTGGTAAAGCTTTTGAACCTGGGTTTCCGCGTTGAAGTTCAAGAGTTCCCGGGCGGTTGTTTCGTCCGAACGCGGGCCGGAGCGGTCAATTCGCCGCTCCGGTTTTTTTGCGATTGGGCGCGACGCAGCGTTTGGCGGTTGTGATTGGAACTGCGCGTTCAACGCGCCCTCTTGCTTTTAGAGCCGGTTTGAAAACTCCGCTTGGAAACCCGGAGCAAGGATGCTCCGGGAACCCGCAGGCAGGATGCCTGCGTTACGTCGTAGCGCGGGCATCCTGCCTGCGGGTGCGGGCGGCATCCCTGCCGCCAGTTCCGGGTTTTCAAACCGGCTCTTAGAGTACGATTAAAAACCGCGGCGATGCGCGGCCGTTCCAGTCACACCCCCGGTTGAAGTTGACCCGCAGGGGAGCGCAACCTAAATTCAGACCATGCTTCAACCGCAAACCAGCCCAACTCCGGGACAACTGACTTTGGTTGAATATCAATGTTAGACCACTACACGTCATGAAAATCACCCGTCATCTTCTGCGATGGAATTTATGTTGGGCCTTTCTCCCCGTCGCCTTTACTGTTTTCGGAAACCCATTGGACAATTGGACGATTCTTTCATCGGGCACGACAAACCATCTCCGAAATGTAGCGTTCGGTGGAGGATTGTTTGTCGCTGTGGGAGACTCTGGAACGGTTCTGACCAGTTCCAACGGCATTACGTGGACACCCCGCGCAGTCGGAATCACGAACTCGCTTCGCGGGGTGACTTATGGTCATGGCCAGTTCGTTTCCGTCGGGGCGGCAGGCACTATCATCACTTCAACCGATGGTGCAGTGTGGTCGCTGCAAAGTTCGGACACACTCAACCAGCTCAATGCGGTTACATCAACTGATTCCGAGTTTGTCGCTGCTGGAAATCTTGGAACAATTCTAACATCGAGTGATGGGTCAAATTGGATTGCTCAGACTTCGGGCACGTCCGCACCGTTTGTCGGTGTTGGTGTCGGTTTCGGAAAGATTTTTGCCGGAGCGACCGTGAATCCCCCGGCATTGTTCTGGTCCACCAATGGCGCTGGTTGGTCCTACATGACGAATGTTCCACCGAGCCAGCAGCCGGATTTGTTTAACGGAGGATTTGCTTATGGAAACGGCATCTTATTGGGAGTTGAAATTCGGGGGATTTTTTGCAGAAGCACCGACGGGATGACTTGGACAAACCACTATAGCCCGCTTTACTATTGTTACGGACTTGCTTATGCGAGAAGTGTCTTTGTCACGGTTGGTTCTTCCAGCAGTGGCGGACGATTGATTGGAACATCGACAAACGGTTTGGAGTGGCAAACTCGATATTCTACCATCGGCGGCGGCGGACTGAAGGGCGTCGCTTACGGTCGGCATCGGTTTGTCGCGGTGGGTGAGGGTGGCTCGATTCTCGCATCCGCCCCGATATTGTGGCTCTCGAATCCATCAGTGGTGTCGAGCGGGTTTCAAATGACACTTAATGGAGAACCAAGCGGCGTTTATTACATTCAGGCGGCAACTAATGTTTTGTTCCCCTCATGGGACAATATTGGTGTCGTGACAAATGCTACCGATTCCGTCGAGTTGACTGTGCCGCTTCCGGCAGATTCTTCATCCGCATTTTACAGAGTCCACGCCGATTGAAGATATTGCGTGGAGATATTTTTATATGACGTGGTCTAGAGCGCTGCAGCGAACCGCCGCCCCGCTGGGCAGTTGGACGGTTCGGGTAATTTGTCAGCGATTGTTGCAGCCGACCGGGCGTTTCCGGCGGCGGTCGCTGAGCTTGGGTCGTTAGCCCACTTCGGACGCGCACATGAAATCCAAGCGTAAAATAACTCGGTGGATTGTCGGAGTCGGAGCGTGTCTATTGGCCGTGCCCTTTTTGCTGTCGCTGGTGGGCCTCTTGCCTTGGTCGCCTATCAATTGTTGGCACTACGAGGTGGACATCCATTCTGGCCGTATCCGCTACACTCGCTATTTCGCGTTTGTTCCGATTTCGCAGCGCATTGACGAGTCGGCATTGAGTCGTGCGTTGCAGGCTGAAGATTTACAAGATTCACACCCGGATTGGCGACTCGCACTGACCCTTTCGCCCAGAGTCCGCAATTCTCCACACTACATTTTCCATTCAGCCATCGCTCAGATACGGGAGTTGGAGATGGTTTGGCAGGCAGGAGAGTTTACTCCTGCTGCACAGCGTTCGAGTGCGAAGCGTGTGCTTGAGCTTTGGCGGGAGGGGCAGAGTGACGATGCGGCCAAGCCGTATTTGCGCGCTATCTCTGATCTCGCATTTCGGTCAGATTCAGAGCACAAGAGCACAGATGAGAAAGATTTGCCGACAGTTCACTGAGACGTGGGCTAACCATCTATTAAGCCCGGACGGTCAAGGGCAAAAAGCTTTCCGCGCGGAAAACTTTTAGTTTTCCGTTAGCGAACCACTGAACGGGTGCTCCGGCTTGATTTCGAGTTGTAACCTGGAGGCTGGGCCTCCGGCTAACCATCTATTCGAACTCAATCGAGTCGGTCGTAGTCCCGCCGCAGCGCAACCACCGCCGACTTGCCAGGCCTCCGATCCAACGCCGGGGGCCGGTCCAGAAACTCACACAGTTCACCCTCGGCCGATCCAAGCAGAACGCCGTTGGCTCGCGGCTCGTTCCGGAGAACGGCGGCGTCCAGTTTTTGGCGGACGTGGCCGAGGGGCGGAGTAACCAAATTCATTTGTTCGTTCCGTGGTTGATGTCGTGGTCACCCCGCTAAGCGAGCCGGGGCGCGGCCCTAGCAGAGCTCGCGCGCCCCGGCGGTCGCCCGTGGGGTGACGTGATGGGACCCATGGCGCGGGTTCCCAGTCAGAGCGCCGGACTGTCTGCGGCCTCAGTGCCGCCGGATGGGTTCGGCGTCCCATTTACTAATGGCGGTTCGGAGGAGGCTCGCGCTGCTTTGCGTCCAGTTAGGCGTCCGGGTTGACCCGCGCCAGGGTCAGATTTTTTCTGGGTCAATTGGGCGACCAAGCGTTCGGGATCAAAGCCGGTGCCGGTGCGCAACATGTAATAGACGGCCCGGGCCAGTTTGATGGCCAGCACGGTGTTGGCCTTGAATTTGTTCCCGTTCATTTTGGCTTCGAGGCGTTGGGCCAGCGGGCCGATGACGAGGGGATCGCGTTTGGCGATGACGGCGGCTTCGCCGAAGGCCCAGCGGAGATAGGGGTTGCCGAGTTTGGCGCCGCGCAGGCCCTTGATCTTGCCGGCAGAGCGCTGCAGCGAACCTCCGCCCCGCCGGGCAGTCGGACGGTTCAGGTAGTTTGGCCGCGACTGTTGCAGCCGACCGGGCGTTTCCGGCGGCGGTCGCTGAGCTTGATCGTTAGGCCACATCACGCGCATGAAACGACTGGGGCTCATTTTGGTGATTGCGGGAGCAGTTGGTTTGGCGGTCGTTGCGCTTGGGTTCGCCGCCGACTTTCAGCCGATGTGGATGCACTCAGCCAAGAGTTTGCCTGACAGAGAGACGTTCACGCGGCAGGAGGTCGTTGCCACGTTGGTCGGGCACGTCGAGTATGTTCGCACTCGTTATTTGCTCGGTGTGGTTTTCAGCGCCGTTGAGATTGTCGGCGCAGTTATTTTGGTTAAGAGTTCAGCTAGAGTATGACGACATTGTGGCCTCCTAAGAAACATGGCGGGGCTGGAAGGCCTGTTTTTATTGGGGATTTTGCGGGCTGAGTTTTTTACAGGCGGTGTCACTGCCAACCCAAAAAGGCCGGACAGGGGTGGCTTGAAAAAATCCCCACGCGGCCAAGGCAACAGAGCAAGTTGTGGCACCGGAGGCGGGCCGCACGGTTGATTGCAAATGAGCCATCTCCTAATCGGGGTCGTTGCCCGCAGCCTTGCGGTGGCGGACGCCACCAGTGTGAGGAAACGGCCGCGAGCGCCTCCCCCGCTTGCCACCGGGCTGAAGCCCGGTGCTAAGGAGCGGAGCGATCAAGAGGGTGAAAGATCCGGGCTAAGAGCCAGGTCACCGCGCGGCAATTTCAGTCGCACCCGCGTTTGGCGGTTGTCTTGCCGGCGGGTCTGTTGTAACACATTTGTCACCGAGCCGGGCTTTTGCCGACGGCAACGTTGGCACACCATGCGTGCCCCATTGACATGAGTGTCGTAACCGCCCAACACCTGCCGCCCGAGCACTTCCTCAACCGCGAGTTGAGCTGGCTGGAATTCAACCAGCGCGTGCTCGACGAAGCCCGTGATGCCACCAATCCGCTGCTCGAACGGCTCAAGTTCTTCACCATCGTCAGTTCGAACCTCGATGAATTTTTTGAGGTGCGCGTGGCCCGGTTGAAACAGGAAGTCGAGGCCGGGCAGGGCGAACGCCGGCTCGATGGCCGGACGGCGTCCGAAACCCTGAGCGCGGTGGTCAAACGGGTGCGGCGCATGGTCGCGGACCAATACCTCTGCTGGCGCGAGGAACTCCAGCCCGCACTCGCCGCGAACAAGATCTGTATCCTCGACGTCGCCGAACTCGGCAAAGCCGACCGCGCGTGGCTTGAAGTGTTTTACTGGCAGCAGGTGCATCCCGTGCTGACGCCGCTGGCGATTGATCCCGCCCATCCGTTCCCGCAACTGCTCAACAAGTCGCTCAACCTCATCGTGCGGCTGGAGATGAAGAAGAACCACGAGACGCACAAGCACATGGCCGTGGTGCAATTGCCCGCCATCCTGCCGCGCCTCGTGCAACTGCCCCGGCGCGATGGCCGGCGCGACTATGTTTATCTCGGTGATCTCATCGGCTGTTATCTCGCGGACATCTTTCCCGGCACGACGATTCTCGGCTGGTGGGCGTTCCGCGTGACGCGCAACAGCGAGCTGTACATTGACGAGGAGGAGGAGAACAACCTGCTCCAGGCCGTGGAAACGGAATTGCACAATCGCCGGCGCGGCGACGCGGTGCGGCTGGAGATTGATCATGGTTGTCCGCACACCATCCGCGATGCGTTGCTCAAAACCCTGCGGCTGACGGATGAGGATCTTTACCTGATTGACGGCCCGCTGAATCCGACGCGCTTGATGATGTTGTATCAAGGCGATCATTCGCCGGAGTTGCGCGACGCGCCGTTCGTCGGACAGCCCGCCCGCGACCTGCGCGGCGCGGAGGATGTTTTCGCCGCCATCCGGCAACGCGACATCCTGCTGCATCATCCGTACGAGCATTTCGACAGCGTCGTGCATTTCCTGGAAAACGCCGCGCAGGACAAGGACGTGCTCGCCATCAAGATGACGCTCTATCGCACCGGCGGCGATGAACGCATCGTCGGCGCGCTGATGAAGGCCGTGAACAACGGCAAGCAGGTGACCGCCGTGGTGGAATTGCGGGCGCGCTTTGATGAGGCGAACAACATCCAATGGGCGCGGCGGCTCGAAGAGAACGGCGTTCACGTCGTGTATGGTTTGGTGGGATACAAAATCCACGCCAAGGCCACGCTCGTCGTGCGCCGTGAGAAGGAACAGATCCGCCGCTACGTCCATCTCGCCACCGGCAATTACAACCCGACCACCGCGAAACTTTACACCGATCTCGGCCTGCTCACGTGCCGCCCGGATTTCGGCGAGGACGCCACGAACCTCTTCAATCTGCTCACCGGCATCTGCCAGTTTCAGGGCATGCGCCAGCTCATCATCGCGCCGTTTGACCTGCAGCGGCGGTTGTTGGAATTGATCGGGCGCGAAGCGGACAACGCCCGGCGCGGGCTGCCGGCGCGCATCATCGTGAAGATCAATTCGCTCGCCGAACCGGAGATCATCGCGGCGTTGTATCGCGCCTCGCAGGCCGGGGTGAAGATTGACCTCATCGTGCGCGGCGTCTGCTGTCTGCGCCCCGGCGTGAGCGGCCTGAGCGAAAACATCACCGTGCGCAGCATCGTGGGGCGATTTCTGGAACACCCGCGCATCTATTACTTCGAGAACGCGTGCGATCCGGACGTGTTCATCGGCAGCGCGGATTGGCTGCCGCGCAATCTGTTCCGGCGCATCGAGACGGTGGTGCCGATCGCCGATGGCATCTTGCGCGAACGGCTCATCAATGAAATCCTCCTGCCAACCCTGGCGGACAACACGAAAGCGCGGGAGCTGTTGCCGGATGGACGCTATCAACCGGTGGCGCGCGTGGCGAAAGCGCGGGCGCGGCACAGCCAGGCGGAATTCATCCAATTGGCCCTCACCGGCGCGAGCCCGCGGCAGGCGGCCAGTCAGGCGAAGCCGAAGTATCCCAAGCTGCGTCTCAAACCCTCGCCCTTCGCCAAGGGCGTGCGCAACGGTTCGAAAGCGAAATCGTGAGCATGAACCTGTTTTTACTCCGGCACGGCGTCGCGGTGGATCGCGACCCGAACAGCTTTCCCGACGACTCGCGCCGCCCGCTCACGCTCAAGGGTGAGGATCGGGTCCGGCTGGTCAGCGATGCGATGCAGGCGCTGGAACTTTCCTTCGATGGGATCATCGCCAGTCCGTTTTTGCGGTCGCGCCAGACGGCGGAAATCGTCGCCAGCGCGCTGGGCCTCCGCCGGCATCTGCAATTCCGCGATGAACTCATGCCCGGCGGCGACTCCAAGGCGCTGCTCCGTTTTATCAACCGCATGCAACCCGCGCCGGAGAACCTGCTGCTCGTCGGCCACGAACCCTACCTCAGTGAACTGCTGTCCCTGTTGATTTGTGGTCAGCCGGATGCGGCGATTGATCTCAAGAAGAACGGCCTCGCGAAGATCGAACTGACGCAGCGGCTCAAATACGGGCGGTGCGCCAGCCTCAACTGGCTGCTGTCCCCCCGGCAACTGGCGTTGCTGCCTTAGTAGTTTCTTCAAGAATTGGTATGCGGCCCATGGGGTTACGCCCGCCATGTTCCAGCTTCACCAGTAATTCTGTCATTTCTTTCCAGCAGCCGAATTACTAGCCGCTTGGCTAGCTAGGCTGTTTCGAGTCGGATGCTAATCTTTCACAATCCACATCATCTGCGGCCATGCCAGCCATTGAAGCGGTGAATGTGTCGAATGTGTCGTTAGCCCTAAAACAAAGTCGAACCACAACCACGCTCATGAAGCTCAACCTCAAATCAATCATTGGATTATTCATCGCGGCCGCCGGGATCTGTTCCGGGCGCGCGGCGGTCACTGTTTACGAGCCGTTCAATTACGTATCACTCGCCAATGGTACGGCCGGCACCGGCACTGGAGAAAGCGGCAATTGGACCTGCGGAACGACACCTGCGATAGTATCCGGTCTTACCTACACCGCTCTCCCGGTGGCCAACAGCGCCCTGAGCACCGGCGGCGGGCGGATGTATGTGGATCTTGCGACCCCGCTCTCCAGCGGCACGAAGTGGGTGAGTTTCCTGTTCAAATGCAGCGGTGATCCGGGGGGCAACTGGGCGGGCGTTTATCTCAAAGGCGATCAGACTACCAGCATTTGGGCGGGTTTCCGGGGTGGCGTCAATGGTACGCTGAACGTGTTTGGGTTGGGTTCGGTCACCAGTGCCGGCACTACCACGACGGGGGGAACGGCGCGTGGTACGGCGGTCAACATCGCCAATACGGCGGTGCATCTGATCGTGATGAAAATTGATTTCAACACGTCTGGCGCCAACGACACGGTCACGCTTTATGTGAATCCAGCGGCCAATTCCGGCACGCCCAGCGTGGCTGCCACCACCACGGTTTCCACGCTGGATATTGGAACGATTTCCGCCCTCGGCGTGAACATCCAAGGTGGCACGACCATGACCGTGGATGAATTCCGGGTGGGTGATAATTTTGGGGATGTGGTCGGATTTGCCCCGCCCATTCCTTCCGTTCCCACCGGCCTCGGGGCCACGGCGGGCAACAACTCGGTGAGCTTGAATTGGACCGCTTCCACGGGCAGCCCGGCCACTTACAATGTGAAACGCTCGACGACCAGCGGTTCGGGTTATGTGACGATCGGCACGACGACCGCGCCCACGGTGGCGTTGGTTGATTCGGTGCTGGGCGGCCAGACTTATTATTATGTGGTGTCGGCGGTGAATGCGACCGGGGAGAGCGCGGACAGTGCGGAAGTTTCCGCCACGCCGGCTTTTGCGGTGCCGGCTGCGCCCACGGCTCTCAGTGCGGTCATCACCAATAACTCCGCGAGCCTGAGTTGGACGGCGGCGGCGTTCGCAGACAGCTACAATGTGAAGCGTTCGACGACCAGCGGTTCGGGTTACGTGACCATCGGCACGACGACGTCGCCCACGGTGACTTACGCCGATGCCACGGCCGTTGATGGCACGGTTTATTACTATGTGGTTTCCGCAGAGAACGGGGCCGGTGAAGGTGCTGATTCAACTGAAAGTACTGTCACGATGCGGCCGGCGATTCCCGCCGATCTCGGGGCCGTTGCCGGCAACAACTCGGTTGATTTGAACTGGAGCACCGCGGCTTCGGCGACGGGTTATCGGGTGAAACGTTCAACCACCAGCGGCTCGGGTTATGTGACCGTCGGCACCACGGCCAATGTCGCTTTCACTGATCCGATCATCGGCGGGGTGACTTACTATTACGTGGTGACCGCGACGAACGCGAGCGGTGAGAGTCTGGTGAGTGCGGAAGTTTCGGCAACGCCGGTTCTGGTCGCGCCCGCCGCGCCCGCCAGCTTGGCGGCTTTTCCGAGCAACAACGCCGCTGGTTTGAGTTGGACGGCAGCGGCTTTTGCCACGAGCTACAATGTGAAACGTTCGACTACGAGCGGCGCGGAAGTGACCATCACCAATGTTTCCACCACCAGCTTCACCGATACGAACGCGGTCAACGGCACGATTTACTACTATGTGGTATCGGCGCTGAATGGAGCCGGTGAAAGTCCCGATACCGCCGAAGCGACTGTCACCATGCGCCCGGCGACGCCGACTGGTCTGGATGCCGTGGCGGGAAACAACTCGGTTGATTTGAGCTGGACCGGATCCAGCTTGGCGACGGGTTACCGGGTGAAGCGTTCGACCGTCAGCGGTTCGGGCTACGTCACCATTGGCACCACGGCGGATCCCACGGTGAACTTCACGGATTCCATCATCGGCGGCGTGACTTATTATTACGTGGTGACGGCGACGAATTTGAGTGGCGAGACGGTCTCCAGTGCGGAAGTTTCTGCTGCGCCTGCTCTGGCCACCCCTTCCGCCCCCACCGGCTTGGCGGCTACTGCGGGAGATAACAATGTCAGTCTGACTTGGACCGCCGCCGCGTTTTCCACCAGCTACAACGTGAAGCGCTCGACCACCAGCGGCTCGGGTTACACGACCATCTCCACGACCGGCGCGGTCACCGGGACAAGCTACACCGATTCAACTGCGGTCAACGGCACGACTTACTACTATGTGGTGTCAGGAACAAACGCCGCCGGGGAGAGCGCTGATTCGCTTGAGGCGAGCGCGACGCCAAATTTCGTGGCGGTTTATGAGCCATTCAATTACGGCTCGCTGGCCAATGGCACGGCCAGCACGGGTGCCGGAGAAACTGGCACTTGGACGTGTGGAACGCCGCCTTCGATGGTTGCTGGTCTGACTTATCCCGCGCTCCCAACGGCCAACAGTGCTTTGAGCACTGGCGGTGGTCGGCAATTTGTCAGCCTTGCCACGCCGACCGGCTCGGGCACGAAGTGGTTTAGTTTCCTGTTCAAATGCAGCGGTGATCCGGGTGGGAACTTTGCGGGCGTTTATCTCAAAGGTGACCAGACCACCAGTATTTGGGCTGGCTTCCGCGGGGCTAATAATGGGGTCCTAAACCAATTTGGGCTTGCGTCGGTCACCAGTGCTGGCACAGCAACGACCGGCGGAACCGGTTTGGGAACAACAGCCAACATCGCCAACACCACCACGCATTTGATCGTGATGAAGATTGACTTTAACACCTCAGGAGTCAACGACACGGTCACGCTTTACATTGATCCGGCGGCCAATACCGGCTCGCCCAGCGTGGCCGCGACCACGACGGTCACCACGTTCAATGTGGGGACCATTTCCGCCCTCGGCGTGAACATCCAGGGTGGCACGACCATGACCGTGGATGAATTCCGGATCGGATCAACGTTCGGCGAAGTGGTGGGCTATAACCCGCCGGTCGCGCCAACGGAATTGGTGGCGACTCCCGGCATCAACTCCGTCAGCCTGAGTTGGAATGCCGTGGCCGCAGCCACGGGCTACAAGGTGCTGCGTGGCACAAGCACGGGAGTTTACACCGTGACGAACACCGCCGCCTCGAACAGCAGTTTTGATAACACAGCGGTTGGCGGCACGACATATTTCTATGTGGTGCAAGCCACGAACGCTTCCGGCGCGAGTGTGTTCTCCTCGGAAGTGAGCGCAACGCCCACGATCGCGTTGCCCGACCAGCCGACCGGATTGATCGCCACTGGAACGAACGGTGCCGTCAATCTGAGTTGGGATGTAGCTGCGGGCGCCGCCGGTTACAATGTGAAGCGGTCCACCACCAGCGGCACGGAAGTGACCATCGCGAATGCGGTGGCAAACAGCTATTACGACACGGATGTCATCAATGGCACGCTTTACTTCTACACCGTGCAATCCACCAATGCGGCCGGGGAGAGTGCTGATTCCGCCGAAGTCAGCGCGACACCGGATTTTCCGCCGGTTGCGCCCACAGGTCTGATCGCCACGGCGGGCGACAACCAAGTCTCGCTGTCCTGGACGGCTTCCGCCAGCGCCACCAGTTACAACGTGAAACGTGCGACGACCAGCGGCGCGGAAGTGACCATTGCCAATGTGGGTTCAACCAGCTACATCGACACATCCGCGATCAAGTTCACGCAATACTTCTACACCGTTTCCGCAGTGAGCAGTTATGGTGAGAGCGGTGATTCCAGTGAAGTGAGTGCCACTCCGACGGGGGCGTATGGACCTAACGCCTATGAATCGTTCAATTACGCCCTCGGAACTTTGGCGAACAGCACGGCCAGCACGGCCACCGGGTTTACCGGCAATTGGAATGTGTCGGGCAACCCCAGCATCCTCGCGGGACTGACGTATCCCGGTCTGCCGACGAGTGACAACTCGTACTCCCATGGCGCGGCCGGGGCGCAGACGACGGTGGATTTCGCGAGCCCGCTGTCCAGTGGCACGAAGTATATCAGCTTCCTGCTGCAAGGTTCGGGTAATCCTGGCGGCAACGCCTGCGGCATTTTCCTGAAGGGGAATAATGCCAACAGTCTCTTCGTTGGTTTTGAAGGCGGTTTTAGTCCGACGCAAACCAGCTTCGGAATCGGCACGGTCAACAGCACCGCGCTCGGTGGGGCCACGGCTTTGGGCAGCACCACGCCGATTGATAACACCACCGTGCATCTGGTCGTGGTGGCCATTGATTTCAACACGTCGGGAGCCAACGACACGATCAGCCTCTGGATTGATCCGCCGGCCGGGGTTGTCACTCCCGGGGTCGCGGCCAACGTGGTGAACAGCACCTTTGATGTCGGGGTTATCTCGGCGTTCGGGATCAACATCAACGGCGCTTTCCCCATCGGCATTGATGAAGTCCGCGTCGGTGATGTCTATGGCGATGTGGTGGGCTATACCGGCGCACCATTGGCACCGCCGACCATCACTTCCATCGTCACAGGCAACCAACTCACGCTCTCCTGGCCCGGTGAGTATCTCGGTTGGTTCCTCCAATCGCAGACCAACAGCGCCAATGTGGGGATCGCGACCAGTTGGACGGACGTGGCTGGCAGCGAAACGGACACCAATTCGGTGGTCAACATTGACCCGGAAAATCCGACGGTGTTCTTCCGGCTGCGTTCGCCGTGAGTTGGGCTAAGTGGTTGATGTTTTAAAGCTAAGGTAGTGGCAAGTGGGAGAAGCCGGTTCAGAAATGGACCGGCTTCTCATTTTTCTCAGCCAGTTGTGAGCGTTGGTGGCGGGATGACTTCCGAGAAGTGTCGAGGCGCATATTTTCGCTGAATATCGAGCCCGCAAACGAAGTCAGAAAATGCTCATTAAACCATGATTTTAGAACCCGGGAACGTTTTTAAAAACTAGCCGCTCGGCTAGCTGGTTATCTGATGATTATGGGCTAAAGTGTGATTGTAATCCGCGTCACCATTGAAGCCGAAAAGGACTTTTCACAAACGAATGAATTCAACGCCACTGGAACATTTTACCAGTCCGCAATGCCGGCGTTGAATCCTTTGATGTTTTTGAGTCGAAACCAGTGTTGTCGTTTGTGCGCAGAACCCCTGATAGAAATAAGATGAAAAAAATTGTCGCAAGTCTTGCTGTTGTCGCTTTGGTCGGAATTTCCCAGGCCGCGAATACCACCAATTTGTTTCCCAATGGGGATTTTGAATCGGGTGATGCCGGGGCTTGGGTCGAGGGCGGTTGTGATTTTTTCAGTTATCCGCTCACGGATGGGAACCCCGGGGGCTATGGGATCATTGATGATACGGCGCCTTGTTGGGGCATCTGGGTCGGGGGCGATTCGATCCCGCTGTCGCTGTCCTCGTTGGGGCTTGTTGCGGGGCAGACCTATACATTCGTTCAGGATATGAAAATCATCTCCGGAACGAGCATTGGTGGGATCAAGATCGAATCGTGGACCACCAACGCGCTCGGCATTTGGGTGGAGCTAAACAACAGCGGTGATATGCGGCCTTCCGTTGCGGGTCACAACACGGCCAATTGGGAAACCTACACGTTTAGCTACACGATCAGTCCGGCGGCGAGAGGGCTTAAAATTGTGCCGCTCTGGGGGCCGGGTTCGGCCGTTGGTTTTGATAATCTGGGAGTGGTCGTTCCTGTCACCGGCACGCCGTTGTCGGTCTCCATCACCAGCCCGACCAACAGCCAGGTGGTGTATTCCAACTTTTTGATCAACGCTGCGGCGATGGTTTTTCCCGGCACGGTCACAAACGTCGGTTTTTATTTGGATGGCGCATTGCTCGGCAATGACGCGAGTGCGCCGTTTAGTCATGCCGCAGTCGGCGTGTCGGCTGGGGCGCATGCGTTACGAACCATTGCAAGGGACAATAATGGCAACAGTGCCACTTCCTCGGTGGTCAACATCACTGTGACGAGTGCCCCGCAGCCCCCTTTTAGTGCCTACGAGCCGTTCAATTATCCCCTCGGCGCTTTCGCTGATGGCACCGCCAGCGGGGCCGTTGGGTTCACCGGTGATTGGGCGGTTCCGTCTGGGAATGCCAATATGGTTGCCAATCAGACCTACATTGGCCTGGCGACGGCGAACAACGCGCTGCAGCAAGCCAACAACGGCAGTGGTCGTTCCTTGGTGAATTTTTCCAGCATCCTTTCCAGCGGTACGAAGTATGTGAGTTTCCTCGTCAAGAACAGCTTTGATTCGGGTGGTAACTGGGTCGGGGTATATCTCAAGGGTGACAATGCCACGAGTCTCTTCGCCGGTTTTCGGGCCGGCTTTAGCATCAGTCAAACCTCCTTTGGGCTTGGAGCGGTCAACAGCGGCAGCACTTCGCCCACGGCTGGAACCAGCTTGGGCGGCACGGTTCCGTTGGACAACACCACGACGCACCTCATCGTCTTGAGAATCAATTTCAATACCTCGGGAGCCAACGACACCGTCAGCTTTTGGGCTGATCCGGCCGCCGGGGTGAATGATCCCGGTGCGCCGGCCAACGCCACGGTGACGACGTTTGACGTCGGAAACATTTCCGGCATCGGTTTGAACCTGCAAGGGGGCAGTCCGGATTTCACGCTGGATGAGATCCGCGTGGGTGAAACCTACGCTGATGTCGTGGGGGGAAATCTGACCCCCACCGTTCCAACCATGGTGGCGCTGGCCATTGAGGCGAACAAGAAAGTGAGCTGGACGGCGAACAGCACCAGTTATTATCAACCACAGGAGTCATCCGATAACAGCACTTGGAGCGATCTTGGCGGCCTCTTGTTCGGTTCGACGGTGACCTCCGTTTTTGACACGTCGCCGGCAGCTTTCTATCAAGTTTTGGAAATCGCCCCGGTCGCTTCCGAGTTGATCATGGATGGGGGCATGGAGATCAGTGACGGGCTCACCGGGGCATTCTATTGGACGGGTTTGGGTTCGCAGCCGCCGACCCAGATCACCTCGGATTTTCACACGGGGACCGCCTGCATGTCGCTCTTTGTGACCAATGTTGATCTCAACGCCAAGACCACGACGTTGCAACAGAACCTTACCTTTGCAACTGGAAGCCCGGTGATTGTCGGCGGACAGAATTATTCCCTTTCCTTCTGGGCCAAATCGCTGGAGAGAAATCCTGGTGGCGGTTACGTGCAGCAATACCGGATTGCTTGGTTGAATGACGTGGGCGGCATCGTCGGAACGGTGGGTTGGACGACTTTTGCCGGCGGCACTGACGAATGGCTTCAAATCAGCACCGGTCCGGTGGCTGCGCCCGCAGCGGCGGTGAATGCCTTGATTGAAGTTTTCGCCGCCACGGGCGGCATCGCGGGTGACTACGGTGGGGTGTTGATTGACGACGTATCGCTTACTGGCAGCACGCCTTCGGGCGCAATCACGGTGTTGAACCCGACCGTCCAGGAAGCGGCGACTTTTGCGGCAACGATTCAGGCCAGTGGAATGACGGCCACCGCAGCTTCGGGTACCGTTCAATTCAGAACCAACAGCGTGGGTCAGAGCTTGAAGTTTGTGGCCGACGGCAGCGCCGTCAGTGATCCGGCGGTTGTGCCGGCCTCTTACACCGTCACCGCGACTTATTCCGGCGACGCCACCTACATCGGCAGCACGGCGACCGTGGTGGTGGGTAACGGAGTCAGCAATACGCCGACGAATATCACCTCCAGCGTTTCCGGCAACCAGCTCACCCTTTCCTGGCCGGCCAGCCACCTCGGTTGGGTGCTGCAAGCGCAAACCAACAACTTGAGCGTGGGGCTCAAAGCAAACTGGGTGGATGTCGCCGGCAGTGGTGCCAGCACCCAGGCGGTGATGACCATCAATCAGGCAAATCCAACGGTGTTTTTCCGCCTGCGGTCGCCGTAAGTGGGTTGGCTGTCGCGTTTGCCAAAACAGGCTGGGAAGGAAATCAGCCGGTGGCGCAAAACAATTTTAAGTTTTTGACTATGAGACGTACAAAAAAAACTTCGCCAGGTTTTACCCTGATCGAATTGCTGGTGGTCATCGCCATCATCGCGATCCTGGCTGCCATGCTGTTGCCCGCCCTCGCCAAGGCCAAGATCAAGGCGCAAGCCATCAGTTGTATGAGCAACCTGAAACAGTTGCAACTCGGCTGGGTGCTGTACTCCGGCGATAATGATGATAAAATCGTCAGCAATGGCGAAGAGGCGGCGGCGGCCACAGTGCCGATCAATGCGCTTTATTTATCGGGCGGGGCGCGGGCGGCGTGGGTGCTGGGATCGGTGGGCACGACTGCCGGAGCGGCGGCATATACTCCGGCCCTGGTTGAAAACGGCCTGCTCTTTCCTTATGCCAAGAATTTGGGGGTTTACAAATGTCCCGCCGATCGGAAACAGGTTAATGGGGTGAATACCGTTCGCAGCATGTCCATGAACGGTTGGATGAATTCCATCCGGAGCTGGAATAGCATCATGGGCTACAGTGGGGCCACTCTGTTGCGAGATTTTCGTAAGCAAAGCGATATTACGCGTCCCGCCCCTTCCAACGCCTGGGTGTTTATTGACGAAAATCCCAACAGCATCAACGATGGCTGGTTTGCGGCTGATCCGAATCAACCCAACAAGTGGGTGGATATTCCGGCAAGCTATCATAATAACGCCGGGGGACTTTCATTCGCCGACGGTCACGCCGAAATCAAGAAATGGCGCGACACTAGGATGATCAACGCCAAGACGACCGATGTGCTCCGTGATCCAGCCTCAGGCGATCTGGCTTGGTTCAACGAGCGGAGTACGTCCCGCGTGCAATAATTCAGTTCTTGAGGATCAGCAATCAGCACGGTGCTTGAAGGAGTCGGAGCAAGTCGGTTAAAATTGAAAGAATGTTCATGAAGAGAAAAGTTGGATCCATTACGAGAGTGGTCGGGCTGGCGTTATGCTTTGCCTCGTTGAGCAACAGCAGCTACGCGAGTTTGATTGCCTACGAGCCGTTCAATTATACCACTTCGATTCCCAATGGCACGGCGGCTACGGGCACCGGGTTCTCGGGTGAGTGGACGTGCGGAACGACACCTTCGATTACAACCGACATGGCGTACCCCGATTTGTCCACGGCCAATGGTTCTTTCAGTTCGACCAGTGGGCGGCAAGCCGTGGGCTTCACCAGCCCGCTCGCCAGCGGAACAAAATGGATCAGCTTTCTGTTCAATCAGGCCGGGAACAACGGCGGAAACCATTGCGGCGTTTATTTTCCCAATGGCGGCACCGGCTTGTTTTTCGGCTACGGTTTTGCCCCGGCCACCACTTCCACTGGCGCGTTGCGTCCCGGTTCAATTCTCACCACCGGAACCGCCGTTGCGAATGCGACTTCGTTGGCGAGTTCCTTTACCGGAACGTATGGCGCGACCCCTTACCTGATCGTGATCAAAATTGATTTTAACACCTCGGGCGCGAACGATACGGTCACGATCTATCTCAACCCAACGGCTAATGCTGCCACCCCCGGCGTCGCGGCGACTTATACTCTTACCACGTTCGATGTGGGCACCATTACCGGGATTGGCTTTCAAAACCCGGGCGGTGGCTTCGCGGTCAAGGCCGATGAAATCCGGGTGGGCGACAGCTACGCCGACGTCGTGGGCAACGGCGGCGTGCCAATTGTGCCGCCGCCGGGCATCACCAGCGTTACACCGGGAACAGGACTTACCAACGGCGGCACAGTGGTGTCCATCGTTGGCTCTAATTTTCTCGCGGGCGTCACGGTCAAGTTTGGTCCGAATGCCGGCACGGGCGTTTCCCTGATTGATTCCAACAACCTCACGGTAACCACGCCCGCGGGTGTGGTGGGCGCGGTCAATGTGGTGGTGCAGAACACCAACGCGCTCGCGGCCACGAATCTGAACGGGTTCGTCTATGTGTTGCCGCCCCCGGCGCCACCGGTCGCGCCGACCATCGTTCCGGGCAGCATGGTGCAGTCGGGTTCAACTCTGACCTTCATCTGGCAGGGTGCGACGAACACGACCAGCGTTTTGCTGACGAGCACGAATGTCGGCCCGGACGCGATCTGGTCGCCGGTCACGACCAATGTGTTTGGCGCGGATGGCTTGTCCACCAACAGCGTTCCCATCAATCCCGACGAGCCAAAACGATTCTATGGCCTGTCGGTTCCGTCCGCGATCATCGTGGTGTTGGCGCCGACGAGCTTGCAGACCATTCCCTCCGGTTTGACCAACGCCATCGGGCTCGCGTGGAATCCCAGCGCCACGCCGGAGGTGACCGGCTATCGCATCGTGTACGGCCTCGACAGCAATGCGCTGACGAATTCCGTGGATGTGGGCAACGTCACGTCCGCCATCATCTCCGGCCTGACGCCGGGGCAGACTTATTACCTCGCGGTCATCGCGCTCGCGGGCAACCACCAAAGCCTGGCGCCGGACGCGATCATTTCCGCGCAGACTGATACCGAAGTCGGCATCATCGCCTTGTTCAACGCCGGCACCGCGCTTGAACCTGAGACGACGGTTCACACGCCCACCGCGCTCATCACTTATTTTGCGGATCGCGCCCGCGACCGTCATGCGCGCGAAGACATGTTTCACATCTACGACCATTACCTGACGTGGTATTGGGAACAACGCGTGGCGAACATCGAGATCATTGATCGCGTCGCGAAGGGTGGCACGGGCATCACTTTTAACTACACCACGCTGGATCGGCTCGCGCCCGCTGAATTCCGCACCTTCTTCCGTGGCATTGGCACCGTCGCCGAATATCACAACAATCAGGTCGCAACCCTGGTTTCCACGAATCCATCGGCCACCCCGGGCGAAACCGACTATAATTACTCCGCCACTATCACCACCAATCCCCAGTTTGGAAACCGGGCGTTGCAGATTGGCGATCGCGTGGAGATCGAGATCAGCCAGTTCCTGAATGCGCCGCGCAACGGGCGCGCCAATTACTACGGCACGACCGTGCTCTACATCGTCGGGCAGGGGATCGTGCCGTGGATCGCGGGAAAAGACATCGGGTTGAATGGCGGCATCGTCAATGGCAGCAACCAGAGCCTCGATTCCTATCCGCTCTCCACCAACGGGTGGCTCGGCGGCTTGACCACGTTGCCGTATCAGTATTCCAATGAACCGGAGCATCGCTTCAAACAAACGGCCGGGAATATTTCCCCGACCAACGGCCAGCCGTTCATGCTCGGGCGCCGCTTGCATCACACGGACTTTGGCAATGGCGTCCATTCCGAGGCGGGCAACCCGATCTTCGCCGAACACGTCGGGCAACTCGGGCCGAAGTTCATCGCGCGCAGTTGCGTCGAGTGTCACATCAACAACGGGCGCGCGCTGCCGGCGGCGGTCGGTACGCCGTTGACGAAATGGGTTTTCAAAGTGGGCAGCGATGCCAGCGGCACCGCGCATCCGACGCTCGGCCACATGTTGCAACCGCAAAGTTCGAGCGGCCCGAATGAAGGCAACGTCACCATTGCCAGCTACACCACCTCGAACGGCCAGTATGGCGATGCGACCCCGTATTCCTTGCAGAAGCCCAATTACTCGTTCTCCGGTACGACCCCGGCATTTTTCTCGGCGCGCATCGCGCCGCAACTCGTGGGTCTGGGCCTGCTCGAAGCCGTGAGCGAAAGCACCATCGCCGCGTTGGCCGATCCAGATGACGCGAATGCGGACGGGATTTCGGGTCGGATGCAGACCGTGACCGATCCCGAGACCGGCCAGCAACGCCTCGGTCGCTTTGGCCACAAAGCCGTCAAAGCGCGGCTCAGTCACCAGATCGCGTCCGCGCTCAATACCGACATGGGCGTGACCACGCCGATTTTCCCGGTTCTCGATGGCGAGACCACCGGCGGCACGCCGGAAATATCCGCCGCCAACCTCGATCTCATGACGCGCTATGTGGCGTTGCTTGGCGTCGGCGCGCGCCGCGACCTGACCAACGCGCAAGCGTTGCAAGGCGAACAGTTGTTCACCACCGCCCAATGCGTGAAATGTCACACGCCCATGCTGACCACCAGCCCGTATCATCCGATGGCCGAACTGCGCAACCAGACCATCCGTCCGTTCACCGACCTGCTCCTGCACGACATGGGGCCGGGTCTGGCGGATAACATGGGCGAAGGCGCGGCCGCCGGTTCGGAATGGCGCACGCCGCCGCTCTGGAACATCGGCCTCACGGCCGGCGTCAGCGGGGGTGAAGCGTATCTCCATGACGGGCGTGCGCGCAGTCTGGAAGAAGCCATCCTCTGGCACGGCGGCGAAGCCGAAGCGTCGAAGGAAGCCTTCCGCACCATGTCCGCCGCCAATCGCGCCGCGCTGATCAAGTTCCTGAAATCGCTCTGAGGTCTTTGCGGTGGCCAATGGTAGGGACAGCGCAAGTGCATCGTCCCAACCAACAAAGGCCTTCCGCAAGGAACGTTCACAAGAACTGTCTTAAAACCCGGAAACATGTCCTGCGGCGGAGCAAAAGCTGGCGCAAGAAATGCGAAGTAATATTGGTTCATCTCTGACTTAACTAATTTGGAGATGAAATTAGTTTGGTTCGTCCCGAAATAATATTGCTTTGCCTTGATTCCAAAAACGGGGGGAGCAAACTACCAAGGGCCAAGACAACGAGGGCGTAATTTGACACCCGCACCATCATGCGGTGAGCCAGAGTTGATCCCAGTGTCCGTTGTCACGCGCTTCTTCCAAGGCATCCAAGTGGCGCAACCCAGCCTTCGTCCAGAACTGGCCGGGCCGCTTGCGGCGGCATTGTCGCGTGCGGCAGCCCGACTCCACAGCCCCGCTTCCAATCGGCCAGCCCCCCCGCCGCCTGTCCGTGCCGCAGGCGATGCCGGCGGCTTTCCACCCACTCCCGGCGGACCGGTTCGTCCTGCGGATGCAGCGCTTCGCCCAGTGGCCACAGAGGTTCGCTGGCATGATAGAAGTCCAACAACTGGTGTGCCCCAGCCCAACGGTCGGCCACCACGTTCCAAATCCACGGCGCCCCGATTCCATCCCTTCGCCCTGCCAGCCCACCAGCACTTTCTCCGCCAGTTGGCCACGTTTTCCCCGCACCGCGTGTTCGTGTCGGTAGAACACGCCCAGCTTCATTTCGTGCCATTCCACGCGGGATTGCTGCGTCCGGCGCCGTCCCCAGCCCGGCCCGCGAAAGCGCACTTGAAACCCATCGAGCATCAGCACCGCCAGCGCCGGCGGGGCGCGCGTCGGCTCCTTTTCGGCGGGCGGCTGTTCCAGCCGGGCTTCCAGCGCAGGACTGAGTTGTTGATGGGCGCTCAAGCCCCAGTGCTCCCGAATGGGGCAGCCCCAATGGCCGTCACCAAGATCTTTTCCGCGCCACACCTTCAGTGCCACCAGGCCGAAGGCCGTGCGCACATGCATGCTTTCCTGCCGTCGGTGGTGGGCTTTGCGTCCGCTCTGGGGGGAAAACTCCGCCATGGCGGTTGGCTTCGGCTTGGAGTTCCGCCTCCAGCCGCCGGCGCATCCACTCCCGGCCTTCGGCTTCCACCGCCAGTTCCATTTCGCGCAGGGAGCGCGGCCGGTCTGTTTCCGAGTTCATCCGAATTCCTTTCGTTTGAGGTTTCGTGGCTCGGTGAGGAACCGTTGTCGCCCCATTACACCCAATTCATGGTGCGGGTGTCAAATTGCGCCCGTTGGAACTTTTGTTCCAGCAGGGGCGTGTCTTATTGGCTAGCTACAGCTTAACACTAAGGCGCAACCTGGGGTGTCTGCCGGTTGTGCCTTTTTGGGAAGAGTCACTCAGGCATCTGGGTGTTGCCACTTGGAGTTGCTGAAGCAGGCGCTTCAATCCGCCAGTGTTTCCATTGCAACCTTTGGGCGAGATCATCCAACAACGAATAAGCCACCGGTGTGACCACCAATGTCAGCAAGAGACACAATGCTTGGCCACCGATGACCACGACTGCAACCGCGCGCCGTTCTTCTGCGCCCGGTCCAGTGCCCAGCGCCAATGGCAACATGCCGGCGATCAGTGTGAGCGTCGTCATCAAGATGGGGCGCAGGCGTTCACGGTTGCCTTGCAGGATGGCGGCGAGTCGCTCCAAGCCTTGCGCGCGCAGCTTGTTCATGTGGTCAATCTGCAAAATCGCGTTCTTCTTCACGACGCCGAACAGCACCAGCAACCCGAGCGCGGAATAGAGATTGATGGTCTGGTTGGCGATCAACAGCGATAGAAAAGCAAACGGCACGGACAGCGGCAGTGACAGCAGGATTGTGAACGGATGGATCAAGCTCTCGAACTGCGACGCGAGGATGATGTACATCAAGACCACCGAGAGCAGAAACGCCCAGAGAAATTCCGTGAACGTCCGTTCCAGTTCGCGGGCGCGACCGGAAACTTTGGTCGTGTAGCCCGTTGGCAAACCCATCTTCGCCACTTCAGCGCGCAAGGCCTCGATGCGATCCGCCTGCGCGTAACCTGGCGCGACGGCCGCGCGCAAACTCACCTGGCGCTGGCGATCCAGCCGGTCAATGCGTGACGCGGCTTGCGTCGGTACGAGTTGCACCACGTTGTCGAGACGCACCAGGCCGGTGCGGCTGCGGCTCGACGGCACGAACAGTTGCGCGATGTTCTCCGCGTCATTGCGGTCACTTTCCTTCAGGCGCACCTGCACGTCGTAATCCTCATTCATGCTTTCGTCGCGGAAGCGGGTGACGCGCTCCTCGCCGCCGACCATGATGCGCAACGCGGTGGCGATGTCTTCCGTGTCCACGCCGAGATTCGCCGCGCGTTCGCGGTCTATCTCCACGCGCAACTCCGGCTTGTCGAGCTTGAGCGTGATGTCGGCGTCCTGGATGCCCAGTTCCGGCGCTTTCTTGCGCAACTCATCCGCGTATTTGAACAGCACGTCGAGGTCCGGCCCGAGCAGCGCGAAATCAATGTCGAAGTTCGGCCCGCCGCCGACGAACGTCTGCGGATTGCGCACCGCGACGCGGATGTCCGGAATTTTCCGCAGCCGCTTGCGGATTTCCTGCTGCACTTCGCTCTGGGTGAAGTTGCCCTGGAACGCGCGCCACGGCGGCCATTGCAACAGGCGCTTCCAACCAAAGGTCCGTTCCTCGTGCGATTGGAGGCGGACGTAAAAATTCGCGCTGTTGAGCCCGCCGAAGAAGCCGCTGCCCACGGAGGCCAGCACCGAGCGCACGCCGGGGACGCGTTTCAATTCGTCCTCGACCTGCACGGCGACTTCGTTGATCGCGCCCAGGCCCGTGCCTTCCGCCGCGGTGATGCGCACGTCGAACTCGCCTTCGTCCACGTTGCTCGGGAGATATTCCTGCCGGACAAGCTGGTAGAGCGGCACGGAGGAAAGCATGACCAGCGCGGCCAATCCCGCGACGAACCAACGATGCCGCATCGCTGTGCCGAGCAGCGCGGTGTAGTGGCGATCAATCCACCCATAGAAGCCGGCGCGCGAGCGGGCTGCGTCTTTGTCGGAATCCTCCCCTTCGTGTCTCACACGCAGCAACCGCGCGCTCATCATCGGCGTGAGCGTGAACGAAACGAGCAAACTTACCAGTACCGCGACGGCTGAGGTCAGGCCGAACTGGTAGAGGAATCGCCCCGAGATGCTCGACATGAACGACACCGGCACAAAGATCACCACGAGGCTCAACGTCGTCGCCATGACCGCAAGGCCAATCTCTGCCGTGGCGGCTTTGGCCGCTTCAAACGGACGCATCTTTTTCTCCTCGATGAAGCGAAAGATGTTTTCGAGCACGACAATCGCGTCGTCAATCACGATGCCGACCATCAGCACCAGCGCGAGCATCGTCACGCTGTTGAGGGTGAAGCCGAGCGCTTTCATCATGCCGAACGACGCGATGACGGACGCGGGAATGGCCACGGCGGCGATGACGGTCGCGCGCCAGTTGCGCATGAAGAGCAACACGACGAGGCAGGCGAGAATGCTGCCGAGCACGAGATGCGTTTTGATCTCGTGCAACGCCTGATAGATGTAATTCGACTGGTCGCGGATGATCTCCAGCTTCAGATCGCCGGGCAGTTGTGCTTGCAGCGTTTCCAGCCGTTGCTTCACGCCCTCGATGACGGCGACCGTGTTCGCACCGGATTGACGGACGATGTCGAGCGTGACGTTGAGCTGGCCGTCGAGGCGCGAGATGGAACGTTCCTCCTTCGTGCCGTCTTCGGCGAAACCGATGTCGCGGATGCGGATGGGCGAACCGTTCCGCGTGGCGATGACGAGTTCATTGAACGCTTTCGCTTCGGTCAGTTTGCCCATCGTGCGCAAGGTAGTTTCGCGCTGGGCGGTCGTCACGTTGCCGCCGGGCGTGTTGGCGTTCTGGCGATCCACGGCGTCGCGCACGGCGGTCACGGGAATCTGATACGCCGCGAGCCGGTCGGCATCCACCCAGATGTTGATGGCGCGTTCGAGGCCGCCGACGACATTCACCTCGCCGACTCCGGGCGAACGCTCGATCTGGGTCTTGATGATCTTGTCGGCGATCTCGGTGAGTTCGCGGCGTGAGCGGTTGCCCGAAACGGTGAGTGAGAGAATGGGTTGTTGGTCGGTGTCGGACTTGGAAATCGTCGGCGGGTCCATGTCGCGCGGCAATTCCCGCACCACGCCGGCGACGCGATCACGCACGTCCTGCGCGGCGACGTCAATGTCGCGGTCCAGATTGAACGTGGCGACAACGAACGTGTTGCCCGAGCCATTGACGGAGCGCAATTCGTCAATGCCTTCGATCGTGTTGACGACTTCTTCGATGGGTTGGGCGACCTGCGATTCCATCTCGGCGGGCGAAGCGCCGGGCAGGCGGGCGTTGATGCGGACGATGGGCACGTCCACGGACGGGAAACGATCCACGCCCAGGTGCATGTATCCCGCCGCGCCCACGACGACGAGCGACAGCACGATCATCATCGCGAAGACCGGGCGGCGGATGCAGATGTCAGCGAGCTTTTGCATCAGGAAATCGGCTCAGGGTTCGTGGCGGTTGAGAAGCCAGGCTTTCTGGCTCGCGTAAGACCCCTCACCCCGGCCCTCTCCCCATCCGATGGGGAGAGGGTGGGCAATAGACCGGGTGCGGGGAATTTGTTTGCGTCCATCATTGCAAAATTTTCCTAGCGGGCTGCGTTGGTTTGCGCCGTTGTTGGGGCGGAGGTTTGATTGGCAACCATCACCGGTTGCCCGGTGCGGATGCCGGCGGGGTCGAGCACAATGGTTTCCCCCGCGCTCAGGCCGGAGAGGATTTCCACCCAGCCGTCAGCGCGCCGCCCCGTGGCCACGGTCTGCTCCGAGGCTTTGCCTTCTTTGACGAGGACCACTTTTTCCAGTCCAGCGAAGGTGACAATGGCATTGGCGGGGACGCTCAAGGTTTCTTTCGGTTCAGTGATGACGATCTGGGCGCGCACAAAAAGTCCGGCGCGCAAGCCGCCGGGGTTCGGCACGTCGGCTTCGATCGGCAACATGCGATTGTCCGTGCGGATGGCGGGAGCAATCCGGCTCAACTGGCCGCGATAGCTGTTCGTGTCGCCCTCGATGAAAATGCGGACGTGCTGGCCGACGCGCACGGCCACCGCGTCGCGTTCCGGCACTTCGAGTCGCAGCCGTAACGGGTCGGTCTGCACTAGGCGCAAAATCGGCGTGCCGACGGCGAGGTAATCGCCGGGCGACGCGATGCGTTCGGCGACGACGCCGGTGAACGGGGCTTTGACGCGGGAACGTTCCACATCCAGCCGGGTCACGGCGTCGTTCGCCTCGGCGGCTTTGACTTCGGCGCGGGTGCGGGCGGCATCGGCGACGGCGGCATCGAGGTCGCTGGTGGAGGCGATCTGCTCCTGCTGCAACTCCTGGGTGCGTTTGAGATTCTGCGCGGCGTTGGCGGCGCTGGCGTTGGCGCGGGTGAGATTCGCGGCTGAAGCATTCGCCAGCGCGTCGTAGGACGTCGTGTCAATCAACGCCAGTTCCTGGCCAGCCTGCACGCGGTCGCCGAGGTCCACGAGGTTCTTCTCCAATTGCCCGGCCACCTGCGCCGCGACGGTTGCCTCGTTCTGGGCCGCGAGCGTGCCGACGACGTGCAGCGTGCGTTCCATCGGGCGCAATGCGGCGCGCGTGACGCGCACCTCGCGCGGAGCGGAATCCTTGGGCGCACCGGTTTTGGGCGCGTCGCTTTTTCCGCACGAACTCAGAAGCGCGCCGCAACCCAACGCGATCCCGATGGTGATGATTGATCTCATGGTGTCATGACCTCGACGGCTTTTTGGACGCAACCCAAGCCGCAGTTAGTCAGATTTTTATGAGTTTGAAGCTAGGCGACGGAGCAATGGGGTCAAGCGCCGATTCAGGAGTGAACCGTTGCGGTCGGCTGGGCGGGTTGTGATTGAAGCTGCCGTGTCGGCGCATCGGCTCTTAATCGTAATCTTAGAGTATGCATCAAAATGAACTGTTTGCTTTGGCAGGTAGGGCGCGGCAGTCCCTGCGCGCCG
>CAZQNQ010000003.1:0-325616 GCA_964594985.1 uncultured Bifidobacterium sp.
GAACACGGATGGACACGGATGTCGAAGGTAGGGCGCGTCACTCCGTGCGCGCCGCGCTTGGATTGCGGCAGAGCGGCGCGCACGGAGTGACGCGCCCTACCCGCCAAGCCTTGTTGTTTCATATCCGTGTTCATCTGTGTTTATCCGTGGTTGAAATCAGTCGGCAAACCGATAGGTGCGTTTGCCGATGTCTTTGCGTTCAAATTGGGGGTTGCCCAAAAATAAATATGCTGCAATCAGCAGCGCGCCGCTCGTGAGCCAGCGCGTGAAGCCCGGCCCGGTGAAATGCCAGAGCGCGGCGGCGACGAGATTGATCAGCACCATCGGGATCATGAATTTCCACGCGAAATTCATGAGTTGATCCTGCCGCATCCGGGGCAGCGTGCCGCGCGTCCAGATGAACAGGCACATGAGCGAAAGCAGCTTGAGGAAGAACCACGCCCACGACGGAATAAAGTCCAGCGCGGCGAGCGGCGCATTCCAGCCGCCGAGGAACAGCGTGATGCCCAGCCCGCAGATGGCGAACAGGCTCAGGTATTCCGCGAGGAAAAAGAGCGCGAACTTGAAACCCGAGTATTCGATGAAGTAGCCCGCGATGATTTCTGATTCGCCTTCGGGCAGATCGAATGGTGAGCGGTTGGCCTCAGCATTGGCGGCGATGAGGAACAACACAAAGCCGACGAAACCCCACGGTGTGAAAATAAACCAGTCGGGCAAAAAGCCGAAGTGTGTGCCCTGCGCCATCACGATTTTCGTGAGCGAAAGCGTGCCGGTGATCATCACCACGGAAACCGTCGCGAGGATGAGCGGGATTTCGTAGCTGACCATTTGCGCCACGGCGCGCATCGCGCCGAGCAACGCATATTTGTTCCGGCTTGACCAACCGGCCATGAACACCGCGAGTTCCGAGGCCGCGCCAACCGCGAAGAAAAACAACAGTCCCGCATCCAGATCGAGCACGACCATGTTGCGACCGATGGGCAACACGGCATAGACCGTGAACGCGGTCACGACGAGAATCACCGGCGCGAGCAAATGGACGACTTTGTCCGCCGCGCGCGGAACGAGATCTTCCTTGATGAGCGCCTTGATGCCGTCCGCCGCCGGTTGCAGAAAACCAAACGGCCCGACGCGATTCGGGCCGTAGCGGTTTTGGATTCGTCCCAGACCTTTGCGCTCCATGACGGTCATGATCGCGAACAAGGCCGGGAACACAGCCAGGATCGGGATAAGAGACAGCAGGATGGAGACGAGGGGCAACCAACTCTCCGGCAAAACTCCCGTCAACTGGCCGAGCAGCCAGTGCTTGAGGTTGACGAAAATTTGGTCGAGGTCGGGCATCGGGGATTTTTGATTTACAATTGCCGATTTGCGATTTGCAGTTTGTGGTTTGGCCCGCCCTCACCCCGGCCCTCTCCCCCGGGGAGAGGGAGAAACGCTCGCCGCGGATTGCAAAATTGAGCGTTGGGTTTGGAGCGTGACATTTTCGGCAATGAAATCATTCAGGTAATAGCCGGTGCTGGGGTTGGTTGAGCAGCCGTCGCGGCTTTGGCTTCAGCAGCAGCCTTGGCCTTTGCTTCTGCGTCTGCTTTCGCCTTGGCTTGGGCTTTGGCGACCTCGACGGCCAGCGCGGCATCGGACACCGCCGCATCCGTCGGATGAATCTGGCGGTAATGGTCGTTGGACTTGGCGAGTTGATGTTTGTTGACCAGCAAGCCACCAAACCGATCGGCGGTGCTGAGTTCGTAAGCGGTGTCCATCTTGATGGATTCAAACGGACAGACCTCCACACAAATCTGGCAACTCATACAAACGGAGAGATCGATGTCAAACGTGGCGGGGTAAAACTGTGCCTGCCCTTTGTAATCAACCCGCTTGTCCTTGCTCTTGACGATGTAGATGCACTTGGGCGGACATTCCTTTTCGCAAATCTGACAGGCGACACAGCGCAGACCTTTCATCGGGTCGTTGCCATCGAACACGAGAAATGGGAACTGTCGCGCGTTTTCGATCTGGGGTAAACGCTCCTCCGGATATTGCACCGTGGTCAAACGCTCGGCGCTGACGTAGCTGCCGAGGAAATTCCTCGCCGTCTCCGCCATTCCTTTGATGATGCCTGCGCCGAGCATTGGTTAGTTACAAGTTGCAGGGTGCAGGGTGCAAGTTCCCGAGCAGGTCGCGGCGCAGGCTTGTTCAACCTGCCACCTGCCACCTGCCACCTGCAACGAATGTTTGATCATGGGTCTTGGCACCTTCGGTCGCCGAACTGCGACGCCCGCGAGAGTAAAGTTTGCCGGCAGCGGAAGCAAGCCGACGCTGACCTTTCCGGTTCTTACTCTTGATCTTTTTCTTAATCTTAATCGCCCCGGGAGGGATTAAGAAAAAGATCAAGAGTACGATTAAGAACCAGCCGCCCCGGTCATTACGCACGATAGCCCGAAACCGCCCGCATGTATTGCGCGCGCTCGAACGCCGCCGGATCGGGACAGTTCTTCTGGCTCATGCTGCCTTGGAGTTGCTTGATGGATTCGTAATCGTGTTCCTCCATCCAGACGCGGATTTCGTTTTCCACCGTGGTGAGGTGCTTCACGCCGTGACGCAGCAAGGCGGAACACATCATCGTCACATCCGCGCCCGCCATGAGCATCTTGATCGCATCCGTCGCGCGATGAATCCCGCTGGTCGCCGCCAGACTCAAGCCGACTTGATCGCGCAGAATCGCAATCCACCGCAGCGGCACGCGCATCGCCATCGGCGTGCTCAACAAAATGTTCGGCGTCACTTCGAGCGATTCGAGGTCCATGTCCGGCTGATAAAAACGATTGAACAACGTCAACCCGTCCGCACCCGCCACTTCGAGCCGCCGCGCCATGTTGGCGAAGTTGGTGAAAAACGGACTCAACTTCACCGCGACCGGAATATTCACCTGCTGCTTCACCGAACGCAGGATCTCCACATAGGTGTCTTCGATGCGGATTGAACTCAGCGACGGATCGGTGGGAATCCAATAGATGTTCAACTCGATGGCGTCCGCGCCGGCCTTCTCGATCTTGCCTGCGTATTCCACCCAGCCGCCGGGCGTTGAACCGTTCAAGCTGGCGATGATGGGAATCTTTACCGAGGCTTTCGCCTTCTGGATATTCTCCAAATAAACCTCCGGCCCGACGTGGAACTCGGGGGGCTCGGGGAAGTATGTCAGCGCTTCAGCGAAACTCTCCGTGCCCTGCGTCATGCTCTCGAACAATTCGCGGCGTTCGAGTGAAAGCTGTTCCTCGAAGAGCGAATGCATTACCACCGCCGCCGCGCCGGCATCCTCCATGCGCTTGATGTTGTCCACGTTTTCCGTGAGCGGTTGCGCCGCCGACGGCACGAGCGGGGAACGAAGTTTCAAACCGAGATAGGTTGTGCTGAGATTCATAAATCAAGTGTGCTTGGTTGATATCAGAGTGTCGCAAGGCACCCGCCAACCCCTCACCCGGCCTGCGGCCACCCTCTCCCCGTCGGACGGGGAGAGGGACGGGGTGAGGGGCTGCAACGTGTAACACGCAACTCTCATTTTTAATTCTCCACCGTTGCGGGAGTTTTTGCGGGTGCGTTCCCCTGCGTGTCCGCTGGTTTCAGATCGCGCGCGGCCAGGTGTTGATACAGTTTCCAACGCAGATTCACTTCTTCCTGCGCTTGCGCGAGCAACTTCTTCGCGTGCTCGGGATGGCTCTTGTCGAGCATCTTGAACCGGTTCTCCAAGGCGCGATACTCGCCGAGCTTGATGCGCGGGGTTTGCGAATCGAGCTGCAACGGATTCTCACCCTTCGCCGCGCGATCCGGGTTGAAGCGATACAACAGCCAGTGCCCGGAGTTGACCGCGGCCTTTTGGTTTTGCAGGCCGGTGGCCATGTTGATGCCATGCGCAATACAATGCGAATACGCGATGATGATCGCCGGGCCGTCGTAAGCCTCGGCCTCGATGAAAGTCTTGAGCGTGTGCTCGTCCTTCGCGCCCATCGCCACGCAACCGACGTAGATGTTGCCGTAAGTCATCGCGATAAGACCAAGGTCTTTCTTCGCGGCCGGTTTGCCGCTGGCCGCGAATTTCGCCACCGCGCCGCGCGGCGTGGACTTCGACGCCTGTCCGCCGGTGTTGGAATAAACCTCCGTGTCGAGCAACAGCACTTTCACGTTGCGACCACTGGCGAGCACGTGATCCAATCCGCCGTAGCCGATGTCGTAACCCCAGCCGTCGCCACCGATGATCCACACGCTCTTGCGCACGAGCATGTCGGCGAGCGTGAGCAAACGCTTGGCTTCGGGGGATTCAATTCCGGCGAGACGTTTCTTCAATTCAACGATGCGTTCGCGTTGATCGTAAATGCCCGCTTCATCCTTCTGGTCCGCCGTCAAAATCGCCTCGGCCAGATCAGTGCCGACGCTTGCTGTGAGTTTACGCAGCAGTTCGGCAGCAAACTCGCGTTGCTTGTCAATGCTTACGCGGAAGCCAAGACCAAACTCGGCGTTGTCCTCGAAGAGCGAGTTGCACCAAGCCGGCCCGCGTCCGTCCTTATTCTGAGTGTAAGGCGTGGTCGGCAGATTGCCGCCGTAGATCGAGGAGCAACCCGTGGCGTTGGCCACAACCATGCGGTCGCCGAATAATTGGGTCAGGAGTTTGATGTACGGCGTCTCGCCGCATCCCGCGCACGCGCCGGAGAACTCGAACAGCGGTTCGAGGGCTTGCATCCCGCGCACGTTGTCGGTGGAAACCGTGCGGCGGTCCAGTTCGGGAATGTTGAGGAAGTAATCCCAGTTCTTCACCTCGGCATCGCGGAGCGGTGCTTGCGGGCGCATATTGATCGCCTTGAGCTTCGCCTCGGATTTATTGCGCGCCGGGCAGACATCCACGCACACGCCGCAACCGGTGCAGTCCTCGACTGCGACCTGGATGGAAAACTTCTTCCCCTTCCACTCGGGCAAGCGGGCATCGGCGGACTTGAATGTTTCCGGCCCGTGATTATGGGAAGCCTCGAACACCTTGCTGCGGATTGTCGCATGCGGACAGACGAACACGCATTTGCCACATTGGATGCAAACATTGGGATCCCAGACGGGAACTTCCGTGGCCAGATTGCGTTTCTCCCATTTCGCCGTCGCCGTCGGGAAGGTGCCGTCGCACGGCATCGCGCTGACCGGGAGACGATCGCCGCAGCCGCCAGCAATCGGGCCAAGCACATTGCGCACGAATGCGGGTGCTTGCGCGGGAATCGCCGGACGGATCGTAACGACGCTCTCCTCCTGCTCCGGCACTTTCACCTCGACGAGATTAGCCAGCGTGGTGTCCACGGCGGCGATGTTCATCTTCACGATCTCTTCGCCCTTTTTGCCGTAGGCTTTCTTGATGGAATCCTTGATCGCCTGGATCGCCTCTTCCTTTGGCAATACGCCCGAGACACTGAAGAAACACGTCTGCATCACCGTGTTGATGCGCGGCCCCATGCCGGCGGCGCGAGCGACGCGCATGGCGTCAATCGTGTAAAGCTTGGCCTGCTTCGCGATCAGGTCGCGTTGCGTCTCGACCGGCAGATGCTTCCAGACATCCTCCGGCTTGTGCGGTGAGTTCAACAGCAATGTGCCGCCGGAAACGAGGCATTCCGCCACATTCATCCGTTCGAGGAAGATCGGTTGATGACACGCCACAAAGTTCGCCTGCGTGATGAGATAGGTGGAGCGGATTTGCTTCGGCCCGAAACGCAGATGCGAAATCGTGATCGCGCCGGATTTCTTCGAGTCATAAACGAAGTAACCTTGCGCGTAGTTCTCGGTGTTCTCGCCGATGATCTTGATGGATTCCTTGTTCGCGCCGACTGTGCCGTCCGCGCCCAGACCGTAGAACAGAGCGCGCACCACTTCCGGCGGCTCGATGGAAAAGCTTTCGTCCACAGCGAGGCTCGTGTGTCCGACGTCGTCGTTGATGCCGACGGTGAAATGATTCTTTGGTTTGGCGATCTTCAGATTCTCAAACACTGCCTGCACCATCGCGGGCGTAAACTCCTTGCTCGATAAACCAAAACGCCCGCCGACGATGCGGGGCGGGCGGGCGAATTTCGATTGTCCGGTTACGGAGGATACGGAAGCGGCTTCGGCAAAGGCATTGAGCACGTCGAGATAAAGCGGCTCGCCGCCCGCGCCCGGTTCTTTCGTCCGATCCAAAACCGCGATGGCCTTGACCGAGGCGGGCAGCGCGGCGATGAGACGCTTCACGTCCAGCGGACGATAGAGGCGGACTTTCAGCACGCCCTTTTTCGCGTCTTTGGCATTGAGGTAATCCACTGTCTCGTGGACGGCTTCACAGCCCGAGCCCATGAGAATCGTGACAAACTCCGCGTCCGGCGCGCCGTGATACTCGTAAAGATGATAGCGGCGGCCCGTGAGTTCGCCGAACTTGGCCATCGCCTGCTCGACGATGTCGGCGCACTTGTCGTAGAACGGATTCACCGTTTCCCGCGCCTGGAAATACACGTCGGGATTCTGCGCCGTGCCGCGCAGCACCGGACGATCCGGCGTCAACCCGCGCATCCGATGCTCGACGACGCGTTCTTCGCTGATCATCGCGCGGATGACCTCCTTATCAATCATCTCGATCTTCCCGACTTCGTGCGACGTGCGGAAGCCATCGAAGAAATGCAGAAACGGAATGCGCGATTCAAGCGTGGCCGCGTGGGCAATGAGCGCGAGGTCGTGCGCCTCTTGGACCGAGTTCGAGCACAGCATCGCCCAACCGGTTTGGCGGGCGGCCATCACGTCGCCATGATCGCCGAAGATGGACAGGCCTTGCGCGGCCAACGATCGGGCCGCGATGTGAAACACCGCCGGCGTCAGTTCCCCGGCGATCTTGTACATGTTGGGGATCATCAACAGCAGTCCTTGCGAGGCCGTGAACGTGGTGGCGAGCGAACCGGTTTGCAGCGCGCCATGAATCGCGCCCGCCGCGCCGCCCTCACTTTGCATCTCCACCACCGAGGGGATGGTGTCCCAGAGATTTTTCATCCCGTTGGCGGCCCATTGATCCGCCCACTCGCCCATCGGCGAGGAGGGGGTGATCGGGTAGATGGCGATGACTTCGCTGAGTTGGTAGGCGATGTCGGCTACGGCTTCGTTGGCGTCAAGAGTCTTAAAGTGCGGCGTCTTCATCCGCGGAAAAGTATCCGCGAACAATATCATTACGGAAAATCATCCGTTGCCAAACAATGAGCAGAAATTGTTTAGCCATGCCAAGATTTGCGCCACGACCATCGTGTCCAAACTCCGCTCAAGGTTTGACCGGCGTCGTGGAGAGAACGACCCATTCCTTGGGCTCGGCTTGCGTGGGTTTGAAGCCGAGGTGCTGCGCGAGATCGTCGGCATCATACATTGTGAAACCTTTCCAGCCATCTTCGCCGGGCTTGAAGCCGAGTCCCGTGGCCCAGGATTGTCCTTCAAGTTTCACATCCTCAACCCAGTCGCCGCCGCGGAGGCGGATGTTGCGTTCACACCGGAATTTTCGTTCGCCGTTCTCGTAAATGGCCACCACGCCGGTCTCCGCGTCATCACCCATCAACGCCGTGACGGTAGTGGTCGCCAGTTTCTTGGACAGAGATTCCGCCAATGCCGTGAGGTTCGCGACATCCTTCTCCTCCCAGAAGATCGAACCATCAATCACCACGTAGCCGTTGTCCGTTGCATGCGCCCTGAAGTTCCCCTCGGAAGCAGCATTCGTGGTCACCAAGCTGAAAAGTTTTTGCTTGGTGCGCTCGCCGGAGAACTCCACACACGCCTGCACCACGGCAGTAACATCAGCAACTTTGACCAGCACCATCGTGCCATCGTCATCGGGCAGCACATTGGTAATTTGCGACAACGCGGTGGAACTGTCGCCGGAGTTCTTGTCATCACCATGACCAGTGAGTCCTTTCACCCATGTGATCAAATTGCTGACTGCCGTAACCTTCTGCGAAATCTTATCAATCGAAGCCACGAGCCCCCAAAGGACAAAAAACCCGATGATGAGCCAGGTCTTCCAGCCCACCTTGACCTCCCGCACCCCGCCTTCCAAAGTATCTTCGTCTTCAGAATCTTCCGCCCCGGCGGCGGCCATGACGGGTGCCGTGGGTGGCGACGTGTGTGGACGATTGATGCTCAAGCCGGCGGGACGCATCGGGGCTGGAGCGGGAGGCGGTGGTGGCGCGCTGGCCATCGGAATCGGCGTTGGCGGCAAAAGTTGCTGGAGCAGCACATTGGCGCGAGCGGTGCCATCCGCGCCGCAGACCGGGCAATTCACCGTGAACGGCATCTGACCATGCACGGGTTCGACATCAAATTTGAACTTCTGGCCGCAGTCGCATTGGACTTTGATTTCCATAGAGCGCGATCCTGACCGGCGGGGTTGGAATCGCCGGGAGTGGTTTCAGGTTAAGAAGTCCGCCGCGCCGATGCAAGCGGTTGTCAACCCACCAAACTTAACTGCGGTGCGGGCCGCTCACGAAGCGGATTGCGTTGGTAATCCCCGGCTTCCAGCCAAGCGAGCCACGTTTCGATCAACGCCAGGACCACGCGCAGATCGAGTCGTTCATATTCATGGGGATATTGGGTCAGGTTGGTCCGGGCGAGCTTGAACAGCGCGGCGGACGGACGCAGCCGTTCCTTCTGTAGATGAACGTATGCGCCTGCCAGTTGGATGAGGCCTTTGTAAAAATTACCGGCAAGCCCATGCCGGTCCGCCAGCCAGAGTTCCTCAAGCACATCGTGCGCCTCATAGAACTCCTGCCGGTTGAAGCAATCAAAGTAACCCAGGTAATAGGCGCTCAGTTCGCCGCCCTGAAAAGCCGCGATGCGTTCGGCGATCTTGCCGCTCTTTTTGCTCACGCAGGAAGCCTAATGACGCCCTCCGCCGCGCCAAAGCCAAATCGCGGCTGAAATTTGCGCGTGCTTTTCGATGCCATGATTTCTAACTTCTCTTCATGACAATCTGGTTGCTGACACTTTTGCTGCTGGGCGGCTTTGCCATGGCGGGCTATCAACAAGGCGCCATCCGCGCCGGCATCGCTTTTCTCGGCGTGTTTTTCGCCGTGATGTTGGCCGCGCTGGCCGGCAAGATTTTCGGCCCGATTTTGGGTGCGCTGGGCGTCACGAATCCCATCTGGCGCTGGGTGCTGCCGCCGTTCTTCGGATTCATCCTCGTGATGGGAATCTTTTACGGCGTCGCGTTCTTCGTGCATCAAAAGGTGGACGTCTATTACAAATACAAAGCCGGCGACCTGCGGCTCGCGCTCTGGGAACGCCTGAACGCCCGGCTCGGCATCTGCGTCGGCCTGCTCAATGGCGTCGCGTATCTGGTCCTGCTGGCCTTCGTGATCCATGCCTTCAGCTATTGGACCGTGCAGATGGCCTCGTCCGACGATGATCCGAAAAGCATGCGGCTGCTCAATGCGCTGGGCCGCGACCTCCAGAGCACCGGGATGAATCGCGTCGGCAAGGCGATTGACCCGCTGAAACCTTCCTTCTACGACACCGCCGATCTCGCCGGGAAACTTTATTGCAATCCCATGCTCGAAGCCCGCCTGCTTCGTTACCCGGGTTTCCTGACCCTGGGTGAGAAGCAGGAATTCCAGACGCTCGGCCAAGATTCCGCCTTTGCTGAAATGCGGCTCAAAGGCGCGTCCATCAACGAAGCGCTGGAACAATCCTCGGCCAAAGCCGTTTTTGCCAATCCGGAACTGCTCAAAGAAATCTGGACCACCGTCCAGCCGGATCTGGCGGACCTGAACACCTTCCTCGATACCGGCAAATCGGCCAAATACGACGGCGAAAAACTCCTCGGTCGCTGGCGCTTTGACGCGAACGGTTCACTGCTGGCCTATCGCCGCCAGAAACCCAACGTCGCCGGCGCAGAAGCCACTCGACTTCGGGCGGTGCTCCGCGAGCGTTACGGCAAATGCACCATCGTCGCCGCCCCGGACAAAATGGTGGCCGTCAAAAACATCCCCGATAACAAAGCACAGCTCCAGCCCGGCCAGGCTCCGGAACTGAAAACCTTCAAAGGCACCTGGCAGGCCGATGGGATGGATTACGAATTCAATCTGGAAGGCGGCACGGACCGGCGCTCCGCCAAGTTTGAAGGCACGCATCTCGTTCTGGCTGGCGACTCCATCCCGCTCGCGTTCGTCAAAGAAGATTGAGTTCTTTCAGGTAGTTAGGTGCTGACCATGCGCCTCGAAATATGGAGAACCGAAAACTACGCTTGTTCTTGGATTCGACACTCGGGTTTTACTCGCTCGTGCCGCTTGGCTTGCTTGTCGCACTATATTCTTTCGTGATTCGAGCACGGTTCGAGTTAGGGCACTGGCCTACACCGATGCAGCCTGATCCCAAGAGCCTTTCGTTTCCTACTGCGGACACTCACATGGATACTGTGTTCTGGCTTGGCGTCGCCTCACTGTGTTGCTTCCTTCCGTGGCTGCTGACAGTTTGCATACGGAAGCAGACGATTCCGACGACCCGAAGGTTCTGGCTTGCATTGCTCGCAGTCCCGTGGGTTTTATTGCTTGCCGTATGGTTTCTCGATCCCGGCAAGTATGTGGAGTGGTTTTTGGATTGATATTATGATAGTTGAGACGCCAACTCACCAGGCGTTGAGCTTGGGTCGTTAAAAACAAAAAGGCGCGAACCAAACTCGCGCCTTTGTTTGTTTTGAAATCAAATCACCGCTGAATCGGATGACCGCTGGCTGGCATTGTCTGCAGATTGGGGGACATATTAAACAATGAGTTAGGCAGCACTGCGGCCGGATTGGTGCTGCTGGAGAAAGTAGCTGTCCCTGCCGGCGTGGCTGCCAACAAAGATTGGTTGGTTGTTTCGGACTGTTTCTTTTCTGGTTCATTCGCAGCCAAGCCAGGTTGAATTGGTTTGCCCGTCAGAAAACCTCCCACCAACACCAATCCACACACGCCTGCCATCACCGTCCCTGAAAGCGCCGGGCGACCTTCGATCGCCGCCCACAAACGCTGCAGCCACGGCGACCGGGTCATGGCTTCTTCAAAAGCATCCAAGCGCGCCGTCTCCCCCGCCCGCAACCGGGCCGTCACCTGACCGGACAACTCATTGAAATAGCGCGGATGCGGTTGCTCGTAACGCTTGAGCTTGAGCAACTGCTGCAACTTCTCAAAATCCTGGTTTTGGTTTTCGCTCATACAACAACGACTGGTTTAATCAACTCGCACGTTCACAGCCCGTCACTTCAGATAATCCGCCAGGTACCCCTGCAACTGCTGCCGCGCGTAAAACAACCGCGACCGCACCGTCCCGACGTTGCAATCCATGACCTCGGCAATCTCCTCGTGGGCCAACCCCTGAACATCATGCAACGTCACCACGAGCCGGTGTTGGTCTGACAGCTTCTGCATGGCCTCGTTCAATTTTTTTTGCAACTCCGCCAGTACTGCATCGCGCCGGGGCGTCTTGTCCGAGATCAACGCCACCAGATCCGGGTCTTTCTCCGCGTTGAAATCCAGATCGTTCAAGCTCATGGAGGAGCGATGCTTCCGTTGCTTGAGGAAGTTGATCGTCTTGTTGACCGCGATGCGATAGACCCAGGTGTAGAAACTCGACCCGCCCTTGAAGGATTTCAGCGCGTGATAACCCTTGATGAAGGCTTCCTGCGTGAGGTCGTTGGCGTCCTCGTGATTGGACGTCATGTGATAGACCGTGGCGTAAATCCGCTCCTGATAACGCCGGATCAACTCGTCATAAGCCCCCAGATCGCCCTTCTGGGCGCGATGGACGATGGCTTCTTCCTCGGCGCGGACGGAAGAAATAGCAGTGGGTTTTGTCCCGGTTTTTCCCGTTGGACTCGCCCCAGGGTCCGGTGCCGATTCGGTCATGTTCAAGGGTATTGCAATCATTCTGACAACGCGGCCGTTTGCTGCGCCAGATAATCTGTCACGCCCTGCAAACCCGCGCGTCCCACCGACTCTGGCAACGACCGCAAGCTAAGACAGGCTTGCCCCAGATAGCGTTCAATCAAATCCATCGTCGGGCGCAACGTCTGATACCGCGCCAACAGCGGATGCACCTCCGCAAACGCCCCGGGTTGCCAGTTTGCGATCATCGCCTCGAGCTTGGCCCGGTCTTCCGCCGTCGCCCGTTCCCACGCCAACAAAACGGGATACGTCAACTTGCCTTTGGCCAGGTCCGTGCCGAGCGACTTGCCCGCGGCCTTTTCCGTGCCAAACAGATCCACGCAGTCGTCGTAGATCTGATAGGCCGTGCCGAAGGCCATGCCAAATTCCCGCAACGCCGTCCGCTGCGCGGGCGTTGCGTTGCCCAGAAACGCCGCCAAGTCGCACGACAAGCCGAACAACTCCGCCGTCTTCATCTCAAGCACGCGGAAATATTCCTTCTGCGACAGCTCGAAGTTCCGGCGATGCCGCGTCTGTAAAATCTCACCTGAGCATACCGTGTTCGTCGCCGATGCCACCGCCCGGCAAATCTCCGGCGTCGGAAAGCTCGCTGCCAGCTTCAGGGAGTGCGCGAACAAGCAATCGCCGAATAGGACTGCGATCTCGTTCCCCCAGTTCGCGGCGACGGTCAGTTTGCCGCGCCGGATCTCCGCCTCGTCCATGACATCGTCATGCACCAACGTGGCGAGATGCACCATCTCGATGATCGCGGCCACGGTGACATGGGAATCGTTGATCTTGCCGAAAGAGTTAGCCGCCAGTGCTACGAGCGTGGGGCGCAGTTGTTTACCATTGCCGGTCAGGGCGTATTCCGCGTATTGAGCCAATGCTGGGTCAAAGGCGTTCACCTGCTCCGCCAAACGCTTGGAAACCGCGTCGAGAAAGGGCTCGACCGGCTCAACAATCTGTTTCCAAGCGGTAGGTGGTTCGACTCGCGTCCCCACTGCGGGTTGTGCGGTAGGGATTTTTGACTCAACGGCCAACATGCCCCGCCAATTTAGGTTCCGGGTCGGGGCTAGTCAAACTCGTTTGCGGGTGACTCACAGCGCAATACACCTCAAAAGGGTCAATACACATGAAAAAGCCATCAGATTCGCTTTGCACCACCTGTCAGACCGCTATAACTCCCCCATGAACCGATTTCTCGTCGGCTTGTTTTCCATCGGCCTAGGTTGTGCCAATGCCGCCCAACTCGACTGCGTCATCCGTCACGGTCGCGTCGTGGACGGCACGGGCAACCCCGCTTACTTCGCCGATGTCGGCATCAAAAACGGGCGCATCATTCAGATCGGGAAAATCACGGACAGCGCCGCCAAGGAAATTGACGCCACCGGAATGATCGTCGCGCCCGGGTTCATTGACGTGCACACCCACGCCGATGAAGTCGCCGAGCGCCCCAAGGCCGAAAACTTCCTCCGCATGGGCGTCACCACGCTCGTGGTCGGCAACTGCGGCGGCTCGGCGCTCAACGTCGCCAACTTCTTCACCGAAGTCGCCAGCAACGGCATCTCGCCCAACGTCTGCACGCTCATCGGTCACAACACCGTTCGCGAGAAAGCCATGGGCGGCAGCTTCGATCGTCCGCCCACGCCCGAGGAACTCGCCAAGATGAAAACCTATGTCGAACAAGCCATGAAAGACGGCGCCGTCGGATTGTCCACCGGCCTCATCTATCTGCCCGGCACGTTCTCCAAGCCCGACGAAGTCGTCGAACTCGCCAAAGTCATCGCGCCCCACGACGGCATCTACGCCAGCCACATGCGTTACGAAGACACCCGCATTTACGAAGCGCTCGACGAAGTCTTCCGCGTCGCCCGCGAAGCCAAGGTCCGCGCCGAAGTCTCCCACATCAAACTCAGCGGCCCCAAAGCCTGGGGCCAAGCCGACAAAGTCCTCGCCTACCTCGACGCCGCCCGCGCCGAAGGCCTCGACATCACCGAAGATCAATACGCCTACACCGCCTCCTCCACCACGATGCGGCAATTGATCCCCGATGACGCCTTCGACGGCGGCAAAAAGAATTTCCTCAAGCTCATCGAAAACCCCGAAGAAAAAGCCGGCCTTGTCAGGCGCATGAAGCAGAAACTCGAAGCGCGCGGCGGCAAAGACTACGCCTACGCCGTCATCGCTTCCTACAAGCACGACAAATCCCTGAACGGCCTCAACATCGTCGAAGCCGCCAAAAAGGTGCGCGGCAGCGATTCCCTCGGCGACCAGATCGAAATGATTCTCGAACTCGAGAAGAACGGCAGCGCCAGCGGCGTCTTTCACGGCATGAATGAAGAGGATTTGCAAAAGTTCATGCGCCATCCCAACACCATGATCGCCTGCGACAGCGGCCTGCGTGAGTTCGGCAAGGACGTGCCCCATCCGCGCGGTTACGGCAACAACGCCCGCGTCCTCGGCCGTTACGTGCGCGAGCTGAAAACCCTGCGCCTCGAAGACGCCATCCGCAAGATGAGCAGCCTGCCCGCGAACACCTTTCGCCTGAAAGATCGCGGCCTGCTCAAGGAAGGTTTCTGGGCCGACGTTGTCGTGTTCGACCCTGAGAAAGTTACCGACCCCGCCACCTACAACGACCCGCACCATTACGCCACCGGCATCCCCTACGTATTGGTGAACGGCATCGCCGTCATCGCCAACAGCGAACACACCGGCGCGAAACCCGGGCAAGGTTTGAAGCATCTGCAATAACCCCAACCCCGGTCCGACCGCGCTGCCGTCGCCCCTCGGGGCTTTCTACGGTCAGCGGTCCCAATACATCAAACAGCCTAGTTCAGCCTGAACAGAGTGCTCCTGATTCGCGGACACCGCGTGATGCTGGATCGCGACCTCGCGGTGTTCTATGGTGTCACAACGAGCAACCGCAACAAGGCGGTGAAGCGCAACCCGGATCGTTCCCCCGTTGATTTCATGCTTCAACTGACGCTGGATGGGGATCAAGTGGTCGTCGGTTTAAGATTCCAGATTGGAATCTTGAAGAGAGGTCACAATATCAAACACTTGCCGTACGTTTTCACCCGGGAAGGCGTGGCGATGCTTTCGAGCGTGTTGCGCAGTCCGCGTGCGCAACATCCCCTCTTTGTTCAGCGTAGAGTTGCGGCCACGTCTTCGCCCAAGGAAACCGCCTCATTCACCGTGCGTTGCCTCTCGACACGTTTGGCTGGGCCATCCCGGAAGGAAACCGCCCGCATCTTGATTTTGTCTCCGGCAATTTCCGCATACGCCGCGACCGGACTTTGACAGCCGCCGCCCATGCCATGCAAGAAGGCTCTCTCGGCGGTCACAGCCAGAAATGTATCGAGATGGTTCAACCGCTCGCAAATCCTGCTCAACCGCTCATCATTGACGCGAATTTCGATCCCGATGGCCGCCTGCCCCACACACGGCAGCATCGTGTCCACGTCGATGATTGAAGCCGACAGGCCCTCGGGCACGCCCTCACCGTCCAATTTGCCATCTACGGCGATTGTAAATTTTAACCGGGTGATTCCCGCCAAAGCGAGAATGGTCGCGTCCAACTCTTCGCGCTCCGCCACCTTCGTCATGCGCGTGGTGACGTTGCCGCGAATCTCCACCACGTTCAAGTCCGGTCGGGCGACGAGCAACTGCGCTTTGCGTCGGGTGCTGCTGGTGGCGATGGTTGCGCCTTGGGGAAAATCCGAAAGCCTTGCGTTCGCCTGGAAACCGCGGAATTTTCCGCGCCCCGCCGCGCGATAAATCAAAACATCCCGCACATTTTCCCGCTGCGGCGTCGCGGCCAACACCAGGCCCGCCGGCAATTCCGTCGGCAAATCCTTCAAGCTATGCACCGCGAGATCGGCCTGACCATTGAGCAATGCCACTTCAAGTTCCTTCGTGAACAAACCCTTTGGCAAACTCGGATCAGTCTTCGCCATCGAAGCCGTCTGCAACTTGTCGCCGGTGGTCTTGATGACCTGATAATCAAACTTCAGTTCCGGGAACGCCTGCCGACATTGCGCCAGGATCAGGCGCGTTTGCGCGAGCGCAAGCGCGCTGCCCCGGGTAGCGATGAGGATCGGACGTTCCGTTGCCATGAGATCAAATTGCGCTCTGCGTGTTGGCTGCTGTGTGGGCGGCGAATCCAGCTCCGGCGCATTGCTCCAGCAGCGGTTTGGCCTTCTCGTGGATGATCGCCTCGCACTTCGCGATCTCTTCCTTGCGTTGTTCGAGATAGTCGGTCGCAATGGTCTGTAGATCGTCCACGTTGTAGAGATAGACGTTGTCCATCTGGTTCACCGCTGGATCAATGTCCCGCGGCACGGCGATGTCAATCAACAGCAACGGACGATGCCGGCGTGATTTCATCAGCGGTTCAAGCTTGGCGCGATCCAGAATATGGTGCGGCGCGGATGTGCTGCTGATGGCGATGTCAACCTTTTCAAACTCCCGCGCCCAATCGTCGAATTGCACCGCGCGCCCGCCCAGATCTTTCGCAAGCGTCTCAGCGCGATCGTGGGAACGATTCGCCACCACGATGCTCTTTGCGCCGCGTGACAGCAAAGCACGTGCGGTCTTCTCGCTCGTATCCCCCGCGCCGATCACCATGACGTCATGGCCCGCCAGCGAACTGAAAATCTTCTCGGCCAGCTCCACCGCGACCGATGCCACCGAAATGCTGCCGCGCTGGATGTTCGTTTCCGTGCGGACATGCTTGGCAACATTGAACGCCCGTTGAAACGCCTTGTTCAACCGCGCTCCGGTGTGACTACCCTGAAGCGCGAGATCGTAGGCCTTCTTGAGTTGCCCGAGAATTTCCGTTTCGCCCAGCACCATCGAGTCAAGGCCGCAGGCGACCTTGAACAAGTGATGCACGCTATGCGGTTCGAGCAGGGAATAAAACTCATCGCCATCCGGAGGGTTTTGTGCGTGGATCTGGCCGAGAAACCTCTTCAATTCTTTCCCCGCCTTGACCGGCTCCAGCGGCGTCACGACATACAATTCCACCCGGTTGCACGTTGAAAGAATCACGGCCTCATCTGCGAGCCCAGCACTCCGGAGCTGTTGCAACGCCTCGGGAATCTTCGCTTCGGCAAATGCGAATCGCTCCCGCAATTCCACGGGCGACGTGCGATGGCTGAGGCCGATGACGATGATGCTCATGGTTGTTGATGCAGGGTGGACAGCAGATTCGTCCCCCAAAACGTGAGCAGTAGGAAGACAAAAATTCCGATCAACCCGAACGCAAACCGGCGGCCGGTAAAGATGGATCGCATATGCCCAAACACCAGGCCCGCATACAAAACCCAAAGCAACGCCGACCACATTACTTTGGCGTCGCTCCAATACGCGACGCCCTCCGGACGCGGCAACCGCCCGCCCGCCGCCAGCCCGATTGTCAGCAAAACAAACCCGATCAACGTCACGCGCGACGCCACCACGTCCAGCCGCTCCACCGGCGGCAACAGCGACAGCACCGCGCGCAGTTTGTTGAACTTCAGATTGTGCTGCTGCGTCAGCAACATCGCCGCCGCCACCGCCCCCAGGCCAAACGCGCCGTAAGCCAGCATGATGGTCGCTGCGTGCAAGCTGGTCAGCGCGCCGGAGAATTCCGGTTTCGGCCCATGCGGCGGATCCAATGACGGCATCAGCGCAAACACCCCCACGGCAAACAACCCCGGTGCCGCAAACGCACCCACAAATCGGAAGCGTGGCAGCATCCCGATCAGCAGATAGGTGAGCGTCGTAGCCCACGTGAAGAACATCGTCGCCTCGAAGAGATTGTTCACCGGGCAACGGTTCAGCGAAAAGCCGCGCTGGAACAGCGCGGCAGTGTGCAACGCGAACGCCGCCAGCAGCAAAATGTAGTTCACCCGGTCATCGCGGCGAAACCCCTTTCGCCACAAGAAAACCGAGTAGATCATGCTGATGCCGTAAATCATCACGGCCAGCAGGAAAAAATGCCGGTCAGAATTTGTGCCTGTGAACCGATCCACGTCCATCAGCTTAAGTCCGAGCTTGGAAGGGGCAAGCGTCAAGTATGTGCGTTAATTGTCAAATTCATGCTCGCTCGGGTTAATCCTCGGTATAAGCGGACGGATTAAACTTCGTCTTGCCGAAGCCCTTGTCTCGGAGGAAGCTTGCGGGCACGTGAACGCAACTCGTCGCAAAGGAAAACACATCTCCGACTCTGCTGGCGCGCGACTTCGCGCGGCGTTGCGCACCGAGCGACCGCTGCAACTCGCCGGAGTAATCCACGCCTATGCGGCAATCCTCGCCGAGAACGCCGGCTTCCGCGCATTGTATCTCTCCGGCGCGGGCGTCGCCAACGCCAGCTACGGCGTGCCGGACATCGGCCTCACGACGCTGGATGATGTGTTGATTGATGTGCGGCGCATCACGAGTGCGACGAGACTTCCGCTCCTCGTGGACGCCGATACTGGCTGGGACGATCCAAAGCGCACTGTACGTGAAATGATCCGCGAAGGCGCAGCGGGAATTCATCTCGAAGACCAGGTCGAAGCCAAGCGCTGCGGTCATCTGCCCGGCAAACAACTCGTCCCCGCCAAGGAAATGGTCGCGCGCCTCAAAACTGCTGTCGCGGGTAAGACTGATCCCCAGTTCGTCCTCATGGCGCGCACCGACGCGGCGGGCGTGGAAGGCATTGATGCGGCCATCGAACGCGCCAAACTTTATCACGCAGCGGGCGCCGACATGATTTTTGCCGAAGCCCTGACGACGTTGGTGGAATACCGGAAGTTCACGGCAGCGGTGAAAATCCCCGTGCTCGCCAACATCACCGAGTTCGGCAAAACCCCGCTGTTCACGACACGCGAACTGAAGTCGGCGGGCGCGCGACTCGTGCTCTACCCGCTTTCCGCCTTCCGCGCCATGAATGCCGCCGCGCTGAAAACCTTCCAGATCATCCGCAATGACGGCACCCAACGCCGCGTGGTAAAACAGATGCAGACGCGCGCCGAGCTTTACGAGTTCCTCGGCTACGATGCGTTAAAGAAAGGAGCGAAACCATGAGCGCAGATAAAAAACCGGGCGGGCTCGCGGGAATCATCGCCGGCGAGACAAGCATCTCCACCGTTGGCAAAGAAGACCTCGGCCTCACCTATCGCGGCTACGCCATCGGTGATCTGGCGGCACAGGCGACCTTTGAGGAAGTCGCCTACCTGCTGCTCTACGGTCATCTGCCCAAACACAGCGAACTGGAGAGCTACCAGCACAAGCTCGCCTCGCTGCGTGGATTACCCACGCCGCTCAAGACGGTTTTGGAACAACTTCCCGCCTCCACACACCCGATGGACGTCTTACGCACCGGTTGCTCCGCGCTTGGCTGTATCGAAACTGAAGGTGGCCATCGCGATCTGCACACCGTCTCCAACCGGATGCTCGCTGCGTTTCCGTCCATCCTGCTCTACTGGCATCAATTTCATTCGACCGGCCAGCGTATCGAAACCGCCGTCGCCGCGCCCAACCTGGCCGCGCACTTCCTGCATCTGCTGCTCGGCAAACCTGCGGACGAAACCCGCATCCGCGCGCTCGACGCCTCGCTGATTCTCTACGCCGAGCACGAGTTCAACGCTTCCACCTTCGCCGCGCGTGTCACGACCTCTACACTGGCGGATTATTACTCGGCTATCTGCTCCGGCATCGGCACATTGCGCGGCCCGCTGCATGGCGGCGCAAACGAAGCCGCGATGGAACTGATCCAGAAATTCAATTCGCCCGATGAAGCCGAAGCCGGTTTGCTCAGCATGCTGCGACACAAGGCACTCATTATGGGCTTCGGCCATCGCGTCTATAAAACCAGCGATCCGCGCACCGCCCCGATCAAGGAGCTGGCGAAGAAACTTGCCACCACCGATGCGAACAAAAACCTGCTCGCCATCGCCGAACGTCTCGAAACCGTGATGTGGCGTGAGAAGAAGCTGTTTCCCAACCTGGATTTTTACAGCGCCCTGGCCTATCACTTCTGCGGCATCCCGACCCCGATGTTCACGCCCATCTTTGTCATCGCGCGCACGTCCGGCTGGTCGGCGCATGTCGCCGAGCAGCGCGAACACAATCGCCTCATCCGTCCCACCGCTGAATACACCGGGCCGCAACCGCGGCCCTACGTGCCGATGGCACAACGATAATTTGCCCCCTGCATTCATGAACGAACCCAGCGAACCCAGTATTGGGAAAGAGAATCTTGGCGCGGTCATCGGCGCCGTCGTCGGTGCCATCGGTGGTTTGGTGGCCATTGCCATTCCTTACGCCATCCTGACGCGGAACTTTCAAAACCTCTCTGCCGCGCGCACGTTCGGCCTGATCAGCTTCTTGGTCTGCACACCGGTGGGCTGGTTCGCTGGCGGCTACCTGACACACCTTCTTGAAAAATTTCTCCGCCCCAAGGCCGCCGGCATCATCGGCGGCATCATCGGCGGGTTGCTGCCCGTGACCGGTGTCGCGCTCTATGGTTGGCACATGGTCACCCGCTAATCCGACGCTCGTATCATGTCCGCACCCATCAACACCTCCAATCGTCCGCCGTTCGATCCCCTGCTCCGCCAGATCGCTGATTACGTCTGCGATTACCATTCGCCCAGCGAAGAAGCATTGAACACGGCGCGCTATTGCCTGCTCGACACGCTCGGCTGTGGCTTGCTCGCGCTGAAATATCCCGCCTGCACCAAGTTGCTCGGACCGGTCGTGCCGGGAACAATCGTGCCCAACGGCGCACGTGTGCCCGGAACGAACTACGTGCTCGATCCCGTCACAGCGGCGTTCAACATCGGCACCCTCGTGCGCTGGCTGGATTTCAACGACACCTGGCTCGCCGCGGAATGGGGGCATCCCTCGGATAATCTCGGTGCCATTCTCGCCGTGGCGGACTTCGCAAGTCAAAACGCGACAAATCCCCTCACCCATCCTGGCGGACACCCTCTCCCCATCGGATGGGGAGAGGGACGGGGTGAGGGGACTTCGGGTTATACTGTCCATGACATTCTGCTCGCAATGATCAAGGCGCACGAAATCCAAGGCATCCTCGCGCTCGAAAACAGTTTCAACCGCGTCGGCCTCGATCATGTCCTGCTCGTCCGCATTGCTTCGACCGCGGTCGCCACGCATCTGCTCGGCGGCACCCATGAACAGATCATGAACGCCGTCTCCAACGCCTGGCTCGATGGCGGCGCGCTCCGCACCTATCGCCACGCGCCCAACACCGGTTCGCGCAAATCCTGGGCCGCCGGCGATGCCACCGCCCGCGCTGTGCAACACGCGTTCATGGCCGTCAAAGGCGAGATGGGTTATCCGTCCGCTCTCTCCGCGCCCAAATGGGGTTTCAGCGACGTGCTGTTCAAGGGCCAGCCCATCAAACTGGCGCGACCGTTCGGCTGTTACGTGATGGAGAACGTGCTGTTCAAGATTTCCTTCCCCGCCGAGTTCCACGCGCAAACCGCCGTCGAAGCCGCGATCAAGCTGCATCAAAAGTATTTTGCGGAGCGCGGCAGCCCTCTGCCGCAGCAATATGGCCAGACCGAGCGCGCTGCGGCTGGGGACAGCCGTGCTCCGTCACAAACGCTTGACCAGATCGAACGCGTCGAGATTCACACCCACGAGTCCGCCATCCGCATCATTGACAAGACCGGCCCGCTGCATAATCCCGCCGACCGCGATCATTGCCTGCAATACATGACCGCCATCGGCCTCATCTTCGGCACGCTCACGGCCGATCATTACGAAGATGCGACCGCTGCCGACCCGCGCATTGATGCCCTGCACTCCAAGATGGTCGTGAAGGAAGAACCGCGTTACACCCGCGAATACCTAGAAGCCGACAAACGCTCCATCGCCAATGCCGTGCAAATCTTTTTCCGCGACGGCAACGCGACGGACAAGGTCGAAGTAGAATACCCCGTCGGCCATCGCCGTCGCCGGGCCGAGGGCATTCCGTTGCTCGTGGAGAAATTTAAGGCTACCGCCGAGACCTGTTTTTCTGGCAACCGAACAGCGGAAATTCTTTCGCTATTTGCATCCGTTGGAGCATTGGATGCCATGTCGGCGGATGAATTCGTCGGGCGATTCACGCAGACATGACGATTGTCCGGCTCGGATTTTGATTCGACAGGTCTTGCCCAACCTTCAACACTCCAAGGCGTGATATTCCCGCCACGCCAGCGGTACTGGTAGCGGCGGGGTGTGATTGAAACTGCCGCGTAGTCCTGGGAGCGCTGGCGTCCTGCCGGCGAGTTTCTGGAGTCAAATCTAATTGCAACTCGCCAACAAGATGCTGGCGCTCCCGGAGTAGGCCAACCGCACGGCACTTCCAGTCACACCCGTAGCGGCGGGCAGCGTTGACCAGCCCTTGCCACCCAGCTAAGTTGCTCGCGTGAGTCACGAGTTGCTAGACGAGATCAGCCTTGAATTGGGGCGGCGCACGGCCTTGCGCCTGCGACAGCAACCCGCTTTGCTTCGAATCGCGCACGACAATCTGGACCGTTGGTCCCGGCAAAACAGCAATGCCCCGACCCTGCTCCGTTGTTACACAGAATGGCGCGAACTCCTCAACCATCCACTGGAGGAAATCTGCGCCGTGCTGACTTCTGAAAGCGAAGCGGCGCAACGTCTCCGCCAAAATTCTCCGTTCGCCGGGATTTTGGACGCCCGCGAAGTCTGGGAGGTCAAACAGCGTTTCCGTCATGCAACGCCCGCAGCTTGAGCACATCATCCGGGCGGCCTCCGGCATCACCGGCGCGCCGGAAATTGTTATCATCGGCAGTCAGGCGGTGCTGGGGCAGTTTCCTGATGCGCCCGCCAATCTTCTGGTTTCCATCGAGGCGGATGTGTTCACTTTTCGCAGTCCTGCTGATGCTGATCTGATTGACGGCTCCATCGGCGAGGGGTCGCCGTTCCATCAGACGTTTGGTTATTACGCACACGGCGTGGCGGAAGAAACCGCCATCCTGCCGCCCGGGTGGAAAGACCGCCTGGTGGCTGTCCGCAATGCCAATACCGGCAATGGGTGCGGCTTGTGTCTCGAAGTCAACGATCTCGCTGTGGCGAAGCTGGCCGCCGGACGCGAAAAGGACACCAGTTTCGTGACCGAATTGTTGCGGCACAAACTTATCCAAACTGCGGTTGTCGAATCGCGCCTGCGCCAAACCTCACTCGCTGATGAGCGTTTGGAGTTGGCACTTGCGCGATTGAAACGTCTTTTCTCCCATTGAAATCTCACCTCTTGTGAAGTTGCCGCCAGATTATCACATGCACACGCCGCTTTGCCGCCACGCCAGCGGCGAGCCGGTGGATTACGCGCGTCGCGCCGTGGAGCTTGGCTTCACCGAGATCGGCTTCTCGGATCACTCGCCGATGGCGCGCGATGATTTTGACGACTGGCGCATGTTCAATCGCCAGCTCGATGAATACGTGGAGCAAGTCCGCCGGGCGCAGCGCGACTTCCCGCAACTCACCATCCGCCTCGCGCTGGAAGTGGATTATCTGCCCGGGCAGGAGGAATGGATTCGCGACCTAGCGGCGCGGCATCCGTGGGATTATTTCATCGGCTCGGTCCACTATGTCTCCGAGGATTGGGCGATTGACAGTCCGTTCCAGCTCGCCAAGTGGAAAGAGCGCGACACGTTTGAAGTATGGTCGGTCTATTTCGACTGGCTCACGCGCGCAGCGGAAACCGGTCTGTTTGAAATCATCGGTCACGCCGATCTGCCGAAGAAGTTCAGCCATCGCCCGACCAAGGATTGCACACCGCTCTACGAGCGTTTCCTCACTGCCGTCAAGAAGCACGATTGCGCCATCGAACTCAACACCGCCGGGCTGCGCAAGGATTGCCAAGAGATTTATCCCAGCCGACAAATTCTGGAACTCGCGTTTGCGAAAGGCGTACCCATCACATTCGGTTCGGACGCGCACAAGCCCGAGGAAGTCGGGATGAACTTCGCCGAAGCCATCCAACTTGCGCGCAGCGTGGGCTACAAAGAATGTTGGCAACTTGCCGCCCGCACGCGGCAAATGATCGGATATTGAAGTGGCAAGTCAGGCTGACTTTTTTTCAGCCGGGGCAACAGCCGGGGCCGGCGCTGGTTCAAGTTTCTTCTTCGCGTCGGCGGGCACTTCAATTTTTGTCGTGCCGACATCTTTGATCTCAACCGTGGTGTCCCGATCAACTTCGATTTCGTTGCCGTTGAAGTCCACCTTGCCCGTGACTTTGAATTGGTATTTGGCGAGTTGTCCGTCCTTGACCCAGAATTTCACCGAGCCTTTTGCGCCGGTGGCGTTGCCGAATCTAAATTGTCCCTTAGCCCCTTCCTCGGTCATGTCGCCGGAGTAGGCATCGCCCTCTTTTTTGAGTTCCTTGGCAGCGTCAGCAAGTTCCTTGGCTTGTGCGGCGGGGGCTTTGAAATTCTTGATGACTCGGTTGAGGAATCGGCCCGGTCCTTCGCTTCCATCCAATTCAGCGAGTGATTGCCAACCGCCGTCAGGATTGGTGACCGCCGCCTGGTCGCCCTTCAAATAAATCTGGGTGGTGTTGTCGCCAAAGCTCAGAGTGAAGTAAGTAACACCGCCCTTCTCGGTCTTGCCGTCCGTGGGGCCGGGTTTGAATGGCGCGCTTTCAGGAACGACGACGACGGTCTTCCAACTGTAATTATCTTTCCCGCCAAGTTTCGTTGCGGCGTTGGCAACGTCATCTTTCGGATTGGGGTCGGCGGCGAAAAGCGAGCCGGTGAGCAGGAGAGTCGTGCCGAGCATTGTGATCGTTTTCATAGGTAGGGATTTGGTCCGGTTGAGTTGCGTTGGTGGCGAACTGGTTTCAGGTGACAAGCCGGAGGGTAAACGCACTGAACTTTGGCACACAAGCCGGGAAATGACCGATTCGGTCACGGCTCGACCCACACCGGCATTCCCACCCAGACGAGTTTGATCAGATAATCCGCATTCCAGTTCGCGAGCCGGAAGCAGCCATGCGATTCCGTGCGGCCCACCTGCTCCGGGTTGGGCGTACCGTGCATGCCGTAGCCGGGACGATCCAAGCTGATCCAAGCCGTGCCGACGGGATTGTTCGGGCCGGGCGGCAGGATCAACTTCTTCTTCAACTGCTGCGCCTCCTCGGATTCAGGAAACACCTCGGGGTTGAACGTGTAATCAGGATTCGGCGCCACGGCAATGACGTGCAGTTCCCCCACCGGACGCTTCTCGAACTTGGCGGCGATGCTGCACGGGAAATGCGCCACCAGATTCGTGCTCTCGTCAAACGCTTGCAGACAACGCTCGGCCAGACTGATGCGGACGAACGCGGCTTTCTTCTTCGGCGCGGGATATTCGACGGCGGGAATCTTCAGCTCCGTGCCCTCGCTGACGTTCGTCCAGTTCACGCCGGGATTCAGCTTGCGCGTCAATGTCGGCGACGCGTGTCCTTTTTCAGCGACCAGTTCGAGCAGCGTTTCGTAATCCAAGGCGCTTTGCTGCGATTTGCCGAGCCACGTCTTGCTGATGGGCTGCAAGCGCGCCAGATCGTTGCTCGTGACGAGGTAGGTGGTCAACGGCGCGGTTTCCAAAACCAATACCTTGCGCGTGGCCGCATCGAATTCACCGGTCGCAATCAAGCCGCGCTCCCGCTGAAAAGCCTGCAACGCCGCGCGCGTCTGCGAGCCGTTCACGCCATCAATCGAACCCGGGGAAAATGCGTGTCGCGCGAGCGCCACCTGAATCTCCAGCGGATTGCGGGGCGCGCGAGGAAAACCATTCGTCCCGACGTCCTCTGGCAATGGCTCTGGTTTTGCCACAGTCACGTCCGGCGGATTTGTCGCGGTTACGTTCAAGACGGCGGCGCGGTTGGTGGCCGGCAAAGCCGGGGTCGTCACAGTCCGTGCAGGCGCGTCAGTCGCTTTTGGCGCGACGGCCTGGGCGAGGTGGATCGAAGGCGATTGCTTGGTGGCAGCCGCAACAACGATTTGCCGTTGCGCATTCGGTGGTCGCCCGGGCGGACGCGATTGCCACCAGACAACCCCGACGATGGCGACCACCAGCACCAGAAACAGCCAGAAGAAAACTCCGCCGGCGCCCCTGCTTTCGGCAGGAAGTCGGTAGTGAGGTCGGCGCGGCACGGCAGGATTTAGCCAAAGATGCGCATTGATTGCCAGTCCGCAGCCGCAGGAAAACTCCGAACATTCAACATCCAACGCTCAACATTCAAGGCCGACTCTTGCAACACGCGGTCACTTCAAAGTTGGAGGTTGAACGTTGGAAGTTGGAAGTTATCCCTCCCTGCCCCGGTGACTCCACTGGATTACGGTCAGGAGTTCGGTGGAATTGTGAGAATGCCGGTTTGCGTTACTCTATCCTCGCGGTTGGTTGTTAGAAATTGATCTTCGGTTTAGAGGAGTCTCAGACGGGCAGTGCGAGAGAGGGCCGATGGTGAGCTTGGGGGAGAAACACGTCGGCCCTCTCGGCCCAAATCCAGTAGCGAAGAGCAACAGGCCGCGGCGATCGCTCAATCCAATGGCGATCAGAGTTTTTCCAGCGCGCTCAAAATCACCGGGCCATAGGGCGCGGGAAACGGCAGCGGCTCATTCAACACCATTGCGGGCTTCGTCGCATCACGCGGATACACCAGCACCATCGGCACCGCCGAACGACCAAACTTCTCCAGCTCTTCGGTCATCACCTTGGGAAAGGAGGTGTAATCCGCCAGCAACGCCACGGCATTGAGTTCTTTCAAGCGGGCGATGACGGCGGGCGACTCAAACCCAGGCTTCACGCTGATCTTGCAGGTCTGACACCACGAGGCCGTGAAATCCACTACCACCACCCTGCCCTCGGCGCGCGCTTGATGGACCGCGTCGAGACTCCAGCGCTGCCACGCATAACCTTTCGGAGCGTTGGCGATTTTGTCGCCGGTTTCGGTCTGTTGCTGCGGATGCCGCCAATCCAACCCGGATTCCAACGCCCAGAGATAGCCGGTCGCCAACAGCAGCATGGTGAACAAGATCCCCACACTCCGACCCCGGCTGCCGCGCTGGTAAAATTCTCCGAACACCCACGCCGCCGCGCCTAGTAACACGAGAAATACGCCCACCCACCAGGATTGCTCGCCGTAGAAAGTTCCCACCAGACTTGCCAGCCACACCGCCGTGATTAGCATCGGGAAGCCCATTGCGATCTTGAACTTTTCCATCCATGCACCGGGCTTCGGTAAAAACCTCAACCACGCCGGTTGCCACGAGAGAATGACGTACGGCGCCGCGAGGCCGAGGCCGACAGTCAGAAAGATCAGCACGATGATTCCCGCAGGCTGCGAGAAGGCGAATCCCAGTGCCGCGCCAAGGTACGGTGCGGAACACGGCGTCGAGAGCGCGGTGGCCAGCACGCCGTTGAAGAACGCACCGGACGCGCCATGCTGCGACGCCAATTCGCCCGCCGCTCCCAGCGCCCGCCCGCCCAAGGTCACCTCAAACACCCCGAACAAATTCAGAGCGACCAGCGTAATGAGCGCCGCCATGCCGACGACGAATTGCGGGTTGCTGAATTGCATGCCCCAACCCGCTTTATGTCCGGCCGCCTTGATGGCGATGATGACGGAAGCCAGCACGAGGAAAGAAACCAGCACTCCGACCGCATAGACCAATCCGAGCATCCGCACCCGACCGGGCGCTTCCTTGGCCTGACCCACGAAGCCGAGAATCTTCAGCGCGATCACCGGCAACACGCACGGCATGATGTTGAGGATCAATCCGCCGACAAACGCGTAAATCAGCCAGAGCCAGAGCGGCTTTTTCTCCACCGTTGCAGCCGCGCCAGCAATCTTGAGTTGCGCGGCATAGCCCTCGTGCTTACCGACACGTTCCTGGATGAGCAGGCCGGAAATTTCCGCCGGCCATTTGTCCGCGGAGATGGTGATCCGCTTCCGCAAGACCACGGTGCCCGCGTTGGTGGAAACCAGTTCCGTTTGATGCTGCATCTCAAAACCGTCGTCGCTGTCCGGGATAAAATCCCACGCCCCGGTCGCTTCACCCGCCTGCCAGGTGATCAACAGCGATCGGCTCTTATCCGCGCCCGAACCTTCCCAGCGGGCTTGCGGCTGGAGGGAGGCGCTCGCTTGCGGCAACCGCTCGCGCCAGCCGGAAAATTTGGCAGCATCGTCGGAAGGCGTTTCCACCGGGCCGATTTGCAACTCTGCGGCGACGTTCTGTTTTCCGGGCACACAACTGACCTGACATTCGAGCCACTTGACCAGGGCTTTGATCTCGATCTTCCCCGCGGCGAAATCCGGCGCGATCGTCAGCGGCACGAGCAGCGCGGCCTCATCGTGATGCACGTAGGTGGTCTGATCAAAATCCAGCGCGCCAGGAATGAGCTTTCCGTCGTCATCGAGTTTTTCGAGAACATACTTTTCCGGCACCGGCCAACTGATTTCGCCCGCCGTGATGCCCGGTGGTAATTCCCACTGGATGCTGGTCGGAATGCCTGAAGCGCCGGAATTTTTCCAATACGTGTGCCAGCCGGGCGACATCTCCAACCGCACCGCCGCCATGATGGTGGTGCCGGGCTTGGCCTCGCGGGCCGACAAAACAAGCGAGGCGCGCGTGGCGGCGGCGTCCGCCGGTGGGGCGAATAGCACCGCAATGGCGGCGAGGAACAGGGTGACAACGCGATTCACAAGCTTATAGATGCCAAAACACGTCCAGCGTTAGAACTTATATTTTCGGCGGACAAGTCGTTTGCGACTGTAAGAATAACTGCGCGCGGAGCGGCCCAACCCGGGAGCGCCAGCGGGACGCTGGCGAGTCTCGGTCTCCGTGGCAGCAGCGGAGTCTCGCCGGCGGGACGCCGGCGCTCCCGGGCCTGCGCGGCAGCTTAGGTCACACGGGTGTGACTGGAACTGCCGCTCCCCGCCGCGGTTCTTAATCTTGCTCTTAATCTTTTTCTTAATCTCCCGACCCGGGAGATTAAGATTAAGAACAAGATTAAGAGTAAGAGACTAAGCGGCGCGGCAGTTTAGGTCACACCCGTCGTTTGCCAATTTCATTCCAAATGAATAATCTCCGGGCATGGTTTCATCCCGCATCGCCACGTGGAAATGGTTGCGCACCGGCGAAGAAGCCTTTGCCGCCATGCTGGCGGCTATTGAGGTGGCGCGGGTTTCGGTCCGGCTTGAAACGTATATTTTTTCCGACGATGAAATCGGGCGCGTCTTTCTGGCCGCCTTGTTGCGGGCCCAACAGCGCGGCGTGCGCGTCCGGGTGCTGGCCGACGGCATCGGCTCGCTCACTCTGCCGGGTGACTTCTTCTCCAGCCTGGTTGCCGCCGGGGGCGAGGCGCGGATCTTCAATCCACTCGCGTTGAAACGCGCCACCATCCGCAATCATCGCAAGCTGCTCGTCTGCGATGAAGTGGTCGCGTTCATCGGCGGCTTCAACATCTCGCAGGAATACGCCGGCGATGGAGTCACACGCGGCTGGCGTGATCTTGGCTTGCGCTTCGAGGGTGAACTTGCCAAGGACCTGGCCGTATCATTCGATGAAATGTTCGCGCTCGCCGACTTCCGGCACAAGCGCATCATCCGGTTGCGGCAAACCAAGCAGAAGCGCACCGTGATTTCCGGGGCCGAGCAACTGCTTCTCGGCGGGCCGGGCCGGGGTTGGAATCCGATCCGGCGCGCGTTGCACCGGGATTTGCGGCACGCCCGCCGCGCGCAGATCATCGAGGCGTATTTTCTGCCGACGTGGCACATCCGGCGGGGCTTGGCGCGCATCGCCCGCACCGGTGGCACGGTGCAATTGCTTCTCGCTGGAAAATCCGACGTGGCCTTGTCGCAACTCGCCGCGCACAGTTTGTATCGCCGGTTGCTGAAGGCGGGGACGCAGATTCACGAGTATCAACCGCAGATCCTGCACGCCAAGCTGCTGATCTTTGACGCGGCCATCTACGTCGGTTCGGCCAATCTCGATCCGCGCAGCTTGAGCATCAATTACGAGCTGATGGTGCGTTTTGAGCAACCGCAGTTGGTGGCGGAAGCGCGGGAGATTTTTGCCGACGTGTTGCGTCACAGCCAGCCGGTGGAGCTTGCCGCGTGGAAACGCTCGCGCAGCTTCTGGACGCGTTTCAAGGAACGCTGCGCCTACTTCTTCCTCGCGCGAGTGGACCCGCACGTGGCCCGGCAGCAATGGAAGGCGTTGCCGGATTGAGCGCCGCAAACAAAACGTCCGTCACGGGATCATGACGGACGTTTTGGGTTGGGTTCTGAGTTTTGCGACGCAATCCGCGCTGCCGTTCAGCGCGTCAAAGCGAACAGGTAGCGCTGCACGCGTGAAGCATCGTTGTCGCGCTTCAGTTCGATGTAGATTTGTTCAAGGTTGCCGCACATGCGGGCCAGCATCCGGCGTGCGCCCATGGGTTGGAGATATTCCTCGCGCATCTCGTGCTTGCAGCGCGTGAGATGCTCGATGCAATCATTCCGCGTGAGCAGCTTGCCGAGGTTGAAGGCGTCAATGTAAACCTCCTCCGTGTCGGAATTGAACCGGCAGACCGAGTGACCCGGCAGACCGACGCCGGAAACCGGGAAGCCGAGCCGGCGCATCAGCAAGGTGTAAACCAGGCAGAGCGAAACCGGGTTGCCCGTGCGCCGATCCAACACGCGATTGATGAAGCTGTTCTCCGGGTCGTAATAGTTTTCCATGTTGCCCGTGAACCCCTTTTCCTCGAACAGGAATTGGTTCACGCGCACCAGCAGGCGTTCCTGCTGGTCGCCCGCCGCCAGCCATTCGCGCAATTCACCGGCGAGGTCGTCCAGGATCGCGCTGTAGGCCGCCGGGTTGATGTCGGGATATTCCGTCAGCGCCATGAGCAGCGCGCCCTTTTCCAGATCAATTTGCGCCTCGTCCTGCAGGCAGTAGGCCATGAACCGGGTGTCGGCCAGTTCACGGTCGAAGTGGCGGACGATCTCCTGCGCGTGGCGGCGGATCATTGGATCGCCACTGAGCTGGCAGGGTTTGAGCCAGACCTGGGTGTCGCTGCCGAGCGAGATGATTTTCTCCTTAACCGCCTGATAAACCGTCGGATCTTCATCCCCCAGCAGCCTGATCAGGGCGCTGCGTTGTGGTTCGGGAAGTTCAACCGCGGCCGGCTTGGAAAATTTGTCTGTGAGCGTTGTGCTTTGCATTCAGTTTGTGCCATCAATAGACTGCAATTTCACAAAACCCACAATTCAGTGTGGTTCGGATTAGTGTCCCCGGGAAACCTTGGGGGCTGTCGGGTAAGTTTCGCGGAAAACCGCCTCGCTTGCGCTGGCAATTTTGCGTAAGCGCCAAACTTCTGGCCGGCGAGGTGGATCATTTCAATTTCCCGCGCTCCCGTTTTTCGCGTTCCACCTCCTGCAACGTCTGCGTCAAAAGCGTCCGCTGCTCCTCCCGGCTTTCCCGCGCGACGCGGGCCGCTTCGGTGATCGCCACGCCCGCCGCCAGTGCGGTGAGGATGAAGCACGTCATCCAGTAAACCAACAGCAGCACGGCATTCTGCGCCAGCGTCCCCCGCAAGACCGTTTCGCCGCAGATCAACATGAGGATCGCGGCGGCAATGCAGAAGACGCCGAAACGGCGGCGCAGGGTTCTGCTGCGGACTTTGTCGCTCATGCCGATTACTTCGCGAGTTCCTGCCAGAGCAAGGCGCTCAAGCGCTGTCCCTGGGCGAAGATGTTGAGATCAAACTTCTCGTTGGGCGAATGCGCGTTGTCATCGGGCAAGGCCAGCCCGAGCAGCAGCGTGTCGGCCCCGAGGATTTTCTTGAACTGATTCACGATCGGAATCGAACCGCCTTCGCGCAACAACACCGGTTCATAACCGAAAGCGGTCTTCAAGGCTCGCAGCGCTGCCTGCGCCTCAGCGCTCGTCGGCGACACCATGTAAGCCTCCGCACCATGACCGGTCTCGACCTCCATCGTCACCGTGGGCGGGCAATGTTTTTTCAAAAAGGCGCGCACGGCCTTGATGACCTTGGCGGGCTGCTGGCCCGGCACGAGCCGCATGGTGATTTTCGCCTTCGCCCACGACGGGACGATGGTTTTGCTCCCCTCCCCTTGATAACCGCTGGTGAGACCGTTGATCTCAAACGTCGGCCGAGCGGTGCGCTGTTCGTCGGGGGTGAATCCACTCTCGCCATGCAGTTCCGGCACGCCGAGAAATTTCCGATACGCGTTCCGGTTGAACGGCACGCGGGCCATCTGTTTGCGTTCGTATTTCGTGAGCGGCACGACGTCATCGTAAAAATGTGGAATGACAATGCGCCCCTTCGCGTCATGCACCTTGGCGAGCAGCCGGCTCAACGCCAGCGCCGGATTCTCCACCGAGCCGCCAAAGATGCCGGAATGCAGATCGCGCGACGGCCCATGCAGGGTGATTTCACAGGCGGCAATCCCGCGCAACGCGTAAGTCAGCGCCGGATGCTTCGGGCTGGGAATGCCGGTGTCGGAAATGACCACCGCATCGCACTGCAACTCGGCGCGATTCTGCTGCAAAAACCCCGCGAGACTTTTGCTGCCGACTTCCTCTTCGCCTTCAATCACGAAGGTCAGGTCGCACGGCAATTCCGCGCCCGTCTTGAGATACGCCTCGACCGCCTTGAGATGCGCAAGGTTTTGGCCTTTGTTGTCGCTCGCTCCGCGTCCAAACAACGAACTGCCCCGAATCGTCGGTTGAAACGGCGGCGTCTTCCACAGATCGAACGGCTCGGGCGGTTGCACGTCGTAGTGACCGTACACCATGAAATGTTTCCGGCCCTTCGCGGACTTCTTGCGCGGCGTCTTGGCGATGACGATGGGATTGCCCCCGGTCGCCCGCGCTTCGGCCTCCAAGCCAATCGCGCGACAATGCTTCACCAGCCAATCGGCACAAGCCTTCATGTCGTTGGCGTGTTGCGGCTGGGCCGAGACGCTGCGGAACCGGACGTAGTGACACAACTCCTCCACAAAGCGCGTTTGATTACGCTCCAGATAATTCAGAACAGAATCCATGTGCGAAGTATTCGGAAAGCGCGCGGAAAGCCAAGCCGTTTACACGCGGAACACCCGCGTTACTCGGACCGGCCGTGTCTACAGAAGTTGAAGCCGCCCTATTTGTTCTTCGGTTCGGCGACGTTGTTCGTGACGGAGGCGGCGGGCGCATTGGTTCCAGGATTTACGACACGCGGTTTGAACAGCCCGCTGGCGGTTCCAAACAAGAATTTCCCCGCGTCGCCCACGGCCTTGCCGGCGTCCAGCCCGACGTTCCCAATGGCTTTGCCGGTTTCCAGTCCGACCCCCCCCAGCGATTTCCCCGTCAGCAGCAACAAGCCAGTCTGACTGAAATCCGTTTTCACCTTGTTGATCGAGCCTTTGATCGTCAAAAAATTCGGCAGCGCAATGTAAGTCTCATTGGCCGGGGTGTTGAAATACACCATCCCCAGTTTTTCCGCATACTGCCGCCCCAGCGAGACGCGCAACGGAAAATGCACGGTGGAATCGTCCGGATCGGGAGCGAACTTGATTTCCCCGGTGCTCTGGACCTGAAAGGCGGCGCTTTTGACCAGCGCCTCCTTGACCTCCAATCTGCTGCTTTCCATTCCTCCGGTCAGAAGCATGACTTCAATCGGGCGGGCCGTGATCTCCTCCGCCCAGCGCATTTGTCCGGACTGCCAGCGCCCGGTCAAACCGCTGATCAAATCCGGCAGGCCGAGAACCGTGTTGATGACCAGGTTGAGAATCGGCACGCGGACATTGCCGATGGCCAGCGTCATGTTGGTGCTCATGAGGTGGAACTGGCCGGTCAGGTTGGTCTGCAAACTGGCGCCGGTCACGCCCGCCCCCTTGAAATCGAGGCTCGCCATCAGTTGCCCGCCGATGTCGCCCGCCCCTGAGCTGAAGGTGTTCAGCAGCGGGGGCAAGGGAATGGATTGCGCGTTGAGACCGACGGCATAACGATAGCCCGGCACTCCCAGATCGGCAGCCGCGTTCACTTCCACCGGACCGCCGTTCACTGCAAACATGCAGGGGTTGAGCGTAATCTGCCCGCCGGAAATCTTCAGGGTGGAACGCCAGTTGGAGACATCCACCTCGTGCAGATAAACATGTCCGATCTCGACGTCACAGGTGAAATTCTGAAATGGCAGCACGGTCGCCTCCGGCTCCAACGCGGGCTCGCTGGGCTCAGGCGGCGGCGATTTGGTCGGGGTCGTCGGAGCGGGAGCAGTCCCGAACAGGTCGTAATAGCCGGTGAAATCCAATGCCTCAGCGCTGAGTTTCAAGCGGCCGGAAATCGCATCTGCTTGGGACAAATCAATCGAGCCCGCGAGGTTCAATTCATTCCGAGCCCGCTCGGTCGGCGTCAAGTTGAGATGACAGCCGCGGACATTCAAAACTTGATTGCTGACCACCACGTCCACTCCAAATCGGATTTCCAAGGGCTCGCTGCCTTCCGGATGCTCTGGAGTTGAAACGACCAGATTGGTGATCTGGGTTTCAGCCTGCAATGCGAACTTCTGATCCACGCCGAAGTCCACGATGGCACTTGAATACACGTTGACGGAAGTCAGTTGGTTGCTCCCCAACGCCGGAGCCAGGAAGGGCCGCAGCAGTTCTTGATTCACCTCGTCAAATGTCACCCGCACCCGGCCCTGGGCCGTCTCGCCGGTCAGATCAATTTTCCCGCCGGCCTCAATCCGACCGCCGGGTTTGTCACCGACGAGCAACTGACCCGCCAGCTTCTGGATTTCCATAATTTTGTCTTCAGCCGCGACAGCGAAATCAAACTCCGCGCCGAGGTGTGTGAGTTGCGTGTCACCCTGCGTTGCGGAAAAATCCGTCAGTTTGAACCGGCCCGTGACATTCTGCCGGGCGTCCTTTTGCTGCACCTGCGTTTGGAGATTGAACGTGCCGTTGGACACGCTGAGTTCCGGGACGCGCAGTGCCGAGAATAATTGCGCCAGTTCGACCTGCGCGGTCAGTTCGAGGTCGGCGACCGCCCCGCCCTCCTGCATTCCGCCAAAAGCCGTGGCCACAAAGACCGACTGCGCCTGGTGCAGGAGTTCCAGCCGGAAACCCTCCAGTTTGATTTCCTTCAAATCCGCGACACTGAAACGCGCCGTCAACCGGCCATCCACATTGTTGATGCGATTGCTTCCGACCCGGGCGGAAAAATCTTCCCCGTGGCCGGTCAGTTCCACCTGCAGTAGCCGGCCATCATTGCGCGCGGTCAGTTGCAGCGTGCCGGCGATGTCTCCGGACAGGGTTTTATCCCCCAAAAACTTCCGCCACTGCGAAAGATCGAATTCGGCGACCGTCAGGCTGAACGAAGCGTCGTTCACCTGCGGCGCGGCCTCCCCCCAGGCGATGGTGAGTGAATGCGGCAGTTCGCTTTGCAGGAACGGCTCATCGTTTTGGCTGCCGGAAACATTCAGGAACCGCACCTCGACCGTCTTGGCGGTGGTGTCAATCGTCGTCGCATAATCGCACCGCAGACCGAGGGTGGGCGAGGTGCGCTCTTGTTGCACCACCTGCAAGTCTGCGGCTTCAAGCCGGCCCGCCAGGGAAATCACGCTGCCGCCACGCAAGAGTTCAATTTCCGTGCTGGCATTGATGGTGGTGGTGCCAAAATCAATCCCGCCCGCCGCCCCGGCCAGATTCAACACCCGCCGGTCCAGCGCGAGCACTTCAAGCTTCAGCTTGCCCTCCCGGCGGGCCAAATCCAGCGGCCCGCTCACGCGCACTTCGCCCAGCGCAACCTCCGCTTTGTTAAAGCGCAAGGCGACCTGCTTGATCTCGGTCGCCGTGGTTTCGCAATCAAGCTTCGCGACCAGCGCGTTCAGTTCCGCCAACGCTCCCGTCGCATTCGTCACGCTCAAATTCAAGCCGCCTTTGATCGCCTTGGGCATCAGGTCCGGCGCCAGATCAAAAGTGAATTGTCCGTCGAGCCGGGCCGCCAGTGAACTTGCGGCGCGATTGGGCTGCGCCGCCTCGGCCAAGGCCACATTCAACGCCAGTTCCACCTGGCCCGCCTGACCGTTCCCGAGGTTTTGCAATTTGAAGTTCAGTCCCGACACCTCGACCACATCGGATGCCCCGCTCAAATACTTCTTCGTGCTGCGCACCGTGGCGTTGTGCAACGTCACCAGTTTGAGGTCCAACCGCAGCCCGGACGACGAAGCTGAATCTGCCGCAGGCTTTTCCTCCGGTGTGGTTGCGCCGTCACTCTTGAGAAAATCCAGATTGCTCCGGCCATCCGCGTCTTCAACAATCGTCAGCACCGGCGATTCGAGCGTAAGCTCCGACACTTTGATGTTGCCGCGCAGGATGCTGAACAGACTGTAATTTGCCCGGGCTTCCTTGACCGTCAGCACCGGTTCGGCGTTCCACGGTTGGATTTTCACGTCCTGCAAAACCAACCGCCGGAACGGACTGACCTGCAATTCCGCCACTGTGATGTCCGCCTTGAGCGCCTGGCTCAACTGCGGCAGGACCACCTTCTTCAGAAAAGCGGCGCTGGTCACGCCGAAGTAAAGCGCCACCAGCAGAAGCAGAAAACCAAGTACGACCCAAAACAGTTTGCGTCGCCAGCTTTTGGGCCGGGGTGCTGCTGTTTTGATCCGTATCAGTGTCATCGTCGGGCCGGGGCTGACCAAGTTTCCTAGTCTGCAGCCTCATCGGAAGTCCAAGCGTATCGGAGGCGAGGATTTTATTAAAGTCAGAATTCCCCAGCCGCCGGTAGTTACATGGTGGCGTTGGCTTGCGCGATGATTTCGCGCGCGGTTTGTTGCACGGCGTCCCGCAACTGCGGCGGCTTCACGACCACAACATCGCTGCCCCAGCCCAATACCCAGCGCTGCACTTCGGGCAAACTCGACAGCTTGATCCGCAATTCCACGCCACCGCCTTTGAGTTCCTTAAGTTGCTGCGAGTCGTGCCACTTTTTCTCGCGGACATAATCGGCCACCCGGGCATTGAAGCGCAGCACCACCTCGAATTCGCCCTCACCGGAATGAACGCCAAAGCTGTCGCGCAATCGTTTTTCCAGGGAAAATTTCTGCGGGCGGGGAAAATGTTTGCCGGTCTGTTTCACGGACTGCACCCGCGCGGGGACGAAAGTGCGGATATCTTTCCGCGCATGATCGTAGGCGAAAAGATACCATTCGCCATTGATGTTCGCGAGATGGTAGGGATCAATCAGCCGGAACTCCCCTTCCCGGCTTCCGGCTTTGCGATACGTGAGTTCCAACTGACGGCGCTGCGCGGTGGCTTTGGCGAGAGTGTCAAAGATCTCCAGATTCAACACCGGCTCGGCCCGGGTGCGGAACGAAATGGTCTGCTCGATGTCCGCGAGGTTGAGCGAAATGGTGTCGGGCAACGATTGCTCGATCTTGCGGATGGCGCTGAGCAGCGGCTTCTCGAATTGCGTGCCGCGATATTGCTCCAAGGCTTTTTCTGCGATGACCAAGGCGACGAGTTCGCCCTCGGTGATGTGCATCGTCGGAAACGACGTCACCTCCCCCGTGTAGTGATAGCCGAAGCGCTGCGGATGATACTCGATGGGCAACTCCAGCCGGTCGCGCATGAAATCCAGATCGCGCTGGATGGACTTCGTGCTGACCTCCAGCTCGCGGGCGAGCGTGGTGGCGTTGGGGAACTTGCCGGATTGCAGCGATTGATGGATGCGCAGCATCCGCTCGAGGGGCGGACGGTGCTTGGGCATTGGGGCGGAAACCTCGCGTGTCATTCACTGATGAGATAGCGGAGTTGGCAACGATGGGCAATCCGGTAGTCTCACGCGGGCGTGACTGGAACTGCCGTTCAATTTTTGTTGGAGTTCAAGCTTTAGAGCCTGTCGGAAAACTCCTCGCTGGAAACCCGGAGCAAGGATGCTCCGGGCACCCGCGGGCAGGATGCCCGCGCTACGCCGTAACGCAGGCATCCCTGCCTGCGGGTTCGGGCGGCATCCCTGCCGCCAGTTCCGGGTTTTCAAACCGGCTCTTAGCTTGTTTCCGACCGCCACCCTCCCTGCCGGACAAGCTAAAGCTTGAACTCCAACGGAGCGCTCGGCACCAGGGAACGGCAGTTCCAGTCACACCCGTCTCAAGCTCTTCCGTTTGCTGATCCGCAACCAATTTACGCCCCGATTTAGGCAAAAACAACGGATCCACCGGATCGATCGCAGGCTAATGTCCTGGTGAAATGAAGGCCACGAAAAGAGCGTCTTCCAGCGTCGCCGCGATCAGAACTTCCCAGAGGATCCCCCTCGGCTCTGCTTTGCTCAACGACATGGCGTGGGCTGAAACCGCACGTTCTTTGAATCTCTCAAAGCGTGAACTGCAAATCACGCGCGGTGTATTCGACAATCTGACCGAGCGGGCGACTGCTGCCGCTTTGCACATTTCTGAGCACACCATCCACGAACATTTCAATCGCCTTTTCAAAAAGCTCCGCGTGACCACGCGTGGTCAATTGATTCTTCGGGTCATAAATGAGTTCTTGTCTCTCACGCTCTCGGGAACGGGTTGCTTGCCTCCCATCTGTCCGAACCACACCAACGGGCGTTGCCGGGTGCGGGATGAAGCCAGCGGGTTGAATTGCGGTGTCGGCTGAATAGCCTACTTCCACCCAGTGGCGGGTTCGGATACAAAAGGGTGCAACGGGTTCAAAAGGTCCAAAAGTCCGAACCGGCACGCTTATGAAAACCTCATCCTGTTTCTTCTCTCCGATCGCGCTCGGGGTCTGCCTCGCGGCGGCGGCGTTTTTCGCCTCCAATCTTCATGCTCAGATTGCCAGGACCAATGCGCTGGCATTCGCAACTGGCGATACGAACGCACTCAGGGAAAACGTCGCGGCGTTACAAACGCGTGTAGTGGGTACCGTGCCCCGCGCGCTGGCTGAGGTTCAAAGTACCAACCAACTCGTGAAAACGGCAGAGGGCCACGGGGTGCTTGATGCACGCCAGGTGCGGGCGCTGATGCTGGCGGAGAAAGCTCAAGCCACGTTGGAACCGCCGGGCGGCGCATGGGAGTCCTTGGTCGTGAACAATCATCTGCTGAATGTGAATTTTGCCGACAACACAAAAGCAGGTTTCGCCGCCATCGGCCAAACAGATAACGACTATTGGAATCCGTACGTCATGCCGTATTACTCCCTGGGCACGTTGCAGAACATTTTGTGGTCGGACCAGAGCGGCTCGCCAGTGGACATCACTGTGGCCAACGCTCCCGGCCAATGGGGCAATGGATTTTGCGTGGACCCGATGTACGCCTCATTCATTTATCCCTGGGATTCCGGCCACATCACCGTGACGATTGCCGACCTGCCGGCGGACACGTATGACTTTTACGTCTATGCCACGCGGGCCTCGGATAACGGCGCACCGGTGATTGAGTTCCTGCGAGCCGGCGTGAGCCTCTGGACGAAGGGCACGACGTTGTGGGGTCATGGTTGGTATTCGACTTACTGGGACGAGCACGAGCAATACGTGCGTTTCCGCAATATCGCCGTGGACAATCCATCCATCACGCTGGACATCTATCCTGATGCAATGGGTTATGCCTCGATCAGCGGTATTCAGATTGTGCCATCATGGGCGATCCCGCTGGAGCAACCGGTCATTACTAAACTGCTCAACGTGGATTTTGCCGCATGTAGTCCGCCTTACAAGACCGGCCCTGCCGCCGTCGGATTAGGCGCGAACGACTTCTGGAACAAGGACTGTCATCTCTGGATGCAGGCGGTCACCCTGCCGGATTTGAAATGGTCCGATCAGACCGTCAGCCCGGTCGCTATGACGGTGCGGAATGGGCCCGGCACCTGGGGCAATGCGTTGCCTGACCCGATGTTCCATAGCTATATGTATTCGCACGACGGCGGCAACATCACCATCACCCTTACCGACCTGCCTGCGGGCGTCTGCGATGTCTATCTCTACGGCCACACGCCTACTGTGGATGACAATGCGGTGTTCGAGCTGTGGAGCGACGAGGTGAATTGGGGCACAAAGGGCACGAGCCTCATCGGCGACGGCCCGACTTACGCCACGTGGGAAGTGGGTCAGCAATACGTGCGGTTCAAGGACGTGACCGTGACGGCCGGCAAACCGCTCATCATCCACGCCAAACACACCACCTACGGTTACAATAACGTCAGCGGAATGCAGATCGCCTACACCGGCGCCGCCGATACAGACGCGGATGGATTGCCGGACGGCTGGGAACGGCGCTGCTTCGGCAATCTGGATCAAATTGCCAATGCTGACACCGATGGCGATGGCCTCACGAACTTGCGCGAGTATCAACTGGACACCGATCCCACACGCACAGATAGCAATGCCAACGGGATTTCCGACCTGTACGATTTCGAGAAGGTGTGGGTGGAAGACGGCACCCCGCAGGGCGGCTACGAAATGGGCGACAACGAAGGGTGGAATTGGGTGAGCTATTGGTATGACGGCGACGGCTGGAGCGGCCAGGCGGTGTATCCGCATTCGGGGCGGACATGGGACCCGCTCATGCATGTGTCGGAACTCGTTCCCGGGGACATGCACCAGCATTACTTTTGGTCTTCGCTTCCAACGATGCGGCCCGGCGTCGGCGACGTGCTTTACGCTTACGTCAATCTCGATTCCAGTTATCCGCCCTCCGAGGTGATGCTGCAATGGTATGTGGTGGATGAAAACGGCTCCGGTTCGTGGGAACACCGGGCTTACTGGGGCGCCGACCTGATTGCTTGGGGCGCAGGTGGCACGGCGAGCCGGTATCCCGTCGGTGCGTTGCCAACAGCGGGCCAATGGGTACGGTTGGAAGTGCTGGCCAGTGCGGTGGGATTGGAAGGCAAGATCGTGGAAGGCATGGCCTTCACGCTGCACGGCGGACGCGCCGCTTGGGACAGCGCGGGCACCATCAAGCCCGACCACGATGGCGACGGGCTCCCCGACACTTGGGAAATGCAGTACTTCGGCAACCTCCTCCAGACCGCAACTGACGACAATGACGGGGACGGATTGTCAAACCTCTATGAGTATAGGCTCGGTTACAATCCCACCGACCCGTACACTGGCGGAAGCCTTGTCAGTGATGCTGACAAGGATTTTGACGGCGACCTCCTCTCAAACCTTGCTGAAATCAACCACTATGGATCGGACCCGGCAAATGCCCACACATTTAATCCATCCATAACAGACGCAGAATACAAAGCCACCGGACGATCCGATGGGGCATCCGGCGTCTATTTGGCGGGTCCATATTTCCCAGGCGGTAATCAGATTCAATTCATCCTCCTTGGGGCGGACGAAGCCACAGCTTGGGACCTTTACATCACGCCAGACTTTAACCCGGGCTACAAATGGGTGCGTTATTACAGCGGCAGTCCGGGGCAGACCGTGTTCACCTGCCCAACTCCGCCAGGGTTTATGAACTTTTTCCGCGCGGGACTGGCTTCCGATTTCGATAGTGACGGCCTCACGGATGGTTACGAAGCGCTGGTTTCAAAGACGGTACTGAACAACCGGTTGACTGATGGCGATATTCTACCCGACGGTTGGGAAGTGGAATTCGGATTGAGTCCCTTGCTGCCCGAAACTCCCGACAGCCCTAACCAGCCCCACGCTGATGGCAATTACGGGAATCCAGATAACGACGCAGTGGTGAACCGGGATGAATTCACCGGTGGCTCTGATCCGAAGAAGCACAATGTTAACGAGCAGCCCCGCAGGATTGTTTCCGTCACGGTCCCGGATCCGACAGCCTCGGAAGAAGGGGACGCCGCGACGTTCCTGATCACCCGAACCGGCAATCTCGGCACCTCGTTGACTGTCTATTACGTTCTGGGCGGTAGCGCGACGATAGGGTCTGACTATGGACTGAATCCAACGCCTTCCGAGCAATATCCGAGGTATTCCATCACCATTCCCCAAGGTTCGGCAAGCCGGGAACTGCACATCATGCCGGTCGCAGATAGTTTGGGAGAAGGGCCGGAAACAGTGATCATTGGCATCATGCCGGATCCGTCGGATCAATACGTTGTGGCCGCGCATCCGCATCGTGCAACGGCGACAATACGGGACCGCGTCTGCCACACTTACGAGGTAAATGAGGACTTTTTGCAGGGTCTGCTTGTCGGCACGGAAACCAGAACCGGCGACGAAAGCGGCCGTGTCTATTTGCAGCCTTCATCAGAGGCGCAGTTCCCGTATGTTAACATCGCCTGTTCCTATAATCGGGGAACGGTGGTCCGCATCAACGTGAACAACGGCACCATCGTCGGCGAGTATCGCACCAGTCCCGATAACATTTACGGGAATCCCTCGCGGACGACCGTGGATCAATACGGGAACGTGTGGGTGGCCAATCGCGATGATAGCTTGAATGGGAAAGGCTCCATCACGCGCATCGGGTTGCTCATCCCCGGGCCGCAAACCACGCGGTGGACGAAGCTTCCCAACGGGACGTATCAGCAGGCCGCAAACGGCCAGTATTTCAAAGCTCCTTTTGAATACAATACCTGCTTGGACCGCGATGGCGACGGCTACATCCGAACCTCGCGAGGGCTTGCCGACATCCTGCGGTGGACTAATCAGCGCAACGGCGCGACTGCGGTGGACAGCATGGGCGGCGTTTCGACGGCCGAGGACGAAGCCATTTTGGAATATGTTCGCGTCGAAGGCTCTGGAACGCGAACGATTGCAGTGGACAAGTTTAATGACATTTGGGTCGGCGGCACAGGATCGGGACAGCACCAAAAGGTGGATGGATTGCTGGCTCAAGTTCTCCCTGAAACGGTTTTCTCTCCCGGGTGCGGCGGTTACGGCGGACTGATTGATGCAAATGGCGTCTTGTGGTCGGCCAGGGGAAGCGACTATAGCCTCCTGCGTTTTGTGCCCCCCGCGGTCCTTCCGCCTTCGTCCAGCGATTGGCAATGCCTTGGAGCGGAGCATGGCAACTATGGTTTGGGAATTGATCCGCAAACAGGAAAAATCTGGCACACCGATTATGATTATGGGACGGTTTATACTTGGAATCCAGATGGGACGCCTGTAGCCGGCCCTTATGCGACCGGGGGGGCAAGCCCAAGAGGCGTGGTCGTAGATAACAATGGCGACGTGTGGATCGCAAATTCAGGAGGAAACTCGGTCGGGCACTTGCGAACCGACGGCACATTCATTGGCACTGTGGACCTCATTTGGAATGGAACCTACGGATTCACGCCCACGGGCGTGGCTGTGGACGCGGATGGCAAAATCTGGGTAACCTGTTTGGATTCCTACAATGCCATGCGTATTGATCCTGACGCAGGCCCAACCATCAACGGACACAAACTTGGCGCGGTTGAGGTCGCTGTGGATTTGGGCGATGGCAGCGGACACCAACCGCCTTACAATTACGCGGCCTTGCCGTATAATTACAGCGACATGACAGGCTTCAACAACCAGATCGTGAATCCCGGCGGTTGTCCGTTGAAAGGATACTGGACAGTCGTTGAGGACGGGCATTGGCCGAGTGCGATTTGGAGCACGGCGTCTTGGACGGGTAATACTCCCACCGGTACGAGCATCGAGGTCTGGGTACGTTCGGATGATGACCGGACGGCACTTTCGACGAAACAATTCGTGCAGGTCAACAACGGTGTCCCGCTGACAGCCATCCGCGGGCGTTATTTGGAAGTCCGAGTGAGTCTGACACGAGACGCTTGCGAGAAAGACCCGTATCTCGAAAACCTGACGATCTGCCGGCAGAGTCCCACACTGACTTTGATTTACCCGCCCCAAGATCAAAGTGTGGAGGAAGGTCAAGACACAGAGTTACAAGTCGTCGCCATCGGGGCTGAGCCGATAACTTACCAATGGTTCCGCAATGGCCAGGAGATTCTCGGGTTGAACAGTCCAGTCGTGCAGATTTCCGCTGCGGATTGCCTGGACGCTGGAGAATACACTGTTCATATCACGGATGCCTTCGAGGACGAACTGGACGCCGGATCGGCGTTCCTCACCGTGTATCCACGTCCAATCAGCATCCCGCTTGCCGGCAAGGCGTCGCGGTATCCGGCCGAGATTACGGTGTCTGGCGCGCCCGAAACCGTTTCCTACGTTATGGTGGCGCTATATGATTTCAACCACTCGCGACCTGACGACGTGGATATTCTGCTGGTGTCGCCAACGGGAAAGAAAATCATCCTCATGTCGGATGCCGGCAGCACCACGCCGGTGTCGCACGCGAATCTCTTTTTCGCCTATGTCTATGGTGCGCCACCGGATGAAAGCCCAATCCCGTCGAACCAAGATAGCTACTTCGGGGACTGGAATTACGGGGAGCAGGAGACCTCCTTCCCGCTGGCGTCGGGCGGCGATCCCGACCCACCCAACGGCCCGTACACCGACACGTTGGCGGACCTCAACGGCGTGAACCCGAACGGGGTCTGGCGGCTTTACATCGTGGATGACACCAATGATCGCGCGGGTTTCATCGCGGGATCATGGTGCTTGATTCTGCAACCATAGGGAGACGCGCCATGAAACTTCGCACGATGATTCTTCCGCTGGTGTTTGTGGTTGTTGCTCTGTTCGCGAGCGACACGTATGCTCAGGGCCACTTCCTGCGCACAATCAGGTTTAATGGGCCACCCACGATTCCTCCGGGAACCGATATCGGAGTGACGTACTATTACGAAGACAGCATGACATTCAGGCCAATAAACATGGGCGATCAGTTCGGCCGGATGGGGGGAGGGAGAACGGTTTTCCCGGAGAATGGGTCTGCATTCTTGATCCTCGCGGCTTTCGATTCCTTATCAGGCTCGCGCGGAGTTGTCAGCCGCTTCGGTCTTTTTTCCGTGGACTTATCGGAATTTAGCACGCTCTACCAATACCCGCAGACGGTGCAATTTGTTGGATACCGCCTTGACGGGAGCATTGTCACGACTGAATTCACAACCGACGGAATCATAGATGGGACAGGGCCGCTGGCAGATTTCGAGACGTTTTATTTTGATAACCGGTTTTCCGATCTCGTGAGGTTTGAAGCGCCGTCACACGCGTATGCGTTGGATAACTTGGTGTTCTTCGATGTGGTTCCCGAACCCGGCACGGGCGCTTTGTTTGTTCTCGGAGCCGCGCTCCTCGGCATCCGGTTCATCAAACGAAGGCGGAGGTCCTCTTGAAACTTGGAACCGCCTTCCCGTCCGGAAATCCTAGTCCGCCCGCAGGACCATATTCCACGGACTTGAGCCTGCTGATTGGAATCAATCCGAACGGGGTCTGGCGGCTTTACATCGTGGATGATACCAATGATCGCGCGGGTTTCATCGCTGGGTCATGGTGTTTGCTTCTCCAACCATAGAGGGGAACCATGAATCACACGCGTATCCTCGCTTTAGCCATGGGACTTTTGTTTACCGCAATGGTTTCCAATATCGGCTACAGTCAAGGCCATTTCCTAAGGACAATCAGGTTCAACGGACCGCCGGCGATTTCCCCGGGAACTGATATTGCAGTGACATATTATTACGAAGATAGCATGACGTTTACTCCGATATTTCCGGGCGATCAATTCCGGCGAATGGGAGGGGGCAGAACGGATTTCCCGGAGAATGGAACGGTTTTTCTGATCCTTGCAGCTTTTGATTCCTTATCAGGCTCGCGCGGAGTTGTCAGCCGATTCGGTCTTTTTTCCGTGGACTTGTCCGAATTCAGCACGCTCTACAATGCTCCCAAAACCGTGCAATTTATCGGCTATCGCTCTGATGGAACAGTTGTGACAGCCGATTTCACGACGGACGGCACGATTGACGGCACGGGAGCGCTGCCGGATTTTCAAACATTCTACTTCGATAACCGGTTTTCCGATCTGGTCAGGTTTGAAGTGCCGTCACACACGTATGCGTTGGATAACTTGGTGTTCTTCGATGTGGTTCCCGAACCTGGCACAGGCGCGCTGTTTGTTCTTGGAGGCTTACTCGTCGGTCTTGAGGTGTTGAAACGCGCGCGGAGGTCGTCTTGAAACTTGGAGCCGCCTTCCCGTCCGGAAATCCTAGTCCGCCCGCAGGACCATATTCCACTGATTTGAGCCTGCTGATTGGAATCAATCCGAACGGGGTCTGGCGGCTTTACATCGTGGATGACACCAATGATCGCGCGGGTTTTGTAGCGGGATCATGGTGCCTGATTCTGCAACCTTAAGGAGATGCGCCATGAAACTTCGCACGATGATTCTTCCGCTGGTGTTTGTGGTCATTGCTCTGTTCGCGAGCGACACGCATGCTCAGGGTCACTTCCTGCGCCCAATCAGGTTTAATGGGCCACCGGTGATTCCAGTGGGAACTGATATTGGGGTGACTTACTACTATGAAGACAGCATGACGTTTAGACCGATCAGCGCAGGGGACCAGTTTGGGCGGATGGGAGGAGGAAGAACAGCCTTTCCGGAAAATGGGACGGCTTTCCTGATCCTTGGGGCTTTCGACTCGTTATCAGGCTCTCGTGGCGGTATCAGCCGGTTCGGCCTTTATTCAGTGGATCTATCGGAATTCAGTACGCTCTACGGCTTTCCGAAAACCGTGCAGTTTGTTGGCTACCGCTTGGACGGGAGCATCGTCACGACTGGATTCACCACCGATGGAATCATTGACGGAACAGGACCACTCGCGGATTTCGAAACATTTTATTTTGATCAAAGCTTTTCGGATCTGGTCCGGTTTGAAGTGCCCAGTTACGGATTCGCAATGGATAATCTCGTCTTTTTTGATGTGATTCCCGAACCCGCCTCCGGCGCGCTGCTCTTGCTCGGTGCTGGCTTGGTGGGACGCAGGTTGGTTTCTGGAAGGCGGCAATGAATCAATTCCGACAGGGCTGACGCATCCCCCCCTCTCATTAGCACCGGGCTTCAGCCCAGTGGGTGGTGGGGGCGACGGAAAAAGCGGTTTCAACCGCTTTTCGGGAGGCGGAAAAGCCGCTCCAGCGGCTCGCGAGCTTTTGCGCCGCGGACACCTGGCTGAAGCCAGGTGCTAATAAGAAAAATCACCAGAGATTTCTGGTCTGCGTCAGCCCTGTCAATTCCGAAATCTAACCAGCACGGTTTTGAGGCCAACAGCCGCGAGCCTATTGCTGGCTTCCGGCTTCTTGCTTCCAGCGTGGGATTGGGGCGGAAACCTCGCGTGTCATTCACTGATGAGATAGCGAAGTCATGGACAATCGGCAACCTGGCAATTAGCCACAGATCTGGAACACGATACATGCACACCTGCAGAACTCCGATTCGGGGCCTTCGCCGCGTAACGTTTCCAAGAACAAAAAATCCCCGGCCTCACGAAGGAAGCGGGGGGATTGAGATTTAGGGCGTGTAACAAAATGACTGTTGCAGGTAGGGCGCGTCAGTCCCTTGCGCGCCGTTCCGTGCCAGCCAGCCGACGGCGCGCAGGGACTGACGCGCCCTACCTGCCGTAGCAAAAAGTTCATTTTGATACAGATTCTTAATCAAAAACTCAGACCAGTTTGGCGAGCAGCTCGTCGTTGGTCTTGTGCTTCTTGAGCGCGGCAGTCAAGGTTTCCATCGCCTCGATGGGGTTCAAGTCCACCATCATCCGGCGCAACTTGCGCAGCGACTCGATGTTCTTGGCGGCAAAAAGTTTTTCCTCTTTGCGCGTGCCGCTCTTGGGGATGTCAATCGCGGGATACAACCGGCGATCCGAGAGTTTGCGGTCCAGGATCAACTCCATGTTGCCCGTGCCTTTGAACTCCTGGAAGATGAGTTCATCCATGCGCGAACCGGTGTCCACGAGCGCCGTCGCGAGAATCGTCAACGAACCGCCGTGCTCGATCTTGCGCGCGGAGGCGAACATCTTGCGCGGAATTTCCAGCGCGCGGGCATCCACGCCGCCGGTCATCGTCCGGCCGCTCCCGCCGTGAACGCTGTTGTAAGCGCGGGCGACGCGGGTGAGCGAGTCGAGCAACACGAAAACATCCTTGCCCGATTCCACGATGCGGCGGCAGCGCTCGATCATGAAGCGAGAGAGACGAACGTGGGTTTCCAGGTCTTGATCGTTCGAGGACGCGACGACTTCAGCTTTGACGGAACGCTGGAAGTCCGTGACTTCTTCGGGGCGTTCATCAATCAACAGCACCATGACGTGAACCTCGGGATGGTTGGTGGTGACGGCATTGGCAATCTGCTTGAGAATGGTGGTTTTGCCGGTGCGCGGCGGCGCGACGATGAGACCGCGCGTTCCTTTGCCGATGGGCGTGACGAGATCAATCACGCGCGTCTCGATGAGATCGGGCGACGTTTCGAGATTATATTTTTCGATCGGGTCAATGCTGGTGAGGTTCTCAAAGCGCACGGCCTTGGTGTATTCATCGAATGTCATGCCGTTGACCTTGTCAACCGAGCGAAGCTGCGGGCTCGTGCCCCGATGCGGCGGCTGCGTCGGACCTTCGACCAGACTGCCCTCGCGCAAGAAACTGCGCTTGATGGTGTCGGGCGTCACAAAGATATCCGAAGGCTTGGGATGAAAATGTGCGGCGGCGGTGCGGAGGAAGCCAAAACCCTTTTCGGAGATTTCCAGATAGCCGGAGCCGTGATCGCCGCCGGGGGCATTGTTTGCGGGGTTGTTTCCCGGCTGCTGACCCGCGTTTTGATTGTCGTTTCTGTGTTGCTTGTTCATAACTGTCATTGTTCGTCGAAGGTTGGAAAATGCCCCGATTAACCAGATTTAGAATGTTGAACTGTTGGAAGCTGCCGGGTAATTGATGTCAACCAAACTCAGGGGAAACACTACCTCACACGGCGATCAGACCTTCGATTCGCCGCTTAATTAGGGGCAAATCAGTTGGAGCGCAACTGTTTTTTGTGAATTTCTTCATGGCCCAGCCTTGCCCCAAAAGCAAAAACCGCAAACCACCAGCAGTCTTGGCTGGCAGTTTGCGGTTGAAAACCAAGTGGCGGATCAGCCTCCCACCGCCGCGCGGGCTTCCGCCGCGAGCGCGGTGCTGAGATAGCGTTCGCCCGTCGAACACGCCACCGTGACGATCATTTTGCCCTTGTTCTCCGGGCGCTTCGCCACCTCGATGGCCGCAATGACATTGGCTCCAGTTGAAATGCCGACCAATAAACCTTCTTCCTTGGCCAAGCGGCGGGCCATCGCAAAGGCATCGTCGTTGCTGACTTGAACGCACTCGACAATCTGCGGATTACCCGCGCTGTCCTTGAGGTGTAGATTCTTCGGAACAAAGCCCGCGCCCGTGCCTTGAATCTTGTGCGGCCCGGGTTTCACCGGTTGTCCCGCGAGCGTTTGCGAAATGACGGGAGAATCCTTTGGCTCGACCGCGATGGCTTGGAAGGAAGCCTTCTTGGGTTTGATGACTTCGCAAACGCCGGTAATCGTCCCGCCGGTGCCGACCGCCGCGACGAGAATGTCAATCTTGCCATCGGTATCCTCCCAAAGCTCAACGGCGGTGGTCTTGGCATGGATGGCGGGATTCGATGGATTTTCAAACTGCTGCGGAATCCAGGAGTTCGGCGTTTCCTTGGCGAGTTGTTCCGCGCGGGCAATTGCTCCTTTCATACCTTCCGCACCGGGAGTGAGCACCAACTTCGCACCCAGCATCGCCAGCAACGTGCGCCGTTCGAGCGACATCGTTTCCGGCATTGTGAGGATGAGTTGATAACCCTTCGCCGCGGCGACAAACGCGAGGGCGATGCCCGTGTTGCCGCTCGTCGGTTCGATGATAACCGTGTCTTTCTTGAGGACGCCGCTCTTCTCGGCGTCTTCAATCATCGCCATGCCGATACGATCCTTCACACTGCCCAGCGGGTTGAAGAATTCGCACTTGAGCAAAACGGTGGCTTCGACGCCAGCGGTGACCTTGTTGAGTTTGACCAAGGGCGTGCGGCCCACGGTTTCGACGATGTTGTTGTAGATGCGGCCCATAAAGTTCAGGAATGATTTGCGTTAACTGCGAGTTGGAGTTTTGGCGGGAAAGCAAAAGGAGGGCAAGTCTTATTTATGAGGCGATATCGGTCTCGCTTCCGGGATTTTGAAGTTGGAATCACGGCTGCCGCGGTGAAACGAAAAATCCCCGCCCCACCTTGCGGTGGAACGAGGATAATTCGGGGGATGGGAGCTCGCCACACTCTCTTTCCCGTGCCGGCATTTGGCACTCACTTCTCAGCGGTTGCCGGCTTCCCGACGCTATTCTCCGGGCAAACGGAGTTTCCGGCCTCGTAGCAGGGCCGTCTGAAATCTTACGACTTCAGATTTCGAGTGAGGCTTTTCAGCTCGCTTCGGCTGGGGGTTGCGCCCCCGGCCTGCCAACCAGGTCAAGACACGTCTGCGATTTCGGCTTCGCGTCTTGACCACTTTTGGCGCGGGTCAGCCACCGGTTTTGCCGGTGCGTTCGCCCGCGTCACGGGTCTCGCCTCTTCACTCTCAGGTTGCGTTCATTCACAGGTCAGCGGTGTCGTTTGTAACATCGCCGACGCTCGGAAGTTTTTCCCGCGATTTGCCTGATCTGCGGGTGCTTCCCGGTGCGGGCGCTCTGTTTGTCCGGCTTTCACCGGTTTTCCTTGGGCGGTTTCAAACGGTTTGATTGAACCCGCCAGAGTCGTCCGCCCCGTGCTGATGCACAGTAGCAACCAACTACCCTCTGGGTAACTGCGATTCACTCAGGCTCGAAACTTTCCTGAGCTACTTGACCCGACTCGGAACGGTTTCTCATCGCTCCTCATCGCCAAGTTCCTTTTTCGCGGGTACTGACGAGGCGCGAACCTCGCCAGAGGAACTGGTGAATTCTGCCTCCGCTCCCGGAACTTGCGCTCCGGCTTGAGAGGAGTCGCGCCAACCAGCCTGGCCCGACTATTCCCCAGTCACCTGGGATCATCCTTGAATCGCACGTCTGCATCTATTGATGCGCCGTTGATTCAGTTCTTTCAATGAACTGGAGACATCCTATCTCATTTTCGAAAACTGCCTACCAAACCTTATCCACCGGGTTATTCTCCGATCGAGACTTGATCATACGCAGAATAAGCAACAAAAACAGGGTTTCCATCGTAGCGCTCCTGAGTTATTCACCGCAAAATCCGCAGCATGATCCGTCCGGTGAAAAAGTTTCAAATCCAATTTCTCATAAACCCGAACTCCGAGGCTGAAGGGAGCCGTTGCGCCCGTCGGGCAGGCTTTCCAGCCTGCCGGTGCAGCGGACTTTCCAGTCCGGTGTTTCGCGGAACGGGCGACTGGAAAGTCGCCCGCACTGGCAGGCTGGAAAGCCTGCCCTACGTTTATTGCCGCGCGCCAACTTTGGTGTTCGGGATAAATCCACACGCCCGCGCCTTGGACTGCGGAGGCAAAGCGAAGCGACGACATCGCTTTTCCCACGCGAGCCGACCAATCCAAAAAGCTTTGACGCGAATTACACTAATTCTTACGAATTGAAGAATTGAACTCCCCTTCGCGCTAATTCGCGAAATTCGCGTAAAGCTCCTTTCTCTGTTCGCGATTTAGAGTCTTTCACGGTTGAAATTTTGCTTGGCGAAATAAACTGAATTGAATCCTCAGTTTTGATTTCACGTCAGCCTCTCAATCCATATACTCAAAAATATGCAGCCCCGTTTCCGCGTCAAAAAATTCATCGCGGCTCTGTTGAGCTTGGCGATTTTGCCAGCGTTTGCTCTTCAGGCTGAAACCATTTCCATCGTCATCGCCTCGAATGCCGCGCCGCGCGTGGAGTTTGGCGCGGAGAAATTGCGCGATGCACTCAAAGCCGTTGGCATGGATGGAGAAATTGTGCGCTTTGTCGGCAACGACAATACAGGGAGGATCTCCATCAACGATGGCAGTCAACCTGTTAGTCTTCTGGTTAGCGGGTTAAGAGAACGGACCCCATTTAATTTTGGTAAGGAGGGGTTCATGCTCAACGCGAGATCGCCTCGTTGGGCCCTAATTGAAGGCCAAGATACGTCCGGTACACTTTATGGCTGCCTAGAATTAGCAGCTCGCATTCGCACAGAAGGGAAATTGCCGACCATCTCCCACTTTTCCGACAAGCCCGCCATGACCCTGCGCGGCACCTGCGTCGGGATGCAAAAGACTTACATCCTGCCCGGCCGGAAAGTTTACGAATACCCCTACACACCGGAATTGTTCCCGTGGTTCTACGACAAGGAACTCTGGCGCGAGTATCTCGACTCGCTCGTCGCCAACCGCATGAACACGCTTTACCTCTGGAACGGCCACCCGTTTGCGTCACTGGTGAAATTGAAAGATTATCCCGAGGCAGTGGAAGTCTCGCCTGAAGTTTTCGCACAGAACGTCGAAATGTTCCACTGGCTTACCAGTGAATGCGATAAACGCGGCATCTGGCTTGTGCAGATGTTCTACAACATTTTTCTGCCCAAACCGCTCGCGGAAAAGCACGGCATCTCCACCCAACTCGCCGCCCCCACGCCGCTCGCCTCCGATTACACGCGCAAATCCATCGCGGAATTCGTGAAGCAATATCCGAACGTCGGCCTCATGGTCTGCCTCGGTGAAGCATTGCAGGGCACAGAGAATCAAATCAACTGGGCCACGAATACGATCCTGCCCGGCGTGCTCGACGGAATGCGCGCCGCCGGTCTCAAAGAGCAACCACCCGTCGTCATCCGCACCCACGCGATGAATCCTGAAGCCATCATGCCCGCGTGCTTCACGGTCTATTCCAACCTGTTCACCGAAACGAAATACAACGGCGAATCCCTCACCACCTACGAACCGCGCGGCAAGGCGGCGGAGACGCATCGCAATATGGCGAAGCTCGGACCGCACCTTGTCAACGTCCACATCCTCTCGAACCTTGAGCCGTTCCGCTACGGCGCGACAGAGTTCATCCGCAAATCCATGCTCGCCTCGCGCGACCGGTTTCACGCGAGTGGTCTGCACCTCTATCCCCTCGCCTACTGGAACTGGCCCTACGCGCCGGACATCGTAAGTGGCGGCGATGCCTCGTCGCCGAACGTGGCAGCGACGCCCCCGTCGCCTGCGGGAAAATCCTCCAACGTAAGCAGCGACGATGGCGTCGCTGGCACTGCACGCGACGGGGCGTCGCGGCTACTGCAATGGGAGCGCGACTGGATTTGGTTTGAGGCTTGGGCGCGTTACGCGTGGAATCCCGACGTACCTGCAGCCGAAGACCGCGCCTACTGGGTTGGCCGCCTTGCCGACTTCTACGGTTGCGACACCAATGCCGCCGGCAAAATCCTTGACGCCTACAACGATGCGGGCGAAGTCGCCCCGATGTTGATCCGCCGCTTCGGAATCACGGAAGGCAATCGCCAGACACTCTCCCTCGGCATGACTTTGGATCAGTTGGTAAATCCCAAGCGTTACAACGCCATCCCCGAGTTGTGGGAATCTCAAGCTCCGCCCGGCGAGCGGTTGGATGAATATGTCCGCAAGGATTGGACCAAAGAACCGCATTTGGGCGAAACCCCGAAGTCCGTGATTGCAGATTGTCGCAAGTTCGCAAGCAATGCTGTCACATCCGTCGCATCCGTTGCCTCTCAGGTCACAAGGAACACAGAAGAATTTTTGCGCCTGAAAAACGACATGGAGTGCATCCAATTGATGGCTTTGAACTATTCCGCGAAAATGGAAACCGCCCTCCGCGTTCTACGCAATTCTTTCTCCAATGACGTCGCTCAAATGGAAGTAGCCACTAAGCTCTTAGGTGTCAGCCTTGACTACTTTGCCCTTCTTGAGCTTCAAACCAGAAAGACCTACTACTTCGCCAACTCGATGCAGACCGGGCATCGAAAGATTCCGTTCGGTGGCGCAGCCAACGGCGTGGGAACGAATTATCACTGGACGCAGGTGCTGCCGCTTTACGAGAAGGAACTGGCGGACTTCCGTGAGGAAATTGTGAAGTTGAAGGAGCGCCGATCTCCTGATCGGCTCGGTTCTAACGCCATGCAACAAGCCGATCTGGAGATCGGCGCTCCCGCCGCCTGGCCTGCCGCGAAATTCAAACTCATCAGCACCAACGCCGAAACCTACGAAATCAAACCCGGCGCACGCCCCTTCGCCGACCGCAAATACACCATCACCGAACTTGCGCCGGAGTTGAACGGACTTACCGGCATCCGCTTCTCGCACGAAGAAGCCAAGAACGGTCGCTACGTTCCGGTGGAATTTGAAGTCACCGAACCCGTGCGCGTGTTGATCGGTTATTTCCAAAACGAGCGCGACCTCTGGCTGCAGGTGCCCAACCTCGACTTCGCCTCGCACGCCGATGAACGCGGCGGAGTTGATCCAGTCCTCCGCAACGCCGTCGCGATTGACGAATGCCCGAACGTCAACGTCCACGCCTTCCGCTACGAACCCGGACGCTACAAGCTGGAACTGATCGGCAAGGGCAGCTTCGTCGTCCTCGGCGTCGTGCCGCAAACCGTGGAATTGAAGAAACGTGATGCAAAGCTGGGAATAAAATGAAAATGGTCTTCGACAAGGCGCACGCTCGCCCTCACCCCTGCCCTCTCCCCCAGGGAGAGGGAAAAACACTCGCCGCCTCGCGTAAATTCGCCACCGCCTTGTTCTTCGTCCGCCCCTCCAGCAAACGACCAAGAACAGCGCCCGCACCGAAACCGTCCAAGCAAACCAAATCACTCAATCGCTGTCCCCTCTCCCTGGGGGAGAGGGTCAGGGTGAGGGCGAGCGTCATCACAAGCCTCATCATCATTTCTTTCTCCTTTCAATTTTCAACAGTCGCCACCGCGCAACCGCAGACAGCCCCAGCGCCCGTGCCCGGCCAGATTCCGCCATTGCCGCCGTTGTTGCCGAAAGCGATCCCCGCTTTCCCCGGCGCGTGGGGCGGCGGCATGTTCACCATGGGCGGCCGCGGTGGGCAGGTGATCGCCGTGACCAATCTCAACGACAGCGGCCCGGGCAGTTTGCGCGCCGCCATCGAAGCGGCTGGCCCGCGCATTGTCGTCTTCCGGGTCGCGGGCACGATCCAGTTGCAGCGCAACCTGGATATCAACAACCCCAACATCACGATTGCCGGACAGAGCGCGCCCGGCGACGGCATCTGTCTCGCGAATCATTCGGTGAACATCAACACGCGCGAAGTCGTGTTGCGCCACCTGCGGGTGCGTCGCGGGATGCCCGGTGGTCAAGGTTCGGATAACATCGGTGGCAATCCCGAAGGCCAGGTCATTGTGGATCATTGCTCGGTGAGTTGGGGGCGCGATGAAAACATCTCGCTCTATCGCTACATGAAGGGCAGCGAGAAAAATCCGACCAGGAACGTCACCATTCAATGGGTCATCTCCAGCGAAGCGCTGGGGCCGGGCCATGAGTTCGGCGGCACCTGGGGCGGTCAGGATTCGACGTTTCATCACAATTTGTTTGCGTGCAACACCGGGCGAAATCCCTCCATCGGCATGGGCGGAGAATTTGATTACCGCAACAACGTCCTCTTCAACTGGGGACATCGCACCATGGACGGCGGCGATGAAACCTCGCTCATCAACGTGATCAACAATTACTACAAATCCGGTCCCGCCACACGCGACAACATGGTCAACGTCATTGCGCGGATGGAATCGCGCAACCAATACTCGCCCGGTCGAAACCACACTGGCAGTTGGTATCCGGAAACCCGCCAACGCCCCGGGAAATGGTACGTCGCCGGAAACATCATGGAAAACGACCCCGCCGTCACCGCCGACAATTGGAAAGGCATGGGCGGAAACGCGGCACTGGGCCGGGTCAACACGCCGTTTGAAGGCTGGCCGGTCCTTCAACAGCCCGCGCCGGAGGCTTACAAAGCAGTGCTGGCAAAAGCGGGCGCGACCTTGCCACGCCGTGATGTTGTGGATCAGCGCGTGGTAGAGATGGTGCGCACGGGCAAGCCTGCTTATCAGGATGGCATCATCACCAATCCCGATCAGGTCGGCGGCTATCCGGCTTTGAACTTTGCTGCGGATCAAGTGCCCGCCGACACCGACAGCGACGGGATGCCGGACGAATGGGAACGCAAACATGAATTGAATCCCAATGACGCCAAAGACGCCGCGCTCGACACCGACAAAGATGGCTACACCAATGTGGAGGAATTCCTCAACGGCACCGTTCCGAACAAGTTCATTGACTACCGCAACCTCGATAACAACGTGGACACCATCAGCGGTTAGCCTTCATCGCCGCGTAAAGTTTTCCCCCAACAATCCTATTTATGCCATCTCATTCCTCGCCGACGTTCCGCCATTTCGTTTCGCTGCTGGCGGCTCTGACTGCAATCGCGTCCTCGTCTTCCGCCGCTGAACCGCAGGCCGGCTGGGATTCCGTGCCCGCGATTCTGGCGCGCATCAAAGCCCCGGAATTTCCCGCGCGCGATTTCAACATCACCGAGTTCGGTGCGAAGGCGGACGGCCAGATGGATTGCACGGAAGCGATCCGCAAAGCGATTACCACGTGTCACGCGGCTGGCGGCGGGCGTGTGGTTGTGCCGAGCGGGACGTTTCTGACAGCAGCGATTCATCTCAAGAGCGGCGTGAATCTCCATGTTGCCGCTGGTGCAACGCTAAAGTTCATTCCCGAGTTCAAAAAGTATCTGCCCGTGGTGCTCACGCGCATCGAGGGCACGGAGTGCATGAATTACTCGCCGCTCATCTACGCGCATGAGCAACAGAACATCGCCGTCACCGGCCAAGGCACGCTCGACGGCTCGGCGACCTGGGAGAACTGGTGGTATTTCGTGCGGCGCGATGGGTGGGTGACCAATCTGCCGCCCAGCGGCAGGTTGCTGTTGGAGCACGGCGCGCGCGGCACGCCCGTGGCGGAACGAATTTTTGGCGACGGCCATCGGCTCCGGCCCAACTTCATCCAACCCTTTCGCTGCCAAAACATTTTAATTGAAGGTGTCACGATCACCAATTCGCCGATGTGGGTCATCAACCCCGTGCTTTCAACCAACGTCACTGTGCGCGGCGTCAAAGTGACCAGCCACGGCCCGAACAACGACGGTTGTAATCCCGACAGCAGTCGCGATGTGTTGATCGAAAACTGCCTGTTCGACACCGGCGACGATTGCATCGCGATCAAATCCGGCAAGGATGCCGACGGTCGCCGCGTCAATGTGCCATCCGAGAACATCATCATCCGCAACTGCACCATGAAGGACGGCCACGGCGGCGTGGTGCTGGGCAGCGAAACCTCCGGTGGCGTGCGGAACATATTTGCTGAAGATTGCGTCATGGACAGCCCCAACCTCGACCGCGCGCTGCGGCTCAAGACAAATGCCGAACGCGGCGGCCCGATCGAGAACATCTTTTTCCGCAACGTCAAAGTCGGTCGCGTAGCGCATTCGGTCCTGACGATTGATCTCATCTACGGCCGGGTGAACAGCGGCCCTTACCCGCCGACCGTCCGCAACATCGAGATGCGCAACGTCACCGCCGCCTCCAGTCCGCGCGCGTTGTGGGTGGTGGGCACGACCAATTCGATCATCGAGAACGTGCGGGTGATTGACTGCGTCTTCAAAGGGGTGGAAGGCCCGGATGTGTTGACTCATTCCGGCGCGATCCGATTGGAGAATGTCACCATCGAACCGGCGAAAGCCCGATGAATCTTGTGAATTATCGCATGAGACTCGCAGCCGGATTCTTCAGTCTGGTGATTTGCCTCACAGCGCAGGCAAACGATTCGTTTCGCCCCTGCGCCAAAGTCGAACCGCTGGCCTTGGCCGATGCTCGCTGGACTTCCGGCTTCTGGTTCAATCGCTTTGAACTCTGCCGCACCAACATGCTTCCAAGCATGGGCCGCCTGATGGAAGGCACGAACTACACGCACTTCCTCCGCAACTTCGAGATCGCCGCCGGCCTTGCGGAAGGGCGCTATCGGGGCGCTTCATTCAACGACGGCGAACTCTACAAGCTCATGCAGGCCGCGAGTGCTGCCTATGCTGTCGCGCCGAGCGATTATCTGCGAACCAATCTGGACCGCACCATCGCCATCATCGCCAAAGCCCAGCGCGAAGACGGTTACATCCACACGCCGACGCTGGTGAAACTTCGCAACGGCGACACCAATGCCGCGCCGTTTCAGGATCGCCATAACTTCGAGATGTACAACATGGGGCATCTCTTTACGACCGCGTGCGTTCATCATCAAGCCACGGGTGAAACCAATCTCCTCACCGTCGCAATCAAGGCCGCGGATTTCCTGTATCGCACGTTTGCAGAATCCTCACCTGAGGCGGCGCGCAGTTCCGTTTGCCCGTCTCATTACATGGGCATCATTGATCTCTATCGCGAAACTGGTGATGCGCGTTACCTTGAACTCGCGAAAAAGTTCTTCGCCCTCCGCGCCCAGATCACCGACGGCGGCGATGACAACCAGGACCGCATCCCCTTCGAGAAACAAACCACGGCCATCGGTCACGCCGTCCGCGCAAATTATCTCTACGCCGGTGCGGCGGATTTGTTCATGGAAACTGGTGACACGAATCTCTGGCGACCGCTCGAACCCATCTGGCGCAATCTGACCGAACAAAAGATGTACATCACCGGCGGCTGTGGCGCGTTGTTCGACGGCGCATCGCCCTACGGGTCGAAGGATCAAAAGAACATCACGCGCACCCATCAGGCTTACGGGCACAATTACGAACTGCCGAACACCACCGCCCACAACGAGACCTGCGCCAACATCGGCAATGTGCTCTGGAACTGGCGCATGTTCCTCGCAACGGGTGAGGCGCGTTTCGTGGACGTCGCCGAACTCGCGCTCTACAACAGCGTGCTTTCCGGCATGAGTCTCGACGGGACAAATTTCTTCTACGTCAATCCGCTCCGCACCACCGCTCCGCTTCCGACCGAACTCCGCTGGCAGCATCAACGCGTGCCCTACGTCAGTTCGTTCTGCTGCCCACCGAATCTCGCGCGCACCATCGCGACTTCCGCGCAATTTGCCTACGCCAAATCCGCCGATACCATCTGGTTGAATCTCTATGGCGCGAGTGAGTTGGAAACCGAGTTGCCCGGCGGCGGCAAGGTGAAGCTCGCGCAAGAAACCGAATATCCGTGGAATGGTCGCATCCGCATCAAAATCCTTTCCGCCCCGGAAAAAGAATTTGCCCTGAAGTTACGTATTCCCGGCTGGGCGAAAGGCGCATCGGTGCGGGTGAATCATCGGTCTGTCTCCGTAGGGCAGGCTTTCCAGCCTGCCGGTTCGGGCGACTTTCCAGTCGCCCGTTCCGAACACCGGACTGGAAAGTCCGGTGAACCGGCAGACAAGAATGTCTGCCCTACAGGCTACGCCGAACTTCGCCGCATCTGGAAATCCGGCGACATCATTGATCTCGATCTCCAGATGGACGCGGAGTTGATCGAGGCCAACCCGCTCGTCGAAGAAACGCTTGGCCAGGTCGCCGTCAAGCGTGGCCCGATTGTTTACTGCGTGGAATCTGTGGACCTGCCCAAAGGCATAAAGCCGCTGGACCTTTTGCTTTCCAGCGAAACCAAACTCCGCGCCCGCTACGACCAACGTCTGTTGGGTGGCGTCGTTGTTTTGGAAGGCCCCGCCTCAGCACGGCCCAACTCTAACTGGAGCGGCAAACTCTATCGCGAGTTACAACCGACCAAGCCCACGCCCATCAAACTGCGCCTCATCCCCTACTCCGTCTGGGCCAATCGCGGCGCGGGCGAAATGAGCGTCTGGCTGCCGCTGGCCAATCCATGAACGCGCCGCCTGGCAGGATTTTCAATCAGTTCTGCAAGATTTCCGAATGCCCGCAAGCCGGTTTACTCGTAAAATTGTGCCAATGATTCCCAAGTTGTCCTGTCTTCTTGCGACGATTTTTCTCTGGTGTGCGGCAATCGCGGCACAGGAGATCAAAGTGGATTTCAACGCCAACAACCGCCCCGTGGCCGAAGGTTGGGATACGGCCTACACGTCGTGGAACACCAACAGCATCTGGTTTCCCGGCGGCGACGTGATTTCCAACACGTTCAACGGCGTGACCTTTACCTTTCGTCGCGTCGGACCGACCGGCACCGCTCTGCGACCGGACCGTTATGCCGCCGGACTTGCCACCGCCAAGCTTGTGAACGACGGCATCCAGGTCGAGCCGCCGCACATCGCCAATGTGGTCGGATCCGGAATGATTCCCGCAAGGATCGAACTGACCATCAGCAAGCTTCCCGCCGGATCGCACACCTTGCTGACCTGGCACAACACCTGGCAGAATCCGGCTTCCTACACCTTTTCGCCGCTCAACATTTATCTCAACGGCACGCAGATCATCACCAACCTGCCCGTCAGCAACCGGGTGATCAACAACGCCGACGCCGCGTACTCGTATGTCGAGTTTGTCTCTGACGGCAGCAACGACACCGTCATTGCCTACGAGGCCAGCACCGATTTCAATGTCACCGACGCCAATCCCTGCATTGATGGTTTTGAACTGAACACCCCCAACTTCAAGTTCAAGGCCAACAAGCCTTCGCCGGTGAATGGCGATGAACATGTGGATGCGGACGCGACCAGGAGCGTGTTGCTCTCCTGGACCAAGGCGGCACTGGCCGTCTCCCACAATGTTTATTTCGGCACCAGCAGCAACGCGGTTAAGAACGCCACGACCGCCTCACCGGAATTCATCGGCAACCAGATAGTCACGAATCTACTGAGAACGAACCTCTCCAGCCTGCTCACCTATTGGTGGCGCATTGACGAGGTTGATGCTTCGAGTGGCATGACCAAAGGCGATCTCTGGATGTTCCGCCCGCGGCATCTGGCGTTTCCCGGCGCGGAAGGTTATGGCCGATTTGCCCGGGGCGGACGTGGCGGCGTGGTGGTGGAAGTCACCAACCTCAACAACAGCGGCCCCGGCAGCCTCCGCGATGCGCTTACCGGCAATTACGGCCCGCGCACCGTCGTGTTCACTGTGTCCGGCCTCATCACCCTCGAATCCGATCTGATCATCAGCGGCAACAATCCGTACATCACGCTCGCTGGTCAGACCGCGCCGGGCAAAGGCATCTGCACACGCAAGTTTCAACTCGGCATGAGCGGCGGGCGCGACGTCATCATCCGCCACATCCGCTCGCGTCCCGGCGACATCGCCGGCGTCACGCTCAACGGCACCGGCATGTCCGGCAGCGATCACTGCATCATAGATCACATCTCCGTCAGTTGGGGCATTGACGAAGAACTCAGCACGCGCACTTCGAAGAACGTCACCTTCCAACGCTCGCTCATCTCCGAGGCGCTGAACATTGCGGGGCACGACCATTATGGCCCCGGCACGCGGCACGGTTTTGCCGCCACCGTCGGTGGCGACATCGCCAGCCTGCATCACAATCTGCTTGCCCATAACGAAGGACGCAATTGGAGTCTGGGCGGCGGCCTCGACGCCAGTGGCAATTACGCCGGCAAACTCGATATCTTCAACAACGTCGTTTACAACTGGCGCAGCCGCACCACGGACGGCGGCGCGCATCAGGTCAACTTCGTGAACAACTATTACAAAGCCGGCGCGGCTTCGACCCAGAGTCGCGCGCTCAACGCGCAATACGGCGGTTTCCCCGGCACGCAGCAGTATTACTTCGAGGGCAACGTGATGACTCCCGGCGGAAGTGTCAGTCCGGGCTTTGGCACCAACAATCAAGCCGCCGGTAAAACCACCTCCACCGAAAGCGGCGGCACGCTCCCGGAAAATTCCAATCCGCCCTACAGCCCGTGGGTCAACGCCCCGTTCTTTCCCTCGTATGCGACGATTGATGAAGTCACCAATGCCTACAAGCGCGTGTTGTCCGACGTGGGCTGCAACCAACCGCAGATTGACGATCACGACGCCCGCGTCATCCGGGAGACAATCACCGGCACTTACACCTACACCGGCCAAGGACCGTACGGCGGCAGTCCCGGATTGCCGAATTCGCAGAACGACGTCGGTGGCTGGGAAGATTATGGCAACCACAACCGCCCCGCCGATTGGGACACCGACCACGATGGCTTGCCGAACTGGTGGGAACAGATCAAAGGGTTGAACCCCAATTCGCCCGCGGGAAATTTCTCCGACAGTAACGGCGACCCCGACGGCGACGAATACACCAACCTCGAAGACTATTTGAACTGGCTCGCCCTGCCGCATTTCGACTGCACCAACGGCTCGCCGATTGACATTGATCTCACGCTGTTCACGCGCGGCTTCACGAACAACAGCCCGGTGTACTTCGTGAGCGTGCCGACGAATGGCACGGTGACTTTGGTGGGCAACAATCGCACGGCCCGCTTCACCTCCACCGTCAACACGAACGCGCTGGGCAGTTTCCGCTTCAGCGTGGTGGACGCTCAGGGCTATCACATGACGAACAGCGTCAACCTGCGATTGATCTCCGCCGTCACCCCCGTCCAACCGCCCGTGCTCGGCATCCGCAATCAAAGCGGACAGTTGCAGATCGAACTCACCGGCGAAACCGGTCGCAACCTGACCGTGCAAAGCAAAACCAATCTCAATGGCACGTGGCTCGACTGGACGAACGTCACGGGAAGCGGCGCACTGCAATTGCTGCCATTAAACAGCCTGACCAACCAATCGCCCCGCTACTTCCGCGCCTTCGCCCAATGAGCAAACAAGCCGACCAAAACTTTGAATCAGAATGATGGGCGCAGAATCATTCATCATTTTGACCCCATTATGCTGATCATCCGTCCCACCCGGAAATCAAGCGTGATTCCAGCCCGCCATTCTTTCAAACTCCCGCCATGAGCCTGCCGATCAATGCCATGAATTTTCCACCCACGCAAAACCCGCCAATTTCACGAAGACCGGGGCCGTTCCGGCTCCTGCGGTTGCTGATCCCGTTCGCGTGTCTCGTGTCTTTCACGGTTCAAACCTCCGCTGCCCAACCCAAGCATGACCACGATCCGGTTTATCTCTTCAGCACGTTCAAGGAGGGTGAACAGGACGGCCTGCGCTTCGCCTTCAGCTACGACGGTTATTCCTGGAGCAACATTCCCGGCGTGTTTCTCAAGCCGCACGTGGACGGCAGGATCATGCGCGATCCGAGCATCCTGCGCGGGCCGGATGGCACGTGGCATCTGGTCTGGACTACGGCGTGGCGCGGCAACAACGGTTTCGGCTACGCGCACAGCAAAGACTTGGTCCACTGGTCGGAGCAACAATTCCTCCCCGTCATGGCGCACGAACCGACCGTCTGCAACGTCTGGGCGCCGGAACTGTTCTTCGATGAGAAAGACAAACAATTCATCATCGCGTGGGCTTCAACGATTCCGGGACGCTTCCCCGATCATCTCGAACCCAGCACAAACAATCATCGGATGTATTACACCATCACGCGCGACTTCAAAACCTTCGCGCCGACCAAGTTGTTTCTCGATCCCGACTTCAGCGTGATTGACTGCCAGATACTGAACGTAGGGCAGGCTTTCCAGCCTGCCGGTGCGCCGGACTTTCCAGTCCGGAGTTCCAGCCAAACTGGCGACTCGAAAGTCGCCAGCACCGGCGGACTCGAAAGTCCGCCCTACGCAAACTACGTTCTCATCCTCAAGGACAACACCCGTCCGCAGCGCAACATCCGCGTCGCGTTCGGCGACACGCCGCTCGGTCCGTGGCGCGACGTCTCCACCAACCTGACCGCCAACTTCACCGAAGGCCCGTGCGGCCTGAAAATCGGCGAGGACTGGCTCGTGTTCTATGAGTCCTATCAGTCGCATCACTATTCCTCGATGAAGACGCGCGACTTCAAAACCTTCACCGACACCACGAGCGAAATGACTTTTCCGCCGAACCTGAAACACGGCACGGCCTTCGTCGCAACGAAGAAGGATTTGGATTATCTCTGGAAAGTCAGCACACAGATGGTCACGAACGTCGGTCACAAGTTCGTCCCGAAGCTCTTCCCGGCGGAGATCGAGAAACGCCTCGCGGCGATTGATGCCGTGGCCAAGCGTGGTCCGTTCCAGCCGACATGGGAATCCATCACCAACAAATTCCAAACACCGAAGTGGTATCAGGACGCAAAGTTCGGCCTGTTTATCCACTGGGGTGCGTATGCCGTCCCGGCATTCGGCAGCGAGTGGTATCCGCGCGAGATGTATGTGCAGGGGTCAAAAGAGTTCGCGCATCACGTCGCCACCTACGGCCCGCAATCGCAGTTCGGCTACAAGGAATTTTTCCCCTCGTTCAAGGCGGAGAAGTTCGACGCGATGGCGTGGGCGAAGCTGTTCAAGGAAGCGGGCGTGAAATACGTCGTTCCCGTCGCCGAACATCACGACGGCTTTCCGATGTATGACAGCGACCTCACCGATTGGACCGCGAAGAAACTTGGGCTGCAGCGCGACGTCATCGCCGAGCAGGCCAAGGCGTTTCGCAAAGCGGGCATTGTCTTTGGCGCGTCGTCACATCGTGCGGAACACTGGTTTTTCTTCGACAACGGCATGTATTTCGACTCGGACGTGCGCAACCCGCGTTTTGCCGATCTCTACGGCCCCGCTGTCAACAAACGCACCTCCGAAGCGCAAGCCGAGCCACCTACGAAAGAGTTCCTCGACGACTGGCTGTTGCGCTCGTGCGAGATCGTGGACAAGTATCGCCCGGAAGTTCTCTACTTCGATTGGTGGATTTGCCAGCCGGTGTTCCAGCCGTATCTGAAAACCTTCGCGGCTTATTACTACAATCGCGGCGCGGAGTGGAAGAAACAGGTCGCGATCAACTTCAAGGAATGGGAAGGCATCTCCTACCCGCGCGGCGCGGGAGTGTTCGACATGGAACGCGGCGCTGCCGAGGCCATTCAACCGGACTTCTGGCAAACCTGCACGTCTGTCTCGCGGAATTCCTGGGGCTACATCACCAACCACGTTTACAAAGACACCGGCGAAATCGTGGATGAACTCGTGGACGTCGTCAGCAAGAACGGCTCGATGCTGCTCAACATCGGCCCGAAAGCCGACGGTACAATTCCCGAGCGTGAACAACAGATGCTCCGCGAAATCGGCGCGTGGCTGAAGATCAACGGCGAAGCTATCTATGGCACGCGCCCGTGGTACACGTTCGGCGAAGGCCCAACGCAGACCACCGCCGGTTCGTTCTCAGACAAAAAAGAGAAACCTCAGTTCACCGCCGAGGATTTTCGGTTCACCACCAAAGACAAAACGCTCTACGCCATCGCTCTCGCGTGGCCGGATAACCGGCAGCTCCTGATAAAGTCGCTTGCGGGCAGGAATGTGAAACGAGTTGACCTCCTTGGCGGCGGCCGATTGAAATCAGAATCCACGCCAGAGGGCCTGTTGGTGATGCTGCCTGCAAAAGCGCCTTGCGACTTCGCCGTCGCCTTAAAGATCAAGGCTCAATAAGGTTTACCCCAGATATCGTCTCTCCCGAATCCCCAGCACCGCGGGAGCGATGCCCGGCGCCGTTTGCTCCCAGATGTAACGGCTCATCAACCCTGGAGTTTCCGATGGCGGAAAATTTCCAAGCCGGCTAAGTTCTCACCTAGAACAAACCGCGAACATGATTGGCTTCCGCGAATTCAAACTCCTTCGTGGCCGTACCAGCATGGCTTTCAGCCTGGTCGAATTGCTGGTCGTCATCGCGGTCATTGGCATTCTCGCCGCGATGCTGCTCCCGGCACTCGGTCAGGCCAAGCAGCAAGCCCTGCGGGCCGCCTGCCAGAACAACCTGCGCCAGTTGCAGATCTGCTGGCAGATGTATTCCGGCGACAACGATGACGTGATGACGCCGAACAACTTCGTCTACTTCTTTACCCCTGGCACCACCAACGGCGGCACCCTCGGCGAGGACAGCCAGACTTGGTGCCGATCCATCGCGCCGCTCGACGATTATCCCATCAACGACAACACCTCGCTGCTCTTCCGCTACAACCAGAACGCCGACATCTATCGCTGCCCGGCGGATCAATCCACCGTGACCGACCAACCCACGAAACGCCGTAATCGCAGTTTCAACATGAGCAACAGCATCAACATGGCGAAGGCGGATCATTATCGGAAACTCACCTCCGTGCCGCGCCCGACGGCGTTGTTTGTGTTCATCGACACGCACGAAAACGCCATTTGGGATGCGACGTTCGGCCTGTTTACGGAAAATGATTATTGGCGTGATTACTGGTTGGACATTCCGGCGGAGCGCCATGGCCGCGGTGCCAATCTCAGCTTTGTGGATGGCCACGTCGAGCACTGGAAATGGAAAGCCGCCAAAGGGAATCTCGCGGTCGGCGCCCATAGCAGCGGCCCAGATGATTTGAAGGATTTACGCCGCCTCCAACAGCACATCAAGGGCGCGAACGGGAATTAAGACCCGCGCCACTGTTTCCACATTCTGCGGGGTGTGACTGAAACCGCCGGGCGCTCCGGCCTCTTAATCTTAATCTTTTTCGTAATCTTAATCTCCGGGCCAGAAGGATTAAGAAAAAGATTAAGATTACGATTAAGAACCGGCACGGGGAGCGGCAGTTCCAGTCACGCCACTCCGCAACCCCGTTGGACAAGCGCGCCTTGCTTTGTTAGCCTGCGCGCCGCTTTATGAGTTTGGAAAACAAGACACCGGAAACCGCCGCGCCTGCCCCTAGCGATTTTATTCGCGACATCGTCGCGCAACACGTCGCTGAGCAGAAGTATCCGCGCATCCACACGCGGTTTCCGCCGGAGCCTAACGGTTACCTCCACATCGGCCACGCCAAAAGCATCTGTCTCAACTTCGGCATCGCGCGCGAGTTCGGCGGCATCTGCAACCTCCGCATGGACGACACGAATCCGGCGAAGGAGGACATCGAATACGTCGAGAGCATCCAAGCCGACGTGAACTGGCTCATCGGCGGTTGGGCGGAAAAAGAACTCGGCCTCAAGCCCAAAGGCAAAACACCCGACACCATCACCAGCAACGGCAAGCCGGACTTTTATCTCATGCCCGCGACTGGTAGGGCGGGCAGTCCTCTGCCCGCCGACGGCGCGCACGGAGTGACGCGCCCGACCGACGTTGAACCGTTTTACGCCTCGGATTACTTCGATCAGATCTACGAGTTCGCCATCGCGCTCATCAAGAAGGGCAAAGCCTTCGTCTGCGACATGACGCCGGATCAGACCGACGAGTATCGCCGCCTCGGCAAACCGTCGCCGTTCCGCGACCGCAGCATTGAGGAGAATCTCGACCTGTTCACGCGCATGAAAAACGGCGAGTTCCCTGATGGCGCGAAAGTTTTGCGTGCGAAGATCATCGTGGATGCGCCCAACATCTGGCTGCGCGATCCCCTGCTCTATCGCATCAAGCACACCGATCATCACCAGACCGGCAGCAAATGGTGCATCTATCCGATGTACGACTTCGCGCATTGCCTGAGCGATTACATCGAAGGCATCACGCACAGCATCTGCACGCTGGAGTTCGAGGTGCATCGCGCGCTCTACGATTGGATTCTCGAAAGCCTCGATCTGCCCCGCGCGCTGCCCAAGCAATACGAGTTCGCCCGGCTCAGTCTCGGCTACACCATCATGAGCAAACGCAAGCTCATGCAGCTCGTGGACGAAAATCTCGTCACCGGCTGGGACGATCCGCGCATGCCCACCATCTCCGGCATCCGCCGTCGCGGCGTCACGCCCGAGGCGTTGCGCAACTTCGCCTACAACATCGGCATCACGAAATACAACGGCATCACCGACGTGAGCGTGCTGGAATTCGCCATCCGCGAAGACCTGAACAAACGCGCCCTGCGTCGGCTTGCCGTGTTGCGACCGATCAAAGTCGTCATCACGAACTTTCCCGAAGGCAAGACCGAGGAGCTCGAAGCCGTAAACAATCCAGAAGCTGGCAGGGCGGGCAGTCCTCTGCCCGCCGACGGCGCGCACGGAGTGACGCGCCCTACCTATTCAGACGACCATCTCGGCACCAGGAAAGTCCCGTTCAGCCGCGAGCTTTACATCGAGCGCGACGACTTCGCCGAAGTGCCGCCGCCGAAATTTTTCCGCCTGAAGCCCGGCGGCGAAGTGCGGTTGAAATACGCCTACATCATCAAGTGCGAGGAAGTCGTCAAAGACGCCAGCGGCAACATCACCGAACTACGCTGCACCGCTGACCTCGGCAGCAAGATGGGCGGCGCGACTGCGGCCCGCAAAGTCAAAGGCACCATTCATTGGGTCAGCGCCCCGCACGCCGTGGACGCCGAAGTCCGCCTTTACGACCGCCTCTTCACCGAAGCCGAACCTGAAAAAGACGGTCGCGATTTCAAATCCGTGCTGAACCCGAAGAGCCTTGAAGTCATCACCGCCAAGTGCGAGCCGAGTTTGAAAGATGCGAAGCCCACCGAGCGTTATCAATTCGAGCGCATGGCGTACTTTGCGTTGGACTACGATTCCAAGCCGGAGAAGCTGGTGTTTAACCGCACCATCACTTTGAAGGACGCGTGGGCGAAGGAAGCACAGAAAAGTTAAGCATGGAGAACGTCTCACATTTTCTGGAACTGGTCCTGGTGAGCTTTGTCGCGTTGTTCCCGGTGGTCAATCCCATCGGCACGGCCCTGGTGCTGGACCCATTGCTGCATCATTCAGTCGGGGCGGCCCGCCGGATCGCCTCGGCCAAGATCGCTTTCTACTGTTTTCTCATCTGCACGGGGACCCTGCTCATCGGCATCTGGATCTTCAAGTTATTCGGCATCTCGTTGCCGGTCGTCCAGATGGCGGGCGGCATCCTCATCTGCCGGGCGGGCTGGCAGATGCTTTCCGCCAGGAACGAATCAAAAGATTCGGCGGAGACGTCCCAGCCGGCGCGACCGGAGAGCGTGGATGACATCCTCTTTTATCCGATGGCCTTCCCCATGACGACCGGCGCGGGCACCATCTCCGTCCTGCTCACCTTGAGCGCGCACAGCAATGAAAACACCCTGGGCCCACGCCTCATCAATCTCGGTGCCATCTTCGTGGCGGTGACCATCATGAGCGCCTTGATTTATGTCTGCTATGCGTTCACGCCCACGGTGCTGGGCCGGCTGGGGCCGCGCGGCGAACAAGTCATGAACCGTTTGAGCGCGTTCCTCGTCTTTTGTGTCGGCCTGCAGATCGCCTCCTCCGGGGTGACGCATCTGGTGAAAGACATGTGACTTGGGCAAAAAAAGCGCAAAAGGGCTGGGCTTCTACGGTCAGGTTTGGACCGCGCTTGTCTATTAAGGGCTACATGTGTCCCCCGCATTATTCAGTGACGGTGGCAGTTTCAAGTGCTATGGATTAGCCACGATTTATACTGGCTGACAATGAATACCGATAATCCAACCCCCAGCCCGAAGGCAGTTGCATCAGCCTATCCCGCCATGATCTCGATGCCGGGAACGGAAGAATTGTATCACCGGCTGTTCGAACTGATGCCGGGCAGCGTGGTTTTGTTGGACGCGCGCGGTTACATCCTGAACGCCAATCCCGCCTTCTGCCGACAGATCGGTTATCCCCGCGAACTTCTGCTCGGCGCCCACATCAGCCGGTTCAGCCGGGAAACAATCGAGGGAATCGATCAAAATATCGGGCGGATGATGGCGGGAGAAGTTCTGGAGCACCAGGTCACCAACGTCCAGGCCGACGGCAGCCTGCGGTATTACGATTTGCGCGAGGCCGCCATCACCCTGCCCGACGGCTCGCGCGGGATTCTGGCGCTGGCCAACGACGTCACCGATCGCTTGCGGGCTGAACATCACAAGCTCGAGTTGGAACGGCAGCTTCTGCACGCGGATAAACTCAAGAGCTTGGGCGTGCTGGCGGGCGGCATTGCCCACGAATACAACAACCTGCTTGCCGCCATCATCGGCAACCTGGATCTGACGATCATGGATCTGGATTCCAAATCGCCGTTGCAGAATAATTTGCGGGAGGCGGCGATCGCCGCGCTGCGCGCCAGCAATCTGACCCAGCAGATGCTCGCGTATTCGGGCCGCGGACGGTTCGTCATCGCGCCGATTGATCTCAGCGCGCTGATCGGAGGCATGGAGGAATTGCTCAAGGCTTCAATCTCGAAGAAAGCCAGCATCAAAATGAATCTGGCGGCCGACTTGCCGCGCGTCGCGGGCGATGATCCGCAGTTGCAACAGGTCTTGATGAATCTGGTCACCAACGCTTCGGAAGCGCTGGGCGAACGTCCGGGCTTGATCACCGTCACCACCCGAGTGCGCGAGTGCGACGAGGATTATCTGATCAAAAGTCGCATCGCGGATAAGTTTGCGGCCGGCCGGTATGTCGAATTGGAGGTACACGACTCCGGTTGTGGCATGGATGCGGCGACGTGCGGAAAATTGTTCGATCCGTTTTTCACCACCAAGTTCACCGGGCGCGGCCTCGGCATGTCGGTCGTGATGGGGGTGGTGCGGGGGCACAAAGGCGCCATCATGGTTTCCAGTCAGCCGGGGCGCGGCACGGCGATCTCGGTTTTATTTCCAATCACGCCCGATCGCAAATTGGTTGTTCCGACGCCAATGCCGCCGGCGGCTGACTCCTTTAATACTCCGACATTGCTTGCCGGCCGCGTTCTGGTGGTGGAGGACGAAGCGACCATCCGGCTGTTGATGGAACGCATTTTGAAGCGCCTGGGCTTGCGCGTCTTGACCGCTCAAGATGGCATGGAAGGCGTGGCGGTATTTCAGGAGCACGCCGCCGAGATCAGTTTTGTCATCATTGATTTCACGATGCCCAAACTGGACGGCATCAAAACCCTGGCGGAATTTCGCAAGCTACAACCAGACGTCAAAGCCGTGCTCATGAGCGGCTATGACGTTGAAAACATGAGCCAGACCTGCCTGCAAGAAGGCTTCACCGCCTTCCTCCGCAAACCATTTCACGTCGAGACGCTGATAAAAGTGGCGCGGGAGTTGTGCCCCAAAGCCTAGCGACTTCCCCCGCCTGGAGAAATTCACCGCAACAACGCGCTCGCCGTCCAGAGCATCGGCGCCTGGCCGTGCAGATCACCGGCGGTTCGGGGCCGTTCATTGTAGAACTTCAACTGCGCGCCCAGGTCTGGTCCCACGACCTTGTCCGCCTTGTCGGTGCCCACGCAGACTTCGCGGAGGTTTCCGTCCGCGTCGAGATACCCCACGAGCGCCAACCACGCTTTACGCGCCGCCGGGCCGTAGGTTTTTTCATCGAGCCAGCCATTCTTCACCCCCGTCACAAATGCGAACGTGAACATCGCCGAACCCGACGTTTCCGGCCACGAGTCAGGTTTGTCCAACAGTTGATGCCACAAACCGTCCTTGTCCTGCGTCGCTAACAACGCGGTCATCATCTTGCGATACCCCGCCATGATGCGGGCGTGCTGCGGATGGTTCGCCGGCAGCGATCGAAGCAATTCTGTCGAGCCAGCCGCCATCCAGCCGTTGCCGCGCCCCCAATAAAACGGCGCTTCCTTGCCGTGGAAAAACAATCCGTTCGGTTCTTGCAGTTTGTCGAGATAAGCCACCGTCGCCAGCGCGGCGCGATCCAGATACTTGATTTCGCCCGTCGCGCGAAACGCCTGCACCTGGATGGCGGGGATCATATACATGTCATCAATCCAGTACCGCGCCTCCGCCGTCACACCGTCCGCAGTGGTCTTTGCCCATTGCCCATCAGCGAAACTCAGACCGAGATCGCGACACCGCTGATCCTTCGTCTGCAAATAAATCTCCAGCGGCACGATGCCGAACACGCGATAATCCAGATGCGCATTGCGATTGATACGCTTCGCGCCGGGTTCGCTGAGCAACGGCTCAAATTTCTGGATCAACCGCGCTGTGAGATTGGTGTCGCCCGTCAACTGCGCCACCGTCAACGAGCCATACCAGGCGATGACCTCGGGATAAATCACGCCCAGGCTCGCCTTCTGCGGATTGGTCTCGTACCGGAACTTGCGCGGCAGACAATTCTCCGCCACGCGCTTGCCGACTTCAGCGGGCGAGGTGCCGGCGGGCCAGTTGGAGAAATGCGCGAAGGGTTTGGGCTGGGTGGTGACGCAGCCAGTGAGAAGCGCAGTGAACAATAATAGTGTGACGCTCGCCCTCACCCTGACCCTCTCCCCCGGGGAGAGGGAACAGCTTTCACGCTCTTGAAAATGTATGTGCGGCCTTCGAGGAACAGCCGGTTCACTCCGCTCCAGAAAGCGGCGAATGATTCCCCCGCTCCTGGGGGAGAGGGCCGGGGTGAGGGCGGTCGTGGATTCCATTTGCATAGAACTATTTCTCCGCCACGCTCACTTCAATCGGCGTCGCAAGCCCCTGCGCAAACTCATCCACGTATTTCTTCCACGCTTCGGCACTGGTAATCAAACCGGCCTTGTCCCACGCGAACCCCGCCCAATAGGATGCGATGCCGCTTTCCGGAACTTTGGCGAGCAACAGTTGATTCAACTTGTCCTCGGTCTGCTTCTCCAGCGACTTCGGATCAACGATGATGGCAAGCCCCTGATTGCCCGCGTTCTTTTCCACCTTCTCCCATTTGAGCAACCAGCCGCGTTCGGTGTTCGCTTCAACTTGTTCGCCGGCGGTCTTTTTCAAGCCGATGCCCGTGGTCAGCTTCTGCGTCTGACCGGGACGAGTGAATTGTTTGTAGAAGCTCTGGAAACGATCCAACTGCGAGCCCGCATCGAGCGAGATGCGTTTCACTTCGCTCACGCTGATGTTGTCCACCTGGAACGGCGCGTATTCCAACTCGAACAGCACGCGGATCGGACCATTGGCGAGCACACGGGAGTTGATGAAGTTGCGCGAAGTCCACAACCGATCCGCCGCCCAAAGCCCATTGCCACCACAGCCACGAGAAAGCCCGGCAGAATAAAAATCCGCGCCATCGCCGTGATCCGCGTGGTAATCATCACTCAGATACCAATCGTTGACGACCATGCGCGGCGTGCGCTTGGACCAGATGTCAATCGTGCTGCTCGAAAGCGGCTCGCCTTCCCAGGTCTCCAGCGCCTTGCCGTAGGTGCGATGGGCGATGCGATCATTCTCCCAGACAAAATCATCGAAGCGTTCGCGATTGAACCGGCCAAACGCTTTGAATTGTTCCCGTTTGAAAACCTGCTTCGCGCCGACCGTCACGGTGAAGGTCCTGGTTTCGTTCGCCGCAAAGTCTGCCTGGAAGATGACCATATCAGTTTTGCGATACGCGTCGCCGTCCGTGTCCACCGCCTGCGCAAGCAGTTCTTTGCCGGCGGAATCCTGGACATGAACCGTGGCAAAATCCTTTGCTCCAAGCGGCGCGAGTTGCGCGGCGCTCAATTCAATCGTTTGACTGGTGCGGGCCAACGAAAGCTTGTTGACGGCGGTGACAGTGAGTTGCGCGGAGTTGGATTGCAGCGGCAGAACCGCAACCACGGCGGCCAGCAGGCATGGGTAGGTTTTCATGGTGTAATGATGGACGCAGTATAGGGAGCGGCATTCATCGCAGCCAGCAGAATGAACACTGCCCCACGCACCGTTTCCTCGCATTCGAACCAAACGCCGCGAATTTTTTCTAGGAAGTCGGGCGCATTTACTCCATGCTGTCCCGCCTTTGGAACTATGGATTTGAAATTACCAAAACTCGGCGAGGGTTCAGACAGCGGCGTGATCGTCAGCATCTTCGTGAATGAAGGCGACACGATTGCCAAAGACCAAACCATCATCGAACTTGAAAACGAAAAAGCCGTCGCCGCCGTCCCCGCCACTGCGGGCGGCGTTGTAGCCAAAATCCACGTTAAAGTCGGCGACAAAATCAGCGTCGGCCAACGTATTCTGACTTTGAGCGGTGGCAGCGAAGCCCCTGCGCCCGCAGCAGCGGCTGCCAAGCCCGCCGCCAAAGCCGCGACCCCAAAACGTTCCGCTCCCGAACCCGAGCCGGAAGCGGAAGAAGTTGGTGAAGTTGCGGAAGAGGAATCCTCTGACTCCGTCGCCGCTCCGGTGGCCTCGCCATCGTTGCGCCGCTGGTCGCGGGAACTGGGCATCAATCTTGGCAAAGTTCGCGGCAGCGGCCCGGGCGGTCGGATCGAAACCAGCGACGTCAAGAATTACATCCAGCGCCTGTTGGCTTCCGCCGCAAAGGCGAAAGCGGCACCGGCCGCCAGTTCCGCCGCGCCGGCCAAGCCGGTCGCCGAGCAGATTGATTTCTCCAAGTGGGGACCGATCCTCAAGAAGCCCATCACGCCGCTGCGCAATGTCATTGCGCGGCGCATGCTGGAAAACTGGAACGCCATCCCGCACGTCACGCAGTTCGACGACGCGGATTTCTCCAGGCTCAACGAGTTGCGGAAGAAATATGCCGCCGCCTATGAAGCCAAGGGCAGCAAGCTCACGCTCACGCCGCTCGTGCTCAAGGCAGTCGCCGCGACGTTGAAGAAGCATCCGATCTTCAACTCCAGCCTCGATGAAGTGGCGAATGAAATCATCCTCAAGGAATACGTTCACCTCGGCATCGCGGTGGATACCGACGCGGGCTTGATCGTTCCCGTCATCCGTGACGTGGACAAGAAGAGCGTCCTCGAACTCGCGAAAGAACTCGAAGTGCTCGCGCAAAAAGCCCGCGACCGCAAGGTCAGCGGCGACGAACTCAAGGGCGGCACGTTCACGATCTCGAACCAGGGCGCCATCGGCGGCGCGCACTTCACGCCCATCGTCAACAAGCCGGAAGTCGCCATCCTCGGTCTCGGTCGCGGCGCGATGAAGCCCGTCGTCCGCGACGGCAAGATCGAAGCCCGCATGATGACGCCCATCGGCCTGTCGTATGACCATCGCGTCATTGACGGCGGGAGCGCGGCGCGTTTCACCGTGGACCTGCTCGTGGCGTTGCAGGACTTCAGCGAGGACGTAGTAAAACTTTAATCTGCTTTTCAATTCATGGACCCGATCAAAACTGAAATCGTTGTCGTTGGTGCCGGCCCGGGCGGATATGCCGCCGCGTTTTATGCGGCGGACTTGGGCAAGAAAGTCATCCTCATCGAGCGCGACAAACGCCTCGGCGGCGTGTGCTTGAACCGCGGTTGTATCCCGTCAAAAGCATTGCTCTACGCGACGCACCAGATCACGGCGGCGAAGGAATCCGAACATCGCGGCATCACCTTCACCACTCCGACGCTGGATCTCTCCAAGCTGCGCACGTGGAAGGAAGGTATTCTCACCAAGCTTTCCGGCGGCATCAATACCCTCGCCAAGATGCGCAACGTGACGGTCATTCAAGGCCGGGCTTACTTTGAAGGCTCGCAATCCTTGCGTGTTGAAAACGAACAAGGCCAGCAGTTCATCAATTACGACACCGCCATCTGCGCCGTGGGCTCCGTGCCCGCGATGCCCAAGGCGTTTGACCTCGGCAATCCGCGCGTGATGACTTCGACCGAAGCGCTCGACATCGAGGACATCCCCGGCAGCCTGCTCATCATCGGCGGCGGTTACATCGGCATGGAAATGGGCACGGTTTACGCCGCGCTCGGCAGCCAGGTCACCGTCATTGAGGCGATGGACAACATTCTCGCCGGCGCTGATCCTGATCTCGCCCGCCCGGTGGTTGCCATGGCCAAGAAGGCGTTCAAGGAAATCCGCCTCAAGGCGAAGGTTCTGAAGATGTCCACGGTGGGCAAGCAGATCAAAGTGGAGAGCGAGTTTGACGGCAAGAAGGTGGAAGAACTTTACGACCGCGTCCTCGTCTCGGTCGGTCGCGCGGCAAACAGCGCGGATCTCGGCTTGGAAAACACCAAGGTCACGCTCGATGAAAAAGGTTTCATCAAGGTCAACTCCCAGTTGCAGACGAGCGACCCGCACATCTACGCCATCGGCGACATCGCGGGCGGCATCATGCTCGCGCACAAGGCGCACAAGGAGGGCCGCATCGCGGTTGAGACCATCGCGGGCCAGGTTGTTTCGGCTGAAAACGTGGTGATTCCCGCCGTAGTCTTCACCGATCCCGAGCTTGCCTGGTGCGGCTTGACCGAAGCGGAAGCCAAGGCCAAGGGCATCCCGCATGAAGTCGTCAAATTCCCGTGGTCGGCGTCCGGCCGGGCGCTGTCCTTCGACCGCACCGACGGCGTCACCAAGATGATTATTGATCCCGAGAGCGAACGCGTGCTCGGCGTCGGCATCTGCGGCGCGGGCGCGGGCGAATTGATCGCCGAAGCCACCCTCGCCATCGAGATGGGCGCGACGGCGGAAGACATTGCGCTGACTGTGCATCCGCATCCGACGTTGTCCGAGACGTTGATGGAATGCGCCGAAGCGTTCTACGGCCACGCGACGCATACGATTGCGAAGAAACGTCATTCCACGTGAGTTCGTGATTGAATCACGCGTTCACGGTTCGTAGTATTTTGGCGGTCTTCAGTCCGAATTTCGGTCGGGGCGTAGCGTAGTCCGGCTAGCGCGCTTGCTTGGGGTGCAAGAGGTCGGGAGTTCAAATCTCCCCGCCCCGACCAATTTCAAAGGGTTTTTCAAGGAGTCCCGGTTTTCCTAACAAGTTCCTAACTGAACGTTAGGACTTTACTAGACATGAAGACCGAAACGTTTCCTATCACGGTTACAGAGGCCGGAGTAACGGCCAAAATTCGGAGAGTCACCAAGACCCGGAACGGAACATCCTACGACTCATTCGTGGTTGATTACATCCTGTTGGGCAAGCGCAAGCTGGTTTGGAGATCGGAACTGGATGAAGCGAAGACGGTCGCCCGGGACGCCTGTAATCGCATCGCTAACGGCAAGCAGGATGTATTGCAATTATCCAGCACTGACCGATTGAATTATGTGCGGGCCACCGAAGCGGTCTCAGGAGCAAAGGTATCACTTGATATGGCCTGCCAAGAATACGCCGCCGCCGCGAGCATTCTTGGTGGTAAAGCATCGCTTCCAGAGATCGCCCGTGACTGGATAAAGCGCCACGAAACCAAGCTGCCGTGCATCACACTGGCGAAGGCCGTTGACGAATGTTTGGAACAAGCTAAGACAGACCGTAAATCCAAGGAACGAATCAAACGCATTTCCGCTTTGGAACGTCTCGCTGGGGATTTACAGGTTGAGGTTCACACCATCACACCAGACTTAGTTTCCCGTTGGCTAGCTGCCCTGCCCTTCGCCGAACGCACGCGTGCCAACTATCGCGACGTGGTTGGCTTACTATGTCGGTTCTGTGTCCGGCGTGGATACCTCCACAAAGGGACGGACTGGTTAGACGGTGTGCAGAAATATCGGAAGCGGAAAATCGGCATCATCACCACGTATGAGCCGAGCGAGATGGAAATTCTGTTGCGCTACTCCGAGAAGAAGTCACGGGACATGGTGCCGTTTCTTGCGATTGGAGCCTTCGCCGAGTTGCGTTCATCCGAGATTGATCGTCTCGACTGGCGACAGGTGGACTTGAAAGACGGATACATCGAAGTGTTGCCAATAGATGGCACCAAGTCGGAGGAACGCCGTCGCCTCGTTCCCATCAAGCCGAACCTCAAAGCTTGGCTGTCTCATTACCGGAAAGAATCCGGCCCCGTCTGTCCCTACGACAACAGTGCGAAGCAGCTTGAGAAGCTGGCGAACGGAGCTGGCATTGAATGGAAGCACAACGCCTTACGGCATTCCGGTATCAGTTACCGAGTTGCCGAATCTGGTGACGTGGCCCGTGTGGCTGACGAAGCGGGTAACAGTGTGAATGTGATTCGCACGAACTATCTTCGCCGGGTTAAGCCAGCAGTTGCGGCAGAGTGGTTCAGCATCATGCCGACCAAGAAACTTTCTCGCGCCGGTAATCACCAAGTGCGGGGCATCCACAAACGGTCAACCAAACCTGAGACAGTCTCACTGGGTGCAAGCGTGAACAACTAAGAACATACAGAAATACATTGCGACATGAAAACGAAACTTACTCCAACAAAAGAGCAACTAGCTAGCGCCAGTTGGGTCATTGAAAGTCGTGCTGGCCACATTGGGCTAATTGGACGAAAGATTGTCCACCGTAATAGCAACAGACAGGCTTCGTTCGTCAGCCTGCGAGATGCTGTTCGGCATTACTATCAGATTCTCGAACAGCTTTGCAACTCGGACGAGATTGTTGATTTCAGTTCCGATCAATGGGCCTGCTACAAATGGATGCAGATGATTCATCACGAGATGACAAAGGTTTCGATCATCAAGAAGCCAGCCAAGGGAAAGGCGGTCAAACTGTTTCCATCCTTCCCCAGCAATGTTGCCCTGAACTGAACGAACCAGAGACAACTAAGCCCCGCATTATCACTGCGGGGCGTTTCTGTTTTTACTCACGCAAGAAATCATTCACCAATGCACTGACAGGCGATGTCCTTGACAGGCGCAACGCCGCGTGATTGGCTTGGCGAATTTGCCAGTTGTGAAATTCTGGATTCATGAACGCAACCCCACTTCGCGACGGTTGTTGTTGATGTGCTGAACAACGACACGCTCCCCGGCCCGCGACTCAAGGAACCGTTTCAGTTTGGTTTCGTTGTCGAGGACAACGACGTTCACAGGCGCGGCGGAGACATTCACCGATTGCTGCGAGCCTCCCACGCCCTGATAGTAGTTGTCGGGCACACTCGGCAGGATGGTGCCGCTCTGCGTCGGCACGAACAGTTCAGGACGTTTCTCGCCAACGATGTAAGGTTGACCCGCAGTGACCGGCCCGCCGTGTTCGCGCTTGGCCGCAGACGACGCACTGGCAATCATGGCGATGATTCCACCAAACGCGGCAATCGCCAGTGCCCAGCCAACGTAGGGGATGCTGCCGACAGAGCCAGCGACCTTCGCGCCGGTGTTCACCGCTTCCGCGCCAGCCTCGCCCAGTGCGGCTTCTGAACGTATCGCCGCTCCGGTCGTCGTTGCCTTCGTCTTCGCGTTCTCGGTGAACAGGTGGATGAACAGTTCTTTGGTCTTAGACAGCGTGAACGCGGCCAAACCTTGAACGCCAACCTGAATGAAACTGGCGATGACCTGCCGCCCGATCTGCAATGAAACCTGTCCCCAAGTCTTCGTGCCATCAATAACGTCGAAAATCGAAGCGGAGACGCCATCCACCGCGAGCTTCACGGCATCCCACGCCTTGGTGCCGACGTTGCCAGCGACGTTGCTCCAATTCTCCAAGTCAGCGCCCATGTTCTCATTGAACGAACCGGAAAAACTGCGCGTGTCCAAAACCTTGTTCGTCTCCGCCCGTTCCTTATCAATCGCGAGAATTTTCTGATTTGTCTCAAGTTTGATTTCGTCGTATTTGCTCTGTTCGATTGCACCCTGCCTGAGAGCTTTGTAGGCGTTCTGCTCTTGCTTCATCAGCGAATCGCGTTGAGCTTCCATCAAAGCAAGGTTCGCTTTGAGGATGTCGAACTTCGCGACTTGTTGAGATGGCGAGCCAAGATTAAACCCGTCTTGGGTGCCAGTGCCGGTGTTAATGACTGCCGATGTGTGGGTATTGTCGAACGCCAGCCGGTTGCGTTCTTTCATCAAGTCACGTCTCTTAATCTCAACGCCCAATAGCTTATTCTGGAAGTCCAGTTCTTCGGCTGACCAAAGCTTTTTCCCATCTGGCGCTGCACCAGCCGGGAAGTTTTCAGTGGCGATGTCGCGCAACGCCTGCCCTTGAGCAATTTGATCGGTCAGTTTGTTAGCTTCGATGACGCGCAGTTTGAGAGCCTTGAACTCATCGGCGGAAATCTTTCCCGCCGCGAACTCCGCCGCAATGCGACGGTGAAGCGACTCGGTCAACTTCTCGTTCGCTTGGGTTGCCGCCAACTCTGCATCAGTCTTTTGAACCTGAGCCTTCCAGTAGTCCCACCAACCTTGCGCCAGTGTCACTGCCGCAGTGATGGCCCCGATTGCCACAGCAACCTTGCCGAGTGCAAGAGCCGCAGCCGTTGCCGCTGCTGGCGTGAGTTGCAACAACGCGATGAAATCGCGGAGGTTCTTCACAGAACCGGCTCCGACGAAACCAGCGAGAACGCCAACGCCCATCGAACCAAGTTTGTATGCGGACAACACGCCAAGTGTCACCGCCACAGATTTTAGAGCGATGTCGAATGTCTTACTTTCCTTCGTCCATTCGCGGAAACTGACAATGCCATCGGTTGTGTAGTTGAGGAACGTTGTGATCTGTGGCAACAGACTGAAAGCCATTGTGCCGGCCAGTCCTCTAGCGGCAACAATCGTGTCGCTCCACGCATCGTTAAACTCATCGGCAGACTTGGCGGCATCCTCAGTGATGCCGTTCAACCTGTCGCCGCGCTCGAACATTTTTTCTAGGCCGTCCGCTCCATCGTTCAGGAATGGAATCATCTGCGTCCCGGACTTGCCGAACAGTTCGAGTGCCCGGTTTGTTTTGTTGATGCCGTCTGGCATCGCCTGAAATGCCGCCGCTTGCTCCAACAGAGCTTCCTTGAGGTTGCGACTACCCTGCCCATTCTTCGCCAGCCACTCGGAGAAAGTTTTCAGGCCGATACGCAACGAACCGAGTTCGACTTCGCTACGCTGTGCCGCGTAGGACATGCCGCTGATCTCTTTCATCGTGAGTCCGACAACCTGCTTTGTCTTCCCCAGCGTATCAGCCAGGTCTATTGACTGCTTGGTGAGCAACGCCATGCCGCCAACGGATGCGATGCCAAACACCGACACTCCGAAACTGTGAACGATTGACGATGCCAAGCCCTGTATCTGAGACATCGCGCCCGGAATGCCTACCGTGCCGACTCGAATCGTTAGACTGGAATTTACGTTGGACATTACTTTGTGGCCTTCTTGATCTGATGAGCCGTGTTACGTGCGGCGACTTTGGAAGCACTGGCGGCAAGTTCCAATTCACGGAACAACCGTTCTGCATCATCCATTACTTCCGCCATCGCCACGAACTGCGTCTTGATCTCAGCGACATCCTTGGCCTCGCTCATTGCCAACTGACCCGCATTGCATCGCGTGTTCAGTTCATTGATACGCCCGAGGCATACGCCAACTTCGGCAACGTGTTTCCGCCACGCTGCAAGCGGGAGTTCGATCTTACTGAGTTTGTGGATGTCCATGATTCAAACCCTCCCGGCGCGGATGACAAGGAGCGCAGCGGCGCAACTCACTACGCAACAAAAGTCCGCACCGGGAGGAAATAGAATCGTGCCCATGTCGCAGTAAACGGACTGCGAAACGTCGGGACTCGATGAACAGCGAACCAAACCCGACGGTAACAGCATAGGCGCGAAAGTGTTCATTCAATCAGACGCCAATGGCCTTAATCATTCTGAGGCCCGGCCCGTTCTGTAGGCTGTTACGGTAAGCGACGGCTGGCGCAGAGTTGAACGATTTCAATTCTTCCCGAGCGGTATCAGCGAGCCGGTCCCATCGTTGCGTCAATTCGGTTTGAGTGACTTTTAGCCCCACACAACCAAATAGCTTTGCCTCGTTCTCGGCATCAATCGCCCGCTCGTGGGCGATGATCTCAAGTGCGAGTTGTAAGGCGTGGACAGAAGTATCCCAAGCCTGTGCCGACTCCTTCGAAACTTTGCACCGCGCCGCGCAGGAGACTTGATCGCCTGTCAGAGAGAGCCGGTTAATCTTGTTGTGTATTTCCGGGCCGGTGTCCCCGCATTCGATTTCGTCCTTCATACGCTTAATCGCCTGCTTCGGATAAAGGTCGTCGCTCAACTCAACAATCAGTTTGTCAACCTTATCAGCCTTGTAGCGGACGAACTCGACGAGTTCAAGGAACTCGGCAGTCTTTGGTGATTTGCTGGCCCTGATGCGTTCAGCGCAACAGCCAGCCTTCCAACCGTTCGATGAGATTTCAAGACGTTGAATCATGGCGTTTTCTCCTTTCGCTTCTTCGGATGGCTCACTTCGCTGCGGCCATCAGTTCATCAACCTTGTTGGAATACTTCAACAGCAGCCGTCCGTCCGATGGATGTTGTTTGATGCGCAAAGCCAATTCGCGGGCTTCGAGGCGGCTGTATAGTGGGGTAACAGCATCAACAAAGTCATTTACAGCGGAATCAACCTGTGATTCCAACGCTGCTCTTGCAGGTTGATCGTGGTGGATGGTTTCGAGTTTCGAGCAGATGGTCACCAGTTTCCGTAGCTGTTCGCCAAACACGACAGCCTGTTCGTTTGTAAGTTCGTCTTTCATTATTCAGTTCTTGGTTTTGTTTTTTCTATTTGCCGGACACCCGGCTAAATCATCGTGTGATACATTGGTGATTGGGTTACTTCCCTGATGTCAATTCCGCGTGTTGAGCGCGGAGTGATTTAATGCGGCTCTGAATACTGCGATGGGTTACGGTGCTCGCATCGTATTTGCCAAGGCTCGCCTCTAAGCTGTTGATTTCATCAACCAGCTTTGCGGCTTTGAATGCCGCCGGGCCACCAAGCGACTGAATCGCATCAGTCAAATTGAGTTTCTTCCCGGATGCCGAAGAATAACGCGCAGCAGCCGTCGCGGTCGCAAGTGGCACTGCCTTCGGCGCGTAGGCGAGCGGTGTCGAGAGCCGGGCAGTTACGCGCAGCTTGGCGGCGTGAGACTCCATCGCACCCATCGCCGAAAAGATTTCGTCCAGTGTTGCGCTCGGCTTCTTTGCGCTGGCGACATCAGGGCGACTCGGGACAGCTTGCCCCCGAGTCCGCATCTGTGTTTCAAGCACGGTGACGTGGGATTCAAGTGCAGTGAGTTCGGCGGCAAATTCTTCGTTGGTCGTCTTCATTGGATATTAGCTTCTACGGGTTTGTGTTGGGTAAGTGTGGCCCGCAGTGAGTTCAATCGTTCCACGTTGAACAAGAGAACATCAGGTTTTGTTGGGACCAGCAGAACCCCATCGGGTTCGACGCCATGAGTGCGGAGCCGCACCGAAAGCGTGTTCGGTGAAATGCCAATTCGCTTCGACAATCCGGTTTGTGAGACAAAACTTTTCATTGCTTCATGAGTCGTTGGAGGACTTGCATCGCGGCTTTATCTGAGCCGACACCGTCAACCAGCCCCATTCCCCGTGCTTCGTCGCCACGGAAAACTTGTCCCTGCATCGCCTCGGCTTTCACCTGTGGCCGTGCTCTTGTCACCATGTCCTTGAACACCGTAAAAGATGAGTCCACTTTGGATTGAAGATGGTTGCGTTGTTCGTCATTCAGGGAAGTGCCCACTGTGCCCAAACCCTTGAACTTCGCTTCCTTGTTGGTGAAGACTTCAATCTTTACGCCGAAGTCTTCGAGATACTTCGTCCAATCTGTGACGCTGGCAATCACACCGATGCTCCCAACCATCGCGCTCTTGTTCGCAATGATCTTCGACGACTGGGACGCAATCATGTAACCGAGGCTTGCGCCAAGTCCGCCGATGTGTGTCACCACAGGCTTGCCCGCTCGCACCATCGCCGCAACCGCATCGCCGATTTCTGGACCGCCGAGGAACATTCCGCCCGGCGTGTCCATCGTAATCAAACCACCGCGAACGCTCTCATCCGCAGCCGCCGCATCAATCATGTTCAGCACGGCGCGAGAATCTTCGACATCGGAGTAAAACATTTCCTCTACGGACGGTGCATAAGCCAACGTCCCTACAATCGGCATCACGGCAACGTCACCAACCATTTGCATTTTCGGCTTCAGGTATTCTCGCATCCGACTGACGTAAGGAGCTTCAGCCGCTCGTTCGTCGCTGCCTGTAAGCATCCAGTTGAATCGTTCCGCCGTCATCAGCGGAACGTCTTCAAATACACGGCGCAAAAATGTGTTCGCTCTCACACCATAGCGGACACGTTAAGTCATGTGACTGAAAACGGGTGTGGAACGGAGCATTGTTCCACGTGACACAACAAGCAGAACTACCAACGCATTTACGGAAGCCGTCGAAGGGTTGATCGGATTCGGTTTTTGAATAGCTCCAAGTCATACTTCGCCGGGTTCTCCTGCCTCCATCGCTTCTTACGATCAGCTTCGTGTCTGGGATTGGTAGCCATGCGCTTCCAATAAGCACACCGGCAACGAACACGGCCCAGCTTCACCTTGAGTTCTGTGATCTGTTGTTGTTTGGTCTTCATATCTCGTGTGTCCCACTTCCGGTTTTCACCCGATTTTTACAAACCCCAATGTTTACGGCCTGCTCACATGGCTGGAATTGAATTGAGTGGGACACTGGGATTTTACCTTTGAATCACACACTTCGGTCTCTTTCGGAACCACCTACCTAAAATTTCGCGGGAAAAGATTCCTTAAAAACTGCGATGTGTTTTTTTATACAGCGTCTCACCCAGCGGCACAGTAGCGGCACACTCTGCGGCACAGATGACAGCGAAGATGCTGTTAGCTGCTTATTGATTATATCTATAGCGCAACGTTCACTTATAAGCGTTTGTCAATTGTTGGTGAACTCGCTGAACAGTTCGACTTGCTTGGTCTGTGGTGCGCGCCCATTGCGTTTGAGGAACGTCCGCGCCAATGAAAGGCTGGCAAGCTCGTAGCGGAATATCTTTCGACCGCGTGATGTCTCAGCGGTTGAGCGGCGGAAGTCTGCCGTGGGTTTGATAACACCAGCCTTCGTCAGCAGTCGCCATGCACTGCCAACACAGTTGCGGTCATCGCGGTTGATGGCTGTAAGAACGATTTCGTCAGGCCAGATCGTGAATGGTTCAACAGACACCTTCTCGGCGATTAAGCAGGCAACGTCGCGCAATGGCCCGGGCTTCCACGTCATTTGCTTCAACGCTACTTCGTTCAGATGTTGGTCTGTGTTCGATGCTGTTGTATTCATACAACCCTCCCAAGAAGTTTCCGAAGCTCACCACGCTTCGCGATCAGTGTTTCAATCCATTTACGTGAGTTCGGCCCTGACGCATCGGCTGGCGTCCGGCCTTTGAGTTCTTCGTTGATGGCTCTAAGCTCATCGCTCCAATCCTTGCGCTGTCGTTCACGGCTTATGAGTTGAGCAATTGATTCAGACTCGGGGGTCTCCCCCTTACTTATTGATATTACTTCATTGTTATTACTTACGTTGCCCATTTGGGCAACACGGGCTATGCCGGTTTGGGCATCGCCAGATGCCGAAATGGGCAACACGCTCGTTGCCGGTTTAGACAACGCGACAGGATTGGCGTTGCCGGTTTGGGCATCACCGCGCGTGGCCTGTTCAGGCAACACGAAACCGTAAAGAATCGTGTAAACGAAGTGGTGATTGGTGCCTCTGACTTCCACAGCCAGGTATCCACAAGCAACGAGTTCCTTAATCCAGCCAGACAAAGAATGTGGTTTGCAGTGTAATTCAACCGCGATGGTGCGCTGTTGAGGGAAACAGACGTTTTCTTTATTCGCCCGGTCGCGCAGGTAGTGCCAGAGACGAAACGCACCATGTGAAATCCTACCGTCTCGCACTAGGCGGCGATAAACCGACAAAGATTCGTCAACTTGCTCACGTTGCGGCTGTGCCACCATCAGGATAAAACCTTTCTCCCTGTTACTAATCGCAGCACACCACACAACGCCAACGCTTCATCACTACGCAAAATGATGGTCTGTGTTTCGTCTGTGAACGTGTCGGTCTGTTTGACCGCGATGCCGCCGTCGCTCGTGTGGAACACTTCAAACCCAAATCGTTCGACCGGGGGAAGAACAAAGTGCCCTTCGTTTGTTCGCTTAATGACCTCGTTCTTATGAATGTAATCCGTTTCCTTTGTTCCCGTCTCGGTGGTTGACAGACCCCGAGACGGTTTTTTGTTGTCAGGGGGTTTCTTCAAGTTCTTCCTCCTCTCCAATTTCTGCTTCGGATTCGGTTGTGTTGGAATTATCCGAGTTGAATTGCATCCTGTGGTGGTCGTGAGCGAGTTGGGCTCCGTTTGCTATCCCAAACTTGTCGCGGAGTTCACCAGTGGTGATGGATAACAACGGTGTGCTAACGCCGTAACGCTTTGCCAATTTTCTCAACGATGGAGATTCGTCGAATAGCCCTTGGTCAATAATCCACGCGAGACAGATCGCACGCTTACCGACAGCCTCGCGTGAAACTTTTTCTCCGTGGCTCTGAGCTTTGGTGTCGCCAAGGATCACTCTCAGCACTTCGATTACCGCCCGGCAAGCAAGTGTGTAGTCCGGCCCGTGCATCGGGACTTCCTCACGCTCGCAAACATCGCGAAGCACATCTTCCATACTGAGATATGGAACGCGCTGGCCATCCTCGAATGCGGCATCGTGTTGTTCGTGTCGCCCCTTTACCGAGTGCCCAAATATCTTGTCCTCGGCTTCGCCTGCCGCGAGTAGTGCGGAAGCTGCGTTGGTCATCGCACACCTCCAACCTGACGCGCCAGCAACGCGGCCATCACCGCAGGCGGGCTGTAAAAACGAAGTCTCCCCAATCGCACCGAAGGAATCACCTTTGACTTTGCGCGGCGTTCAAGTGTGCGGAGAGATGGACGGCATTTCTCGACCGGGAAAACGATGCGAAGAAGGGTCTCGCCGTCAACTAAGCCGTTGCTGTCCGGTTCGGTCTGCTTCTGTGTGCTTGTGTCGCTTATCATGCCGCGAATAAATCACGGCACCGTTAAAACCAATACGGACAGAACGCGCCCTAGTTTTGTCTCTTGAGTCTCAGGCCAACAGCTTTGAATGCGGCGGGCGGCTTGAGCTTATCAGCCAAACGTGAATGTGCTTTAATTGTGGCCTCGTCGCCAGCAGATGGCCGTTGAGTTATCAGTTTGAGTGTCGCCTCGAACTCTCCCGGAGATGAAATCCGCGAAACCAGTTTTGCGACTGTAGATTTGTCCTTTGCCCATGCCCTCCAAAACGCATTGTTAACATTGATACCTTCAACGTTGAGATTAGGAATGTCCTCGTGTAGCTGTCGGCCAAACTCTGTGGACAAGTCCACACATGCCGACCAAGCAATTCCACGTAACTCTGAATCGGAGAAGCATTCAACACTAAGAGCCGTAGCCGCTCGCTTGCCAAGCGCCAAGAACAAATCAGTCTTACGGCGATCTGGATCATGACTCCACCACAAGAATTCTCCGCATTCATCACCGCGAAAAGTAATTCCACCGGAGCCGTCGGTCTGTTTACTAGTCTTCATTGAGAGTCTTTTCACAGATTCACCCGACCAAGGCAAGGAAATGACCTGTAAACGTATTGGGGGATATTTCCTAACAAATCCTATCAAAACCAGTGTCGTTTCCTGTCTTGTTGTGTCGTTAGGAGTCTGTTAGGATTTTGTCGGAAACCGAGGGTTTCCTTGAATTTCGTGATTTCCTGTGGATTCTCACGAAGTGGGTAATGGAGTTCAAATCTCCCCGCCCCGACCAATTTTTCTTAGAGGCTGTCTAAAAAAACGGCATTGCCCATCGTCCTCGTCCTCGTCCTCGGTTTTTCAAGGGAAGGCGAGGACGACGACGAGAACGAGGACGATTCGCCGGCCCGGGAGTTTTCAGACCGGCTCTTGGACTTTCCTCCCGGTTCAGTTGCAACGGAAACTTCTGCCTCCCGCTCACACTTCTGCCTCCCGCTCACGTTTTGTCGGCCATCCGTCTCTCAGGAATAGCCTGAGTACCCCGGGTTTGACTGGGTTCATGGCAACATGGTTTGCTGCGGGCTGTTACACATGGAAAATGATTCAAACCCCGAAGTTGAGTTACGCTTTGCTTTGATTGATGGCAGCCCATTTGACGCAAAGTTGATCGAGATGAGTTTGCGCGCGAACATGACTTGTCATGTGATCGTCGTGGGTTCCCGCGAGGAATTTCTCACCGAACTGGAACGCGCGCTGCCGAATGTGATCATTTCGGACCCGAATCTGCCCGGCTTTGATGGGCTTTCTGCGTTGGCATTGGCCAAACAGTATTGCCCGGAGGTTCCGTTTGTCTTTTGTTCCGGGGCTGTGTCCGAAGAAGTAAAAACAAAGGCCTTGGCTCTTGGCGTCAAGGCTTGGTCAAGCAAGGACCATCTCGATCATCTCGTCATGGCCGTGGGGAAGCTCTGTGGGGAAAGGGTTGCTGGCGGCGGATAACACCTTTACGCCAGCAGTGGTTCAAAGGGCCGCTTGGTTGGGCTTGGCCGTCAAATCACCGCGCACGGGAAGATTCGCGAAACGCGCCACGGCTTCGGTGCGTGACCGGACGTGGAGCTTTTCATAGATGCGCCGGATATAGGTGTTGACCGTCGGCAGACTGATGCTCAGCGAATCCGCAATCTCCTTGTACAGATAACCCCGGGCCAGCAATTCCAAAACCTCCCGCTCGCGCGGTGACAAGGCCGCATCTTCCGTCGAGAATTGCGGCGCTTGCAGTTGGAACGTCTGCACCACTTTGCGGGCGATGTTGGCCGTCATCGGCGAGCCGCCGCTGTGGACGTCCCGCAACGCCGCGATCAAACCGGCGCGTTGCGTCTGCTTGAGCAGATAACCGGACGCCCCGGCCTGCAACGCTTGAAAGATGTGGTCGGAGTCCTCGTAAACCGTGAGCATCACGAACTGTGTCGTGGGCAGCAGCGGCTTGAGCCGGCGCACGCATTCCGGACCGTTCATCCCGGGCAGATTGATGTCCATGAGGACGGCCTGCGGTTGATGTTCGGGAATCTTGGCGAGCGCGTCCTCACCCGAGCCGTGATTGCTCACGCACCGGAAGCCTTCAGCCCGATTGATCCAATCCACCAGGATCTCGCGCGCTTTGGGATCGTCTTCGACGATGGACACTTTGATTGACACGGCTTTACCCATAACATGATTTGCGCTTGCGATGTTGTAGTGTGTTCTGATGACAGGGTGACGCCACCGGTTGATTTAATCAACCTTGTTCGCAAATCGGGGGCCGCTGGACTCGGGCAGACCGGTCAACGGGACAAATAATTCGACCTTCGTGCCCAGGCCAATGGTGCTGACGACTTCCACCTTGCCGCCGATCTGTTCGAGCCGCCGGTGGATGCCAGCCATGCCGTAGCCGGAAATCACCCGATTTCCACCGGAACTCCGGCTGGACTTGGGGTCAAAGCCCGTGCCGTTGTCGGACACACGCAACTTCAACCCGGCGGGGCGCAGTTCAAAAGTCACCAGAACTTCGTTCGCCCCGGAATGTTTCACCGCGTTGTTGAGCGTCTCCTTAAACGCGAGGAACAGGTTGTGGCGCACTTCCGAACGCACGGTCAGTTCGGGCACCTGTGTCGGCGCGTCCAGCCGACAGCGGATCTGCGCGGCGCTCAGAAAGTCGTGGGCGAAGCGCGCGATGTAGTTCGTCAAGCTGTCAAGCGTGTCGTGGCGCGGGTTCACCGCCCAGACGATTTCATCCATTGCCCGCGTCAGGTCGCGCGCCGTGTCGTAGATCTGGTTCAAACTCGAAGTCGCGCGCGGCAGATCGTCCAGATCGCCGGCCGCCGACTGACTCAACATGCCGATGCGCGTGAGGCTCGCACCGAGATCGTCATGGATGTCCTGTGCGATGCGGGACCGTTCGCGTTCCAATTCGCGTTCGCGGGCGATACGTTCCAGTTTACGTTGCAAACGACGGCGGGATTCGAGAAAGAAAATTCCGGCGATCGCGGCGACACTCGCAACAATCATCGCTGTCTTGAACCACCAGGTCTGCCAGAAATGCGGCTGCATGATGATGGTCAGCGCATCGCCGGATTCGCTCCACAAACCATCGCTGTTGCACGCGATGACGTGAAACGTGTATTCGCCCGGTGGCAGAAAACTGTACGTGACGCGGCGGCGTAATCCACCATCCATCCAATCCGGATCGAGCCCTTCCAGCCGATACTTGAATTGCACCCGCTCCGGCGAAGTGAAGCTCAGGCCGGTGAATTGCACGTCCACCTGTCGGCGCCCGGGCTGTAGCACGACGGAGTTTCGCTTTTCCAATTCCTTGCCACGCCCGCCGCGCGTGACGGTGTCGCGATTGATCACCGCAGGCTGTCCATCCACCAACGTCTCCTCGATCCACACCGGCGGGCGGACGGGATTGGATCGGGCCGCCTTGGGATTGAGCACGGCGATGCCTCGCGCGGTGGAAAACCAAAACCGCCCATCCGGCGCGCGAAAACCCGACGGCGTGAAGCCCCCCGTGCCCGCGAGCGTGGTCATGCCCTCGGCTTTGCCGTAGGCCAGCACATCGAGTTTCGCCGGCAGGCCGTCCGCGCAAGCGTTCAACTGCGCCTTGCTGATCCGATACAAGCCGATGGGGGAGTTGAACCAGAGATTGCCCAGTTGATCGTCTTCGATGTGATAAATCGTATTGGCCGGCAACCCGTTGGCGGTGTTGATGACGCGGAATTGTCCATTCTTGTATCGGCACAACCCCATGTCGAGCATCCCGATCCATAGCGTGCCGTCGGGTTCGCAGCACAGCGAAAGGATGAAATTTTCCGGGAGGCCATTTGTGGTTTGAAAAGTTTTGAACGCTCCGTTCCGCCACCAGCCCAGGCCCGAACCTTGCGTGCCGATCCAGATGTCACCGTTTGCCCCGGTCTCGATCACCCGCACGTCGCCGGCCGCGGCCCCGCCAAAATGGGCGAACCGTTCCAATTTCTCGTTGCGCATCCTGACCAGGCCGGCTCCGGTGCCGATCCAGATTGTTCCCGCCGGGAATTCTTTAAGCGCCACCACCGGATCAGCCGGAACAATCGAGTTGGTCTGGGCGACAAAGCGGTCCTGCTCCAGCCGGAACAATCCCCCGCCCCACGTGCCCGCCCAGACTCGTTTCTGACTATCCTCGAAGATTGACCACACGAACAGATTTGCCAGCCCCTGGTTTTCACCGTAGTGAGTCCAGTTCGTTCCATCAAAATGATAAACGCCGGCGCCTTCGGTCGTCGCCCAGATGCTGCCGTCATGCGCCCGGGTAATGGAATAGACTGGCCGCCCCTGCCAATCATCCGGCGGGCTGTACATCGTCACCTTGCGCTCCCGCAGCAACGCCAGCCCGCCGCCGGTGCCGACCCACAAATTCCGTTCGCGATCTTCCGCGACACTGCACACCCAATCCTGCGGCAGACCGTTGCCGCGGTTGAGTTGAAACCAGCCCGTCTCCGGGTCATGCACGAACAACCCATGTTGCAACGTGCCCACCACCAAGCGTCCCGAAGAAGTCTCCAGCATCGTCGTGATCGAGACGTCGTTTTGCGGGAACGCGCCGAGGTCCGTCGTCCAATTCGTGCCATTCCATTTCCGCACTTTGCCTTCGCCCATCAACCACAACTGTCCGTCGCGCGATGCCGCCATCCCCGGGTAATACGGCCGCTCCGACGGATCGCCAAAATCCACGTGTTGATATCCTTCCGCGGTAAGCCGCGCCACCACGCCGTTGCGCACGACGTAGGCACGATGCGCCGCATCCCGCGTCACGCGCGGATTCACGAAGGGATTCTCGCCCATCAATGCCGGCGGCCGCTGGATGATCCCATCCTTGAGCCGCACCGCTTCGCCCAATTGATTTAAGCCCCACACATCGCCGTGCTCATCCTCGGCGAAATCCTTGATCGGCACATCGCTCCACGCCGGCGGTAATTTGATCTGGCTGAAGCTCTCCTCGGCATAACGCGAAATCTCTCCCGTATCGTGACCGATCCAGATATTGCCATTGGAATCTTCCAGCAGCCCCGTGACGCGGCTGTTCGCCAGCCCCTTGGTGTTGGAGGAATTGAAAACCTTGAAGCGCACCCCATCAAACTGTGCGATGCCATTATACGTCCCGATCCAGATGTAGCCGGGTCGCGTCTGGATCACCGCGGTGGCGGTATTCTGCGGCAATCCATTGTCCGCGCGCCACGTCTCGATTGCATACTCGGCGGAAGATTTGACGGCAACGGCATTGGAAACCGTCTGGGCACTCGCCCCGAAACCGCTGAATGCCAGCCACAGCGCCATCAAGCAACCCATTGAGTTCCAGGCGCGACGCCTCCGGCGTGGAGGCGGTGGTGGCAGCAAAAGGCTCATCGGTTCGCGAGCTAGTTAACCGATGCCGCCCTCGCTATCAAGCCGGCACTCATCGTTCGTAATTAAACTTCGCCTTCAAGTCGCCCACGAGCACTTCAAACTCCCCCGGCTCGGCAACGGTCTGGCTCTGCGCGTTGACGAACGCAAGATCCGCCGCGCGCAACTCAAACTGTACCGGCTTCGTCTCGCCCGGCTGCAGTTCCATCTTCGTGAACGCGCGCAATCGCTTGCCCGGCGGCGTGAGCGACGCGTAGCGGTCGGACGTATAAAGCTCCACGACTTCTTTGCCCGCGCGCGGGCCGGTGTTTGTTACCTCGACCGTCACCGTCACCGTCCCCTTGCCTTTCAATCGCGCCGAACTCAACTTGAGATTCTTCGCCTCGAACGTCGTGTAACTCAGCCCATGACCGAACTCCCACTGCGGCTTGGCCGGATTGACCTTCGTATCGCCCGGCGCGGAAATTTCCGCGACCATGCTGGTGTATTTGCGATCGTAGGTGAGCAGGTTGTTGGCATGGCGCGCGTAGGTGAACGGCAGCTTGCCGGATGGGTTCGTGTCGCCGGCGAGGATGTTCGCGATCGCCTGCGCGCCGCCTGCGCCCGGCCAATACGCGAGGACAATTCCCTTCGCGCCCGGCTCAATTTCACTGATGACGCGACCACGCCCTTCAACCAGCACGAGCACCACAGGCTTGCCGGTGGCGTAAAGGCGCTTGGCAAATTCCTGCTGTCCTGCGGACAGATTGAAGTCGTTGATGTCGCCCGGCGTTTCCGCATAGGCGTCTTCCCCGAGGCAAAGGACAATCACAGCCGCGTTCGTTGCTGCCGCGAGGGCCGCCTCGGCGTCCACATTCTTGCCCTCGAAATCCACGCCGCGATGTGCACTGACATTCGCTGTCCCCAGTTTTTGCTTCAACGCTTCAGCAATCGTCAGCGAGCCTTTCGGATACACCTTCTCATCCGCGCCCTGCCACGTGAACGACCAGCAACCGTGCAACGCACTGATGCTCGTCGCCGCCGGCCCGGCCACCAACACCTTCGCAGATTTGGCGAGCGGCAGGATGTTGCCTTCGTTCTTCAAGAGCGTGATGGCTTCTTCTGCTGCGGTGAGCGCAACTTGCTTGTATTCGGGTTTGCCAAATTGCCCGACCGTTTCCGGCTCGATGTAAGGATTCGTGAACAAGCCGACGTCCGCCTTGAGTTGCAAGATGCGACGGACGGATTCGTTGATGCGCTGCTCGGAAACCTTGCCTTCCTTCACGAGTTGCTTGAGCAGTGTGAAGAACGTGTAATCCAGCGGCACCATGCTCATGTCGAGCCCGGCATCCACCGCCTGCCGCACCGCTTCGGCGGGCGAATCCGCCGTCTTGTGCCACGTGTGCAGCCGGATGACATCCTCCCAATCCGACACGATCACGCCCTTGAATCCGAGTTCGCCGCGCAATACATCGGTGAGCAGATACTTGCTGCCATGCGCGGGCACGCCGTTCACTTCGCCCGAGTTCACCATCACCGTCCGCGCGCCGGCTTTCACCGCGGCTTGGAACGGCGGGAGGAAATATTCACGCAGATGGAAATCAGGAATCAACGCCGGCGACCGGTCCTTGCCCGTGAGCGGAAACGAATATCCGATGTAGTGCTTCAAGCACGCCGCCACGCTGGTCGGCGCACCCAGGTCGTCGCCTTCAAAGCCGCGCACGGCTTCAACACCGAACACCGAAGCGAGATACGGATCTTCGCCGAACGTCTCGGGAAACCGCGCCCACACCGGATGCCGCCCCACATCCAGCACCGGCGCAAACGTCCAACGCAAACCGGCGGCGCGCGTCTCCGCCGCGGAGATTTCCGCGCTGCGCCGCATCAGCGCCGGATTACGCGTCGCGGCCATCGCGATCTGTTGCGGAAACAAAGTGGAATCCAGCACGAACGTCGCGCCGTGGATGGAATCAATCCCGTAGAGCAACGGAATCTTGTGCGGTGTCTCGGCGCGGATCAGGTCCTGGATCGTCTGGTTGACGTAAGTCCATTCCTCGATGGAGAGCGCGCGCCCGAGGCCGTTGTTGATGAATGAACCGACGCCGTATGTGACGACCGCTTCCCGGAGTTTGGCTTCATCCAGTTTGATGGGCGATGAACCTTTGACCGTCACCGTCATCAGGTCCAGTTGCACCATCTGCCCGATCTTTTCGTCGAGGGAAAGTTTGGCGAGGAGTTTGTTCACGTCGGTTTTGGTCTGGCAAAAACTAGACGTTGCGGCGCCCAGCGCCAGCGCGCCGGTCAGGAGGATTGATTTCATGTCGCATCAAGGCTTCGGAACTGAGTCGAACCAGTGTAGGCAAAACCATCGGCCCGGTCTGTCGTGTAAACCGACGACGGCCACCCCGCCTTGACCCTCCTCCGATTCCTGTGGCAAACTCGCGTCAGTGATAGCAATCAATTGACTGAATGAATGAAGCGTGAATGCGCAACAGTATACAAAACCAAGAACCGACCCCTTTCCAAAACCAAGAACCGACCCCTTTCAGAACCGACCCCTTTCTGACTTTCCGGAAGGAGGAAGATTTATGATAAAATGAACAGATGCGGAGACTGTTGCCGATTGGATGGGTATATGGTGTTTAACATAATTAATGTGATGGGCAAAGAGTCGTACAACAGACATTGGCAGAAGGCAGGTTTTAAGCCTACACCGAATAAGACAACCCCCGGGCCTCAAAGCAACTATACGATGCACTTTAATTGGGAAGAACATATCGAAGCCAGTGGTTGTCCAGATGCGCAATAATATCCATATAGCCCGGCCCTTAATTCTGTGTTCTCTTCTCTCTTGTTTTCTACTGGGAGCTGGCTGTAACGTAGAAAACAGGTTGTGCTGGGTACTTCAATTTTGAACGGCAGTGTTACTGCACAAGTATGTAAAAATATCGGAATTGACGATGCTGCCCTTTTTTTACAAATCGTCCGTGATGGTGAGACGAACTACTACTTGGTCCAGTTTTCTTCGTACCCAGGTTTCCCTAGTACACACATTTCGCTAAAATATTCTGAATCTAAAAAAACGCTTTGGATGATTGGGCATCAACCTGGAGGCGAGGACTTTATCGTTGCCTACGTGTTGGAAGAGGGATACTTCTACGACAAGCATGGTAAAATGCTACATTCTTCAAAATCTTTAGATATTCGGACCCCAGAATATAGAAGTGGAGCGATACCTGATGTTGCTGATGATGCCAAAGAAGTGTTGTCGATTCGATATTAAGTAGATGCACACCGTAATAAAGGGGTCGCTCCTGGAAAGGGGTCGGTTCTTGGGAAAGGGGTCGGTTCTTGGTATTGACTACTCCCTGCCTTTGGGTGGAAAGGAAAGGGGTCGTAGACCTGGCACGGCGGGGGAAGCGAACTCGGGTTGGAGTGTTTCCGGACGGAAAAGTCCGAGCCCAGTGGCGACCCAAACCGGGGCCGAGAGTGATGAGGAAAAGTGATTGCCTAAGGCGGTGTGGCAAACTCGCGTCAGTGATAGCAATCAATTGACTGACTGAATGAAGCGTGAATGCGCAACAGTATACAAAACCAAGAACCGACCCCTTTCAGAACCGACCCCTTTCCTATTATCTGCCCGGCAAACACTTGCTGGGTGACGATGGGGAAGGCACGACAGACGGGTCGCATCCGAACGATCTGGGATTTCAGCGGCAGGCGGAGGCTTTCAGCTCGGCGTTAGCACCGCTCTTGACCCCGGGACGTTAAAGACGAGAATTGCTGGAAAGCCGCCTGTCCTCCGTTTTGACGACGTGAATCACGGGGCCGGGGGTTGTACGTTAGCGCAGAAGCCTGTAAACCTTTTGTTGCGATTCTTGTATCGCATCAAAACCAGGCAGGCGGATTGAGCCGATAATACGCAAACATGAAGCGATTTTTGATCAGCGGCGGGGTCTTGTGCCTAGGACTCTGGTTGGCAAGCGGCTGCAGCAAAGAGCCGCCCGCTCCGGCTCCGGGCTCAGGAACGATGGTCACGCAAGGGACTTCCGCTGAAGCAACCAGCACCTATGCGGACGCCAACCTCGCCGAGCTGACACGGGAGTTGCGCCGTTGGATCGTGGCCACCCGCGAAAAGCCCGCGAGTTTTGATGATTTTGCCACCAAGGCGAAAATCAAGGTCCCGCCCGCCCCGGCGGGAAAGAAATACGCCCTCAGTTCCGAGATGCGCGTCATCCTCGTCAACCACTAACCTGATCTGTCATGCAAACCACCAACCACCGCACCGCAATAAAGAGTCGCCCCAACCGACCGGCGCAAGGTTTCACGCTGATTGAATTATTGGTCGTCATCGCGATCATTGCGATTCTCGCCGCGATGTTGTTGCCCGCCCTCGCCAAAGCCAAAGCCAAAGCGCAGCGCGCCGTTTGCGTCTCGCAACAAAAACAACTCGGTGTCGGCATCACGATGTTCACGATGGATCGCGATGACATGTTCCCTCCCGCCGCCTACGGTGCAACCAGTGGACAGTTGTCCTGGGATGTTTATATCTATCCGTATCTGGGCGGAAAAGCCGCCGAATCGGACTTGAATCAGGGCATCGTGGATCAAGCCTTCGCGCCGAAGATTGCCATGTGCCCGGCCGATCGCGGCCCGAAAGTCTGGTGGATTACCGACACCTTCTCCGGCGTGCGTTCCTATGCCATGAACGGGGCCGGCCCCAACCAATCCACGGACTATCAGATCTCGACCGCCAACCAAAAGTATCCCCTGCCCAACCCGAATCGTGGCGTGGGAATTTATTGGCAAGACCACGGTTTGTTTGGCGGACGACCCGATATGGAGGCGCGCAGCTTCAAATCGTCAGTGGTGCGGGACATGGGCGGGACCATCCTGCTGGTGGAAGAACCCAACGGTCAAGGGGCGGTCGGAAACGTGTGGCCCAGCATCAGTCTCGGACCGCAAGGCTCGGGATCGCTCTATCAGATTGACCCCGCCGCGCCGGTGCAGGACCCCAATGCCACCGGCGGTGTGAATCAAGGCAACTTGGTTTACAAATCCCACGGCCAACGCTTCAACTACCTTTTCCACGACGGCCATGTGCAGGCGTTGAAAACCAGCGAGACCATCGGCAGCGGCACATTGACCGCATCGAAGGGGATGTGGACTGTGGCTGCCGGAGATTAAGCAAACCGGATGACGACTGCTGTTTCGCGTGAAAATGCTTTTTGTATGCCGCATTCCTGGCGGCTTGCAAGTCGGTCGCCCCGCTTCGCGCCGGCGGGTTCAACACCTGCAAAAGCCTCTGATTTTACAGGCTTCTCAACACTGTCATGACTTTTGATGACGTGTCGCGAATTTGCTTCATGCTAAGTTACAACCATGAATCCAGCGAACAACAGCCACTTGTCCCTTTTATCTGGGCGAGATGCGGTGAGATATTGATGAAGTTTCCTGCGACAGTTTCTCCAAGCCCCAACCAACCCACTAACACAAATGAAAACAAATAGACTCAAACGTATAGCAACCATGGCATTCGCCGCGCTGGCTTTGGCCGCGCTGGCCGGCCCCGACAGAGCACAGGCGCAGACTTACGTAGCTTCGTTCGATACCGACATTACCGCAAATGACGGCGCTGAAGGCGATCTTGGTGGAAGCACAACGAGGACTTGGGATGGCGCTGTCAACGCGCCGGGTGGTCCGGCTGGCGGCTCCCTTTATCTGACTGTCCCTTTTGCGAATTCCTCCGGCTGGCAGGAACTACAGTTGCATTTTAGCGGGGATCAGAATTTGGCCAACTACATTAATGTGGAGTTTGATATCAAAGTGGACGTGGCCAATTCGCATGTGGGTCCGAATGGATACGGTGCAATTTATCCGGTTATTCAGAATTGGTCGGGGGGCAGTCCGGGCTGGGGGCAACTGAGTCCCCAGTTTGTGACGAATAACGGCACCGGTTGGCAACACATGAGTTTTCAGTTGATTGGGGTTGCTGGCTCTATGAACCGGCTGGTCTTGGATCTTAATACTGGCGGTGGCCCGGTGACGAACACCTGTGCCTACTGGATTGACAACATTGCCCTGACCACCGCTGCATTGCCACCCCCGACCTTGGCGAGCCCGGTCGCGGCGCCAGCGGAAACGGGCCTCACCTTGCTGCCGGCAACCACGGGTCAATATCAGCGCGTGATGGTGTACCCGAATCCGACCTTGGGCACCTCGTGGGGATGGTACGGTGTCGGTGGGCCTGTTTCCTACTCCTTTACGATCACCAACTTCCCCAACGTAAATAATTATGGCGCGCAAATGTTCTTGATCCCCAACGCCACCATGCAATACACCGCCACTGACACTTCAGTAGATTGGAATTGCACAAATGATCTGGTCTTGAGCATTTCGGCCAATGGTGATAACCCGCCCACGGGTTGGGGTGTCACCTTTGCCGCCAAAACCAATTCTCCCGGGGCTTTGGGTCAAGGTAATCCGAATCTGACAATCACGAACTTTGCTTATAACACGCTTCCGGTAGGTACTTGGACCGTCACCTTCAACAACAATACGGATTTTACAATTACCGCGCCGGACAATTCTGTGGTGAGCGCCTCGTTGCCTGCAGACGTGGCAGATATTGTCAGTGGTAATGCGGCGGGCAACACAGCCATGACCGCGTATTTCGGCATTCAGCCGAATAATCCTGCCGGGCTTGGCAAGGCGGCGGTTTTTAGCAACATAAAAATCACCGGTACCACTAGTCCGAATATCAACGACAACTTCAACACAGGTAGCCTTGATACGAATACTTGGAGTAAACTTTCCGATCAGCCGTTGGACATTTTTGTAAACGACGGCGACCTGATCTATTATGTGACGTGGAACACGCCTAATGACCAAGGCTATTCAACTCTCTTGAGTGCTGCAACGGTTTCGGGGCCATGGGTTGACCTGGTTTCCTCGGCCGACTGGATGTTGGTGAACGGGAACAAGGCAGCAAAAATCAGCAAATCGGCCCTCCAGTCCTTGACCGGGCAAAGCGGGACTGCCTTTTTCCGTTTGATTAAACGGCAATTTTCTCAGCTTCAAGTGCTGTTGCCCGGTGAAACCAGTGCGCCGAACACCCCAACCGGCAAGACCGGCACGCCGACTCCCATTACAACGGGCGACATCATCAATGTGACCATCAACTCCGTGGACGACAACTTCAACATTGTAAACGCTTCGGATATGATCCATCTGGTAGGCTCCGACCCCAGCGTCGTGGCAGACGGAGATTATGCGCTGAGCGGTGGTACGGTTAGCATCCTGGTGCAGTTTCAAAGTGCGGGTGCGTTTACTGTCACGGCTTCGGATTTGACCGACCCGACGAAGACTTCCGGCACCAGCAGCTCCATCACGGTCACGGATCCGTAATTTGAATCCACATCGGATGCCGGCGACGTCGCCGGCATCCGATGCTCCGATTGCCGCCCCCCCATTCAAATCAAAAAGTTATCCTCAACTTTGAACACATCACCTCTTAACGCCAGCCGCCCCCACCCACAGCGTCGCGCTTTCACGTTGATCGAGTTATTGGTGGTCATCGCCATCATTGCTATTCTGGCCGCAATGCTGTTGCCCGCTTTGGCCAAAGCCAAGGCCAAGGCTCATGGTATTCAATGCATGAGCAACATGCGTCAGCTCACGATTGCCTGGAAAATGTATCCAGACGACAACGAAGATTTTCTGCCGCCCAATGATTTTCCCTGGGACCAGGTATTTGCTCCTACCCACAAAAACTGGGTCAGCGGCAGCATGGACACCACCGATGCCACGCGGACAGATCTCCTGCTGATGGAAGACAACAGTGTCATCGCGAAGTATTCCAAGAGCCCGGCCATCTTTCGGTGTCCGGCGGATAGAAGCGTGCAGCGTGTAGGTGGGGTGCTGACTGGTAAAGGCAAACCACGCGTGCGAAGCATGTCCATGAATAGTGCCATCGGCACCGCTTGGAACGAGCCAAGTGTAACCGCAGCCAACCGAGGGAGGATTCCACTTGTCGGTGACTTCCTGACCGGTAGTTACTCCACTACGCAAACCGCTTGGCAAAAATATGCCAAGACAGCCAACATGACTCGGCCAGGACCGGCAAATCTGTGGGTCATGATGGACGAGTTCCCCGGGAGCATCAACGATGCTTCGATGGCGGCCATGGGTTGGGACAGTCTATCCGCGGCGAACAGCGAACGGCTCATTGATTACCCAGCCAGTTATCATAATCGCGCCTGCGGCATCAGCTTTGCCGACGGTCATGCTGAAATCAAAAAGTGGCAGGAATCGAGCACCATGCCGGTGGATACGGGTGATTTGATTCCATTGAATGTTTCAGTGCCAGGGAGTCGCGACGTACAGTGGCTTGGCGAACGCACTTCTGCGCGGCGTTGAAGTGGCTGGCAGCAGGCATTGCCGGTAAAACTCATCGGTTTGAAAATTCTCGTCGTGTTATCTTTTGGCATGAGTTGCCTACCCCAGTTTCGCCCGATGCTACTGTTGTTACTGTCGCTGGCAGCTACCGCCCGGGCGCAGACGCCGCTAACAATTTACTCCGATGGGGTGGTCAACGGCTTCCAGGATTGGAGTTGGGTGAGCGACCGCAATCTACAGAACCCCACCCCGGTTCACGGCGGGACCTATTCCATTCGCGCCACCGCCAATGCATGGGAAGCGGTTTCCTTCTACCACTCGGATTACAATCTGAGCGCCTACACAAACTTTTCGTTCTGGGCACACGGCGGCACGACGGGCGGACAGCGCTTGCAGGTTTATTTCAGTTACCCGGACAACAGTTCCGGTCCGGTGGTTGCCATTCCCACCGGTCTGCCTACCAACGCCTGGCAACAATACACCATCCCGCTCAGTTCGCTCGGTGCAGCGACTGCCACCAACTTGCATCGCATCAACATTCAACTCACGAGTTCCGGCACGGCGGGCACTTTTTATCTCGATGACATCCAATTCAATCCCCTGCCCGTCCCGGCGCTGGTCAAGGTGAGCCTCGTCGCCACCCAAGCCGTGCGCATCGTGGAGGAACGCCATTTCGGCGTGAACCTCACCATGTGGGACAATTACTTCGATCCCCCAAATCATCTGACCACCATCGCGCTGCTCCAGGAGATGGGCACGACCGTCGTCCGCATGCCCGGCGGCTCGCTCTCGGATGAATATCATTGGGGCTCCAACACCACGTTAAGCAATACCTGGCAATGGGCGGCTTCCTTCAACGAAATGGCCCGCGTCACGACCAACGTCGGCGCGCAAGCGTTCATTGTCGTCAACTACGGCAGCGGCACGCCCGAGGAAGCCGCCGGGTGGGTGCGCCACGCCAATGTTACCAATCAACTCGGCTTCAAGTATTGGGAGATCGGGAATGAATGCTACGGCACGTGGGAGCACGATACCAACGCACTGCCCAATCACGCTTACACCTACGCCCTGCGCGCCTCCAACTACATCGCGCAAATGAAAGCCGCCGACCCGACCATCAAGATCGGCGTCGTCGTCGCCCCCGGAGAAAATTCCTATGCGAACGGCTACACCGATCATCCCGCCGTGAACCCGCGCACCGGCCAGACCAATTACGGCTGGACGCCGGTGCTGCTCACCACGCTGAAGAATCTGGGCGTTACGCCGGATTACCTCATCCACCATCATTATCCGCAGTGGACTGATCCCAATAATGTCGCCGCTTCCCCCGACAATGACACCAACCTGCTCCAATCCACCAGCAATTGGGCCGTGGACGCCGCCGACTTGCGCCAGCAGATCACCGATTACTTCGGCCCGGGTGGGACGAACATCCAACTCGTTGTCACCGAGAACAACGCCGATGCCGGCAACCAAGGACGCCAATCCACCAGTCTCGTCAACGGACTTTACTATGCCGACAGCCTCGGGAAATTGCTGCAGACCGAGTTTCAAGGTTTTGTCTGGTGGGATTTGCGGAACGGTCGCGACTACGGCGGTTATTTCGGCTCGCAACTCTACGGCTGGAAACCCTATGGCGATCTGGGCATGGTCACCGACTTGGACATCCGGCATCCGACCTTCTACGCGGCCAAGCTCATGCAGTGGTTCGCGCGGCCCGGCGACAAGATTCTCTCCACCACGAGCGATTACTCCTGGCTGTCCGCCTACAGTGCCCGCCGCGCCAACGGCTCGGTGGCCTTGCTGGTGTTGAACCGCTTCAGCCTCTCCAATCTGAACGCGCAAATCTCGCTGACCGGGTTCACGCCGCAAACCGTCGCCACGCGGCGCTCCTACGGCATCCCCAACGATGAAGCCGCCCGCACCAACGCCCCCGCCGCCGCCCAGGACATCTCGACCAACACGTTCGCCAGTGCCGGCACGAACTTCACTTACAGTTTTGCGCCTTACTCGATGACGTTGTTCACGCTTGCCCCGGTGGCCCCAAAACTCAGCACCGTGGCCGCATCCGCCGGGCAATTCGTCTTTCAACTCCAAGGTCAACCGGATGTCCCCTACGTGATCCAATCGTCAGCCGATCTGATCACTTGGACGCCACAATCCACCAACCTCCTGACGGGAACATCACTCAACGTGACCAATCCCATCACCCTGCAACCGCCGCAGAAGTATTGGCGCGCTGCCTGGTTTCCTTGAGAGAGCCGGTGCCGCAAAGCTGTAGCGCAGGCATCCCTGCCTGCGAGTTCACGGAGCATCCCTGCTCCGTGTTTCCCCTGGCAGCTTACGACCGGCGCTTGAGATTTTTCGCGATCAACTCGCAGCGTTGCTCCACGCAGAGCTTCGAGCGCATCACGTCCCCCGGCGTGTTCAACACGTAATCAAGGAGCTTATCCACCGTGCTCGTGGCGACATGCGTGCGGGTGTCAGATGAACCGTAGTAGATGAAGACATCGCCATTCTGGCGCGCAACCCAGCCGTTGGCGAACAGGACGTTGGAAACATCGCCCACGCGCTCATCGCCTTCCGGGGCCATGAAATAGCCGCCGGGTGCTTTGAGTAATTTCCACGGCTCGTTCAAGTCGCACAAGAACAGGTAGAGCACATAACGCATCCCGACCGCGGTGTTGCGCACGCCGTGAGCCAGATGCAACCAGCCTTGCTTCGTCTTGATCGGCGTCGGCCCCAAGCCGTTCTTGCCTTCCTTGATCGTGTGATAAAAGCGCGGATCAACGATGCGCTCCTTCTTCACGACGGCGTTCGTGATGTCATCACACAATCCCCAGCCGATGCCGTCGCCCGAACCGGTCGCCGCGAAATCATTCATCGGACGCGTGTAGAACGCGTACTTGCCGTTCACGAATTCCGGGTGCAACACACAGTTACGTTGGTGCAGTGCCGGCGTCTTGAGGTCTTTCAATCGTTCCCACTTCACGAGGTCCTTCGTGCGCGCGATGCCGCAGCGCGCAATCGCCGCCGAGAGATCATGCGGCTTGGCATCATCATGCCGCTCGGCGCAAAATAAACCGTAAATCCAACCATCCTCGTGCCGCACGAGGCGCAGGTCGTAAAGGTTTGTTTCCTTCGCGTCCAATTCCGGCATCCGCACCGGATAATCCCAGAACCGGAAACCGTCCACGCCCGTCTTGCTTTCCGCGATGGCGAAGAAGGACTTCCGATCCCAGCCTTCCACCCGCGCCGCGAGCACAATGTTCCCGTTCCATTCCATCGCGCCGACGTTGAACACGCAGTTGATCCCCAGCCGCGTCATCAAATGCGGATTGGCCTGCGGATCGAAATCATACCGCCACTCCAGCGGCGTGTGCGCGGCGGTCAACACCGGATGTTGATGGCGATCAAAGATGCCGTTGCCGGATTTTTCTTTGCGATTGCGCCGGGTGAGGAGTTGGCGGTGTTCACGTTGGAGTTGGCGGCGGCGGGATGAAAAAGCGGATTTACTCACGGGTTTGGCTGGTTGGCTTGGGTCAGTTTCTTGTTGGGTTCAATCGAGTCAGGCAAAGCGAGGCGCGCGGCGGGAATGGGTCTTTCCTCCGTGCCATCCGGCAACTGCCAGCGCACGGACAGATGCGTTGAACCGGCGTGCTGGGTCTGGAGCACTTCGAGGTGGTAGCGTTTCCCGGCTTCCAATCGCACCGGGGCGGACGCGGCTTCATGCGTGTGCGGCCACTTGGCGTACGGTGTGTCGCCGCGCACTTCGGCGATTTTCACTTTGTTCGCCGCCGTCGCATCCGTGCTCAACCACAGTTCCGAGCGATCGTCGTTCGCGATCCAAAACCGGTACTCACCCGTCTGCGGCGGGATGAGTTGCGCGACGAAGCGCGACTGGAAGTTCGTCTCCAACTGCACCGGAACTTCAAATGCCTTGCGCACGATCTCCCGCCGTTTGACTGGAACTGAATCCACCTCCACTCCCGGCGCAACATTCCAACTCTCGCGCACGATGCCTGAACCTGGCCCGACCGAAAACTCCGCACTCATGGCGCTTTGCAGTCCCTTCGCCTTCGCCATCAGCACCGCGTTCGTCACCGGCCACGCAAATGTCAGCTCGGGAAACGTCGCCACGCCATTGATGGCGATTGCGGTTACTCTCCGTTGCCCCAGCGCCGTATCACTCTCCAACGCCACGAGATGACTGCCGGTACGCACCGTGCGACCGTTCGCATCCTGCACCAGAATCGCCAGCGGTCGGCGGGCTGGACTGGCGATGCCGTAATCACCCGGCGCAGTCGCGAACGCAAGCTTCACCGCCCTGGCCACCGGCTGAAACGGGTATTCTTTCAACTTCGGCAGGTCGTTCAAGTTCGCGACCCAGGGATGCTGGTAAAATTCTTTGAGCTGCGCCGGGGAATTGTATTTCGTCAGTTCCTCGCCGTTCCATGTGATGAAGAACAACCAGTTCACCTTTTCGGCGGCCACCAGCACCGGATCGGGAATCGGGCCGTTCTCGGACATGCCGACGAGTTTGGTTTTGCCGCCCAGAGCCAGAAGCTCATCGTAGATTTCTTTCGCGGCCCCGTGATTGCCATCCATCGGGTAATGATCCTGCCCGATGAGGTCCACGTAAGCGTCGCCCGGATACCACGCCGCCAGATCAATGCTCGCGCCCGGGGAGAAAACCCAGATGAGATTCGTCAGTCCGTGATGCGCTGTGAACCGCTCGAACATCAAATGCCACAACTTCACGCATGCCTCCGGCCCCGCCGCGCCCCACCAGAACCAGCGTCCGTTCGCCTCGTGCAACGGTCGCCATAATACCGGCACTTGCGCGGCCTGCAGCAGTTTGAGTTGTTCGGCGATCGCGTCCAAGTCGCGCAATACGCCGACGTGTTCGGGAGTGTCGGGAATGACGGCCCGCGTCGCGTCGAAGTCGGTTTCCTTGGTGTAGAAGGCACGTTTGCCCACCGGCGCATTCCAATGCCAGCAGAACGTCACAATCCCATTCCGGTTGGAATACCAATCCAGCGCCTGCCGGGCGACGATACTCGGCCCGTTCCCGGCCTGGCCGCGTCCGCCCATCAGACCCGCCGCTTCCAATCCCAGGATGGCCGGCAGCTTGCCGGTGTGTTGCTGGATGTGCTGCAACTCGAAACCCAGTTCGTTTGTGCCGCGCCAGCCGCGTTGCTGTCCTGACAACATTTTCTTCCCGTGCATGTCGTGTAGATACGTGAGCAAGGCTTGCGCTTCCGGGGAAGCGTTCGGCGTCACCGGTGTATCAGCGCGCGTGGTCAATACTGGGAGCAGCAGGAATAGCGCAAGAGCGCCACCCCACCGGGAGCGCCAGCGTCTCGCTGGCGGGTGGTCTGCCCCTAAAAGGATATCCTCGCCAGCGAGACGCTGGCGCTCCCGGGAAAGTGCCCGCTCCGGTTTCGCACCCGAACCAGACAACAGCACTTCCCCACCTGTTGGTTTCGTGGCCATGGTCGGCAATGATACTGCGTCCCTGCGATCATCCGATTGTCATCAAAACTCGCTACACCAAAAGAACTCCGGCTTGCGCGAAAATTCGTTCATCATCGGCTCCAGCAAATTCCCATGAATAAAAGCTCCGTCACGCGCCGCGATTTTATCCGCACGACCGCCTTGGCTTTGCCGCTCATCGCGGCGGGTTGTGCGGGGACACGCCATCATCCGCGCTCCGGCTCGGGCCGCAAGGATGAATTCGTCGCCGTGCGCGACGGCCATTTCGTGTTACGGGGCGAGCCGTACGCCTTTGTCGGGGCAAACATGTGGTTCGGCTGTTACCTCGCCGATGCCGCGCTGCCGGGCGGTCGCGCGCGACTGGTGCGGGAACTGGATCGTCTGCACCAAATCGGCGCCACAAATGTTCGCCTGCTGGCCGGTTCGGAAACTTCCCCGCTCGTCGGCGCGATTTCCCGCGGCATCACCAAATCGCCCCGCGAGTACGACGAGGAGTTGTTGCAAGGGCTGGATTTCTGTCTCGCCGAAATGGCCCAGCGCGACATGCGGGCGATCCTGTTTCTCTCCAACTACTGGCAATGGTCGGGCAGCTTTGCGCAATACGTGCGCTGGGTCACCGGCGAGAGCATCCCCGATCCCGATCTCCCGAAGATTGCCGCCGGTGATTGGGGCGCGTTCATGAAGATGTCCGCGCGTTTCTACGCCACGCCCGCCGCGAACGAACTTTATCTCGATTACACCGCCAAACTACTGGCCCGTCGCAACACGGTGAACGGTCGCGTTTACAACGAAGACCCGACCGTCATGACTTGGGAGCTGGCGAACGAACCGCGACCCGGCGTGGACAGCGACGAAACCATGAAGGACGTGCCACGCTTCTGCGAATGGGTGGACGCCACCGCCCGCTTCATCCATGAACGCGCTCCGCAGCAACTCGTCTGCACCGGGTCGGAGGGTATCCAAGGCTCGCTCAAGAAGCCCGAGGTGTTCATCGCCGCGCACCAGACTCCGGCGATTGATTACGTGACCGTCCACATGTGGTTGAAGAACTGGGGCTGGTTGAAAGACCCGGTGCTCGGCACGGAATTCGAAGAGGCTTGCCTCAAAGCCCGCGATCACGTCGAGCAACACACCCAGATCACGACCGAGGTTCTGCACAAGCCGCTCGTCTTGGAAGAATTCGGTCTGCCGCGCGATCATGAAAGTTACGATCCCGCCGCACCAACGTTGGCACGGGACGAATATTACCGCCGCATGTTTGATCAGGTCGGGGAGTCGTGTCGCGCCGGGAGGGCGCTACAAGGTGCAAACTTCTGGGCGTGGGCGGGCGAAGGCCGGGCCAGCGATACTCCTGGCAAGACAGCGGCATCCTTCACCGGCGATCCGTTCTGCGAACCGCAGGGGTTGAATTCCGTTTTCGATACGGACCAGACCACGCTGGCGGTCATCACAAGAGCCAACCAGCGACTCGCCGCCGGGGCTTGAGCCTTGTCATCATGGAAAAGCGCTGGCGCCGGCCCCATCCAGGGTGACCACTGTTTTCCTTTACCCAAAGTCGGATTCGAGCGGAATTAGGGCTGATGTTCGGAAGCTTTGACTGCGGGAGTTTGCAGAAAACCGCCATCCGCCAGCCAATCCGCCAGGCGCTGCGGCCAGCCTTTGATTGAAGCAAGCTTGGAACGATTGCCCAGATTGAAGCCATGCCCGCCCCTGGCGTAGAGGTGAACTTCCACCGGACGCTTGGCAGCACGATATTTCTCCAACTGCGCCAACACTGGACCGACGTGGCTGGTGTCGTCGTTGGCGACGAGAAAGAACGCGGGTGGCGCATCAACGGGGATATTTCCAGCGGGAACTCCCAGTGGACCGGGATAAATGGAGATCTGGAAATCCGAGCGACAACTTGTGCGGTCAATCGCATCCACGGCATTCGTGTCGCCCGTTGTCGGACTGTAAACCAGCATCGCCACGACTTCCCCACCCGCCGAAAAGCCCAGCGCGCCGATGCGATTCGTATCGAGATTCCACTCTGTCGCGCGACTGCGGATGACGCGCATCGCCCGTTGCGCGTCCTGTTTCGGATGGATTTGCAGCGAGTACGGTGAATTCGTCTCCCGCGCGAGCCGGTGCTTGAGCACAAAGCACGTCACGCCGAGATCGTTCAGGAATTTTGCCGGCTCGACGCCTTCCGCATTGAACACCAGTTCGCGATGCCCGCCGCCGGGAACAATCAGCACCGCGCAACCGTTCGCCTTATCCTTTGGCGCGGGAAACACGGTGATGGAGGGATTGTGGATGTTTTTCACCCAATAATCCTTTGCCTGCTCAGGTTCATCGCGGCGTTCCTCGAATCCCGGCGCACCCTTTTCCCACAGCGGAATAACCTGGGGTTCAGCCTTGCCAGAGATGGCCAGCACGCAAAAGAGAAATGCGCCTGAGAGGCGAGCAAGAGGTTTCATGATTTGAAACCGACCGTCAGACGTTCGCCAGCCGTCCGGTGGAATCGCCGAAACGCTCCAGCCCGCGCACGCCCATGCGATCGGCCAGACTGAGAAACAAGTTGCTCGTCGGCTTCGAACCATGCTTGATGAAACGCCCCGGCGTCAATGTCCCGCCACCGCCACCCGCGAGCACCATGGGCAGGTTGGTGTGCGAATGCGCGTTGCCATCGGCATTGCCACTGCCGTAAACGATCATCGAGTTTTCGAGCAGCGACTTGCCGTCCACATCCGGCGTGTCCCGCAAGCGTTCGAGGAAGTGGGCGAACTGTTTCGCATACCAGAGATCAATATCCGAGAGCTTCTGAATCCACTCCTGGTTGTTGCGATGATGCGAGAGGTCGTGATGGCCTTCGGGAATACCGATCTCGGCGAACGAACGATTGCTGCCATCGTGCGCCAGCAGCATCGTCGCCACGCGCGTCGAATCGGTCTGGAACGCCAGCACCAGCGTGTCGAACATCAGTTGGATATGCTCCGCGTACGTCGGCGGAATACCGGGCGGCGTGTCTTGCGCTGGATTCTTCGGGTCGCCGAGCTTTTCCGCCCGTTGAATCCGCGCCTCCAGTTCGCGCACGCCGGTGAGGTATTGATCCAGCTTGTCCTTGTCCGGCGCGTTCAAACGCCGCTGCATGTCGCGCGCGTCCTCCATCACGAAGTCCAGGATGGAGCGTTGTTCCGCCCGGCGCCGCTGCAATTCCTTTATCCGCTCCTCCGTTGAACCAGCGCCGAACAACCGCTCGAACACCTGCCGCGGATTCGCCTCGGGCGTCATCGGCGTGGTCGGCGAACTCCACGAGACGTTGTATTGATACGCGCAGGAATAGCCGGAATCGCACGCGCCGGTGTTGCGCCCGGCGTCGCAGGTCAGTTCCAGCGAAGACAAACGCGTGAGATGCCCGACCTCGCGCGCGATGGCCTGATCAATCGAAATGCCGGCGCGGACATTCGTCGCGCTCTTCTTCATGCGCACCCCGGTGAGGAACGTGCCGTTGGCCCGGGCGTGATCGCCCGCGCCATCCGGACCGGCGGCGGCGTTGACATGGTCAAGCCCACCCAAAACCTGGATGTGTTGCCGGACCGATTCGAGTGGCTGCAGCGTGCGGCTCAAATCAAAGCCCGTCTCGTTACCCTTCGGCCACCACGCGGACTGGATCGCGCCGTTCGGAAAATAGAGAAACGCCGTGCGCAAGGGCGCCCCACTGGCGGTCGTCGCCAGTTTGGCAGCGCCCCCCCCAACCAGCGTTGCGAGCGAACGCACCGGCAGCAGCGATTCAAACGCCGGGAGCGCGATGCACGCCCCGAGGCCACGAAGAAAATTCCGGCGCGTGAACGCCGCGTGGCGCTGCGCATTCCGTTGGCTGGATTGAGATGTTGTTGTGTTCATGGCTTTGGTCGCACATCGGCTCGTTGTTGGGCTGGCTTGCCCGGCTGGCCCGGTTCGTTTTTCTCTGGCGGGCGCATCCGCTGAAACGCCGCCGACTCCACCACCCCCGCGATCAACGCCGAGGGCCGTCCGTTCGCGGCGTCGAGGCGGGCTTCAATCTGGTCGCACGTCTCCACATCGTAATACTCCAGCCCGCGACCCAGGGCATAGGTTAACAGTTTTTCCGTCACAGTGCGGTAAAAATCCTTGTAATGATTTTTGACGAGGACGCGCTTCAATTCCCGCACGTCGCTGAATGTTTCGCCCGTGATCAGCTTGCCGGTGGCATCAATCGGCTCGTTGTATTCTAATTCGCGCCACATGCCCATTGCGTTGAAGTTCTCAAACGCCAGTCCGATCGGGTCCATCCGATTGTGACAGGACGCGCACAACGCATTCTCCCGATGCGCCGCGAGCGTTTCGCGTAATGACGGCGCGCGATTGGTCAACCCTTTCACGGCGTCTTCCAAAGGCGGGATATCCGGTGGCGGTGGCGGTGGCGGCGTGCCGAGGATGTTGTCGAGGACGAACACCCCGCGCTTGACCGGCGACGTACGGGTCGGGTTCGAGGTCACACCCAGCACCGTGCCCTGCGTCAAGATTCCCCCGCGTGGACTGTCAGCGCTCAACTTCACCAAACGCATCTCAGCGCCGCTGACGTTGGGAATGCCATAGTGTGCCGCCAGCTTCTCGTTCAGGAAGGTATAATCCGCATCCAGCAACTCCAACAGACTGCGGTCTTCGCGCAAGACATAGTTGAAGGACTTCTCCGTCTCCAGCCGCATGGCGACCCGCAGCTCACCGCTCATTTCCGCGCGCAAGGGACGACGAGCGCGTCCGACAAATTGGCCCCGGAGGCGATCCCGTTCTTCCTTCTCGTCGGTGGTAAGTTCCACCAACTCCGCTTTCTTCTTCAATTCCTCAAATCGTTTCCGATTGCGGGCAGCCTCAGCGTCAAACTTTTCCTCCCGCGCCAGAACAAAACGCGCTTCGATGGGCACGTTTTCAATATCCCGGGCCCGCAGCCACTGGCCGACGAAATTTTGGATGAACGCCTGGGATTTCTCATCCTGCAACAGGCGTTGCACCTGGGCGGCAAGGTTTTTCCGCAACTCACCCTTTTCCGCGAGCCGCAGCAATTCCGCGTCCGGCATGGACGACCACAGGAAATAGGACAACCGCGACGCAAGGGAAAACTCGTCCACGAACGGATACGCGCCATCGCCCGGGACGTTCTCAGCCCGCTCCTCGCGGAACAAAAAACGTGGCGACGCCAGCACCGCCACCATCGCCTGCGACACCCCGGCTTCAAAAGTTTTGCCAGACTGCCCATAAACGCTCTCCGCCAGGGTCACAAGCCGGTCCAAGGTTTTATCATCCGCCGGTCGCCGGAACGCCGACCGCGCAAACTCGCTCAACAACTCCCGGGCATAAGCGCGTCGTCCCTTGGCATCGTCGGGAACTTTCTTGGGGAAAAATTTCGGGTAGTTCTTCGGCTGCACCCAATGCGCTTGCGCCAGCGGCCCGCTGACTTTCACCGCAGTGATCTGCATGGAAAGCGAACGCGTCTGCGCCTCATCCGGCGTCAACGGCTCCAGTTCGAAGGAAAGTTCATGCTCGCCCGCCGCCCAATCCACGTCGTAGGTGTAATTCAACGCCCTGCCCCCTTCCCACGCGTATTCGCCCCGCAACAGCTCCTTCCCATCCACCCGGAAGGTCAGGCGACACTTGTTCAGGTCCACCACGTTGTCCACGTAACGCTCGTTGATCATCAGCGCGACGGACAACTGATACTTGCCGGCCAGATCGGCTTTGAACATGTTCGCGACCGCCGCCGGTTGGTAGTAGGACAACTGCAAAGCGTTGTTCCGCCGGCGTGGTCGTCCGTTAAGTTCTTCCTCCGTTTCCGTGCCGCTTCGGAACTGGCGGCCGGGCACAACCCGGTCCCGCACGACGCGGGAAACGCTGGGCACGGCCTCGGTCACGATCTTGTTGGCGGCGAGAACATACTTTTCCAGGAGCATCGGCGACAGCGTGAGGACATCTCCGATGTTATCGAACCCATGTCCGGTGTCGTCGGCCGGGAAAACGGTCGCGGTATCAAAATCCACCCCCAACAGATCGCGGATGGTGTTTTGATACTCGACCCGGTTCAGTCGGCGGATGGTGACGCGCCCAGGATCGGGATTCTGGGGATTGGCGGCGAAGACGGAGCGTTTGATCCACTGTTCGAGGCGTTCCTTTTCCTCGGGTGTGGGCTGGGATTTCTTCTGTGGCGGCATCAAACCCGCCCGCAAATTCTTCAACACCTGCCACCACAAGTCGTGGTCGGCCAGCGCGGCGGCATCAGATTTGAATTCGTCGAAAGCGACATTGCCCTTGTTGGCGCCGTCCGCGTGACAATCGAAGCAATAATTCTCCAGCAGCGGCCGGATGTCTTTGCGGAACTCGGTTGCCCCACGCTGATCGGCGGCAAAAGCCGTCGCGCCCGTCCCTGCGCAGACGGTTAAAGCGGCGGTAAATATGAGGCGGAACAAACTCACGCGAATCGGTCAACCGGCGGCCTGAAACACACACGGCGCATCAGCTTGATCGCCGCATCGTTTCCAGGCACGCTCTTGAGACGTGATACGGACCTTTCCATTCACTGACTTTTGGTAATTTTGCATCGGGCGTTCCGTCCGCGTTGATGCGCCAGAACCATTCGCCGTGAACCCGGTCAATCAGATGCCGTTCAACGTAATCCCAGACACGTTCCGCGGCGACGACATATTTGGGTTCCCCGCTGAGTTGAAAGGCATTGAGGAAACCCACGATGGCCTCCGCCTGCGGCCAACATTCGCGCCCGGCATCAATGATCTGGCCCGCCTTGCCTTCGTAACAAAGCCCGCCGTCGGCCAACACGCCTTCCGCCAGAACCTTGTCGGCCATCTGCAATGCGACCGCCCGGGCTCGCGCCAGTAGCGTGGGATCATCGAGAACTTCAGCCGCTTCGCACAAAAGCCAACTCGCTTCGATGTCGTGACCGAAGGTGTAGGTGTCCGAACGCACCGCCCATTCCTCGTTGAAGAAGTGGTGCAGATGCCCGGTCCGCGCATCAAGAATCCGGTCCAGGAAAAGTTGGACGAGTTCGTGGAGGCGTTGTTCGACGGCGGGATGCTGCGTCGCGCGATACAGATTTGTATAAGCTTCGAGAACGTGAAGATGATTGTTCATGGACTTCTTCTCGTTCAGGTCCTTCTCGCTGAGCCGGGCGTCCGGCCCGGCCTCCGACCAGTCGCGCCGGCAAACCTCGCTGTAGCCGCCGAACTCGCCGTCATGCGCGTGTTTCTCGATCAACTCGAACAAGGTCAGCGCCCGATGCAACGCCCCCTCCGACTTGAACGCCCGATGAAATTCCGTCAGGGCGTAGATGTAAAACGCCTGGCCGTAGATTTTCTTCGCGTCGTCCAGGACTTTGCCGGAATCATCCAGGCGCCAGAACGCACCGCCGTGCTGGGCATCCCAGAAGCGATTGATGAGGTAATCAAAGGCGCGATTGGCCATTTTGCGAAACGGCGGTTTTGGCTGCGCCTGATAAACCGCCGAGAACGCCCAGAGAATGCGGGCGTGGACGATGAGTCCTTTGGGCTGCGAACGGTCGGGTTGCAGATCGTTCGAAAGCCAGGCCATCCAGCCGCCATTGACGTGGTCCACCGCCGGCCCGCACCAGAACGGCATGAGGTGGCCGAACAGATGTTGCCGGAGCTTGGCAGCGAGGTCACTGTTGGCGATGGCTGGGGACGACATGATGGGATTCGGAATAATTGGATAAACGCCCGCCCTCACCCCGACCCTCTCCCCCGGGGAGAGGGAGAATCGGAATCCGCTGCCGGGCGAATTGCGCAGCGCTATGACTGCGGGCGACTCCAGAATCTGTCAGCAAAACGACGGAGCATTGCAAACCCGTGATGAATCTGGAGAGGCGCGCGAAGACTCCTCCCTCTCCTGGGGGAGAGGGCCGGGGTGAGGGCGGGCCAAACCACAAACTGATTACAACCTGTTTCATGGGGCCAAAAATAAACTCAGCGTTTTACTCGTATTCAATCTCCACCCGGCTGATCTGCGTTTCTTTCTCGAAGGCGATACTCAGGCCGGAAACTTCTCCGGGTAAAACGTCGAGCGTGTAGAGGCGCGGCGCGCGGTAATTGTAGAGTTCTTTGCCGGCGAAAAAAGTTTCCGAACGGGCCGCGAGCTTTTCTCCTTTGATACCGTCAACCCCCGCGTGGAATTGCAAGCCCGCCTCGCCCTTCTCGTCAAACGCGTACACCCGCACCGCTTTGATCTTGCCGGTGATCTGATAGGCGATCCACGTGCCGTTCGTGCCCCACAGACGATGGCAATCTTCCTTGTAGTTGCGCGCGTCGTTGCTGCGCAACTCCACCTTGCCGTCCTTGCGATAGATCAGGAACGTATTTTGAAATTCATCTACGAGCGTACGACAGCGCATCGTCACCGGGCCGAAAACTTTGGACGGCGCGGACAAACCCGCCTCGTTGCGGGCGAGCAACCGATAGAAATACGTCCGCCCAGCCTGCGTGAATTCATCCACCGCCAGCGGCTGATATTGGGTTACGTCAGCGGTGACCTGCCAAACCAGGGTCTGCCACGGACCGCCGGCTTGGTCCGCCCGTTGCAGATCATAACTCGCCGCACCGGTTGCGCCACGCCAGGTCGCGATGCCGCCATCGGTCACGCTGAACAAATCGGGCGCGACGGGAACTTCCAAAAGTGGCGCAGGCTTGCCTTGAATCTCAAAAGCTTTTGCCCGCACCAGCTTCATGAAGCGGGCTTCGTCATAGGCCGCGCCCGCCGGACCGCCGGGCCAGTGATAGGCTTTGAAGAAATCGCCACCATGCGGCTCGTGATGCCAATAGTAACCCCCATCGCTGTTGTGAAACCGCAGCGACCACATCAAGCCGCCGCAAATGTCGGGATCGGCGATGATCGCATCCATAATGGCGCGCATGCCCTCCGTGGAAATGAAACCGAACTCGCCGACGAGATAAACCTTTTTGCCCTTGGCGCGTTGCGCACTCTCCCGGATGACGGGAAGCATCTTCGCCGGGTCGCCCTGATAAAGATGATCCTGCACGATGTCCACGCCGGGATTATCTGCGGCGGTGAAATAACTTTCCGCCACGAGTTGCTTCGGCGCGAGTTGTTTCACATACGGCGCCATCTCGCGCACCCAGGCGGCGGGGGCTTTGAGTTCATTGCCCAACTCCCAGGCGAGCACGGCTTTGTCCTCCTTGTAAGGAACGCCGGTCTTGGTGTTCACGCGATTCAACACCAGCGCGACGATGGCCTTGTAATCCTCCTTCACCTGCGCGTCGGTGAAAAACTCCTCCGCCTTCTTGCCACGCCAGGCGGCGATTTCGCCGATGCCGCCCCACCAGTTCCATTGATCCACAAACGGAATGATGAGTCGCACGCCATGCCGGTTCGCGCTGGCCATTACTTCATCCAACACGACCATCGCCTCCTCGTTCAGTTTACCCGGCCCGAGGATGTGGCGCGGCATTCCAACGGGATCGTTCGTCTTGGCGACAGATAAAACATACGAACGCGCAACGCGACCGCCCATCTGCTGGATGGTCGCGAGGGCGTCATTGATTTCAAAGGTCGTCGGCCAGCGAAAACTGTTCACCTGAGTGAAGCGCATGTCGTCCTCGGTGTAGGTGAGATTCGGGATGTTGAAGGAGAGAAAGCGGAAGGGCTGTGAGCCTTCATAGAGCCGGCCATCACGGGCGTTGATGAAGTGCTCGAAGGCGTAGCCGGGCAATGCGACGGATAGGACTAATGCGACAAATAGCGGTGCATGCCAACGAATGTGTCTTGTGCGTCCCATAAAGCTAAGTCGTCGCTTTCTCCAGCTTGTCATACCAGTTGAATTTTATGAACAGCGACGTGACCGCCAGCAGCACCGCGATGCCGCCCGCCCAACTCCATTTGTGCAGCACGATGTAGATCGGCAGCGTGACCAGACAGAGTTGCCAGACGATGCCGACGCCGACATTGAGCATATCGCGGGCGAAATTGTGGTTGGGTTGAAAGCTTGGATCTTCCGCGATCACCTTGGCGCGGATCGGCCCCCAGCAACCCCACGGATTTACCGTCTTGTAGAACTTCATCAGCACCGTGTCGTCTTCCGGTTTCGTCAGCAGCGTGCCCGCGATGCAACCAATGACCGAGCAACCCAGCACGAACGGAAACAGATAGAGCGTGTTGCTGACGCTGTGGCCGAGGATCATTTTGGCGAAGCCGGGGAAGAACGGCGATTCCGGCACGAGCATCGCGCTGAGAATGCCGGTCATCATGCCCCAGAAATAACCGTAGCCGTTGAACCGCCACCAATACCACTTGAGCACGTTCGCCATCACGTAGCCGCCATACAATCCGCCGACGAGCCACATCATGACCTCGGTGATGCTCTTCGAGAAAATCCCGAAGCCAATCCCGATGACAAGGAACACGAGCGACACGATGCGGCTCAGGGCGACTTCCTTTTTGCCGCCGGCGTTGGCGTTGATGAAACGTTTGTAGATGTCGTTCACCACGTAGGCCGGCGCGGCGTTGAGCGTGGCCGCGAAGTTGGACATGAACGCCGCCGCCAGGCCCGCGAGCAGGAAGCCCACGACGCCGGTCGGGATGTATTGCAACACGTTTGGCAGAATCTTCTCGAAGTCCGGTTTCGCCTGCGCCTGCAACTCCGGCATACAAAACGCCAGCGCCAGCACGGTGATGCCCGCAATCATCATGTAACGCGGAAACATCAGCACCAACGTCACCATGCCGTTCATCAGGCAGGCCTCGCGCGGGTTGCGCGTGGCGAGAATCCGTTGCATGTCGTAGTTCGGCGCGGGTCCGGCGAGACTGGCGAGCACGCCCTTGAAAAACATCAGGCCAAAAATGATCGAGAAGAATTCGTTGCCATCCGCTTTGATCGCCGCGTTGGCGGTGTTGAGGATGCCGTCCCAATTCAACTCCAGCGTCTTGCCGAAGAATGGATTCAACCAGCCTTCGGGAATCTTGTTGGCGATCATCTCGGGACTGACCTTGAGGATGGCGATGACGCCGATGGTGAGCGCCGTGAGCGTGAGGATGGTGAACTGCAACACCTCCGTGATGACGACGCTGACCATGCCGCCCTTGATCGCATAGAGCGCGGTGAGACCCATGAGGATCATCGCGTAGATATTGTCATCGGTGAACACGCCCGTGGTCGCATCCGTGAAATGCCACGGCAACAATCCCGAGGCGAACTTGCCAATCCCCTTGAACGCGTAAGCCAGCAAGCCGATGACGTTGATGAGCGCAAAGAACACCACGCTCAAGTGGGCGAGGGTCGCGCCGCGATCAGTGCCGAAGCGCGTCTGCATCCATTGCGCGCCGGTGAGGACATTCGAACGCCGCAGCCACGCGCTGAGGAACATCATCAGGAAAATCTGGTTGAACGTCGGCCAGACCCACGGCAGCCAGATGCTTTTCAACCCGTAAAGGAAAAGCACCGCCACCAGCCACATCGTGCCGCTGATGTCGAACATGCCCGAGGCGTCGGAGACGCCGAGCGTGTACCACTTCATGGATTTGCCGCCGAGAAAATAGGAATCCAGATCCTTCGCCCCGCGCCGCGACACCCATAGGCCGACCACGATGACGATCAGGAAATAACCGAGAATGATGAGAACGTCGGGGGTGTGGAGTTTCATGCGAACCAAGAGGTCAACTGCGGCAACGAAGGAAGTTGCCGGCGCGGGACCGAGTGTGTCCGGGTGTTAGCGATGGAACAATTTACCCGTTCGCAACGCGCCCCGGCATGTCGTCAAAACTCACCACAGCAAGCCGGCGGCCGAAAGCCGAAGCCGGTTGAAGCGATTCCCACTCCGCCTCATCCCGCCGAGTATTCCGCGCGATGCTTGGCCACCGCTTCAATCCGGCTGCGCACGTGCATCTTCTGGCAGATGTTTTTGACGTAAGTGCGCACGGTTTCGACGCCGATGTTCAGTTGATCGCCAATCTCCTTGTAGAGATAACCGGAGGCCAGCAATGACAACACCTGTTGCTCGCGCGGGGAAAGATTATCCGACTCCACCGGGGCCGGACCGATGAGATGAAAGTGCTGCACCACTTTGCGGGCGATGTGGCCGGACATCGGCGCCCCGCCGGCGAAGACGTCGCGGATGGCGTCAATCAATTGCTCGGGCGGCCCGGATTTCACGAGGTAGCCGCTCGCCCCGGCCTTGAGCGCCTTGAAGATGCGTTCACTGTCCTCATAGATCGTCACCATGATGACCTGGACCTCGGGCAGGAGTTTCTTGAGTTCGGCGACACATTGGATGCCGGACATCTTCGGCAGCTTGATGTCCATCAACACCACGTCGGGACTCTTGGCGGGGATTTTTTCCAAGGCGTCCTCGGCCGAATTGCACACGGCGACGCACTGGATGTCCTTGATGTTCTCGAGAATCTGCAACAATTGCTCGCGCAGTCTCGGATCATCTTCCACCACGGCTACGGTCTTCTTCATAAAATCAATTTTGGTTCGTGCCTTGCATCAACTAGCTCTTCGCTTTCATCTGCAAACGCAACACCACGTTCGTCCCGGTCGGCGTGCCGGGTTGAATATCGCAAGTGCCGCCGAGATCCGCCAGCCGCCGCTTCATATTGATGAGGCCATTGCCCACCCGGTCGCTGGACGGTTGAAAGCCACGCCCGTTGTCCTGGACGGAAATCGTCAATGCTCCGGCCGTAAATTCCACGTTCAAGATCACCTCGGTGGCTTGCGCGTGCTTGATGACGTTATGCACCGCTTCTTTCACCGCCATCATGATGTTGTGCCGCGTCTGGCTCGACACCTGGATCTCCCGGGGCAAATCCGCCATGCGCAAGCGACACGGCAATTGCGCCTGTTCGCAGAGCCGATTGATCATCTGGCAGAGGTAATTCCCCAACGCGTCCAGGTTGTCGTTCTCGGGATTGACGGCCCAGACGGTTTCGTAGAGCGCGAAGACCAGCTCCCGGCTCATGTTGGAAATCCGGTCGAAGTCGGCGCCGGCAGTCTCGGAAATGTTTGGCTTCTTGCTGGCGAGCGCACTGGCGATCGAGATCTCCGTGACGCGCGCGCCAAAATCATCATGCAGATCCTGCGCGATGCGCACCCGTTCATTCTCCAGCACCCGCTCGTGTTTCAGGCGCACCATCTCCCGGCGCACCCGTTGCCAGACGATGTAACGCCAGGCCATCGCTGACACCAGGAACGTGACGGCGATCACCCCGCCCCAAAACCACGGCGTCCGCCAGAACAGCGGCGGCACGGAAATATTCAGCGCGGTGGTCGCCCCGACCGGATTTCCAAAAATATCCGCACCGGTGAGCTGAAACCGATACGCGCCCTCGGGCAGATTCTGATACTTGACCGACGTGAGATCGCTCACGCCGATGCTGAACGCTTCGTTCCACTCGATGAGCAATTGTTCGCCAGCATTCACCCTTGGCGCGGCCTCCATGATATTGTGCCACTCCGCATGACTGCCGGCGTCGTCATCCAAAATGGCGAACGCCTTCTGCGCCGGGCTGGGACCGATGGTGACGATGTTGGCCATGCTGGAGTGATTGCCGTCCCGCGTCCAACCGGCAGGCGAACGATTGTCGGCATCGCCGTCCTCGCGATCCAACGGAGTTTCCAGCAAGGTGACCGCCGGGGCATTGCTCGAAACCTTCGTCACCACCAGATTGGCCACCACATAAACCCCGACCGCGGCGGGCGGGCCCGCGGAAGAAATCACCACCCAGACGCGCGCCGCCTGCTCGGGCACGGTCAGCATCTGCCGCCGGTGGGTCAGCGGTGAATTCGCCAGCGAACCCGTCCAGCCCGCGCTCTCGCCATTGACGGGAAAATTCCGCTGGCTGATCTGATCCCCGGCGGCATTGTAGAAACGCACCGCAAGAAACATGTCGCCGACCCCGTCGCGCCAGGCGGAATCCTGTCCCTCCAGCTTGTAACGGATGCGGAGCGGCCGGGGCACCGCATTGCTGCGCGGGCCGAAGGAGAAGATGATGTTCTCCGGCGTTGCGCCCAGATTCACCTCCCCATTGCGCCGCAACGAAACGGATTTCTCGTTGACGATCACCGCCCGGATTTCGAGCGGGTCAGCAGGACTGCCGGGCTTTGATTGCGCGGCCAGCGGATTGATCGAAAGCACCAACGCCAGCCACGTCACCCATGCGGTGCTGAAAATGTGTTGGCTCATGGCATTTGTGCTACCGCAAAACTATCAGCCAGAAACCCGACCGCAACCACCCTTTGCATCCGCCCCTCCGGCGATCTCAATGCGCTTCGCCCCCGGCCGATTTCCGCCCGGCGCGATACCCGTAAATCCCATAGAACGCGATGTAGGCAAACGCCAGCATCGGCACGATGAACGAAATCTGGATGCCCCAGCGATCCGCCACCGCCCCTTGCAACGGTGGCAGCAGCGCCCCGCCCAGGATCGCCATCACGAGCAGCGACGACGCCTGGCTCTTCAGCGGCCCGAGCCCTTCGATGGCGAGCGAGAAGATGTTCGACCACATCACCGAGCAGAACATCCCGACCGCCAGCACCGCCCACTTGGCGGTTTCGCCCACGGTCGTCATGCCGGCCACGAGCAACAACAGGATGAGGCCGCTGAAGATGGCCAACATGCGTTGCGGGGTTGCGCCCCCCAGAAAGAACGCCACGAGCAGCACCAAGAGAAACACGCCGTAGGAAAGCGCCTCCTTCCAGTTGGTGACGCCGGCAATCACCAGAAATGCCGCCACCGGCACCAACACCACCAGCGCATGCTTGAGCCAGCCGCGTAATTCACTCAAGGCAAACGCGCCCATGAAACGCCCGATCATCAAGCCGCCCCAATAGAAGGCCAGATACGGACTCGCCGCTTCGTGCGACAAGCCGCCCAGCTTCTCCGAACCGAGAAAGTTCACGATGGCGCTGCCCACCGCCACTTCACCGCCGACATACATGAAGATGGCAAGCATGCCCAACACCGTGTGCGGATACTTCAGCGCCCCCGCGCCGCGCCCGATCTGGTCGGGATTGGTGAAGTTCGGCAGATGCGCAAATTTGAAGAACACCGCCAGCACCACGAACACTCCGGCGAAACACAGATACGGCAGCTTCACCGAGTCCGCCCCGTGCGCCCCCTCCCGCATGAATACTTTGAAGATCAGCCACCCGCCGATGATTGGACCGATGGTCGTGCCGAACGAGTTGAAGGCTTGCGAAAGATTCAACCGGCTCGAAGCCGTGCGTTCCGGACCGAGAATTGTGACGTACGGATTCGCGGCGATCTGGAGCATGGCGAACCCCAGCCCGACCGTGAACAGCGCCACGAGAAAGAACGGATACGAACTCATGACCGCCGCCGGATAAAACAACGCGCTGCCCCCCGCCGCGATGAGCAGCCCGATGATGACGCCGTTCTTGTAGCCGATGCGGTTGATCGGGTCGCCCGAGATCATCGAGATGAAATAGTAGATCAGCGACCCGACCGCATACGCCCCAAAGAAGGCGAACTGCACCAGCATCGCCTGAAAATAGGTCAGCGTGAACGCCTCCTTGAAACGCGGGATCAGGAGATCGTTCCAGACCGTCATGAAGCCCCACATGAAGAACAGCACGGTCATGATCGCGAACGGCCCGCGATACGTCTGGCCTTTCATAGCCGAAGTTGAGTTTGAAGTTGCAGTGGGAACTGCAGCGCCAAGAGTTGCCATAGGGTTTTGGTGAGAGAATGTCCGCTAAATCAACTGAGCTTCCACGGGCCGCGATATTGATGCGCCAACAACTTGCTGGCATCCGCGTCGCCAAGAATGACTTCCTGCTGCGCATCCCACTTGACCTTGCGACCGGTCAGCATCGCAATGAGGCCGAGATGACCAGGAATCGCCGAATGGTGCGCCACCTCGATGGGCGTGATGGTCGGTTTGCGAGACTTCACGCAATCGAGGAAGTTTCCGAAATGATCCCGCGACTCGTACAATTTCACCTTCCGTAAATTCTCCGGCAGACTGCGGGCGTCTTCCAACTCCGACTTCGACGATTCAAAGGCATTGTTGCGATCCACCCAAACCCAGCCGTCCGTCCCGATCCATTTCGTGCCGCCTCGAATATCGTTATGCCCGCCTGCGATGACCATCTCGATGTCATTCGGATACTTCGCCGTGAGCCGATACTTCGTGCAGGTGTTCCAGACCGCGTCCTTGGGCGGGAACTCCCCCTGCCCCTCGATTTCCAATGGCCCGCTGTTGTCGCAATCCATGCCCCAATGTGCGATGTCACAATGATGCCCGACCCAGTCCAAGAGTTGCCCGCCGCCGGTGTTGTAATTCCAACGCCAGTTCTTGTGCGATCGCGCTTCGATGTAGGGCAGCTTTTCCGCCGGGCCGATCCAGAAATCATAATCCAGTTCCGCGGGCGGCGGGGTGATCGCCGTCTTGTCCTTGGTGTTGGCGAAATCCGCGTGTCCCGCAGGCAGCCCAACTTCAACACGTTTGATTTTCCCGATGAGTCCGTTGCGTACAACCTCCGCCGCGTAGTGGAAATGCTTTTCCGACCGCTGCCACGAACCCGTCTGCCAGATGCGCTGGTGTTGTTGCACGGCTTTGACCATCGCCTGCTGTTCCGCGATGGAATGCGCCAGGGGTTTTTCGCCGAAGATGTCCTTGCCCTGCCGCGCGGCTTCGATTGCCGTCAACGCGTGCCAATGATCCGGCGTCGCGATCATCACCGCATCAATGTCCGGTCGCGCCAGCAACTCGCGATAATCATGATACGCCTTGCAGTCCTGATTCTTGTAGCGGCCATTGACGGTATTGACCGCCGCGTTCAAATGATTTTGATCGAGATCGCATACCGCCACGACCTGACAGGCTTTGTTGCCGAGGAAATTTCCCATGTTACCGCCGCCCTGCCAACCTACCCCGATCATGCCCATGACGATGCGGTCCGAAGGCGCGGGCCGCTGGTCCTGCCCGAACGCGCGGCTGGTCAGAATCGTCGGGGCGGCCAGGGCCGCGAGCGCGGTGGTGGAAAGAAATTCGCGGCGGGAGAACCGGGAGAAAGCTCGTTTCGATTTCATACGCATGGATTGCTTTGAACCGCAATCATGCGGGAAAACCGCCGCCGCCAAACATCCCCGAAAGCGGGGAGAGGAGTTTGCTTCAACTTTGCCCGGGACCTCACCTGCTGAGGCTTGCGGAATTGAGTGATCGGGGCGCGGCATTTATGCCGCTTCCACGCCCGGACCGGCTGGACGTTGGGAAACTACGGCGGGCTTGAACATTTCGCACGGTGAAGCGGGCTGAAGCCCGCGCTCCTTCGCCGTTGGTACCTTTCACGCAATTTCGCAAGGAGCAGTAGAGCGGTTTAAGTTTTGCCGTAGCCGCCGACGTGAGGAGGCGGACGCAATTCAGCCTGATATATCGAACCGCCTCCTCACGTCGGCGGCTACAGTTTTTAGGAAACCGCTCTAGTTCCGCACCGCCGTCGGCGGCAGCGCCGCCCGCGCGCCGCCTTCGTTCAAATAGCTCTCCACCGTGTAGGATTGCCCGCGCAACATCCGCGCCGCCTGCCCGACCAGCTTGAGATAGTAGTCGCTCGGCAATCCCTCGTAATCCACGAACCGCGACGCCCCCACCGGCGGACTGTCGGTGCATTTGAAGATCGCCGTGCCCTCGTCCACCTCGTCGAACATCGCCTGATAAACCATCGTCGCGCCGGCCTTCTTGGCTTGGGCGAATTGCGTCCAGAGAAACCGGCCTTTCAGGCGCGGGACCTGGTTCAGCGGAAACTTGGGATACATGTTGTGCCAACTGAACCCCGGGAACACGACCGGCAAGAATTCCTTGTTCCGTTCCTGACACCATTGGATGTCGGGCTTCATCGTCTTCTCCGCGTAATTCACCACCTGCTCGGGATTGATATAGCGCCCGACGGTCCACGGACTGACGATGTCGGCTTTGAGAATGATCTCGTGCAGCGTCTGGTCGTTGAGCGCATCCTGATTCAGCGTGCGCCAATACGTCGGCACGCCGAGCATGACGGTGTTGCCGCCATACTTGGGATCGTCTTTCAGGAACTTCACCAGTTCCAGGCCCTCGGCGAGCGTGTATTTCCGGCCATCGTTGAAACCCAAACCCCAGACCGTGACGACCGGTTTGCCGCCGTGATGCAAATAGGCCGGGTCTTTGGTGATCTGCATCCGGTCCACGAGCAGCTTCCAATCGTCCAGCACGCGCTGCATCTGGCCGGTGCCCAAGCCGGACAAGTCATACATCACGGCGTAGGTGCGACCGTAAAGATTCGCGCCCTCGCGACAATGATTCAGCACCACATTGACGTGGCGATAACCCTTCGGGTCGTTCGGCGAGTTGATGAAGCGTTGCACGAACACGCCGTCGAGACCGTAATCCTGCATCCACTTGAAATGCCGCAACACGGTCTTGCGATTGAACGAGCTGAAAACTTCCGCCTGGCGACCATCGGCGTGAACGAACGGCGTGGCGACCCGTTCGTCAGCCTCGAGTTCGCTGACATCCGGCCAGAGATCAATCTTACACGCACCCGGTTCAAAGCGCCCGCGTGAACTCCAATGCACCCAGCCGCGCCCCGCGCCGTCGGCGGGCGTCGCGAACCAGCCTTGATAGCCGCTCATCACTTTGCCGGTGAGCGTTTTGGTGTCCACGCCAGAATTGCTGACGCCGGCGAACGGACGCATCGTCCGTTCGATCACTGCCTGCCGGTCCATTGTGTTCGGGTCGCCCCAGTCTTCAACCGCGGCGCTGACCGGCACGGGTGAAACGACCGGTGATTTATCATCCGCCAGACTGGAACGCGCCGCCAGCACCGAACCAACGAACATGGAGACGGTCGCAAACCGACTCCGCATGATGCGTTGCCAGACCGGCACGGATGTGATCGCTCGTTTCAGTGGCTTCCTAGTTGCGTTGGCTCGCCGTTAATTTCTCCCCTGCGCCCAGCGTGTGAGGATCGAGCGTCAGACTCGACGGCGGCAGGTCCGCCGCCTCGCGACCGAGTTTCAGATTGGGCGTGGCAGACATGTCCGCCGTGATCGTCAGCCCCTTGAGCACGTCCTCGTGACGGAACCAAACCTTGCTTTGCGCCTGCCCGTTCAATTTCAAGCTGCCGATGTATTTGTTGTCCCGCGATGTGTTCTTCGCCACGAGCCGCAATTTTTTGCCGTTGGAAAGTTGAATCGTCACTTTCTCGAACACCGGGCTGCCCATCTCGTAAACCGGCACGCCGGGCACGACCGGATAAAAGCCCATCATCGAAAACACCACGAAGGCCGACATGCCGCCGCCATCTTCGTCGCCGGGGATACCGAGCAACGTGTCCGTGAACCACGCCTCCAAAAGCTGGCGGATGCGCTTCTGCGTCTTCCACGGCGCGCCGAGATGATTATAGAGGTACGGCGTCGCGAGGCTGGGTTCGTTGCCCATCGAGTATTGCCCGACCATGCCGGTGGAATCCGGGAACACCGCGAAGAACTCATACTTGGAGCGACCGAGTTCGGCGCGGAACAACTCGTCGAGTTTTGTTTCCGCCGCCGACTTGCCGCCCATCAACTCCACCAGCCCCTGAACGTCATGTTGCACGTCCCAGTTGTACGTGTAGGCATTGTTCTCCGTGGTGTAGGCCCGCCCGCCCATGCCGCCCGCAAACTTGGGATCAAACGGCTCGATCCATTTTCCCTCGGAATCCTTCGGCCACATGAAACCTTTGTCCGCGCGATAAAGATTCTTGTAGTTCGCGGCGCGTTTCAGAAAAAGATCGCGATCAGCGTCCTTGCCAAGCGCGCGAGCGAGCTGGGCGATGCACCAATCGTCGTAGCTGTTCTCCAAAGTGACCGCGACCGACTGCCGTCGCTCGAAGGAATGCACTTCGGCGACGGTTTCCTTTTCATCGGGCCGTAACGCCGGCAGGAAGCCGTGTTCGTTGTAGAAATCATCCAGCGACGTCTTCGGCCCGTTGCGCCACGGCAACAGCGTGCCTTCGAGAGAATTTTTGCGCAGCCCTTCGTAGGCCTTGGCGAGATCGAAACCCTGCACGCCCTTGAACCACGCGTCCGCCAGCCACGCGACGACGTGATTGCCGGTCATGCACGCGTGATCGCCCCAGAGCACGGCGAAGGACGGCATCCAGCCGGACTGCTCATACATGCGGACGTAGGATTGGATCTTGTCGGCCTGCTGTTTGGGATTGAGCAAGGTCTGGAGCGGTTCGAGCGCGCGGTACGTGTCCCAGATCCAGTTGTCCACGTAGAACGGGCGCGCGTCCTGATGCACCTGATGATCGAACGCGCTGTAGTATTGGCCGTCCTCGGAAATGTTCACCATGCGCTCGTAACTGCGATACAGCGCGGTGTAGAACACCCGCTTCTGCGCCAGCGTGCCGCCTTCGACCTGAATCTGTCCGAGCGTACGATTCCAGATCGCGCGCGCCTGGGCCTTGGTCTTCTCAAAATTCCAGCCGGCGATCTCCTGGCGCAGATTCTTCCGCGCCTGTTCGACGCTGATGAACGAGATGCCATAGCGGAATTCCAGCGTCGCCGCCGGATTGCTGGCCGTGACCGCCAGCCGCGTTTTGTCTCCCGCCACACTACGCGCCACGCTGACCGGCGCGCTGAATTCGCCGTAAACGAACGCCTGCATCCCGTTGAACTTCTCCACGCCGGAAATTGTAATCCCATCCTGCACGGTCAGGTCCCCGCCTTGGCGATTTGCCAGCAAGACGACCGGATTGCTTGAAGGAAACTTGAACCGGAAATAGCCGCAGCGTTCCGTCGGCGTGAACTCGATCTGGATCAAGGAATCATCCAGTCGCGCCGCGTAGTAGTACGGCGTGAGTTGTTCCTGATCGTAAGCCGCCCGCTGCTGCCAGGCGGCGGCGTTGGGCGCACCGGCGTTCGGCATCAGCCAGAACAGTTCGCCCAAACGATGCGAAATGATCGTCAGCGGGAACGATTGAATCTGGTCGTCAAGCGCGTCGCGGCGCACCGGATACACGCGCACCATGCTGTTTGGCAGCGACACCGTGGGTTTGGTCGGCTCGAGCAAATGCCCCACGCCGCCGATGGCCGGGTCAACATACTCAACCTGGGCCGGCACTGATTGCTGCAGGGCAATGGCCGCCAGCAACCAACAGGAATGAACGCGAAGGCGGTGTCGCAGACCAGTGGGCAAGAGATGTCTCATGAATCTAATCGGGTAAGAATGTTTTTTGGAAAGCGGCCGCCGCCCGGCCTCAATTCCAGGGATAAGTAGCGCGCTGTTTCAACCAGTTGTAATCCGCGCCGCCATCCAGCGTCGGCGGCCCGATGCCCGTCACCTTGCGCCCCAGGATGCCCGGGTCTTTCCACTTTTTGATCTCGGCGTGGCCGTCGGAAAACGAAAGGCCGCCCGCATTATTGTGATAGGTTGCGGGCGAATCCGTCCAGCCATTATCCCAGGGCCGCGTGATGAAAAAACCGTCATTGATTGTCGCCGGGTTCTCGTCAATGAACACCCAGGTGTCCGACGAGCGTTGGATGTTGGATTGCTTGCGATAAACCGTCCCGGCCGGAAGCGGATTTGGACCGATCGAGGAAGTGGCATCCGGATTCATCCAGGAATTCATGGCCATGCTGCGCACGCGCGGCAACCCGCCGCCGCCGTAAGGATAGACCGCCGACCCGTTTGCTTCGGCAGTCGAGATGTCTGTCGGGCAGCGATACACGCCGACATTCCCCACGAACGGAAACAACGCGGAATCCTGGATCAAAAGCTGGCTGGTGGCCCCCACCCCGGGAGCTTGAGCCATCGTCCCCATGCACCACTGCTGGTTGAAGCCGTAATTTTTTGAAGCTATCACGTTGTTCAGAACGGCACCATCCTTGCAATTGACCAACATGTCATTGTTATCGCCGGCATAGGTGGCCCACCCGAGCATGAGCTGCTTCAAATTATTTACACAGTGGATGCCTTGCGCCTTGGCCTTGGCCTTGCTCAAAGCGGGCAGGAGCATTGCCGCCAGAATGGCAATGATGGCGATGACCACCAGCAGTTCAATCAAGGTAAACCCGGCGCGGCGCGCATGCCGCCGGGAATTGGACGTGTTGGACATGGTGTTAACGTAGTTTTTGGCCGTGTCCACCGGTATCCCCGAAAGCGGGGAGAGTCGCGCGCCGCCGGTGATCATTCGTAGGTCAGCACGATGTTAGTGCTCACAATCTGAACATTTTTGATGTGCGTGGGCACACTGGAACGCAACCGATAAAACCGCGTGCTGCCATTGGTTGGGACGGTGACTGTTTTCGTCGCAGGGTTCACCACCGCGCCAGCCTCGTCGGCAAAAGCAAAGCCGAACGAAGCGGTGGCCTGGAGTTGCACTGGCGGCGGGTTGGTGCTCGTAGCCGTGAACACAAAATAGTTGTGATTCCCCGCCGTGCCATTGCTGCCGGTCGAGTCCGCCACCCAGCGCAATTCATGCTGGCCGGCGCTGATGGCGACGTTGGTCTTCGTCAATGTCTGATACACCTGCCAACCGCCAGTCCCGTTGACGGTGATGATTTCCGTGACGTTCTGCCCGTCAATCTCCAGATGGAAGGTGCCCGCGTTGTTTTCGGAAGCGACGCGCATTCCGATGGTGTAAATGCCGTCCACCACCGCGTTCACCGTGTATTTCATCCATTCCCCGGTGGCGGTGAAACCGACATTGTAACCGCCGCCGGCATCGCCGGTATTCTCCACGTCCACCGCGGTGGCGCGATACTGATTCCCGTTGTTCGACGTGTCACTGTCGTGATAAGCCACGCCTTCGCCGCCGCCATCGAAGTCTTCCGCCTGAATGATCCCCGGAATCGTCAGCGGCACGCCATAGAACGGCGCTTGCCCGTTGACGACGGAGATGTTCACCGGTGCGGAGAACCTGGTGAGCCCGACATTGTCGGTGACACGAGCGGTCAACACATAGATTCCCGCCGGCACATTCGACCAGACGACGCTGAACGGACTGCTCGTGCCGGCGGCGATCAGATTATCGTCAGCAAAGAACTCAACCTTGCCCACCGAACCGTCGGCATCGGACGCAGTCGCCCGCAAGGTGATGGCATTGGACGCGGAGAAGGTCGCACCATTGACTGGATTGGTGATTGCGACGGAGGGCTGATTGTTGCTCGTCTGCAAGGTGAACGTCAGATGGTTAAGATTCCCGACGAACCCACCCCCGCCGTTCTTGTCGAGCGCCAGCCGCAACACCTGTTGCCCGGCATTCAACGCCACATTGCTGCGCGTGAATGTCGCCCAGTTCTGCCAGCCGCCAGTGTTAAGATTCGTCAACCCGCCGGTCTTGTTGATGCCATCACTTTCCAGATGGAACACGCCGCCGCCATAAGCCGCGTAGCGCGTGTCGAACTTGTAGAGGCCGGGCGTCGCCACGTTCACCGTGTATTCCAGCCATTCACCTTCCGCCGCCCAGCCGATGTTGTAGCCGCCACCTGTGTCCGAGCAATTCTCAATGTCCACCCCGCCCGGGCGATACTGGTTGCCGTTGTTCGCCACGTCAGTGTCGTGGTACGCGATGCCTTCGCCACCGCTGTCGAAGTCTTCGACCTGGATCACGCCCGGAATCGGATGCGGCGTACCGCCATACGGCGTCTGATGCAACGACACGCCGGCGCCGACAAACTCCATCCAGTTCAACCGGAACAGATCCGTCGCGCCGTGATTGCGCGTGAATACCAGAAACAATTCGTGCGTCCCGCCGGGATCGGTGATTGAAAGGCTGATGTTCGTGTAAGCGCCGGCCGAGTCCGGCACAACCGCCGTATTGATCAAAGTTCCCGCGGGTGAATCCAACCGCACCTCAATCAGCCCGCCGGAAACCGTCGCCGCCGTGCGGAAAGTCAGCCCGTTGATATTCGTGAGGTTCACGGGAAAGAAACTCACATAGTCGCCGTGATCAATGCCGACCACATCGTGCCCGCCGTTGTTGTCAGCGGTGACGGCGTTCGTGATGCTGCTTTGATGCGTGAAGTTCTCCGCTTCCTTCCGACGAGGTTGCAAGATATGCACCGCTTCACCGGCCAAAGAATCCGCCTGCGGCGCACCCAGGTCATCGTAAGACGCCCGCAACACCACAAACACATTGTCCCCGTCGCCACCGTGCGCACCGGGGGCCTCAAAGAAGCCCTCGCACGCGTCGGCGTGAGAGTCGCCGTGTGAATGGTCATTGTGCCCGGTGTTCAAATCCCAGGCTATTCCGGCGCAGGCAATCGAGCCATTGGTCGTCGCGCCATCTTCAAAATCGTACGCCTGACCTTGAAACGAAAATGGCTGTCCCCAATCGAACACCCCGCCGTTGGGCGGCCAGTTGATCTGCACAACCGGCGCATGATTGCCGACGGTGATCGCCACGCTGGCATACCCGGCATTGCCCGCCGCATCGCTGACCTTGAGTTGCGCGGAAAAGTTTCCATTCGACGTGTAGGTGAAAGCTGGATTGGCGTTGGTCGAATTGACAAAGCCATCACTGAAGAAACTCCATTCGTAAGTCAACGTGCCGTCGGGATCGGGATCATGGGTGCCCGCGCTGGAAAATTGCACGAGCAGCGGTGCGGCGCCGTTGTTGGGCGTCACGGCAGCAACCGCCACCGGCGAGCGATTGTTTCCATCCGTGTAATCAATGCGGATGACTTTTGCATCGGGATTGTTGCCGCCGAAACCCGCGCCCCATTCAATCATGTAAATCGCGCCGTCCGGCCCGATCTCCATGTCCATCGGACGGCTGAAACTGAATGTCGGCAGGAACGGATTGATCTTCAGGATGTCGCCGTTGTCATCGAGCTTCACTTCCTTGATGTAATTGCGCGACCACTCGTAGATGAACACGGTCTTGTCGTAGTAGGCCGGCAGTTTGCGCGGCGAAATCAGGTTCGTCTGGTAATGATACGTCGGCCCCCCCATCGCCGTGCGGCCACCGTCGCCATTGACTTCGGGAAACTCCGGCGCGGCATCGTAGGGATACCAGATCCAGGCCGACCGCGCGGCCGGCAGATTTTGCGGCCCGGTGTTGTTGGGCGAATTGTTGACGGGCGCGGCGGGATTGAAAGCGCTGCCGGACATGCTCGTGGCGAAGTCGTAATCAATGTACGGCTTGTTGTTCGCGATGAAATACGGCCAGCCGTAATTCCCGGCGGAGCGCGCCTGATTCCATTCGTCATGCCCCTTCGGCCCGCGCGAGGCATTGTTCACGCCGGCATCCGGGCCGACTTCACCCCAATACAACCAGCCGGTTGCCGGGTCCACCGCGATGCGAAACGGATTGCGATTGCCCATCACGTAAATCTCGGGTCGCCCCGCCGCGCCGTCGGCGGGAAAGAGATTGCCCGTTGGAATCGTGTAAGTGCCGTTTGCCTCGGGATGAATGCGGAGAATCTTTCCGCGCAGGTCACCCGCGTTGGAAGAAGATTTCTGTGAATCCCACGCGGCGCGACCGGGCCGTTCATCCAACGGCGCATAGCCGTCCGACTCGAATGGATTCGTGTTGTCGCCGAGTGAAATGAAAAGATTGCCGCCCGGGCCAAAGGTCAGCGAGCCGCCCGAGTGGCAGCACTCATCGCGTTGCGTCGGGATTTGCAGCAACACCTTCTCTGAACCCAAATCCAGCGTGTTGCCAGTCATGGTGAACCGCGAGACTTGTTGCTGCGGGGTCGGCGCGCTGGGCGAGTAAAAGATGTAGAGCCAGTTGTTCGTCGCGAAACCCGGATCGAGCGCCAGCCCCAACAAGCCATCCTCCAACTGGCTGAACACGGGAATCTGCCCGGCCAGGACGACAGAGGAGGTCTGTGGCCGCCAGATTTTAAGTTTGCCGCCGCGCTCGATGTAAAACACGCGCCCATCCGGCGCGACGGCAAGTTCCATCGGATTCGACGGACTCGCGTCGAGAATCACCTTTTGGAAGTTGGAATCAATCGTCGCGCCCGCGTCCGCCGTGATTTCCCCGGCGGCGTATTCGATTCCCCCCAAGAGATGTTCCAGAAACAGCGGCTCGGAAAAACTTGCCGCCGTGTGACCGCCCGCCGTGTACCACGCCCGCCCGCCATCGTAGCTGTGACACCACGCGATCGGATGATCGAAACCCATCGTGCCGCCGGCATAGGTCGTTTCATCCAACGTCGCCAACACGTGCACTGAGCCGCGCGGGTTGGTCTGGAAATTGTACCATTCATCCGAACGCACCCACCGCTTCGGCAATCCCGCCGTCGAAGGATGAACCTGATCCGCAACCTTCACCGTGGCCGTTGGCGTTCCGGCCGGATGACTTGAAAAATACGCCCCGACCAGACCGCCATACCAAGGCCAGGTGTATTCAGTATCGGACGCCGCATGAATGCCGACGAATCCACCTCCCGCCTGGATGTAGCGCTCGAACGCCGCCTGCTGATCCGGATTGAGAATGTCGCCGGTGGTGCTGAGAAACACGACGGCTTGATAGTTTGACAGGTTCGCGTCGGAAAAAACCACGGCGTCTTCGGAGGCGTCCACGGTGAAATGATGGTTCGTGCCCAGTGTGCGGATGGCCTGGATCCCGTTGGGGATGGAGTCATGCCGGAAGCCGGCGGTTTTGGAAAAGACCAGGACTTTAAAATCTTCATGCGCCTTTGCGCCAGGCACCATTAGTCCCAGGGCCAAAGTGGTGAGGACAACAAATCTGCCGGTGCGACTTCGGATCATCCGCCCATACGGCGGCGCGGATAGTGTGAACATCGTATTCTTTTAGGCTACAATGACAGCGGTGGCTATCCCCGAAAGCGGGGAAACTACGTCGTCGCCGCAAATCGTTCTGGCTACTGTGATTGCAGGCGATAAAACCCTGCCGGTTTCTGGGTCGGAATCGCAAACGTCCACTGACCATTGGTCAGGACCGGCACGTTCGTGACCCGTTGCCACAGGATCGGCGGCATTAGATTGGTAGCCGTCTGCGGAACAAAAAAGCCAACATTCGCCGGCCAAGTGAGTTCCAAAGCATTGCCCGCCTTCGCCGCACTCAACGCCGGGCGCACCTGGCTTTCCGTCAAACCCGTCAGCGTGAAATCGAAACCCATGTCGCCGCTCGAAGCGCTGCGCAGATGAACTTCCGCCGCGAGAATGTTTGTCCCCGCGACCAGCGTTGCCGGGTCGAGATTGCGCTCAAAGTAAAGCCGGCGATCCAGCCAGTCCGTGCCATTCGTCGCGAGCGTGCTGGCAGTGATCGTCCCGGCCGGCAGGTTGGCGCGATAGATTTCCTGGCCGTTCAAATAAATCACCGCGCCGTCGTTGCGTCGCACGCCCATGACCAAGGCGTGGAAGTCCGCTGGATTGTTCACCACAAAACTACTGCGAAACCACGTGGTGATGCGCTTGTTGTTCGCGTTGCCGCCGTAGCTGGCAACGCTGGCTTCATCGCCCACGCCGTAGCCGATGGGTGCTGCGCCGGTCTTCCACGCCGCATCGTTGAACCCGGCGTCTATCCATATCGCAGCGGGCGGGATACCAGTATCGAGATACTTCCAGGTCGCCCGCGATGGAAACAACACCTGCGCCTGGCGCGCATTGGGAAGATTATCGGACCGGATGACACGCACGCGATCAATGCGAATCGTGCCGCTGCCATTGATAATGAGACGGAAATCCGTGCCGCCGTTCTCACGATTGCCGAAGAAGGGATTTGTGACTTTGAAACGCGCCGTGCGCCACGCGCCGGAATTTTGCAGCGCGAAGATTTGCGCGGCAGTTGTGTGTGGATTGCTGTTGCCGTCGAACTGCAGGCCAAGGGAGATACCGCCAGTCCCATCATAGTAATCTGCTTCAATCGTCGTTTCTGTGCCGACGGGCAATTGATAGGCAAACGTGTCCGCGATGTTGAAATAAAAATAGCGGTCGCTGGTGGTGGCGTTGCGACGACAATCGCGCCCGGCAAAACTTTCCGCTGCTGTCGCGCCCAACGATTGTTCCACCAGCGTCAGCGCGGACGATTGATTGACCGCTCCCAAGTCGGTGGAAGCTTCCGCCCCAGTGTTGCCGCGATAGGCGAGAAGTTCCGCCTCGGTCGGAACGGCGTTGGTGAGCGGACGCAGACCGAGCATCATGTCGCGCGCCGCGCTCGTCAGCAACAGCCACCAATCCGAAGGTTTGCCAAGGTTCGTGAGGAAGCGGCCCCAGTCCGGAGCGGGCGGCGGCGGATCGTCCGTCATCGGCATGATGGCCGTGCCTTCGTCATATTCATCGAACATGCCGATGAACAATCGCCCTGCTCCGCTGGCCACCGCGCCATACATTTTATCCCAATAGAACAGCCCATCCCCACGCGGGTTGTACTGTGACTCGTCGTTGAAGCGCTGCAGGTGCGCCCACGAAAACCCAGGCCAGACGTGCGGGAAATAATCAATGCCCCAAGCTGCGAGTTGATTAAAGTCATCTTGATAACCCTGCGCACTCTGCGGCATCCACGCCAGCGCGCCGTCGTAACGCTGGAAGTGATCATTCCAATCCGTGATCGTGCGCCACCACCATGGCCAGCCGCCAATGACATAGTTGCCGCCATAGACGGGATCATTCTTGAAGAAATCAATGATGGCATTGGCATTCTCTTTCGAGATGCCGCGATCGGCATACGGCAAGCCCCAGATAAACACGACGGGTTTTCCCGTTTCGTAGGCGTAACGCGAGTCATTGCGGACCCCAAACACATCCACCAGCCAGCGCCAGTCGTTGCTGATGATCGAAAGCGAGTTCGCGTTGCCGAGCGAACTGATGTCGTATTCGATGGCCCAGATGCGGCCCTCTTGATGCGCCGCCGCCCGGACATTGTTCAGCACGAACTCATCGCCGCCGTACGCCCCGCCGCTGTTGGCCGCGACGAAGCGTTGGAGAAATGCGCCATCAATGTTGTATTTGCGCATCCATTGGAAATGGCGGCGCACCGTCTCCGGCGTGGTGGAGGAAAACAACTTCGCCGCCTGGCCGCTGCGGGTAAAAACGCCGGGCGCGGGAAATAATTCACTCTCCGCGTAACCCGAGAGATCCGGCCACATATCAATGTTGAAATTGGTCGGGTGCATGAACCCGTTGCGGATCCAATGATGCCAGCCGCCGTCGGCGAGATCGTTCGGCGTCCGAAACCAGCCTTGGTAGCCCGCCATGACCTTACCGCGCAATGTGGAGCGATCCACGTCGGCGCGACTCGGGCCGGAGTAAGGTTGCAGCCACGGCTGACTCAGCACGATCTGGAACTGCGGATCGGCGAAAGGAAAATTCTGGATGGTCGCACTCTTCACTGAAAGCGGTGGCGTGCCACCAAGACCGAGGCGAAAATCCGCACCCGTCCCCTGCCGGTTCAGCAACGCCGGCGACGGCAATACGTAATACGCCGTAGCAAATGTCTTGGTGTTCACGCGCGAGGTCCGCACATGCCGGGGCGACGAAGCGTAAGCTCCAGCCGAGACGGAGTCGTATTGCAGTCCCATCTGTCCGAAGCCGTCGTCGTAATACTCGACGCGTACATACACCGGTACGCCCGACGTAAACGTGAACGAGGCCGGGACGTTGAAGTTGATGAACGAACTGCCCGGAATGTTCTGCCAGACCGTCTGGCCACCTGCGGTCGTGGTGATGAACTGACCGTCGCAGCACGAGAACGGCGTCAGACTGACAGTGTCGGCAGCAAACAATCGGGCGGACAGACCAAACCAAGCCAGCCAAACGAAAAACCCACGATAATTACTTCTCCACATGATTTGATTCGTTTCAGTGTTAGGGCCGCACCAAGCGGAAAAAGACGCTTCCTTGGGCGGGATCAATGGCCCGCAGAATTCGATTCGTGTTGGCCGATTCGGCAATCGCGTTCCAATTCGTCCCGAGGCCCATCCCGGCGGCGTTGGTCTGCGTCTGCAACAACCAACCCGTGTGCGTGGCGGGCCAGTTGAGTTCCAGTTGGCCGAGACCCGGAGTAATTGACAGCGGTGGCGGCTCGGAAGCGATTGGCCGAACCGGCATCGGCCCGGCGTTCGTGCTTTCCCCGGCGGCATTCAGCGCGGACACGGTGAAGTAGTAAATACTGCCATTGACCAGGCCGGCGGCGATGAGTTCGAGCGCCGGGGTATTCGTCGCGATGGTGAGGAACGGCCCGCTTGGAACAGTGGCATATTTGAGGTTGTAGCCCGACGCACCGGGGACAGAATTCCATGACAAGGTCGCTTGTCCGTCGCCGCTGACGGCCGTCAAGCCGTCCGGGGGCGCGGGCGGCAATCCCGCCGTGCCAAAAATGTTCAACTCATGCACGCTCCACCACAATCCCGGGGCCGAACCGGTTTGCGTGATGCGAACGTAACGCGCCGCTTGCTGGCTGAAGGTGATGCTGGTCACCGCCGCCGAACCCGCTCCCGTCGCCACCGCCGCGCCCCAATTCACCCCGTCCATCGAGAGATTCACCCGATAACCCCGCGGGTAATCGCTCGGCGAAGCACTGGCGTCGAGCAATACTTTGTTGATGGTGTTCGTCACCGCCATGTCCACCTGTAACCACTGGCCGTTGACTTGTTGCGCCCCCGTCGCCCAGCGGGTGTTGGCCTTGCCATCAATCGAATTGCCAACCGGATCACCCGGACCGGACGACAGGGCCGTCACCACCCAATTGAGGCGGTCCAGGGCGCCGGGGACGACCGTGACTTGGTTGGAGTTCGTGCTTTCGCCGGCTGGGTTGAAAGCGGAGACGACATAATAATAGGTGAACGCGTTTATCACCGAAGTATCCACATAGCCGTTGGCGTTATTAGTCGCAATCGTCGCGTAAGGGCCGCCGTCGGTCGCGCTGCGCTTGACGTAGTAACCCGTCGCCCCGGTTGCCCCGGCCCAAGTTAAAGTCACCCGCCCATCGCCCGGGACGGCACGCAAGCCACCGGGTTTCACGGGCGCAACGCCAGCGACAAACTCGACCAGAAAATCCTGCGCCGCGCTGAACTGGGTCGTGTTTGCGATCAATGCATTGGTTGCGCCCTGAAAGCCGACGAACCGGCCGTTGATCTCGGCGCGCAAACCGAGCAGCCCCGCCGCCGTTTGGAATTGGGAAAACGTCTCCCATGCGCCCAAGCCCGTCCGATTCGCGACCAGCGGGGCCGCCCCGGCATTCTCGGCGCAAACAATGGTGTTGCTGCCGATGCTGCGGAGTCCCACGCGGCCGCCGCCGGCATCAAGGATTTGAAATTGTTCGGTCGGACTGACGCTGTTTTGATTCGCCAACAAAACCCCGCCGCTGGCGGTACTGACGCCGACATACTTGCCATTGCTGACGGACTTGAGCGCGTAGGTATTGCCCACCACGAGCTGCTGCGACTGGATGGGGGGCGTGCTGAAAAATCCGAAATGTTGCAGGTTGAACAAACGTCCGCTGCCACCGATGAACACGAGGCAAACCGTTTGCAGACCGCCGGGGTTGGTGATGCTGGCGTAAACATTCACGTAAGATTGCCAGCCACCGGTCGGCGGCACCTGGCAGATGCCGAGCAGTGTTCCGCCGGAATTGTTGAGACGAATTTCAATCGAACCACCCAAACCACCGCTCGCCACCCGCACGACAAAGGAATCTTTGCCGCCCAAGTCAACATTCTGGTAAATCGTCCAATCGCCTGATTCGAGCTGACCAAGATTTTGCCCGCCTTCACTACAGGTTTCCGCCGCCACCCCGGAGTTGCCATTGAAATTCACCGCAGCTCTTGGAGTGATGAGCGCGTAGGTGCTGCTGCTGTTGCTGACCACGGCGAAACCCGGTTGCAGTCCAACGACCGTGTTCGAGTAAAGAATGGCATTGCCGAGGCCGGGCCGCAGCGCATACATGCCGACCACGATGCCCTCGCGCGCCGGGTTAAGGATGGTGTTGTGTTGGAAAACGATGTTGGAACTCGTGGACAATCCCACGGCGGCGAACACCGAATCCATGATGGTGTTCGACGCGACATAGGCGTTCACAACCGAACCGACGCCCTGACCATCGCCGTCATTACCGATCATCAGGGCCTGTTGCTGTTGCTGAAAACCATTCCCGCCGGAACGCACGACGACATTGCCCACGACGGTGGCGGACAGCAGATCCGAGCCGTTGACGCCAAATTTTCCGACGCCGAGTCCGATGTAACGCGCGGTGTCGCTGGTGTAATTGTCCTTCACCAGATGCCCGCTGCCGCCATAGATCGCCAGCCCTTTGCCGCCCCACGCGCCGATGGTCGTGTTGTTGATGAACGTCGCGTTCGTCATGGGCAGGTAATAAGTGTAGTTGCCGTTGTTTTCGTTGTAGTTCACGGAATTGATGGCCAGCGCGTCGTCGCCCGTGCCGCGCACAAAGTTGTTGGAGGCGGTGAGATAATTCCCGACGACACCGCTCACCGCGACGTTGTTCAAATTGCAACCGTCCGCCCAGATGCTGATGAGGCGACAGTTCCGCACCATGCCACCGATGCCAGACGCCCAGAAACCCGACATCGTGTGCTGCGTCCAGATCCCTTCCGCCAGCCAGTAGTTGCCGGTGATATCCATCGCGCCGCCACAACCATCCACCACCGCGCGGCTCGGCGCGTTGGCATCCACGGCGAAATTCCGCACCGTGCAGGACGTCATCGTGAGCACCGCGCCCAGCGGCGAATCATTCGGCAGCGGCACGTCGCGATAGATGGTGCTGTACCACATGCCCGCGCCCTCGATGGTGATGCCCGTCGCGTTGAGTCCGGCTTTGGTTTTCAGATAAAACGTGCCGGGCGGAATCCAGACGGATTTGCCCTGCGCCTGGGCGGCGTTGAAACAGTTTTGCAGCGCCGTCGTGCTGTCAAAGGCCGGATTGTCGGCCACGGCCCCGTAACTGAGGATGGAAAGAGAGTTTGCGGGTTGCGGGAGCGGTGCCGGCGGGGTCTCCAGATCAATCACGTCAAGATAATAGAACGCGGCGTTGTTCGTGCTGCCTTTGCGCAATTGAATCACACTACCCGGAGCGATGGGGTCGCCAGTGATGAACGCATGGCGATCGTCGAAGAACACACGCGGGTTGCCGTTGGTGGGATTCTGCTCATTGCCGCCGTAATTGCCACCGTTCTCATAAAGCCACGTCTGTCGCGAAGTTAAATTCAAAGCCTGACGAAAAACGCCATTCACATACAAATCAAGCGTGGCATCAGTGCCGCCGCCGGTCGGGGCGTCGGGAATGCAGTAACGCAGGTTCACGAAAGTCACCGCTTGGGGCGTGGTGTTGGTCCATTCGACAAACTCGCCGGTGGAGTTCAACTCAACGAACGCGTGGCCGGAGGCTTCCAGTTCGGCACTGGAAAATTCCGTGGCGGGGGCATTGGTCAGGTAACGGATCGTCGCCCCACCCCCGATGCGCCCGCCTTCAGCCTCAAAACAGGTAAACGGTGTGGCCGCGCCGACCGCGGCGTCAGCAGAGTGAATTGCCTCAAACCAGCAAACCATCACGACCAGTAGAAGCAAGACACGGCTTACTCCTTGAAAACAAATTTGAAACCGCATCCGATGCTTCATATTACGACTCCACCTCATATTACATTACTTCGTGACACTCATGCTTGCGGCTCAATCCATAACGAAAAATGGCCCGGCTTTCCGCCGGGCCATTGATCGAGAGGCCTTGAATAAAACTTCATCCAGGAGCCGAGTTCCGGCAGTCACCCACATGACTGCCGGAACAGTCACAACCCGTGTGTCCCCATCAAGGTTGCGAAATCACCGCCCGATAGAACCGGCTGCCGCCGGCGGTGGAGTCATTCACGGTTTGCACCGTGTTGTTGCCGCTGATCGCGCCGCCGACATTCGTCCACGTCGGATCGCTCAGGTCATTCTTGTATTGCACCTGATAGCTGAAGCCGGTCTGGCCCGGGAACGAGATGGCGTTGTCGTTGCCGGTGCGGATGATTTTGATCTGCGTCGGCGCGAGGACCGGCACGAGCATGACGAAGTTGACGTTTGCGCCGGGAGTCGCGACCGGACGACCGAGGCGCAACGTGTTCGGGAAACCATCAATCACCACGACCGCCGGTTGATTGTTGGCATCCTTCAACTGCGACCAACCAAAGCTGCCCCAACCGTTGTTGACGATGGCGAAGCTGCCGATCGGCGCGGTCGTTTGGGTCGTTGTGCCCACGCCGCTGGTGACTTTTTCAAGCGTTGCCGTCGTGTTCGCACCATTGCCGGTTGCGGAGCGCAACCAGACCTGATACGTGCCGAGGGCATAATTGCGGGTGTAGTTCGCCCATTCACCGTTCTCGAAGAAGCCGAGGCTGTAATCGGTGAAACCAACGAACTGGGCGCGCGGCAGATCGGTGATGGTGTCATTGCCGGGTACGGTGCGATAGGAAGTGCCGCCGCCGACAGCGACGTCGTGATAATCCACTTCCGCCACCGGCGCCAAACCTTGGTAGCCGTTGACCTGCGGTTCGGGCACGAACAATCCGCCGCCGTAATCGTAGTCCTCCGCTTCGATCTGATGATAGGAAGCCTTGAACGTGTCGAAGGTGAGGCTGGTGGACTTGGTCGCACCGTTGTTCGCCACAACCGTGATCGTCACGGCATGTGTCGTGTTCACCGCCAGCTCGTTGTAGGTCACGTTCCAACTGGTGGACGAACCGGTGAAGCCCAGGCCGGTGACATTCACGCCATCCACGTTGACGGTGATGTTGTCCGTGTTGATGCCGGCGCTGGAGCTGGCCCGGAAGCTCAGCTTGTTCGTGTATTGGAACGGCGCCGTGCCATCGGGTGAGAGTTGATCAATCACCGGCAGGCTCGTGTCCGCCGGGAAGAACGCGTAAAAGTTCGGATTGTAGCTTCCGCCCGCGGTAACGCGGAATGTCTTCACGGCGCCGCCGGAGATTTGAACGAGGTTGCCCCCGGTATCCTTGAGCGGAATCCAGGTGTAGGTCTGCCAGCCACCCTGCGGCGGAATCGAGAACGTGCCGAGATTGGTCGTCGTTTGTGTGGGCGTGCCGACGCCGCTGGTCACTTCCGCCCACGTGGCGCTGCCGGTGCCGCCGTCGCCGTTCGCGGCGCGCATATAAACGTTGTAGGTGCCCGCCGGATAAGTGCGGGTGTAGTTCGCCCAGAAGCCGCCGTTGTTCCAACCGAGGTTGTAGTCGCTGAAACCTGTGCCGATATAGGCATCGCGGACCTTGTCGCCGTTGGTTTCGTTGTTGTAGCCACCGGTGCGATACGGACCGGTCGGGCCGCCGTTCTCCGTTTCCGGCGGATTGTGATGCGAATCCACCCCATCCACGCCGGCCGATCCCGCGTAAGCATTGGTTTGCGGATTGTCGTGGAACTGGCCGTTGCTGTAATCGAAGTCTTCCGCCTCGAACGTGTAGGCCGGGTTCAGCGTGTTGAAATTCACTGTTGCGCTGACGCTGCTGTCCTCCAAATCGGTCACGTTGATGACCGCGCGATAGAACATGATGTTCGTCTGCACCGGTACCAGGACGGTGCGATCATTCGCCGTGCCGCTGATGACCAGGCCATTCGCAGAAGTGTAGTTGGTGACGGAGGCATTACCCAACAGATTGGTCGCATAGAGATCAACCGAGATGGCGGTCGGGTTGATGCCGGTCGCCGAACTCGCGACGAAGCTCATCGTATTCGTCGGCTGGATCAACCGCGCGCCATCGGGCTGGATGTCATGGATCGTCGGGAGATTGGTGTTCGCGAGAAAGAACGCGTAATAGTTCACGTTGTAACCGTCGCCAGTGGTGAAGCGCACGGTCTGCAGACCGTCGAGCGTGACCTTGGCCAGCGCGCCGCCACCATCGGTCAGCGGCGACCACGCATAGGCTCCCCAGTCGCCCGTGGAAGCAATCACGAATGTTCCGAGATTCGCGCTGAGGGTCTGGTCAGGTTGGGAGGGATCGCTGGTTACGAGGGCCATGGTCGCACTGCCATTGCCACCGTTGCCGCGGGCCGCCCGGATATAAACATTGTAAACCCCGGCCGGGAAGGTGCGGGTGTAATTGCCCCATTCGCCGCCATCCGTCCAGCCGACATTGTAATCCGCCCAGCCGACGTCAACGTAAATCTGCCGCAGCTTGTCGCTGGTGGATTCCGTGTTCAATCCGCTGCTACGATAAGCACTCGACCACGGGTTCGGATCATAATTGACCGAGTGCGCGTCCACGCCATCAGTTGCTCCATAGCCAAAATAACCACCAGGAACAGGCTCCGCGTCAAACTGGCCACTGTCCCGGTTGAAGTCTTCCGCTTCGATGGAGAAGGCCGGGCTCAACGTGTCGAAGTTGATCGTATTCGTCGTCGAATCACCGTTGGCATCCGTGACGATGATGACGGCGGTGTAGTTCAGGATGTTGGTCTTGAGCGGCGCAAGCACGCTGCGTTCGGCGGCGGTGCCGGAAATCGTCAAGCCGTTGGCGCTGGTCAGATTCGTGATCTGCGTCTGCCCGAGCAGATTGAGCGAAGTCAACCGGACCGAGATGCCGCTTTCATTGATATCCGGGCCGGCGGAAGTCGCGCCGAAGCCGAATTGGTTGGTGGCTTGCAGTTGGACGTTCCCGTTGGGATAAACGTCGTGAATGACCGGCTGGGCCTGGAGGGAACTGAGGGTCGCCATTGCGCCCATCAAAAGGGTGGCGCGAATGAGCGGAATCGTCTTGGGTGTTTTCATGACTGGATATGATGGTGCAATCTCGGCCTCCGCCTTGGTGTGGCGATGGCTCGACTAGCACGTTTTCGTTTTAGCGCATTGATGTTGTTGGTTGGGGAACTCGCGATGACAATACGCTGCAGGTGAAGTTTGGGAATATCCCCGAAAGCGGGGAGGCCGTTCTTGTGGATTGGCTTTGCGGCCTTGGCGGGCGGCACAATTGATCTTCAACGGCATGGTTCCGATTAAGGAGGGGAAAGAAGTAATGATGCGTCCAATTCAACTGATTCCAGCACCCTCGGCACCGCGAATCGTTTTGTCCAACTTGCGCAAATCACGACATGAAATCGGATGAGCGGACCCTCAATTCCAAGGGTTTTGCCACCTGGCAACGCCAATGCTGACAAGCAACCGAACGCATGGCTGCCACCGCCCATTGGACTGCTGCCGCCGGTTTCCCGATGAATGGTTCACCCCGGGACAAGCTGGGGTTCGCCGTCAAGATTGCGACGCTCGCCGCCCCCGAACCACGGCATACCCAGCCCTGGCAATTTCAAATTTTTGATCAGTTCATCGCGCTGTCCGCCGTCCCCCCGCTCGCCGCGCCTGACTTTGCCCCGGACGAACGCGACGCCATGATCCAGTGCGGCACGATGCTGCAATACCTGAAACTCGCGTTGAAACGGCATCAGTGTTTCGGTCGCGAGATATTGTTCCCGGATCTCGATCGCCCCAATCTCGCGGCGCACATTTATCCCGGTGGCAGCGGCGGGCGGGACGGGCCGGAGCGACAACTTTCTGACGCCATGGAGGTGGCGGAAACAACTGCGCCCCGGCTGGCAGCGCCAAGTTGCGCCAGTGCTCTCGACGCATTCAGTCGGACGATGCCCGGCGATCGCGGCTGGCTGGAATTCGCGCGCAGCGACGGCAGCCGGCAGCGTTTGCTGGAGTTGCTCAATCCCTCAAGACGGATGCAACTAAAAGAAATCCGGCTGCAAAATGAAACGCTCGTCCGCTCGCCCGACGGGGTCTGGGAATCCGCCGGGTTCACCGGCACAACGCTGCACGAACGCTTCTCCCGCTGGCGTCGGCCCGCACTCGCGGTGAAGATGCGGGCGAGCGCCCCAACCCGATCAGCCATTCCAGCGTTGCCCGATCCGGCGGCGGCTTCGGGAATTTTTGCCGTGCTGAAAACCAAGACCGACGACAAACACGGCTGGCTCGCCGCCGGCCAGATGTTGGCGCGATTGCTTTTGCAGGCGCGGGCCTTGGGCGTGGCCTGCACTCCGTTTCTCGATCCATTGCGACACCCCGACTTGCGATCAGAACTCCGCACCGCCATCGGACACAAAGGATTCACCCAAGTCATCCTGCATTTCGCCGGACTGCAGCTTGAAGCCCCACTTCCATCCCCCGCCCACTACGCCACGACGGCAACGGGCAGCTCCACTTAAACTCGCAACTGCGGCGAGCAGGCTACGGTCTCATTTGGCCGGCACGGCGGGACGTCCGGCAACGGGCAGCGTCGGAATCTTCAACGTGGTTTCCGCCAAACCAGCCGCGTGCGCCCGCAACGTCAGGTCGCCAGCGGTGCGCGTGCCTTGCACGATGATCTGGGCCAATCCGTTGAAGACACTGCGCTGCCACTGCGGCGTTACCGGCTTCTCCTGCAAGCGCAAGCTCGCACCTTTGTTGAGGCCGCCCGCCCCGGTGTAATTCGCCACCACGACGGCAATCGTGTTCTCGCCTTCGTGCAGAAACGGTTTCACGTTGAAGACCGGGGACACCTGCCAGTCGCGGGATTCGCCGACCTTCTGGCCGTTCACGTAAATCCAGCCGTCCTCGTCCACCATGCCAAAGGTCAACTCCACCGCCTCCGCCGCGAGTTCGGCCGCAGTGACGGTGACCTTGGCGCGAAACACCGCTTTGTCGCGCTCGCCCAGCGGGCCAGTCTCGTTCTTCACATCGTGCTTTGCCCATTCCGCATCATCGTATTGCTCCGCCACCTCGGGCAGGTCAGAGGTTGAATCACTTGCAACCTTCTGCCATTTCCAGCCTCCAATCGATTTCATCCGCGCCGTTGCCGTCGCCAGAAACACATCCGGTTCGTGACAACTCGGATCGCCGTTGCCGACGCCCAGAATCCGGCCCGGCCCCTGCAACTCAAACTGCACCAGATTCCCCGCGGTCGGCACAACGCGTCCATGCGTATCGGTCACAGCGACAGTGATAATGGCGATGTCCTCGCCGTCGGCATTGATGGTCGGACGCTCGGAAGTAAGTCGCACCGCCGTCGGCGTCCCCGTGCTCTCGACCTTGGTGTCCGCGACCTCTCGTCCGCCGCGATAGCCGATGGCCCGGAGCGTTCCCGGAGCGTAAGGAACATCCCAGCGCGCGTGTGAGAGGCGCGGCACCGGCTTGCGCCCGAGACTTTTGCCGTTGAGGATGAGTTCCACCTCCTCGCAATTGCTCAACGCGCGCACATCAATGTTCTGGCCCTCCTGGCCGGACCAATTCCAGTGCGGCAACAGATGCAAAACCGTTTTGTCACTCCACCACGATTGGTAATACCAGAAGTTGTCCTTCGGGAAACCGCAGGTGTCGAGGATGCCGAAATGCGAATTGATGCACGGCCAGGAATACGGCGTCGGCTCACCGCGATAATCAAACCCGGTCCAGACAAAGCCGCCCGAGAGCCACGGTCGCGCCGCAAAGAATGTCCACCACGTCTCAGCCGTGTGCGCCCATTCCGGCGCGTTCTCGTCGTAAGCGCTCACATAGCCGCGCTCCTTGTCGTTGGCGTAAATGCCGCGCGTGCTCACTGTGCTCCCCTGCTCCGTCCCGATGTTTGGTTGCTCTGGATGGTCACGGTGATAAGCATCCATGCGGTTCATCCCGAGATGATAATTCCAGCCGCGCACGTCCACGACCGAGTTCAGCCCGACAAACGTGTTGCCAAGATTGGCCGCCATCGTAATCGGCCGGGTTGGGTCCAATTGCTTCACCAACGCCACCATCGTCGCGCCCACACGCCCGCCCACCGGCGTGGCTTGCACGGAGAATTCCTCGTTCGCGATGGACCACATGAACACGCTCGGATGATTCCGGTCCCGGCGGATGAGCCGGTCCAGGCGGTCCAGATTTTGCGCGTCACTGCCGAGCAACCGGTTTTCGTCCATGACCAACATGCCGAGCCGATCGCACGCTTCGAGCAATTCCGGCGTGGGCGGATTGTGCGTGCAGCGGTAGGCGTTGCTGCCCATCTCCTTCAATCGGGCGATGCGGAAGTATTGCAAACGATCCGGCAGCGCCGCGCCGACGCCGGCATGATCCTGGTGATTGCACGTGCCCTTGATGACATACGGCTGGCCGTTGAGGAGGAAACCTTTCTCCGCATCGAATGCCACGGTGCGGATGCCGAACTCCGTTTCCACGCGGTCCACCACCTGACCGCTGGCTTCGAGCGTCGTCACCAGCTTGTAGAGCGTGGGCGATTCCGGCGACCACAACTCCGGCTTGGAAAACTTGAGCACGGACTTGGTTGCAGTTTCCGCGCGCGCCTCCGGCTTGACCGCTTGCTGGCTTTTGGCAACGACTTTGCCACCCGGCGCAATAATCTCGTGCCGCATCGTGGCGGTGACAGCATTGGTCTGGTCATTGCGCACTTCTGCGGTCGCATGAATCTCTACGGATTTGCCAGGTACATTGTCTTGGAACTTGCTGAAAACAAAAACGCCGTCGGGCGCGATCGCCACCGGCGCGGTCTTCACCAGCCACGTGTGCCGATAGATGCCCGCGCCCTCGTAAAACCAGCCTTCGGCCTGCGTCGCGTCAACCTTGACCGCCACGACGTTTGCGCCACCCAGATTCGCCACGTCCGTGATGTCGAACCGGAAATGGCTGTAACCACTCTCGTGCCGCCCAAGATTCCAGCCATTGACGAATACGACGGCATCGCGATACACACCGTCGAATTCAAGCCAGATGCGTTTTCCCGCATCCGACTTGGGCAGATCAAAGGTCCGGCGATACCACGCCACACTGTTGCTTTCAAACCCCGTGCCCAGCGCCTTGAATCCGTGCGAGCCATCGGCATTTTTGTCGAACGGCAGTTCGATCGCCCAATCATGCGGCAGATTCACCGTGCGCCACGAACGATCGCTGAACGACGTGCTGGCCGGGCCGCTGCCCGTGCCGGCCTTGGCGAGACTATTGGCGCTGCCCCATTCGTTACCGAGATGGAACTTCCAGCCAAAGTCGAGCAACAGCCGCTCTCGCCCACCCGGGATGTCTGCCGCCCCGGCGGCAAAAAAACTGAGCGCAAATGCCATCGTCCCGGCGGCGAGAAACAAAGCCGTCCGCATCTTGAGCCTGAAACCTACCATATTCATAAAGCGCATCATGTGTGGATTGAACCGGAACTCGGCTGGGATGAAAAGGCTCCGTCGCAGGGTGGGACGGTCATGTGAATTGACGCCACAAAAAACATCCGCCCTGTGATTAGCAGGACGGATGTCTTGGTTGCCCGATCTTCTGAATGCGCCTCAAGGGCCAGCCACTCAGGGCGCAAGGAGGGCGCGATAGAAACGCATCGGGTCCGTAATGTTGGAATCCGTCCAGAGGAACGGCATCACCGTGGTGTTGGTGGTGAAGACGGTTTCCCAATCCAGCAGATTGGTCGAGGTCTGCACGCCGTAACTCAATCCCGGATCACCGTTGACGAGCAGATTGACCTGCCCGCTGGATACGCTGAACGAACTGATGCTCGGCGCGGACGGTGGATTGACGGTGAGCGTTACCGTGGCGCTCGTGACCGAACCAGCGGCGTTGGAGACGATCACCGAATAATTACCCGCATCCGCCAACTGCGCACTCGGGATGACCAGCGTGGCGTTCGTAGCCGAGGCGAATGGCGCGTTCGTGCCGTAATGCAACCATTGATATTGCGGTGCGGAAACACCCGTCGCCACGACGGTGAACATCGCACTGCCACCGGCGTTCACCGACTGGCTCGCTGGATTGGTGAGGATGTTCGGCGCGAGCTGCGGCGTCCAGCCGTTCAACCATACGCTGGCATTCTGTGCCGCGAGCAAACGTGGATCGGTGTTCGTCAATGTGGTCAAGCCCATCGAAACCGGCGCGCTGCCGTCGAGGTTGTAATTGCCGTACTCCCACAGGATGTAACTGCTCAGGATGGCCGGCGCCGGCGGGACGTAGTGATTGGTGTCAATGTAACAGCCGATCCACGACGCGAGGCCGTTGACCGTGCCGTTCGCGCCTTCCAGTGTGACAGTGTTCACGGCGGGATCGGCTTCGAGGCGGCAGTTCACGTAGGAGATGCCGTTGCTGGTGAATTGATTTACGCCCACTGGTGCGGACCAATTGCCGGTGCTGCCGGTGTCGGTGCGCGAGGCGGTGAGGTTGTAATTGTTCGTGACGTAGATGTTCGGCACCGTGCGGATGACGCAATTGGTGAGGAACACATTCCCGCCGCCCCAGATATAATCGAAGTTGCCGCGGATCGTGGTGTTGTGGAAATACGCCTGGGACGAATTCACGTTCACGAGGATCGTGTCCTGCAAACTGTTCACGTCGCAGTTGTTCACGATGAAGCGGCGCGCGCCAGTGTTGACCATGATGGTTTCCGCCTGCGAACCGCCCTGCGGCGTGGTGTTCACGAGCGTGAGGTTTTCCACCGCGATGTCATTGGCGTTGATCTTGACGGCCATGCGGTTGGCGGTGCTGCCGTTCAAGTTGTTGTTGTTGCCATAGCCGATGATCGTTCCAGCGCGGCTCTGCCCGCGGATCGTCAGGTTGTGTTTGCCGCTGATGTTCACGATTTCCGTGTAGGTGCCGTTCTTGACGGTGATCAAGCGCGGCGTGGTGCTGGCGGCGGGCACGGAGTCAATCGCGCCTTGCACCGTGACGAAGTCGCCGCTGCCGTCCGCCGCCACGACCATGCTGGTGGCGCTCGCCGGACCGGTGGGCTTGGTGGTGAACCGCCAGGCATTCGTGTCCGCAATGCCGGTGAAGTAGGCGCCCGCGCTGTCAGCCACGACGCCGTTCTCCATCGTGACGTAGTAAGTCTGATTGCTCGTCAACACGCCGAGGTGCGGATAGATCGCCGCCGTGTTGCCGGTGGCGATGACGGGGAAATAATTGAAGGCGGTGGCGTCCCCTTGGAACGCACCGTGGGCCTGGATGTTGTTGGTCAGGAAAATCCCCAACCCGGAATTCAACGTCGAAACCACGACATTGTTGGAAGCCATGTCAATCGTGTCCACCGGCGTGGTCGGATTGCCGGCGTTATAGATGCGGATCTTCCCGCTGTTCCGGACGAAGACGGGGTTGTTGAACGTGATATAAAGCGGCGTGTCGTAGCCCACCCCGGTTGCGTTGTTCGCCGGGGCGATTGAAACCGCTGCGAGACTCGTGGCGACGACGGTGAGTTTGACGCTGCTGCTGGTGACGACCCCCGCGCTGTTGCTGGCGACGAGCGTGTAGTTTCCGATGTTCGCGCCTTGGACGTTGGCGATGCTCAACGTGCCGCTGGTTTCGCCCGCGAGCGCCACCCCGTTCTTAAACCATTGCAAGGCCGGGGTCGGAACCCCGGTCGCACCGGAAACCAACGTGGCCGTGTCGCCCACATTGACAGTGAGGTTCGTCGGTTGCGGTGTAATGACCGGCGTCACAATCACGGTCAACGTGGCGTTGTTGGTCGCGCTGCCGGCACTGTTCGTGGCGATGACGGAAACCACCGTGCCATCGAGTGTGAAGGGAACATTGTTCAACGTGAGTGAAGCGTCCGTCGCTCCGGGGACATCCACACCGTTGGTCTGCCACTGGAACGCCGCCGGGGGATTGGCAATGACGACGGTGGTGTTGAACGTGACGTTGTTGCCCGCGATGACGGTTTTGTTCGTCGGCCCGGTGATGATCGGGGCCAGATCGCCGACCAACAGGCTCACCACCTGACTCGCGACTGAGTTGTAAGCATTGGTCACGACCACACCGTAAAAGCCGGTGTCCAGGCCCTGCGCATTGAGGATGGTGAAAGAGGCATTGGTGGCATCGGTCTGAGCGACGGGCGAATTTCCGAGCGCATCCGCGTAGCGATACCATTGATACGTCAGCGGTGCCGCGCCAGTAGCAATCACAGTGAACGTGGCCGGATCGTTGGTCGAAACTACAGCGTTGGCCGGCTGACTGGTGATGACGACCTGCGGAATCACCACGAGCCGGATCTGACCGGGCGTGCTGTCGTCAATCGCATAGGACCCATTGATCGCGCCGGACAGGATTATTGGAGTGCTGTTGAAAGAACCGGATTTCGTTCCGGTGTATTGGATGAGCGGATAGCTCCCGGCTTCCAATGCCGTCCCGAGCACACTGAGCTGAATCGTGCTATTCGGCTGGATCGAGAGGTTGCCTTGCACCACGAGCAGATCGCCGGCCCCCGGCGCATTGGTGACCTCAAACGAGCCGAAGGAGCCGCTTTCCATGCTCAGGCTCGTGGCGAGTGTCAACGTGCCAACACTTGTGCCTGGGGCGATGGTGCCGCCATTCTTCACTGTGACCGGACCACCCACGACCCCGTTGCCATTTAAGGCCCCGCCATAAACCGCCACCGCCCCCACCCCGAAGGTGGATTGATCAAAGGTATTCGTGCCATTGACCGTCAACACCCCGGCGTTGACGACGGTCGGACCATTGAAATAGTTGCTGGCCGTGAGCACCAACATGCCGCTGCCAGCCTTGGTCAGACCGCCGAGATCGCCGATGGCCGCGCCGGAGCCGCGCACTTGACTCGCAAGGGTCAGCGTGGTGCTGCCCGAAACATCAAATGTTCCGCCCAGACCATTTAGAGTGACAGCGCGATTTTCCACCGCATCACCGCCGGTGTAGCGCAGGGTGCCGGCATTCATGCCGAGCGGGCCGCTCGCCAGCTTGGCGAGGTCGCTGACTTCCACCACGCCACCGTTCAAGAAGTTTGTCCCCGTCATGCTATTCACCCCGGTGAGGATCAATTGTCCCGGACCGGATTTGGTCAATGAGGTCGCGCTGTTGTCAGCCAAATCGGACGTGATGGTCAACGCCGCCGCTCCGTATTGGTGAAAAATCAAATCACTCGTCGCCGCGCCAGCCTTGAGACTGCCGCCAGAGATGGTCACTGCCCCCGGACCAGTGACCAGCAATCCGCCCGACGCCAGCGTGAGAATCTTACCCGAGTTGAGGGTGACAGTGTTGTTATTGGTGAAGCGCAGCGAATTGATTGTCACGTCATCCAAGGCGGCAATGGGATTATTGGTGAGGCTGACATTGTCGGTCGCCAGCCAGGTCAACAAATCGTCACTGGTGTTGTAAGCGAGATAGTTGGTCCAGGCGGAGGTGCCCGTCGTGAAGTCGGTGCCGTTGTAAGTAGCCCAACCGCCGACAATGCCGTTGACATTGGCCGAGCTTGAACCCAGCAGCCCGAAGCCACCGGGTTTGCGGAGATTTACCGTGCCGCCAACCTTCCGCGTAATGGCCCCCATCGTGAGATTGCCACCACCCGTGCCGGCATTGGTTGAGTAGATGGTGCTCGCGCCGGGATTGACCGTCGTACCTCCCGTGCCGGGATTGTTTGCCGAAGGCGCGATGGTGGTGACGCTGTTGCTGAAGATCAACGTGCCGCCGCCGAGATTGAGCGGGGCATTGGCTTGCATGCGTACGGCGTTATTGTCCGTGTAGGCATAGTCGAAAATCAACGAACCGGCATTCATCGTCACGATGTAGCCATCCGACGCGGAGGCATTCGGACGCGAACCGATGCGGACCGTGCCGGCGGTGGATTTCACCAGAGCGCTGTTCACGATGCGATGAATGGGCAAAAGGATGTTGCCGCTCCGCGCGTCAGTATTGGTGACAGCATAAGGATCTGAACCAGTGCCTTGGATCGTGCCCCCATTTTCCAAAACCACTTTGCTGCACATAAAGTATTTTGAAGTCGCAGAATTCGTGACCATGCCGCCGTTGATGACGACCGTCGCAGTCAAGGGAATGCCGCCCGAGGGCAAACCCGCCCCGGCGCCATTGCTGAAGCGGTACGTGCCGTTCGAGTTCACGATGAGCAGGTTGCCGCTGATGTAAATGCGGTTGTCATTGCCGCCGACCTGCACCACGCCGTTGTTGATAACCGTCGTGCCAGTGAACGTGCTGTCGCCGCTGGGATTCAAGATGAGCGTCCCCGCACCTTCCTTGGTGAACGCTGTTCCAGCGAGGGGGTTGCCACCAATGGTCGTGGTGGTGTCTGCCCCGGCAACGGTGATGGTCGGATTCCCGGTGAGGGTCAGGGTATTTCCGCCAAAGGTGTAGTTGGTGTTGATGGTCAGATTGCCCACGATCACGCCGCTGCCCAAAGCAATTGCCCCACCCGCTCCGCCCGAGCCGAAGATGGCGTTGTCGCCATTGATCCAGACGCTGTCAGTCACGCCATCCGACCAATTGGCGTTCGCCGTGGACCAACTTCCCGCACCGTCCGTTGGTGCGGCGGGATTTGCGCCGCTCGCATCCCAGGTCATCGTCGCCGCCCGCGCTGCTGATACCGCCGCGAAACTGGCCAGCAGGAAGATCAATAGTTGGGGCCGGTGGCGCAACCGCGGCGCACTGGTTTCGGTCAATTTCGGCACAAAATGTGAATGATGGCGGGGGTGGTTTTTCATAAGACGGTTATGCGAGTGCCGACTATCTCACAAGCACCGCCAGCCAGCCTAGCTGGACAAATGTACAGCCAGACCCAGGTTGGAAACCCGCCGAAGCCGCGTTATCCCGGCGCAAGAAAATGCCGGTGAAAAACGTCAATTCACCACTGCCGCGCGTAGTTTCACCACGGCCTCGGTGCGGGAGCGGACGTGCAGCTTTTCATAGACATGCTGCAAGTGCCAGCGCACGGTGCCGTGGCGCACGCCGATCTTGTCCGCGATCTCCTTGTCCGCGAAACCTTGCGCGACGAGTTCAAGGATTTCCCGTTCGCGCGGCGAAAGTTCGGCGATCTCGTCCGGGGCACTGGGCGGCGCGGGTGTTTGTTGAAAATAAGCGATCACATGCCGGGCGATCTCCCGCGACATCGGCGCTCCGCCTTCCCGCACCTCCCGGATCGCCGCGACCAATTCCTCCGGGGTGCAGCGTTTGAGCAGATAACCGCACGCCCCGGCCCGCAACGCTTTGAAGATGCGCTCGGGATCGCCATACACCGTGACCATGATGATCTTCACCGCGGGCAGCAATTGTTTGAGTTGGGCGGCGCATTCAATCCCGGATTGTCCGGGCAGTTGGATGTCCATCAAAACGATTTCGGGCTGATGTCCCGGAATCACGCTCAAGGCTTCCGCGGCGGAACCACAGGCACAAACGCAGCGCAATTCCGGCGCGGTATGCACGTACGCGGCCAGGCTTTCCCGGATCACTTTATTGTCTTCAACGATGGCAACACGGGTCATGACTTTGATTCAGGCGTCAGGGGCGTGGCAAATTTCAGCGTGGTCCCCCGGCGCAATTCGCTGGAGATCTCAAACCGCCCGCCCAGTTGGTTCATCCGCGCCTGCATGTTCCCGATGCCATCCTGACCGTTGTGGGAGGTCGCGCCAGTCAGACCGCGACCATTGTCGGCCACCGTCACCCACAACAGATGATCCTTCCGGCACAGGTTTACCCGCACTTCCGTCGCGGCGGAGTGATTGACCACATTTGTCAGCGCCTCCTTGAACACCAGGAATAGTTGGTGCCGCACCCGCGCCTCCACCGTCAGGTCAGTGACGTCAGCCGCGGTTTCAATCCGCAACCTGATGTTGGCCAGCCCCAGGAAGCGGTCGGCAAAAAACGAGAAATAGCTCACCACGGCGGTCAAGGAATCGTGTTGAGGATTCATCGCCCAGACGATTTCTTCCAGGGCGGAAACCATCTGCCCGGTTTTTTGCGATAACTGTTCCAGACAGCGCCGACGGTCTTCAATCGGGCTGACTTCCGTGCGCACCCGCGCCGCGAGCATGCCGATCTCCGTGATGTCCGCGCCCAATTCATCGTGCAGATCGTGGGCGATGCGCGACCGCTCCTGCTCAATCGCGCGCAATTGCTCGACCCGTTCCCGTTCGTGGATCTGCGTCTGCAACTCCACCGTCCGCTGTTCGACGCGGCGATGCAATTGCGTCACCCACAGCAAGGCCGCCAATAAAAGCAACGCCAGGACACCGGCCATCACCAGCACCCGCGACAACGTCCACCAGGATGGCGTGGCCAGGATTTGGATCCCTTCCGGCGAATTCAACAGCAGGTCCACCGCGGCGACATCTTCACCGAGGGCCTTGTAGCCGCCTTGCGCACAATACACGCCGGTCAGGCGAAGCTGGCTGCCGATTTCCGGCACGGGCATCGAAAGCTTCCCGCCTTTGAGCCGGGCCATGAACCGCCACGAGCCGCTCTGGATTTCCATCACCAGATTGGTCTTCGTATCGCGCACACTCGCCAGCCGGCCCGCGACGCTCACGAGGGTGGAATCGAAACTCGGGCGGATCAAATCGTCCGGCGACAGTTCGCGCGGGGCGGGAAGCTCTTCGTGACCGGTCTTGCGGACCCGGGCCGAACGCAACACCGGCGCGGCGGCGCTCATTTCGGGATAGCCGACAACTTCCACCAGATCGCCCGCTTGCAAATCGGTGGTCTGGCTCGTCACAAAGCGCAACCCATCCGGCCCGTTCATCAGAAAGTGATCAAAGCCCCGCACGAAAATGATCTGGCCGGCCACTTTGACCTGCTTGAACAAATGGTAGTTCGGATCGGTGCGGACGAGCGCCGCCGCGGATGTGGCCGGGATGGAAAACACGTCCGGGGGCCGCGGTTGCTCCACGGTGATCTCCGCGTCATGCATCCGGACCTGCCCGGCTTTGACCCGGCCATTGGCGTAGCGATCCACAAACAACAGGCCGCGCAAGCGGACTACCGCACCCTCATATTGCGCCAGCGGCGCGGGCGTGACCCCGGCCCGGCGCAGTTCCACTTTCAGAATTCCATCCCGCGTCCGCACCTCGGCGCGCGACCAGCCATTGTTGCGATTCAGCAAACTTTCGATCACGCCATGGATTTCCGCGTGGCGCATATCCAGGCTGCCGTTCATGAGTTGATCCCACGTCGCCGGCACTGGCCCCGGTGAGTCGCCCGCGCCGAGCAATCGCAGTTCCTGAAACGAGACCCCGCCGGCGGCCGTTGTTCCCCGCACTTCCACCTGCGTCCCGACCGCCGGCAAAGGATGTTTCCGGGTCGGGTCATGGACGTAAATCGAACCACTCTTGTCTTGCAGCACGAACGCGTTCAGGTGCGATAAAACCGCCGTCGCCACCCCGCGCAACCGCACCGTCCGGCCCGGTTCCAGTTCTTCACGCGGCGGGCGGATGATTTCCGCCACCGGACTCAAGGCGATCACCTCAGCCTCAAGCGCCACCTCCGAATTGGTCGCGACAGAACCGGACTCCTGTCCGAACCCGCCGACCTGAGCCACCCACCAGAGCAATCCAAGCAATAGCGCCCTTCCTCCGTGTCGCCAAGGCGACGGCCACGACAAAACTTGAACCGGGGTGGATTGCACGTTAAGACCTTAATGTCGCCACCCGCAAGCCGCACCGAGAATTCCTGTCGCCAAAGCGCAAACCGCCACTCTTTTGTTGCACCGCCGATCCAAACTGAAAAGTGTAGTTAACCCCGATTGCGCAGCGGCAGCCATCGCTATTGCACTTCGCGCCCGCGCCGGTAATCTGTCGCCATGCGTTTCATTGGAACGATCATCGAGAAGCTCCAGCGCCATCCGAAGCGGGTGGTATTCCCGGAAGGCACGGAGCCACGCGTCCTGCAGGCGGCCCGGCAATTTCAAGCGTTGCGGCTCGGCGCCCCCATCCTCTTGGGCGACCGCGCCAAGGTAAAGGAGACTGCCGCCGACCTGAACATTTCGCTCGAAGGCATCCGGGTCATCAATCCCCCCGACAGCGAGGAACTGGATAACTTTGCCCACCGCTTCTATTCCTTGCGCCGCGAGAAAGGCATCAAGGAAGCCGAAGCCCGCGACGCCATGTGCCAGTCGAATTATTTCGGCGCGATGATGGTCGCCATGCACCAGGCCGACGGCTTGATCTCCGGTGTCAGCCACATCACCGGCAGCGTGCTGCGTCCCTTGTTCCAGATCATCAAGGTCGCGCCCAAGACCACCACGGCTTCCAGTTGCATGGTCATGGAAATCGAAGACACACGTCTCGGTGAAAAAGGTGTGATGTTCATGGCGGATTGCGGCGTGGTGCCTGATCCCACCGTCGAACAACTCGCTGAAATCGCACTGTCCACCGCGCAACTTGCGCACCATCTCCTTAGTGTCCGCCCCCGCGTCGCGATGTTGTCCTATTCCACCAAAGGCAGCGCCACGCATCCCTCCATCGGCAAAGTGCAAGCCGCCACGGCCCTCGCCCGGCAAAAGGCCGAACGCATCAGTTTTCAGGCGGACTTCGACGGCGAAATGCAGGTGGATGCCGCGTTGTCCCCGGACATCGCCGACCGCAAATGCGCCGACAGCAAAGTCGCCGGCAAGGCCAACGTGCTCATCTTCCCCGACCTGAACTCCGGCAACATCGCCAGCAAACTCGTCCGTCTCGTCGGCCATGCCAACGCCTACGGCAACATCCTGCTCGGTCTGGATCGCCCGGCGGCGGACGTTTCGCGCGGCTCGAACGCGCACGACATCCTCGGCGTCGCCGCCATCGTTGGAGCGCAGGCCGTGAGCTATCAAGAGTTGTTCCCCGGCTCCGGCAAAACCCTGCCCGGTGAGTAAGCAGTACGTACAATGAAGAATAACACCACGCCCCGCGTCTTCATCGCGGCCACCCGCCAACACGACGGCAAAACCACCACCTCCCTCGGCCTCATCGCCGCGTTGCAGAAAAAATTCCCCCGCATCGGCTACATCAAGCCCGTCGGGCAACGCTTCGTCGAAGTCGCCGAACAGAAGATTGACGAGGACACGGTCCTGATGGACTCGGTCTATTCGTTGAATTGTCCGCTGGTGGACATGAGTCCCATCGCGGTCGAGCCGGATTTCACCCGCAAATTCCTTCAAGCCGGCAAAAGCGATACGCTCGTCGCCAAAATTCAGGACGCGTTCGACCGCGTCGCGTGGGAAAAGGATTTTGTCCTTTGCGAAGGTTCAGGCCATGCGGGCGTCGGCGCCGTCTTCGACCTATCCAACGCCCAAGTCGCCAAGCATCTCGGCTGCAAAGCCATCATCGTGTCGCGCGGCGGCATCGGCAAACCGATTGACGAAGTCGCGCTCAATCAGGCGTTGTTCGAGAAGGAAGGCGTCGAGATCATCGGCGTCATCATCAACAAGGTGCTGCCCGAGAAGGTGGATTACATCGCCGATTTCGCGCGCCGTGGCCTCAAGCGCAAAGGACTTGAACTCCTCGGCGTCATTCCCTATCAGCCCATGCTCGAAAGTCCATCCGTGGATTCCATCCGCGAGGAACTCGAAGCCGAAGTGTTGAACCCACCTGCCGCGATGCACGGCTTGGTGGACGATGTCGTCGTCGGCGCGATGAGCGCGCAGAACGCCGTCCGCTTCTTCAAACGCGGCGTCCTGCTCATCACCCCCGGCGACCGCGAAGACATCCTCGCCACCGCCGCCGCGATGGAAAATCAGAAGATGGCCGGCATCGTCCTGACGGGCGGACTCAAGCCCGGCAACGGTCTGTTGCGCTCGCTGCGCGAGATGAGCATTCCGGTGCTGTTGGCGCAGGCCGACAGTTACCAGGTCGCCTCGAAGGTTCACGATCTCACCGCCAAGACCCGGCCCGCCGACGCGGAAAAGATCAAACTCATCCGCGACATCGTGACCAAACATGTGAACGTCAAAAAAATCCTCGAATCACTCTGATGCCCCTACCCTATCCGCTCAATCCGTCGCTGGAGAAACTCCCGGTCTATCAACCGGGTCGGCCCATCGAAGAAGTCGCGCGCGAACTCAACCTTCCCGCCGACTCCATCATCAAGCTCGCTTCCAACGAGAATCCGCTCGGCCCGTCGCGCCTCGCCCTCGCCGCGATGAAGAAGGCGCTGACACATGCGCATCTTTACCCGGACGGCAATGCGTTCTACCTGAAGCAAAAGCTCGCCGCCAAACTCGGCGTCACGCCCGCGAACCTCGCGCTCGGCAATGGTTCGAATGAAATCATCGAGTTCCTCGGCCACGCCCTGCTTTCGCCTGACGCCGAAGTCGTCGTCTCGCAATATTGCTTCGCGGTTTATCCGATCGTCACCGCATTGTTCGGCGCGAAGCTCGTGACTGTTCCGGCGAAAAAATACGGCCATAACCTTGACGCCATGCTCGCGGCCATCACGCCGAAGACACGCCTTGTCTTCGTCGCAAATCCAAACAATCCCACCGGCACGATTGTTTCCCCGGAAGCGCTGAAGAATTTCATCGCTGCCGTCCCGCCGCATGTCGTCATCGCGCTCGACGAAGCTTACATCGAGTTCCTTGAACAGAAGCTCGATCTGGTCGCCGAAGTCGCCAGCGGTTCGCGCCCTAATCTTATTTTGATGCGGACGTTCTCGAAGATTTACGGCCTCGCCGGGCTGCGCATCGGCTACGGCATTGGGCATCCGGAATTGATCGCCGCGCTGGAGAAGGTTCGCCAGCCGTTCAACATCAACGCCATCTCCCAAGCTGGCGCGCTCGCGGCGTTGGACGACACGAAGCACGTCGAGAAAACCCAGCGCATCAACAAGCGCGGCATCCGGTTTTTTGCCCGCGCGTTCAAGCAGATGAAACTGGAAGTCGTCCCCTCGGCAGCGAACTTCATCCTCGTCCGCGTCGGCGACGGCGCAAAGGTTTTTGCCGAAATGCAAAGGCTCGGCGTCATCACACGACCGATGGGTGGCTATCAACTCGGCGAGTGGATTCGCATCTCCATCGGCACGCCTAAAGAGAACGAACGCTGCCTGGAAGCGTTGCGGCTGGTGCTCGGACTGTGAAATAGTTGTTGAATCGTCGCCAAAACCGAATACTAATCTGCGCGGCAAAACAACACCGATAACGACGAACCAGCGAACGTGAAACCGACCGACCTGCGGGGCATCCTGCAATACATTCCGAGATTCCGGGAGAAGACCTTCATCCTCGCGCTGGATGGCGCCATCGTCACTGATGAGAATTTCGCCAACATCCTGCTCGACATCGCGGTGCTCCGCTCGCTGAACATCCGCGTGGTGCTCGTTCACGGCGCGGCGGCGCAAATTGAAGTGCTCGCCAAGGAACAAGGCATCAGCGCATCCAATCTCGACGGCGTCGGCATCACGGATACCGCCACGCTCAAGCTTTCGCTCACGGCTGCCAATCGGTTGACCCACGAAATCCTCGAGGGCCTGAGCGCCAACGATCTCCGCGCCGCCAGCACCAACGCCATCATCGCACATCCGATGGGCATCATTCAGGGGGTGGACCATCTGTTCACCGGCAAAGTCGAGCGCGTGGATGTCGAGTTGCTCCAATCGTTGCTCGCGCAAGGTGTCATCCCCGTCATCCCGCCGCTCGGCTTCGATGGCGATGGCAAAACCTATCGCGTGAACTCGGATGGCGTCGCCCTCGCCGTGGCGGATGCGCTCAAGGCGGTGAAGCTCATCTTCATCACCTCGGCGGACGGCCTGTATTGTCAGGGCAAACTCATCCGCCAGATGATAGTCGGCGAACTCAGCGCTTTGCTCGAAAAGAACAAGTGCGAGTTCAACGCGGCAAACCTTTCCAAAGCCCAACATGCCGCGGCCGCGTGTCGCGCCGGCATCCAGCGCGTTCACGTCATCAATGGCAAGGTGGACGAAGGTTTGCTCGCTGAAGTGTTCTCCAACGAAGGCATCGGCACGTTGATCTACGCCAACGAGTATCAACAGATCCGCCCGGCGAAGAAGAAGGACGTCCGCGCCATCCAGATTCTCACCGACAAAGGTGTCCAGTCCGACGAACTCGTCAAACGCACGCGGGCGGTCATCGAGAAGCAACTCGGCGACTATTACATTTTCGAGATTGATAAGAACTCGGTGGCGTGCGTGGCCCTGCATGTTTATCCCGAGCAGAGCAAGGGTGAACTCGCCTGCCTCTACGTCAGCCCGTCGCACGAGAACCAGGGCATCGGACGCAAGCTGATCCAGTTTGTGGAAAGCAAGGCGCGCGAACTGGGCTTGAACGAACTGCTCACGCTCTCGACGCAGGCGTTCACCTACTTCCAGTCCAAAGGCGGCTTCAGCGAGGGCACGCCCGACGATCTCCCGCCCGCCCGCCGCGAGAAATACGACCTCAGCGGTCGCAACTCGAAGGTGCTGGTGAAGAAATTGAAGTAACGAGTGGTACATTTGGCTGTAGGGCACGACGTGAGGAGTGCTCCGCTGGAACGACTCGTCACCTCGTCGCCTACAATCCCTAAATGGACTACTACCAAGCAGCGCGGCTGTCGCGACCGGTGAAACTTCTCTTCATTTGCAGCCGCAACCGCTGGCGCAGTCCGACGGCGGAAAAGGTTTTCGACGGAGTTGACGGTCTTCAAGTTCGTTCCGCCGGAACAGAAACCGGCGCTCGCATCAAAGTCACCACCGGCCACATCGGTTGGGCCGACTTTGTTTTCGTGATGGAGAAGAAACATCTGCACCGGCTACAGGAAAAGTTTCCCGATGAACTGACAGAGAAGCGCGTCATCTGTCTGAACATCCCGGATGACTATCAATTCATGCAGCCCGAGTTGATCACGCTGCTCCAAACCACCGTGCCGCCGCATCTGGGAGAATGAACGCCGCGCAAACCCTGCAAAACTGTCTGCGTCGTTGTCAGGAACTCGGTGTCGCGCCGTCGCAATTCATCTTTGCCGCCAACGTCGCATCACAGGCTGGCCTGCTTTTTGAGCAAGACGGAGGTAGGGCGCGTCACTCCGTGCGCGCCGATTCCCCAAATAGTATAGCCGACGGCGCGCAGAGGACTGACGCGCCCTACCAAGTCGCCAAGCAATACATCATCTCCACCTCCAAGTTTGGCATCGGGCAGATTGCTGGCTCAAACAAGACACCGCTGGGATTGCATCGCATTGCGGAAAAGATCGGGGACGGCTGCGACGCTGGCACAGTCTTCAAAGGCCGCAAAGTCATCGGCCATCTGCGTGACGGCCTGCCGCTGGAATCTATAACGACCCGGATCATGTGGCTGGAAGGATTGGAGGAAGGCTTCAATCGCGGCGGCAATGTGGACACACATGCGCGCTACGTTTACATCCACGGCTTCGGTAATCAGGAATCCCTCGGCACGCCCACGTCGCTCGGCTGCATCCACCTCGCGGACGCCGATTTAATTCCGCTCTATGATTTGCTGCCGAGCGGAACGCTCGTTTGGATTGCTCCCAACTAAAAGAAAAAGTCCGCCTCGCAAAGCGGACTTTCTGACTGAAAGCTAAGTTCAGATTTGCAATCAACTCACGCCCATGCCGATGAGGAATTCGATGTTGCTGCCGGTCTTCTTGAGCTTGCCGAGCAACAGTTCCATTGATTCCACCGGCGGCACACCCGTGAGGGCACGCCGCAACAGGACGATCTTGTTGAGTTCGTCCGGGTGATAGAGCAATTCCTCTTTGCGCGTGCCGGAACGCTCCACATTGATCGAGGGGAAAATCCGACGATCCACCAGGCCGCGGTCCAGATGCACTTCCATGTTGCCGGTGCCCTTGAACTCTTCGAAGATGACTTCGTCCATGCGGCTGCCGGTGTCCACCAGCGCCGTCGCCATGATGGTCAGCGAGCCGCCTTCTTCGATGTTCCGCGCCGCGCCGAAGAAACGCTTCGGCTTGTGCAACGCATTCGCGTCCACACCGCCGGAAAGAATCTTGCCGGAGTGCGGTTGCACGGTGTTATAGGCGCGCGCCAGACGCGTGATGGAGTCGAGCAGGATGACGACATCGCGCTTGTGTTCAACCATGCGCTTGGCCTTTTCGATGACCATTTCGGCCACCTGCACGTGGCGCTCGGGCGGTTCGTCGAACGTGGAGGAAATCACTTCCGCGCCCACGCAGGTGCGTTCCATGTCGGTGACTTCTTCGGGGCGCTCGTCAATCAGCAGGATGAACAGATACGATTCGGGATTGTTCTTGAGGATCGCGTTGGCGAGCTTCTGCATCAACACGGTCTTGCCCGTGCGCGGCGGCGCGACGATGATGCCGCGCGTGCCCTTGCCGATGGGACAGACGAGATCGAGCACACGGGTGGACAACTCTTCCTTGCCCGTCTCCAGAATGAACCGCTTGTTCGGGAACAACGGCGTGAGGTTCTCGAAATGCGTCTTGTCCTTCGCCTTGTCCGGCTCTTCGCCGTCCACGGCTTCAACTTTCAACAGCGCAAAGAATTTTTCCTTCTCCTTCGGCGGACGGATCTGGCCGGCGATCAGGTTGCCGGTCTGCAAATCGAACCGGCGGATCTGCGACGGTGACACGTAGATGTCTTCCGGGCACGAGAGGTAATTGAAACTCTGCGACCGCAGGAAGCCGTAACCATCCGGCAACACTTCCAAGACGCCTTCGGAAAACAGCACCCCGGCGCGTTCGGCGTTCTTTTGGAGGATGTGGAAGATGACTTCGTGCTTGCGCATCGTGCCGAAGTTCTCGACGCCCAACTCCTTTGCCATCTTGTTGAGGTCACCCATCTGCATCGCCTGCAATTTGGCGATGTTCAACGAGTTCGCGATCTTGTCGCGCTCGAAACGTCGGAATTGCTGACCGGGTACTTCCGGAGGCTGGGGCGGCACGGAGGCTTCAATCGGCCCGGTGGGCGGCTGTAACTCCGCGTCTTCATCCACAGGTGGCGCAACCGGTCGGGGCGCGGGCGACGGCGCAATGGGTGCGCTTTCGACTGCTTCCGCAGCAGGCGCTTCCTCGACGGGAGGACGCAAGGAAAGATCCTCGGCCACGGATTCTTCCGCGGCGGGTTTTCCTTTTGAAGATTTAACTTTGGCCTTCTTGGTAACGGCTTTTGCTGCCATAAAAATTTCTCTTTGGTTTAACACCACGACTGGAAAGCCCGGCCAAGTGGAACTCCCGTCCAATCCCTGTTGGACGGGCAAATCCCGGATTAGTTCAAAATGGAATGGCTACCGTCGCGGAGAGCGCGAAGTCCGGCTTGCTGGATCTTGAAACTTTCTTAATACGGCAAGGGGAATCTCGCGGTCAGTTCGCGGACACGTTGACGCACCTTGGCGATGCCGTCAAGATTTTTGATGTCCATCAAAACCTCGCTGATCATGTCGGCGATGGCGGCCATCTCGGCTTCCTTCATCCCGCGCGTGGTGCTGGCGGGTGTGCCGAGCCGGACCCCGCTCGCCTGGAACGGCGAACGCGTCTCGAATGGAATGGTGTTCTTGTTCGTGGTGATGCCGGCGTCGTCGAGCGCGATCTGACAATCCTTGCCGGTCAAACCTTTCACGCCCACGTCCACGAGCATCAAGTGATTGTCCGTGCCGCCGCTGACGAGGCGGAAGCCATTGCGCTTCATGCCGTCGGCCAATGCCGCCGCGTTCTTCACGATCTGTTGCTGATAGGACTGGAACGCCGGTTGCGCGGCTTCATGGAAACAGACGGCCTTGCCCGCAATAACGTGCATGAGCGGCCCGCCCTGGATGCCGGGGAACGCCTGCGAATCAATTTCCTTCGCATGCTTCTCTTTGCAGAGAATCAAACCGCCGCGCGGTCCGCGCAACGTCTTATGCGTCGTTGTAGTAACAAAGTCAGCATGCGCCATCGGACTGGGATGAACTCCCGCCGCCACGAGGCCGGCGATGTGCGCGATGTCGGCCAACAGATACGCGCCGACTTCGCGGGCGATCTCGCCCATGCGCTGGAAATCAATGATGCGCGGATACGCGCTCGCGCCGACCGTGATCATCTTCGGTTTGTGTTCGCGCGCCAGCTTCGCGAGTTGATCGTAATCAATCCGCTCGTCTTCCTTGCGCACGCCGTAATGGACGATCTCGAAGAACTTGCCGGAAAAATTCGCCTTGTTGCCGTGCGTCAGATGCCCGCCGTGGCTCAGATCCATCGTGAGCATCTTGTCGCCGGGCTTGAGGAACGCGAAATACACCGCCATGTTCGCGCCGCTGCCGGAGTGCGGTTGCACGTTGGCGTGCTCCGCGCCGAAAAGCTTCTTCGCGCGGTCAATCGCCAGTTGCTCGACGACGTCCACGTTCTCACAACCACCATACCAACGCTTTTTGGGATAACCTTCCGCGTACTTGTTCGTCAGCACGGAGCCCTGTGCTTCCATCACCGCCGGACTGGTGAAGTTTTCGCTGGCGATGAGTTCAATATTTTCCTGCTGGCGCAGGCGTTCATGTTCAATGGCGTTGGCGATCTCGCCATCTATACGATTCAATCGGAGTTCAGGTGACGTCATTTTTTGTTCCATCTTATTCACGCGACGCTCATGGCGTCCGCCTTCAAATTCAGTGTTGAGAAAGTTGTCGAGAATCTGTTTCGCGAGATCGGCGGGAGTAAATTTACCGGACAGACACAGCACGTTCGCATCATTGTGCTTGCGAGTCAGGATGGCCGATTCCGCATCCGTGACCATCGCCGCCCGGATGCCGGAAACCTTGTTCGCCGTGATGCTCATGCCGATGCCGGTGGTGCAGATGAGCAAGCCGACCTCGGCCTTGTGTTCCGCCACGCTGTTCGCCACCAATATCCCGTAGTCAGGATAATCCACCGATTCCTTCGCGTGCGTGCCGAAGTCGTGGAAGGAAATCCCGCGCTCGCGCAGATATTTCTTCAACTCCTCCTTCAGATCAAATCCGCCATGATCCGCTCCGATGGCCACGTGGGCGGTTTGCCCGGCGGCAACGGTCTTGACCACCTGCTGCGTCTCGCCCTGTTCAATGAAGCGCACGAGCGACGCGATCCCCTGCTCAATCTGATCGCGACAGTTCAGGTAAATTTCATACGAACCACCGATGGGATCGCTGATGTCCTTCTCAAAGGGATCGAGCGTGTCATCAAATTCACGCAGCAGGAACGTTTTCTCCGCCGCCTGCGGATACAGCAGCATCACCGTATCCACATGGCTGTGCGTCATGCCGAGGATGTAATCCGCCTGCTTGACCATGTCCGCCGTGAGCATTCGGCTGCGTTGCTTGGAGATGTCCACGCCGATCTCCTTCATCGCCTGGACGGAATACGTGCTGGGCGGTTGCCCATCGATCGCGCCCAAGCCGGCGGAGATGGCGCGATAATCGGTTCGCCCATTCGTGGCACTACGAAAGAGCGCCTCAGCCATGGGACTGCGGCAAATGTTACCCGTGCAGATGAACAGAAAGGTCTTCATTCAATCGAGCGGCGGACAGTTTGGTTGCCCCGCAAGAATCACGCAAATCAAAATATGCGCCACCCCGACAGATAAAACGCTTGATTCCGACCACAGAGGAACACAAAGCAACCCAAATCTTGACGGATCTGCTCAGACTGGCACAATCCATCAGAACTCAGAACGGAAAGTCATTATGAAGACTCCAATCGTGCCTTGCTTTCTTTTTGTGAAGCTCATCGTCCTCGCCGCGTTCACAGTGCCGACATCAGCAATAGCTACTGCGATGACTCCACTGGTGATGACGTTTGAGGGTGCGCCGACTAGTACGCTACAAGATGATGATTATATCGAGAATGGGATTAAGATGTCGTGCATTGATAATCACTACGACATGCATTCGTTTGAGGGCAATACTTGGCCGAATATCGACACCTATCCGTTTGGTAACAATTCGATAAGGTTCGAATTGGTTGATGGCGGGCTTTTCCGGCTCGAAAGTCTGGCGCTTTGGACTAGGCAGCGTGGTGGGGTGGGGTCGCCATACGCTCCTCCTGGATATACGGGCTTCGTTGATTACATATTTACTTTTTCGGATGGCTCTACACTCATCCCCGAGCCTATAGACCAGTGGCAGGTGCTTGATGATTTTTTCTCAGAGTTGCCGCATTTGACCTATTTTATTTATACAATTCACGCACCCGACGAACTTACGTCATCTCAATTTAGTTCATGGATTGATGATATTACCTTAACTCCCGTTCCCGAACCAAGTCCCATTGCTTTGTATGGTTTAGGCTGCATTGCATTGTTGTTTCGACGACCAGAGGCCATCCACTTTACGCCAGAGCCAGCGGAAGGTCTGCACCACGGGATTGCGTCGCGCGGACGGCAGGCCGAGAAGTTGACCTAGGCCGAGGCGATGGCTTTTGCCGGGCTTCCCTTGCGGTTCGCAATGGAAGATCCGCTGTGGTCTTTCGATGATTTCCAGGTCGCGCATGGTTCACGTTTTTCCCAACTAAATTTTCCGACCGTAGATCACAGCGCCAGAGGCGCGACACTTTTGCAGAAACAACCCTCGAACGAATCAAGTCTCGTTGGAACGCTCGCTAGATGCCGCTCCTCCGGAACTTGAAAATTTCATTCACCCGAATCCTTCAAATATGTCGCGCCGCTGGCGCTGTGGTGGGCGCAGAAAATTTTGGGCGCGCCGGTTCTGGTAGTTGTTGTGGGGCCAGAGCGACGCGCCCTCCTCCATTAAAATCAATCCGGAACAGGAGAGCACAGAGACAACTGAGTCGGAACCAAACGGAGGCTGTACTCGGGCGCACAACCCCTGCTTGGATTTACCTGCCGGTGAACCGGGGACATGCTCCGGTTGTGATAAAACCAAACTTGGACACTCCGTTCCCTCTGTTTACTCCTGTTCCACCGGCATGGCCCGGTTCAAATCCGCACCTGACGATATGCGCCGGGTAGAAAGGTTTGTTCGGGCCGCGGGGCGTTCTCGGAGGGACACACGGTCGCGGCATTGACCACGGCGCGCATCTTGTTGAACCACCAGGCAGCGCGGGCCAGGCGACGTTCCCGCCGGGCGAAGCGTGTGCCACGCGGCGCTCCGCTCAGGCCGAGTTCGAGTTGCTGGTCGTTCGTGAGGTTTGTCATCGTTGTCATAATTTGTCTTTCGTTTTACGGGCACAAACCTAGCGGGAGGGGTCGGACAAAAACCGTCTGAGCAAAAAGTTTGCGGTAATATATTTTCAGGTCATGGGGCGGACTGATTTTGAGATTCAGCGCAGACTGGACGGACACAGAGATTTCGCCTAAAGTCGCAGCCGTGCCGAATCCATCCAAAAGCACTCCGCCCTCGTCATCGCCCAAGGCAGCGATGCCATTTGAGGAAGCGTTGCAGAAACTGGAATCTGTCGTGGAAGCGATGGAATCCGGCGAACTGCCGCTGGAAAGCTTGATCGCCCGTTACGAAGAGGGCGTGAAGCTGGCCAAGGTGTGCCAGGAAAAACTCGCCGAAGCCGAGTTGAAGATTCAGCAACTGGAAAAGACGGCGGCAGGCGAATTGAAGCTGCAGCCGTTGACGGCAGAATCGTCGGAAGAATAACTATGAGCAGATACCTCGACATGGTGGATGGTCCGGCGCATGTGAAGAAACTGACGCCCCCGCAATTGGAAGCGCTCGCGGGCGAAATCCGCCAGGAATTGATCACGGGCCTCGCGAAGGCCGGCGGACATCTCGGTCCGAATCTCGGCGTGGTGGAACTCACCATCGCGCTGCATCACGTCTTCAGTACTCCCAAGGACAAGTTTGTCTGGGATGTCAGTCACCAAGTTTACGTCCATAAGATCCTCACCGGTCGTAAGGATCGTTTCCACACCATCCGCCAGACGAATGGCTTGAATGGTTTCGCGCTGCGCACTGAGAGTGAGCATGATTGCTTTGGCGCTGGTCACGCGGGCACAGCATTGTCCGCCGCACTCGGCATGGCCTCGGCCCGCGATCGCAAAGGCACGGACGAGAACGTTGTTTGCATCTTCGGTGATGCCGCGCTCACTAATGGGGTTTCCTACGAAGCGCTGAACAACATTTCGCACACGACGAAGAAATTCATCGGCATCCTCAACGACAACGAGTGGAGCATCGCGGAGAACGTCGGGGCGATCAACGGCTACCTCAACAAGCTCATCCGCAATCCGTCGTACAACAAACTGTCCCGCGATTTCCAAGGTTTCCTGAAGAAGCTGCCGAAGGGCGATCTGGCATTGAAGCTGGCCCACAAAGCGGAGGAAGGCTTCAAGGGCGCACTCGCCGAAGTCAGCTTGCGCAAGAACGCTCCGTCCATCGAGGCGGAAGGCCGCGGCGGTTTCGGCAGCGCGATTTTGTTCGAAGAGATGGGTGTGCGTTATCTCGGGCCGATTGACGGGCACGATCTGCCGCTGTTGATCAGCACGCTGGAATTCGCCAAGACCTGCGATCATCCGATCGTCATCCACATCCTGACGCGCAAGGGCAAAGGCTATGAAGCTGCGCTCAAGTCGCCGGAAAAATTCCACGGCCTCGGACCTTACGATGCAAAAACGGGTGAAACTCCCGCATCCAAGCCCGGCACGCCGCCGAATTATCAAGACGTCTTCGGCCAGACGATGGTCAAGCTCTGCCAGAAGAACAACACCCTTGTCGGTATCACGGCGGCAATGCCGAGCGGCACTGGCTTGAAGCATCTCGAGAAGGCCATGCCGGAACGTTACATTGACGTTGGCATCGCTGAAGAACACGGTGTCATCTTCGCCGCCGGCATGGCGACGATGGGTTATCACCCGGTGGTGGCGATCTATTCGACGTTCTTGCAACGTGCGTACGATTGCATCCATCACGATGTTTGCTTGCAGGATCTGCCGGTGATTTTCTGCATGGACCGTGCTGGTCTCTCAGCGAACGACGGCCCAACGCATCATGGCTTGTTCGACATCGCCTATTTGCGTTGCCTCCCGAATGTCATCGCGATGGCCCCGAAGGATGAGGATGAGTTGCAGGACATGATGTTCACGGCCACGCATCAGAATCATCCAACCTTCATCCGTTACCCGCGTGGTGCGGGCGAAGGCGTGCCGATCAAGGACCAGCCGAAGCTGCTTGAAATCGGCAAGGCCGAAGTCATCCACAACTTTGCGAGCAATGGCAAACGCAAGGTCGCCCTGTTCGCTCTGGGCAACATGTGCTCTATTGCGAACAAGGCCGCTGTACAGCTCGTCGCGGAAGGTTTTGATGTCGCGGTCATCAATCCGCGTTTCACCAAGCCGATTGATGCCGGCACGCATGAATTCTTTGGTCGCGCCGCGGACGTCATCGTCACGCTGGAAGATCACGTGTTGATGGGCGGTTACGGCTCAACCGTGCTCGAGTGCTTCAATGATAAGGGCATCACGACTCCGGTGGTGCGCATCGGTTGGCCGGATCAATTCATCGAACACGCTTCCACCCAGGACGAATTGCGGCGCAAGTACGGTCTGACGGTGGAAAACGCCGTGGCCAAGGTGAAAGCGCAGTTTGCGGAAGTGCCGATCACGACCCGCAAGCTTGCCGAGGTGGCATGATCCCGCCACTCCCCCAGACATCTTGATCATGCCGCAATGAGAAAACCGTCACTGCTCATTGTCTGGCTGACGGTTTTCATTGACCTGATCGGGTTCGGCATCGTCGTGCCGCTCGTGCCGGTGTTCTCAAAACGCTTCGATGCGAGCAGTCTCACCATCGGCCTCGTGCTGGCGTGCTTCTCGGCGATGCAATTCATCTTCGCACCGATCTGGGGACGGCTCTCGGACAAAGTTGGCCGCCGTCCGATCATGTTGCTCAGCACTGCGGGGGCGACAATCTCCTACGCAATCTTTGCGTTTGGTTCCGGCTTGGAAAACCCGACCAGTGCCTTGATCACGCTGGGCCTCGCCCGCGCCTTTGCCGGTGCCTTTGGGGGAAATATCACGGTGGCGCAGGCTTATATTGCAGACATCACGCCGCCAGAAAACCGCTCCAAGAAAATGGGGCTCATCGGCATGGCGTTTGGGCTGGGCTTCATTTTCGGCCCGGCCATTGGCGGCGTCAGTTTGAAGTATCTGGGCATTATTGGCCCGGGTTGGGTGGCAGCAGCCTTTTGCGCGGCAAACTTCTTGTTGGCACTATTTATTCTTCCCGAAAGCCGCCAACCGAATTCCGAACAAGCGCCGGAACGTCCACACCTCGATCAATGGCGGCATACCCTCACCACGCCGGGCATCGGTTTGCTGGTGATTGTTTTCTTCCTCTCGACGTTGTGTTTCAGTTGCTTTGAGGTCACTTTGGCTCTGCTGGTCTGCGGGAACTTCGGCCTGGACATCAAGGATGACGCCACCACGGCAACAGTGGCGACGTATCTGTTCGTTTATTGCGGCTTGATCGCCGCCTTTGTGCAAGGGGGGATGATTGGTCGCATCGTGAAGAAGTTTGGCGAACCCAAAGTCATCACCCTCAGCCTTGTGATGACCGCCGTGAGTCTGGCGCTGCTCCCGTTCATCAAAGGCAGCGGCCTGCTGTCGTGGGGCATTCTCGCTCGACCGGAAGGCCATTCCTGGTGGGTTTTGCTGGGCGCACTGGGATTGCTGGCGCTGGGTTCAAGCCTGACGCGCCCGCCATTATTTGGGTTGCTCTCGAATCTTACTTCTGCCCACGAACAAGGATCGAACATCGGGGTCGCCCAAGGTGCCGGTAGTTTGGCGCGGATTATCGGTCAGTTCAGTGCGCCGATCATCCTGCTGGAGGTTAACAGCTACTCCCTCTTCATCGGCTGCGCCGGAGTTTTATTCCTGACGAGTCTGATTGTGGCGAAAAAACTTTCTTCGGCCCGGCGTTAAGTTTTCCACTACAAATCGTTTTCTGACGAAGTTCCTCACGGCGCACTCACCACACAATTTTTTCTTTAGAAAAGATTGAGTGACATTTTTGCGTCGCTGTCTTATAGTCGGACCGTCTGAGGTGTTATGCCCGTCTCAGCTAATACTCAACAGAGGGCGCTACAAGGAAGCGCTCATCAGGCAGGTCGTCCTCAAATAACTCATCCCCTACGAGCTATGACCAAATCCATGATCGAAACCATCAGCGAAGCCATCCGGGATCCCAAACATCCGTTTCGTAAAGCGGATAGTCAGCCCAAAAAGGCCCAAAAGAATCGCTATGAACGTCGGAAAATCAAAGAGTACCTCCACTTGGCCGATTGGGAAGCCGAAGCCATATAATTATCGGGAGAACTAGATCTTTTCAGCCAGCTTAGTTGGAAGGCCACACCAAGGGGTGTGGCTTTTTCACTTTTGGCAGGCCGGGCAGACGCCGAAGAATTCCAACCGATGGGTCACGGCTTTGAATCTACTGTGCGCGGCCACCCGGGTTTCCAGTTCACGTACGATGCACTCGCCTACCGGTTCAATCCGGCTGCAATGGGTGCAAACCAGATGATGTTGATGGGTATCACAGCCCGCTTCCAGCAAAGCATAACGCGCCGCGCCTTCGCCGAAGTGAAACCGCTTCACCAAGCCCAGTCGTTCCAGCATTTGCACGGAGCGATAAACCGTCGCTAGATCGCAGTGACCTTTGGGTAGAAGTCGGAAGATTTCCTTGTTGGTCAATGGCTGGGGTTGTTCCCCCAACACCTGCAAGACCGCCCGACGCGGTCCGGTAAGTTTGCAGGATTCCTGGCGCAGTTTGGCATGCCAATCGCAAGATTTCACTTCCGCTGATTTCGAGTCAGGCAACCGCGTATTCATGTCTCAGTGAACCAAAACGCTCGCCACCCCCAACGCCGTCCCCAAAAGGATGGCGCCGAGCTTGGCATAGTTGAACCGATGCACATCGCTCGCCTCGAACAAGATCGTGGTCGAGATATGCATGAAGATGCCAATGACAATCGCCATCAACTCGCGGGAATAATGGGCCAGCGCCGTGTGCCCGCTGATGAACATCCCCAACGGGGCCATCGCCGCAAACAGCCCCAAAAAACTCAAAGCCCTTGCCCGCTTCATCCCGGATTGCAGCAACATGCCCAGCAACGCGATCGCGACCGGATAATTGTGAACGACGATGCTGATCAGCAACAACCGGCGCGATTCGGGATCATGATGCTCGTGACCGTCGCCCAAAGCCATCGCCTCCACCAGCGCGTGCAGACAAAGCCCCGCCAGCACGCCGATGGGCATCCGGCCATGCAACGGGTGCGAATGGCCGTGTTCAACCCCCATGGAAATAACATCCAAAGCGATCTGGACGAAGAATCCCGCCAGCATCAATCCCCCAATCCACAACGCCCCGTGCGCAGCGTGCCCGGCATGATCACCGTGCTGATGATACAGCTCCGGCAACAAGTGGAGAAAGGTCAGACACAACAAGTAAGCCCCCGTGAAAGCATTCAGCAGCTTGATGTGCTTGGCATCATAGAGCTTGAAGCCCAGAACGGTGATCGCCCCCAGCGCGATGCTCGAAAGTAACAGGAGATAATCCATGGTTGTAACGCCCGGTCAATTTGTGGCGTGCTTCTGCGCCGACAACGAGTCTGCTGATTCAGCGCAAAGATTCGCAACTGCAAATCATTTGCAATTGCTGGTCGCAAAAAAGCCCGCCGGACAATTCCGGCGGGCCTGACAAATCACTTCACCAACAGCATCTGACGGGCGCGCTTGATCGCCTTGTTCAGGCGACGTTGATAATGCGCCGGGAGGCCGGTGTATTTGCGCGGCAGGATGCGGCCCTGGTCGGTCACGAACTGGCGGAGCAGGTTCGTGTTTTTGAAGTCCAAGGCGTCCACCGTGAAATCAATCTTCGGCTTCGGCCGCGGCGTGCGTTTCTCGTTCGAGCCGCGGCGACCGCGGCTGTCAGACTTGTCGGTATTGGTCTTGCGGGGCATAAGTTACTTGATTTCCTTGTGCAACGTGTGCCGCCGAAGCGCGGGATTGTACTTCTTGATCTCGAGCTTTTCCGGCTTCAGTTTCTTGTTGCGGGTGGTGGTGTAGCGCGAAGGAGATTTTCCCTCCTTGCGGGCTTCCGTGCATTCGATGGTGATGATTTCGCGCGCCATAAATTTTTATTGTTCTTCTTTTTTCGCTGGTTTCTCGTCCGGCACATCATCGCCGTCTTCTTCGACTTCGGGCGTAGCAGCAGCGTCCACGGTTCCGAGCTGGCCCAAGCGGCGCTGGCGCAATGCGCCTTCGCGTTCGAGCTGGGCCTGGGCCTGCACCGTGAACCGGGCCCACGGAATCGCTTCCAAGCGGGCTTTCGGAATCGCCTTCCCGGTCAATTCACAGACACCATACGTGTCCCGCTCAATGCGTTTCAAGGCTTCTTCGATCTCGTAAACGGCGTCCTGATCCGAGGACAACAGGCTCAGGGCAAAGTCCCGGTCGAAATTATCCGTGCCCGAATCAGCCATGTGCAGGCTGTAACCGGCGATCTCTTGCGCCGACTCCTTCGCCAGACCGTTCATCTGGCGCATGAGCTGTTCGCGCAGTTCGAGCAAACGGTCATAATACTTCTGCCACTCGCCCTTGACCTTCCTTGGTCCACGCTGATCCACGCGCATGGCCTTGGTCACCACGGGCCGCCCCAGGATCGCCGCTGCCGACGCGGTCGCGTGCGACTTTTGCGCCGGCACCTTCTTCGTTTCTTTTTTCTTTGTTGTCACACGTAACAAAATCTTTGCGAGCCCAGGCTCGAATTTGCTCCCGGACGGAATCCCATTCCGTTCTACGAGGGGCGCGACTTTATCAAACGAGGGCAAATAATCCACAAAAATCTTGGAAAAAAACCAATGCCGCACTTGGTCCCGGCCCGACCAGCGAAAATTCCGAAACGCCGACACTTGACTTGCTTGCCGCTTTTCCCAACATCGCCCCGTGGCTCTCTTCACGATTCAAAGCGATTTTCGTTACGACGTGGTCCGCAAGATATTCGAAGGCGGCATGGGCGTCGTGTACGAAGCGGAACAACGGGGGACGCGGGATTTTGTGAAACGGGTCGCCATCAAGGTCATCCGCGCCAACTACGCCAGCCAGAAGATGTTCATCGAGAACTTCGTCGGGGAGGCGAAGCTCGTGGCCGACTTGATCCACACCAATATCGTCCAGACCTACCATCTCGGCGAAGCCAACAATGTCTGCTTCATCGCCATGGAACTAATCCGGGGCGTGAACCTCGAACAATTCGCCCATCAACTGGCCGAGAAACGCAAGCAGCTTCCGCTCGAACTCGCCGTGTTCATCACCAGTCGCATCGCCCGGGGCCTCGCTTACGCGCACGCCAAAGCCGGCCCCGACGGCAAGTCCCTCGCCATCGTACACCGCGACGTCAGCTTCAAGAACATCATGATCGCCTTCGAGGGCGACGTGAAACTCACCGACTTCGGCATCGCCAAGGCGCGCGGTTTCCTCACCGATCAGGAAGGCGAAGTCGTCGCGGGCAAGGCCGATTACATGAGTCCGGAGCAGGCGGATTTCCAGATCACCGATCAACGCTCCGACCTGTTCTCCGCCGGCGTGGTCCTCGCGAACCTGATTCTGGGGCACAACATCTTCAAAGGCCCGACCGCCGAGGAATCCCGGCAACGCATCCTCAAACAGCCCATCCCGGATTTCCGCACGCTTGACGCCCGCATTGATGAACGGCTCAACAACATCCTGCATCGCTGCCTCACCCGTGATCTCAACAAACGGATCTCCAGCGCGGGCGAGTTGATGTACGAACTCGAGTACTACATCTACCACGGCGGCTACGGCCCAACCAATGAGACCCTCGGCAAATTCATCCGGGAACTGTTCGGCCAGTCGCCCGCCGCTGCGCCAGCCCTTGGACTGAGCGGCCAGACCGAGTTACTTGAAAGCACCTCCCGGCATCACGCCAAATCCTGATTCCCATGAAGCGCCACTCCTCCGGCTCGATCGTCAAACTCGGCCTGCTCCAGCACGCCTGCACCGCTGATCCGGCCGCCAATCGCAAGAAAACCCTCGCCCTCGCGGAACGCGCCGCCAAGCAAGGCGCGCAGATCATCTGCACGCAAGAGCTGTTCACCTCGCAGTATTTCTGCCAGAGCGAAGACTACGAAAACTTCAAGCTCGCCGAATCCATTCCCGGCCCAAGCACCGACGCTTTCCAAAAACTCGCGAAGAAATACAAAGTCGTCATCATCGCGTCCCTGTTCGAGAAACGCACCGCCGGCCTCTATCACAACACCGCCGCCATCATTGACGCGGACGGCTCGTTGCTCGGCACGTACCGGAAGATGCACATCCCGGACGATCCGCTGTACTACGAGAAATTTTACTTCACCCCCGGCGACCTTGGTTTCCGCACTTGGAACACGCGCTACGGCAAGATCGGTGCCTTGATCTGTTGGGATCAATGGTATCCCGAAGGCGCGCGACTCACGGCACTGCAAGGTGCGCAAATTCTTTTCTACCCGACCGCCATCGGCTGGCATCCAAGCGAGAAGAAACAGAACGGCCTCAAACAACACGGCGCATGGGAAATCATCCAACGCAGCCACGCCGTCGCCAATGGTTGTTATGTCGCCGCCGTGAACCGCATCGGCCACGAAGTCCTCAAAGGCGTGGGCGGCGATGGCATCGAGTTCTGGGGCCAAAGTTTCGTGGCAGGCACATCGGGCGAAATCCTCACCAAAGCCAGCGCCGACAAGGAGGAAATCCTCATCGTCCCCGTGGACCTCGCCCAAGTGGACCAGACCCGCACCCACTGGCCGTTCCTGCGCGACCGGCGCATTGACGCTTACGGCCAAATCACCAAACGGATGATTGACTAAGCCAGCAGAAAAACCAGTCGTTTGGATCACCGGCGCGGGCGGATTGATCGGCAATTACCTTGTGCAACTCGCGCCCCGGTTCGCGCCGGAAATTCGGGCCGTCGGCCTCACGCGTACCCGGCTTGACCTGCTTGATTTCGCCGCTGTGCGCGCCGCGTTTCACGCACAAAACCCCGCCGCCATTATCCACTGCGCGGCGATGAGCAAAAGTCCCGATTGTCAGGCCAATCCGCCCCTCGCGCACAAAATCAATGTCGAAGTCACCGCAGTGCTGGCCGAACTCGCCGCCAACATTCCGTTCCTCTTCTTTTCGACCGACCTCGTTTTTAACGGACGTCAAGGCAACTACGTCGAGACCGATGTGGTTGAACCGTTGAGCATCTACGCGGAAACCAAACTCGCCGCCGAGCAAATCGTGCTGGCCAATCTCCACCACACCGTCATCCGCACGTCGCTCAACGGCGGTTCTTCGCCGACCGGCGACCGCGGTTTCAATGAGCAGATTCGCCGGGCCTGGCAGGCGGGCCAGACTCCCGGTTTCTTTTCGGACGAATACCGCAGCCCGGTCTCAGCAACTGTGACCGCACGAGCCGCCTGGGAATTGTTGGCCAGGCAACAGACCGGACTTTTTCACGTTGCGGGGACCGAGAGAATGTCACGGGCTGAAATCGGTGCCGCCCTGGCCGCGCGTTGGCCGCAACTAAACCCGAAGTTTAGCGTCAGCTCCTTGCGCGACTATCGCGGCACGGCGCGTTCGCCGGACACGTCCTTGAACAGCGCCAAGGCGCAAGCCGTGCTTTCCTTTCCCCTGCCCGGCTTGACCGCGTGGCTGCGGGAGAATCCGGCGGAAGTTTTCTGACTCACAGTCGTAGGGCAGGTTTTCCAGCCTGCCGGTTCCCGGACTTCCCAGTCCCGTGTTCCCAAAACAGGCGACTGGAAAGTCGCCTGCACCGGCAGACAGGAATGTCTGCCCTACAATCGCGTCCCAGCCAGTTCCAACAACCGCTGCGCCTGCGCTTCTGTCAGCGGCGTCACCGAGAGACGCGATTGCTTCACCAGCGGCAGGTCCTTGAGAACCTTGTCGGCCTTGATCGTTTCCAACGTCACCGGTTGCGCCAAAGCTTTGAGCGGCGCGAGGTCCACGCACGACCAATCGCCCTCCTCCGCCGTCGCATCGGGATAAAACTCCTTTACCACCTTCGCCACGCCGACAACGGCTTTGTCCGTTACGCTGTGATAAAAAAACACGACGTCGCCTTTTTTCATCGCGCGAAGGTTGTTGCGCGCTTGAAAATTTCGCACGCCAGTCCACGCGGTCTTCCTATCCTTGACCAATTGCGCCCACGAGTAGGCTTCGGGTTCAGATTTTGCCAGCCAGTAGTTCATCGAAGCATTTGCGATTGATGATTTTTGATTTACGATTGCCCCGTGAGTTTGACCGACAACCTGGCTTTGATTCAACAACGGATTCGCACCGCGTGCGAGCGATCCGACCGCGATGTGAATTCCGTCCTCCTGCTGGCCGTTTCCAAAACGCATCCGCCGGAGGTCATCCGCGAGGCGGTGAATCTGGGCCTGACGACTTTTGGCGAAAACAAGGTGCAGGAAGCAAAGGCGAAAATTCCCAACTGTCCCGGCAAGGCGCGCTGGCATTTCATCGGTCATCTGCAATCCAACAAATGCCGTGACGCCGTCGAGTTGTTCGAGATGATCCAAGGCGTGGACAGCCTCGCCATCGCGCAGGAAATCAACAAGCGCGCCGAGCAAGCCAGCAAGACGATGCCGATTCTGCTGGAGATCAATGTCGCGGGCGAAGGCAGCAAGTTCGGCTACCAGCCAGCGCAGATGCTGGCGGAACTGGAGGCTCTCAACGCCCTGCCCCGCTTGGAGATTCACGGCTTGATGGCGATCCCGCCCTACACGCCAGTGCCGGAAAAAGCGCGGCCTTACTTTCAAAAACTCCGCGAACTCAAGCAACAAGCCGAAGCGCTGCTCGGCGCGCCATTACCGCAGTTGAGCATGGGCATGAGCGGGGATTTTGAAGTCGCCATCGAGGAAGGCGCGACCATCGTCCGCATTGGCACGGCGTTGTTCGGCGAACGGTCAAGCAGCGTGCGGCGCGAGGGAAATTGATCGAACCGGGCAAACGGAGGGAACAGAGTTCTGCCTCGGCCATAGCCCATGTTGCGGACCCTGTCCCGAGTTTTTCCGCCCCAACTCCCGGTTTCCTCGGTTTCTTCCGGTAAAACCAAATCTTCTTTTTCCTTCAAAAGCGGAGTTTTCGCGCTACGCTGTCTCCGAGTGACAATCGAGACGTTCAAGAAAGAGATCGCGGCCGCCGTCAAGGGCTACGACAAATTCATCGTGTGCCTGGAAAAGTCTCCGGAAGAATTCGAGACCGCCATGAAGTCGCTGATGGAAAAAGCCATCAACGCCTACGAGAACCGCGCCCCCGGAATGCGGCACGGCCTCGCGCTCGACAAGCAAGTCACCATCATCCTCAGCCAGAGCGACACCGCGCGGCCGCTATGCGGCATTTACTTCAACCTGCACTCGCCGTATCAGAAAAACGCATTGCCGAGCACGGTGAAAGCAGTGGAAAAGAAGGCTTCGTCCGACAAAGAGGATTGAAGCGGTTTTGATTCCTGCGGCCGCGACAAGCGCAACGCGTCATTTGTCCTGCACTTCGTCGCCTTTGGCCGCCTCCCCGGAAATCAGATCCGCGACCGTATTGTTGTCACGTTCCGGGCCGGTGACACGCACTTCGCCGACCTTCAAGCCGTCGCGGTAAACAAACAGCATCTGATCCAGCACCGGCATCCTGCCACCGGAAAAATTCAACACCACGAAACGCCCGGCCGTATTGAACGTCGTCACCTTGCCGATCAACAGGCTGTCCGGGGTGACGATCAGTTTGGACTGTGGTTCTCCAGTATCGGTTGGGTTGGGATTCGCTGCCGGCTTGGGCTGGGAGACACACCCGGCAAATCCGACGAGCAGCACCGCCAGCAGTCCGAGCCTGAGTTTCATGCGGCGAAGTAAACCCCGGCGCGGTATGGAGGTCAATGCGGGTTTCATCGCTCGTTCCATCGGCATCACTTCGAGTAAATCGCCTCAAACTCCTTCACCGCTTTGGCCCAGGAAAAATTGGCGGCCATGCCATTGGCGCGATAGCGCCCCAGCAATTCCTTGTTCTGAAATAACAGCATCGCCTTCCGCATCGCTTTAGCGAGAGCGTGCGGCGCCGGCTCGAACAACTTGATGCCGTTGGCGTGCGCGGCGTCATCCGTCGCATCAATGACCGTGTCGTCCAGCCCGCCGGTGCGGCGCACGATGGGAATCGTGCCGTAGCGCAGACTGTAAAGTTGATTGAGGCCGCACGGCTCGAAGCGCGAAGGCATCAGGAAGAAATCGCAACCGGCTTCGACCTGGTGCGAGAGACCGTTATCATAGCCGATCATCAACCCAACCTTGCCGGGATACCGCTGCGCCAGAGCTTTCATGGCGTTTTCGTAATTGGCCGAGCCACTGCCGAGCAGCACGAATTGGATCGGCGCCGCCAGCATCTCCTCCAGCGCGCCCAAAATGATATCAATGCCCTTTTGATCCGCCAGCCGCGTCACGCTGCCGAAGAGCGGAACGGTGGCGTCCACGGCCAAACCAAAGTGCTTTTGCAAGGCGGCTTTGCAGACCGCTTTGCCGGCGAGATTCTGCGCGCTGAATGACGCAGGGATCAACGGATTGGAAACCGTGTTCCATTCCTCGTAATCCACGCCGTTCAAAATGCCGTGCAAGACATGCTGACGTTTGCGCAACAGGCCGTCCAGGCCCGCGCCGAATTCCTGCGTGGTGATTTCCCGCGCGTAACGAGGACTCACCGTGGTCACGACATCGGCACAGGCGATGCCGGCTTTCAGACAGTTCATCTGTCCATAAAACTCCACCGTCTCCGGATGAAAACAATTTGCTGGAAGATTGGTCAACTGAAAGGCCGAGCGCGGAAAGACGCCTTGATAAGCCAGGTTGTGAATCGTCAAACACAAGCGCGGCGGCTTGGCCCAGCCGCCCTGCCGATGCTCCTGCTGCACCAGCATCGGCACCAAGCCGACCGGCCAGTCATGAACGTGCAGCACCTCCGGCTTGTGCGGCAGATGCCGCGCGAGGTGAACGACACACTTGGAAAAAAAGATGAACCGCTCCGCGTTGTCGCCGAAATCGCCGTGGCTGTCGTTGTAGATCCCGGCCCGGTCGAAATACTCGGGCTTATCAACGAAATAGACAGTCAAGCGCGGGTTGACTTTTAGCGCCAGAAGTTTTGCGTCCACCCGCCGCGCTCCGAGCGGCAGATCAAATTTCCAATCCACCCGATGAATCCCCGGAAAACGTTCCCGCACGCCGCGATGCAATGGCGTGACAAGCGCCACTTCGTGTCCCGCGTGCGCCAGGGCCTTGCCGAGTGCGGCGACTGCATCGCCCAGGCCACCGGTCTTGGAGTAGGGATGAATCTCCGAACTGGCGAGCAGGATTCTCACGACGAATTACGACCGAATGGTGTCCGCGCCGAGATAAGATTGGAGCGGCGCGGGAATCTTGACGCTGCCGTCGGCTTGCTGATGCGTCTCGAGCAACGCCACGAACAACCGGGCCAGCGCCGTGCCGCTGCCGTTGAGGATATGCGGAAATTTATTTTCACCGGACTCTGTCTTGAACCGCAGGTTCATCCGGCGCGATTGGAAATCTTCACAGTTGGACACGCTGGAAACCTCGAGATAACTCCCCTGCCCCGGCGCCCAGACTTCGATGTCGTACGTCTTCGCGCTGGCGAAGCCCATGTCGCCGGCACACAGCATCACGACGCGATAATGCAGCCCGAGCAGTTGCAACACGCGCTCCGCGTTCGCCACCATCTTGTCGTGCTCGGCGTAACCGTCCTCCGGTTTCACAAGCTTGATGAGTTCCACCTTGTCGAACTGATGCACGCGGATCATGCCGCGCGTGCCGACACCCGCCGCGCCCGCTTCGCCCCGGAAGCACGGCGTGTAGCCGCAGTAGTAAACCGGCAATTGTTTCTCCGGCAACAGCTCGTCGCGATGGATGTTCGCGATGGGCGTCTCCGCCGTCGGAATCAGGTAAAGCTTTCCAAGTTCATCCGCTTTGTCGCCCTCGGCCACGCCGTAGTATTGATCCTTGAACTTCGGGAACTGGCCCACGCCCATCAAACACTCCGGCCCGACCATGTGCGGCGGCGAAACCTCGGTGTAACCATGCTCACGCGTGTGGAGATCGAGAAGAAATTGGATCAAAGCGCGTTCCAGTTTCGCACCCCAGTTCGTGTAGAGCAGGAAACCGCTGCCCGAGAGCTTCGCGGCGCGCGCGAAATCAATCAGCTTCAAGCTCTCGCACAGTTCGACATGCGACTTGGGCTTGAAAGCGAACTCCGCCTTCTGCCCGAACACCTTCACCTCGGGATTATCCTCAGCGGATTTGCCAAGCGCCACGGTCTCATGCGGGAGATTCGGCAGGCGCAGCATCAATTCATCTCGCGACACCTCGGCGGCCTTGGCTTGAGTATCGAGCGCGGCGATTTTGTCGCCCAAATCTTTCGTCTCGGTCTTCCTCGCTTCCGCTTCGGCGAGTTTCTTCTGGCCCATCAACGCGCCGATCTCTTTGGAGACGCGATTGCGGGTGGCCTTGAGCGTTTCGACTTCGGAAAGGGCTTTGCGACGTTGCTCGTCGGCTTGCAGGATGCCATCAATCAGACTTTCGTCCCCGGCCCCGCGCGTGGCGAGACGTTGGCGGACGAAATCCGGCTTTTCACGAATCAATTTGATGTCGAGCACGCGCGGATTATAGGCAGAAAACCCTTGCTCGCAAGGCGGAAGCCGGTGGCCAACTGTGTTGATGCACGTCCCCCGGGTGGAAATCCTCGCACTGCAAGGATCAGGTCCGCCAAGCTGGCCTCTGCATTTACAAACTACTATCGTAAATGCGAAATGTGCGACCTGATCAACCCACCATGTCCGAACGCCAAGAGTTTCGCTTGAACCGCCCTCGTTACCTCTATGTGATCGCGATGGCAGCAGTCATTGCGGCGGGGCTTTGGTGGCGTTCGGCAGCCAATCCCGTTTCTCTGTTCTGGCATAAGTATGGTGGCGATGCACTTTGGGCGCTGTTGATGTTCCTGGGATTTCGCTGCGTGCTGATCCGCGCCTCTATCCTTCGGGTGACGCTCGTTGCGCTGGCGTTCTGCTTTGCGGTGGAATTCTCCCAACTCTATCACGCCCCTTGGATTGATTCGATCCGCAACACCCGCTTTGGCGCGCTGGCACTCGGCTCAATCTTTAATGCGCCGGACTTGATCGCGTACGCCGTTGGTGTCGCCGTCGGCGGTCTGATTGAAATCACCGCCGTCAAAATCGCGACCGGAGCAAATCAAAGCCGTAAATAAAATAAGCGGCGTGGTTAAACTGGAAACCACGCCGCCTTGTCGTCCTACTTGATCCGGTTGCTCCAACGACACAACCGAAATTGTTCTGGTAGGGACCGTCGTGCTACGACGTCCCCGGCGGTAAACCCGCCGGAATTGCGCCCGCTTTACGGGCGCGGACGGCGCGGCGCGCCATCCCCACCATTCGCCAACCTTTGGCAGGGTCATCGCGCTGCGATGACCTTGGCGGCCCTCCGCAAGGAGCGCTGCCGCGTCGCCTCACTCCTCCACCGCAGACTCGGGAGAAGTTTGGGTCGCGCGGCAACGCGACCCTACCAATTAAGTTGCCATGTGGGACACGGGATCGCTCCAATCCGAGTAACCGGTGCTGCCGCCGACGCTGCGGACTTGCAACTCATACGTCGTGCCCGGCACCAGCTCTTCAAACGGAACCCGCGACGGCTTCGTGTGAACGCCGGCTGGTTGATACGGACCATCGCCCACGCGATACCGCGCCTCTTGCGCGCGGGAACGATCATCCGCGTCCACCGCCGCCATCAACACCGTGCTCTGGAAGTTATCCACGTTGGTGATGACCGGCTTGGACAACGGCCCCGTCGTGCGATTCGTGCTTGTGGCCTGGTAACCGGACGCCAGCAACAACGGCAGGTCCGTGCTGGCGATCATCTGCACGAAGTTGGCGTTCTGCCGCAGCGCCGCGATCAAGGCCGCCCGCGACACATTCTTCGCCGCGACTTCGACCCGACCGCCGTTCCGGGCCGCGGCCAGTTTCTGATCGTAGTCCGTCTGTAATGCGGTCAGCGCCGCGTGGGTTACTGGAGCGTCGGCGAAGGCCGGCGCGTTCATTCCCGTCACCACCCCGCCCGTGAAGTCCGCCAACTCACTGTCGGAACTTTGCACGAACGACATGGAGACCCGATGGATACTGATAGCCATAACTATTCTAACTTTCTCTTTGAACTGCTTGTTTTTCCGTTTGGAACATCCCGAACACAGCAGGAAAGCCGCGAAGAATTCGTCTCACCAGAGACGGTGCGGTTGGATCCGTTCGTGATTTTTTACCTAGCAAAAGATTTGCCAACTCATTTCCCCGCCCCCCGATTCGCAACGGACCGGTCGCAGTTAGAACAGGAGCAAACCGAGGAAGCCGAGCGTAGGGACGAAAGACTTTCCTTGTTGAATCGCCAGTTCCGAAGCCGCTGGATTGGGGCCGCCTTTCTTCATTTCAAAACCTTTATGGACGGCTTCGTTTCCGGCTCTGTTTTCTCCGTTCCCTCCTGTTCAATGGAATTTGTTCCGGCTAAAAGCCAGACTAAACCCGAAGAACGACATTCTGTTCCCGTTGGCTGGCTTTCAGAACCCACAGAACCGCAATTTGCACCGACAGATTTGCTTTTCGTCCCCAAAGAAACCGATTCAGTAACCGATGAAAGTGTTTTAGTCCTTGATGAAACTGATTTAGAAACCAAAGAAAGCGATGCAGAACCCGCCAAAACCCTTTTAGTCCCCGCGACCAACAAAACAGTTCCTGCAAAAAACCATTTTGAACCCCGGACCAACAGACCCAAGCGCCCGAGCATTGCCTGAGAATGAGGCAATCTACCCACTAGTTGGTATAAAAAAACGAGACAGATCAGGACAACGGAGTCGGCTGGGACGGGAGGTTAATAATTCGGGCTGCAAGCCCGCAATGTGATAGCCCGGGCTGAAGCGAAGCGGAGGCCCGGGTTACGTATCCAACCAGATGGCGTTGCGGCAGCAACGCCCTACCGGCGCCGTCCGCAAGGACTTCCTGAGTTTCTGAGTTCTGGCTTATTCTTGGGGCTGATGAGGGGGGTTGGAACAACGACATCCTCATTCGCATCGCCCGCCAAAAAAAAACAGGACGTCGCAAGGCGGAAGCCTCAACGACGCCCCGGAATCTGTGCGGAATGCTCAGGACTTCTTCGTACCGCGTTTGGCGAAAAACCACATCAGCAGACCGAACACGAGCATCACGATGCCCCAGATCAGGTTGATGTTGATGTCGAGCGAGCGGGCGTATTGTTCCTTGTTGCCGACCAGTCCGTAAACCGTCAACAACAGGCCATAGATGCTGAATATGATGCCAATCGGGAGGCGCAGATCGAATTGCATAGTCTTTTAATGGCTTTGGGGTTTACCAGAAGATGATGTTCAGGATGATGACGGCGATCATCACGATGGTGCCCAGCACCACCGGACGCAGGAGCCAGTGATCTTCGTGACCTCTTTGCTTTTCCGTCAGTGAATAGACGAGCCCTTTCAGTTCGACATCGGTCTTGGTCCGTTTCGTGGCGAAAGAGAGGACGGCGTTCACGATGAACGTGGTGCTGAAGGCCACGATGGCGACCCAGAAGCCTTGCGACATCTCTTTCGGGAACTCGATGGCCGGGGTGATCCAACCGCCCTTCACGCCGGCAGGATTGCCGGTGGCGAAGCACAAACCATGGAAAGCGACCGCAGTCGAAGTGCCGACGACCAAGCCCCAAAACGAGCCGGTGTTGTTCGAGCGGCGGGTGAACATGCCCAGCAGGAAGGTGGCGAACAACGGGGCGTTCACAAAGCCGAACACCAGTTGCAGGATGGACATGATGTTGTTGTATTTCGCCGCGATGAGCGCGCAGCCCATGGCGAGGATGATGCCGACCACGGTGGCCATCTTGCCCATGCTCAACAATTCCTTGTCGGACTTCTTCTTATGCCCCAACGCCTGATAGATGTCGTAGGTCCAGACGGTGTTGAAGGCGGTGACGTTGGCCGCCATGCCGGACATGAAGGAAGCCATCAGCGCCGTCAACGCCAGCCCGAGCAGGCCGTTCGGGAAGTAATGGAAAATCATGGAGGGCAGCACTTGATTGTAGTTCAAAGCGCCGTCTTTGGCGGGAATCGTGTAACCACCGGCAACCGCATCGCTGGTCAAACCGTAGGCGATCATGCCCGGCAGGATGACGATGGCCGGGAAGAGCATTTTCGGGATCGCACCGATGATGGGCGTGCGGCGGGCCGCGCCCATGGAATTGGCGGCGAGCGCGCGTTGGACTTCGGCGAAGTTGGTGCACCAGTAACCGAACGACAGCACGAAGCCGAGGCCGAACAGAATGCCATACCACGGCACGCCCAGCGGATTGGCCGTCGTCGCGGTTTCCGCCCAGGAGTGCATCCGACCCGCGTCGAGCTTCGCCATCAAGCCCTGCCAGCCCCCGATGTCTTTCAACGCGATGTACGCCAGCGGCGCGATGCCGAACACGATCATGAAGAACTGCAGCACTTCATTGTAGATCGCCGAACTCAAGCCGCCCTTGAGCACATAGGCCAGCACGATGGCGGAAGTCACCACGAGCGAAAAATAGTAGTTCCAGCCGAGCAGCGCATTGAGGAGGTCCGCCAGCGCGTGCATCGAGATGCCGGAGGAAAAGATCGTCATGAACGCAAACGACACCGAGTTGAACGTGCGGGTGCGTTCGTCGTAACGCATCTTCAGATACTCCGGCACGGACTTGGCCTTCGAGCCGTAATACATCGGCATCATGAAGATGCCGAGGAAGACCATCGCGGGAATCGCCCCCACCCAGTAGAAGTGCGAGGTCATGATGCCGTATTCCGCGCCGGAAGCGGCCATGCCGATGAGTTCCTGCGCGCCGAGGTTGGCCGAAATGAAGGCCAGCCCGGTGACCCAGCCGGGAATCGCCCGGCCCGAGAGGAAGAAATCTTCCGCGCTGTTGTTAAAGCGTTTCAGGGCGAAACCGATGCCGATGACGAAGACCAGATAGATGCCCAGGATTGTGTAATCGAGGGCGTGGAGGCTTTGGATGGCTTGCATGTTGGTTGTATCAAACGGTTGTTTGACGTGTGATTGCGCGCAAACTACAGATTGCCCAAAACGAAGGCAACACTTTCAATACTAGCCAAACGGGTAGTTCCGCAGCTTCCCGCCCGGATTAGCGGGTCAACTTTTTCGCGCCGCGACTCTTGAAAAACTGGTCGGCCAGCACGCCGAGCAACACCACGCCGCCCATCACCGCAAAATTCAACGAACTGTCAATGCCCAGCAGGTTCACCAGATTCTGCAGCACGAGCAACAATGCCGTGCCGATGACGATGCCGATGACCGAGCCTTCGCCCCCGCGCAGACTGCACCCGCCCAGCACCGCGGCCGCGATGCCATAGAGTTCGTAAAAGTTGCCGTGGTTCGACGGGCCGACCGAGTTTGTATAGAAGGCGATGAGGATGCCCGACACGCCCGTCAGCACGCCCGCGATCAGGTAAGCGCTCGCGATGACCAGTTGCGTGTTGATACCGGAAAAGCGGGCTGCTTGCTCATTGCGCCCCACGGCAAGCAGATAACGGCCGTAGATCGAACGATGCAGCACAAACCACATGATAATTGCCAGCACCACCAGAATGATGAACGGGGCCGGAATGCCGAACACCTTTCCGCTCGCCAGAGCGCGCAATGGCTCGATGCCTTGAGCGCCGGAGAAACCACGAGTGCTGTCGCCCGCGATGTAGCGCGCGATACCGCGATACAACAGCAGCCCGCAAAGGGTGACGATGAATGGCTGGAGTTTCGCCTTGGTGACGAGCAGGCCGTGCGCACAACCAAGCAATGCCGAAACCCCGAGCACCACCGCCGCCGCCACCGGCCAGGACCAATGCCATTCCGTGACGCCCATCGTGAGGATGATGCCGGTCAGCGCACACATCGAACCGACCGACAGATCAATGCCGCCCGTGATGATGACGAGGCCGAGGCCGAGGCTGAACACGCCGTAAAGCCCGATGAGGTTGGCCGTGTTCACCAGATTGACCGGGGACAGAAACTTCGGGTTCATGATCGAAGTGACCGTACACAGGACAAGCAACAAAACTGAAATACCAATCTCTTTTTTCATTTCCAAAAATTCCTAACCGCTCATAGACGCCAATGGACGCGAATTTTATTTTTGCAGGTTGACTGATTCAATTGCCGACTTTGATCGTCCGGTTTCCAGAACGATTCGCGCCCATTCCAGTCTGGCCCGCTTAAAGTTCAGGATCACGCCGACTTTGTGACCGGTGATCCACAAATAATTCAGCATCTGGCCGCGCTCGTGATCAGTGATGGCCTCAATAACTTTTGCATCCACAACCACCGCATTGAACGCGATCAAGTCCGGCGCGTATTCGGCCACTTTGACCCCCTTGTATAGCACATCGAAATGCGGCTGCTGAACATACGCAATTCCGCTCCGCTGAATTTCCACCACCAGCGCGTTCTCGTACGGCTTCTCGTGCAAGCCATGCCCCAGCCCGTTAAGAACCTCCAGCGCCGCGCCAACAATGCGATAAACCTCATCCTTCAACAGCAGGTCGGCATTTCCGTTCATTAGCGTTAATTCGCGTCTATTCGCGGTTCAAAATCAATTCACTGCCGGTTTCGCCGCCGCGATGGTTTTGCCGACAGCCAGGTTCATCACGTTCTCCTCGTTGCAATGGGCGCGCTCCAGGACGCCGGTGATGCGACCTTCATGCATCACAGCGATGCGGTCGCTCACGTTCAACACTTCCTCCATGTCGGAGCTGATCATCAGGATCACCCCGCCATTGTCCGCCAGTTCGCGCATGAGCCGGTAAATCTCGGCCTTCGCCCCGACATCAATGCCGCGCGTCGGTTCGTCGAGGATCATCACCTTCGGCGTCATCGAAAGCCATTTGCCGAGGACGACCTTTTGCTGATTGCCGCCGCTCAGATTCAGCACGAGCGCTTCGCCGCCCGGGGTCTTGATCTTGAGCGACTTGATCTGTTCGTCCGTGACCTTGCGCTCGCGCTCCGGGCTGATGAGGTTGAACGTGGAATACTTTTTCAGCGACGGCAACGTGGTGTTCTCCCGCACGGTCATCGCGGTGACCAATCCTTCGCCCCGTCGGTCTTCGGGCACCAGATAAATGCCGTGGCCGATGGCATCGGCAGGTTTGTGGATGGAAATCCTTTCGTTGCCGATCGTCACTTCCGCGCCGCCGCGCGGGTCGAGGCCGACCATGGCCTTCATGATTTCGGAACGGCCGGCGCCGACCAATCCGGCAAAGCCAAGAATCTCTCCACGCGTCGCGTCGAACTCGACGGACTTCGCCAGGAAGCGGCTGGATTTCGCGTTGCGGACCTTGAGATAACCCGGCGTCTTCGGCGCGCTGGAGGCGGTGTAGGTGCTCTTGATTTCGCGCCCGACCATGAGGCTGACGATCTTGTCGTGCTGGATTTCAGCCTTGGGCAACTGGCCGGCGTTCTTGCCGTCGCGCAACACGACGACGCGGTCGGCAATGTGTTCCACTTCGCTCAAACGATGCGAGATGTAAACGATGCTCACGCCCTGCTGCTTCAATTCCAGAACGAGTTCCAGCAACCGGTCGGTCTCCTGCAACGTCAGGGACGACGTCGGCTCGTCCATGATGATGATGCGCGAGTTGAGCGAGAGCGCCTTGGCGATCTCCACCATCTGCTGCTCGGCGATGGACAATTTCTCCAACGGCGTCTTGCTGGAAAAACTCATGCCCAACCGCTTCAAGAACGGCTCGGTGTCGGCGTGGATTTTTGCGAAGTCAATCAGGCCGAGCACATTCTTCGGCTCACGCCCAAGAAAGACGTTTGCCGCGACGTCGAGGTTGTCGAGGACGTTCAACTCCTGGTGGATGAACGCCACGCCAAGGCGCATGGAGTCATTGACGTTATTGATCTTCACCACCGCTCCCGCCACCTGAATCTCGCCATCATCGGGCTGATACACGCCGCCGACGATCTTCATCAACGTGGATTTGCCGGCCCCGTTTTCGCCACAGAGCGCCACGACCTCGCCCGCGCCGATCTCCAGCGAGACGTTGTCGAGCGCTACGACGCCGGGGAAACGCTTGCCGATGCCGCGAAGTGAAAGAAGTGATGCCATAAATTTGTAGCAGCCGACGTGAGGAGGCTCTAACCGATCATGCCTGGTTCACGATTCAATTTGAGCCTCCTTACGTCGGCTGCCACGGGTTTAATAATTACTTGCCCAGGATTTTCGCGAGGTCCGCTTTGAACGCCGCGATGTCATCCTTCTTCAAGCTGCGCGTGGGAACGATCTGCTGGCCGCCCGCGAGCGCTTCTTTGTCGCCGCCAAGATACTTGGCCATCTTGGTCATGGATTGCTTGCCGAACTCAAACGGTTGTTGCACGACCGTGCCGTAGATATCGCCGCTGGCAACGCCATCGAGGGTTTCATCGTTTTCGTCGAAGCACACGATCTTCACCCTGCCCTGCGCGTTCGCGGCGCGGACGGCATTGAGGATCGCCGGGCCGTTGTAATTGTAGAGGCCGACGAGCGCGGAAATGTCCGGATACTTCACCAACGTATCCTCGGCGTTCTTCTGCGCACGAACGTTGTCGGTGTCATCCGTGCGCAGGTCAATGACCTGGACGTTCGAACCTTCGAGTTCCTTTTTGATGCCGCCGAAACGATCCTTCGCGTTCTGCGCATCGGCGTAGCCGACGAACACCATGATCTTTCCGCCGTTGGGCAATGCTTCCTTGATCAGCTTGCCGGCTTCGACGCCGGCCGCGAAGTTGTCCGTGCCGATGTAGCAGACACGCTTGCTGTCCGCGGCATCGCTGTCGCAGGTGATCAACAGCGTTGCCGCGGCGATCTTGTTCAGGAAATCGGTCTGGTTCTTCGGATCAATCGGGCTGACCGCGATGCCATCCACGCCTTTGGCCACGAGGTCGTCGAGGATCTGCTGCTGCTCGGCGGCGCTGCCCGTGGAAGGAATGCGAAAATCCACTTCAACGTTGCCAAGTTCCTTGGCCGCCGCTTCGCACCCGCTGCGGGCGATGGTCCAGAACGTCGCCGCATTATTGGAGACAAACGCGAGCTTCAGTTTTTTGCCGCCGGCATTGTCGTTGCTTTTGCCGCAACCGGCGATGGCCAGCGCCAGACAGAGCGCCCCGATGGTGTTGGTGAGTTGTTTCAATTTCATGTTCTTGGGTGGTGAAAATCGTGCGACGAGGTGGCACCGCACGGTGGTTGTTTAGATTACTTGGCGGAGAATTTATAGATGATCGTGTTCTTGTACGTCTGCCCCGGACGCAACACGACGGACGGGAAGTTCGCCTTGTTCGGGGAGTCGGGATAATGCTGCGGTTCGAGGCAGAAACCGGTGCGCTTCTGATACACCTTGCCGCCCTTGCCGGTGATCGTGCCGTCGAGGAAATTGCCCGCGTAGAATTGTACCGCCGGCTCGTCGCTCCAGACTTCCATGATGCGACCCGTGGTCGGCTCGGTCACGCGCGCCTGCAAGGTCACTGTGCCGGGCTTCGCCTGGTTCACAATCCAGTTATGATCATAACCCGGGCCGTATTGCAGCACCGTGTTGGGATCGTCAATGCGGGCGCCAATCGCCGTCGGCTTGCGGAAATCAAACGGGGTGCCCGTCACATCAGCGATCTCACCGGTGGGGATCAATGTGCTGTCCACCGGCGTGGTCTTGTCGGCGTTCAGATAGAGTTCATGGCCGAGAATGTCGCCATTCCCCTGCCCGCGCAGGTTGAAATAGGAGTGGTGCGTCAGGTTCGCGACCGTCGCCTTATCGGTCGTGGCGTTGAAGGTGACTTTCAGCTCGTTGTCATCTGTCAACGTGTAGATCGCCGTCACGTTCAGGTTGCCCGGAAAACCTTCTTCGCCGTCCTTGCTGAGATATTGCAGCTCCAGTGAATTACCGGTGGCTTTCACGACATTCCAAACCACCTTGTCGAAACCTTTGACGCCGCCATGCAGCGAGTTCGGCCCGTTGTTGGTCGCCAGCGTGTAGGTCTGACCGTCCAACGTGAATTTTGCGCCACCGATGCGGTTGCCGTAACGACCGATCAACGCGCCGAAATACGGCGTCTCCTTGATGTAGCCATCCACATTGTCATAGCCCAGCGTGACGTCGTCGAACTTGCCGGCGCGGTCCGCCACCTTGAGCGATTGCACGATGCCGCCGTAGTTCATGATTTTCGCTTCCGAACCCCTGGCATTCTTCAGGGTGTAAAGCGAGACAGGTTTACCGTCCGCAGTGCCGAACGGGATGGAAACAGCAGTTGAGTTCATGTTGCAGCAATTCGACGCACAGCCAGCGATCAAAAGCGCGCCCACTCCTGCGCTCACGATCGCGGCCCATTTGGTTGTTGTATTCATCATGTGATGTGTGTGGTTGTTTCGTCAGTGTTTACCGGTCTGTCCGTAATAGGCGTTTGCGCCATGCTTACGCAGAAAGTGTTTGTCGAGCAAGACAGATTGCATCGGCTTCAGCTTTGGATTGATGCGCAAGGTTTCGCTATTGAGGCGCGCGATGAACTCCAGCACGCCGGCGTTGTGGACGGCATCCGCCGCGTCCTTGCCCCACGTGAACGGCCCGTGACTCGCCACCAGCACGGCGGGATGTTGGGTCGGATCGAACTTCGCCTTCTGGAAGGCTTCAACGATGACGAGGCCCGTATTCGCTTCGTAATCGGTTTTAATTTCCGCCGGCTTCAGCAGGCGCGTGCAGGGCACATCGCCATACCAGTAATCCGCCTGCGTCGTCCCGTAAGCGAGCAACGGCTGACACGCCTGCGCCCACGACGTCGCATACAGACTGTGCGTATGAACCACGCCGCCGATGTCTTTAAAAGCGCGATACAGCACCAAGTGCGTCGGCGTGTCGGAACTGGGCTTCAAGTCGCCGTCCACCACCTTCCCGCTCTCCAGCGACACCACGACCATGTGTTTGGGCATCATGCCGTCGTACGGCACGCCGCTGGGCTTGATCACCACGAGACCGCGCTCGCGGTCAATGCCGCTCGCGTTGCCCCACGTTTCGATGACCAGTCCTTTGGCCACCAAGTCGAGATTGGCCTTGCAGACTTCAACTTTAAGTTTTTCGAGCATGAAATCTAAATTGTTTAACCACGAAACACACGAAACACACGAAAACAAAATCAAAGGGCGATGCGTTCGTATTCCACCTTCGGGTAATGACCGAAGTTTACCAACAAGCCAAGCTTCAAGCCCGTTGCCCGCAAATAATTTTGGACCTGCGCTCGATGCTCGTCCGTCAAACCGCTGACGGCTTTCAGTTCCACCACGATTTTGTCGTAGCAGATAAAGTCCGGCTTGAATTTGCTTTTCAGCGGACGACCTTTGTAAGTCAGGGCGAGTTCGACTTGCGCCTTAAACGGAATATTCCGGTCGCCCAATTCCATTTCCAAACACTCCTGATAAACCGACTCCACGAAACCACTGCCCTTCTCCTTATAGACCTCAAAGCAAGCACCCATGATTTCAAAACTCTCAAGTTTGTGAATGATGCTCGCCATATTGGTCTTCCTTTCGTGTATTTAGTGTATTTCGTGGTTGAAATCTTTCATCACTTCCTCACCCGACTCCGAATCTCAATGAGTTTCTTCATCACGCCATGCAGATTACCGCTCCATTCCTTCGTGCCGAAGGCGTCGTGCAACTGCTTGTAAACCGCGTAAAGCTCCTTGTAGGTCGCATGGGCCCTGGCGTTCGGCTTGTAAACCGTCGGCTTCAGCCCGGTCATGCGCTTGATGGCCGTGGCGTAATCCTTGTGCGCCCCCGCCACGACTGCCGCGGCGATGGCCGAACCCAATGCACAGGTCTGCGCCGAGCGACTGATCTTCATCGGCCGTCCCGTCACGTCCGCGTAAATCTGCATGACCAGCGGACTCTTCTCCGCGATGCCGCCGCAGTTCACGACGGACGAAATCTTCACGCCGTATTCCTCGAAACGATTGATGATCGTCAACGCGCCAAACGCCGTCGCCTCGATGAGCGCGCGGAAGATTTCCGCCGGCGTCGTGTAAAGTGTCTGTCCGACCAACAAGCCGGTGAGCCGTTGATCCACGAGGATGGTGCGATTGCCGTTGTTCCAATCGAGCGCGAGCAAGCCGCTTTCGCCGGGCTGCAATTTCAGCGCGGCGGCGGAAAGGTCTTCATGCGTCGCGGAGCGCCGATCTCCAGATCGGCTCGTTTCAGAATCAATCTTGAAGCTGGCCGAACCGGAGTTCGGCGCTCCGGGCTGGATGTAATTCACCAGCCAGTTGAACAAGTCGCCGACCGCCGATTGACCCGCTTCCAGCCCGAAGTAACCCGGCAACACGCTGCCGTCCACGATGCCGCAAAGCCCGGGCACATCCGCGAGCTGCTTGGTGTTCGCCGAAATGGCGATGTCGCAGGTGCTCGTGCCGATGATCTTCACGAGCGTTCCCGGCGCAACGCCCGAACCGACCGCGCCGAGATGCGCATCGAACGCTCCGACCGCGACGGGAATGCCCGCGGTCAAACCAGTCTTCTTCGCCCAAGCCGGCGTGAGCCCACCGACCGCGCGATCAATTGAGTGAACGCGCGTCGTGAGCCGCTGGCGTAGTTGCGCAAGCTTTGGGTTGAGCTTGGAGAGAAATGCTTCGTCGGGATAACCGCCCCACTTGGCGTTCCACATCGCCTTGTGACCGGCAGCGCAGACGCCCGCAACAAACCTGCCCGGATGTTCCGTGCCCGTAAGCGCGGCGGGAACGAAGTCCGAGAGTTCAATCCACGAATAGGCTGCGTTGAAAACTTCCGGCGCGACGCGCAGACACTTGAGCACCTTGCTCCAGAACCATTCGCTCGAATACGTGCCGCCGCACTTGGCGAGATATTGCGGCCGCAGCTTCTTCGCGAGCGCGGTGATCTCGGCGGCTTCGTTGACGCCGGTGTGATCCTTCCACAACCACGCCATCGCGGCGGGATTGCTCGCAAACTTCTTGCTGAACGCGAGCGGCTGGCCTTCCTTGTCCACCGGCAACGGCGTGCTGCCCGTCGTGTCCACCCCGATGCCGATCACCTGCGCCGGGTTAAAGCCTTTGACGGATTCCTTCGCCGTCGCGAGCGCCTGCTTGATCGTGATCTCCGCGCCGTTGACATAATCCGCCGGATGTTGCCGGGCGAGATTCGGGTCGCGGGCGAGGATCACGCCCTGCGTCCCGTGCGAATAAGTCCAGACGGCGGCGGCGACTTCCGCGCCGGTGGCGACATTGACGATGAGGGCGCGAACCGAGTTCGTGCCGTAGTCCAGACCGATGGTGTATTGAGCTGACATAGTTTTATTCACCGGAGCGCGGCTGTGGTCAAAGACCCAGCCGCAGCAATTTATTCATTCAACGCGCGTCAATCTTCGACGCGCTGCGGCTGGTGCTTCGCACACAGCCGCGCTCCTGTTAAATCGTCCAGCCTTTGCTGAGCGCGTAATAAACCTCGTTGTTGCGCAACGTCTGTTGGAAATCGCGCACGTTGGTCTTGCCGTCAATGATCGCGAGTTCGATGCCCGCGATGGTCGCAAAGTCTTCGATCATCTCGGTGGTCACCGCCTGGCTGAAACCGGTGTGATGCGCGCCACCCGCATGAATCCAGCACGCGCACGCGTCCTCGAAACTCGGACGGCATTGCCAGACGGCTTGCGCGACCGGGAGTTTCGGCATCGCGTGTTCGGACGCGATGACATCCACTTCGTTCAACAGGAAACGGAAGCGATTGCCCAGGTCCATGAGCGCGACGTTGATCGCCGGGCCAGCCGGAGTGTTGAAGACGAGCCGCGCCGGATCAGCCTTGCCGCCGATGCCGAGCGGATGCACCTGCAGCGAAACCTTGCCGTCCGCGATGGACGGGCAGATTTCCAGCATGTGCGAACCGAGGACGAGCTTGCCGTCGGGGCTCATGTGATAGGTGTAATCTTCCATGAACGACGTGCCGCCTTCGAGGCCCGCCGCCATGACTTTCATCGCCCGGACGAGCGCCGAGGTCTTCCAATCGCCTTCACCGCCGAAGCCAAAGCCTGCCGCCATCATGCGCTGCGAACCAACGCCCGGCAATTGCGCCAAGCCATGCAGATCTTCAAACGTATCGGTGTAGCCCTTGAAACCGCCGTCGGTGAGAAATGTTTTGAGACCCAGTTCGATGCGCGCCGCGTCACGGACTGATTTGTGCCGTTTGCCGCCTTTCTTGAGATCAGCGGACATTTCATAAGTGGCTTCGTATTCCTTGCACAGCGCGTCCACTTCCTTGTCGGTGATGGCATTCACCACTTTCACCAAATCGCCCACGCCGTGGGTGTTCACCGAGAAACCAAACTTGAGTTGCGCGGCGACCTTGTCGCCTTCGGTCACGGCCACTTCGCGCATGTTGTCGCCGAAGCGGACGAACTTGCCGCCCTGCCAGTCGTGCCACGCCGCTGCCGCGCGCGTCCACGCGCCGATTTTCTCCTGCGTCTCTTCTTCCTGCCAGAAACCAACGACGACCTTCCGCGCGATGCGCAGCCGGGTCATGATGAAACCATGCTCGCGATCGCCGTGCGCCGCCTGGTTCATGTTCATGAAATCCATGTCAATCGTGCCCCACGGGAGATCGCGATTGTATTGGGTGTGCAGATGGCAGATCGGCTTGCGCAATTGCTTGAGGCCGTTGATCCACATCTTCGACGGCGAGAACGTATGACACCACGTGATGAGACCGATGCAGTTTTTCGCATTGTTGGCGGCCTGACAAAGGTCCGTGATCGCATCCGGCGAAACCATCACCGGCTTGAAGACGACCTTCACGGGAATCGCGGACGCGTCATTGAGCGTCTTGGCAATTTCCTGCGAATGCTTGGCGACCGCTTTGAGTGTTTCCGGACCGTAGAGATGCTGGCTGCCGGTGACGAACCAGACTTCGAGTTGCTTGAGATTGATTTTCATATAATTGTCCATGCCTGATGACACAAACCTGCCGGGCCATCGGTTAAGGTTTTCAGCGCGCTAATTTCAATGTCCAGCCGACGGAGAGCCGTCTAGCGACTCTCCGGGCTGGAGCTTCCGTCAGATGAACTCGTTGATGAGATTTTCGAGGAATTCCTGGCGGCCGCTGACGTTGGCGTCGGCATCACCCTTCCTGAGCATGTAGGTTTCGAGTTCCTTGAAGCCAACTTTGCCCGCTTCGATCTTCGCGCCAATGCCGGAATCCCAGGAGGCATAGCGTTGTTTGACGAATTCCGCAAGCCGTCCGTCCTTGCGGATCGCTGCGGCAATCTTCAGCCCGCGCGCGAAGGCGTCCATGCCGCCGATGTGCGCGTGGAACAAGTCAATCGGCTCAAAGCTCTCCCGACGCACTTTCGCATCGAAGTTCACGCCACCGGTCTTGAAGCCGCCATACTTGAGCACGCTCAACATCGTGTAGGTCGTCAGATAGATGTTGGTCGGGAATTGATCCGTGTCCCAGCCCAGCAATTCGTCACCCGTGTTGGCATCAATCGAGCCGAGCGCGCCCGCGGCACCAGCGACTTCGAGCTCATGCTGCATCGTGTGACCCGCGAGCGTCGCGTGGTTCGTTTCGATGTTCAGCTTGAAGTGCGGCAAGAGATCAAACTCCCGCAGGAAGTTCAAACAAGCCGCCGAATCAGAATCATACTGATGCTTGGTCGGCTCTTTCGGCTTCGGCTCGATGTAGAATTGCCCTTTGAAGCCGATCTTCTTCTTGTAATCCACCGCCATGTGCAGCAACGCGGCCAGATGCTCCAGTTCGCGTTTCATGTCGGTGTTGAGCAGCGTCATGTAGCCTTCGCGCCCGCCCCAGAACGTGTAGCCTTCGCCACCGAGTTGATGCGTGACTTCCATCGCCTTCTTGATCTGGGCCGCGGCATAAGCGAAGACATCGGCGTTGCAGCTCGTGCTCGCGCCATGGACGTAACGGGGATTGGAGAACGCGTTGGCCGTGCCCCAGAGCAATTTGATGCCCGTGCGTTTCTGCTCTTCCTTCAGCACCTTCGCGACGGCATCAAAATTCTTGTTCGATTCGGCGAGGGTCTTGCCTTCCGGTGCGACATCGCGGTCATGCCAGCAATAGTAAGGCGCGTCGAGCTTCTCGATGAACTCGAAGGCCACGCGGGCGCGCTTCTGGGCGTTGGCGACGGAATTGGAGCCGTCGTCCCACGGCCTTTGCATCGTACCCGCACCGAACGGGTCACTGCCTGTGCCTCGAAACGTGTGCCAGTACACCACCGCGAAGCGGAGATGAGCGCGCATGGTTTTTCCGGCAACAATCTCGTCTGGATTGTAATGTTTGAATGAGAGCGGATTCTTCGACTGCGGACCTTCGAACTTGATCTTGGAGATTTTCGGGAATGCTTGAGACATGACTAATACGTTGGTTGGTTGCGTTTCAATGCGTTGTGTGTAACGCCCGTTATCCTAAGCAGCCTCCTTGGACGGCTCAACGCCAGTTTGCGAATAACTTTCGCCAATTTGCGGCTACGGCCGGGCGGCCGATTTCGCCCCGAAGCGTTTGCGATAAGCCAGCGGCGTGAGCTGTTTGCCGGCACGGAAGTAGCGCGCGAAATGTTGCGCATCCGCAAAGCCCATGGACTCGGCGATGTCGCTCACCGGCAGATGCGTCTCCACCAACAACCGGGCAATCTGATCCGTGCGCACGCGCCGAATCTCCGCCAGCACCGAAGAATTGATCTCGCGCCGGAAACGCCGTTCCAGCACGCGCCGCGACAATCCCACCGCCCGCGCCACATCGGCCACGGACAACGCTTCGCGCGGATGATCGCGGATGTATTGCATCGCCTTGGCCACCGGTTCGTCGTCCACCGCCACGACATCCGTGGAACGGCGCGCGACAATGTGCGTGGCTTGCACCGTGATCTGCGGTGGCACCCCGCGGGTGTGTTGCATCAACTTGTCTAACGCCTGCGCCGCCTCGTAACCAGCGCGTTCAAAATTAAGGGCCACGCTTGACATCGCGGGATCCGCCAGGCCGCAGACCAGTTCGTCGTCGTCCACGCCGATGACCCCGACCGCGTCGGGCACGGAGAGCGCCGCCAACTTGCACGCCTCCATCACCTGCACGCCGCAATCATCGTTGCACGCCATGATCCCGACCGGCTTGGGCAAGGAACGCAACCACTCCGCCATGAGCTGGCGTTCCTTCAACCAGTTCACCTTGGCCGGCGCCGGCGCGGTGTAGTGACTGATCTCGCAGCCGACCGAATGGATCGCTTCGGCAAAAGACTTCACCCGGCGTTCGGCCCAGGGAGTTTTTTCATAGCTGCAACTCGCGAAGCGTTTGAAGCCGCATTGCAACAGATGCTCCGCCGCCATGCGTCCGATGCGTTCCGAATCGGTCGTGACATTGATCAACCCGGGGATGGCTTCCCGGCTGTAACCGACGACCACCGCCGGCAGTCCGAATTTCCGCACCTCGGGAAGCTTGTCCACGTCACGCAAAACAATGCCGTCCGCGCCGAGCGTCCTGAGCATCGGCCCGGCTTTCTCCAACCCCGCCGGCTCCCAGAAGAACGACCACGGCCCATGATAGCGCGCGTAATCCGCCACGCCTTTCAGGATCGCGCGCCCGGAAGCGCGCGACGATTCCACCAACAACACTACTTTCGGGATGCGTCCCATCGGCCGGCATGCTAGCAAACAGTTGTCGTTGCTCGCATGAAAAATCCATCAAGTGATGTACGTGCGAACAATTCCAATTACTCTGGAGTTGCGCAGCGCGATGGTTTGTGGCAAAAATGTCCGCGTCCGAAAGAATGGTTGGGGTCTTAGCTCAGTTGGTAGAGCGTCTCGTTCGCAATGAGAAGGTCAGGAGTTCGAGCCTCCTAGGCTCCACCACTCTTCGTTCGGAGTAAAACCCACTTTCCACAAAGAATTTTTCACGCTGCACTTCGCCACCCGGATTTTTGCCAAGAACCGACTTTAACCATGCCCACGCCACAATCGTCTCTGTTCAAAACCCTCCTGGTGATCGGCCTGGTCACCCTCATCTGCTATATCGCCGCCTTTTCCTGGATGGAAAACAAACGCCGCAAAAACGGGCCGTGGCAGATCACCTTTACGCATGTGGACAACGCCCCGACGCTGGTTATCAACCACGCCAAGCTGGGCCTGACCAATATTACCATCAGCTTTGCCGAGGGCGCTGTTCCGACCAACCTTCCGCAAACCGTCAGTTTCCAACACGGCCAGATCGCACCGTTGGAGCTGCCTTTTGGCCAGTGCATCTTCCTCGACACGTTGTACCTGCCCGGCACGGTCACCTGCGAAATGTTCGGACACGAAATCCAGTTGCTGCCGCGCACGCTCACCATTGATCGCGTCGAATACCCGTGGCGTGCCGGCGAGAAAATCCTTTTGACCAATCGCGCCTCCGCTACACTGCCCGCCCATTGATATGTTGCTGGTCATAGACAACTACGATTCGTTCACCTACAACATCGTGCAGTATCTCGGCGAGATGAACGTCGCGATGCAGATCGTGCGCAACGATCAGATCACGGTGCAACAGGTGCGCGACCTGAACCCCGAGCGCCTGCTGGTGTCGCCCGGGCCGTGTTCGCCCAAGGAAGCCGGATTATCCAATGACATTCTCCGTGAGTTCGGCCCGAAGATCCCCACGCTCGGCGTCTGTCTCGGTCACCAATGCATCGGCCACACCTTCGGCGCGAATGTCGTCGTGAACTACCGCATGATGCACGGCAAGACCTCGTTGATTAAGCATAACGGCAAGGATCTGTTCGCCGGCATGCCCAATCCCTTTCCGGCGACGCGCTATCACTCCCTCGTCATCCAACGCGAGTCCATGCCCGATTGTCTGGAGATCACGGCGGAGACTGAGGAAGGCGAAATCATGGGCGTGAAGCACAAACAGTTTCCCATCTGGGGCGTGCAGTTCCATCCCGAGAGCATCCTCACCGAAAGCGGCCGCGCCATCTTCAGCAATTTCCTGAAGCTCAAATAGAATTCTGGTCGGCGCTTATTTCACGCGACCGGAACGCGTGGGCGGCACGCCATAGTGGAAACCCATCTCGTCCTCGTAACCGTAAGGAACCAGCGAATCCCAAGCTGCCCGACAGGCATCCGCCATCCGCGTGAAACAACCCGAACCCCAACGAACCATCAAGCTGCTCTCCCGCTTCATGGCCAGGGGCGCAGCCGGAAGACCAGGCGGGGCGATGTGATCTCTAGCGGTCATGCTTCACCCTAGCCTGCATCCGGCAGGCATGCTGGTCGGATTTTGCAAACTGCTCGGCCAAAATTGGCCGCCAAACCCTCCATCCCGCCCAACTTGTTGTGCTACGGCTTGCGTCCGCGATAGAAACGGAACTGGTGATTGGTCGCATCCGGGTCAACAAACTGGAACAGGCTGCCCGTCGGCGCATTCGTGAACACCGGCGTCCAGGTCGCGAGGTTGGTGGACGCCTCCACCACATAGCTCACGCCATCGCTGCCTTGCACAAGGAAACTCAGCGTGCCGTCAGGTTGCAACTGCGGCGCCAGCAACGCCGGCGGCAATGGCTCGGCAAGCGAGATGATCTCGATGAAACAGATCTTGTTGTTCCCCGCGCCGGCACCGTTGCTCACGGTCAAACGGCCATCAGTCACCGTCACAATACCGATGCCTTCCAGCCAGCGTGCGGCACTTGTGGGTGCGCCACTGAGAACCAGCACGCCTTCGACGTTGAGCTGGAAGTTGCTGTCATTCGCGGTTGCATCACCTGCAACGATCCGAACCTGATAAGGCCCGTTCGGCACGGCGATCTCCCACGTCGCGCCGCCACCCGGTTTTTGCATGTGATTGAACGTGTCATAGCGCAAATCGTAAGCCTGGGGCGAATTGCGATAGCGGCTGTTGGCAGAGTTGTCCACGTCCCAACCGTAACTGTATCCGTTGCCCTGATTGCCGAAGATCGCGCCGGAATCCGGCAAGTAACCCGCCACCAGCAATGCCGTGTTCGTCTGGAAATTCACCTTCACACCGTAAGCATTCGTGCCCAGCGGCGCCAGGATGTTGATCGTCACCGGAGCGGAGGTGGCGGTCGCACCCCAATTATCCGTAGCCGTCGCGCGCAGCGTAAACGTCCCGGCCGACGCGTTGTTCCACGCGAACTCAAACGGCGCAATCATATCCTGCCCCAGCTTCGTGATCTCGCGCAGGAAGGAAACATTGGTGACGCCGCCAAAGTCGTCGGTCGCCGTCGCACTCAAAGCGATGGCAGCTCCGTAGGTGAAGGTCGCGCCGTTTGTGGGTGAAACGAGCGTCACCGCCGGCGGCAGATTGGCGCTGGAAATGACCGAGACATTGTCGAACACAGACGTGTTCAGCACGGCATTGTTGTGCGCCGTCACCGCCAAACCCACGTACACGTTGGTCGTCATCATGATGGTTTCGCTGCCCATTTGCGTCCACGTACTCCCGTCCATCGAGGTGTAACCAGTGAAGGTATTGCCGGCGCGCACCAGCCGGACCCAGACCGGCGCGGCGAATTCCGGACCATCGGTGTTCACGCTGCCAGCACCCGTCGTAATCCGGCGCTGGAAAACCGCCCCATTGGCCGACGTGCCAGCGGCATAAGCGTGAACCGAATTGCCCGTCAAGGTTTCGCGGAACATCACGCCCGCCTTGGCCCACGCATCCGTGTTCTGCACCGAGGAAACGCGGGCAATGATTTCACCGTCGCCGTTCAGTGGGCGATAGACAAAATGCCCGCCATCAGCCGCGTCCCAAATGTCGGTGCCGCTGCCGGCCACGGTGAATTGTCCGCCGGAATAACTCGCGTCCCCCTGCACCCCGACCATGCCGATGTCCGCGTGATCCCACGGCGGCGGGAACGAATTGGTCAACGGCGGCAGGGTGTTGATCCACGCGGCGATCACCGCCATCGCGTCCGCATCAATCATGTTCTTGGCCAGCGGCGGCATTTTGACTCCGGCCAGGCTGTTGTCGCGCTGGTAGAGGATCGAAGCCGCGAGATTGGTGGGCGCGACGACTTTTGCGCCGGGGATGCCGAGGTTGTTCAACACCGTGCCGCCGATGATGCCGGCGTTGGTCAGCGGGGTGTCGAAGCGCGCGTCGAAGATGGCGTTCACCCCACCGTTCGGGCGATGGCAATGCGAACAGTTGGCATCGAGGTAGGAGCGCACGCGAAACTCCAGCGCCGCATTCGTGTCCGTGACGGGAACAAGTTTCGCATAACCCGGAATGGCCGCTTCACTCACCGGCGCAGTGAACAACCCGATGTGATTGAGCGCGCGGATCTGATTGTCGGTGACGCCCGTCTGCGGATAACCGAAGTCGCCGTTGAGCTGGCGCGTGTTGACGCCAAGGACTCCACCGGACGGAATCGTGTGGCACGTCACGCAATCCTGTCGGCCCGGATACGACCATAATTGCGTGCGGACTCCGGTGGCGGTGGTGATGATGACATTCTCATTGGTCAACGTCGGCACAAGATCGGCATCGCTGTTGTCGGGCCGCCACTTGTAGCTCCCGCCATAGACCAGGCCGTTGGTGCCGCGCACGAGCAAGCGTGTTTCCAGGCGCTGCCGCAGTCCGGGATTGGTGTCGTTGGTCGAAAGCTCGAAGTGCTTCACGAACACCGAGCCACCGGGAAACGTCCAGCCACCCGTGGCCGCGAACGTGACAAAGGTGTTCGTCGGCACGGCCAGCCACCGGGTCTTGTGCGCGGCATCCGACCAGAGCGGCGAATTGACAGTGTAGGGAATCAGTCCGGGATGCGGCGCAAGCGTGGCTAAATTTGTGAACGCGCCGGTCTGCGACAGCAATGTCGGCATCGGCCGGCTCGCGGTGGGCGATGGCGGTGCAAATTTGTAAATGCGCCCGCCGATGCTGCTCATCTGGCACATGTAAATCTCGTTGTTCACATCCAGGCCGAACGATGAAAGCCCGGTGTAGTCCGAACCCGAGTTCGGGCCGTCGCCTTTGGGCAACGTACCGATGGCGACCTTCGTCGCGGGCGTGGTGGATTCATCCATCACCCAGATGGTGCGCGAGACGTTGTCACCGAAAATATACCGCCCGCCCAATTCGGCGGCGAACTGGCTGCCGCGATACACATGGCCACCGATGACCGCCACGCCTTCGTTGCGCGGGTAATCCAGGATCGGCGGCTTGCTGATGCCGATATAGCTGGCCGGCATCGTCCCGAGGAAACCTTCCATGTAACTCCATTGGAAGTTCAGACCAGATTCGCCCGGCTCCATCCGGCTGATTTCCTCGCGCGACCCCTGCCCGACGTCACCGATGTAAATACGCCCCGTCGGCGGGTCAATCGTCATGCGATGCGGACTGCGCAGTCCGAGGCAGAAAAATTCCTCGAGCACGTTGGGCTGGCCGACGAAGGGGTTGTCGTTCGGGATGTAATAATTCGCCGTGACGCCGAGATTGGGCTGTTTCGGAATCGGATGGCTGATCGAACCACCCCGCATGTCCACATCAATGCGGAATACGCCGGAGAAAAGCTTGTTGGTGATGACCTGCCGGTTGGCGCTGTTCTCATCATCGCCATCGGTCCAATAAAGAAAACCGTTGGTCGGGTGGAAAAACAAGCCGCCGCCATTGTGCCAGGTGTCGTTGCCGGTTTGATCCACAAAGACCACTTCCGTGTTCGTCGTCGTGGTGCCGGCGGCCGTCAAGGTGAAGCGCGAGAGGCGGTCGTGATATTTGTTGGCGACGGTGTGCGGCGGGCGGCTGTTGGGATTGCCCAGCACGGTGCCGGGCGTGACCCAGGTGTAATAGCAGAACAGGTAGCGGTTTGTCACGAAGCCGGGATGGAACGCCAGGTTCAGCAAACCGGAATCATCCCAGCCCTGACATTGGTAGCTGAGATCAAGCACGAGCCATTTCTGCGTGGTGTTCTCATTGGTCGGGAAAAACCACACGCGCCCCTCGCGTTCCCAGACGCAGTTCAGGTTCGTGCCCGGCACCGGCGCAAACCCGAGCGCGTTGGTGAAAACCAGATTGGGAAAGGCGGGAACGATGCTCCAGTTGGTCGAAACCGTCGGCGCGGCTTCCGGCATGACGTGATTCAGAAACGGACCGATGGCCGGACGCGTTGCCAACCCGTAAGGCTGGGCTGCCAACGGAAGAACAAATCCTGCCAATAGTCCCAGCCCGGCACAGCCGGAACCAATCCACTTCTTGATACGCATAAACAAAAACGCCGCTCTAATTAAGGGTTTACGGGCTACAGTCTTCCCCTGCTCCGAGCATTGGTCAAGGGCTGTTTCCGCCACACCGCCACGCCGCACCGGTGACGGGATCACGCCTCAACCAGCCGCCGCAGCAGCCCGCAGACTTCGGTGGACTTGATCGGAGCGGCTGAACTCGTCCCGGGCCGATTACTGATGAGCACCGGCCACTCCTTCGGGTCAGCGGGCCGGCACCCGTGGGAACCTTTGACGAGTGAAGCATCAAGCGGGATGACATCCATCAACATGCGGAAGCCGAGCTTCTTTTGTAACAGTCGCCCCGCAATCTTCGCTTTCACCAGCGGAATCTTCGGATCGAGAAACAATTCCACCGGGTCGTAGCCGGGCTTGCGATGGATGTCCACCGTGCGCGCAAAGTCCGGCGCGCGCCGGTCATCAAGCCAATAGTAATAGGTGAACCACGCGCGTTCCTTTGCCACGGCGATCAAATCGCCGGCCCGCGGATGATCCAAACCCTGCACCGCCTTCTCGGTCTCACCCCACACCGCCCCGATGCCCGCCTGCCCTTCAAGCAACCTTCGCACTTCGCCCGTGAGCGTCTGGTCGTTTACATAAACATGCGCCACCTGATGATCCGCCACCGCAAAAACTTTGCTGGCGCCGCAGTCGAGCAACTCCAAACCGAGTTCGTCCTTCACGGTCAGCCAACCGCGCTCACGAAAGACCCGGTTCAAGTGAATGGGTGTGTCCACCGCGCTGATGCCATATTCCGAAAGCAACACGACTTGCACGGACTGTTTGGCGAAGAAATCAAGCAGGCCGCCGACAATGGCATCAATGCGTTGCAAGTCGGAGATGATCAACTGCTCCGCAGCGCCGTAGCCGCCGACGTGAGAAGGCGGATTCTTGCGAGGTCCGAGGTCGTCCGCCTCGTCACCTCGGCGGCTACGATTCAGTGGACCAAGTCGCTGGAGGTTGTAATCCAGATGCGGCAGATAAATCAGGTTCAGCGTCGGCGCGTGCTTGCGCTCAATCCACTTCGCCGACTCCGCAATCCATTTGGACACCGCATCCGCCGCGAACTTCGCCGAATCCACGCCCGCCGCCGGCCCCCAAAATGCCGGGAATGGAAACTCGCCAAGGTCACGTTTGATATCTTCGCGAATGGAAAACGGCCACGTGTAAACATCGAACACCTTGCGTCCATCCGCCGGATACATCGGGCGTGGCGTAATGGACCAGTCCGCACTGGAATACATGCTGTACCACCAGAAAAGCTTTGCGCAGGTGAAGCCCGGATTCGTCTCGCGCAAAGTCTCCCATAGCTTTTTCCCGCCCACGATGCGATTCGACTGCTTCCAGAACTGCACCTCGGCGAGTTCGCGATTGTACCAACCGTTGGCCACAACACCATGCTCCGCCGGCGTCAATCCGGTGAGATAAGTGGACTGCGCCGTGCAAGTGACCGCCGGAAATGCCGGCTCAATCCGCGTCAATGCGCCACGCGCCCGAAAGGCGTTGATGCGCGGCGTGTCCTCGCCGAGCAGCGACTCGGACAAGCCCACGACATTGATGACGGCAGTGCGGGTCATGTGTCAGGTAAAAAATCTTTTTAATCCCGTGCTATTTCTAACAACTATGTCCATCGCTTTTTCAAGTGCTGGTCTGCTGTCGGAATAGAGAGTTGCGTAGCTTGTCTCGCACGAAGAGTTTTTCCAGCGATCATTGTAGGCAGTCGCCTCCTTTTTCATCATCGTAAGCGTGAACGGTTGAACCTCAAGATGCAGGCGATAACATTCAGGGGACAGCGGCGGATCGTATTTTTTGGCCTCGGGACTGGAAGAAGTTAAATCCCCTTTGCTGAACTCGAACCGCACTAATGATTTTCTCCAACCCCAGTCTTCTTGCTGGAAAACAAGAAGGGAACCGCGATGGGAACAAATCTTCCACGAGATACGAACATCCGTGCGTGTTGAATTGAGAAACCCGTCATAACCTCCTTCAACTATCACTCGATAGTTATCCGCTTCCCCCATTTGCACTATCGGGTCTGCATCGCCTTCATACTGACCTGAAAGGAACTCCGCAAAGGAACTCGCAATTTTTCGGAAGCCAACGCGCTCCTCAATCTCCAAAAAAATCACCGAAGGCTCTGCGGACGCTCCGTGTTCATTATAGTTGAGGGCGTGGTAATAGTGACCGTCTCCATCAAACGGCAGAATCAAGTTGGGATCACCAATCTGTTTCTTGATCTCCTCGATTTCATCAGCCTGAAACTCAGCATCCAGACTTCGTCCAAGCGGACAAATTCTAAGCAAATCGGACGAATCCGCTATCTTGTTAATTACGTACACCGTGAAGTCCCTGCCGCCCAACCTGAAATCATGATTATTCAATTCGCCGCCGTTCTGAGTCTTTAGCAACATTACAAGACTTGCCGGAAACTTGATTCCAAAATCCTTTTCACACGCAGCGACCACAGCATCCGTCACTGGAGGCGGCGGAGTAAATTCACCAGGAGGATATGATTCAGATGGACGCCAGAATGACATGAATCAAAATTTGTGTCGTTCCTTCAATTCGTAAATCGCCTCGCGGAGCATGGCAAGGTTCATCTCATTCACCTCAAAGCCAACACCGATATCGCGCAGCAAGGTGATGGCAAGGCGTCCGCCGAGGTGTTCACGGAATTCCTCCAAGCCCGCCAGTAAATCCTCTTGCAACAAATCCGCGTGAAACAACTCGAAGCCCAACGTCTCCAACAAACTCAAAACACGTCCCGCGCTCTCCGGCTTCAGAAATCCCGCGCGCCGGGCATAAATCACATCCAACGCAACGCCAATCGCCACCGCTTCCCCATGCCGCAGCGTGAAGCCGGATAATTGTTCCAACTTGTGCGCCGCCCAATGCCCGAAGTCCAGCGGTCGCGCCGAGCCAAATTCAAACGGATCACCGTTCTTGGCGATGTGATCCATGTGCAGTTCCGCGCACCGGCGGATCAGCTTCCTCATTGCATCGGGTTGAAACTGCGCCAGCGCCGCCGCGTCCTGTTCCAGCGCTTCAAAAAATTCCCGGCTACGGATGCACGCGACTTTGACCGCCTCCACGAAGCCCGCCCGCTTGTCGCGCTCGCCAAGTGTAGCCAAAAGCTGGAAATCGTTGATGACCGCAAACGGCGGCGCGAACGTGCCGATGAAATTCTTTTTGCCGAACGCATTGATGCCGTTCTTCACCCCCACGCCGGAATCGCACTGGCTCAAAGTGGTCGTCGGGATGCGGATGTGTCGCACACCGCGATGCGCCGTCGCCGCCGCCAGTCCCGCCATGTCCAGCAACGCCCCGCCGCCGACCGCGATGAGATACGAATGCCGGTCAATATGATGCCGGTCAATTGCCGCGTGGAGTTCCGCGACTGCAGCCCATGAAGCTTTCGTTTGCTCGCCGCCTTTGCAAAGTATCGGCGGTGCGGCCAGCGTCGCGGCGGTGGGATTCGTTTTGAAATAATACCCGATGGCGTTGCACAAAGCGGGTTGCGCGCCGGCGAGGGCTTCATCCAGCACGACCAGAGCGCGTCGCGGCGAGTCATGCTCATCGCGGCTCAAGTTATCGCGCAAGGTGGGATTGGCCGGCTTGAAGACATGTTCCGTGAACAGCACGCGATGCTGCCAGCTCACTTGAATGGTGCGTTCGATCAAATCCATGTGTCTCAGGCCGCAGAGCTTCCCAAATGCAGCTTCGCAGTAGCAAGCGCAGACACCTCAGGTGGCGGGGATTTTTCGCTGTAGCAACAATGCGAGAAAGAAAAGTCCGCCAAACACCAACGCCGCACCCGGTGTCAGATGCGCCACCGCCGAGCAATCCACCCACACGATGCCCGCCAACAAACAGGCAACGACGCGGCCCACGTTCACTTGCGAACGTCCGAAGCAGCCCCACAGGCAACGGACCAGCCAGGCAATCAAAATGGCGGATGCCAGCCACGAAAGCACCGTGCGACTGGGGTTCACCCAAAGGTTCGCCACGAGCGGCGCGATTAGAAAGAGCAACGGCCACGAAGCTGTTCTCCCCCGTCCGCTTTCGGTTCGGGCGAGAAAGCTCAGACCTAGAATGTAAGCCGCAAGCGCGAGTCCGTGCCAGAGCACCGGTTCGTTCAAGTTCTGAAAGGTGGCCGCCCCAGCGACGACATAGAGCAGAAACCGGCAAAATGCCATGAGGAACGGCGCGGCTTCGGTGCGCTTGTGGACAGCGTCGTAAAAAATGATGGCTGCCACGAGCAAGAGCGCGAGCAGCGCGACGGTGCTACCCAGTAGAAACAACAGTAACCAACCGAAGAAGATCAACAGGCCACCGATCCACCAAACATCACGCGCGGCGATTTGGCCGGAAGGAATCGGGCGCTCTTGGCGGAATTCGCGATCGAACTCAGCGTCGAAGGCATCATTCAAATACATGCCGCCGACGTAGAGCAATGTCGCGCCGCTGCAAAGCAGCATGAACGCGAAGCAGCTTCCTCCGCCGTTCAACAGCCACGCGGCGAGACAATTCGACCAGACCGTGGGCAGATTGGAAATCCGGCCCAGGACCAGCAACGTGCCAAGGCGTGGCTCGGGAGTAGTCATGGTTGGAGATTTAGACAGTCGCGCACCGGGTTTGTCCCGAGCGAAGAGGAGTAGGTATAACGCCCGCCCTCACCCCGGCCCTCTCCCCCGGGGAGAGGGAGCAACGATTGGACATGCTCTTGTATTTGAAAAATTGCATGGCAAATCCAGCCGCTGATTTTCGATTGAGGCGGCGAAGGATTCCCCCTCTCCCGGGGGAGAGGGCCGGGGTGAGGGCGAGCGTCAAACAAACTTCCCGTCCTTTCCTCGGAAAGCGGCGGCTTGAATTCAACTGACCTGGCCCGGTTCATCTTGAACGATCCTAACGTAGTCCATGTTCCGCGAGCTGTCGCAGCGTCCAGTCGTATTCGCCGACGAGCTGATCCACCACATCCCGGCTACGCCATGGCTCGGGCAATACGGCCCAAGTGTAGGTTTCCATTTCCAAATGCGAACACAGGTGCGGTTGCGCTTCCAATAATTTCAACAGGCCAAGGACATGATCGGCAGTGGTATTGAGTTCGCCGGTCGGCTGCCAGTGCAAGGGCACGTGAAAATGCACGCGCCATTCGGAATCAAGTGCTGGCGATTGGCCGAGCGGACTGTTCAACGCAGGCATTAGGTCACGAAACCGTGTCAGCGAACCATCCGCCGTGCGCGCGATGACTTGATGCAGATAAACATCCTCGGCAAACGCAGCCAACTGTTGGAGTGCCGCAGCCGTCGGGTGAAGCCGCAGCGCGTTACTGAGATGGATTTTGCTCAGGCGAATGCCGTGTTTCTGAAATTTCGCCACGGTCTGCGCCGGATCTTCAAACTCGATGGCGAAGTGGCAGGCGTCATAGTTCACCCCGAGGTGACGCTCCAAGCGCGCGTCGCCGGGATGCTCATCGCGCATCTGCTCGAAGAAACGCAACGTCTCGGCGGTATTCTCAAACCAGCCGAACGGCTCGGGTTCGACGCCCAGATGAAGCTGACGATTGGAACGTTCGCTCAAGGCGGCGATGTGTTCGACGCAACGCCAGAAGTTGTCGTGCATGGCACGCTCCTGTTCCGGCACCGTGATAAAATCTTTGAACGAACCGGGTGAAGTACTCACGCTGCCTTCGAGGCCGGGCGGAACGAGTTGCGACAGTAAATCGAAGAGGCGCGTGGTGTATTCGAGCCGGCGCGGATCGGTCCAGTCGGGACGGTAAACATTTTCCTTCACGCGCGTGCCGTGGAACTGGCCAAAGGGAAATCCGTTGATGGTGAAAACGTAGCAGTCGTGCTGGTCGAGCCAGCGCTGGAACTTCACCAGCGTTTGTGGATTAGAAAGCTCTCGCGAAGCCTGATCGCTCAGGCGCAGGCCAACGGCGTAGCGGCCTTGGGGCTGGACGCGTTCCTTGACGCGCAAGGTGTGTTGCTCCAGCGCGGCAAACGTCTCCGCCCACGTCTCGCCGCGATGGACGTTGGTGCAATAAGCGAGGTGCAGTCCGTGTTTGAGAATCATGGCGTAAGCAGACTTGACCAGAGCTTGACTATGGTTGCTCGCCGGGAAAAACGCAGAGACGCAAAGAACGCGGAGAGACGCGAAGCATTTTGTCCTGCCGAAAAACCACAACCCTTTGCCCGTAACAAAAACTGTTTTTCCTCCGGGCCACTCTGCGTTCTTTGCGTCTCTGCGTTTATTGCGTTTGGCTTCGATTGCATGGCTTCGCTTAAACCGAGACTTCAACAAGCTTGAACTTCGGACACTGGCTGAGAAAGCGTTTGGGGTTCTGATACACCAACCGGTCAATGGCCTCCGCGCTGTGCCCGCGCTTGCGCAATTCCAATGCCGCATACGGAATCGCCAGCGGCACGCTCACGCCCCAATCGCAGGCGCTGTTCATCCAGAGACGCTCGCCGCTATATTGTTCGATCATGTCCACGGCGCGCGCCGCAGTGCATTTGGTTTCAGGATACAAGGTCATACCGCCCCAAAAACCACCGTCGAGCACCAGCTTCACCGTGTGTTCCTCGACGTGATCAATCAGACAGCGCTCCGGCTTGATGCGTGAATCAGCGCGCAGCACGTCGAGGATAAGGCGCGTGCCCTTGAGCTTGTCTTCGAGATGCGGCGTGTGGACGAGGATGAGTTGATCATGTCGCGCCGCGAGGTCCACGTGCATTTCGAGGACCTTAAGTTCGTTGCGGGAATTCTTGTTCAACCCGATCTCGCCGATGCCGAGGACGTTGGGACGTTCGAGAAATTTCGGGATGAGTGCGATGACGTCGCTTGCCAGCTTTACGTCTTCAGATTCCTTGGGATTGATACAGAGCCAGCAATAGTGTAGCAGGCCGAACTTCGCGGCGCGACGCGGTTCGTGTTCGGTTAACTGGCAGAAATAATCGTAAAATCCGGCGGCGGAGCTACGGTCGAAGCCCGCCCAGAACGCCGGCTCGCACACCGCCGCGCATCCGGCGACGACCATCGCCTGATAGTCATCCGTGACGCGACTGACCATGTGGGCGTGAGGCTCGATGTATCTCATGGCAATTATTTCCCCGGCCACGCGCCGCAGGCGACTTTGGTGGTTGCGGCGGGAATGGGTTCGGTGGTCGGATCACTGAGCGCGGACAACACCCGCTCGGCGCGAGAAGCTGAAACGGTTTGCAACTGCGTCAAAGCCTGGTGAAAGGCTTCGAGGCGAAAGTCGCCTTCGCCGGGGGCGCGATCCAGCCGGTCGAGGAAGGCCGCGAGATCAATGAGCTTGGAACGCGCTTCGAGGTAGTAGAGGTCGAGCAACTGCTGGCGATTCATGGATGTCCTTTCACTGGCAGCATGGCAGTTAGAACAGGTTCGCACAAATTGGAAATTTGCGGGCGCACCGTCCGGGACAGCCGGGCGGTGCCGAGGTTCGTTTTTTAAGAGTGGTTCTAAATAGGCGTTTGACACGTTTTCCGCCTCTGTTAAAGCTATGGCCCGTCCGCCCGCCGGACACTCAAACCAAAAACGAAAAACGATTATGCCCATCGCTGTTGGAACCAAAGCCCCCGACTTCACGCTCAAATCAAAATCACCCGCTGACGTTGAAGTGAAACTCAGCAACAATTTCGGCCAGAAGAACACCGTGCTGCTCTTCTTCCCGCTCGCGTTTACCGGCGTCTGCACCACGGAGCTGTGCGACGTCACCGCCGGCCTCAATTCCTACAAGGACCTGAACGCCGATGTCATCGGCATCAGCGTGGACAGCCCGTTCGCGCAAGCGGCCTGGGCCCAGAAGGAAAAGATCGGCATCACTCTCGCCAGCGATCTGAACAAGACCACCACCAAGGCCTACGATGTCGTGTTCCCGATGCTCGCCGGTGTGGGCGACACCTCGGCCCGCGCCGCGTTCGTCATTGATAAGAACGGCGTGGTCCAATACGCCGAGCAAACGGCGACGCCGAAGGATTTGCCGAACTTCGCCAAGATTAAAGAGACCTTGGCTTCATTGAAGTAATCCAAACGGGACACTTATCATAAGGGACGCTGGCAACGGCGTCCCTTATGCGTTTTTGAGTGAAGAGGTTAAGCGAGGGCAGAAATCCAGCTTGACGGGCAATCCAAACCTTCCCTATCTTAAGGCATAACGGTAAAGATTGGCGCTGGCGCGAGCTGGCACGCGAAGTCGGAAGAGTAACAATCTGCCGACTTTTTTGTTCCCCGGATGTGGAACGAGTCGGGGACGACACAACGAGCTATGAATGCTGATTTTCTAGCGGTATTGGAATTTTGGGAGCGCGAAAAGGGCATCAGTCGTGATGTTCTGGTCGGTGCTGTACAAGAGGCGTTGTTGTCCGCCGCCAAGAAGGCGGTCGGCCCGGCCCGCGATCTCCGCGTCACCATTGACCCCAAGAATGGCGACATCAAGGCTTGGGCGAAACTCATCGTCTCCGAAAAGGTCATTTCCAAGCACGACCAGATTTCCCAGTTCGACGCCCGCCGCATCAAGCCTGACGCCGCGGTCGGCGAAGAATTGGAGACGGAAGTCACCCCAGCCGGTTTCGGGCGGATTGCTTCCCAATTCGCCAAGCAGGCGTTGATGCAGCAGATCCGGCGGGCCGAGAAGGCGATGATCTTCACCGAGTTCAAGGATCGTGTCGGCGACATCATCAGCGGCACGGTTCGTCGTTTTGAACGTTCGGACGTGTACGTGGACCTCGGCAAATACGAGGCCCTGCTCCCGAACAAAGAACGCGTCCCCACGGAAGAATATCAGGTCGGCGAACGCATCCGTTGCTACGTCAAAGCCGTCGAGCAAGGCGCGCACGGCCCGGAAATCATTTTGTCCCGCGCCGACCCGCGCTTCGTCATCAAGCTGTTCCAAGTGGAGGTTTCCGAGATCAGTGATGGCACGATCGAGATCAAGGGCGTTGCGCGCGAAGCGGGTTTCCGCACCAAGCTCGCGGTTTATACCCGCGACGAAAAAGTTGATCCGGTCGGCGCGTGCGTCGGTCTGCGCGGCCAACGCGTGAAGAATATCGTTCGCGAACTCAACAACGAGAAGGTGGACATCATCAAGTGGTCGCCGAACGTCCGCGACTTTGTCACGAACGCCCTCGCGCCCGCAAAACTCAAGACCTTCGAGATTGATGAAGCCCGCAAGCGCGTGAAGATCATCGTCAGCGATGACCAACTCTCGCTCGCCATCGGCAAGCGCGGCCAGAACGCCCGCCTCACCTCCAAGCTCACCGGCTGGCAGGTGGACATCGAAGCCGAAGTCGTCGTCAACAAGGGCTTTGAGGAAAAGGTCGCCGAGGCGGTGAATCAGATCGCGGCCATCCAAGGTATCACGCGTGAACAAGCCGATGCTTTGGTTCATGCCGGCATGACCCGACTGGAAGATTTGTTGCAGGCGGACGAAAACGATTTGAAGGACATCCCGCAGATCGGCGATCAGGCCGGCGCGATATTGACCGCCGTGCGCGCCGAGGCGTTGCGCCGCACCTTGAATGTTTAGTATGACGGTGGCAAAGAAAATTGCCGGTCGGTTGGCCTGCCTATGAAGGCGTTTTGCTCAAATAGGCCGTCGGTGTTGAAGAATTATGCCCGTACGCATTTACGAAATCTCGAAGAAGCTCGGCTTGGAAAACAAGGAAATCCTCGCCGCCGCGAAAGCATTGGGCATTGCCGCGGCTAAAGTTCCCTCCAGCTCGCTCGACAAGATCACCGCCGAATATCTCGAAGAGGAAATCCTCAAGGCCCACCCCGACGTCGCCGCCAAGCTCAAGCCTTCCGCCGCTCCCGCGCCCGAACCCAAACCGGCGCCGGTCGAGCAAAAGATCGAAATCATCAAAGCTCCCGAGCCACCGCCGGCCCCGGTGGTCGTCGAAGTCCCGGCACCCGCATCAGTCGTTGAGGAAAACATCGAAACCCCGGTGGTCGCCGAAGCCACTCCCGCCGTGGAGACTGCGCCGGTCACTGAGGCTAACTTTGTAACTGCGCCGCTGCCAACAGCCACAACAACACCGGTTGCGCACGTTGCTCCGCCTGCTCCAGTTGTTCCGCCGAAACCACCCGAACCGCCCAAGCCGCAAGTCGGTGAGAAGGTCGGTTTCATCCAACTCACGCCCCGCCCGCAGCCAAAACCGCCCGAACGTGGCGGCGGGGTTACTCCGTCGGGTCGCCCGACGCCCCCTGGTCAGACAGGATTTCAACGGCGCGGTGGCGACACTGGCCAATTCCGCCGCGGCCCAGGCCAAGGCAGTCCCGGTCAACGCGGCGGCAATACGGAACAATTTCGTCGCGGCCCCGGCGGTGCTCCAAGTCGCCCCAGTGAACCTGCGAAGCCTGCCGCCCCCAAGTTCTCGTTGCCGGCTGACGCGCAAGTCATCGTCATCAAGCCGCCGATCGTCGTGCGCGAGCTGGCCGAAGCGCTCAAGCAGAAGCCGTTCAAGATCATCGCCGACCTGATGGAAGCCGGCGTCTTCGCCAACGTGAACCAGGCGATTGATGAAAAATTTGCGATCCAGATTTGCGCCAAGTACGGCGTCAAATTCGAGGTCGAAAAACGCGCCAAGGGTGAAGGTCAGGTTCACGCCCCGGTCAAGAAGATCGAAGTTGATCTCGAAGACAAACCCGAGCAACTCAAGCCGCGTCCGCCCGTCGTCACCATCATGGGTCACGTGGACCACGGCAAAACCTCGTTGCTCGACGTCATCCGCAAAGCCAATGTCGCCGATGGTGAAGCCGGTGGCATCACGCAGCACATCGGGGCTTACACGATTTCCTTCCCGCATCCCGAACGGAAGAACGATCTGCAACAGATCACGTTCCTCGACACGCCCGGTCACGCGGCGTTCAGCTCGATGCGCGCGCGCGGCGCGAACGTCACTGACATCGTCGTGCTCGTCGTCGCGGCGAACGACGGCGTCATGCCGCAGACTCTGGAAGCGTTGAACCACGCGAAGGCCGCGAAAGTCCCGATCCTCGTGGCGGTCAACAAGTGCGATCACCCGAACGCGAACACGATGAAAGTTCGCCAGCAGTTGCAGGAAAAAGGTCTTACGCCTGACGATTGGGGTGGGGAAACGATCTTTGTGGACTGTTCCGCGCTCACCAAGCAAGGCGTGGACAAGTTGCTCGAAATGGTGCTGCTCCAGGCCGACTTGCTGGAGTTGAAAGCGAACCCTGATCGCAATGCCAAGGGCAACGTCATCGAGTCCGGCATCGAACCCGGTGGTCCGATGGCCACGGTGCTTGTGCGCAAAGGCACGTTGCGCCTCGGCGACGTCATCATCTGCGGCGAAAATTACGGCAAGGCCCGCGCCCTCATCAATGAAGAGGGCAAACGCCTCAAGGAAGCCACCCCGTCCGTGGCCGTGAAAATTCTCGGTTTGAATGGCGTGCCGGACGCCGGGGCGGAATTCAGCGTCGTGGACGACGAACGCACCGCCCGCGATCTCGCGGAAGAACGCCGCATGGCGAGCCGCGCCGAATCCCTGGACGCCAAGTCCAAGGTCACGCTCGAAAACCTCTTTGCCACGCTCGACGAGCAAGCCGGCAAGATGCTCAAACTGGTGGTCAAGGCGGACACGCAAGGTTCGGTCGAAGCCATCGTGGACGCGCTCAACAAGATTGAGAGCGACAAGGTCAAACTTGAAGTCATCCACAGCGACGTTGGCGCGATCACGGAAAACGACGTGGCGCTCGCCTCGGCTTCGCAGGGACTCATCCTTGGCTTCCACACGCGCGTGGACAGCACCGCAGCGGAGAAAGCCAAGCACGTCAACGTGCAGATCAAGCTTTATGCGATCATCTATGAGTTGATTGACGATGTGAAAGCCGGTATGACCGGCTTGCTCGACCCGTTGAGCAAGGAAGTCATCGTGGGTTCGGCGGAAGTGCGCCAGGTGTTCAACCTGTCGAAAGGCGTGCCGGTTGCCGGCTCCATGGTCACCCTCGGCCGGATCGTGCGCGGCAAGGTCCGCGTCCGCCGCCGCAAGGATGTCATTTACGAAGGTGTCACGCAGTCGTTGCGCCGCTTCCAGGACGAAGTCAACGAAGTCCGGGCCGGCATGGAATGCGGCATCCGCATTGAAGGGTTCAGCGAGATCGCCGTTGGCGACGTCGTCGAGTGTTATACGATCGAGAAAGTCGCACAGAAGTTGTAAATCGTAAGATGAACCGGATTAAGATTAAGAAAAAGATTAAGATTAAGAACAAAGCCGCACGCTTGTTCCCCTCTTAATCATAATCTTGATCTTTTTCTTAATCTCAGTCCCAAACCGCCATGCCAAACCTACGTCTCGAACGAGTCCGCGAGTTGCTCAAGCGCGCCATCGGCGAGGCGATCCGCCGCGAATTCAACGTCAGCGACGTCGGACTGATCTCCGTCAACGATGTGGATTGCGCCGGTGATCTGAAGTCAGCGACCGTTTTCATCAGCATCCTGGGCAATCCCGACCAACAGAAACGCGGTCTGGCCAAACTCACCGACCAACGCACCCGCATCCAGGAATTGATGGCCAAGGCTGTCGTCTTGAAATACACCCCCGTCCTCAAGTTTGTCGCGGATGATTCCCTCGTGCGCGGCAATCGTGTCATGCAGATTCTCGACGAGTTGGAACAGAACTCCCCCGCCCCGCCCCAGCAGCCAACCGGACAGTGATGCGTTGCCGCCGATGAAATCGCATCCGCCCATCATTGACCGCGTCCTCGACGTCATCCGCGACGCGAAGACGATCTGCGTCGTCGGCCACATCCGGCCCGACGGCGATTGCATCGGCTCCCAGCTTGGCCTCACGCTCGCCCTTCGCGCTGAAGGCAAGAAGGTTGTTTGTTGGAATCAGGATTCCGTTCCCGTCAAGTATCGTTTTCTCGATCCGGGCAAGGATTTTGAGAAGCCCAAGGCCGGCGAGGAGTTTGATCTTGTCATCGCCACGGACTGCGCCAGCTACGAACGCCTCGGCACCGTCACCGAATTCATCCAGCAGCGGAAACAGCTCATCAACATTGACCATCACGAGAGCAATACCCGTTACGGCGACGTGAACTGGGTTTCGCCACGCGAACCCTCAACTGGTGAACTGATCTACCGCTTGCTCAAAACCGCGCGCTGGCCGATCACGAAACCGATTGCCGACTTGCTGTTCACCGCCGTCAGCACCGACACCGGCTCGTTTCAATATCCCAGCACGCGCCCCGGCACATTCCACGTCGGCGCGGAACTCGTCACGCGCGGCGCGAACCTCGCGAAAATTTGCGACGAGGTTTATCAATCATTCCCACTCTCCCGGGCGCGACTGCTCAAGCACGTTTACAACAAGTTCAAGCTCACGCACGGCGACCGCATCGCCTATTTCTGGCTCAAGAAAGCCGACCTCTCCCGCACCGGCGCCGAGACGAACGACACCGAAGGCTTGATTGACCACATCCGCGCCATCGAACCTGTCGTCGTCGCGTGCGTGTTCGAGGAGATTGAACCCGAACTCACCCGCATCAGTCTGCGCTCGAAAAACAAGGACGTGAACGTCAGCGATATTTGCGGCCAGTTCGGCGGCGGCGGTCATCCGGCGGCAGCCGGAGCGCGCATCGCGGGGCGGCCCATGTCCATTCAACGCCGCGTCGTGGCCGCCATTAAAAAGGCGATTAACGTTGCGAAATGATTTCCCATGCAAGATTTCTCCGCGCTCGACGGCGCGCTCCTCATTGATAAACCCGCCGGCCCGACTTCGCACGATGTCGTGGACGCCATCCGCCGCAAGTTCGGCATCAAGAAGGTCGGCCACTGCGGCACGCTCGATCCCAACGCCACCGGCTTGCTCATCATCGTGCTTGGGCGCGGCACGAAGTTGTCCGAGCGCCTGATGGGCGACGACAAGGTTTACGAGGGCACGATGAAGTTCGGTGAAGCCACCGACAGCTACGACGCCGACGGCGAACTGACCGCTTCCCTGCCCGTCCCGCCGATGACGCTCGATCAGTTGAACGAGGACGCCGCCACGTTCATCGGCGACCAGATGCAAGTGCCGCCGATGGTTTCCGCCATTAAGAAAAACGGCGTGCCGCTCTACAAACTCGCCCGCAAAGGCATCGAAGTGAAACGCGAACCGCGCCTGATCCACATCTACAATTTCCGTTTCACCGAATACACCGAGCCGCTCGCCGCGTTCAAACTCGCCTGCACCAAGGGCACGTATGTCCGCAGCGTCGCGCACGATCTCGGCAACAAGCTCGGTTGCGGCGCGCATCTCGCGACCTTGCGCCGCAGCGTCTCGGGCAAATTCGACGTCGCCGACGCCAAGACGCTGGATGCGGTCATGAACATGTCCCCGGCGGAATTGGAAAAGCGCGTGATTCCGTTTTTGAAATTGGCGGCGGCCTAAAACAATCTCAACCACGGATAAACACAGATGAACACGGATATAAAAGCAATTCGTGCAAGTTATGTTCGTATCCGTGTTGATCCGTGTCCATCCGTGGTTAAATGAAAACCATCCGCACCGCCAAAGAACTCGGCAACGGCAGCCGCAAAGTCTGCCTCGCCATCGGCGTCTTTGACGGCGTGCATCTTGGCCATCAACAAATCATCCGGCAAACGATCAACGACGCGCGGCAGCATGAAGCCATCGCCGTCATCGTCACGTTCGACCAGCATCCCAACGCCATCGTCGCCCCCGACCGTGTGCCGCCGCTGATCTATTCGCAACCGCAAAAAGTCCGCGCCATCAAATCGCTCGGCGCGGACGCGCTGCTCGAAATCCCCTTCGACCGCGAATTCAGCCAGCAGACCGGTGAAGCCTTCATTCGCAGCCTCGCGACCGACCTGGGAAAAATTCAAAGCATCTGCGTCGGCGCGGACTTTGTGTTCGGCTACAAGCGCAGCGGCAGCGTTCCCCTGCTCCACCAACTCGGCAACGAACTCCATATTCAAGTCCACGGCCTCGCCGCCGTCGCACTTGATGGCCAGACCGTCAGCAGCACCCGCATCCGCGACACCATCCGCGCCGGCGACTTCGACGCCGCCAGCCAGATGTTGGGCCGCGCCTATTCCATCGCCGGCAAAGTGATTCATGGGGATCAGCTCGGCCACAAGCTCGGTTTTCCGACGGCCAATCTCGACACCACCGGAATGCTGCTTCCGCCGAGCGGCGTTTACGCTGCCCAGGCGCGTGTTGGATCTAAAACCCATCGCTCCGTGCTGAATATCGGCATTCGGCCTACGATTCAGAGTCCGACGCCATCGCCCCGCGTTGAAGTTCACCTGCTGGATTTCGCCGGCGAACTCTACGGTCAGGAGATGGAAATCACCTTCGCAGACAAGCTGCGGGATGAGCAGAAGTTCCCTTCCGTCGAAGCCTTACGCGAGCAAATCCAACAAGATGTCGCTGCTGCCCGCGCTGCATTCTGACCAGACTTTTTGCTCGACACGACAGAATCGATAGTTAAAATCGTCTTAAATGCAGCAACTCAGGGGCATGTGCATGTTTATGAAGACTATCAGGATTCTTCTTTTATCAAGTGTTACCATTGCAACTACACTACAGGCACAACAATTTGTAAATCTGGGTTTTGAAAATGCACAACCCGGCCCTTTCCCTCCAGCACAGTCTAGCGTCCACCTTGACTGGAACATCGCAGCTCCAGGCTGGGGACATAGCAGCGGATTTGATACGGGATATGTTTATTACGGAGCAGGACACATTGGTAGTTCACAAATGTACCTACTACTGTCCCAAAGCAGCTATTCCCCTCCCCTTGCAGGCCAATATTCACTTACTTTTCACAGCGGTTACGAAACTTATGGCCCAGGATCTGTCCCCGCTGGCCCATGGGTAAATGCTTTCATTTCACAAACTGGAACGATTTCAAGTTCGGCACGCTCGCTCCAACTTCTGGCCACTGGTCTATTCAAGGTATTTCTTGGAGGTCTTGAAATTCCTATGCTTTCTTTGGGCGACAATCGCTATGGAGGCGATATAACCAGCTTCGCAGGAACTGTTGCAGAACTGAAAATCGTGAATGACAATCCTGCTCGGAATTATTCCTTAACAACTGTTGATAGCATTTCTTTCTCTGCAGTGACGGTTCCGGAGCCCAATAGTCTCACCATTGCCTTGCTTGGCTCACTGGCGATTTTCGCGGTTCCAAGGAGAACCTCCCAAGAATAGCTTTCAATCCGCTTGCCATCATCGGCACGGAAACTAAACTCCGCGCCCGATGTTCGACCTGAGCACGCTCAACCCGCCGCAACGCCTAGCCGTGGAAACCACCACCGGCCCGGTGCTGATCCTGGCCGGCGCGGGCACGGGCAAAACCCGCGTCATCACCCATCGCATTGCGTATCTGCTCCGCAAAGGCGTCGCCCCAATCAACATCCTCGCCGTCACCTTCACCAACAAGGCCGCGCGCGAAATGCAGGAACGTGTCCGCAAACTCCTGCCGCCCCAGCCCAAGGCGGAGCGTGGCGAGCGCAAGAAAGCTGAACGCCCCACCATCTGCACGTTTCATTCGCTCTGTGTCCGCATTCTCCGCGAGCACATCGAGAAGCTGGGTTACAAAAAGAACTTCGTCATCTACGACGAATCCGAGCAGCTTGGGGCGGTTAAAAAAATTCTCGCGAACATCTCCGCCAAGGGCGAAAAGACCGATCCCTCCGCCGTGCTGCAGATGTTGAGCAAGTTCAAGAACGGCGGGGAAAGTTCAGCCTTGTTCGGCGATCCCAACGTCCGCGCTTTGGCCCAGCACGTTGCCAAGCGCTACGAATCCGCGCTGCACGCCTGCAACGCCGTGGACTTTGACGATTTGATTCTGCTCACGCTCCGCCTGTTCCGCGAGCATCCCGACGCGCTGGAAGCGTGTCGCGCCAAGTATCGCTACGTGATGGCGGACGAGTATCAGGACACGAACGGCTCGCAATTTGAACTCATCCACTCGCTGACAAAAGTTCATCGCAACTTTTGCGTCGTGGGCGACGACGACCAAAGCATCTACGGCTGGCGCGGCGCGGAGATCGCCAACCTCCTTGATATCGAAAAACATTTCCCCGAGGTAAAAATCATCAAGCTGGAGCAGAATTATCGCTCCACGAACACGATTCTCAACGCCGCCAACGCGCTCATTAGAAACAACGCCCGCCGCCGCGTCAAAACGCTGTGGTCCGACAAAGGCACAGGCAACAAGATTTCCCTGCGCGCCTTCGAGACGGACGAAGACGAAGCGCGCGAGATTGTCGCCTCCATCGAGTTCAACCGGCTCGCCAAGCGTGTCACCTGGGCGCAGAACGCCATCCTGTTCCGCACGAATCTGCAATCGCGTCCGATTGAAACTGCGTTGCGCGCCGCCGGAGTTCGTTATCACCTCATCGGCGGACAAAGCTTTTTTGACCGCCGCGAAATCCGCGATCTGATCGCGTATCTCAAGACCTTCCTCAACCCGCACGACGACATCAGCCTGCTCCGCATCGCCAACACGCCCGCACGCGGCTTGAGCGACGTGACGATGGAACGTCTGCTCGCCGCGAGTCATGAACGCAAGGAATCCGTCTTCGCCTCAATGAAGAATCCGATGGTGACGACGACCTTCCAAGCGCGCACCCGCGAGGCGATCGAGGCGTTTGTGCAGTTGGTGGAACAAACCAGAAGTGAGTTGATTGCCCGCCCTCACCCCGGCCCTCTCCCCCAGGAGAGGGAGAATGCTACGCCGCCGCCCTCAACTCTGGACGCAGCTCTTTTCACGAATGACTCACAAACGTCTGGCCGCGCTCAATCACTGTCCCCTCTCCCCGGGGGAGAGGGCCGGGGTGAGGGCGAGCGTCCCAACAAATACAAGTTCGACCCCGGTTCGCTCGCGGCGTGGACGGATGGCTTTCTCAACGACACCGGTTACTACGCCGAATTGCGGCGCGCGGAAAAGAACATTGAAGTCGCCGACAATCGCATCCGTAATCTGAAGGAGTTCATCGCCACGATGGACGACCACGTAACACCGCAAGCCACGCTGCACGACCGGCTGCTGGAATTTCTGGAGAGTGTGACGCTCGATTCCGACCGCGAGGATGAGGAAGACAAAGCCGGCGACGCGGTCACGCTCATCACCATGCACTCGTGCAAAGGACTGGAATTTCCGCACGTTTATATCATCGGATTGGAGGATGGTTTGCTCCCACATTCACGCTCAAAAGTGGAAGGCACGTTGGACGAGGAACGTCGCTTGTTTTACGTCGCCGTCACGCGCGCGATGCTGAGTCTGACCATCAGCCATTGTGCCGGGCGCAAGAAATACGGCCAGGTCATGCCCTGTCATCCGTCGCAATTCCTGAAAGAACTTCCTGCTGAACTCATCGAGACTGAGGACGAGAAGTCCAAGAAGCCCGTCGAACAAACCACTGGCAAAAGCCTGTTCGCCGCGATGCGGGAAGCGACTCAGTGATTCAAGTTTTGAGCTGGTTAACGTTCTCAGCCGAACTTCGCGCATCTTTCTTCTCTCCCGCTGGACGAACGGGTAAAGTTCCCGCCCTGTGCCAGCAACGCTTTACGATCTGATTCCGCGCGATGAGAACCTGAGCAACGATGTGTTGCTCGGGAGCTTCCTCGATTACGCCGAAGGCCGGAAGCTTCAACTGTATCCCGCTCAGGAATCCGCCATCCTGGAATTGTTCGAGGAAAAAAACGTCATCCTCAACACGCCCACCGGCTCGGGCAAATCCCTCGTCGCCACGGCGCTCCACTTTCAGGCCCTCGCCAAAGGCCGGCGCTCGATCTACACCTGTCCGATCAAGGCGCTGGTGAACGAAAAATTCATGGCGCTCTGCCGCGAGTTCGGCCCGGACAACGTCGGCCTCAGCACCGGCGACGCTTCGGTGAATCGCGATGCGCCCATCCTCTGCTGCACGGCGGAAATCCTCGCGAACATCGCGTTGCGCGAGGGTTCGGCGGCCAACGTACAGGACGTGGTCATGGACGAGTTCCATTATTACGCCGACCGCGAGCGCGGTGTGGCGTGGCAGGTCCCGCTGTTGACGCTGCCGCAGACGCGCTTCCTCCTGATGTCCGCCACGCTCGGCGACACGACCTTCTTCGAGGAGGAACTCACGCGCCATACCGGTCGTCCGACCGTAGCGGTGAAGTCCACCGATCGCCCCGTGCCGCTGGCCCACGAGTATTCCGAACTGCCGCTCGCCAAAACTTTGGAAAGCCTCGTCGCTAGCGGTAAAGCGCCGGTGTATGTCGTCCACTTCACGCAACTGGAAGCCGCCCAAAGTGCGCAGGATTTCACGAGCATCAACGTCTGCACCCGCGACGAAAAGGCCGCCATCGCGAACACACTCGAAGGTTTCAAGTTCACCAGTCCGTACGGCCCGGAGATCAAGAAGTGGCTGCGGCACGGCATCGGCCTGCATCACGCCGGATTGCTGCCGAAGTATCGGGTGCTGATCGAGCAACTCGCGCAGAAAGGATTGCTCAAGGTCATCTGCGGGACGGACACGCTCGGCGTCGGCATCAACGTGCCAATCCGCACCGTGCTGTTCACGCGCCTGTGCAAATACGACGGCCAGAAGACCGGCATCCTGAGTGCGCGGGATTTTCATCAAATCGCCGGACGTGCCGGGCGAAAAGGTTTTGATGACCAAGGCTGGGTGGTGGCGCAAGCCCCGGAACACGTCATCGAAAACCTCAAGCTTGCCGAGAAAGCCGCGCGTGATGGCAAGAAGTCCGTAAAACGCCAGCCGCCGGAGAAAAATTTCGTCAACTGGGACAAGAACACCTACGTCCGCCTGATTGCGGCCGCGCCGGAAAAACTCACGTCCCGCTTTCAGGTCACGCATGGGATGTTGCTGAATGTGCTCAGTCGCAAAGGTGATGGTTGCGCCGCGATGCGGAAACTCATCCGCGATTGCCACGAAACGCCGCGCCAGAAACAGGCGCACATCAAACGCGCGTGGCAATTGTTCCGCTCGCTGTTGGATCGCAAGATTGTGGAGTTCATCAATCCACGTGGAGTCCGCCCTCACCCTGACCCTCTCCCCCAGGAGAGGGAACAGCAAAGGACGCCTACCGATTCTTCGGCAGCAGATGTTTCAAACTCAACGCATGATTCCGCCAAGGCGCGGGAGACGATTCCCCCTCTCCCCGGGGGAGAGGGCCGGGGTGAGGGCGAACAAAAGATTCGCGTGAACGTCGAGCTGCAGGACGATTTCTCGATGGATCAGGTGTTGTCGCTTTACCTGTTGGAGACGATTCCGCTCATGGACCCGCAAGCGCCGGATTATGCGCTCGTCCTGCTCACGCTCGTCGAGTCCATCCTCGAAGATCCGGACATCATTCTCCGCAAGCAGCTCGACAAGGTGAAGGACCAGAAGATGGCCGAGATGAAGATGGAAGGCATCGAATACGATCAGCGCATGGAGGAACTGGAAAAATGTGAGCATCCCAAACCAAATCGCGAGTTCATCTATTCCACGTTCAACGCCTTTGCCGCGCGGCATCCGTGGGTGGGCGAGGAAAACATCCACCTGAAATCCATTGTGCGCGAGATGTTCGAGGAATTCCGCTCCTTCGCGGATTACATCAAGCTCTACGAATTGCACCGCGCCGAAGGCGTATTGCTGCGGCATCTGAACAGCGTGTTCAAAGTCCTCGCGCAAACCGTCCCCGACGCCGCCAAGAACGAGCAGGTCCGCGAGATGGAACTCTATCTTGGCACGATGATCCGGCAGGTGGATTCGAGCCTCCTCGATGAGTGGGAAAAGATGCGCGACCCGAATTATCGTCCCGGCGAAGCTAAGGAAGTCCGCCCGCCCGGTGCCGAGGAAGCCGCGCAAGACATCACTCGCGACACCAAAGCCTTCACCACTGCGATCCGCAATCGTATCTTCACCTTCCTGCGCGGGTTGGTGGTTGAGGATTATGAAGCTGCGCTGGCGAATCTTGCAATCAAACCGGTAAGCGAACCCCTCACCCGACCTTCGGCCACCCTCTCCCCATCGGATGGGGAGAGGGACGGGGTGAGGGGCGTGCCGCTGGATGCCGATGGTCAGCCGTGGACCGCTGCCCGACTCCAAGTCGCGCTGGACGCGTATTACGCCGACCACGAGCGCATCTGTCTTGAACCGAACGCCCGCAACGCCCGCCACACCTACGTCGTGCCATCAGAAGACAAGAAATCCTGGCGCGTGCAACAAATGCTCGTTGACCCAGCGGAGCACAATGACTGGGTGGCCGAGTTCGACGTGGATCTCACGGCGTCGCGCCAGCAGAGCGAGCCGGTGCTGCGTTTGCGGCGGATCGGTTCGCTCGCTTGAAACGGCCGGCGGTCTTGCCGGAGGAAAACACCCGGGGCTTTCCCGGGGCGGTTCTGGCGGCGCTCCCGGGAAGTGAATCCGGTTCGTTCTCATGGCAGACTTACTCCCGGTTGGTAAGGTGTTGGCAGAAGAAAGACGACACTATGGACGCCGATCAAACCGCTATCACCCTGTTTCTCAAATCGTGGCCGGGCCAGTTCGTATCCCGCAAGGAGATCTGCCGCCGCGCCGGTGGCAAATGGCGCTTTCGCGAAAATGAACACTGGGCGGTGCCCGTCCTGCAACGTATGCTCGAAGATCGGGTGATCGAAGCCGACGATACCGGCCACTTCCGGCTCATGAAGCACGGAGAGAATGATTCGCGCAACAAGAAGCGGGTCTGGCTGGCCCCGGCCTTCCGCACCATTCTCCAGCAAAGCGGCCGCAATTTCGGGACGATTGATCTGGACAAAGAACCGGAGACGGCTGAACAGACGGCCAGCGCCGACCCCTTGCTTGGCTATCAGGCCAATCCTGAATTCCCTCGCGATAATACTATTCCGGCGTAAACGATGGGCTAAGGGATAAACTTAGGCCGCTGGAGAAACGCCGAAGCGCCATCCCGGAGAAGCTCCGGGGCCACAGCTCAGAATGTTCCGCCTCTCTGGACGCTCCAGACAACCGGCGGAACTCCGGGATTTTGTTCGTCCATAGGGGAGTAATTGACTGCGCTGATACTCCCCGACCGATTCGGGCTTGTCCATCCCGGAAGTTGAAACGCAAAGCGCCGGTGCCGCTGGCACTCAAGGTAGGGCGGGCAGTCCCTTGCCCGCCGCCTCGCTGGAACGGACGCGTTCGGTGCTGCCACGATGGCGCGCAGGGACTGACGCGCCCTACCATCACTGGCCGGACATGCATCTTGGAGTGCGGGGGCAAGCGTAGCGCGACACCGCTTTGGGTGAGGCGGGAATCAATGCGGAAACGTTCGTGCCAGACGAAAGCGCCGTTGCCGCGAGGCTCCAGCCTCCACCAAGGCTTCGGCTCGGCAGGCTGCCGAGGCAAGTCCAAGATGATTTGCGAAGTTCGAGGTCGCCGGGCCAGCGCGCCAACGTTTGGAGTGCGGTGGCAAGCAAGAGAATGGTTTAACGCTCGCCCTCATCCCGGCCTTCTCCCCCGGGGAGAAGGTGAATCGTTCGCCGGTTTCTTGGAATGTCATGCGGCGGCGCTGGTAGCAGGCGCATCGAGCAAACGGGAGACGGGAAAAGAATGTCCTCTCCTTGGGGAGAGGAAACAGGTGAGGGAGGTCGTAATACAAATCCGATGAACCACGAAATACACTAAATACACGAAAAGGGCTTTGGGAGTTTGTGGTTCGAGTATTGCGCATGATTCGCGGTTAAATCCTGCCCTGCGCTCCGGGAAAAGCGGCGGTAAACGCGCCGCAGTCCAAACGCTTCGCGATGCTTGAGGACACTTGGCAACTCCGAGCGCGTCATGGACTGCGGGAGCAAGCGCAGCGCGACACCGCTTTGGGTGAGGCGTGAAATCAATGCGGAACCGTTCGTGCCAGGTGAAAGCGCCGTTGCCGCGATGCTCCAGCCTCCGCCAAGGCTTTGGCTCGGCGGGCGGCCGGCGCAGTCCAAGATGATTGGCGAGGTTTGAGGACGCCGGACCAGCGCGCCAGCGTTTGGAGTGCGGTGGCAAACAAGAGAATGGTTTGACGCTCGCCCTCATCCCGGCCTTCTCCCCCGGGAGAAGGTGGAACATTCGCCGGTTTCTTGGATTGTCGTGTGGCGGAGTTGGCAGGAGGCCCATCGAGCAAGTAGGAGACGGGAAAAGGGATGTCCTCTCCTTGGGGAGAGGAAACAGGTGAGGGAGGTCGTAATACAAATCCGATGAACCACGAAATACACTAAATACACGAAAAGGGCTTTGGGAGTTTGTGGTTCGAGTATTGCGCATGATTCGCGGTTAAATCCTGCCCTGCGCTCCGGGAAAAGCGGCGGTAAACGCGCCGCAGTCCAAACGCTTCGCGATGCTTGAGGACACTTGGCAACTCCGAGCGCGTCATGGACTGCGGGAGCAAGCGCAGCGCGACACCGCTTTGGACGAGGGCGTGAATCAATGCGAAACCGTTCGTGCCAGGCGAAAGCGCCGTCGCCGCGAGGCTTTGCCGACACAGTCCAAGATGATTGGCGATGTTCGAGGACGCCGGGCCAGCGCGCCAGCGTTTGGTATGAGGTGGCTTTAGCACCGCTTTCGCGGTGCTGAAATCAGTATTTGCTCTCGGTCGGCTGCGCCTTAATTATTGCCAAATGAAAGCTCGAATGAGTGAAGCCCAGAAAAAAAGCGCTGCAGAAATTGTTAAGATGCACAGGCAGTTGATGCTCACCATCAAAGTGCTGACTGCCGACGTCAGATTCGCTGAAGCTCAATGGCGATTGGATAAATCCCAATTCTGGCATCGAACTGTAATACGTTGCGTTTGCGCTTTGGTTGAAGGAACTCTCGGACTGTTCAAGAACATTAGCATTCCAACGGCAGGGTTTTATGGAATCAGCCTGTCAGAAGATGACTTGAAGGTAGCCACTGAACGCCGCAAGTGCCGGGAAAATAACGTCGAAAAGATGCGCCCCGCTTTCTTGCCATTTCCAGACAACGTAAAGCAAACATTCAAATTGCTGACTAAAGCGCACGGCGTTGAAGTGAAGATCAAATATGACGCTGACGGTTTTTCTGAATTGTGCAAAACCTTTGAATTGCGAAACAAGCTAATGCATCCCAAGGGGCCATTCGATCTTCAAGTCACCGATGACGCACTTCATGGTGCTGTAAAGGGGATGACTTGGTTTGATGGCGCTGTTGCGTTGGCACTTGATGAGTGTAAGAAGAAAATCCCATCAACAGCAACCTGAACGCTCGACTGAGTTCAATGTTTGCACCAAACGGAACGATGCTGATCAGAAAGGCAAATCACTTTCCTGGACGACTTTTCACTTCGACGCTGCGAAAGTTGAACCACCGCATGTCGCGCTTGTCGATTGGCACATACGTTTGAAAGTTGTCTGCGCTGATATAGCCAGCCACGAATAATAGTCTTGGAAAACGTTCATGCCCTGAATCGTCAAGTTTGGGACCACTCCCATTTATTATCATCCATCTCCTTTGCTTGGTTTTGTCTGGGTCGTCATCATCAACGTAGATCTGAGACTCCGCGATGTATTCTGCACGTTTCAATCCCCACCATTCGTAGAATCGAACCCTGACACGACCGCCGGCATTCGGCCATAGGGAATAGTCAAAGGTATCCGGTATAACTGTAGCGTCCATGCCGTCAAAATTGCGAACGACCTGTATTGCGCCGTAGATTGCCAATGCCCAAACGGCAATCAGTAAACGCCGGTCAACAGTTACCTGAACTTTCGCTGAGTGCTGATTCTTCCAAACTCCGAATCGCAGGAATTTTAGGATGTTCAGCAAACCTGATTGTCGTGGGGATTCGGAGTTGGGATTGTCTGTCATGACTTGGCCGGATTACCGACTCGCGAAGCATGTGTCAAGCTCCTGTGGGTAGTGCTCGCCAATCAATCAACGAAAGGCATGGGGAATCTCTTGCTTGTTTACGCTGCGCACACAACCAACACTCATCACGCTCACCGCCTTCGTCTTCCCCCAATCTTCAAGCGGGAGTGGGAGGACGGAATCTGCGGACGCGACGGCCCGGCGCGGAAGTTCCCGCCTCCGGATTGCGGCCCCGCATGGCATCGAGGGACGGGCGGGACGGCAACGGCGGGCGCGACTGCGATTAAAATTACGCGGCGGAGGCGGTTGGTTCGGCGGGAACTGACCAGAGGTAATCCCGGATTTGCAGATTCATCCGGTCAATTTCGGCGAGAAATCCCCTGGCAGACAGGCGGTAATTCTCGCTGTTGGTTTCCGTCTTGCGAATTTGAGCCACCTGCCGCCCGAACTGGCGGACGCGTTCCTGCGCGATCTCAAGTTCGTGGTCGTTTTTAATCATGGTTACTCACTCCAAAATGAGGGGCCTCACCGCCGCCGTCTGCCACCAAACTTCGAGCGCGAGTGGGAGGACGGAATCTGCGGGCGCGCGGAGCCGGCCTGGAAATTTCCACCGCCGGATTGCGGACGCGCTGGTTGTGATTTGGCATCGCGGGATGGGCGGTTCGGCAACGTCGGACGGTTCGGCTGCGTTTTGAATTTCCCGAACTTCTGCTGCTGCGGGCGGGATGGTCCGCGCGGCGACTGACCCGGTTGCGGCCGGGATTGCGGGCGCGGTTGTTGCCGGTCTTGAAAGCGCTGCGGTCCACGTTGGGCTTGGCCCTGCTGCGGGCGCGGCGCGCGGCGGTCTTGGGCTGGCTGCGGGCGACGGTCATCAAATCGCTGTTGCGGACGTTGCGGCGGGCGGGAGCGGTCGCCACGGTCATCACTGGCTTTGCGTTCTTCGCGGGCGAGGCGGAAGTCCACCTGTTTCTTGAAGCTGTCCACCTTGGCGATCTGCACTTCCACTTTATCGCCCAGCCGGAACACGCGGCGATTGCGACGACCAGTCAACGTGCCGCGCGCTTCGTCGAATTCGTAGAAATCGTCCGTGAGACTGGAGCAATGGATCAACCCGCTCATCGCGAGGCCGGGCACGTCCGCGAAGAACCCGAAGTTGCGCACGTCGGTCACCAGCGCGGGATACACCGGCGGTTTCGGCATCGCCAGTTGCGCTTTCAGGAACGCATACATCTTCACGTCCTTGCTGTCGCGCTCGGCGTCGGCGGAATTGCGTTCGGTGTCGGAGATGTGTTCGGCGGTTTCCTTGAGCGAATGCGTCGGACCGTGGCTCGCTTGAAACAGCGCGCGATGGACGACGAGGTCAGCGTAGCGGCGGATGGGCGACGTGAAGTGCGTGTATTTGGCCTTGGCCAGTCCGTAATGCCCGAGCGGTTCGACGGCGTAGCGGGCGCGCATGAGCGAGCGGAGAAAACCGATCTTCAGCGCCGCGCCGATGGGGATGGTGTCGAGCTTCTGCAGGAGCTTCGAGACTTCGGGGCGCTTGGTGAGGTTGCCGCACGGGATGTGATGGCTGAGGACGTCCTCGCGAAATTCGTTGATGCGGCGCGCGTCGGGTTCTTCGTGGACGCGGTAGATGGCCTTTTGATTCTGGCTCATCAAGCGCGCGGCCACGGCTTCGTTGGCGAGCAGCATGTATTCCTCGATCAACTGATGCGAGACGTCGTTCTCGATCTTCTCGATGCGCAGGACGCGGCCCTGTTCGTCGAGGCGGATCTTGGTTTCGGGAAAATCCAGCGCGAGCGAACCGTTCTTGAAGCGCAGGCGGCGGATCTTTTGCGCGAGTTCATGCGCATCGTGCAACATGCGAACAATGGATTCCGGCACCGGAGCGCCGATCTCCGTATCGGCCAGTTTCGATTCCGTTTCAGAGCCGAGCCGATGCGGCGATCGGCGCTCCAGTTGCGGTACATTCCCGGCGCCGAACCGATCGGGAGATCGGCGCTCCTCCAGAATCGCGAATACTTCCTTGTAGGTGAAGCGGCGTTGCGAATGAATCACGGCGGGATAAAACTTGGTGCTCAACACGCGACCATCGGCGGCGACGAGAAATTCCACGCACTTGGTCAGGCGATCCACGTTGGGTTTGAGCGAACAAAGTTCGTTGCTCAAGGCTTCGGGCAACATCGGGATGACGCGGTCCACGAGATAGGTGGAGTTGCCGCGTTTGCGCGCCTCGTCATCCAACGCCGTGCCCGGCTTCACGTAATGCGACACGTCGGCGATGTGAACCCAGAGCTTCCAATGATCCTGCGAAATGCGTTGGAGACAGATGGCGTCATCGAAATCCTTCGCATCGTCAGGATCAATCGTGATGACCTGATGCGCGCGACAATCCTCGCGTCCGGCGAGTTCGTGCGGTTGCACCGTCGTGCCGATGGCGCGGGCTTCGGCGAGCACGGGTTTGGGAAAGTGCAGCGGCAGATTGTATTGGCGCAGCACGGAAAGCATGTCCACGCCTTCCTCGTCAGGCGCACCGAGCACTTCGATGATTTCGCCCTCGGGGTTGGTGTTGCGCGATTCCCATTCCAGCAACTCGACCACGACCTTATCGCCGATGTTAGGCTTGCGGCCCACATCGCGCGGCTCGGGCACATAGATGTCATGCGCAATGCGTGGGTCATCGGGCCTCACGTAGAGAAACTGCCGCCCGCGTTGCAAGGTGCCGACGATCTGCGAGCGCTTGCGTTCAAGGATACGGATGACTGAACCGGTTTCCTGCTCCGCGCCGCGATCCGGTCGCAACCCACGGGCGCGGACCTTGCGCCGCACGAGCACGCGGTCGCCGTGGAGCGCCGTGCCGGTTTCGTTCTCCGGAATCATGATCTCTTTCAGCCCTGAATCGTCCGGCTGCAAGAAACCTTTGCCGGCGCGATTGACCTGCAAGCGGCCCGCGATGAGATCGGCTTCGCGCGAGAGGATGTAGCGGTTGCCCTTGGTGCGCGTGATGCGGCCAGCAGTTTCGAGAGTGCGCAACATGCCTTGTAATTCCTGCTGACGATTGGGTGGCCACTGGAGTTGCTGGAGCATTTCCGGCACGTTGGCGGGCGCGTAATCTTTCTGACCGAGTAGAGTTAAAACCTGTTCTTCCATGAGTTGAGCCGCTGTTGCGGTAAGCTTTCAGCCCGACTATGACGGAAACCGGGCGCTTTACCAGTACCGAACGCGGGGCGGTTGTGACTGAGAGCCGGTTTGAAAACTCCGCGTTGGAAACCCGGAGCAAGGATGCTCCGTGAACCCGCGGGCAGGATGCCCGCGCTACGCCGTAACGCAGGCATCCTGCCTGCGGGTTCTGGCGGCATCCCTGCCGCCAGTTCCAGGTTTTCAAACCGGCTCTGAGGAGGGCCGCGCCATATTGGTTGATTTCAAGCTTTAGCTTGTTTCCGCGCACCAATCCCCGCCCGGACAAGCTGGAGCTTGGACTCCAACTCGTCACGCCGGACCTCGGGGAACGATTTCCGACGGCCTCGCGAAACACGCCGGCGGGACGCCAGCGCTCCCGGGACGGAAGGGCCAGAGCGCGCCGAGAGCAGAGCGTGCATGGAAGAACCCGAACATTTTCCTGGCAAGCGGGGGCGCTGCGGGCGAGGGACCGCCCGCGCTCCGTCTCAATAGCAGCGGTTTCTGGCACGCATCCGGCTGATTTCGGCGCATGGAACGCACGGAATGGGACCTGGTCACGAGGTTTAAGTTGATTGGCTTTGCGATTGCCGCAGGGCTTTTCTTCACGCTGGTGCTGTGCTCGGAGCCGGGATTTGTTTTCATTGTGGATCACGCGAACCTGCTTTTTCACGAAGCGGGACATCCAATCTTTGGGCTATTCAGCGAGCGACTGGAAACTTACGGCGGCACCATCGGACAACTGGTATTCCCGGTCGTGCTGGCGGTGAGCTTCTGGCGCAAGGGGCAAACGCTGTCGTTTGCCGGCGCGTGGATCTGGTTCTTTGAAAATTGGCTGAACATCGCCCGCTACCTAGCGGACGCGCGGGCGCAGTTGTTGCCACTGGTCGGCGGCGGCGATCACGATTGGCATCGGATTCTCACTCGCTGGCACTTGCTGGAATACGACACAACCATCGCCGCGGCGCTCAAGATCGCCGGCTGGCTTGGGATGATCGCGGCCTGTGCGTGGGTCGGCTGGCGCGCGTGGCAGAATCGCAATCGGCCCGAACCGCAAACAGACTACCCGCTGTCAGCCTGGTCCTGAGCGAAGCACTGCTCCACGCTCCTCACGCCACAAAGCTATAGTCGTACGGCTGGCGCATTTCCCGGGCGAGATGGGCGTTGCCTTCCTTCGCGTTTTCACCGACGAACACTTCCGCCTTCGCGTCCCACTGAAGTTTCTTGCCGAGCCGCAACGCAATGACAATGAGATGTCCCACCACCGCCGAACGATGGCCGGTTTCCACCGGGCAAATCGGGTCTTTGCGTGAGCGCACCGCGTCGAAAAAGTTCCGCATGTGATCGGAACTGTTCTCCAATTTGATGGCATCGGCGGGCAAAGGCGTTTCGATGATCTCATCCTTGCTGGCGTTCAGGTCGGAACGATTCACCCAGAGCCAACCATCCGTGCCCTCGAACTTCACGCCGTTGCGCTGGCCATCCGGTTTCACTACGCCACCGAACGGCGTGTCATCCGGCGTGGTGCGTACGATCTGTTTTACGCCGTTGCCCCACGTGAGCGTGGCCTCGAACTGCGCGGGCGTCGTGTAGCCGCCAGCGATCACCTCCGTCAACGCGCGTGCTTCCACGTCCACCGGGCCGTCCTCGCCGATGGCCCAGCGCGCGATGTCGTTGTGATGCGCGCCCCAATCCGTGACCGGGCCGCCGGAATAATCAAACCACCAACGAAACGAGCCATGCGTGCGCTCCTTGAGATAATCCACCTGCGGCGCCCGCCCGAGCCAGAAGTCCCAGTTGAATCCCTGCGGCACCGGCGTCGGCTGGAACGGCCCGGACATGATGCCCGCCGGCACCCACACACTGACCTGTTTCAATTTGCCGATGCGCCCATTACGAACCAGTTCGCACGCGAGGCGAAATTTTTTGTCGCTGCGCTGTTGCGTGCCGGTCTGCAGAACGATACCGCTACTCCGCACGGCTTTGACGAGGTGTTTGCCTTCATCAATCGTCAGTGTCAACGGCTTCTCTCCGTAAACGTCTTTCTTCGCTTTGGCCGCAGCCAGATTGACGAGCGTATGCCAATGATCTGGCGTGGCCTGCACGATGACGTGAACATCGTCGCGCTCCATGACCTTGCGGAAGTCGCCGAACCCTGTGGGAACTTTGTCACCCTTGGTGAACTGCTTCACTGCTTGCTCGACGTGATTTTTATCCACATCGCAAACCGCCACAATGTCCCCAAAGCGACTGGCGTTCTGCGCATCGCCGCGCCCCATGCCGCCACAACCGACCAGCGCCACGCCCGGACGAGCATTCGGACTGGTCGTGTTGGCGACCGGTTCAGCGGCCCGCGCGAGTTCGCGTTCGATAAACCACAGCGGCAAACCCGTGGCCGCCGCCGTGAGCGCACAGCGATTAAGAAAAGAACGCCGGGAAATCTGGAATGGCTTGGTCATGCGCCAAGTAAACGAGCGCCAAGCTCTCCGAGCAAGTCAAAGCCGCTCATGAAAACTCATGACAAGTTTGATTAGCCCCAAAACCATCACCGTCTCCGATGGCATCTCCAACGGCAACGAAGCCATGAAGTATTCGCTCGTCTCGCGCGAAGTCATCGCCGGCTCCATCGAAACCGGCGTGGGCTGCGCGGAGGGTTGACTGGAACTGCCGTTCAATTTTTGTTGGAGTTCAAGCTTTAGCTTGTTTCCGCCCACCCACCCCCGCCGGACAAGCTAAAGCTTGAACTCCAACGGAGCGCTCGCCGCCAGTGAACGGCAGTTCCAGTCACACCCGCGCGTCAGCCCTAGCGGAAGGCCAGATTGACTTGCTAAGGCTTGCGGCCTAATGTTTGCCCATGACTGCTGTTGAAGAACGCCGCATCAAAGTCCTCCTGAAAGACGCCGTCGTCGAAGTTCTCGAAGAGCGTCACGATCTCTTGCGTGAGGCTTTGCAGGAAAGCTTGGAAGACATGGCCATGCTCAAGGCGGTTCAGGACGGCGAAAAATCCCGGCTTACGACTCGTAAAAAAATCTTCCAACGCCTCGCCCGCGCCGCGTGAACACGGCCTTCCGCGAATCTTTTGACGCCGACTTGTCCGTTATTACCGACGCCGCGCTACTTCGCCGGATCAGGAAAGTAATGGATGAGGTGTCGAAATTCTCTTGGTGGCAATGAATTAAAATCCTTCCGCTCGTCCGTCCTCGTTCCAATCCAAGCCGCTCGCGTGTTCGATGAAAATGAATTCGGGTGGTCGGAAGTGTTTTGGCTTGCTGAATGTGAAAGCAAAACGAAGTTGACAGCGCCATATATGGCGTGTTTAATTGGCGACAGATGACGGCAAACCAGAAAAAGCATTTTACTCCGCAATACTCGGTGCTGGACGCGTTCTGCGGGTGTGGTGGCTTGTCATATGGTTTGGGAATGACGGGGCGATTTCGCACGTTGCTCGGCAATGACATCAAGCCGGAAGCCGGTGCAACATTTCAACACAACCACGAATTGCTTGAAGGCGTTCGGCCTCAAGCCATCGTCGAGCCGATTGAAAATCTTTCTGCCAGTGATGTTCAAAAAACTTTGGATGAAGCGGCTGGCGCGTCGAAGCACAGACTTGATTGTCTTATCGGCGGGCCACCGTGCGAGGGATTCAGCCAGAATCGGACGATAAACGGCACTGGCACGCGCACGCACAAGCTGATTGATGACCCGCGCAATGAATTGTTCCGTTGGTTCGTGAAACTTGCCGCCGTATTGCAGCCCAAGGTTGTCCTGATTGAGAATGTGCCTGACTTGGTGAGGCATCGTGACGGCGAAACGCGCGAAGAAATTATTGCCGCGTTGGACGAGGCTGGATACCGGACTGTCGTTCGCGTGTTGAACGCTGCCGACTACGGCGTTCCACAAATGCGCCGCCGGGCTTTTTTCCTTTGCCAGAGAAAAGAAGATTTCGCGCGGACGGGTTTATCACTGGCGTTTCCGACTCCAACTCATGTTCCGTATCCGTTGCAGCATCCGAGCTTGCTCGCTGCGTCAGAGTGGTTGCCGGGCGATTCCGGCTATTGGGTTTCCGTGCGCGAAGCCATCGGGGATCTGCCATCAGCCACGGAGCATGACCATTACGACCATTCCACAGTTCGCTACCCTACCGCAAAACTGACGGCCTTTCGTTCGCTCATGCGCAATCCGCAAGGCGTGCCGTTTAATCATCTGGCGCGCAAGTTGGGGAAGGGCGGCCTGATTCGGTTGCAAGCAATGCGACCCGGGCAAACCTGCGCGGAGTTGCCGGACGAACTGCGGCCCAAATCACATTACCATTACAGCTACACAAGGCTGAACTGGTCTGAGCCGGCACGCACAATTACAAAGTTTGCCTATCACGTCGGCTCTGGTCAGTTCGGTCATCCTGAAATGGATCGTGCGGTCACGATGCGGGAAGCGGCCAGACTGCAATCATTCCCGGACTCTTTCAGCTTTGTCGGCACGAATGAAATCCGAAAGCTCTCGGCGCTGGTGGGCAGCGCTGTTCCACCATTGCTTGCCCGCGCACTTGGGCAAAAGCTCGCACAATATCTGGACCACGTTTCCGTCAGCGAACTGAAGCCGGAAGTTCGTTACCAAGTGAAGCAACTCAAGGGCGATGCCGTGATGAGAAGACTTCAAAGTGAAGAATGGGGAACAGAGACGCAGCCGGAAGTGGAGCAAATCACGCTTTTAGACCGGTGACTCGCGGTTCGGAAGTGCGTGGATCAATGTCGTCGCCCCACTTGAACTTGAAAAATCCGGCCTTTGTTCCTTTCGAGACGCGCTTTGCTCCGCCAGCCAAGGTATCCATGAGTTCCGAAAGTTTCGGCGCGTAACCCAAACCCAAAAGGGCGGTGAAATCCTTCGAGGCGCGATCCAGCCGGGCCGTTCCGCGAAGCGACTTGTGATGCTTCAAATGCAGCCCGGCAGATTCACTGCCCTTGGGTTTCACCAGTTGATACACCTCACCGAAAACATTTGGCGAACTGGCCGAGTCCAATTCGGCAGACGAAAACGCCGTGGTTTGCTCGATGTAATTCAGCAGCACGTCTTGAAACACCCAAACGGTTCGCCCGCCCCAATGCTGCGCGATCTCCGACTTGGCAATGAACTGGCCGAGCATCCGCTCAAATACTTGGCGGTAGTTGGGCGTGTATATCGAATCCACAACTTTGCCCAAATGACGCTGCGGCCTGCCAAGCAACACGTCGGTCATGTGTTCGGACAAGCCTCCGCCTCGCGTGCTGGAAGTCATCACTTCGACAACGTAGGGAACTCCCGTCGGCAAACCTGCCGAATTCAGTTCCATGAGCAAGTAGTCAAAAGTGTATTCAAAGAAGCGGCCTGACGGTGTGTCGCTTTCCCGACGGCGGAATTTCAATTCACGCCACACACCAACCTCGCGGCCATTTTTGATTTCAACAAGGTGTCGGACTTCCTTTGGAATCACAGGACGCGGCGGTTCGAGGGCGAGCAGTCGTTTCGGACAGAGAATCCATGGACGTTCGACCGACTCGTTCTGCCGTCGCACCCAACAAGAGCAAACTCCCAACGGCAGCGGCTCGCTGCCATAAACTTTCTCAACCGCAGGCGCATCAGCCCGAACCCCCTTGTGATCGAAATCAAGATTGGCGACGCGATTCCGGTTCGCGCTCACGTCACAAGTGGTCTTGCGGAATGGGCAAAGCCTGACGCCTGCCAACCGGGTCGCTTCATCTTGGAAAACATTGGGAGACAAACCGTAAAGTTCGGCAATGCGAGCGTTCGGCGTCTTTTCTTCGCCAACAAGCGAAGCGGTATCGCTTCGCTTGCTCATTTGCCCTCCTCGAACAATGATTTGACATCAACCCCAAACGCTTTGGCTACGCGCACGAGGGTAGCCACCGTCACATTGACATCTCCGGCTTCAATCTTCTGGTAATGCCGGGTAGCAATCTCCATTGCATCGGCGGCTTGTTCTTGTGTCCATCCCGCCTTCTCGCGGAGTCGGCGAACATTTCCTGCGAGCAGGTCTTGGGTTTTATTGATGGAGGATTTCGGCACGCCATAAAAGTCGTAACAGGTTTTGCGGTTGGAAACCACGCCATATAAGGCGCGGCGTTGATTCGTGGAACATCTATCAATAACACAACGCATCCGGCTGCGTCTTTGCGTTGAATTCCTCCGCCTTGCCGCGCCGGATTGTTTTTGTCACCATTTGCGCCGATGAAAAAGAAAATTTCCGCGAACAAGAATTCAATGCGTCCGTTCTCCAGCGGCCTTTTGGACGGACCGCACCGCGCCGCTGCCCGCTCCATGCTTTATCCCGTCGGCTTTACCGAGGCTGATTTCAAGAAACCCATCATCGGCATCGCCTCCACTTGGAGCAACGTCACGCCGTGCAACATGCACATTGATAAACTCGCACTCGAAGCCGAGAAAGGCGCGAACGCGAACGGCGGCAAGGCCATTATTTTCAACACCATCACCGTTTCCGACGGCATCTCGAACGGCAACGAAGCCATGAAGTATTCGCTCGTGTCGCGCGAAGTCATCGCCGACTCCATCGAAACCGTCGTCGGCTGCGGCGGCATGGACGGCTACGTGGCCATCGGTGGTTGCGACAAGAACATGCCCGGCGCGATGATCTGCATGGCCCGCATGAACCGCCCGGCCGTGTTCGTCTATGGCGGAACGATTTTGCCCGGCTGCCTCACCGCTGCCACTGCGCCCGCCAACTCGCCGAACGTCGGCAAAGACCTCGACGTCGTCTCCGTGTTCGAAGCCATCGGCCAGCATGCTGCCGGAAAAATTTCGGACGCCGAATTGCACGCCGTTGAATCCTGTGCGATCCCCGGCCCGGGTTCATGCGGCGGCATGTACACCGCCAACACCATGGCCAGTGCGATTGAAGCGCTCGGCATGAGTCTGCCCAACAGCTCCGCGCAAAACGCCATTTCGCCCGCGAAGATGGACGATTGCCGCCGCGCCGGTGCCGCCGTCGTCGAAATGTTGCGCATGGGACTCAAGCCTCTCGACATCCTCACGAAGAAAGCCTTCGAGAACGCCATCACCGTTGTCATCGCGCTCGGCGGTTCGACCAATGCCGTGTTGCACCTGCTCGCCATCGCGCACGCCGCGAAGGTGAAGCTCACCATTGACGACTTCACGCGCATCGGCAAACGCGTGCCCGTGCTCGCCGACCTCAAGCCCAGCGGCAAATACAGCATGAGCGCCCTCGTCGCCATCGGCGGTATCCGCCCGCTCATGAAGACGCTGCTCGACGCCGGATTGCTCCACGGCGACACCGTGACGGTGACCGGTCAAACGATGGCTCAAACCCTTGAAGGCGTCGCACCCTATCCGAACGGCCAGCAGATCATCCGCCCGCTCGACAATCCCATCAAGAAAGACAGCCACCTCGTCATCTTCTACGGCAACCTCGCCCCCACCGGCGCGGTCGGCAAAATCACCGGCAAGGAAGGCACGAGCTTCACCGGCAAAGCCATCGTGTTCGAGGGTGAAGAGAAGGCGCTCAAAGCCATTCTCGATGGCACGGTCAAAAAAGGCCACGTCATCGTCATCCGCAGCGAAGGACCGAAAGGCGGACCGGGCATGCGCGAAATGCTCGCACCCACCAGCGCCATCATGGGCAAAGGCCTCGGCAAAGACGTTGCGCTCATCACCGACGGACGGTTCAGCGGCGGCAGCCACGGCTTCGTCGTCGGTCACGTCACGCCGGAATCCTACGTCGGCGGCCCGATCGCCCTCGTGAAGAACGGCGACAAGATCATCTTCGACGCCGTGAAACGCACCCTCACGCTCGACGTGCCCGCGAAGGAATTGGCGAAGCGCAAGAAAGCGTGGAAGAAACCCGCCCCACGTTACCCCCGAGGTGTGCTCGCCAAATTCGCAGCACACGTGACGAGCGCCAGCGAAGGCGCAGTGACGGACAAGGATTTGAACTTGTGAACTAACGTCTATGTTTGGCCTATTTACCTCATCCCGAAAAAAGGCGCTCAAGAGAGCGAGTGTCTTTTTTCAAAATCAGTTTTCTGATTTATGCAAGTGGGATGATGAGAAGATTGGTTTGGTTTTAGACGCAGCAGCAAAGGTTAAATTGCATTCGCTAAGTATGGATAATTCCAAGTTGGCGGAAGGAATTTACACAAACCCATCATCAGTTTCAGAAGGTGATTGTTTAGCGCAGCTCGCAATTTACGACGAAAAAATGTCCATGTGGACGCAAGAAGCAATAGCTAAAGCAAGACAGATTGAGGCCGTTTCTTTTTTACAATCACAAGCTCGGGAAGAAATGCATATCAAGCGTGCAGGATTATCAGTTTGGTATTTTTCACTTGTCGCTGGTTGTTTTAGCGAATTTAAACAAAACGGTGTAATCCTCTGGAATCAGTTAAAGAGAGGCTACTCGCATTCCAAATTTTTCGATCCTAACAAAGATACGATTAAAGAATTCGTCAATAACCGCTGACTAGGTCCACTCCGAAAATCCCAACGGGATTCCATCCATCAGCCCAGGGTTGCGCGGCACGCGCTACCTTGGGTCAACGCCCCAAACATTTCCTCAACCCTGAGAGTTAGTGCTGGCGCACGGCCGCTGTTCGCTCTAACGCTGGGGTGAATGACACAACGGGATAGTTGGTAGTGCGGCGTTGCTGCGCCGCCGTCCGAGCCGGACCGGCCATTGGTTGGCAGACCGGCAGGTCTGCCCTACTTGAACCGGAGCGCGGCTATGGTCGCAGACCTAGCCGCAGCAACTTCGCCAACCGTGGGATTTTCTCATTCAAAACGCCGCCTAGTTTCCATGCGCTGCGACTGGTCCTGCGGACACAGTCGCGCTCCGTGCCCGCCATTTTCGCGATTCACGTTTGAAGGATTTTCTTTTGCCGGCCGGCCGGTTCTGCTTCTCTACCGGCGGTCCAATTCAACAACCGAACCAAGAAAGGCTTTATGAAACATTCCTTCAAAACAGTCGCGCTGACTTCGTTGCTGCTGGCGTTGGCCGTTCCCGCCTGGAGCGCAGATGAATCCTTTGTCGGGAAATGGAAAGCGGAGTTTGCTACCGGAATTGGCAAGCAATGATATACGTTCGAGTTCAAGCTTGAGAACGGCAAGCTCGCCGAAAAGGCGATCGGCGAACGCCAGATGGGAACGAACGAGGTGAAGCTCGTGGACTTCAAGACGGACAAGGATGAAATCTCCTTTGTCGAGCCGCTCCGACTTCCGGACCGAAGGGACACGACGCGAACCAATGAACTGCGCATCGAATACACGGGCAAGCTGACGGGAGATGAAATCAAATTGCATCGCAAGACGCCCGGCATCGGCGAATCTGACATCGTGGCCAAACGCGTGAAGGAAACCGAAGCCAAAGCGGAAACGAAGCCTGCGACGCCCGCGAAGCCATAATTCATGGAGCGATGGACCCGGTTTATGGTTTTGAATTTTCCTCCTCCGAGCGACTCTAATCCCCATGTTCGGCCTCGATCCTCAGAGTGTTGTCGCCCGTGCCAAAACTGCCAGTCAGCCAGTTCATCTGCCGACGCTGGGCGAGTCTGTCATCCGCGGCATGATCGGGTTCACGCTGGTCAGTCTGGGTGGATTTGCGCCCTGGGTGTTGGCCGGATCATGGTTTTATCGCCATGTGGGAGAATTGGGTTTGTATGTGGCGTGTGCCGTGGTTTTCATCGGCTTGAGTGGCCTGTTATTGCATCGGCTCATCATCGGTCCGGGTTCGTTGTCACAGTTCTACCAGATCTTCAGCCAGACGTTCGTGGGTTATGCGGTCGCCTGGACCATCGGCTGGATGGCCTTTCGCGGGGTGACCGGCAGTGTCGTCGGAGCGTTGGCCGGCATCGCGGTCATGAGCGGAATGCTCGCCCTCGGATTTGGCGTTGGGAAAGAATTCCTAAAAATCTTTGCCGTGTTGTTGCTGGCGAATGTGGCCGGTTACTTCGTCGGGGAATGGGCCTACAACCTTGTGAAGGCCTTGAAGGAAAATAATGCGTCCGGCCTGGTGCTCAGCCCAGGCACGCGTTCGGTTTTATCTAAAACGCTCTGGGGCTTGTGCTATGGACTCGGCTTCGGCGCGGGGATCGGGATGGCCTTCCATGTCTGCCAGACGGAGACACGCAAGCTGCTGCGGACGGTTACTCAAAATTTCTAACGGTTTGACGGTACGATTCCAAATCGCACACGTATGCTTCCCATCTCCGACGAGAACCCCTCCAAGCGCTTTCCCGCTGTGACGGTGTTGTTGATCCTGGCGAACCTCGCGGTGTTCTTCGCGTGGCAGTTGCGCGTGGGCTTGCAGCATTCGGTAACCCTGGCTGGATTAGTTCCAACGGAATTGCATCCGGTCTCGCTGCCCGGTGTCGAACATCTGTTCACGTCCATGTTCATGCATGGCGGGATTGCGCACCTGCTCGGCAACATGTGGTTTCTCTGGATTTTCGGCGACAACGTCGAAGATGAGATTGGACGCATCAAATTTGTTTTCTTCTACCTCCTGAGCGGCGTGGCAGGAGCGGTAACGCACGTCGTATTGAATGTGCAGGCGAAAATTCCGATGGTGGGCGCCAGCGGTGCGATCAGCGGGGTGCTCGGCGCGTATCTGGTGCTGCATCCGAAAGCGCGGGTAAAGCTGCTTTTCATCATCCGCTTCATCCGGATGCCGGCGTGGTGCTTTCTGCTGATCTGGATCGGGCTGCAAGGCCTTGGCTTATGGCAGGCCAGCAAGGTGGCCGGCATGGGCGTCGCTTATTGGGCCCATATCGGTGGCTTTGGGACTGGATTGATTCTGGCAATCGTTCTCGGCCCGCGCCAGAAATCGAAAAGATTTTGAAATTGGCGCCGAGGAAATTTTCACCGTTTGAACGCCAGCACAAGCACGCCCGCGCCGACCATCGCGATGCCGATCCATTCACGGAAGACGGGCCGCTCTTTCAGGAACACCACGGCGAAGAGCACCACGAGCAGCAGGCTGAATTTGTCCACGGGCGCGACCTTCGAGGCATCCCCGACTTTCAACGCGCGGAAGTAGCAGACCCACGATGCGCCCGTGGCCAGTCCCGAGAGCACGAGAAACAGCCACGTGCGCGACGGCAGATTGAAGGGATTGGTCCACTTGCCCGCGAAGTAAACGAACGCGCCGAGCACACCGAGGATGACAAAGGTGCGGATGAGCGTGGCGAGATCGGAATCCACGCCTTGCAGACCGAGCTTCGCGAAGATGGCGGTGAGGGCCGCGAACACCGCCGACAGAATCGCCCACAGAAACCAGTTGGAGGTCGTTTCCATGGTTGATTAGTAATCAACCCCGGAATCACAAGCGACTCTCTTCTGCAAAAAAATCAGGCTGTCTTGCAACTTTTAACTCGATTTGCTACCGCGCATTTCACGAACGGAACGGGTCACGGTCGGAAATAAAAGTTTGTTTCCTCCGACCCAAACGCCGCCTAAGCTGCGCCTGCTGTTACGCATGAAAAAGTATTGGCACGTCATCGGCATCGGAGTGCAGAACCATCTGACCTACCGGTTCAATTTTCTCGCGCGCACGTTGTTCGGTTTCATTCCGCTCACCGCCATCCTGCTGCTCTGGCGCAATATTTATGCAGGTAAAGGCGAAGGCGCATCAGTGGCCACCTACACGCTGATGGAGATGACGACGTATTATCTCATCGTCACCATCGTGGATGCGCTGACGGCCGTGAACGAGGACGATTGGCAGATCGCCGCCGACATCAAGGATGGCAACATCAGCCAGTTCCTGCTCAAGCCGGTGGATTACCTGTGGTTTCGCTTCTGCCTGTTCCTGTCCGGGCGCGCGACGTATCTGACGGTGGCATTCATCCCCATCACGCTGGTCGTGCTCTACCTGCACAAATACTTCATCCTGCCGCCGGACTTCGCGACGTTCGCCCTCTTCCTGTTCTCCGTCTTCCTGACGGCGATGCTGCAATTCTTTCTGTCTTACACGATGGCGATGCTGGCGTTCTGGCTGATGGAAATCTCGACGCTTGTCTTCATCCTCTACGCGTTTGAATACATCGCCAGCGGCCACATGTTCCCGCTGGATATTCTGCCGGCCAGCGTGCAACAAATCCTGTTATACACGCCGTTTCCATATCAACTCTATCTGCCGGTCGGCATCTACCTCGGCAAAATCACCGGCTCAAATCTGGTGTCTGGATTGTTGATGCAAGCCGCCTGGGTCTTGATCGCTTACGCGTTGGCGCGCTTCGCCTGGCATCGCGGGATCAGAAAATACGCCGCAGCGGGAGGCTAACCATGAGTCTAAAGTCTGAAGTCCAAAGCCTAAAGTCTGACGCGCCGGCATCGGCTTCGGGATTGCGCCGCTATCTGACCATCTACGCGGCGTTGTGGAAGAACTCCGTCACGCGCGAGATGATGTTCAAGGGCAACTTCCTGCTCTGGATCGTCGTTGAGATGGCGTGGTTTGCGTTGCAACTCGGATTCATCTCGGTGCTCTATCTGCACACGGACGCCATCGGCACGTGGACGAAGTGGCAGGTGGTGTTCCTCGTGGGCACGAGCCATTTCATCCAGCAGATTTTTCAGACGTTCTTTCTGGTCAACTGCATCAACCTCTCGGAACTGGTGCGCAACGGCAAACTGGATTTCCTCCTGATGCTGCCGGTGAACACGCGCTTCCTGCTGTCGTTCCGCCAGGTGGACCTCGGCGGATTCATCAACGCCGCCTCGGCGCTGGGTGTCATGATCTACGCCGGTATCAGACTGGACCTGACGCCCACACTCCCCGCCCTGCTCGGCTTTGGCGGGCTCTGTTTAATCGGCATCGGCATCCACTATTGCCTGATGTTCTCGCTGGCGACGGTGAGTTTCTGGACGGTGCGGGCGCAAGGGATCGTTTACGGCTACTACAATTTGTTCAACATCGCGCGGATGCCGGATGATGCCTTTCCCAAGGGCGGCTTCTTCCGCTCGGTTTTCACGTTCGTGCTGCCGGTGTTGCTGGTGTCCAATGTGCCCGCGCGCCAGCTCACGGAACGATTGACCAGCAACTCGTGCTGGCTCTTGATCGCGCTGGCTATCGCGTGCGCGCTCGCCTCGGAGTGCATCTGGCGGGTCTCGGTGAAACATTATCGCAGCGCCAGTTCCTGAAACGGCGCGGCCAATTATTCTTGGTGACGTTGGCGACTCGCGCTGTGTAGCCTGCTTCTGCTTATGGCGATTGCTGACATCCGACGCGAATACAAGGTGTTGTCCCTGGATCGGGAACAACTGGATGCTGATCCCCTGCATCAGTTCTCCCACTGGTTTGATGATGCCGTTGGCGCCCAAGGCAAATCGCGCTGGCGGAAAATCGGCATCGCTTGTTACAAACTCTGGCAGACGATTCTCGGTCGTCCCGGCGCGGATGTGAATGCCATGACGCTCGCCACGGTGGACGCCGCCGGCCGCCCCTCCACCCGCACCGTCCTGCTCAAGGGCATTGATGAACGCGGTTTCATTTTCTTCACCAACTATGCCAGCCGCAAAGGCAGCGAACTGGAAACCAACCCGAATGCCGCGCTGACCTTTTACTGGCCGGAGTTTGAACGGCAGGTCTGTGTTGCGGGCCGGGTGACGAAAGTTTCGCGGGAAGAATCCGCGGCTTATTTCCACAGCCGTCCGCGCGGCAGCCAGATCGGCGCCTGGGCTTCCCGGCAAAGTTCCGTGGTCGAATCCCGGACGGAGCTGGAAAAAGCCTGGGCGGAACTGGAGAAAAAATTTCCCGCCAACATCCCACTGCCGCCGACCTGGGGCGGCTATGTGCTTCAGCCGGACCGGATTGAATTCTGGCAGGGTCGCCCCAGCCGCCTGCACGATCGCTTGTGTTACCAACGCCAGACGGACGGCACCTGGCGGATCGAACGCTTGTCGCCCTGACCGGGCGATGGTGAACAACGTCGCGAATATTTTACTTGCATCCTTTCCGGGCTGTCCGACTCTAAAGTCAGCGCCCTGCTAGCCGTTGCTCCTAAGAGGATTGTGGGCAATGGTCATGCTTCGGACGCAGCTCTAATGAACGCTGCCATCGAAGATATGAACACTTCGAACTTCAAGGACACATGCCACATCGTAGTGCTCTATGACGGCAACGCCACCCGCGCCCGCGCCATGGCCGCTTGTGATTTCCTGGTGAAGCAATTCTGGGAGAACGTCGAACTGAACTTTCATTGGTGGCGCACGGACTTTTTAAGCGACCCCGCGTTGGCCACCGTCGCCGCCCGCGATGCCGTTATCGCAGACTTTCTCATCGTCTGCTCCGATAATCGCAATCAACCCACCCCTTCATTGGAACGGTGGTTCGAGAGCTGGCTGGATTTGCGGGGCGACCGGCTCGGCGCATTGGTGGATTTAACGGTGAGTCGCGCCGGCCAGACTTTCGGGCTGACCGAAATCCGGCAGCGTTTTTTCCGCGAAATCTGTCAGCGCGGAAGATTTGATTATTTGACCACGCTCGCCGAAGCCGGCTCGGAATTTACCAACCCGCCCGCGGTGCCCCGCGAGCTGGGCGGTATCATCAATGATCTTCAGGCAGATTTCCGTCCGCCCTCGCATTACGGGCTGAACGAATGAAGACCGCCTGAAGTCCGCTATTTCTTCGAACCTTCCACCGGACGCCATTCGCCATCATAGGTGGAAACCACCACGATGTCGTCCCCGAGGTCTTTGACGCCGGACTCCAAATTTTCCGCCGGTGACGGTTCCGCCGTGCTGCGAGGCATGATCACGGTGTCGTCGCTGGGGCGGTTGGATTTCTCGTCACTCAACCGCGCCGCTTCCATCAACAGATGCTCCCACGCCCCACTGATCGTGCGCTGGGGCGGATTGCGAAACGGTTGCACGCGAAATTGGCCGTTGCTCATCGCCAGCAACCGATGCAACGCTTGTTCCCCGGTCAAAGCTCCAGCCGCCGCATGAACGATCGCACCGACTTCGATGTAAATCTCACCCCGGGTCTCGGGACTGCTCACTTCCAGAACGGATGAACTGCGCCGCAGGCATTCAATCTGGATCACGTCGGTCAATCCTACCTGCCGCAGCGTGCCCGAAAAACCCTCCCGCTGGCTCCAGACGAACAGATCATTCAAGAGATTGTAAATGGAAACGAACCCGTCCGGGCTGAGCGGTTTTTCCAGGAAGAGTTCCGCTCCGTTCGCCAGGCAGGTCGCCCGATAGGCATCGGTCGCATGCGCGGTCACCACCACCTTCTTCACGTCGGGATGCCGCCGCTGGATCACGCCAAGCAATTGCACGCCATCCAGCATCGGCATGTTGATGTCCAGCACCGCCAGTTCAATCTGCTGTTGCTGCAAGATGGCCAGCGCCTGATCCGCCGTCGCCGCCCGATGGATTTCCCACGTCTTGTCGCTCAGGGTTTCAAACATCTCTCCGAGCGTCTCCAAAAACGCCATGCTGTCATCCACGAGCAGCACCTGATGCTTCTTATCATCTTTCCGAAGAAAAGAGGTGGCCGGTTTGGAGGGCGGATTTTTTTCCGCAACGCCAAGTGAACCGATGGAAATCTTGGGCGGGGCGGCCTTCGCCGGAATTTTTTCAAACCGAATCTCGACGTCTCCAAGCCGGAAGATTTCCCCAGCCGGCACCACGCCCTCACTCGCCAGCACGCCTTTGATGAACGTGCCATTGGTCGAGCGCATGTCGCGAACCAGGAGTTCTTCCCCGCGCAAAATCACTTCGCAATGATGGCCCGAAACGGACGCTTCCAGAATCTGGAACGCGTTCGTTGGCGCCCGCCCGATGGTGACCCAATGCTTGCCCAACTCGAAAGTCGAGGCAGGCGAACCTTTGGTGATAACGACCAACTTGGCCATAAAGGCTTACTTTCCAGCAATTTCGTTGCCGCCGGCGACTTCCTCTTGGGATTCGCTGATAACCGGCGCAATGGCTTGAAGTTTGTCGCCACTGTCCAGATTTACCAGTTTGACCCCCATGGTGTTACGTCCCGCCTCGCGGATAGCCTTCACAAAGGTGCGGACCATCTGGCCCCCCACGGTAATGAGCATGATTTCGTCAACTTCCCGGACGGTCAACGCCCCCACCACGCCGCCGGTTTTGTCGCCGGTCTTCATGGTGATGATGCCTTTGCCGCCGCGGCTCTGAACCCGGTATTCGTCGAACGCCGTCCGCTTGCCGATGCCGTTCTCGCCGGCCACCAGCAACGTCGCGTCCGCAACCACAATCGCCGCCGCCACCAACGCGTCGCCCGACTCCAGACTGATGCCGCGCACGCCGCCCGCCGCGCGTCCCATCGAGCGCACGTCGGTTTCGTGGAAGCGGATGCTCATGCCGTCCTTGGTGATCAACACCACATCGTCGCCCGGATCGCCTTCACCGGTGCTGCCACGGGTGAGCTTCACATCAATCAACGTGTCGCCGGCTTCGATGCCGATGGCGATGATGCCGCCTTTGCGCACGTTGCCAAAATCGCTGAGCGAAGTCTTCTTCACCGTGCCCAAGCGCGTGGCAAAGAACAATTCGCCGGGCTGTGACCACGTTGTGTCTTCCCGGTTCTCGTTCGTCTTGGACAAAATCCGGATCAACGCCGCGACCTTCTCGCCTTCCTTGAGTTCGAGCAAATTCGCGATGCTGCGCCCTTTCGCGGCGCGGCCCATGTCGGGAATCTCATGCACGCGCTCGACATACACGCGCCCCGTGTTCGTGAAGAACATCAGGTAGTCGTGCGTGCTTGCCGTGAACAGATGCTCGACGAAATCATTATCCTCCGCCGTCTCGCCTTCCTTCGTCGTCATGCCGATGACGCCCTTGCCGCCACGCTTCTGCGCGCGATATTGGCTGACGTTGGTGCGCTTGATGAGGCCGCTGTGCGTCAATGTGATGATGACGCCTTCATTCGCAATGAGGTCTTCGATGGCGATTTCACCCTCATCCGGCACGATCTCACTCTTGCGCGGCGTGGCGTGTTTCTCTTTGATGGCTTGAAGCTCTGCTTTGATGATCGCCATCACGCGCGATTCCTTTGCCAGAATGTCGAGCAAGTCCTTGATGACTTCGAGCAACGCCTTGTATTCCTTGTCAATCTTGTCAATTTCCAGCCCGGTCAACTGATACAGGCGCAAATCCAGAATCGCATCCACCTGCCGTTCGGTCAGCGCATAACGTCCCGATTGCAGGCGGCTTTCCTGCCGGATCAGCACGCCCCATTTCACCACTTGGTCGCGCGACCACTCGAACGCCAGCAGTTTGATCTTCGCCTCGTCGCGCGTCTTGCTGGAACGGATGATGTGGATGAACTCGTCGAGGTTCGACAGCGCGATGATGTAGCCTTCGAGCAGTTCGGCGCGCTCCTCGGCCTTCTTCAACTCGAAGCGCGTGCGGCGCAAGATGACTTCGCGGCGATGCTCGATGTAGCACTGGATGATTTCCTTGAGATTGAGCGTCTTCGGGCGGCCATGATCAATCGCCAGCGAGTTGACACTGAAAGAAATCTCGAGCTGCGTGTGCTTGAACAGATTCGCGATGACCACCTTCGGCACGGCCTCGCGCTTGAGTTCGATCACGAGCCGGCAATTCTCGTCCGACTCGTTGCGCATCGCGGAGATTTCCGTGATGATCTTCTCGTTGACGAGGTTGGCGATCTGTTCTTCCAGCCCGGCCCGGTTGACGTTGAACGGAATCTCCGTGATGACAAGTTGCTCACGGTTGCCCTTGAGTTCCTCGACCCCGATACGCCCGCGCAATTTCACACTGCCCTTGCCGGTCGTGAAATAGTTTTTGATGCCCTCGACGCCGCAGATGAAACCGCCGGTCGGGAAATCCGGGCCTTTGATGAACTTCATCAACTCCGGAATCGTGATCGTCGGCTTGTCAATCTGCGCGCAGATGCCGTCAATGACTTCGCCCAAATTGTGCGGTGGCATATTGGTCGCCATGCCGACAGCGATGCCCGTGCCGCCGTTGACGAGCAGATTCGGAAACGCGGCGGGAAAAACCGTCGGCTCGGTGAGGCGTTCGTCGTAGTTCGGGACAAAATCCACCGTATCCTTCTCCATGTCGGTCATCAACGCCGCGCCCAAGTGCGTCAACCGCGCTTCGGTGTAACGCATCGCCGCCGGCGGGTCGTTTTCGACCGAGCCGAAATTGCCTTTGCCGTCCACGAGCTTTTCGCGCATCGCCCACGGTTGCGCCATGTGAACGAGCGTCGGATAAATCACCGCTTCGCCGTGCGGATGGTAATTGCCGGAAGTGTCGCCGCAAATTTTCGCGCACTTGATGTGCTTGCGCCCCGGAAACAACGACAGGTTTTCCATCGCGTAAAGAATCCGTCGCTGCGACGGCTTGAGCCCGTCGCGCACATCCGGCAACGCGCGGGAAATAATGACGGACATCGAATAGTCGAGGAACGAGTTCTTGATCTCGTCCGCGACGTTGATCTTCTGGATTTTCTCGCCCTGCGAGTAAGCGCCGCCGGGCTGCGCCGGTTGCGATTGTTCCGGCGGTTGATTGGATTCAGTTTCGTCTGGCATGATGGGTAAAAATTATTTCTGCGGCGGCTGGTCGTTCAGTGCGAGCGCTTCCGGCGAAAGTTTCTGCAATCCGGCGATTTTTTCGTTGAGTCGTTCGAGGTTTTGCAAACCGCGTTTTTCGTAAGGCTCGGTTTCGTGCGGACGCAATGCCTTCACCTGGCCGTCCTCATAAATCACATAACTCGTCCCGAAGCGGCGCGCCCGGCGGATGGCATCCAGCGCGGCGTTTTGCATCGCGCGCTCCACTTGATAGTCCTCCACATCCATGATGGACTCATCCCAATCTTCAATGACGGTTTTCATAGTTTGATGTTCGCTTTGGTCAAAATCCTGTCGAGTTGCGTCCGGTCGCGAGCCACGAGACGGCCTTGCTTTTCAAGCGCAATCAAGCGCGGTTCGCTGAGATCATTTTCCAGCAACTTCCACGAATCGAACAGCGGACGGTAAATCGCGAAAAAATTCTCAAGGGTTTTGAAAAAACGGCGGCGCGAAACATCCTCCGGGATATTGTGTCCGCCCTCAACCACCCGCTGCCGGATGCGCGTCAGCGTTATCTCCGGCTGCCGCACCCAGAGAAAATAACATTTCAAATTAAACCCCGCCGCCTTCGCTTCGCGCAACCAGCCTGCCGCGCTTCGTCCGCTCATCGTGGTTTCCCACGTAAAGCCGGTTTTATGCGCGATGAGTTCGCGGATGCGGCCCAGCGCAATGCGGCCCGCTTCCATCGCGACCACCTCGGGATCGTATGGCGAAAGCCCGCGCGCTATGAGATCAGCATTCACAAATTCAAGCTGCTTCGCTTCGTCCGGCAAATACCGGTCCGCGAAGGTGGTTTTCCCCACGCCGTTCGGTCCTGCGATGATATAAATCGTCGGCATCGTTTCATTTCACGTCGCCACGTCCTCCGGCCTCGCCGGCATGAGCGCGAGGCCAAGCTGCGCGCACGCCGCGCGCATCCGTTTGTCCGTCGTCGCGAGCGTCCCGCCCTGATGCAAATCGCAGGTGGCGACGTGCAGCGCGTCCAGCGTCCGCAACGGGACGCGCGGATGACACGCCAGTTGAATCGCGCGGGCGCGTTCCAGCACCTTGCGATTCAGCGGGTGCAACACAATCAATTCTTCCTCCACCATCGAGAAAAACTTCTCGGTCGCCTTCATGCGCTCTTCCGCCGTGATGTGGTTGTCGCGTTCCTTGAACAACAGCGCGGCGCAAACCTCCGTCAGGGCCAGTTCCGATGTGTCGAAACTGTGCCCTGACAGATTGCGCGCGAACCACTCGCTGTCGGCTTCCCGCACGAGCAGCTTCACGATGATGGCGGAGTCGAGATACATTTTACCATTCGCCCCGGGTCCAACTCACCGCCTCATCCGCCGACCCGCGATGAATCGGTTGCTTCGTCAGGTATTCGCCCATGCCTTGGAAAACTTTCCGCGGCTTGGCCGAAGTCGCCTTCACCAGCCTGGCTTTCGGCTCGCCATCGCTGGTAATGGTCAGCTCATGTCCACCAGCCACCCATTCCAGCAACGCCGAGAGATGCGCCTTGGCATCGCGAACCGTGACCACGCGCCCCCATTCCGCCACGGCGGCATCGCGCAACACCGCTGGTTCGGAGCGTTTGCTCAACTTGTATGTAACCGGCTTTTTTTCTTTCATACGCATCCAATGTAGTCTCATGTGACTACACTCGTCAACATTTATTTTTCAGTCTGCAAATTCAACGCCGGGGCGCGAAGCGCGGGGTGAACCGCAAAGAAAATGTCTCCTCGCTGTTTCCGGCGGATGAAAAGCGCACGGTTTTGAAAGGATGGTTTGACGCTCGCCCTCACCCCGGCCCTCTCCCCCGGGGAGAGGGAACAGCTTTGCACACCGCTCGAAAATTTCTTCGTCAAAATTGCAGATGTCGCCCTCCGATCGCTCGGAGAAAAAGCCGCGCCACAATCCAGCGCATCCGCATTGCCAAAACGCGGCGAATGGTTCTCCCTCTCCTGGGGGAGAGGGCTGGGGTGAGGGCGGACGTTCCCACATTCTAAATACAACCATCGAATTGTTTTCACGATATCAGTCGCTTTCTTCATTGATCGTAGGCAAGTCGCGATGTTCCACCTTCACGGTCAGGTTGGGTTTGATGCCGGCCAGCGCGGGCAGGAGGTGATTGAGCACTTGCTCGGCGGTGGCGCGGAATTTTCGGCCTCGCGCGCTCACCTTCAACCAACCAGCCCGGTCGCGGTAATAACGCTCCGTCCAAGTCTTGCCGCCAATCAAGATCGTGTAGCGGTCGTTGGTTAGATTCATGGCGGACAAAAGGTTTTTGTTCTCATATGCGCTCGAAAGAAGCCGTGCCATCTCCAACTTGGATAACTTGTTTTTTATGGGTTAAAACACCAAGACCGTGTTCTTCATCCCATTTGCAAACAAATGCAAATCCAACTTCTGCAAATCCATCTTTGGCATCCTTCAAGATGTGAATACCATGTGGTCTGATTAGCCGCATAAGGTCGTCCGGCTTGGAAATCTCCGGCATGTTTTCCGGGGGAAACAAATCCGGAAACGCGCTGGCAGGCTGATAGGTTTTCCCGCCATCGCTGGAAATCTGCCCACCGTAGTAAGAGGCCCTCCCGTTTGGGTATTCTTTGAATATGCCTTCCAGCACCACCTCTCGCATTATTCCTTCGTTGTCGAGCAAGTGCTGAAATGCTCTCGCTTGCTCTTCAGTTGGTTCACTCCCAGCAGACACGTCCAGTGGGTCGATGCAAAGACTCAATTCTCCATCAGGACGTGGATTGGAGTTGGACCAACCTCCTGTCAGTTCCTTTTCGGTAGCAAAGCCTTTCCATGAGTTGAAATGCACTTTGCCAGTCCAATGAAATAGATTCCCATCACTAAATACGTCTTTGGTCAATGGGGGAAATGGATGCTTCACCAGTGTTACTGGTGCTTTTTCTTTTGGCGGAAAGATTTTCTTAAACCAATTCACAGCGTGTGAATGTTAAGGTCAGATACATAGCTCTCTTCACACATCCAGATTCCGCACGTTCAGCGCGTTATCCACGATGAAATCGCGGCGCGGCTCGACTTCTTCACCCATCAAGGTCACGAACATCTCCTCAGCCTCGACCGCGTCGGTCAATTCGATGCGCAGCAGCTTGCGCTTGACGGGATTCATCGTGGTCTCGAAGAGTTCCTTCGCATCCATTTCGCCCAGACCTTTGAAGCGATACATCTGGATGCCCTTCTTGCCGACGTTCTTCACGCTGCTGAGAATTTCCGGGATGGAAAACAGCGGCGTCACGTTTGCGCGCTCGCCTTCGCCTTCGGTCAATTCAAACAGCGGCTTGTCCTGCGCGGCGTAATGATCCACCACCAGACCGCGCTTGCTCAACTTGCCGAGCAAATCCGCGATGGCCTTGCTTTCCAGATGCAGGTCGGAAATTTTCGCGCGGCGCGTCGGCCCGTCTTTCTTGCGCTCGACTTCCGTGTCGCCGCCGAACAAATCGTTGTTCGCGGCTTTGAACTCGTCCACTTCGCCGCTGCTCAGGAAATAATGCACCGTTTCGTCGTTGCCGTCGCGCACCTTGATCATGGACTGCGGCAGCGTCCCATCCTTCGCGCGCTTCTCGACGTAATCCGCGAAATCGCCGCCGAGTCGCTTGATGTAAGTGGCGTGCTTGTCGAGCGATTCGAGCAACGCCAGAATTTCCTCCAGTTGCTTCGGCGCAAACTCGCGTCCGTCGGCGAGATTTTTCAACTTCACTTCCTCAACGCCGTTTTGCAGCAGAATGCGATTCAACTGCACGTCGTCGTCAATGTAATCGGTCTTTTTCTTGCGCGTGATCGAGTAAAGCGGCGGTTGCGCAATGTAAACAAAACCCTGCTTCACGAGTTGCGGCATCTGACGATAGAAGAACGTCAGCAGCAACGTGCGGATGTGCGAGCCGTCCACGTCCGCGTCCGTCATGATGATGATTTTGTGATAGCGCAACTTTTCCAGATTGAACGCGCCTTCCCCCTCGCCGTCACCGATGCCCGTGCCGATGGCGGTGATCATCGTGCGGATTTCATTGTTTTGAAGCACCTTGTCGAGCCGCGCTTTCTCCACGTTGATGAGCTTGCCGCGAATCGGCAGAATCGCCTGAAACTTCCGGTCGCGACCTTGCTTGGCCGAGCCACCGGCGGAATCACCTTCGACGATGTAAAGCTCCGTGTTCTCGGGATTGCGGTCGGAACAATCCGCCAACTTGCCCGGCAAACCGCCGCCCGTGAGCGCGGATTTGCGGACGGCTTCGCGGGCCTTGCGCGCGGCTTCCCGCGCCCGCGCGGCGTTCAGCCCTTTGTCAATAATCCGTTTGGCGATGGGCGGATTCGCATCGAAGTAACTCATCAGCCCTTCATAACTCACCGAGCCGACGATGCGTTCCACTTCAGGCGAAAGCAGCTTCACCTTCGTCTGCGATTCAAACTTCGGGTCGCTGTGTTTCACTGAAATCACCGCCGTCAAACCTTCGCGCACGTCGTCGCCGGTGATCTGCGGGTCTTTGTCTTTCAGCAACTCATTCGACTTCGCGTATTGATTGATGGCGCGGGTGACGGCACTGCGGAAACCGGAGAGATGCGTGCCGCCATCGGGATTGTGAATCGTATTCGTGTAGCACAACACCTGATCGTTGTAGCTGTCGTTGTATTGCATCACGACTTCGACGTGGACCTCGATGTCTTTGTCATCGAGCTTTTCCTTGGACTCCTTACGGAAGGAAATGGGCTTGGGATGCAGCGGCTCTTTGTTCTTGTTAAGCTGTTTGACGAATTCTTCGACGCCGTTCTTGTAATAGAACTTTTCCGGCTCGGTTGCGCTCTGGCGTTCGTCGGTAAAAATAATCTCCAAACCCGAGTTCAAGAACGCCAGTTCGCGCAAGCGTTGGGCAATCTTGTCCGCTTTGAATTCCACCGTCTCGCGGAAGATTTCCTTGTCCGGCAAAAATGTAATCAACGTGCCGGTGCTCTTTGCCTTGCCGATGACATGAAGTTTCTGCACGGTCTTGCCGCGCTCAAATTCCATGTGATGCACTTCGATACCACGCGAGGGGTCCACCATGCGGGAGACCTCAACCTCGAACCATTCACTCACCGCGTTCACGCACTTCGCACCGACGCCGTGGGTGCCGCCGGAAAACTTGTAACCGCCCTGCCCGTACTTGCCACCCGAGTGCAACGTTGTAAGAACCAATTCCACGCCGGGCAGACCAGAGTCCTTGTTGATATCCACCGGGATGCCGCGCCCGTCATCGCGAATGGAAATCGAGCCATCGACATGAATCGTCACGTCGATCTTCTTGCAATGACCCGCGAGATGTTCATCAACGGAATTATCCAGCACCTCGCTCACACAATGATGCAGCGCCCGTTCATCCGTGCCGCCGATATACATCCCCGGCTTCTTGCGCACGGCTTCAAGCCCCTTGAGTTGACTGAGCTGCGCTGCGCCGTAATCCGACTTCACCGTCGTATCGGAAGGTGCATTTGGGTCAATCGTCACATCAGATTCATTCGCCATAAAATAAGTCGCGCCAGCACGCGGTTTTGGCTGCTGACAGTCTCCCGAAAATAGTAGGAAAAACCGTCCGTACACACAACGATATTCTCGGCATTTTCAGGGTGGAAAACACCATTACTTGGGGGCGAATTTTCTTGCCAACCAGATATGTTGTGGCGTCGGAGCGCCGGCTTCCAAGCCGGCTTTCAATGTGGATTAACCAGAGATTTGTACTCTGTGATGAAACTAAACACGAGCCGTAATTCGTCCACCCAAAGCCGGTCAAAGACCGGCGCTCCGCGCGGCCAAACGCAGTCCGAAGCCGACGCTACGATTTGATGTCGCGCACGAGAAACGCCGTGCTGCCGATCACAAAAGCCGTGGCGCTGATGCCGAGCAGGATGGCTTCCGATTGCAGGATTTGTGGCCACGGAGTTGGCGTGCGGAAGACCAGCAGCCAGCAATCAAAATGATGGGTGATGAACCAGTTTTGATAGTCCTCAAAGAAGGGAAGGTTTTCCATCACCATGTTGATGAACAGATAGGAGAGCGAAAGAATCGTGGCGGCGGCCGGCTTGATGTTAAAGCACGAAAACATGAATGCCACTGACAACAGGGCGACCGAATTGGCAACCACGAACAGCAGAGAAATGGAATACAACAGCAGCCCTTCAGACGCGGAAAAGATGCCAAAGGTCGAACGCAAAAGGGAAAAGGCGAACATCCCTTTCCATGGAAAAACGATTCGCGCGAAACACAAGGCAATCAGCCCCAGCGCCAGCACCAGCACAGCGGAAAAAATTATTCCCGCGAGCCATTTCATGACCAGGAGTCGAAGCCGCGAAATGGGACGCGACAAAATCATTCTCAATGTTCCATCCTCGACTTCCTTTGCCACCAAGTCGCCACCGATAAGCGCCACATAGAGCGGCAGCAGCAGCAAAACCTGCGGCAGCAGCATCTGCAAGGCAACCGTCAATGCCGAGATATACTCAGATGCCAAATAGCCATTGCCGGCCAGCAGCCGCTCGAATTGATCCTGCCAGCGCGTGTATCTGAACATTAACAACATCACTGTCTGCACCAGAATGAACGCGCCAAAGCCGATGTAAGTCCGCTTTTTGCCGAACAGCTTCCAGAGTTCGTTTTTAAGTTGGGCGAAAAACATGGTGTTAAATTCAAGTTCAGGCATCGCAAGTCCGGCGCGTCTTGGACTGCGGGGGCAAGCGAAGCGCGACCTCGCTTTTCGCGCGGACGACAACCATCGCAACGGCGTAAGATTTTGGTGCGTGCGAAAGCGTCGGCACCGCTGGCGCTCTGCCGGCGGAGTCCATGGTGCTAAACGCTGGAGGGTTGCCTTTGGGCTTCGTCATGCGGATTTCGAGTTTTTCACCAGTTCCAGATAAAAATCCTCCAGCGTTTGCTCACGTGCCCAGATGCCTTCAACAGCGTGTCCGGCCTGCACCAAAGTGCGTGCGATCTCCGAAGTCGTGACGCCGTCGCACAACAGAATGAACTCCGTTCCCTCGCTGCCGGAAATCAGCTTTTGCTCGCGCAGCAAAGTCACCGCGGCAACGAAATCTTTCGTTCGCAACGCCACGCGTCCCCGCGCCGCTTTGACATCCGCCACCGTGCCGTCAAAAACCTTCTCGCCGCGATGCAGCACGGCGATGCGCGTGCAGAGTTGTTCCACTTCGGTCAGCAGATGCGACGACAGCAGAATGGTCAGACCAAGTTCGCGATGCAGCCGCAGGATAGTCTGGCGCATTTCCGCGATGCCCTCGGGGTCAAGCCCGCTGCCGGGTTCATCGAGAATCAGCAATTCCGGCTGCGGCAACAGCGCTTGCGCCAGTGCGAGTCGTGCTCGCATCCCGTGCGAATACGTCTTCACCGGACTTTGCTCGCGCCCCGTCAATCCGACCCAGTCCACCACTTCGCGAATCCGCTCCTTGGATGTCGGCGCGGTGTAGTGACTGAGGATTTCCAGATTCCGCCAGCCGCTCAGATAATCATAAAACGCCGGTGCTTCAAAAATCGCACCGACCTTTTGCAACGCCCGGGCGCGATGCGTCGTGACATCATGTCCGCAAATTTTCACTTCACCGCCCGTCGGCCAGACTTGTCCGAGCATCATGCCGATGGTGGTGCTTTTGCCCGCGCCGTTGTGACCAAGCAGGCCAAAGACTTCGCCGCGCGGCACGGACAAAGTCAGATCGCCCACCGCCATGCGTTGGCCGAATTTTTTGTGCAGATGAGAAAGCTCGATCATCTCTTTTTTATCGTTCCCGCGATGGCGAGCAGGTTTTTGATGTGCCCGTCGGCGTAGAGATAATTCACCGCCTTGTTCGCGCCGCGCGCGGCATGAAAATTTTCCTTGTCGAAGAACACCGGCATGGCGTGCGCATCAAACTTCATCCCCAGCACAGATAACTGATCGGCCATCTGTCCGTTGAGCAGGTTGTTCCACGAATAACTTGCTCCAGTGGTTTCAAATAGTTGTTGGCGATCTGACGGACAGCGCAGCACATTGGTATTCCCCAATTCAGCCCGCAACACGTCATCCGGGCCGGGAAACTCATTGGTGATCGTCAGCGATTTGTCGCGCATGAACGGCAAACGCTGATTGTTCGCATCTACATAAAGCTGCAACGCCACGCCGATCTGCCGCAAGTTGCTCAAGCACGCCGCACCCCGCGCGCTTTCCTTCGCCCGCCCCAGCGCCGGCAACAACAACGCCGCCAGAATCGCGATGATGCCAATGACGACGAGCAACTCGATGAGCGTGAAGGCGGATTTGTGTTGAACGCTCGCCCTCACCCCGGCCCTCTCCCCCAGGAGCGGGAGAAATGTTCGACCGTGCTCAACAGAACCAATCGCTCCGTTTACAGTAAGCGGGTATGTCTGAATTAGGGCATGGCGGCGATAGCCATGTTGTTGATCGAGAAACCCAGGTCGCTCGCGCGCTGTCCCCTCTCCCCGGGGGAGAGGGTTAGGGTGAGGGCGGGCGTTTCCACAAAACACTTCCGACTCAGGACTCAAGATTGGAAGTTTGGAACTCATCCCTCATCTCCCCCGGAACGGTCGTCCCGATTCCATACTGCGCTGCAATTCTTCCAACAGCGGCGCGAGTTCCGCTTTCGTCTGTGCCGAACTCTCGCTGTAAAAGGATTTCAGCCCGATGGTTCGCACCTTGGCTTCCAGTTCAGGACTCAGCGGCGGCGCGTTTGTGCCATTCGACTCACCAAGCGCCCCTTGCTGTTGCTGTTCGCGCAATCGTTTCATCGCCTGGTCCACCGTGCGTTTGCGCTTTTCCTCCGGCAATTCCTCAAATGCGGCGATCATTTGTTTGAACCCCGTGGGCATCGTCGCCTCAATGAACGCCGCCTTTTCTTCCTCCGTCATCTGTGCGAACCAATCCCCAATCGTCCGCCCCATCCGCAACTCGCGCCGTTCTTCCAGCGAAAGCCGGTTCAACATTTCCGCCAGCTTGCGCAATGCTGCCGCGCGATCCGCGGCGGATAGTTTGCTTAAATCCACCGCCGCGACATACGCGCGCACCTTGTCCGCCGTGACCTTGGCGTTCTTGGCGATGAAATATCCGGCCAGCGCCACCATCCAGATGGCGGCGACCGCCAGCAAAGCCGTTCCAATGGCGCGTTTACGTGGATTGCTCACGCCATGAGTTTAGCGCGCCGCGCTCCGTGTGCCATGAAAAGTTTAAGCTGCCGTAGCAACCGATGTGAATCGGCTCCAATTGGGTATGACTGAAACTGCCGCGCAATTTTGGTTGGAGTTCAAGCTTTAGCTTGTTTCCGCCCGCCACCCTCCCTGCCGGACAAGCTAAAGCTTGAACTCCAACTTGGCGCCCGGCGTCAGGGAACGGCAGTTCCAGTCACACCCGCTCCAACCAGTTCAGATCAGACAGAACCGACTGGCGTCCGCTGCTGCGTGGGTTGACGCAGCATTTGCGCTGATTCGTGAAATTAGCGTCATTTCGTGAAGTCTCCGAATTTCGCTCCGCGCGCTTATTTTTTTTGCCCGCGCCCGTCCGGCTCGCTAACTTCCCGTCCATGTCTTTAACGACCGCCGCCCAACCCAACCCTGACTCGCTGGTTCATCCAGATAAATTTGTCCGCCGCCACATCGGCCCCAACGCCGCTGAAACAGCAGAAATGTTGAAGCTATTGGGCCACGACTCAGTTGCAGCGCTGACCGATGCTGCCGTGCCGAAACAAATTCGTCTCGGCAAGGCGTTGAATCTCCCTGCGGCACAAAGCGAATTTGACGCGTTGCGCGAGCTAAAATCCATCGCGTCGCAGAATCAGGTCTTCCGCTCGTTCATCGGCCAGGGCTACTACGACTGCATCACGCCGCCAGTCATCCAGCGGAACGTGCTGGAGAACCCCGGCTGGTACACGCAATACACGCCGTATCAGGCCGAGATTTCCCAAGGTCGTCTCGAAGCACTGCTGAATTTCCAAACGATGGTCGCCGAATTGACTGCGCTCGACATTGCCAATGCCTCCATGCTCGACGAAGCCACTGCGGCAGCGGAAGCGATGACGATGTCGTTGCGTCTTCATGCCGGGAGCGCCGGCGTCTCGCCAGCGAATCTCTATTTCATCTCTGAAACCTGCCATCCGCAAACCATCGAAGTCGTCACCGCCCGCGCCAAGGCCCTCGGTATCGAAGCGGTTGTCGGGAATCACGAAACTTTCGAGTTCTCCGACAAAGTGTTCGGCGCGCTGGTGCAATATCCCGATACGTTCGGCGCGATCCACAACTTTGAACCATTCACGGAAAAAGCTCACGCCGCTGGTGCAATGGTCACGGTTGCGACCGACTTGCTCGCGCTCACGCTCATCAAGCCGCCGGGCGAATTCGGCGCGGACATCGCTGTCGGTAGCGCGCAACGTTTCGGTGTGCCGCTCGGTTACGGTGGACCTCATGCGGCGTTCTTCGCCACGCGCGACGAATTTAAGCGCCAGATGCCCGGCCGCATTGTCGGCGTCTCCAAAGATTCGCGCGGCAAGCCGGCCATGCGCCTCGCGCTCGGCACGCGCGAGCAACACATCCGCCGCGAGAAAGCCACCAGCAATATCTGCACAGCCCAGGCGTTGCTCGCGAACATGGCTTCGCTTTACGCCTGCTATCACGGGCCAGAAGGCTTGAAGAAGATTGCGCAACGCGTCCACCGCTGCGCCATCATTGCGCGAGCGATGTTGATCAACATGGGCTACAAGGCTTGTGATTCTTTTGCTGAAAAGACCGTTGTTGGGAAAAATCCGCAGACAGGAGCTGAAGCTGAATTCCGTTTCAAAGTTCCGGGCGAGCTTGTTTTCGACACTGTTCGCGTCAAAGGAGGCCCGAAGACTTCTGCGGAGTTGGTTGATAGTGCATTGGGGAAACAGATTAACATTCGCGATGTGGGCGACGGTTCGGTTTGTTTGTCGTTTGATGAGACAACAAGCTTGGAAGCCCTGTGGAGCTTGTTTGAGGTGTTCGCAACTCAGAAGGCTTCGGAAATTGAATACTCCGAGCATTTCAACCGTGCCGTCGGCATGGAACGGTCGCCGCACTATATGTCATTCGGCGCTTTCGAACGCCAATCAAAATTCCTCCAACACCCCGTCTTCAACCGCTACCACTCCGAGACCGAGATGCTCCGCTACATCAAACGGCTCGAATCGCGCGACCTGTCGCTCACCGCCTCGATGATCCCGCTCGGCTCGTGTACGATGAAGCTCAACGCCGCGGCGGAAATGTTTCCCGTATCGTGGCCGGAGTTCGGCAAGATTCATCCGTTTGCGCCCATCAAACAGACGCGCGGTTACCAGAAGATGTTTGAGCAGCTCGAAACCTGGCTCGCGGAGATCACCGGGTTCGCCGGCATTTCGCTCCAGCCCAACGCCGGTTCGCAGGGCGAATACGCCGGGTTGCTCGTCATTCGCGCCTATCACGAATCACGGAATGAGTCACATAGGACCGTTTGCCTGATTCCGTCATCAGCTCACGGAACAAACCCCGCAAGCGCAGTGATGGCTGGAATGCGAGTCGTATCCGTCGCATGTGACCAATCTGGAAACATAGATGTGGCGGACTTGAAGGCCAAAGCCGAAGCCCACAAGGACACGCTGGCCTGCCTCATGATCACCTATCCGTCCACGCACGGCGTGTTCGAGGAAACCATCCGCGAAATCTGCGAAATCATCCACGCCAACGGCGGTCAGGTTTACATGGACGGCGCGAACATGAACGCGCAAGTCGGCCTCACCAGCCCCGGCTTCATCGGCGCAGACGTCTGCCATCTGAACCTGCACAAGACCTTTTGCATCCCGCACGGCGGCGGCGGACCGGGCGTCGGACCGATTGGCGTGGCGGAACATCTGGTTCAATTCTTGCCGGGGCACAATTTCTTCAAGGTAGGGCGCGTCACTCCGTGCGCGCCGTCAATGAATGTCGAAAAAATCGGCGCGCACGGAGTGACGCGCCCTACCAACATTGGTGCCGTCAGTGCCGCGCCGTGGGGCAGCGCGAGCATTCTCACCATCTCATGGATGTATATCGCCATGATGGGCGCGGACGGACTGACCGAAGCGACGAAGTTCGCCATCCTCAACGCGAATTACATCTCCAAGCGGCTCGAAAAACATTTCCCAACGCTTTACCGCAGCAACGGCCTGGTCGCGCACGAATGTATTTTAGATTTGCGGGCATTTAAGAGCGTCACCGCCGAGGACGTGGCGAAACGGCTGATGGATTACGGCTTCCACGCGCCCACGCTCTCGTGGCCCGTCGCCGGCACGCTCATGGTCGAACCGACCGAAAGTGAATCCCAATACGAACTGGATCGTTTTTGCGATGCGATGATTTCGATTCACGCAGAAATGACCGCCATTGAAAACGGTTCAACCGACGCCAAAAATAATCTGCTGAAAAACGCGCCGCATACCGCCGACATGATTGCCTCGGACAACTGGAACAGGCCTTACTCGCGCGAACAGGCCGCGTTTCCCGCCAAGTGGCTGCACGAATTCAAATTCTGGCCGCACGTCGGGCGTGTGGACAATGTCTTTGGGGATCGTAATCCGGTCTGCTCCTGCGTGGGGATGGAGAATTACACTGGTTGAACCGCGAAACATACGAATTACACGAAATGTTCCAGCCGCGAAAGAACACAGGGAGCGCAAAGCCCTTCTCCGTCTCGATCGGGGAGAAGGTGGCTAAGCCGGATGAGGCGTCGAAATGAAAACTCACAAAGAAGAAATCGAGGAAATGATTGATGCCGTAATAAAGCTCACTTGGAATTACACGGTGTTTCGGGCGTTGTTTGAGAAGAACGAGGTTGATTGCGAGGCCAGGCAAGCGCACCCAGAATTTTTTCTCACGATGCACGACACTTTGTTTTGTGCGTTTTGCGTAATGACGGAACTGCTCTTTGAAAAAAAGGCGGGAAGAACATCGCTTTTCGGCTTGATTAGCAGGGCCAAGCCGGACCTTGCAAATAAATTGACTGAGAAAATTCGTGCTAAAGCCAGTCTCATTGAGAAGATTGAAACTATTCGCTACCAAGTCTGCACGCACCGCTTTCAGGCAAAGTCGCCAAAAGATGTATTCGCTGAGGCACGCCCTCGTGTGAGCATGATGACCGAGGTGGCCGACCTCGCGCGCTTCGTGATCCTCGAACTCGTTGGAGAGGCTGACGGCGACAGAAAAGCAGAGCTTGAAAGGCAGCAGTTGAGTGAGACGACGCTCCGGTGCGTTGCCGACGACGCAGGCCAAGTCATGCGAGCATTTCGGTCGAATGATTGTTAGCGGCCTATTTGAATTTGCGTTTCGACGCCTACCGCGAATCAAATCCGCCTTCTTCTGGCGGCTTGCGAGGCTTGAAGGTGCGAATCATTCGTTGTGCTTCGGCAATTTGACTCGGCGTGAGTTGCCCCTCGACAGTTGGTAATGCCTTCTTCGCGTCGGCGTGACCTTGAGCAGCGGCCAGACTGATCCACTTGTATGCCTCCACTTCGTCTTTCGCCACGCCTTCGCCATAAAGATAGCAAACACCAAGATTAAATTTGGCGGCGACGTGATCTTGCTCAACGGCAGACCGAAACCACTTCGCTGCTTCGGTCACGTCCTTCGGGATGCCTTGGCCTTTGTAGCAGGCGACCCCAAGATTGTATTGCGCCCCGACATCGTCTTGTTGGGCAGCTTTGCGATACCACCTCTCGGCTTCAACTAAATCTTTGGTGACGCCTGCACCGATGGCGTAACACACGCCGAGATTTCGCTGCGCTCTCGCATGACCTTGCTCTGCGGATTTCCGATACCAACGCACTGCTTCTTCGAGATTCTTATCCAATCCCCAACCATTGTAGTAACAAACGCCAAGGTTTGATTGAGCTTTCGGGTTTCCCTTGTCGGCCGATTTGCGATACAGCTTCACCGCCTCGACTAGATTTTTGTCCATTCCTTCACCGCGCTCGAAGCAAACGCCGAGATTGTATTCAGCTTTGGCGTCACCTTGATCTGTGGCTTTGCGTAGCCACTTGAGCGCTTCACTGAAATCTTTGGTGACACCTTCGCCGTTACAGTAAATCAACCCGAGGCTGCATTGCGCTTTAGCGTCGCCTTGTTCTGCTTTGGATTTGAGTTCGTTGAGCATAGCTTGATCGGAGTTGGTTTGCTGCGCCGCCAGTCTTGTGACTGCCATCAGCAACAACACCAAAACCAGTCGTCTGAACTGTTTGCATTTCATTTCGATTCAACCCTATTCTTTAAGCTTGGTGGCTGAGGTTCACTTATTCAAACGCTTCTTCTCCCGGCTCGCGACTTTCTTGATGCTCTCGGCCACGGGCAGATTCTCCGGCATCGTGCCACCGAGTTCGTGAATGGTCTTGCGGACTTTGCGGCCCACTTCGTTGTGAATCCGGTTGGCGTGATCTTTGTTCCGCACATTTTCGCGCCGCAGCTTTTCCTCGGTCTGCGTGGCGCGGAATAGATTAGCCGCCAGTTCCGTGCTGCCCATGTGATCGAGAACCTGCTGCTTTGGTTTGAGCCGCTTGCGCTCGCGGATGTCGCGCATTCCCATCCCGCCGTAAAGCCCGCGATAGCCGTGATCCATGAAGATGGCGTAGTCCAGCGGGTCAATCACACCTGATTGCTTGGCGACACCGGCGAGATTCTTGTTGTGCTTCTTCATCTCGGCACGAAGGAGCAGCCGCATTTTGTCTTCCTTCACCGCCTCGTCATCGGCCATTTCCTGCCGCCGCGTTTGCACGGCGAAATAAGTCTGCCCCAATGCCACGAGCGGTTTGCTCGGATCGGCGTTCTGAATTACGAGGTAACAGGCGTAGCGGGAGAGCTCCCAATCCTCGACTTCGCGCTGCGCGCCCGAGCCGATGCTGACCATATTGCGCATTTCCGCAAAATGGTCGGCAACCGCGTGGCCGCTCTTGATGCAGGCTTCCTTGGCCTTCTGAATCACCGGTTCAAAGTTACGGAAGTTCAGATACTCCAACACCTGCGCCAGATCGCGCGCGGACCACGATTCGTTTCCCTCGGCGTTAACGCGTTTGATTCGTTCAAAGGTGTTGCTGCCGGCTGGTGCGGGAAGTTGGCTGCCCATGGCTTGGTTATATCGCAAACCACCATGAAGGCGAAAGTGCGAAGAAACTAAAATGGAATCCGTGTTCATCGGTGGTTAAAATTGCGGCCAATACGGCTCGCACCGTGGTTGCGTGTTGGCTATTTGATTTTGTCCAACACGGACCACTTGAACCACGCGGGGATTTGGTCGGTCTTTAACTCCAACTGCCGGCCCTCGGTGATTTCCGCCAACCAAGTTTGTTTGCCATCTTTGTTGTCGCCGGAGTTATCGAAGATGTAAGCCCGATTGGTGTGTCGGATGGCTGCAACCAACTGATCCAGTGAGCGGTGGTAGCGAGTCACGATCTTGTCTTCCGGCACGTCATGCCCTTTCAGCGCCACCCGGTTGCGCACGCGCGAAATGTTGATGGCGGGATCGTCGGTTGCAACGAAATAGAAATACGTCCGAAAGCCCGCCGCCTGCGCTTGAATCAGAATGTCCACCTTGCTTGGATGCGACATGACCGTTTCAAACGTGAATGAGAGTTTCTGTGCGAGAAGTTTTTGTCGCAGGAAATCGCCAGCCACCGAGGCCAGGTAAGAATTCACCTCCACTTTTGTAAAGTCCAACCGCCCATCGGCGAAAGCGAGCTGCCTGACTGCATCCAAAAGGCCAGCCTGTTGGAGGAACTTGGAGGTATTGAAAAACTGAAGCACCTCTTCCGCCGCCGTGTTTACGCCATACGAAGCAAAATCAAGAAAGCCCTGCTTCCGGATTTCCTGTTCGATCTCGTCCGGGTTCAGATAAACGCCCAACAACGTTGCGGGCAGGTAGGATTTCAGGGTGCTTTTGCCTGAACCATTAGGCCCGGCGAACATGCGCAGCCGTGGAATCGGCGCGCTCACTTGATCGTGAATATACTCCCGGTTTTAAATTGCGTCGGAGGTTCGATCTTCTTTACTTCCACGCGGCGGCCATCAGGAAAGACCTCGTAAACGACGCCGTTCTCGGATTGCAAGACGCTTTGCCCCGAGTTCAAAACCCGTTCACGCGCGGAGGCGAACGCCGAACCGGAAATGGCCGGGAATTGGCTTTCGAGCTTTTGAATATCTTGATCTGACATAGCGAGCCTGTTGACCTAAAGATAAAGCACTCGTTAACTTGTAGCAATCGTGTTTTGCTGACGAACTGTGGCTGAATCCGTGCCTGCGGTTAAGTTTTGAACGGCAATTGAATCTCCGTCAGATAGTTCTTTAGGCGCCCTTGAAAATCAGGCTCGGGCTTTTGACATAAACTTCGCGCGTCGGTTTCGATTTCTTACCCCACCCCCTCCTCGTTCGGCGAGGAGAGGAACGAGGTGAGGGTGTTCTTTTCAACCGCACTCTCTTCGGAGTGTTTTTGTTGCCTGGTAGAGTTATCGGACTAAGATGCGTCTTGTGAACTCCAGACGCCCACCCGCAACGGCGATGATGCTCCCGTTCATGTTAGCTCTGCTGCTAACGGGCGGTGCATCCGCAGGCGCACAGTCAGCGACGACGAGCAATGAGTTGGCGGCGGCGCAGGCTGACCCGCAGGCGCTGGAAATGCAGGCGGCCGTTCTTAACAAACAGGATTTGAAAGAGATTCAGCGGATTCTCAAATCAGGCTTCAACATCAATGCTCCCATCGGTTGTGGAACATTCAACTCCGTTGACGGAGCAGTTGCCGTAGGCAATGTAAAAATCCTGAAATACCTTCTGGCCAACGGAGCAGAGCCGAAAGGCTGGGCGTTGTATCAAGCTGCGTGGCACCGAAACCCTGAGGTGTCGTTTCAAATGGTGGAAGCACTATTGAAGGCCGGCGCTGATGCGGGCTACAAGCAACCCTGGCCAACCTACAACATTACCGGCGATACACGTCTGCCGGCAACAAATCGGTTCGAGACACCTCTTCATGTCGCGTGTTACCTGAGCAACGCGTCGGTAGTGGAACTGTTGCTTAAACAGCCGGGGGTTGATCTCGATGGGCTGAACATTGATGGCTACACTCCCCTCATGAATGCTGCCCGGAAGGGGAACGGAAAGATAATCATGCTGCTTTTGGATAAGGGCGCAAATCCGAAGGTAATGAATGGTCGTCGCGAAACCGCCATGGACTTCGCCCGTAAACAATCCGGGATTGAATTAAAAGTATTGCAGGCGCTGGAGCGTGCCACCACCAGAACCAAGGCGGTGACTGCTATTCAGGGGGCGTTGCATCCGAAACCTTAAGTGCAATGGCTAGCTGGACTCCGCCGCAGCGCCTGCACGACTACAAATTCTGGCCGCACGTGGGCCGCGTGGACAACGTCTTCAGCGACCGCAACCCGGTCTGCTCCTGTGTGGAGATGGAGAATTATTCTTAACCACGAAAGACCCGAAGTGGCGAAGTCGTGAAAAGTAAAATGTCTCGCGAATCTTGACTCGGTCGCGCTTTCGCCATCAAATGCGGCGGTTCACACATTCTTTTATGAATATCTTTCGTCTGGCGATCCTTGGACTCTTTTTCGTGGCGTCCCTGCTAACTCAGGCGCAAACCAACAAGCCGGCGGTGCGAATCGCAGTGGTGGGGTTAAGTCATGATCACGCTTATGGATTCTTCCCGGCGTTGCGGGGACGAACGGATGTGGAACTGGTCGGCATAGTGGAAACGAATCGCGCCTTGATAGACATTTATGCACGGCGCTTCGATCTTGGTTCCCATCTGTTCTTTGCGAGCCTGGATGAATTGTTCACGCGCACGAACGCGCAGGCAGTGGCGGTATTTACCAGCACCTTTGAACATCGGGCCATCGTGGAACGCTGCGCCATTGCAAATGTGGATGTGATGGTGGAAAAGCCGCTGGCGGTGAACATGGAACATGCCCGGTCCATCGCAGCCGCCGCCAAGCGTGGGAACATCCAGGTGTTGGTGAATTACGAAACCACATGGTATGCCGGCAATCGTGCGGCCTATGAAATCGTTCATGACCGAAAGGAAATTGGCGAGATCCGCAAAATCGTCGTGCATGACGGGCACCGCGGGCCGAAGGAGATCGGGTGTTCACAATATTTTCTCGAGTGGCTGACGGACCCGGTTTTGAACGGCGGCGGCGCGTTGAACGATTTCGGATGCTACGGTGCCGATTTGGCGACGTGGCTGATGGACGGGGAACGGCCCTTGTCGGTACACGCGGTGACGCAACGCATCAAACCGGAGGTTTATCCCAAGGTGGAAGACGAAGCGACGATTGTGGTGACGTATCCGAAAGCGCAGGCGATTTTTCAAGCGTCATGGAATTGGCCCTACAATCGAAAGGACATGGAAATCTATGGCCAGAAAGGTTACGTGCTGGTGCCGAACGCGAATCTGGTGCGGTGGCGTCCCTCGGAGCAAAGCAAGGAAATGGAGCTCAAACCCACGGCAATCCCTGCTCCTGAAGCTGATGCGCTTTCCTACCTCGCCGCAGTGGTGCGGAAAGAAATTGTTCCGGCGGGGTTGTCCTCAATGGCGGTGAATCTGACGGTGGTGGAAATTTTGGAAGCCGCCCATGAATCAGCGCGGACGGGGAAACGGATCGATTTCCCGAGACGATAGGAACGAGGCGGAGCTGCCTAAGCCAGAAGGTTGCGCCCAAGATACTGGCCGCGTTTTGGAAGACAATAAAGCGGGATAGCTAGAACCACAGAGACACAGAAGTCCGAGCCGAGAAACCAAGATTTAATGAGCTCCCGGTGTCTTACATTGGGTCACTGCTAACTTCAAAAGCTTCTCCTTCTTCCTGTCACGGAAACTGCTTGATGCCCATCTGCTAGGAGATATTTATGAATAAGGAGCGTTTCAATAATCTGCTGATCGCCATGATCCTGTGTGAAAGTGGCATTTCCGACCTGTTATTTGTTCCCGGGCGGGTGCCGCAAATGTCCTGTTACGGGAAATTGCGCTCCTACACCAGTGACTTGATAACTGAACCCGTCACCGCGGAGATGACGGCACAACTGGCAGAAATCCTCATGGATGGCAACACGTTGGTCGCGGAAAACTACCGCAAGAACGGCTCTTGCGATTGTAGTTATGCCGTGCCGGGCGTGGCGCGTTTTCGCGTGAATATCTATTCGAAGGCCGGCCAGCGGGCGATCGTGATGCGCAAGCTCTCCAATACGATCCCGCAACTTCAGGATCTCAAAGTGCCCCCGGTCTTTGACCAAATCATCAACGAAAATGCCGGCCTGGTTTTCATCACCGGCGCGACCGGCACCGGCAAGACGACCACGCTGGCGGCGATCCTGAACGAGATCAATCGCACGCAGGACATCCATGTCATCAGCCTCGAAGATCCGATCGAGTATCTGCACGAACCGATCCGCGCGACTTTCAGCCAGCGCGAGTACGGAAAGGATTACTTCGATCCTTCCTTCGGCCTCAAGGCGGCTTTGCGCCAGGCGCCGCATACGATCCTGGTCGGCGAAATCCGGGATCGGGAAACCATGGAGGTCGCCATCACGGCGGGCGAGACGGGGCATCTCGTTTTCACGTCCCTGCACACGATCAACGCCAGTCAGACGATCAACCGCATTCTGGGCATGTTCGACAAAGGCGAGGAGGCGCTCATGCGGCAGCGGCTGGCGGACTCGTTGCGATGGGTGGTGAGTCAGCGGCTCGTCCCCAAGCTGGACGGCGGACTGCATCTGGCCACCGAAGTGATGGGGAACAACATGCGTTCACGGGAAGTCATCATCTCGGGCGAATCAGAAAAGTATAACCTGCACGAAATCATCGAAAGCAGTGTCACGCCCTGGGGTTGGCACAGTTTTGAACAATCCCTGATCAACGCCGTGCTCGCGGGCAATATCGCTCCTGACACCGCCTTGCACTACTCAAATCACAAAACCCAGATGCAGCAGGCGCTGGACAAACACACCGCCGGTCGGGTCGCCGCGCCCGTGCACAAGATGAGCGAGCCCGCCGCTCTGGACCAGCAGAAGCTGGCTTTGGCCGAAACGCCGGCGTGACTATGGGGTGTCATTGCCTTGCCGCTCGAATCTATCCAGATCGGTGTTCATCCGTGGTTAACTGGCCCGACCGATGTTGCATTGCTCGCCGCTGTCAGAAGCGGCACTCTGCGGGCGCATGACCCGGTTCTGGATATTCGCGACGGTGCTGCTGCTCGCGATGCTGCTGCTGTTCTTTGTGGGACAGGCGCTGCAATTGCCGTTTTTGGCGGAGGACACTTCCTTTTTGCTCAGTCAGAAGAAGTGGGTGGCGGCACTGGCGGGAATCGGGTTGTTGATCGTGGATGTCGTCGCCCCGGTGCCTTCGAGCATCATCATGGTGGCGAACGGAATGTTGTTCGGGCCGGTGTGGGGCACGCTGCTTTCGGTGACGGGCGGTGCGGGTGCGGCGGTGGTGGGTTACTGGATTGGCCTTCGCGGTGAACGCGCCGGGAAACGGTGGCTGGGCGATGAATCGTTGACCCGGACGAACGCGTTCTTTCAGCAGCACGGCATGATGGCGGTCATCGTCTCGCGACCCGTTCCCATTCTGGCGGAGGCAGTGACCATCATTGCCGGGATGTCCCGGATGCCCGCGCGAAAGTTTTTCCCAGCGGTGCTCCTTGGGCTATTGCCGACGGCAATCATTTACGCCGTCGCCGGGGCTTATGCGCTGAATCTCCAGAGCGGGTTGTATGTTTTTCTGGCGGTGATGGCGCTGGCGGGTGGGGTTTGGTTGGTCGGCAAGCTCCTCATGCACTCCAAAGCCTCGCCCTCGGCATAACTTCTCGAACGGGATCACACTCAACCGCCCCTGCTCCGTCGGCGCCAAAAAAAATCGCTGGCATAATTCAAGCGAGACGGCTATCTGCTGGGCAAACAATTTGCTGAACTTGAAGTCATGAAAATCACGGACATTTTGCGCGCGGAGCATACAGTGTTTTATCATCTATTCGACCACATCGAGGCAGCAGTCCCCCGCCTCAAGACTTTGGCGGAGGTCAAATCCCTCGCCACACTCGCGGAAAAAGTCATGACCCCGCACTCAAGGACCGAGGACGAGCTGTTCATCGAACCGCTGGAGCATTGCTTCGAGCAGATCGGCCAGCGGGAGACGTTTCATCATGAGCACGAATTGATCGAGCAGACCTTCGCCAAGGTTCATCAGGCGCGCCAACTGGCGATCGCCAAGAAGCTGTTGCAGGGAGCGATGACGGCGTCCCGCAAGCATTTCGACAAGGAAGAACGCATCGTGTTCCCGATGGCCGAACGCATTCTCAAGGCGAAGACGTTGACCGATCTCGGCAGCGAATGGAGGAAGCACCGCGAAGCAAAGCTAAAATAAGTTCCGGCTATGGCCTCGGCTGTTTGGCGCAGCTCTTGGCACGGACAATAGCGACGGGCTCAATTCCCGTAGCGATCGATCAAAACTTTCAAACCCTTCTCCGTCAAGTAATGCGGCATTCCTTCAAAGCGCACGATACCTTTCGGATCAATCAGGATGGCGTGCGGGGCGCCGGTGACTTCGACCTCGCGTTTGGTTCGACCGGCAGTGTCAAAAGCCACGGCATAATTGATCTTGGGTTGAACCATGCGAAGGATGTCCGCCTCCGGTTCATCGCTCAAACCGACTACGACCAACTGGTCCTTGAACTTTGCCTGCAACTCATTCAGGTGCGGAATCGAGTCGCGACACGGCGGATGCCAAGTCGCCCAAAAGTCTAGCAGCACAAATTTGCCCGCCATCGCTGGTTTGGGCGTGATCCATTTTTCCACGACGAAATGCGGCGCGGCTGAACCGCGAAAGGATTTGGCAGGTTGTTTTGGTGCGTCAAGTTCGCCCGTACCGCTCGGGGAGGAATCGGAGCCGCCCGGCGGCGCAATTTTCTTTTCCCGCGCTGGCACGGCCACGGTCGTCCGGAACTTGGCATTCGCTTCAGCCTGTTGCTTTTCAGTGGCCTGGCCTTTAGTGGGATCGAACCCAAATTGCTTCTGCGCTTCAGGCGAAAGTGTCTTGAGCTTGGCGTTACCCATGCCCTGGCTGTGGGTGAAATAGATGTCCGTGGCCGTGACCGTGGTGACGGTCACGTTGGTATAAACCGCCGGGCCGATCTTGAGGGTGGCCAGTTTCTCATCCGCTGCTGCGGGAAGAGTCAAAATCCCGATCAATCCCAGCAGCAATCCAAGCTCCTTATATTTCATGCATGCCTCAAGTGAGGCAACAAATCCGAGCAACGCTCACGCCAAAGCACTTTTGACGGCCGCCACCAGGGCTTTGACGCGCACTTCCAGCGGAAAGTCCGAAGGCGCTTCCAAGGTGTAGGACAATCGTGTCTTGTGTTGAAGCAGCCAGAAGGACTCCGGCCAGAGCGGGCGGGTGCGCGGATCGAGATTCGGCCGGATGATGCCGCCATGCGCCTCGCGACCTTCGATGATCTCGGCGTGATCAATCAGGCAGACCGGGGCGACGGCCGCAATCATGCCCTCGGCCAGCGAAGGTTTGTGGTCGGGATTGAGTTCGTAGAGGTAAAAGCCGTGGGATTCCCAGTCCTCGTGCAGGCACAGACTCAGATCAAATCCCGCCTGCCTTTCCAGCCACGCGATGTGCGCCCGGGTCTCTGCGGTTTGGGGTTGGAGATAATCACGATTCAGGTCAACTCCTTGAGCGTTCTCACGCTTGTTGTTCGCAAAGCCGATCGGGTTCAGGCACGGCAGCAAAAAAATCTCTGCGGACGCAGGCCATTGATTGTCCCGAATCAAACGCAACGCCGCCAGCGGCCCGGCGGGTTCATCGCCGTGGATGCCCGTTGAAATGTAGATTTTAGTGGATGGTGGATGGTGGATGGTGGATGGGCGACGGAGGGCGAACCATTTGAATTCATCCGCCGCATGAAAAATTTCCGTCGCCCAGCCGTGTTGTGTTGCCACGCTTTCGATCTCACGCAGCACGGCGCGAATGTCAATCGTCTCGCCGTGGTAGGCGCCGTGATTTTTGCCGAGGCGTTGCATCGTACTGCCACCCCTCATAGCACGGATTTGCGCAGCGTCAAAATCCCGAGTCCGCCGGCAAACGAAGCCGAGACATCGCCAGCGAATGGAAACGGGCCTAATCCCAATCGCAACCCGTGAACAAGCAGGACCATTCCCTCGATAATCATGATCCAACCAAACCACGGCAGTATCACGGCGTACCTGCGCGGAAAGATGGCGAGCAGCAAATAACCCGTTCCCACCAGCGCAAACGCCCCGGAAGCCATCCGCAGCCAGTAGTCCAGCATCGGATCATACGCGATGGGTTTTGCCCCCATGCCTTGCAAGGCGCCGGCGGCAGTTTCCCACTTCAAGAAAACTCCGAAGGCCGAGACGCCCCAGACAAAGGCGCTGAAAATCAGAGCGACTCGCAGCAGCCGGAATTGCAGCGCCTGGCTCATCGGTGATCAAATCTCACTTGGCCAGAACCGGCTCGGCCTCGCAGCTTTCCTTGCCACAACCACAGCCGCCTTCTTCCTGGTCTTTGAAATCGTGGCTGTCCCAATCAGGATCGAGGCCGAGGTCTTTGAGCATTTGCAGGTCTTTTTCCACGGATTGATTCAGCGTGGTGAGGTAGTTGCCGACCATCAACGCGCTCGCTCCCGCCATGAAAATCATGCTTTGCGCGTCGCGGAGATTCATGGTGCGGCCGCCGGCGATCATGATTTCCTTCCGTGGCAGGATGAAACGAAAGCACGCAATAGTCTTGAGGATTTCCATCACCGGCAGGCGCGGTTTGTCGGCGAACGGCGTGCCGGGAATCGGATTGAGGATGTTGATTGGGACCACGTTCGCGCCGATGGCTTTCAGTTCAAACGCCAAATCGCAACGGTCCTCGCGCGTCTCCCCCATGCCGATGATGCCGCCGGAACAAATCTTGATGCCCGCCTTCTTGAGATAACCAATCGTCTCGATCCGGTCCTCGAACGTGTGCGTCGAGCAGGTTTGCGGAAAGAAGCGGCGCGAGCTTTCGAGGTTGTGACCGTAACATTCCACGCCCGCTTCCTTCAATCGGTCGGCAATGCGCTGGTTCTTGATGATGCCAAGGGAAACATCGGGCCGCGTCTTGCCGGTCGCTTTAAGTTCGCGGACGCGGTCACAGATTTCGTCGAGCAACGGACCTTCGTTGAGTCCCTTCCAGGCAGCAACCAATCCGACCGCGGTGACCTGATTCTGTCCGGCTTCCTCAGCGGCGGCCTGTACCGGCTCCGGATCAACGAAGCCATACTTCGGTGAACCGGTCTGGTAATGCGCGGACTGCGCGCAGAAGCTGCAATTCTCCGAGCACGCGCCCGCCTTGGCGTTGACGATGGAACAGAGATGAATCTTGTTGCCTTTGAATTTCTCGCGGATGCGGTTTGACCACGAAAGCAAGTCGAGGATCTCCGCCGTGGCTTCGAGTTCAATCAGGAAGAGCGCCTCGGCGCGGGTGATCTGGCCACCGGCGAGCACGCGTTCGCCCAAGGCGGCGATGCGCTGGTGATTCGTCACGTCAACAGTTGTTGCAGTCATCGTTGACAGCTTAACGAGACGAGTTGCGGGCGCAAGCTTGGTCATGGGTGTGTAACCGAACGTGCCGCTCAGAATTTGGCGTGCGCGTCACGCAGCCACCCTTTGAAATCGTCAGAGAACCTAGAAAAGGTGTTGTTTTTTTGACGGCACCAAATCATCATGACTCACCCAGTGAAAGAAAGAGCGAAACCATACATGAAGACGCGCGGTGCATCTTGCGGGGCAGCACCAGTTGGGCTGGTGCTTGTATTGTTCTGGTTAATTTGCACAGAGGCACGGTCTGCGGAATCCTTGATCTGGAGTCCGGCGGGTTCCTCTGAAACCCTTGTGACAAATTCGGTGACGATCATGTCTGGGATAAAGTATTTTCGGGGAAGCAAAGACCGGGTTGAAAACGACCCGGGGAAGAGTTTTGAGATTTTCCAACGCCGGCTCAATGACGGAACACTTGAAACAAAGCAGGTAAATAAGCGGGCAGGCAAGATCAAGTCATCAGAATACCATATTCAGAATGGATGGTTTTTTGACTCAGACGGAGAGCTTTTGAAGTTTGGATATGAGAGGGATTATCAAATCGAAGAACGCATCGCGCATTCTCAATCAAAGCCTTATATCTATGAACAGTTAAGCTCCAAGTCCGTCGGAACAAATGATTGCATCGTCATACGGCGCAAGATGAGCGATCAGATGTTAAGTGCGGTGGGCGCGGAATTATTTCAGTATAAAACCAATTTGACTGATGTGCAGCGGTCGGCATTGTTCAAAAAAAACGTCCGCGCCATTGATGATTACTACATCCGCAAGAACGACGGAATCCAGCTAGGAAGCCTCAGACGGAACGCGGCGGGCGATCTTTTGGATGACAGGCTTTGTGACCAAGTCATTATTAACGAACCCATCCCCGACCAGGAGTTTACCATTCCCAACATGGAAAAGGCGGTTCCCATCGCCTCTTTTGAAGACTTTGGCGCGCACCTGACACAGCAGTTTCTTCAGAAGAACGCATTTCGTGAGCCGGGTTCTCAGCCGACTGGAAGGAAACGGTATATGATACTGGTGACGCTTTGCATTGTGTCATTAGCCACCGCAGGTTTGTTAGCCAGGCAGTTGTGGTTTCGCAAGACGTAGTTTTCCGAAAACATCTAAATCAAACACAAACAACCATGAAAACAAATAATAAACAGAAAATGTTCGTCGTTGGCATTGGCTTGGCCGGTTTGACATTTGCGTTCAGCCTTGTTGCCAAGAACCTTGACTCCATCGCAATCGAAATCTGCCGGGCAGACTACGCAAGCCACCCAGCAAACGGAGCGCACTGCTGCCAAGCAACCTGTGCATCTGAAAATGCAAATGGCTCGGCAGATGACATCAAGGCATGCTTCGAAGATTGCACGAAGCAGATCACGCCCCCGTCCGCCTGAGATAAGGAGTGTGGGAGTGTGGGAGTGTGTGCATCTGGAAAGTCCCCAAAAAAGTCTCTTCGGGACAATGGTGGCAGCGTCAAGTTGCGCTCTGCGCTGTCAGTTTGCGACAGCGCGGGCGCGAGTGAATGAAAGTCGGCGTGTTATGCAGCTTGCGCCGAGCGCGGTGGATTGTGGCCAGACATCATCGAACGACGATCGACCAACATCGGCAACACGATGTCGTAGTGTTGCTCGTCGAACCGCAGGACGATCTGCATGCCGATGATCTTGTGCGCCGCGCAGAACTCGATGGCTTGCGTGGAACTGAGGAAATCCATCGCATCGGCGGAGCTGGGCGTCGTGAATCCGACGTCTTTGAGATACAGTCCCGATTCCTTGTGCTGAAGTAGAACTTTCATCATGCACTTTGGGCTTGGTTGCGGTTGCCAACCAAAAAACCACCCAGCTACTACTAATAGTGACTGGGTCTGGCTGGTGTCGCCACTAATAGTGCAAATCCACCAGCCTGACGCAATGACTATTTTGAGGAATTATGGAGTCGCTGAACGCCATGAAACATCCACCTGACCAATCCGGCTGGAGTCCAGCATCCTTGGAACAACCTGCCGGACTTCCTCAACAGGGCAACCATCGTAGTACAGTGGTTACTGCACAAACTCCAACTCCTGCCGGTGCGGAATGAGTTTCTGCTCGAAGGCGCGACCGAGAAACCGACGGATGGATTCCCGGCCCTTGTCGCCGTAATCAAGCGTCCAGTGATTCACATACATCCCAACGAACTTGTCCGCGAGATCGCGGCCCATGTCGCGGGCGTACTGCAACGCGTGTTGCACGGCTTCAGGCCGATGATCGAGACTGAATTGAATGCTGGCCGTGAGCACATCGGAGATATGCTTGCGCGTCTTCGGTTCAAAGCGTTTGTGGATCACGTTTCCGCCGAGCGGCAGCGGCAAGCCATCGTTCTCACGTCCCCACCAGACGCCCAAGTCCTCGCACACCACCAAGCCCTCGTTTTGATAAGTCAGTTGTCCTTCGTGGATGATGAGGCCGACGTCCGCCCTGCCCTCGCGCACCGCTCGAAAAATCTGATCAAACGGCACGACGATGTAATTAAACTCCTTCGCCGGTTTGCCCAGCCAGAGTTGCAGCGCAAGAAAGGCACTGGTCATTGTTCCGGGCACGGCAATCTTCTTTCGCGCGACCTCTTCGCGGGAAAACTTCTGTTTCGCCACCAGCATCGGACCGTAGCCGTCCCCCATGCTCGCCCCACTCGGCAGCAGGGCGTATTTGTCCGAAACATAGGCATAGGCGTGGATGCTGACGGCGGAAATGTCGAGTTCCCCGCGTGTCGCGCGTTCGTTCAAGGTCTGGATATCCTGCAGGATATGCTCAAAGCGGTAGCCCGGCGTGGGGATGATTTCCCTGGCCAGCCCATAAAACATGAAGGCGTCGTCCGGGTCGGGCGAGTGTCCAAGAGTTAGCGTCTGTGTATGCACCACTCCATGTTTCAGACAGAAAAATGCCCTGTCGAACAAAATCGCCGGGCAAGAGACGTGCTTACATTCAAGACACGTGAACAGCATACCCACTGAGTATTACGGCGAAATCACGAAACGGCAGCGGGGTTGGCGCAGGTTTTTCAAACCCACCGCCGCTCCCCTGCCAGCCAGCCAGCCGGAGCAAGCCGCCGGCGAGGCAAAGACCGCCCCGACGGCAGCGCCGGTCAACGCCGCCGCCAGCCAACGGAATATTTTCTCCGGACTGAGGATGCGGCTGGTCGGCACGGTTTTTCTCGCCATTGTCCCGCCTTTGTTGGTGCTGTATATCTTCAAGCTCGGCGAATGGACAGGGTTTTTCGTTGGCTTGGTGGCATTGGCGGCGGCTTGGTATGGTGGCGAGCGGTTCATCATGCGTCAGCTCCGGGCCTTGCTCTGCGCCGCCGAAAAGCTCGCCCAAGGCGATCTCACCAGCCGCAGCGGAGTGACGGATGGCAAAAGCGAGCTGGGCCAGCTCGCTCGTACTTTCGACACCATGGCCGAATCGTTGCAACAACGCGCCCGCGAAAATGAGCAATCGGAAAAACTCTTGCTCAACCGCGCCCAGCAGCAGGCCGTCGTCGCCGCCATCGGCCAGTTCGCGATGGTCAGTCAGGATTTCAATTCCCTGTTGAATCAAGCGCTCCAACTCGCCGCCGAAACTCTCGACGTGCAACTCGCACACGTCCTGGAACTCCAGCCCGAATCAGGTTCCCTGGTCGCCCGGGCCAGCCTCGGCTGGAAAGCGGGCCGCAGCCGGCTCGGCTCCAACTTCATCGAAGCCCGCGGCCGGTCGCAAGGCGCGTTCGTCATCCGCAGCGGCACACCCGTGGTCATCTCCGACATGCGCCAGGAGAACCGCTTCATCGCCCCGAATCTGCTGCTGGATCACGCCGTCGTCAGCGGGGTTTGTCTGGTCATCGCCACGCGCCAGATGCCTTACGGCATGCTCGGCGTTTACACCACCCAGCCGCGCACGTTCACCGGCGATGAGGTCCAGTTTCTCCTCGCGGTCGCCAATTCCATCGGCATGGCCGCCGAACGCTGCCGCACCGAGGTGGAGTTGCAAAAACTCGCCGCGTTCGCTCAATTGAATCCCAACGCGGCGATGGAAATCGCCGCGGATGGCAACATCACCTACTTGAACGACACCGCGTTGCGGCTGGCCTTGTCTATCGAACAACCCAATCCCCGCGCGCTGTTGCCGCCCGACATCGCCGGCATCATCAAGACCTGCCTCGAGAAGAATGAATGCCGCACGCAACACCAGACCCAGATCGCCGGCCGCACGCTCTCGTGGTCGTTTCATCCCGTTCCCGACAACCTGGTGGTCCATTGCTATGTCGAAGACATCACCGAGCGTTTGAGTCTGGAAAACCAGTTGCGCCAGTCGCAGAAGATGGAATCCATCGGCCAGCTCGCCGCCGGGGTGGCGCATGATTTCAACAACATGCTCACCATCATCCAGGGTCATGCGGGCATGTTGATGGCGCGTTCCGGAATATCGCCGCAAGCGTTGGATTCCGCCCAAGCCGTTTTCTTCGCCTCGGAACGTGCGGCCAGTCTGACGCGCCAGTTGCTGATGTTCAGCCGTAAAAATGTGATGCAGCCCAAGCATCTCGATCTGCGTGAAGTTGTCACCAACATGAGCAAGATGCTGCATCGCCTGCTCGGCGAGACGGTTCTGCTCGATTTTACGCCACCCGCCGAACTGCCACTGGTGGATGGTGACACCGGCATGATGGAACAGGTCATCATGAACTTGTGCGTCAACGCCCGCGACGCCATGGAGCGCGGCGGCACGTTGACCGTCGCGCTGAGTTCCGTGGACATCGCCGATGCGTACGTCCAATCCCATCCCGATGCGCGGCCTGGCAAACACGTCTGCCTGCGCGTCAGCGACACGGGTTGCGGCATGGACGCGTATGTCATCACCCGCATCTTCGAGCCGTTCTTCACCACGAAGGACATCGGCAAAGGCACGGGCCTCGGCCTCGCCACGGTTTACGGCATCGTCAACCAACACGGCGGTTGGGTGGAAGTCAGCAGTCAGTCGGGCGCGGGCACGACGTTCAACGTGTTCTTCCCGGCCAGCAGTCACACCACGAAGACCATCACGGAAGATACCAATCCGAACACCCCGGTCATCGGCGGCGACGAAACCATTCTGGTGGTCGAAGATGAACCCGTGCTGCGCGAGATGGCGCAGATGATTCTGGAGGAATACGGCTATCGCGTCATTCTCGCCGCCAATGGCAAAGAGGCCTTGGGAATCTGGGAACGCCATCAGAACAGCATTGACCTGCTCTTTACGGACATGGTGATGCCGGCGGGCATGTCCGGGATGGAACTCGCAAACCAATTGCTCGCCCAACGCGAGCAACTGCGCGTGGTGCTCGCCAGCGGCTACACCGTGGACGACATCAGCACCGATTTCCTCCGGCGCAACAACGATGCGCGCTTCCTGCAAAAACCCTACACGCGCCACAACCTCGCCCGCGCCGTCCGTGAAGCGATTGACGGCGACGCCAAGCACCGCACCTGCGCCCCGCTGATGACGACCGCCACCGCGTAAGCTTACTTCGCGTTGACCAGCGTCAAAACCCGGGCCACCGCCTCATCGCTCTTGATCGCGATGAGCGGCGCGTTACGGGGTTTGATTTCCACCTCGCCCCTGGCGAGAGATTTTTCCCCAATCGCAATGCGGATCGGGAAGCCGACGAGATCAGCATCCTTGAACTTCACGCCGGGACGCTCGTCGCGATCATCCAAAATCACGTCAATCCCCTGTGCGGTGAGTTCGGAGTAAAACTTCTCCGCCAGTTGCATCGCCGCGCTGTCCGGTGTCACCGCCAGCGGCGTGATGCAAACCTGATACGGGGCGACGGACAACGGCCAGATGATGCCTTCCTTGTCGTTGCACTGCTCGATGATCGCCTGCAACGTGCGCGTCACACCGATGCCGTAGCAACCCATGACACAAGGCTTCCGCGCGCCCGCCTCATCGAGGAAGTTTGCGCCCAGCTTCTCGCTGTATTTCGTGCCGAGCTTGAAGACGTGCCCGACTTCGATGGCCCGACGAATCTTCAGCGACTTGCCGCATTTGCCGCACGGCTCGCCCACCGTGACCGTGCGCAGATCAAACCAATCTGTGACCTTGATGTCGCGCTCGATGGAAACGTTGCGGAAATGAAATCCATCTTCGTTCGCGCCCGTCATCATGTCGTTTGCGCCCCGAATGCGTTCATCGGCCAAAATTCTCACGCCTGGCGGAACATTCACCACCGCGCCGAGCGACCCCGGCTTTGCCCCGAGCGTGGTAAAACATTCTTCCGGCGTCGCTGGCCTCGCCGCGACCGCTCCCGTTCGCGCCAGGAACTTGGTTTCGTTCAACTGATCGTCGCCGCGAATCAAAATCAATACCGGCTTGCTGTCCGCGATATAAACCAGCGTCTTGATCTGCCGATTCGCCGCCACGTTGTGGGGCGCTTTGCTCAACGCCTCGATCGTCACCACTCCCGGCGTGGCAAACTTCTCGACCGCGGCGCCAAGTTCACGCGCTGCTGTTTTAGGAATACCACTTGTCGCCTTCTCGATGTTCGCCGCGTAACCGCACGCTTCGCAGAAGACCACATCGTTTTCCCCCGTGTCCGCCGGCACCATGAACTCGTGCGAGTAATTGCCGCCGATGACGCCGGTATCCGCTTCGACCGGAAAGTTCTGCACACCGCAGCGATCAAAGATGCGTTTGTAGGCGTCATACATCTTGTGATAGCTCGTCATCGCGCCTTCGTCCGTGGAATCGAACGAATACGCGTCCTTCATGATGAATTCCTTGGCGCGCATCAACCCGAAGCGCGGGCGGATCTCATCGCGGAACTTCGTGCTGACCTGATAAAAATTCTTCGGTAACTGGCGGTAGGAATTGATCTCGCTCGCCGCCAGCGTGGTAATGACCTCTTCGGCTGTGGGACTGAGAAACCATTCCCGATTTGAACCATCCTTCACCTTGAACAGCACATCCTTCGCCGTCTCCGCGCGTCCGCTCTGCTCCCAGATTTCCTTCGGCTGCAACGCGGGCATCAGTACTTCCACCGCGTCCGCGCGATTCATCTCCTCGCGGATGATGGTTTCAACCTTGCGCAAGGCACGCAGCCCCAGCGGGAGGAAAGTATAGACGCCCCCGGCAAGCTTGCGGATAAGTCCGGCGCGCAACAGCAATTTGTGCGAAAGGATTTCCGCGTCAGACGGCGCTTCGCGGAGGGTCGGAATCAATGTCTTGGTCCACTTCATGTGACGGAAAGGTTAACCAAAAGGGAGCATCAGAACGAAGTTTTTTCGACGGGACGCAGCAACAACTCACTTCACCGTATTGACCAGTGGCGCAAGGCCTGAAATGCGGACTTCCAACCGATCACCCGATTGGATCGGCCCGATGCCGGCCGGCGTGCCAGTCAAAATGACGTCCCCCGGCATCAAGGTCATCTGCGCCGAAACAAAACTGACGATGTCGTAGCTATTGAAGATCATCTGCCGCGTGTGCGAGTTCTGGCGGAGTTGGCCGTTCTGGAAGAGCTGGATGCTCATGTCCGTCGGGTCAATCTTCGTTTCGACGTACGGCCCGAGCGGTGTAAAGGTGTCGAACGACTTGGCCCGGCACCACTGGCTCTCGCCGTTTTGAATCGTGCGATCCGTCACGTCCTGCGCCGCCGTGTAGCCGAGGATGTAGCGCGAGGCCGACGCCGTCGGAACATTGCGAATCTTGCGGCCGATGATGATGGCCAGTTCCGCCTCAAAGTCCGTGCGATGCGCCGGATGCGGGATTTCAATCTTGCCGCCATCCGGCAACAACGACGTGCTGGCCTTGATCCAGATGAGCGGCTCTTTGGGTAACTGACGATTCTGCTCACGCGCATGGTCCGCGTAGTTCAGCCCGACACAGATGATTTTGGACGGCGTTACCGGGACGAGGGTACGAACGCCTTTGCGCGGAGTGGGTGTCTTGTCGAACGTGGGGGATCCGAAAACGTCGCCATGGAGCCGGAAGATTTCGCCATCTACAACCTTCGCGTAGAAGATGTCATCGCCTTTTTGGAATCGCCCGATGGCCGCCATAAATGCGGCGACAAGCTAACTGCCGTCCCGCGGGCTAGCAAGGGTAAAGCAGTAGGAAAGCGGAGGTTGCGAGGCGGCGCATTGCCCGTTAGAGTGGCGGCATGAATGCGCTGACCAAACAGGAACAACTGGTGCTCTGCCTTGTGCTGGGCCTGTTGCTCATGGGTTGGGCCGTTAAAACCTATCGCGCGGCGCATCCCGCCGCCCGCCCGGTGGTTGGCGTCGCTCCGTAATATGCAAGAATTGACCTTTGACACCACGTTGGAACTGATCCTCGCCAAGGACGCCCGTTACCAACGGGACGCCTACCACTTCGTCAAAGACGCGCTCGACCACACCCAAAAACTGGTCCTCCGGCAAAACCGCGAACAGATGCGCCACGTCAGCGGCCAGGAATTGCTCAACGGCATCCGTGACTACGCCCTGTCCCAGTTCGGTCCGATGACCAAGATGGTCTTCGAGGAATGGGGCATCAAACGCTGCGAAGACTTCGGCGAAATCGTTTTCAACATGGTCGAGATCGGTCTGCTCGGAAAAACGGAAAAAGACAGCCGGGAAGATTTCGCCAACGGCTACAGCTTTGATGATGCGTTCCGGAAACCATTCCTGCCGGCAAACCGCATCGAGGCACCTAACGACCTGCCCAAATCTGCCGAGGCTTGAGCGCACTCAATCCGCGCTCGCTCCAATATCTCCTTTGCCACGCACTCATGACTAAATCCAGTCCCTCGACCAATCTGAACGACTCGGAAATTCCCGCCATCCCGCCCGGCGTCAAACTTGTCACACTCGACAACGGCCTCACCATCATCACGCGTGAGGACCACAGCGCGCCCGTTGTCTCCGCGCAGGCGTGGGCCATGACCGGCAGCATTCACGAAGGACGCTGGCTCGGCGCGGGTTTGTCACACGTGCTGGAACACATGTTGTTCAAAGGCACGACCACGCGCCCCGGCAGTCGCATTGATCAGGAAGTGCAGGAAGCCGGCGGCTACATGAACGCCTACACGAGCTTCGACCGCACGGTGTATCACATTGACGTGCCGAACACCGGCGCACGGGTTGCAATAGATATTCTCTGCGACATCATGCAGAACGCGTCGCTCCCACCCGACGAACTCGCCAAGGAACTCGACGTCATCCGCCGCGAGATGGACATGGGCCAGGACGATCCCGGTCGCCGTTCCGGTCGCCGATTGTTCGAGACGGCTTACACCAAGAGTCCCTATCGCAACACTGTCATCGGCTATCTCGACATCTTCAACGAACTCAAGCCCGAGGACATCCGCGGGTACTACACCGAACGTTACGCGCCCAACAATGTTTTCTACGTCGTCACTGGCGACGTGAAGCACGACGATGCCGTCGCGCAAATCCGCGCGGCGTACGCCAAAACCAAATCCCGCGCCCTGCCCCCGATGGTTTTGCCCGCCGAACCGCGCCAGATCGCCGCACGCGAAATCCTCGAAGAAGCCCCCATCGAACTCGGTCATGTACACATCGCCTGGCACATCCCGGACGTGCGCCATCCAGACGTGCCGATCCTTGACGTGCTTGCGGTCCTGCTCGGCAGCGGTCGCAGTTCGCGCTTTTATCAGGAAGTCCGCGAGAAACAGGGGCTCGTCCACTACGCCGACGCGTGGACCTACAATCCCGGCAATCCTGGACTCTTCGGCGTCAGCGCGATGGTGGATGCGGATAAATTCACTGCCGCCCGCGACGCTTTGTTCGTTGAGTTGGACAAGCTGAAGAACACTCCCGTGGCGGCAGCGGAGTTGCAGAAAGCCGTGAAGCAATTCGTCAGCGCGACGCTCTCTTCGCGCAAAACCATGCAAGGTCAGGCCGCAGACCTCGGCGGCAACTGGCTCGCTGCTGGCGATCTGAATTTTTCCCAGCGTTACCTCGCCGCCGTCCAACGCATCACGCCCGCTGATTTGCAGCGCGTCGCTCGTGAATATCTCACGCCGGAAAACCGCACGCTTTATGCGTTGCTGCCCGAAGGCGCGACGCCGAAAACTACTGCGCTTGTTGAAACCAACACCGAGCAGGCGATCCAAAAATTCACCCTGCCCAATGGCCTCAAGCTGCTGATCAAAGAAGATCATCGCCTCCCGTTCGTGGAATTCCGCGCCGTGTTTCAAGGCGGCGTTCTCGCCGAAGACAAAGCCAACAGCGGCATCACGCAGATTCTCGCGCGTCTTGTCGTCAAAGGCACGAAGACCCGCAACGCCGAACAGATCGCCAGCGAGATCGAATCCGTCGGCGGCAGCCTCGACAGCTACGGCGGCAACAACAGCTTTGGCGTGAACGCGGAAGTGTTAAGCGCCGACCTGGCCACGGGCCTTGAACTCGTCGCGGACGTGATTCTCAATCCCACCTTCCCCGCCGCGCAGCTCGAACGCGAACGCGAAGTCCAGATCGCCGGCATCCGCAGCAACAAGGATGATCTGCTCAAGAGCGCGTTCAAAGCCATGCGCCGCGAACTTTTTGGCGAAGTCAGCTACGGTCTTGATTCCCTCGGCACGGAAGAAACTCTGGCCACACTCGACTCCGCCAAAATCACCGAGTTCTATCACCAGCTCGCCACGCCGGAGAATTGCGTCCTCGCCATCTACGGCGATGTGAACACCACCGACATCACAGCAGCCGTCGAAAAGGCGTTTACGAGTTGGAACCAGGTAGGGCGCGTCACTCCGTGCGCGCCGCCGAACGGCTCGCAGGGGACTGCGAGCCCTACCATCCCGCGCCGCGTGACAGACAATCGCGACAAGAAGCAAGCCGTCGTCGTCATCGGCTTCCCCGGCACGACCATGAACGCCGAGGACCGGCAGGCGATGGAACTCTTGCAGGAAGCGTGTAGCGACCTCGGTTCGCGCCTGTTTCTGCGCATCCGCGAGAAGCTCGGCCTCGCCTACTACGTCGGCGCCCAAAATATGTTGGGTGTCGTGCCCGGTTACTTCGCCTTTTACGCCGGCACCGAGCCGACCAAGGCCGCGCAGGTCGAAACCGAGATGTTCAAGGAAGTCGAACTCCTGCGCACCGACTGTTTGACCGAGGAAGAACTCAAGCGCTCCAAGTCGAAGATCATCGGCCAGCGCAAGATTTCCCGCCAGGAACTCGGCGGCCTTGCCGCCACCACCGCGCTCGACGAACTTTACGGCCTCGGCTACGCGAACAGTTACGCCGAAGACGCCAAGATCGAAGCCGTGACAATCGAGCAGGTCCGCGCCGTGGCGCAAAAGTATCTGCGCCCCGAAGCGGCAGTGATTTCAGTCATCAATCCCGCATCCGCCTGATCCGCCGGGCCTTGATGCCTACGGCGCAATCTTGCCGCGATAGTAGCGTTGATCGTTCGTCGCCGGTTCGCTGAACAGAATCGGCGCCGCGCCGGTGTGGACCGGCGACCAATTGCCCGAACTCAGGTTTGTGGACACTTCGATGACGTAGTTCGACGCAATCGTTCCCGTGAGCGTGAAATGCATCTGCTGATTCGTCACGCTGAACAATGTCAGCGCTGGCACACTGGCGGGCGGCCCGGCCAACGGTACGACCGTTCCCGAGATCGCGAAGTCCAGCGCCGCGCCATCCACGACGTCGTAGATATACCAAGTCCCGGCGGCTGCCGAAGCGCCGTAGTTCACGATCCGGAAGGTAACGTTCGTCCCCGGGCCGATATTTTGCAGCGCGGCAATCCCGCTTAAATCTGTCGTTGCCAGCGACGCCCCACTGCTCGCGGTGGAGGTGTAGCTGTTCGTCACGAAACTCGTAAACGTACCCGAACCGATTTGATACTGCATCACACCCGTCGCCGGTCCAGAGCCCGACCGACGATAATCAAACCGGCTCACGGACGAATAGGAAACTTTGTAACCCGCATTGGCCCCGATCGCAAATGTCACAAAGTTGCTCGCCGTGATGGCAGCGGTTTCGGTGCTGGAATTGAAGCCATTCCCACCCCACGCGCCACCGGAAGCCGCGGTGCCGCTTGTCCCGACGCCCATTCCACGCGTCAGTCCACCGACCATCACATTCGGCGCATTGGAAATTGCCGCCAGCGGCGAAACTCCATAACTCGTTTGCCCGCTCACATCCCAGCCTGCCAACACGCCAGTGTAACTGCTGCCACCGCCTGTGTTCGTCGTCGTGATCAAAGTGAGATCGCTGGCAGTATTGTTCACGGTGTTAGTGTCGCCGCCCGTGATGACAGTGACCAGGTTGGTTACACTTGCCGGCGCATTTGACGCCACGTTCACCGTCACAGTGATCGCCGGATAAGCCGTGTTCGTTGCCAGCGCATCAGCCCGCGTGGCGGTCAACGTCCCCAACGTGATGCCCCAGCCTGTGCCGGTCATCGCCGTCGCCGTAAGCCCGCTCGGTAAAACATCCACCACGCTCACTGTTCCCGTCGTCGCGAGCGAACCGACGTTCGTGACGATGATGGTGTAAGTCTTCCCGCCGTCGCCTTGCGCGAAACCGCCCGCGTGCGACTTCAGAATCATGAGATCAATTCCCGTTGCCGCCGGTGGATTTGTCACTGTCGTGCTGCGCGGGTTCGGCGTGCCTGTCGTGAAATCCGCCGCATTATCGTCCGTATCCATGGTGCCATTGTCGTTACGGAAGATGGCTGTGGCATTGCCGCTCACCGTTGGAGCCGCGCCGGCGCCTTCATACGCGCCCGCTGACCCATAGCCGACGAAGTCCGCGATGGTCGCGCCACCGACTGGATTTGCGCCGCTAAGCGCGATCTGATTCGTCACCAACGCAAGCTTGCCGTTCGCGCCACTGATGTTGATCGCGTTGGTCGCGTTGGCCGCTGGCAGCAAAGCGCCGTTCGCACCGCCCGACGAAAGCCGCACGAGATAATAACTGCCTCCGGGAATCGTCCCGCTCAAGTTGCCCACTTGCCAGCCACTGCCGGACGCACTGGCATATTGGATGGACCAGCCATTGACGTTCGCCGGCAGGCTGCCCGGGTTGAACAACTCGACATAGTCGTTGCGATACGTCGCGCCCGAGTTTCCGCCGCCGCCGTAAATCTGGCTGATGACGATGTTCGCCGCCGTGCCGGAATTCACCGACAGGATCGCGGGCGCGCTCGTGACCGAACCGGCGAAATTCGTGACCACGACCGTATAACTCCCCGCATCACCCGGCTGGGTGCTCGCGATCGAATACGAAACGTTCGTCGCGTCCGGAATCGCCGCGTCGTTCGAGCGCCATTGATAACTCAACGGCGCGGCGCCGATGGCCGACACGCTGAAACCTGCCGGACTCCCGGTCACCACCGTAAGACTGGCGGGACTGGCGAGGATGACCGGCGCGACCACCACCGTGAGCGTGGCAACGGAACTGGTCGCACTGCCGGAGGCGTTGGTGATGGTGACGAAATAATCCCCCGAATCCGCCGCCGTTGCCGCACCGATATTGTAAACACTGTTGGTCGCGGCAACGATGGCGACCGAGTTCGAGAACCATTGATAGCTGAACGGCGCATCGCCGATGACGCCCACCGAGAAGCTCGCGGGATTTCCAAACACGACATTTTGATTCTGCGGGGGCGTCGTGATGATCGGCGCAAAGCCCACGCCGCAACATACCGTCGTATTGATGGCGATCGAGTCCACCCACCACCCTGCTCCGCCCACGCTGCCATCCGTGCCGCTGCGCCAGCGAAATTGCACGTTCTGGCCCGCCGCCGAGATCGGAAGATTCACAAGCACGGTGCTGAATGAAGCGTTCGTGCCGCTCCAACCCGCACGCGCACCGAGCGCGTTGGCCGAACTCAAAGTCGTGCTGTAACCGCCGCTCACAAAACTGCCGCCCGCCGTCACGATGTCCGTGAACGCGCCCGCGCCAATCTTGATCTCCAGCACTCCGCCATCATAACCGGTCTCAAACCCGTAACGATGGCGGAAGGAAAGTTGCGCCGCGCCCGGGAACAATGCGTACGTCGCCGACGCCAGTTCATTCGAACCTTTCGTCGTTGCGTCCGGAGAATAAGCCGCGTTCGGCGCGGTGTCTTTGAACGTCGTGGTCGTCACCCAGGCCGATTGTCCGCCACCTGCGAAAGTGCTCCAGCCCGCGGGCAAGGCCGGTGCCGTGACGCTATCGAAGCTCTGGGCATAAATCGGCGCGAATTGTCCCAGCGGAATCGTGAACGACACCTGGCCGTAATTGGTCGCGCCATCCGTGAGATCGAACGTGGCCACAATGTTTCCACCGCACCCGCCGCTCGCAGTGAAGGAAAACGCCTGCGTGACCGAACCGCCGCCGGCGACGAGCGCACCATAACTTTGCGCCCCACCCGGCGCAGTGACCCCACCCGTCGCCAGCAACGTGGCGACGAGATTCGTGGTGTTGGCCGTGCCGACATTGCGCAACGCGAAGTTGACCGTCACGGTTTCGGTCGGATCCACCGCGTTGTTCGGCGCGGAACAGCTTTCCGTCACAAGCGCATAACCATCGCCGGAAATCGCCGGACCGGAGGTCTCCGCCGCGTTGTAAATCACCAGCGCGAAGTCTTGATCCACCGACGGTGCTTCATTGGGCACGCCATCGGAATTGATGTTCGCTGCCGTGACCGCGACGACAAATGCGCCGCTGACACCCGCGGGAATGAACACGCTTTCCAGATTGTTCTTTGCGTCGGACGTGCCGCCGGTGATGGACGTGCCGCCGGAGAAAACATTCCCTTTGTAAGTGTTGCCGCCAATCGTGACGGTGAGATCGAGATTGTTGTTGTAAGCGTTGCCGGTGGTGTTACCGGGCGCGTCGGTCCAAGCCAGCGTGACCCGGAATGGTTTGCCGGAATCCACCACGGTGCCGGTGATGGTGCGCGTCTGACCGGAAGCGGTAAACTTGTCCACGCCCCTTTGATCCCGCAGCACGCGAGCGACGCCATCGAACGCCGTGCCGAGATTCACCGCCCCCATGCCCTGGTTCGGCGACGGCAAATTGTCGCCAGCGCTCGTGCCCGTCATGTAACGCGCGGCGTTCACGAGGAAAGCCTTGGTCATCGCCGCGCTGGGCGGCGGGAGCGTGGTGTTGATGAAATACTGGCGCAACAACGCGCACGCGCCAGCGACACCGGGCGTTGAGTGGCTCGTCCCGGACGAGGTGGAATAAAACTGCTGGCCGAGCGGAAAGAAATTATTCGCGCTGCCGACTTTTCCGCCCCCGGGTAAACCGCAAACGCCTGTGCCATCAAAGCACGAGATCGCCGTGCCTGTGCCATTCGTCGTCAACATACTCTGCCCGACGCCACCAGTGATGTGCGTGCCGGGCGCGACAAGATCGGGCTTCTGCCGGCCATCCGCGCACGGGCCGCGACTGGAAAAACTCGCGATGTCCGCCGCGCTGTTGGCCTCCGTATCCGGCGTCGAGCAGCCATCGTTGCCGCTGGCGCTGTTGCCGCCATTGGCTGTGGAGTGCGAATGCACGTTCTCCGCCGCACCGACGACGATGACATTCTTCGCCGTGCCGGGAGAGCCGACCGTTCCCGCGCTTGAACCCGCATTGCCTGCCGCGAAGCAGAACACCATTTCTTGATTCCCCGCCGTCGCCACCGCCGAACCATTCGGTTGCGCATCGCGCACGAGCGCATCGTAAGCTTGCGCGTCGGAATCATAATCGCCCGCCGTGTCCGCGCCCCAACTGTTGTTGCTCACCCGTGCGCCATCGCGATAGGCGCGGGCGGCGAGATTCGGATAACTCGGATCGGTGAAGGAACTCGTGTCGAACACCACGGATGAACCCACCTTCACAAACGGACAGATGCCCAGGCCATAGTGATAGCCGGACGAATCCAGATGCGGCGCCGTGCTCATGGCGTTGAAGCCGCCGATGATGTGGGCGTTGAGATTGCCATGACCATCGCAGCCTTGCAGCGTGCTGCCGGAGTTGGGCGAGCCTTCGAGCCGCGAATACACGACGCGCGACCCGAGTCCGGGCACGCCGGTTTTATACAGACCGAAGTGGCCGACGCTCGTCGTGCCGTTATCAATCCCGCTGTCGCTCACGTCCACGACGAAGCCCGACGCGTCGAACTGCGCCTGCGTGAAACCCTTGCTCGCGAGCCACGCGAGATAACCCGGGCCACTGGGCGAATTGCCAGTCAGGTTACCCGCCATGATCTGGCCCTGCCGTTCATCGCGCCGCTTGCGTTCGACATAGGGACGGATGGAAACCACCTCCGGCTGCGCGGAAATCTTCGCGATGTTCTCCGGCGCGATGCGGACGACGAGATTGAGATAATTCAGCAACCGATACTCCTGCCGGACTGGCGCGAGCTTGAGTTGATCAATGAGCGCCAGCGTCGCCGCATTCGCCTCGGCATCGTCCACCAACTGGATGGCATAGACATCCGTCTCGGGCGTGATGGCATTCCCCTTCACGTCCATCGTGCGGGCGCGCGGGTGCAACTTGTAGTCGTTGGCGTAATCACCCTCCCATTGGAGATAATCCACGGAATTCGCCCACGCCTGCAACCTGGCGAGCGCCAGATGATCGCCGCGCACAAGATAAGCGTTCTGGGGCACGTAATGAATGACGCTGACGCCCGTCGCTTCCAGCGCCTCACGCCACTCCGGCTTGATCGGTCCGACGAACTGCACGAGGTGCAACTTCTTCCCGGCGAACGCCGCCACCGTTTTGCGCAACGCCACCACCTCCGTCGCCCGCGTGTCGAGATGCCCGGCGTTCAACTCGATGAAATCCGTTTCATCCGCGCTTTCGACGCGCTCGCGCTTCAGCGTGCCGGGTGCGGGTGCGATATCCGTTTCATACAATTGAAAGCTGCCGTAATCGGCGAGCAAGCGCGCCCCTTGCGCCTTGAGTTCGGTGGCGGCGGCGGGGTCACTGACCCGCACCTTGTGCGGGCGCGCCAACGCGGAGTTGCGGGAGAAAACGACAGCGAGCAAGAGGACGAGAATTCTGAGGACTCGGACCTGCACCGCCCCGACGGAAGAACGACTTTTAGGCTTCACTTCTTTTCGCGAATGCTACGCTACTTCCGTCCCCTGTCGAGTCTGGAGCAATGCCCGACACAAACATATTACAAAGCGCTTTTGCTGTAGCGGCGCTCTGTGAGCGCCGAATTCTGATGACATGGGATGGACTGACGGCGGGCACAGACCGCCGCTACAAGCGAAGGCGATTTCCTGGAATTGATCTCATAAAACCACGAACCCCTCACCCGACCTTCGGCCACCCTCGCCCCATCCGACGGGGAGAGGGACGGGGTGAGGGGCCGTTTGGAAATTATTTCGGGAAATCACTCTAATGTTCCCCGGACAAGGAAATAAAAACGCTCTCATCCCGCCGATCGGGAGTGAGAGCGTCACAATTTGGTAGGGCGCGCTGTCCCCAGCGCGCCGGCACTCACCAACAATCACGCCGGCGTTGGCACCGGTGTCGGCGTGGTCTTTTTGGCGCGACCAGGCACATTGACGATGCGGCGGGCGGCGAAGTATTCATTGTAAAACTCCGCTTCACTCTCCCGGAACTGCGCCATCAATCCATCCAGGCAGTCGTTCAGGATTTCATCCAACTGCGCGAACGTCGTCGGCAAAGTGGTCGTCGCAGCCTTGGTGGCCGCCCGACCTTCCCGGGGCTTGGGATTCGCCGCCTCATAATCATCAATCCGCTTCTTCAGATTGGTGAGCTTGGCGGGAGTGACCCCGAACGCGGCGGAGGCGGCCTGGTTATCCGTGGCCGTGGACCAGACATTGCGACACCGCACCACGACTTCCTGCGGACGCCCTTCGCCCAGATCGGATTCGGAATAATCCAGTTGCGCCGCCAGTTCCACGTCATTGTTCACCACCGCATACGCCCGCGTGGCCGCCGCCACCTGATACGCCGTGCCGAGCAGCGAATCCTTGGCGGACTTTTTCAGAGCGGCCCCGCCGTTGGGTGCGGCCTGCACCTGCGCGAGACTGGTGATCACGGCCAGTTGCGTGTCCAGGTCATCCACGGAATCGGCGAAGCCGGTCAGGGTAGTCCAGATGGTTTGATGTTTATGTAGCGCCGCGCGTGACGCGACGTACATGTTGTATTTGTTCTGCTGTTTGTTGTTCATAAGAATGAACCTTTCCGCTGGTACGACTTGCCCGTTGGGTGAGACTATAGTTAAGCGGGCGATTACTGACGCGCACCCAAGCGCAGTGAATTACGAGAAGTCCCTTTCACCGCGACCCAGCACCACCTCAAGCCAACTCAGCCTGAGTATTGCGCGTCTTACAAGTGGCCCACACATGCATATGTGATGCCAGCTCGGTCCAACCGCCGGACGCGCCTACGTCTGTCTCAAACCAAAACAATTCCTGTCTCTCGTCGCCCGAAAAAAAGACGTCAGAACCCCTGATTTCATTGGGGTTTATACCTTGGTATAGGTTTTTGTTCTTAACCTTGAACAAACTTGGTAGGGACGTTCGCGCTGCGACGTCCGCCCCAGATTGCACCTGGATATTGGATGGGTAACGCGCGAGGCAAGGCTGGCCTTCCACCAGCAACCGAATTTAGTGTCAAGAGTGAGGACTGACCCCGTCACATCACATCAAAGTTGGTGACCGTCACGTTGCCGGCCCGAACTCCGCGCGCTGGCGTAAAGCACCGAAGCTGCCGTGAACGCCATCCATCCCAGCCTCATGCATTAACTCCCTGTCCACCAAATCGAGGCAAGGCCAGTCAATTACTATTTGCAAACAACTTCTGCCTTGTCGTAGTCCAGAATGCGAATCGTTACCCGTTTGCACTGCCCGGAAAGGACACGGGCATTTGCATCCTTGAGAGAAATTTCGATGCTGTAGGGCTGGCGCGTTTGGTCATCAATGAACGTCAGCTTGGCTTGGTCTGGCATGTTTGACCAAACGTAATCAAGGTGCGTAGCGGGTGCGTTCGGTATTAAGATACCCGCTGAGAACAACTGTCGATCGCCAGCTACTACTGTTACCCAATCCAAAGGTTTGCTAGAAATATTGACGACTTCCATGGTCACAAAAGCCCTTTTGGCGCCCATTTGGCTACAGCCGATGAGCACGAGGAGAACCAATCCCAAGATGATTGTTTTCATAAATGTATTCAGTTGTTATTTCCGAAGACGCCGCGCTTGTTACGCCCGATGTGTGTGAAAGGAATTCGGTCCATGAACCAATAACGCGAATCGTGGTTACTCTTGTTATCTTTCAACCCATGCAATTGATTGAAATCCTTGTAGTCTCCGAGATTTTTGAACGGGGCCTTAGCCGCTTGGCCTTTTGCAATCATCCACTCTAGTGCCTGCAAGTTGCGAGAATCTCGATAGCCACCTCCACCAATTTCAGAATGCACTCCCGGGAATGGCTTTTCTTCAAAATTCACCCCCACAATGTCTACGAAGCCCTCCGGAGAAACCCGCGACTTATAGCCAATTGGGGGGGAGTAGTAATCCGAGATGGATGTCAATGGAAACAGCTTGCGACGTTCATCCGCCGCAACGGCGTGGGCCGTATAGCCAATGCTTTGTGTGTCCACTTTGAGATTGTAGCCGAACTGGTAGTTGGCAGGATTGGGCACGCCAAACTGAGCCACAGTGTCGAACAACCCAAGGAATCGAACCCGCGCACAGGGGATCTCTTTCTTCATCATATTGGCAAAAATGCGGGCCATTGCAGCTCCGCGGCTGAAACCGATGATGTCCACCTTTTCGTTTTCATCGGGATTCGTTTCGAGCCACTCCTTTAATTCGGTCATGGCACCATCCATTCGGTCAGATGCGCCCTTGCCGCTTAAGTTCCCAAGGAGTTTTTCCGTTCGTGTCCCAACACCCCACCGATAAATTTTTCTACCCACATAAAGATCATACATCACCGCCACATTTGACGGCACATTCTTCTGCGTTCCTGACCAAGTTTGATTTACCATGTCATTGCCCGTTCCATCCAAAGCTACCAAAACTAAACCCAGTGCGTCCACGCCGGAAACAGCATTGTTGTTGACGAACCCGTACAGATTTACACCACCGCCTTCCCCAATCGGATCCCTGCTCAACCACCGCCCCTCTCTCAAATACCGGAAGCCATAGTAAAGCAATCCTGTTTCCTCATCCTGAAACTTGGTCGAGAAGCGGAAGGGGGACGGGTTGTTTACGTTGGGCGTCAACTGGAGCGGTTCACCGAATGGGCCGTAGGCATATTCCGCCGTCTTGGTCCCCGTGGTGGCATCCACCAAGGCCATCACGTTGCCGTTGCCGTCATACGTCACAAACTGCGGGTTACCCGTGGCCGGCTTGATGGTTAACACCCCACCCACACCGCCCGCACCTTGGAATGATCCACTCAGGTCAAGTCCCCAAACGTAACTGTTCTTGACCGCATTCGCATTGTTCGCGTCCAACTCCGCAATCAAGTTCCAGCCGTCATACACATAGGCGGTGTCGGAAACTTCGCTGCCTTGGCCGTCATCGCAATCATTCCAGACGGTTTTGCGAATTCGCCGTCCGTTGGCATCGTATTCAAAGACCAACCGTCGTTCGGGGGCGGGCGAACCCGTCAGCGAACGCATCACCTTCAGCCGGTTCTCCGCATCCCACTCATAAGTCCACCGGCCATCACTGGTCAGATTGCCGTCGTCATCATGGTCAAATGCTTCCGGTGTGCCGGGTAGAAAGACATTGCCGACCACGTTGGCCTCGGCAGTAGCAGTGATGGTGAGGTTCTCCCAAAACGGAGTGGTGTTCTCGACGTAGGAAAGTTCCTTGCGGAAGTATTCCCCCTTGCGCCACGGAGCCGTGGCATTGTTCTGCGCATTGGGACTGGTCACCGTCACGCCAGCGGTGCCGAGCGCCAAGCCCATGACATCAATTTTGCGCGGGACGGTGCGGCTGTCGTATTGATTCAGACTGTCGGCCGTGTAGGAGGCCGAGCGCAAATTCGCCCCGTTCTCATCACCACCGGCCTTGGTACTGGTGCGATTGCCGATGTCATCGTGGGCATACTCGAACTGCTGCCCGGGCACGGGATTGCCGTCGCTGAAATACTTCGCCCCGCGCTTGACCTGCCCAAGATCGTCGTACTCGTAATTCCAATAACTGCCGTCCGTCGTCGTGTTGCGCGTGCGCTGGTTGGCGCTGTTATACGCGTACGCGTAGGAGATGGGAGCTGGAAGTTGGGAGTTGGCGGACGAGATGGAAGTCAGGCGGTTCAGCAAGTCGTAAGACTTGGTCGTTGTCAGGCGGGTGGTGGTGTTTTGTTTGAACGTCACCGTGTTCACCAGCGGGGAATTGGCCAGATACCCGTACGCGGCGTTCTGCGTGCCATCGGAAACCGTCTGCAAACGGCCTGACAAAGCATCGTAGCCGTACGAGATGTTGATGGTTGATGGTTGCGAGTTGAGAGACAGCGAATTGCGGCGCAGATAGTTGTCATAGCCCCTCGTTACCGTGAGGCCGGCCAGCGTGCCGCCGGTGTACGCCTCGGTCAGTGGTTCGTTGACATCATTGAAGGCCAATGTGGTGGTGGTGGCTCCTTGGGTGATGGTCTTCGCACGACCGCGCCGGTCATAGGTGTAACCCGCGCCCGAGGTGTTCAGCGGGTCATTGGAATAAGCGACAGTTTCCAGATCTCCAGCGACATTGTAGCTGTAGGTGGTGGTGACGCCGCGTTCCCAGTGCCGTTTCCACAGCCGGCCCGAGGCTTTGTATTCGTAGTCCAACGTATTGTCGGTTTCCCCGGCATAAACCTTTTTCTCCAGCCAGCCGCGAGCCGGGTTGTAATTCCACGTGGTGACCGCTGAACCGGTCGTGCCTGTGCCGGTGGACTCGTTGAAGTCCTTCCAAGTGGTCATGGTCTCAAGCCGGCCCGCGTAATCGTAGGTGTATTGCACCGGATAGTTGCGGGAGCCGTAGGTTTTCTCCAACAGCCCGCTGGGGAGGAAAACATTGAAAACATTCGCCCCATCGGGTTGCGTCACTTTCCAGGCGCGCAGCGCGGTGTCGTAGAAGGTGGTGGTGGTTTGCGCGCCTTCACCAATTCCGGGGGCCGGAGTGGTGGCAGTCGTGATCAGATCAGCATTGTTGTATGCCACCGTCGTGGTGCCGTTGCGGGCATCGGTGGTTTTCCACAACCGCCCATGCGTGTCGTAAGTATAGGTGGTCTTGGTGAGTTGTCCGTTGTCGGAATCTTTTTGCGCGGTCGAAATCAAACGTCCTTGATAAAAGACACTCACGCTTTTGCTGCCGTCCGGGAGCGTGGTCGTGGTGGTGCGATAACCAGCAGCCGTGACGCCGTCGTTGTTATTGAACACAGTCTGTGAGAACGTAAGCGCCGTGCCTAATGCCGGCGTGAAATTAAAAACATTCTGCCAGGAACGCAGACCATCGGTGGAGGTTCTTTGCCTTGCGACCAGTAATGAAGCGCTTGAGTTGTCCGTGGGATAGACGTAGGACCGTGAGCGACGCATATTTCCGTCAGTCGGGTTTTGAACCACATCATTCACGGTGTAAACGACCCGGTCCACGGTGAGTTCTATCGGAAAATTACCATTTCCATCCACGGTGGTGTTTCCGGTGTTGAGGTCAACGGCGGTGTATTCCAGTTCGCCCTTGAGATTATACTGGAACAGCGTGGTCACACCGTCTTGATCCACCGATTTGGCAAGCTGTCCCTTGTTATTGTAGAAAGATTGGACGAAAGGATTGTCAGTCTCGGTGCCGGTGGTGGCATCCGCGTAGATCGTTTTGCAACTGCGCCCGGCGGCATCCACGTAGGTCTTAGTCCATTCCTGCGAGTCCGTGACTTGATCCGCCTGAAGCTTGATTTGCTTCGTGTAAAACTTGCCGCTGTCCACCCCGCTGGTTTCAATGCCGTATTCATAGCGCACGGCAAACACTGCCGTGCCGGTAACTTTCTGCAATGTCCCGTCCTTGTTGTAAGTTTCGATGCGCGTGCCGCTGTCAGGGGCAGGATAAGTGATGGTCCGCACCCGCTGACCGCTGCCATTGAAACTTTCAACGTAAGTAGTGGTGCCGTTCAACCCGTTGACTTCCGTGCTGATTCGCCCGGAGATATCATAGGTCGCCTGGCTCAGGGTGATCTGCGAATTATCCGTGCCGGTGCGTTTTTGCGAAAGAACGCGTCCCTCCGCATCGAGCGTGTTTCGGAACGTGATGCCGTGCCGGATAAAACCGTCCTGCCGCTTGAGATCGTCATACAGGTACGTAGTCACCACGCCATCACGGTCGGTGGTGGATTCCACGCCGCAGCAGTCATAGATCGTGTCTTCGGAAGTTCCGTCCAGATAGGTGACGTGCTGCGGGCGATTGAACTCGTCATAATTGCTGCTGTAATCCTCGGTGGACAGCGTAATACCTGAAGCAATATCGATCACCGTGCGCGACACCAATTGCCCGACGCTACCTTTGACCGTTACAATCCGAGTACCGTCAATGATGTCGTTCTTTGTCCCGTTCGGCGTGCCGGATTTTACCGTGTCTGTTCGCTGTCCACTGCCGGTGTTGATGTCGTAGGTGTAAAGCTGCATCGTGCCATCGGGATTTTCGACGCTCTGCAATTCATCTTTGAATTGGCCGCTGGTGTTCTTCTTGGTGATGGTCACGAGGTTATTCCCTGCATTCCACGCCGCGCCGGGCGTCTGACAAACGATGTTCCGCACTTCGCCGGAATGAACGACTTGATAACTCCGGCTGACTTCCTGGCCCAAGAGGGTTTCAATGGTCCTGATTTGCCAATCAGCGGTAGAGATGTCGTAATCGGTCTGCACAACGCGGTTCAGATTCTCCGCGGAGCCAACCTCCGTATTCCCAAATTGACTGACGCGCTTGGTTTCGCGTCCATAGTCATCATACGCGTAACGCACCCAGTTTCCGGAGTCGTTCGCGTTTTGTTTGAACCGGGCATACTCCTTGAGTCGGGAATACGCACCGCCATCGGTCACCGCATTGTCGTAATAGCTCCAAGTCGCAGTAAGGGCCGGGCCGCTTGTGGTGGCTTCCAAGTCCTGTCGAATGCGCTCCTGTCCCCATGGAAACCTTTGGTACGTGTTGACCTCCTTGGAAACAATCTGGTCGGTGCTGTTCCTGATGATCACCGTCTCTGTCCGGATGTCGCCCGCCCAGGTTGAGTTGCGCGATTCCTTGCGCAAGCCGCCGCCGGTTATCATCTGCCATTCTCCGTCACCGTTCCCGGCGCCAGCAGTATAAACGTAATCCGTCACAGTGCTGCTGCCACCTTTCGTGCGCGTGATCTTCAATTTGTTAAAAAGCGCGTCCGATGTATCCGGATTTTCAATGGTGGTCGTGCTGGAAGCCGGGCCGGTTGGAGGATAATAGCCGTTCACCGGCGTGGTGCTGAAGTTGCCGACGCTGTAAACCGAGATGGTGTATTTGTAGTCGGGGGTGATGGAATCTGGCTGAAGATCGAACAACGCTTGGGAAGTCTTGAATTGAAGCCGCGTCGTGGGCGTTCCAGCCATAACTACCGAGTCAGCCTTTGTGTAACTCAAGCCCGCGATTTTTGCCAAAGCCAGGCTGGGCAACTCCGCGCTTAAAGTCAACTCACCGGCGGAACCTCCGTAATTATCACTGCCCAGCGGAATGTTGACATGAATTGATTGCAGGCTCGCGGACAATTCGCCTGGCTCACAAGTGTTGCACGGGGAGCAACACTGCGGGTCGGGAACGGTGGTGAAGTCGGGAGCGACAACAACTATAGCCTCGCTAACAGACCAACCGTTAATGAATACCACTCCACCTAGTTCACACTCACCAACCGGTTCGGCTGGTTGATCAGAGTACGTAACGAAATCGCTTGTGGCGACTGAACCGACAGCCAATGTTCCTTGACTCCACAGACCAAAGGTATTCTCTGGAGTAGTTGTTGGCGCCTGTTGGGAAAACTCGGCTTGACAAGTGAAATTCCAACAACACTCATTCTCCAGCATCCAACAAGGTGAATACCCATCATTACAAGACACCCTGGTAAGCTTCAAAAGAATGCTGGCTTTTCCTTTCTTGAAAGCACTCAGGTCGGCACGAATTTTCCCTCGAGTATTACGAACGGTAGCATAATATATGGCGAAGCCTGACGGTGGATAAGGCCCTTCAAACTGGCCAGCAGTTTCCAAAACTCGCGCAATTTTTGGCGGAAAATCCAAGCATTCCCAACCTTGAAATGGGATTGATCTCCGCCACACACTGGTATCACAGTCCGGAGCCAAATATTGGTTTAGGTATCCCCACTCAGCAGTTGGATTGGCATTTTGAGCAGATTTCGCGCAATTGACAGCAACAACACAGCTTGCATTGGGATCAGCCATTGTATGAACGCTCGCAGCGCTAATTTTAGTGCCATCATTTTCGATAACTTGAGATGCAGGCACTGTAATCGAATTCAACTTTAAAAGCTGATTTGATATCCTATTTAATTTCTCTAAATAGTTGCTCTCACTTACTTGTTCCCATGTGATATCCCCAGGTTGCATCTCTGTATCGGTTGAAGAATAATTGTTCACCGTCGAAACACCTTCGAGCGATGATAATCCATTGGGAGCTTTGACGAAATATTCGTAAATAAATTTACCACTTACTTGATCCTCATCGAATTTCTTGGCCAAATGTTGGACCAGTTCCATTCCTTTGGCCGGATCTAAAAAAATATTCCCGTAAAAGCCATCCTTGGGAAAATGCGGCGCTGGTGTCTTATTGGCCTCATTGCACTTGGGCCATTCAACATAACCGCCTTTTACCTGATGATACCGCGCCTGAAAATCGCGCTGCACCCGTTCAATGTTGATGCCCTGCCCAAAAGCGCCAGTGGTCCATTGCAGCAAGAGCAATCCCGTTACGGCTGCCACTACCCGGATAACAAATGAAGTCTTCATGTTCGGATTTGGAAGTGAGAAAAATTTCTGGTTGGCTTATTTCAACGGCGTGAACACCCGCAACCCATTGCCGACGGTGAGTTGGTTGGGAGAGTTGTAGGTCTGCCAGGAAGTTGGATCTCCGGTCACGCTGCCATCGCCATTGGTATCTTCCAAATAATCGGGAGCGCCATCACCATCGTTGTCGTCAGGCGCACGGGACTGATTTGCCAACGCGATGATTTCACTGATAGTCAGCACTCTCGTATAAACGCGCACATCATCAAGCCGGCAGTTGGTGCCATTGTACCACGGGTCCTTGCCCAGATAGAGTGGTCCGCTATTGGCGACGCTTGCCCCTGCCAGCGTCACCTCCGAATCCATTACGCCATTGAAATAAAGCCGGAGCTTGTTTCCCACTTTGGCATAGGTCACATGCACCCACTGATTGACCGGCACTTGCCCCACACTATCGGCCCCCTCGTTCCAACTCGATGTGGTGCTAATCCGATAGTGGATTTTGTTGTTGGACGGATTCATCCACATGGCGAAGGTGCGTTGGGAGTCAGTCGCACCTTTGTGCATGATGTTTCGCCATGAGCCGGTAAAACCAGCCTGCAAGCGCAACCAGTAGCTGACGGTAAAATCCGCTCCACTCTGGCCCACCGTCGCGAGTGTTGAGCTATTGGCGACACTGACATAATCGTCCGCCCCGTCAAAGTTCAACGCACCGGTACCGGCCTGACCAGTGGTCCAAGTGGGGCCATTGAACAACGTTCCAATGTGTCCGGATTCTGAACTGTCACCAGCCACCGTGCCGGTGGTTTCATCCAGCGGCCAATAGCCAACCAACCCTGTGGAACCGACACCAACTGCGACGTAATGGTAACCAATATCCACTTGTGAAATGGTTTCCTCAGTTTGGCTGACTTGCGTGGTGTAGTGATACAACCTGATGGCTGGAGCATTAACACTACCCCCGTTGAGCAAGGGACTGGCCGTTGGCAGATAGAATTTACCCAAGGGGCCAGCCTGCCAATTGAAATTAACACTGGGCAAATCCTGATCCCCGCCCACCGGGAATGGATTGGAGGCATGGGTATAAGCATTGTAGTTGCAATCTGTGTAGTCCGGATTGCTGCCATAACTGTCCGCCAGCGAAATTGTCGTGCCGTCAAATGAGCAATCCCGGATCAACACCGGTGTTGGCCCGCTGCGTTGCATCTCCAATCGCCCTCCGATCATGGTGCAGTTGCGCATCACAAAGGAACTTTGCGCTTGGCCGATGACCACTCCGACGAAAGCCGGACGCCACATCAGGCAGTTGGTGTAAAGCATGTAATCGCCATACGTCTGCAACGCTCCAGCCCAGAATTCCGTATGGGTCATTTCCGCTCGAATTCCACCAAAGTCGTCGGCAAAATAGCCATTGAAGTTTTCGCCTGCCAGGGCGGAACACCGCAAGAACCAGCCGCGCACGGTTGGAAAAGCCGGTCCTTCCCAGTTTTCAATGCCGCCATGCCCGTAGCCTGCCGTGCGGTCGTCTTCCTGCACGGTGTTCAACCGGACGAAATAAGTTGGTGCCGCCACCGTACCATCAAAGGCCACCGTGATGTTGCCTTGCATCCGAATCCCCTGGCCGGCGTGATACCAGCCCGAAGTGGTGCGAAACCATCCCACCACTGTGCCAGCCGTAAAAGTGAGGTTTGCACTGGCTGTGCAACCACCCAGAGAGTAATCGAGTGGATCGTAGTGGTAGCCCAAGTCCGGCGTATCGGTGTCTCGTTGGGCTTGCGGGTTAAGTGTTGTCGGCACGGCGAAGGTGACTTTGGTAAAGGCAATCGGCGGAAAGGTGGTTTTTTTGCGGAGGGCGGGAAGCAAAGAGACATTGAGATTGGCCGTGCCGGCATTACGGCAAGGACTGTTTTCAGCGAGATAATACGCACCGCCACCGACGGTTTGAAAAGGATTGGCCGTCAGACTGATGGGAGCCGTTCCAAATGAAGCTGTGTTATAGAACGCGTTGATTTCGCCTGTGGTTGGCAATCCTGAGTTTGCAACGGTTGACACATTCACAAAAATCCCATTTTTCACCGCCAGGCTGGAATAGCTCGTATTCACGAAGTTCGCGAAGGAGTACACTTGGTGAGCGGTGACATTTTCAATTTGCGCGTAAACGCCGTAAGCTGACTCGAAGCCGGTGGTTACGTCCGCCAACAGGAGATTGCCCGCATACAGTGGAGCAGAAGTTATTGAGGTGCATTTGACCGCTGTGCCACAGATTTTGAATTGCAGGTGGCGCAGAGTCAGCGCAGAACCATAGCTGCCCTCGAACTGAACCCCCACATTGAAATATCCGAAGCGAAGGTTTTCCAAAGTGTGCGAATTGTACGTGCCGGTCAACTTGAGGGCGGTGGAATAGAAAGGAAGTGAAATGGGATTGCCGGTGGAGCCGGAGACGGTTTCGCCCACGCTGTTGTCATTTTTGGAAGTGAATACCGCCGGGCGGTAGCCGTCGGTCTTACACACCAAAGGACCCGATACAGTTAAACTGGCCGCAGCACTGTTATCATATTTAATGACCGCGCCTCCTTCGATGGTAGTTGTGCCACTCAAAGCAACCGCGCTGCTGACATGGTAAGTGGTATCCCCTTTCAAGGTATAATTGGGCTGACTGGTAAGTGTGATAATGTAGTCCATAACAAAACCCGAAGCTGGATCATATGACGTCTTGGCCATCCGCTTGGATTTGTCCTTTGGCGAGGGGGAAGTTTTGGCGTAACGTTTGGGCATCAGTGGTTTTAAGCTGGCCAAAGTGCTTTCGCCTTTGCCGCGGCGTTGCAGGCTTGCCCCTTCGTATTTGCCCGCCGCCGGGAGCTTTTGCAACTGGTCTGAAACTTTTTCGTAAGGCACTGCTTCAATCAAAAAGTCGCGGCTTTCCAAGCGCTCCCACTGCTTGGCCACGGGAGCGTCTCCCGTGCGATCCCCCGCCGTGTTTACGCTGAACGCCTTGCCCAAACCAATCGTCATTCCGGAGAAACCGAGGGTGTCATCCGAAAGCTCACCGACCTGTTGCCGGGTTTTGGTTGGAGTTGCTGTTTCCACAAATTCGGTGAGCACTTGCAACCGAGTGGTTTTCGGATTCAACCCAAGTTCCTGCGGCGTGGGCGGACATTCTTTCAGCACGACGTCCTGTTCAAAGCCGGCCAGAAAATAGGTCAGGCGGATGTCGGCCCGGAAATCTGTGAAGGCATCGGGATATACTACCACGTTGTCGCCCACTAATTGCCCCTCGCTTTCTTTCACTTCGGCCAGCAAAACGCTTTCTCCGGTTGAGGCATCAAAGTAGGCCAAACCCCAAACCCGCGAGCGCAGCCATTGACCGTCCGGGGTTTGCAACTCAAATAGCCCGGTTTTGATTTCCGGCGGAAAAATCGCTTTGTGCTGGCCTTTGCGGGCGATAGCTCCAGCGTTATCCGGCAGGATTTCGATCTCTTCCCTGGCGTCCTCCCACTCGCCGCGCTCATTTTTGAAATGCATGCCCGTAGCCAGCTCAGTGTAGGAGCGCTTCCTGGGAAACGGTTTTCCGTCCGGTCCGAGTTCGGATTCAATCCGCTCCCAAACCTTGTGGTGCGCGCCGCGCTCGGCGACGGTGTAGGCAGCTTTCTCTGCTGCGGGGTCACTGCCTGACCGTTCTTGTGCATCGGCTGAAGTGGTGGCAACCAATAATACGAGCAACGGAATGAAGCATGTTTTCATGAGAAAATATCCTGAGTACCGCGTGGGGAAAACGTCGAGGTGGAATCGGGAAGGGACGAGGAACGTTGTCGCGTTAAAGTGATGCTAGAGAAGTTTAATCGCCCGAAGACCAAGCCTTCAATGCCGGTCAGCCCCTCATTTTCGTATGTTGGTTTAATGTCCATGATTCCCTACCTAAACAACAAACGAGAAACGCCACGAAGTAAGAAGCTCGCCCAGACGCTGATCACCCTTCGACTCTCTGCGCAGATAAAATCATTGGCGCGAAAATTTGTAAACTTAATTTTTATGACAATTCGATGGCGGCAAAAATTGGCGGCATTCGTTGCAGCACAAAGTTTGGAGAGTAAAAGCGCGCATGTCCTTAGATTGGAATGACGTGTTCCGAAATGGACTAGCCGTATACCAAAGTAAGCAGCCAGCGCAACGAATTGAACCGCCCGTGTTCCAAAATGAGAAGCCACTGTTCCGAAGTGGACTGTCAGTGTTCCAAAGTTAGAAGTCAGCAGGACGAAATGAACCGCCAGTGTCCCAAAGCGAACGGCCCATGTTCCAAAGTGAGAAGCCGATGTCCCATAGTGAACTGCCAGCAGAGCAAAGCGAACCGACAGCGGAGCAAAGTGAGGTGGCAACGTTCCAAAGTTGGAAGCCGGTGTCCCGAGTTGCGTAGACAGCGGCGCAAAATGAACCCGCAGTGCCACAAACCAAAGTCAAAGCACGGCGCGACGGAGTTGAATCGCTCCGCATTGAACCCCAATCCGGCTCGAATCGCTCAGAAGGAGATGAATTTCAACACCTGCACCTCTTTCTTGAGCACTAATTGAAAGGTGTTGTCGTGGATCTGCACGTCGAGCGCGCCGCGGGGCTGGTAATGATCCCAGAGCACGCGCCCGTTCTTGGGACTGATCCGGCGGATGCGGATGTAGGGTTTTGATTCCAAGCCCAGCGCCGCCAGGTTTTCATCGAACTCGTCATCGTCATCGCGCGGCGGCGTGTAAGTCAGCGTGTAGATGTATTGGCCCGACAGATAGGCGATGCGACCGCCCATCAAGTGTTTCCAGATCTCCCTGCCGTTCTTCGGGTCGAGTTTCAACACGATGTCGTCCGGACTGTTCATCACGTCAATCTGGCGGGAATACTTGATCTTGTCCGGACTGGCGGTGGTGGTGTTCAGATAAACCATCCCCGCGGCATCGAAATACATTCCCGTGATGCCCACGGACGGCAGCCGCCAGCGCGCGGTGCCGGTCGTCAGGTCAAACGCGCTCAAGACACCTTGATCGAAGACGTAAAGTGTGTCGCCTCGTTCCACCACCGGGCCGAGGCCGTGCCGTTCCGCTTGATCGAAATCCAGAAAGGCGCCGCCGCCCGCGATGGGAAACATCAACGTGCTCGCCCACTTCTTCCGGTTCTGCAAATCAAACACCTGCAGCGTCGTCCCCGCCACGAGGACGTTGACCGTCTTTTGCGGATAGAACTCCGGCGCGCCCACGACGTCGCCCTCCCAATCGGGCACTTCCTTGCCGCCGCCGAGATGGATCTTCACGTGATACTTGCTGTGGTCTTCGCGCACGATGTCGCCGCCGCTGTTGCGCGACATCTCGTTCAACAACTCATTGGCAACCTCCATCGAGGACGCGGCATTCACCGGACCATCCAAAGCTGATTTCTTCGGCGCCGCCTTGGCTGCGGATCGGGTCACAATGTTCTTCTCCGTCATCTTCGTGGTGAATTGCACGAAGCCTTTCTCCAGCGGAATCAGTTCGGAATGTTCACGCAACAGCATCGCATCTTCGGCGGCTGCCGAAGCCTTGACCGCTGCCGCGCTCCCGCCGGTGGGAACATCCGCATCCATTTCGTCCATCATTTCCATGGCTTCCTGCTGTCGGCGCGCGACGGAGATCGTGGCCGGGGCGGCAATCTTTCCGGCGAGCGGCGCGTTCGCCACGGCGGCGGCGAGTTGTTGCGGGTCGAGTTTTTTGCCACCCGCGCCCGTGCCGCCTTTGCTTCCGGCGGCCGCGAGCATGGCAGCGAGATTTGTCTCCGGGGCGGCTGACTCCTTTTCTCCGATCTCATCGGCGTCCACCACTCCATTACCAAGATTGAATCGCGTCAGACTCAGACGCTTCGCCCCGACCTGCTCGCGGAACTCCAACGTGTCGCCGCGCAGCACGCCCTCGGCAAAATCGCCACTGAACGCAATCTCCTGCCTGGGTTCGCCGGTATCCCAATCAAACCGCCGCGCCTTCCGGCCATCGGCCACCCAGATGTTCCGCCCGAACACCCGCAACTGCTGCGCCCTTTCGTAGCTGCGGACCATGTCCTTGGTCGCTTCCTCGACCGATGGAATCTTGAACGTGAATTCGCTCTTGGCGGCCTGTTCCTGCATCGCCTTGATGGCGGCGGTGGCTTCCTCGCCGATCTTTTTCTTGTCGAGCAGATGTCGCAGCCAGACCTCCTTCTTTTGCTTCACGTCGTAGCGCGCCAGCTTGTCGCCGTGGATGAAGACCATCTGCCCGCTCTCGCAAAACGCGCTCATGCCGGACATTGCGGATTCGTTCTCGAACCGCAACGTCGCCACCGGACGCGGACGCGATCCGAACCACGCATACCAAACCCATACGCCGAGAATCGCGACGATGACCGCGCCCATGCTGGAGGCAACCAACCCGATCTTGCGCCAGCGCTGGCTCTCGACAGCATCGCGTTGGCCAGCAAACTTGGGAACGGCAATGCCCTGCAATTCCGCCTTCTCTTTGCACAACGGCGAGCAGACATAGCCAAACAACACCATGCACTTTGGGCAAATCCCCTTGCCGCACACCACGCATTTCGCCGTCACACGTTCCGAAGGATGCTTGGGGCAAAACCGCGTGTCCTTGACGTCCTCGGTGCTGGCGCTGGCGGCAGCGGAAGCGCCGCCACGACTTAAGCGAACCACCGGAGCCGCGCGCGGGACCGGAGGCGGTGGCGGTGGTGGGGCTTCCGACGACGGAACAACAGTCGCGCCGGCGGGCGGTGGCGCAATTTCCATCGCCGGAGCCAAGCCTTGTTGCAACACGGACACTGTGGGCGACACGGACAATCCCACCGGGCCAGTCGCAGTGCCGAATTGCTGGCGCACCATTTCGAGGATACGCGGCGATAAATCCACGCCACACGTCGGGCAGGCGAACGCAAGTGGATTACGCACCATCTCGGGCGTCGCATCGAAAGCGTATTTCGCACCACAATCGCAGATGACTTTCATGGCTGGTCAAGGTTTCGGATTCAACAATACCACATTGGTGCGCAGCGGCAGATCGAACGCCGCCGCCGCCGGCGACATCTTGATGCTGCCGTCGGTGAACATCAGATTGCCGCCGTACTTGTGATGGTTGTTACCGGGCTTTTTGCCGGTGTCAGAAAATAATGGCTCACCAGTGCGCTTGGCTTGCACATCCACCTGTTTGTCGGTGAGCAGAACCGCATCGGCTTCGCCCGACTTAAGTCCCATGTAGTAGGAGTAACTGATGCGGCCCTTGCGCAATGATTCGCCCGGCGGCAACGCGCTGTCCTTGCTGCCCGGGCAGACAAAAATCCCCGTGTCCGCGGAGTATTGCGGCACGAGCACGTCGAGCGCGTCCTCGGAACTCACGGCATTCGTCGTCCACGGAAACCGGTTCTCATGCTCGTTCGCGAAAATCTGCAAACTGATGTAGGCCTTTTGCAGATTCCCCTGGCAACGCTGTCTCTGGCTCATCTGATTCCGCTTTGAGCCGAAGCCATACATCATCGTGAACAGAATCAACACGATCACCAGCGTGACCAGCATTTCGACCAGGGAAAAACCGGAACGCGGGGAAACCTTTATTACAGGGCGATGTAGCTGGGAGACGACAGGTTTCATGGTTTGGTTGTAACCAACCGCCACTCCGCTGGCAACGGTGATTTAGCGTTCCGTCTTTCCCGCCGCCACCATCAACCAAGTCCAACCCACAAGAAAACTCGCTCCGCCGACCGGCGTGATCGCCCCCAACCACTTCACATTCGTAACCGCCAGCAAATAGAGCGAGCCCGAGAAAATCACGATGCCCACGAAGAAGCTCAACCACGCGCCGGTCAACACCGGCCGCCGCTGCGCCAGCACGAACAGCATCACCGCGTGGATGAAATGATACAACACGGCCTTTTCCCAGATGGCGGTCGTGGCGTTTTGCGTCAGCAGGTCCTTCAGTGCATGCGCGCCGAACGCCCCGAGCGCCACCGCCAAGAACCCCAGCACCGCTGATATCCGTATTGCCAGTGAATTTGTCATAAGTTTGCCCGTGAAAAATGCCGGGAACAGTCTGGCGATTCACCGGTCCAACGCCAGCCTGGAAATGATTTCCCCGCGGTGAACAACTCCCGCTTGCAACTTCCCCGCGCCGGCTTACGGTGGATTGAACCCCAGCGAAAGGACTTCTATGCCGATCAAAAAACTCAAAGAGTTCCTCGACCAAAACCGGGTAAAATATGTGCTCATCAAACATTCGCCGGCCTTCACGGCGCAGGAAGTCGCCGCCTCGGCGCACATCTCCGGCCGGGCCATGGCCAAGGTGGTGATGATCGAACTGGATGGCAATCTGGCGATGGCGGTGTTGCCCGCGAACCGGAAGGTCGTGCTGCAGGACCTGCGCGAAGTCACCGGTTCGGACGACGCCGAATTCGCGTCGGAGGAAATGTTCCGGGACCGTTTCCCGGATTGTGAACTCGGGGCGATGCCACCGTTCGGCAATCTGTATGGAATGGAAGTCTTCGTCGCGCTCGCGCTCGTGAGCAACACGGAAATCGCCTTCAACGCCGGGTCGCACGAGGAGATCATCAAGCTGGCCTACGCGGACTTCGAGCGTCTGGTGAAACCGTACGTCGTAAGTTTCACCACGTAGAACCGCTCGCAAAATGTTTGGCGGAACCGAATTCCCCGCCCCCGGCCTGCGGCCACCCTCTCCCCATCGGATGGGGAGAGGGTGGGGTGAGGGACCTTTCGCCAGCACCTCGGTTCCGATATTCTTTTTGCATTACACTTCAACTCCGGTCCCTCCAGCGGCACAAAAAATCGCGCGCCGCTCCAAACGGAAACGACGCGCGATGGCTGAGAGATTATTATGCGATGGCGGCTGGAATGACTACTTGGCGGCCTCCGGCTTGGGAGTGGCTTCGGTCTTGACCACTTCGCGCTTGGCAACCCAATCGCGGGACCGTTTTTCCCCATCGCGTTCGGATTCGGATTTGCCCGTGATGGTATCGCCGCTGACCTTGCCGGTGTATTTGATGACCATCTTGTTGCCGTTGAACTCGCGCGTGACCTTGAAGGAAAGTTCATCGCCCTTGATCGCGCCTTCCTCAATGGCGGTGTCAGCGTTGCGGCCGGAGATTGTCCCGGTCAATTTCTCGCCCTCCGCCTTGAGTTTGAACGTGGTTTCCCGCACCGCACCATCCTGATTGGTGAAACTGGATTTCCAGTTGCCGGTGAGGTCAATCTTCTTGTCCTCGGCGTTCGCGTTGAGCGCGACAGCCAGGGCCAGACAGGCGGTGAGTTGAATGATGGATTTGATGGTTTTTTGCATGATTCCAATAGGTTTTGGGGTTAACGGAACTTCGCTTGGACGGAAAAGTAACTCGAAAATTCAATCCGCACCACTCCCAAGTCAGACTTCTGCCGCCGCGACCGGGACGATCTATGTTTTGCCCTGTTCCAATATCTGACGGGCACGCGCCAGCGCTGCGTCCATGTCCCCGCATACATTGTCCATGCCGATCCGATCGAGGAAACCGGAGCGCGTCAGGGCAAACAGCGGTTGCGAATGCGGGCCACACAAGATCAACTGCTTGCCGCGTTGTTTGATCTTTTCCTGCAAATCTTCCAACGCGTCGAGCCCGGTGGCATCCATCGCCAACACGTCGCGCATCCGCAGGATGAGCACGTCAGGGAGCTGGCCGGAACGGCGCAAGGACGTTTCCAACTTGTCCGCCGCGCCAAAAAAGAACGCGCCGAACACCCGGAAGACCAGGACTCCAGGCGGGATCACCCGGCCGGTGGTGGTTTGGCCGGGTGACTCGGCCTGGGTGACTTCCTCGTCCGCCTGCACCTGCGTGGTTTCTGACAGGCGCTTCACCAACAGCGCCGAAGCCAGCACCAAGGACGCCCCCACCGCCACCGGCAGATCCGTGACTATGGTCAGCAGAAAAGCCGTCCCGAACAACGCCGCATCGCTCTTGGGCCAGCGCCGCAATCGTGAAAATTGGTGCCACTCCCCCATGCGGATCGCGACGACAATCAGCACCGCGCTCAGGACCGCGAGCGGAATGTAACCCGCCAGCGGCGCGGCAATCAGCAGAACGAGCAACAATATCAGCGAATGAATGATTCCGGCAACCGGGGTCTTCGCGCCACTGCGGACATTCGTGGCCGTACGCGCGATGACCCCGGTGGCGGGCATCCCGCCAAAGAAAGCACACGCGATGTTCGCGATCCCCTGCCCGACCAGTTCCTGGTTGGAATCGTGCCGGTCATCAATCATGCCGTCTGCCACCACCGCACAAAGCAGGGATTCGATCGCCCCGAGCACCGCCACCGTCATCCCCGCCGGCAACAACGCCTGCCATTGTTCCCAGGACAACAGCGGCACATGCGGGCCGGGCAAGCCCCGCGGCATCGCCCCGAACTGACTGTCCAGCGTCGCCACGCCCAGATGTTTGTTAAGATCAAAAATCGCCGCCACCGCCGCGCCAACCACGATGACCACAATCGAAGCCGGCAGCTTTCGTCCCCAACGGGCCGGCCAGAACCAGATCACCAGCACGGCGGTCAAAGCCATTCCCGTGGTGGCCCAGTTGGGATGAAAGTCAGCGCCCAACGCCCGCAGTTTTCCGATGAAGTCCGCCGGGAGCGTGGCTTGCAGACCGAAGAAGTCCCGGATCTGCGTGCTCAGAATGATCACCGCGATCCCGCTCGTGAAACCGATGACCACCGGATACGGGATGAACCGGATCATCGAACCCAGCCGCGCCAAGCCCAGAGCAATCAGGATGACGCCGGCGATCAGCGCGCAAGCGACGAGTCCTTGCGGGCCATGCACGGCGACAATCGGCGCAAGCAATGGGACGAACGCGCCGGCCGGGCCGCCAATCTGCACGCGGGAGCCGCCGAAGAGCGAAATGAAAAAACCGCCGATGATGGCGGTGAAGATGCCGACTTCCGGCTTCAAGCCGGAGGCGATGGCCAACGCCATCGCCAAAGGTAGCGCCACAATGCCGACGGTGAGGCCGGCGGTCAGGTCCGCGGAGAAAGTGCTGCGGGAATAGTCCTTCAGCGTCTCCCGCAACTTGGGCCGGAACTGAAACCGAGATTCTGAATGAGTCGCATTCACGAAAAAACCGGAGCGAGGTTATTCACCCCACTCCGGCATCATGGCGAACCCGCCCGGAATTTCAAATTTATTCCCTATGCGAAAATTGTCAGGCTTTCCACACCTGCCCGGGCGCGGTGGCGATGCCCATCATGGCGTTGCGCGTGTCCACGATGCACCCGGCCCAGGTCGCGAGTTGCTGATAATCCACGCAGGCGTGATTGGTCGAGATCAACACCAGATCGTAGCTCGCGATGGTTTCCTGATTCCACGCGACGGATTTTGTCCCCGTCCAATGGGCGTGTTCACGCGTGGGGCGAATCACGGGAACATAAGGATCGTAATACGCCACCTGCGCCCCGCGCGCCTGAAGTTTTTCCAGCAGCACGTAGCTCGGCGATTCGCGCTCGTCATCCACGTTCGGCTTGTAGGCGAGGCCCAGCACCAGAATCTTGCTGCCCTTCACGGCGCGCTGCCGGTCGTTCAAGGCATCCGCCACCCGGTGGATGACATAATCGGGCATCGCCGTGTTGACCTCACCCGCCAGCTCGATGAAGCGCGTGTTCTGGCCGTACTCCCGGGCTTTCCACGTGAGATAGAAGGGATCAATCGGAATGCAATGCCCGCCCAACCCCGGCCCGGGATAAAACGGCATGAACCCGAACGGCTTGGTCTTGGCCGCGTTGATGACTTCCCACACATCAATCCCCATGGCGCTGTAAACGACCTTGAGCTCGTTGACCAACGCGATGTTCACACTGCGAAAAGTATTTTCCAAAAGCTTGGTCGCCTCGGCCGCCCGACAGGACGACACGGGCACGATGGTTTTGATGGCCTTGGAATAAAGTGCCGTGGCTTTCTCCAGACACGCGGGGGTGAAACCACCAACCACCTTGGGAATCGTGGCCACCTTGCTGTCGGGATTGCCCGGGTCTTCGCGCTCGGGAGAAAAAGCGAGGTGAAAATCCTTGCCCGCCTCCAACCCCGAACCGATCTCCAACACCTCGCGCAAATCCTCGTCCGTGGTGCCAGGATAAGTCGTGGATTCGAGTACCACGAGCGTCCCCTTCTTCAGATGCCGTGCGATCGTCCGGCCCGTTTCGATGATGTAGGAAATGTCCGGTTCGCGGTTCTTGTTCAGCGGCGTCGGCACGCAGATGACCACGGCGCTGACTTCGCTGATGCGACTGAAATCGGATGACGCCGAAAAGCTGCCGTCCTTGACCGCCTGAGCAACGGTCTCGGCGGAGATGTGCTTGATGAAACTCTTCCCCTGGTTGAGGAGATCCACCTTGCCCGTGTCAATGTCCAGCCCCAGCACCGTCACGCCCGAGCGGGCGAATTGCAGCGATAAAGGCAAACCCACGTACCCCAAACCGACGATGGCGATTTTCATATTTTGATTTTGGTGATGATTGATGGTGATATTCCGTTCAAACCTGTTTCACAGCCCGCACCCCAAACTCAGCCCGGCCCCGGCACCAGCTTGAAAAGCACGATCAGTTTCTGGATCGGACGCGGCAGCCGTTTCAATGGCAGCAGCGCCATGACCGTTTTGAGGGAATAAATCCCCGCGCCAACAGTGATGATCGTCCCGAGGCCGATCATCAGCGGACGCGGCAAATAATAATCCCCGATAAAAACCACTGCGATCAACGCGCTGAACAACAGGCTGATTTTCTTGTTTGCCGCCGACCAGCGGAACCCACTGACCCCGCGCGCCAGCAAGTAAATCACGGCCCAGTACAACACATAACTGACAAAGAAACCGATGCCCGTGCCTTTGAGGCCAAACCAGTGTACCCCGAGCCACGTAAAGCCCAATTGACTCCCGTTGGCCGCCAGTTCGCTCCAGAAAATTTTACTGCGCAGTCCTTTTGCCCCCAGGATGAAACCCATCGGCCAGCTCGCCACGCGCAAAATCATTCCCAGGCAAATCCAGCGCAACACTTCCACCGCGGGGTCGAATTCGGCCGAGTACAAAACATTAACAACCAGCGACGCGAACGTCAGCGTCCCCAGGACTCCCGGCCCGGCAATCAACAATCCCACTTCCGCCTGTTCGTTGACCAGTCGGTTGCACTCTCGATTGTCGTGCGCCACCGCGGTCAACCGCGGATAAAAATCCGTTCCCATCGCCTGCAAAATGAAGCCGACATACATCCCGCCCAACGCCCACGCCGCCATGTAATATCCCGCCGCCTCCGTCCCCTCGTAACGCAGCACGATGACGCGGACCAGATACGCCACGGCCAATGTCATCAGTGAAGCCAACATGAACACGAACCCGAGTTTCAACAGGCCGGAGACTTCGTGGGAGATCTCGTTCCAGCGCATCGGCACGCGGGCGACTTTGATGCGCCGGCTGTACCACCACGAGGTCAACAGCGCCATGGCGGCCACGCAAACCATCGCGGGCACCACGCCCCGTTCGGCTTCACCCCGTTGGTAAAAGAAATACACGATGGCGATGGCGAAGACCGTGCCATAGATCCCCCCCAATACACTGAGCCGCGCCAGATCACCCACCCGCCGCATCCCCTGCACCACCGCCGTCTGTCCGGCGGACACGTCGTAAAAAAACGCGGCCAGCGCCAACAATGCGATCGCGCCCACATGGCTGTGATCCTTGAACGACAGCCACGAGACGGGATAACTCAACGCCACCAGCAACAACGCACCGACCGCGCCAAGAATCAAAGCCATCCGCCGCAGGGTCGTAACCGTGCATCCGATCCGCAGCTCATCGCCACTGCCGACCGCTTCAGCAATCTGCCGCACGCCGCTGGTGTTGATACCCATGCCCGCCACAGAACGCACCAGATCCAAAATCGCCCAGTACACGCCAAACAACCCGATGCCCGCCGGTCCGAGCAACAACGCCATCACTTTCGTCCGGACGATGCTCAACCCGACATTGATCGCGGACGAGCCACCGATCAGCGCCGAAGACTTGAGGATCTGGCCGTAAGTCTTTTTATCGGGCGAAACCGAATCGGCAGTTGTGGAGGGTGTGGTCATGCGCGATGGCAATCAGCGAGACAAACTTGGGACCGCCTCCGTGACAGCCCGCATCACTGCATCAGCCTGCCCATTTTCCAAATGCGGTCCCATCGGCAAACTTAACACCGTGTCGGCGAGCTCCTCGGCGATCGGGAACGTCCCGCGCGGCAGGTGAAGATCGGCATAAGCGCCCGCCAAATGAGCCGCGACGGGATAATGAATCAACGACCCCACGTTAGCCTCGGCAAGCTTCTGTTGTAACACGTCGCGCTGCGGGTGGCGGATCACAAACAGATGCCAGACCGGTTCGGCCCAATCGGGAACAAATGGGGTAATCAATCCCGCCACCGAGCCGAGGGCGGCGAGATAACGTTTCGCCAGCGTCTGCCGCCGGGCGTTCCACTCATTCAACTTGTGCAACTTCACGCGCAGGAATGCCGCCTGAAGTTCGTCAACGCGCGAATTGAATCCCTTGAAGTCGTGAAAGTATTTCTTTTTCGATCCGTAATTGCGCAAGGTGCGCACCAGGTCGGCCAGGTTATCGTCATTCGTCGTGACCGCGCCCGCGTCGCTGAACGCGCCGAGATTTTTGCCCGGATAAAAGCTGTGCGCCGCCGCGTCGCCCAGCGAACCGGTGCGCCGCCCTTTGTAGCGCGCCCCTTGCGCCTGCGCGCTGTCCTCGATGACTTTCAAGCCGTGCTTTCGGGCGATGGCATTGATCGGGTCCATATCCGCCGGCTGCCCGTATAAATGCACGGGCATGATGGCCTTGGTTTTCTTGGTGATCGCCGCTTCAATGCGCTTGGGATCGAGATTATAGGTTCGCGGGTCTGGTTCAACCCCGACAGGCGTCGCCCCCGAATATGAAACCGCGAGCCAGGTCGCTATGAAGGTGTTGGTCGGAACGAGCACCTCATCGCCCGCACCGATGTCGTACGCCCGCAGAATCAGGTGCAACGCATCCAACCCGTTTCCCACGGCGATGCAATGCTTCGTGTCACAATAGGCGGCGAACTCCGCCTCAAATCCTTCAAGCTCCTTCCCGAGCAGATAATGGCCCGAGTCCATGACCCGGTGATATGCCGCATCGAACTCGCGGCGCAATTCTTCGTAAGCGGGTTTCAGCTCCAGGAACGGTACTTTCATCATTTTGCTTTGCCCAGGTCTTTAAGGAACTCCTGATAATCGCGGTAATAATCGGATTCATCGTAATGATTCGAAGCCAGCACCATGCAAACCGAGCCCGAGGAAAAATTGTCCAGTTCGCGCCAGATCATCGGGCAGACGTACAAACCGTTGTACGACCGGTTTAAATGGATGCGCCGCTTTTCTGTTCCATCGTCGAGAACGACATCGAAGCTGCCCGACATGGCCACAATCAGTTGATGCAGGGCTTTGTGGGCATGACCGCCCCGTTCGGCGCCGCCGGGCACATCATAGAGATAATAGACGCGGCGAATGTCGAACGGCACATGCCGGCCGCCTTCGATAAAGGTAAGATTGCCCCGCGGATCACTGATCTTCGGGAGGTCAACCATCTGACATTTTTTTAATTGCATGGTGAAATGCTCACGACCCCCCGCGGGCGCTGGGACAAGAGTCTGGACAATGCGCGGCGGGACCTCCAACGAATCAAGCGCCGAGTCACGGAGTCACCTTTCGGATTTCCTGTTCGGCCACTTGCTCATACATTTCGCCGCAGGAACAAACGAGCCGCCGTTCCCCGGCGGGGGTCAGTTTGTTGCTGCACCGACAAACCCAACCGACCAAACGCGCGGGGTTGCCCAAGACCAGCGCGTAATCCGGCACGTCCCGTGTCACCACCGCGCCGGCGCCGACCATAGCCCAGCACCCCACAGTCAACCCCGGCAGCGTCGTGGAATTGGCGCCCATGCTCGCGCCTTCTTTCAGCAAGGTCTTGGGAAACTCTGGAGGATATTGTTTACTCCGGGGCCACTTATCATTCGTAAAACAGGCATTGGGACCGAGGAAAACATCATTCTCCACGATCATGCCGTCCCAGACTGAAACGCCGCATTTGATCGTCACCCGGTTGCCAATCTGAACGTCGCCCTCGATGAACGCGTGGTCGCACACATTGCAATCTTTTCCAATTTTTGCCCCTGGTAGAATATGCACGTAGGCCCAAATCCGGGTGCCCGCGCCGACCGTAACGCCCGGTTCAACAATGGCAGTGGGATGACAGTAAAAGTCGTTCCCAGCAGCGCCTTTGACCGGCCCGGTTTCCAGCTTTTTTCCTGCCGCAGCGCCCCCGCCATCCGTTGGGTCGGTTGGTGAAAGTTTAATCATCTTGTTAGCGCATTATTAAAGCACCAGTCCCACCGCAGGGCAAGCGGACGTGCCCGGTCGTAGCCAATTATTTCCTCTGGGAGCGCGCATGGTCATCAGTTCAGCCGTTGAATCAAAGTCTGAAGGTCGGCGCAGTTCATGGAAAAATCATTGTGAACAAAATATTCAACCTCCGGGGCCGGAACCGCCAGCAAGTGCATCAATTCCACCTGGACGACATCCGCCTGTTGTTGAAAAATGAAATAGTTGAATTTGGCCAATTGTTTGGGGGAGAAAATCACCGCCTTCGTTCCCGGCTGCATAAACACCAGGTTGGAAAAAGCCGCCCCGGTGGCCCCGACCATGATTTTGGCACTCGAAAACAGTTCGATTTGCTCCGGGAAGGAAATGTGATCCGGATAGATGATTTCAAAACCGTTTTCCCGCATCACTGCTTCCACTTGGGGGGCATTGATGATCCGCCGGACCTGGCTGACCGCGCGCGGCACATAAATCTTGCGCGTCGGGGGCGTGGCCTTCAGCAACGGGCGAAAGGCCTGGCGGATTTGCTCCACGGCAAATTTGTCCACGGCATAGTCGCGCACCGCATTCACCTCGTGGCGGCTGTTATCCAGGGAATACCAGAAGGGCGATACATAAAACAGCCGGTCACAATAGACCAGTTCGCCCCGCCGGACGGTTTCGATCTCGCAGGGGAAATTAATCATGCGCCGCATCGCGTCGAGGCATTGTTCCGGGAGGTTGTCTTCGATGAGCAGGGTGAACTTTGCCGCGCCGTCCGCCAGCCGGATGTGCTCGCGGAAGAATATCAAGCGCGGCAAACACTCGAACAGCCAATGGTAATAATTGGCCGAATGCTCTTTGAGCAAATGAATCCCAACCTGGACCCGCCGCCGCCCGCCGAACCGCGAATAGCTGTTAACCGTGACGGTTTTTCGCCCGGAGTCAGCAAAGCGACACAGGTCCGGCGCCTTGTCCTCATGCAGCACCCCGGTGTGGAGCAATTCCGGATGAAGCAGCTTGCCCTCGCGCATGATCGCCATCGAGCCTCCGACGACGCCGACGTCGTTCAACTCCAGGAAATGAAGGTCCGGCGCCGGCGCTTGCAGTGCCGGTTGGCGGATGACTTCCAGTTGCTGGTCGAACAATAGTGGCGAGGAAAGCTGGGTTTGGCGGTTCGGTAGATGCACGAGCGATTTCAGCCCGCCGAATTCCGCCGGGTCATTCACCAAGGCAAGCGTGAACTGACGATTCTTGCCTAACGAACGCAGACATTGGGCATATCGTCGGCGCAAGGCCTGCCGGATGCGGTGAACCCCAACGGACAACCCCTGCCGCTTCCGAGGAGCGGCAGGGTTGGCTACAGTTGTTGTTTCAACCCGATTCATAGCGACGTATTCACCGACTTCAAAAACACGAGAGTAATGAGTTCCCCGACAATCCCCACTACGCTCGATTCAGACGGACAACTCCTCCACCGGCACGACCAATTGCGGTTTCAAATGCAGATAGCGTGTGGAGTAGCGCTTCATGTCAATGTCCTTGAAAACTTTGTCCACCTGTTCCGTGGTGAGCCCTACCACGGGCGCCACCTGGGCGGCGGGGACGCCATGGTTCTTGGCATACAAGCAGAGGTCCATCTTCTCATACGGCAGCGAGAAATAGAATTCATCCTGCCCCTGTTCGAGACTGTAAGTATCCGTGGTCGGCGTGCGCTTGCAATTCTTCTCGGGCACGCCCAGGAACTCAGCCATCTTGTAAACTTGCGACTTGTAGAGGTGGGCAATCGGTTTGAAGTCGGCCGCGCCGTCGCCCAGTTTCACAAAGAAACCTTGATCGTACTCCAAGCGATTCGGCGTGCCCGCCACCGCGTAGTTCAAGCGATCCGCGTAGTAATATTCCATCATCTTGCGCACCCGTTGCTTGAAGTTTGTCGCCGCCAGCACGCCAAGATACGCATCGAGCGGCAGCTTGGCTTTCATCGTCTTGCCGTCCGGCGATTGCGCCACGATGCTGAAATAGTTGAACCCCTGGTTGGTCAGGATGTTCTCCAGCACGATCTTGCTCTTCCAACCCGGACCGTATTCGGGGATCGCCATCTGGATGGCTTTCTCCTGCCGCGAATAGCATCCCACCGATTCGAGAATTTTGGTGATATCCTCAATCGCCGATTCAATGCCAAAATGATTTGAGATGGCCTGGCTGTAACTCAACGTGTCCCCGGAGGAATGGCAGTCCGGCATGTGGATGCCGAAGACACGCTCCTTGCCCACCGCCTTCACTGCCAACGCCGCGGTGCAAGAGCTGTCAATGCCGCCGGAAAGCCCGAGCACCACGCCGCGCCGCTTGAACGAGGCGAGCAATTTCTGGATTTCGCGCGTGATGATCTGCGCCTGCTCGGCGTAGTCAATGTTCAGCACGTCTTTGGAAAAAGGTTTGGCCATATCGAATTCGTTTCGTTTTATCTGGGTTAATTGATTTGCAAACTGGGTGTCTGGGACGGTTGCGAGCCGGCCCCCGCCTGCCGCAGGACCGCTTTGAGAATCTTGCCGGATTGGTTCTTGGGAAGTTCATCACGGAACTCCACCCACTTCGGATGCTTGAACGCGGGCAACCGGCGCTGCAGATGGCCCTTCACTTCCTCTTCCGTCAAAGTGGCGTGACAGCGCACCACGAAAACCTTGATCGCCTCGCCCAACACTTCGTCAGGCACGCCGATTACCGCCGTCTCCAGCACGCCGGCGATCTCCAGCACGACGTCCTCGATTTCCTTGGCGCTGACACGATTGCCGCCAGCCTTGATGATGTCGCGGGCGCGTCCGGTCAGGAAAATGTAGCCATCGGCATCCTCATAGCCGAGGTCGCCGGTGCAATAGTAACCGTTCTTCAACACCTCTGCGGTTGCGGCGGGAGATTTCCAATAGCCCAGCATGATGTTCGAACCACGCGCGGCAATCTCGCCTTGCGCTCCGGCCGGCACACGCTTGCCGTGCTCATCCAAAACGACAACCTCGACGTTCGGAATCGCATGTCCGATCGAGCCCCACTTCTGTGGCAACTTCTCCGGCTCAACGTAAGTCAACCGCGGGCTGGCTTCCGTGCTGCCATACATCACGAAAACCTTCGCTTGCGGAAACGCCGCAACGACCTCTTTCTGCAACGCCGGTGCCATGCCGCCGCCTGCCTGGGTGACAAAACGCAGCTTGGGAAATTGCCGCGTCTTCAAATCGGTTTTCTTGAGCAGGATGGAAAACGTCGAAGGCACGCCGGCAAATCCGGTCACTTCCAGATCGCGCATATTGTTCAACACCGTGACTGGAAACGCAAAGCGGTTGTCAATCACCAGCGAGCCGCCGCTCAGAAAATGGCTGTAGAGCAGCGAGCGGCCATAGACGTAGTAAAACGGCAGCACCACCATCATCCGATCGCTCTCCCGCAACCCGAGATATTGGACGATAGATTGCATGTTGCTCGTCAGGTTGAGGTGCGACAGCATCACACCCTTGGGTTCGCCCGTTGAACCAGACGTGTAAATCAACGATGCCAGATCGAGATCAATCCGGCGCACGGCCGGCGCGACCACGGATTCCGCCCGATAAACATCTGACAAAAAGTGCAGCGGCATCGGGGTGCTGCCCGACGCGATGCGCTTCAAGTCCTGATCCAGCACCAGATATTTCAAGTCCGGCAGATCGGCGATGATGCCCGTCCACTGCTTGGCAAACTTGTTGGCGGCAATCAACACCCGCGCCTCACAATCCAGCAGCAGTTGTTTCAGCCCATCCGCCGCGAGTTCGGTGTTGAGCGAAACCTCGATCGCTCCGGCCTTCAAAGCACCGAAATGCGCGGCGATGTAATCAAATGAATTTTCCAACAGAATTGCAACGCGGTCGCCCGGCTTGATGCCCAGGCCAACCAGAAAAGCCGCCACTTGGTCCGCCTGACGATTCAATTCGCCGTAAGTCTTCCAAACGCCAGTGTGCCACGCCGCCGGTTTATCCGGATGCGCGCGGGCTGAATTTTCCAAGATGGCCTGGACTAACATGCGTTTCCGACCGGTTTGGTTAAGTCCGCCTTGCGGCGGCTGATCACTTTTACATCGTCTCGACCAGACAATGCGGGTGCGGCGGTAAAATTAGAGACGAACCGCTGTTGCACCAGCAGCGTGGACAAAATGCCGACCAGCGCCATGTCATCGGTTTCTCCGACGGCCTTTCCCTGTTCCAGCTTTGCCACGAGTTGGCGGACGGCGATGGGGTTGAAAACTCCCGACGCAGTCACATGGGCGTCCGACAATAATTTACACACGTAGGCCGGCGGCGCGGCGTTGAAAAAACTGCGATGAATCGGCGCGCGATAGGGTCGTTTGCGCCGCTTCCAGATTTGCTCCGGCAGATACTGGCTGGCCATCTGGCGCAGCAGAAACTTGTCGGTCAGTCCGCGCAATTTCAGACGTGCCGGCAAATGATTGCAAAACTCCATCACGCGCACATCGAGGAACGGGTAACGCCCCTCGACGGAATGCGCCATCGCCACCCGGTCGCCTTGTGAGGACAACAGGTATTGCGAAAGGAACGTGTTGATCTCGAGATACTGCGCTTGTTCGAGTGATCCCCACTGCTTGAATCCAGCCGGATAGACAATCGCGCTGGATTCGTTCTTTTGCTGTTCGACAATCGCAGCCGTAAAGTCCTTGGAGAAAAAGCGGGTGGTCCGGCGGTTGTTTCGCCAGCGGATGGAATGCGAATAATCCGGCGCTTCGGTCTCCTTCAAACCCGCGCCGAAAAATGCCGCCAGATAAGAAGTACCCGCGGCGTTGAGATCAATGTCGGGATACAACCGTTTGAGTAACGCGGAGCGCCACTTCGAATCAGGGTTCTGCGCCCAGAAGCGACGGACCTTGGCTTCTTTGAAAATATCGTAACCGCCAAGGAATTCGTCCGCACCTTCACCGGTCAGCACGACCTTGAATTTCTGGTCGCGGACCAGTTTTGAGAGCAGGAACATCGGCACGGGCGAAGTCCGCATGATCGGGGTTTCCGTGTGCCACACCACATCGGGAAAGGCGTTGCCGATGTCCGCATGCGTGGCTTGGACGACATGGTGTTTTGTGCCCAAGTAAGCCGCCATCTCCAACTGGAATTTGCTTTCGTCAAATTTCTCGTCGCTGAACGCGATGGAAAAAGTATCCAGCCGGCTGACACCCAGTTTGCGCACAATGGCCGCGATGGCCGACGAATCCAAGCCGCCGCTCAAATACGCGCCGACCGGCACATCGGCGCGCAATCGAATCCGCGCGGCATCTTTCAACAACTCGTGAAACTCGGCAACATAATCGGCGAGCGGGCGCTCTTTGGAAGCAGAGGCATTGGCAGTACTGCTGGAAAAATCCGGCTGCCAAAACGCCTTCACGCTCACCTGCCCGGCTTTAGCAACCAGGTAATGGCCGGGCGGCAAATCCACGATGCCGCGGAAACAAGAGCGCGGCGACAGCGGACTCCAATAGGTAAAGGTCTGATCGAGCGACAGCGGATCGAGTTCCGCTTTGACCCGCGCGTCCGTCAGGATGGATTTGATCTCGGAAGCGAAGATCAAACTGCCGCCGGCCCGCGTATAAAACAGCGGCCGCACGCCGACACGGTCCCGCGCCAGAAACAACGAGCGATCACGCTCGTTCCAGATGGCGATGGCGAATTGGCCATTGAGCTGCCGCAGACATTCCGGCCCGTATTCTTCATACAGATGCAGGATGACCTCGGTGTCGCAGTGTGTGGTGAATTGATGCCCCTTCGCCTCCAGATCGGCGCGCAATTCGATGTGATTGAAAATCTCCCCGTTGAAAACGATCCACAGGCTTTCGTCTTCGTTGGCGATGGGTTGCTGCCCGCCGGAAAGATCAACGATGCTCAAACGCGCGTTGCCCAACGCCACCTGATCGGACAGATAGATGCCGAACTGATCCGGCCCGCGATGACGCACCATCGCCAGCATCCGCCGCAAGGCGGCCTCGCTTGGCACGGGCGCATCCGCAAGATTCAGGATTCCAGCAATGGCACACATCGTTGGGGCAACATTACGTCAGTTCGACTACGACTGTTTGCGGCGCACGTAATCCGCGAGCTTCTGCACGGAATCAAAATTGTCCGGCAAAATGTCCTCGGGCGGCACCGTGACCTTGAAGGTGTTGCCCACGAAAGTGACCAGTTCCATCACGCCGATGGAATCAATGATCCCCGCCTCGAGCAACGAGGCGTCATCGGCGTGCGTAAACCCATCGCCACTGAACAACATGTTCTCGGCAATGAACTTCTTGATTTGTGATTTCAGACTAGCTTCATCCAGCGGCATAATATTTTTATTGTATGGTCAGTTGTTCGGGAACGACTTCATGAAAACCCCGCCTGTCGGCAAACAGGCTGCGGCTCGGTTACTCCACCGGCCGCCATCCTTGCTTCTCCTCAGTGTCAATCAGCTCGACGTTGAGATTATTTCGCGTCAAAAAGAATGCAATGTCATTGCTCTTAAAGGCTTCCCCGGGCTGGGGCGGCACCAAAAACTTGGCCTCCTGCGCCTCCAGAATTGGAATCTGCACCTCCAGATCCTGACATCGGAAACACAGGTGATGCAGCCCACCGCCCCGCCGGGCAAACGCAGCGATCGGCGAGGATTCGTCCGCTGGTTCAAGCAGCTTCACCGGCAACGAGCCGCGCTTGGCCAGAAAGACCACCCGGACTTTCTGCCGGGTGTTAAGCACGATGTCGGAATTCCGCTGATAGCCAAACAAGCTTTCCCATTGCTGGATGCCATCCTCCAATGAACGCACGACGATGCCGATGTGATCAATGACCATGGCGCTTACTTTGCGGGACTTTGTTGCCCTTGCAACCATGCCTCATAACCCACCCCATGCCACGGCATCCCGCGATCAAAGCGTTTCATCCACGGATAGGGATTGCCCTTGCCCATCACCACGTACTGGCGGACATCCATGACGACCTTCATCGGGTCGCCCATCGCGAGTGAAAAGTCCGGCAGCCGTTTGTTGACCACCGTATTGGCCCCAACCAGGCAATTCTCCCCGACTTTGATGCCCGGCAAAATGATCGCGTGGACGCCCACCTGCGTGTAGTTCCCAATGTAGCCACCGCGGGTGTCCGTCGAAGGCGGATACGGATCGTTCGTCATCACCACGTAGGGATATAGGAATACAAAATCTCCGAGCGCGCTTCCTTGCGCCAGATGCACATTGCTGTGCAGCCGGCAATACTTCCCCATCTTCACCTGGCCTTGCAGATCAGACAGCGTTCCCACCGAGCTGCACTCACCAATGATCGTGTTCTCGCGGATGGTGATGCGATGACCGGAGGAAAAACCCGGCCCGATGGTGCAGGCGGCGTAGATGATCGAGTGGCTGCGAACAATGGATTTCTCGCCGATGAGCGTCGGTGGATTCTGGTAATTCGGGTCGCTGTAGTAGGCATTCAGCGGCTCGCCGAGCACGGTGTCGTTGCAAATGATGGTGTCATCTCCGATCTCCACACCGTCATAGATGGTGCAATTATCGCCGACTTTGACATTCCGCCCGATTTTCGTCTTCGGGCTGATGAAAACATTCCGACCATTAAACTTCATAGCGCATCACCAAGGGATTATACGTCGGGTTACCGTTCTGAGCAGCTTGCTTTGTCAGAAATCCACCGTTTAACTTGCGTGCGGCCTGAGTCTTCCCTCATTGGGGACGGATTCTGTTGTCAACCTAGTCTTACACAGTTGCCGGCGACCACAAACAAATTCTGATTCTCGCTCCATCCGGGTCGTTCGACCCGCTTCGCTTAGGGTAATGTGCCAACCCGGAAGAACCGGTGTGGCTCACCTTCCATGACATTCGTCACCGAGGTCATCGAGCCGATCGCCGTGATGTCCGGCGGTAAATTTATCCAGTTCGCTTCTTGCAGGTCATTCTTGTATTGAACGCGATACGTCTGACCAGGAACAGAATTCCAAGAAACCACCACCGTCCCCGGCGTGCCGACACTGAGCGAAACAACTATCGGATCTGGCGCAACCACGGTCAGCGTGTTCGTCACACTCCCCACATAGTTCAACTCGCTGATCGTCCCGATCACTTCATAACTCCCCGCGTTCGTCGGCGCATTGATTGAACCATTGTAAGTCACCACCACATTCAAACCGCCCGGCACCGTCGTCGCCGTGACGATCCGGGCCGTGCCGTTGTAAACTTGATTCAAGTCTGCCAATGTGACCACCGCGTTGCTCGGCGCGATCACCAAGGTGTTCGTCGCGCTGCCCGCGTAGTTCAATTCCGCAATCGTCCCGATCACTTCGTAGCTCCCCGCGTTTGTCGGCGCATTCGCGCTCCCGGCATACGTCACGCTCACCAGCAACCCCGCCGGTTCCGTCGTCACGCTCACGCTCTTGGCGCTCCCGTCATACACCGCCGCCAGATCGCCCAAAACGATGGGCGC
>CAZQNQ010000003.1:325716-349555 GCA_964594985.1 uncultured Bifidobacterium sp.
ACTCCGCAATCGTCCCGATCACTTCGTAGCTCCCCGCGTTTGTCGGCGCATTCGCACTCCCGGCATACGTCACGCTCACCAGCAACCCCGCCGGTTCCGTCGTCACGCTCGCGCTCTTGGCGCTCCCGTCATACACCGCCGCCAGATCACCCAAGCTCACTACACTTTCTGAAGGAGTAATGGTGAGTTGGCCCGAGACAAACACAATTGTGTAGTTGGTGGAGGTGACCCCAGAAAGATTGATGGGATAGACGCCCACCGGACTACCATTGGTGGCTGTGGTGGTAAAGGTAAGGCTGCCGCCCAGATCGTTCGTATCGTCGCCATTCACAAAGCCGCTGAAGCTGGCACTGAATTCCGGATTTGGCGACGTGTAAGCGCGACTGGCATCGTTTGCAGTCACAATCAAAACGGGCGACACAGCAACAGTAAAGCTGCCGGTGGAACTTAGTGAGGTGGCATTCACGGCCAGCGGGTTGCTATCCACAACACGGATGGTGACAGTATTAATGGTGTTGCTCTGCAAAACGCCGGGCGTCCAAGAAATCCCTCCCGCCGGCGAAACCGTCAAGCCCGCCGGGCCCGCCACGAGTTCGAAGGTCAGGTCATTGGCCGGAAGATCGGAATCGCTTGCCGTGGCTTGAGCGGTCCAGTTGCTCAGGGCAAAAATGAACGTCTCCGCCGGCAGCGTCAGACTGGGCGCAAGATTCACCTCATTGACCGTCACGCTGAAAGTATTCCACGCCGTAAACGAGCCATCAGTCACGGTGGTTGTGAAGGAGTAAACGCCAGGCCCTTGGGCTTCAGTTGGAATCCAGGAAATCACGCCCGCCGAGTCAATCACGGCATTGGTCATCGGTAATTGGTCTGCCGTGTTGGTGACCGCCAGGCTGTAGTTCAAAACCAGAGCGGTATTGGTGGTGATGACATCCAGGCGACTGTAGTCGGCGTAAAATTGAGTAACAGCGTAGGGATCGCCAGATGCCCCCGTCCAGATTCCAAGCCGAACATTCGTTAAAGAGTGATTGGCGGCGCCGAGGGACGTCCAGTCTGTGTTGTTCAGCGAGTAGTAAGCCGTGATCGCCTGAGTGGCAGGGTTCCGGTCAAGGCGCAATGTGACTTCATCACCGCTGACGTCTGGGCTGGCCAGCACGACCGTTTCCCCGGCAACTTCATGGATAAATTCCATCCGCTCACCGCTGATGAAGCCGCGCCCAACCTGGAGATAGTTGTCATCGTCCTGATACAGCATGAGATAGGTCTGCATGTAGTTCTGCACGGCAGCAAAGGAAATCCGCAGACGGGCGCTGACCCAGTTGGTGGGAAGATCACGAAAGATGGAATTGGTGGTATTATTCAGCCCCATCCACATGTCCCCGGTATCGCACGGAACACGCATCACGGTACCCAACACGGGGTTGGTTTGGGCGTAGCCAACCAAACCCACGACTGGATTAGTCACCTCCGTGTCACGCGGCGCTCCATTGGGGTGCGTGGCAATGAAGCTCCAGCCATCGGCCAGGAACGCGGCTCGATTGGTATAATTAAACGCAACGGTGTTGGTAGTCAGCCACCCCCCCATCAACTCCGGCACGACCACGAGGCCTTGATTGGTCACCCCAAGCGACGACAACTCATTGATCGAGCGGTTTGTTTGCACCGGCAGCGCCAACGGATAGGGATATGCAATCACCACGAAACTGTTGGTGGCTGAAAGGTTCTGGGCGTTGAAGGCGAAGGGGCTGTAATCGGTAACAATGGTCGTAAACCGGTTGGTGGTGCCCAACTGGGCCTCAGTAGGCGTCCAGGTAATGACGCCAGCGGAATTGATGCTGGCGTTGGCCACCAGAGTGTTGTTCCCGAGATTGGTGGCAAACAGCGCGTAGCTCAGAGTGTTGGCAGGCACGTCGGCATCGGTCGCTGAATTGGTAACGGTCAAGGTGGTAACGCCGATGAGCGAGCGATTGGCCTGGCTGGAAAGCACAGGGGCTTGGTTCAACTCATTGACCGTAACCATAAAACCGTTGGTGGCGCTCAAGGGCGGCGTGGCAAAATCCGTCACCGTCGCGGTGACGAAATAATTGCCCGGCCCGTTGTTTTCACCGGAAATCCACGTAATGACCCCCTGCGCGTTGATTTGAATGTTGGTGACCAGAATGCCGTCGGCCATATTTGTTGCCGTAACGGTGTAGGTCAAAGTCTGGGCAGGCAGATCCGCGTCTGTCGCGGCATTGGTGACGACGAGTCCGGACAACTCAGTGATAATGCGGTTGGCCTGGAACGGCAAGACCGGCGCGGAGTTGGAGGTGAGGTCCACGACCACTGATTGGATATTGGTGCTCACGAGCGCGCTGAACTGAAGCAGGCCGGAGTTCGTCCCAAAGGGAATTTGCGTCCCGCCAAAAAAGACCGCGGAGACATTTGTTTTTCCCAGCAAGTCCACCTGGAAGGTCAGCACATCATTTGTGGTGAAGGCGGTTTCAAAGCTGCGCATGAGGGACGCTTCAATTGGCAGGCGATAGGTATTAAAATTGATTTGATCCGCAGTGCTCTCGTAGTTCGTCAGCACGGCCCGGTCCCGCTGGTAGATGTATTTGCTGACCGCGCCCAAACTCGACACCCAGACATTTTTCCCCGCCGCATAGGCAATCGCCCCATCATCCGTGGTAAAATTGTGCAGCACGAGATTGAACCACTTGCCCTGGGCCTCGGCAGCATCCACCACGGTTTTCAAATCCGCCGGGGGGAGCGGCGCGAATTCGTGTGAATTGTAACTCTTCAAATTCATGAAGTCGCGCGGCGTCGGCTCCTCCAATTGATTGATGTTGTAACCGCGCGCACACAAGAAATACTCCGAGGCGACGATCCGATAAGGCACAGTCGCCACCCCGCAAGGCCAGGCCAGTGAAATCAAGTGGGCCTCGGGCATGGGAGTACTCTGGACGATGCCCAAAACATTCCGCTCCAATTCTCCTCGAATGGTGGCCGGACTCAGCCCCACGCAAGGATGCGTCACAGTGTGCGCCCCCAGCTCCATGCCGGTCTGATAGAGTTCGGTAAAAACCGGCGGCTGATACTCCTGCATCAGCATGAACGACCCAGCAAAACCATTCGTCACCAGCTCGAAGTAACCGCTGGTTTTGGAATCATCCACGGATACGGTCATGGCACCCTGACGGCCATTCAGCCAGGTAGTCACGCGCACCGCATTCGAAGGATTGATGATGAGGGTCACAGGCACATCAAACGAAGGCACGCCAGGGGACCGAAACCCAAGCATGGCGGTATAGGTGCCGACCGTCAGATTCGTGATCGCAGGCGCCAAAGAGACATCCAATTCCGTGGGCGTCGTGCCATTGGTGACGCTGGTCACCAACCAGGCCGGCATACTGTTTGTCAGCGTCCAGTTGGCCGGCGCGCTTTGTTCGCTCCGCAACCCGATGAACAGCGCCTGCAGATTTGTATTTACCTGCCCTTGGACAGTATTGAACACGATGTGGCGCGACGCGGTCACAAAGGTCGGCGTCACCGGATTGTCCCGGGTCACCACCTCGAGGCGCAATAAATCGCAATCCGGGAAACCGCCCGGCGAGCCGCCGACGTAAATCCCGATTCGCGGATTCGAAAAAGACTGGCTGAAATTGCCGACGGCATGCCAGTTGGTTTGGTCCAACGAATAATACCCGGTGATCCGATCCGTTTCAGCATCGCGATCCAGCCGGAGGGTAACATTGCTGGCAGGAGCATCCAAAACTGTTACGTCGTAGCTGTTCTCCAAGAGCAATCCGGTGAATTCACGACCAAACCGCACCCGTTCATTACCGCTGAAACTATGGCCAAGCCAGACAAAGCTGTCGTCATGCTCGTACACCATCAGGTTGGCTTCCTGAAAACTTTGATAGGGATGAAAGGCCATCTGCATCCGCATGCTGACCCAGTTCGCCGGCAATGTTCGGAACAGACAGTTCCGAGAATCATTCTGCGTGGTGAACAGAAAACCCTCATCCACCGGAATCCGCAACGCCGCGGGATTATTGGATGGAGTGTAAACCAACATCGCCCCGTCATTGGCATTGGTAATCTCCGTGTTGCGCCCCACGCCGATCGCATTCGTCGCCCAGAAACTCCACCCGCCGGCAATCAACGCCGCGCGATTAGTATAGGCGGAAAACTGAATCGTATTTGTCGTGTAGCCATCGGCAGCAATCGCAACCCGCCCCTCCACCAAGCCCACGAATGCCCCAAGCAGCAGAATTAAGGAAAGACTCCGTCGCATCCAGGTCAAGCGAGTTAAGGACGAACCAGCTCCTGCAAATCTCATATTATTTATTTGATCACCTAGTAACAAAAGGACAAGCGAGGGCTTCTCTGACGCAAACGCACCCTCCTTCAACGAAAACGGATCATCCGAGCAATAATCATGACAACCGCCTGCAACCCGTCCACATCGCGCCCACTTATGACCATTCGCCTGACGCGGATGAATCAAAACTACTCCAGTCCGACAGTGGGGTAATATATGAGGCGACTGGACACATTCACCTCCTCTTATTACGGAAAAAAGTTCCGGGCAACTACGGAAGTCCCGGATCAGAGGATTGCAAGGCGTCTAAAACTTGAAATTACCGTCCACTACTTGGCCGGCTGCCACGGCCCCCGCTTTTAGAGGAGGTTAGGGCAATAAAAGCACGCGATAAAAGCGGCGGGAGTTGCCAACAGCCGCGTTCGTCATGGTCGTAGTCGTCCCGGTCGCTGTAACCGGCGGCAGCGCCTGCCATTCGGCAATGTCCAAAGAATCTCGGTATTCAAGACGGTATGAAAAGTTGGATACTGACTGCCAGGCAATCACGACGTCCATATCGTCCGAGACGGACACGGACTGTATGACCAACGGCCCATCGGCCACCGTAAGCGTGTTGGTGATTCCACCCGAGTAATTGGGCTCGATTATGGTTCCGATCACCGTGTAACTGCCGACTGCGACCGGTACGCTCGCGGTACCGGCATACGTCAACTGAACCGTCAAGCCATTGGGTTCGGTGGTGGAAGAAACCACCCGCGGCGTGCCGTCAAAGAGCTGATTCAAGTTCAGCAAACTCAACGCGGCATTTGATTTCGCCACGATTAATGTATTTGTAGCCCCGCCAAAATAATTTGGCTCATCAATAATCCCCGTCACCGTGTAAACTCCCGCATTGGTTGGGGCGGATGGAAGGTCATCATAGGTTACCGCCACATTCAGTCCCGGGGGTTCAGTGGTGGCTGCAACAACGCGGGCCGTGCCATTATAGATTTGATCCAGGTTCCCCAGGTTTACAAGCGCATTGGAGGGACCAATCACAAAGTTAAACACATTCGTGGCGGCGAGAAACGGCGCGGTCTCATCACGGGCAATCAATGCCACCACATATTCCCCCAGCGTTGTCGGGGCCCCGGATATGTCCCCCGCTGTACTAAGCTGCAGCCCAGGGGGCAGTCCCATGGCACTGTAACTAATCGGATCTGTATCTGGATTGAAAAATACTCCGGCAATGTCAGCAAAAAAGGGCGTCGCAAAGCGTCCCTCCTGATCCGGAAACGGATTCACCACAACCGGAGCGTCATTCACTGCGGAAATGGCCAGATTTACCAACCCGGTCGCTGATAAGCCCGAAATCGTGTCCGTCACCCGGAATGTAAATACATCCAAGCCGTGGTAGTTTGTCTCCGGAGTGTAGGTCAGGTTCGGAGCAGTGCCAGCCAAGGTTCCATTGGTAGGCATATTCACCACCGAATAGGCCAACGAGTGTCCGGCTTGCCCACTCCCCAGCAACACGAGATTGGTTGGCCCATCTTCAAAGGTTGTTACGAACTGATCCACAGCAATGGGATTGGGGGAATTAAGCACCAGATTCACCGACGCCGAATTGGTGGTCACCAACGCATCAAAGAACAGGAGCCGACTTGGACCGGCCTGGCGTATTCGAAAAGGGAGCTGGTTGCCGCCGCTCATAAGCGTTCCCACGGTGGCGATGCCGGTGATATCAATTTCAATCGTCACCTGATCGTTCGTTGTTAGCGCCGGTTCAAAACTGCGAAGCCGGGAGGCGGCCAGCGGCAACCGATACAGGTTGAAACTCAGATTCGTCGCCGTCTCAAGATAATTGGTGAAGACCGTCCGCTCGCGCAGGTGGATATACCTCACCACCGAACCAATCGGCGCCACCCAGAGATCCTTGCCCACTGAATATGCGATGGCGTCGTCGTCATCGTTCATGGAGTGCAAAACCAGGTTGAACCACTTGCCTTGCGACACTGCCGCATCAACCAACGGCTTGAAGTCCGGCGGATTTGGTGGCGCGCCGGGGTTCAGCTCTTGGGCATTATTTTCATGCGAGTTGAAACTTTTCAGGTTCATCCAATTGCGCGGGCTGGCATCCTCCAGTTCGTTGAAGTTGTAACCGCGTGAGGACAGGAAATAATCCTCGGCGATCACCATGTCCTTGATGGTGGTCTGCCCACAAGGCCAGGCGAAGGAAATCACTTCCTCCGGCGTGGCACCCGTGCCGGCCACGATTCCGGCGATGTTTGCTGTCAGCTCATAGCGCCGCGTCGGTTCATTGACCAGATAACAGGGATGATCCACCGTATGCGCCCCCATCTCCATTCCTGCCAGCCGATACGCGACAAATGGTTCGTAGGGGGACAGCCCCCACAAATAGTAAGTCCCCTTCAGCCCTTGCGCGTTTAGCTTTTCGTAACCGCTAAACCTCGAGTCATCCACCGAAACACTCATCGCTCCCTTGCGTCCACCGTACCACGTGGCGGCGCGGACTCTTTGATTCGGATTAACGATCAGGATGACTTCGTTTGAAGTCGCGACCGCATTTGACCCCTGGCACAGCAAGAAGGTTTTGTACACGCCCGCCGGCAGACCGGCCGTATCTATGGAAACCGTTGCATTGCCCGGCGTCATTCCATTTGTGGGTGACGCCTTAAGCCAGCTCGCGCCGGGCGTCAGCCTCCAGTCCAACGGATCGGGCGACCGCTTGGCAACAACTCGCCATTCCTGTGTGTTCGTATTAGGCACTCCAGCGGTGGCATTGAAAACAAGTTGTCCCGGCCCGGAAATCAGCAGCGGCTGCAACGGCCCATCGCTCGTGATCACCTCCAGACTTTGCAGGCTGCACAGGGGCTGGGCGGAGAGAGAATTGCCGCCGGCCCAGATACAGACCCGCGGGTTGACCAGTTCCTGGCTGATCCCCTCCAGCAAATTCCAATTCGCACCATCAACGGAGTAGTATCCGACGATAAAGTCATTGGTGAGATCACGATCCAAGCGCAGATAGACACTGCTTAACGAAACCCCAACACTGCTCACAATGCGCGGCGACCCCAGTTGCACGCCGCCGGTTTCAGCCAACAACATGATCGCTTCACCGCCCACACTGCCATTAAGACCGTGACCGATCTCGACGTAATTATCGTCGTCCTGATAAACCGCCAGATTCACCTGTTGGTAGCTGGCGGTTGGAACATAAGCGATCTTCAGGCGCAAACTGATCCAATTGGTTGAGAGGTTCCGAAACAGATTGTTGGTTGAATCGTTGGCGGCAGCCCACAAATCGCCGCTCCCAACCGGTAAAACCAAAATGCCAGGATGCAGATCCTGATCGTAGGAGATATCCGGAGGAGAACTACCCACGACACTCTCAGTATTGCGCGTTTGTCCCGCGGCGGTTCGCGCCAAAAAATCCCACCCATCCGCCAGCAACGCCGACCGGGTTGCGTAAGTGAAATTGTAAACGTTAGTGCCAGCTCGCGTAATATCCGCTCCAGCACACATTGCCACGAATAACACCGTCAAACGCTTCCACTTCCTGATAAAATAATGCATCGTTACAAATTCTCCGACCGGGACCAGCTTGATTTCGTAATGTTTAACCCATCCCATTCCGAAAATCAAAACCGTAATTAACACCATAACACCAAGCGATATCACCTGAATTGACCTCGCAAACGGACCGAACCCACAGAGGGCCGATCCGAGCCCGCAAACCCCAACCCCGGCGACTGGCGAGTTGAAGATTAACTCAGGACGAAGACCGCCGGGGCCGCCCCGGGAGGAGCGCTTGCAACCAGGCACTCAATCGGGGACTGAGATGAGTCCGGGCGAGCTGCTTCAACCAGCGCAAATCCCAGCAACTCGTTGGGCTGGCCCATAAACATTGATAAACAGCCCGCCGCGCCTGCCGCCGCCGCCCGCAGTACAATGCCACGTGAGCCCGAGCCAAAAATCGGTTCCGAATCCCCTGGGTGGCAATCTTGCGATTGAGCCGTTGCAAATCCATCCATTCGGACCTGCCCTTCACGGCAGATTGAACACTGGCTTCCTGATTGCCTGTAGCATGGCTCGCCTGCAACTCACCCCACAACTGAGCGTCCAATTGTGGCTGAGAATTTACGCGACTCCAGGCCTCGAGGAAAACCCGCGTCGCCACTTGGACATGGTCTGGCGCGGTCGCCCTGCGGAACGTGTATTTTAGAAACCAATGCTGCAATGCAGCTGGCGCGGATGCCGGTTGAAAATCGAGATGAATCTTGTGGGAGGTCGGAAGCATGGAACGAATTTCCCGCAAGCGCGCCAGCCAACCCACACCACAATGCTGCGCTTCAATCGCCTGTCGCAGTTTTGTTCCCCCGGCGATCCGTGCCGCCGCATTCTTGATCAACGCCACCGCCGTGACTACGTAATCCTTCAAATCGGCTGCTTGCGGAACACTATCCAGCGATACGCTATCACTACAGAACGGTAGCGGACTCGGCGCCCGCACACACATCAGCCCCACCTGCCCCGCCTCCAACAGCGCCGTCAGCGACCCGAGCGGGAAACCCTCCAGGTAAAGATCCGCCGACCGACAAAACAATGTCGAGTCTTGCTGATAACCAAGCGGCCTGATCCGCCCGTTTGTCGCCTGCTTTGCCTCGCGCCAACGGCCTTCGTCTTCCGGCCCAACCGCCACCAGATAAGCGTTGTCGCATTCGCGGAGAATTTCCTTTGCGGTGGCAATAAAATCCAGGCCCGCTCCCGGTTCAAATTTCGCCGCCGAACCAACCGTCAACAACATCACAGCGCCATCCGGTATTCCCAGCGACTTCCGTAACTTCTCGCGCTCATCCGACTCCGAAACAGCCGCCGGCAGTCGCGGTTCGCTTTGGGCGAGCGGGATCGGCAGGATGGTGGAACGGGCGACACCGCGGAGCTGCTTGGTCCACAGATGCCCGGACATGCGAATTTCCAGAACATGATCCGCCACCGCGCAGCCCAACCAGAAAACGTGATCGGCATGATTGACCACCACCACCACCGGCCCGTCCGGAACTCCAAACGCCACCACCCCCAACACTTCATCTGGATGCGTGTGCAGCAATACTACATCGGCATTCTCCCAGGCATAGTTGCGGAGTTCGGCCGCACGCTGGAGCAAAGGCGTCGTTGGATCAAGCACCACCCAACGTCCGCCCGACTGCTTGACCGCGGCTTCGAGGTTCTGCGGGCCCGCGCCGATCTGGGCCAGCAGGATGACATCATGCGTCACGTCGGAATCGAACTGGATCCAACGCCGGCACAGATTCGTGTGGCCCAATGTTGCGTAGGCTTCGGTGAAAACGTGCAACCAACGCGGCCGCTTGCGCGGTTGGGAGGAAACCTTCGGCACCGGCAATTGCCGTGCGGCACGGATGAGTTCCACCTCTATTTCCCGCGAACTCACTTCCCCAAACCACCCCTGCCCCGAAGCCGACCATGCCGCCACGGAACACCATCGCAGCAGCTCCTCAAAATTTCCCGCGTCGCCGCACGCACGCGCATGGCGCACGCACGCGTTGAACAAAATGCGGTTAAGCTGGCTGACGTGTGACCACACGGCTTCAGAGTTGGAACCTTCCAAGGTCGGGATCGAGCTCATGTCTGCGGGAAATTTATCCGATCAAAGCATCAATTCATTTGCCTGTCGCGTCCGGGCAAAACCGTTCCAGCCGCGACCAAGTCATGATACAATTGCGCGGGGTCAGCCACGCGTTTGCCAATCCGATGCCGCTTCAGCATCAAGTTCGCCGCCTGCACGATATTCCATTGGATGGCCGGTTGACCAAAGCGCGTGATCTCGATGCATGGGGTGGTGACCGGCAGCTCGGCTTTCCATTTTCGGCGCATGTGCAGATAGGCCTTCCAAAAGCACCAGGGCAGCATGGCGTAACCGTTGGTGTTGTGAATGCAGAAGGCGGAGATGGCGTAACACTTCAATCCGCGTCGCTGCGCCTCAAGGCTGATGTCCGTGCCATACAGGTGATAACCCGGCAGGGATTCATCAAACCGAACTCCGGATGATTTCCGCACCACGAGCAACAGTTCATCCACGGTCCGAACTTCAACGGGCGGCATAAAGTCATTCCCCAGTTTTGCCCCCAAGCCGGTGCAATAAACATTGCCGTACCGTCCGCCGGAACGTTGCACTCCCCAGATTCCCGCCACCGCCCAACTAGGATCATTTGCCGCCAGCCAAGCCAGTGCTCGCCGCAACTGCGCGACCCAGCCCGCCGGCAGGAAGACATCTTGATGCGCAAAGACCAGCACATCGGTGGCAGCCTTATCAAGTGCCGCGTTATACGCTTTGGCGGCACTGCTGTAACCGCGCTGACATACGATCTCGGTTGCTTGGGAAACCTCGGGGGAACGAAGCAAACAACTCTGCAAAATCTCCTGATTGTTCACCGCCGCGATCAAGGACCATTGCCGTGAATCCGCTTGGGTAGCCTCGGGTTGGATGGGTTCAGTCATCAAAACTCCACTCATTGGATCATGCGTTTCCCCCACGTACGGTAAAGGGCGACTTGTGGCTGTCAATTCCATCCATCCCGTTCTCCAATCCGACGTTCTTTCGCGCGGCCACCTTGGCGACACATAATCCCGGAACGGCACCAATCACCACCATCAAGATCACATAACTTTGATCAAAGTACGCGACCGACAAAAACATGAAACAATGCGCGAACAGTGCCGAGCCAACACTCCAAAGAATAAACTCCTCGTCATCTTTGGCCTGGCGCAACCGTTGCATTCTCCGCCCGAGCGACTGGAATGATTTAAACAGCATGGCGATAAACAGAAACATCAGCGGCAGGCCGCCCGAGACTCCCATGCTCAAATAGTTATTGGTAATGTCCGTATGATATGGACTCCATTCAATGCCGTAGGGAATCCAATGCCGGGTATAATCTGTTCCGGTCAGCCACCACTCATCAAGGTGAGCCAACGCCGCTGAAATCAGTTCGGCCCGATGCCAGCCCGTGCTTCCCCCGGCCAAATCAATTCGCGACATGAGATACCACACGGGGGCTTGCATCACCATGTGCAAGCCGATGATCATGATGATCGCCAGGGTTCTGATCATGCCGACGCTCGACCGCCAGCGCCAGAAGACCAGCCCCATTACGCCTAACCCAAGCGTAACGATTGGCCCGCTGGAGGCTGAACTAAAGACGGTCACGACGCAGGCCATAACACCGATCAAACACAATCGTTTGTGGCGACGATACAATGGCACCAGCAAAACCAAGGATGTTGCGGCGAAGGCCCCGAGTAAAATGGGGTGCGCAAACGCTCCGGCGGCGCGAATCTTTCCCTCCCGAATCGTAACTCCAGAGTTCCCACTACCAAGCCACCAGTAGGTATTGAAGAGTGCCGTCTTTTCATACAGCGCCAGCAACGCCATCGGCGTGACCACCAGTGCCAGACACTTGATATAGCCCTGATAGTCTTCGCGATTGCGCAGGAACGCCCGCGCATACAAATAAGCCCCCGCAGTCCCATAGATTTGAGAAAGCCGGATCGTTATCGGGTTGTGATCCGGGGGAGCATGGGCAAACCCGGCAATAAGCAGCCAACCCGACCAGAGCGCGATCAACAAATCCAAAGGCTGGCTGGCCTTCCAAGTAAGCAAATTCTCCCGGAACGCACGGATCAGTCCCGCCAGAATCACCAGCTTGGCGGTATCGAAATTAGCGCCCAATTCAAGGACGGGCACATATTGGAAGTGACAGACCGCAATCAGCAGCGGCGCAAAAGCATAACGTCTGGGCAGTTTGAACTGGACCACAATCAATGCGGCCACGAGCAGATAGAATACTGGATTCACGATCTGGCCTTGCCTCGATTTGATGGGCCGGGGGTGAATGCCTGAGGCATGGGGATTTTTAGTTTAGTTTGGATTCCAAGTCCACAGAGGATTGGCAACCGGAGGATGCGCCCAAAGTTTTTCAGAATATCCCGCTGCCGAGCCGACTGGCGGCTCCTTGAATCTCTTTATCGAAGCGTGAAGCGGCTGAACGATGATACAAAATTACGCTGCGATCCGTCGAGCCGACTGCCCCCCTCAACAGTCAGCGCTCACCGCAGACTGTTTGAAGGGTTCGTCGTAATGTTTTGTATTCGGAGTTGCTGTTCGTGTGTGCTTCCCTTGGCGCGCAGATGCACACACCCCTTGTCCACTAAACGAGGCAAGACCAATCATCAGCCGGAGCTTCCAACACTCTCAAAATTCGTACGCACCACGCGTCCAAGTGCTGCGAGTTTTGCCCGTGGGATCAACATTGTATGGGCTGCCCAGGTTTTCTCCCGCAGCGGTGTTTGCCTTGAGCGTAAAATCCAGATTTAGGTAGTCAGTAAACGGATCCGCAACGCCGCTCGTGCCGTTGGCTTCGCTTCTCGTGCTGCCAGAACTGACATAATGATTGTAATCATGGGTTGGAATCAACGAGTAGCCGATGCCTCCGGTTATATCGTAGAACAGGTTGTTCTTCGCTTCATTGCCAGTCGTCGGCGAACTGAAGAGCGTGCCAAAGACTTGTCCGGCATTGATTCCGATGAATGTGTTGTTGTAAACTTTGCACTCCGTCAAGACTGATACGGTCCAAGTACCAACCACGCCATTGCCATTTTCCCATTCAACCCCATTGGGGCGGTAAAACACGTTGCCGTAAACATAAAACTTATTGCCTTCCAAAATCAACCCGCCCGTGCCTTCAGCGTAGGTGATCAGGTTGTAACGAAACGTCCAGTTGTTCGCCCCACCCCAAACCGACGCAGTCTCGGCGTGTTCTCCCGCAGTACTCTCCATCAAGCCGGTGTAACAATGTTCAATAGTCACTCCCGTTATCCGTTTATTACAGAAGAAAATGCAACGTCCAGCGTTATGAAAGTAGCAATACTGCACCAATGTGTTATTCCCCTCCCCCGTCCACGTCCACGAAACTGCGTCGTTATTGGGGAACGAGCCGTCTTCATCGCCACCGTTGCCTTGGGTTTCGACATAACGGATGATGACATTTGGACCTTCAATGTTAAGGCCGTTGCCAGTGGCGTGGAGAATCTTGAAACCATGTCCGTTCGTCCACGAGGTGCGACTCGCGCCATCGAATATCCAGTAACCCGTATTGAAGCCGACTGTGCCGCTGAACCGCGCCTGCCCACTATACGAACTACTCCAACCTGAATCGGGGCCATGGCTTTCGTCAGTCGCCTTCTTGATCGTAATGGTGGCGGTGCCGTCTGCGGGGGTGCTGAATTCATGACTCCGATACGAACCGGCGGCAATGTAATAGGTCGCACCCCGGATCAGCGTTTCGGGGATGGTCGGATACGCATCGTTCCAATTCAACCCGTTGCCCGCGCCGGTCGCCCCAGCGCGAATGCAAAACGAAGGTTGCGCCAGCCCATTCAAGCCCGACACCAATATGGAAGCCAATAAGCCCCAGCGTTGAAGCAGAAGAAGTGTTTTCATAATGTTTATTATAAGCACTCTAACCCCACCAGCAATCAAGTTGTTACCACGCTACGCCCAAACAAGCAATGCCCAAACTGAGGGGCGACGATTCTTCGCCAATGAGTTCCGAACCGAATCATTTGTCACCCTGCTTCGCTTCTTTCTTCCCGGACATTCTGGTTCTCCAGAAGGTCTTGATCTTTTGCAGCAGCCCCAATTTCCCAAGCATGGCCTTTAATCCCGCCGTAACTTTGGCGCTGCCCCCCATCAGAAGATTGACAAACAGTGCTTTGCCACTGAAACGATAGATGCGGACGGTCGCCTCTGGAAAACTCACATCACCGAATCGCTCCTTATACAAGGCACTTCCCAGCCCAAAGTCAATCTCCTGAACTGAACTTCCACAATGGTCCCCGATCATTTTCATGAACAACACCGTCCCGACTTCATACTTTCGAAACTCCGGATCATAGCCCGTGTAGTTCAGGTGCAACGCCTGCCGGTAAGCGGTGGCAAACCAGTAAGCCACAGGCTTTTCTTTGACATACAGGATGTAACCCCGCAGCGAACCTTGGGCTGCCAGCAATTGACACCTTGATCGGTACTCTTCGTTGTCGGAGAAGGCGCTGCCAAGCTGGTGTTGATACGTCAGCCTGGCCACGGCGTCTGCCGCGCGACAAAATTCGCCGACCTCTTCCAACTTGGTGAAGGCTTGCAACTTGACCTGCTTGGGAAAATCGTCCTCCAGCATCCGGGCCATCCGCTTCAGCCAGTAGCGGTGCTTTTTGCTCCGCTTCTTCATGAAGTCGTCGAACGAAGCAGGCAAGGTCATCTTCCAATGCTCCTTCGGAATCACGCCAAAATCACGGCACAGCCAACTCGCCACCTGCCGGGTGGCCAATCTGTAAAGAACGTGGTTGCAGTTGATGTTGCTCAGGGCGATGTAATCAAGCTGATGGGTTTCCAACAGACGCAACGCGCCCTGCAACAGCACTCGGCAGGAATCCTCCGAAGCGTCACCCATGATTCCGCCGGTCAGGATGTTGAGTTGCTTGACCCGCACCGTGCCGAGTTTCAGATAGCCAAATTCCACCGGAAGATTTCTTTCCTCAATGCGACCGACCCACAATCCCCTTGTCGTTCCTCCCTGTTGCAATTCCAGCACACAGGGCGATTGACTCCGCACCTTGTTGATCAAGCCGAAGAAGCCAAAATCAACATTCGGATGTTGTTGAAACTCCTCCCAGGCCGCCTGACATGTCGCGATCTCTCCCGCAGTACAAAGGATTTTCACCTCCGAGTTCTTGGCTGTTGTCTCCATAAATCTAAAAATCCAACTTGCAGTCTCTTAGGGGGATGCCCCTTTATCAGTGAGGTCACTTGGAGTATTTCGCGAGACTGCCACTTGTTACTGGCAACCTGTACAGATTCTCATCCCATCGGATGGTAGAAAGGCCCAAGTTAATTTGGCGGGGACCTCTGCCGAATGAACTACGGTTGGAAAAATCAGGCGAAGCGATTGTCCGGACGTGGCTTCACAACACCCGTCTTGCTGCGCCCTCATCCACGGGCGTGGAAACCACGCTGCTCCGGTTCACGAACGTGATGATGCCCGCTTTGCCCCAAACCTATTCAAAGTGATGACGGAACGCCATCCTGCCATTCGGCGACCATTGGGAACCCAAGATTGAATATCCGGGAAGCAAGCACTCCCCTTCTCCGTAGCATCGCTTGGGTTTATTGCAGACTTGGCACAATGCGGAGATCTTGCGGGGGCATTATCACTCTCAAGATTGCAAAGCGATCCAACTCTACATTCGCCTCTCTCCCGCGGACAATGAGTTGATGCGTCCCCAGGCCAAGATTGAAAATTTTCGGCACGAATTCATTGGCATCAGCGGTGCCGCTGCCGCGCCAGCTAACCAGCCGGTTTTCAAAACCTGTGCTGGGAGGCAGGATGTCCCAGGCCATCGCGGGGTCCTGAGGTTCAGCATCAATGTTCACGTAGAACGAATTTTGTGTCAGGCTGGGGGCATTCACGAATGCCTGAATTACATAAGTCCCGGCATTGGTCACCGTGAAAGTATAGACGGCGCGTCCGCCACCGGCTAGATCCGTGGTGATGGCCTGAGAAACCACCCCGTTAGCAATGACAAATGGGGCGGAAAGAACACCTGACTCAGCTTCCAAGTTGAGATTCCCCCCCACCGAAGCCGGGGCTTTGACGCCTACAGTGAGTTGCGTCTCCGAAGTTAACACACCGTCTGTGACGCGGAGTTTCCAGACATACGTTCTGCCGGCCGTTCCCGATCCATAGCTAAAGCTGGCGGGGGTGACCGTCCCGGTGCCGCTTAGGAAGACCACTTCCGCACCGCCATTTACTGTATAAATCCACTGCCAAGTTAACGGGTCTCCATTCGCATCTGAGGCCGAGCCTGAATACTGAACCACCGTGCCTTCAAAGATTTGGAAACCCGGCAAGGTTGTGTCCACATCAACCGCGTTCTGACCAATCGTTGAGACCGTCGGCGGAGAATTAGCACTGATCGTCGCCGCCGTGCCAGTTACGGACGCGGTCATCCCATTACCGCCTGTAAAGGTGGCGGTGGCAGCGTTATTGCCTACCACAACGGGACTGTAGCGAACCGTAACCGACTGGCTTTGACTTGCTCCCAAACTGTAGTTTGCACCGGAAATGATCGCGAACGGTGCCGCCACAGTCACGGCACCCGCAAGGGTACCCGAGCCGACATTCTGCACCGTAAAACTCAGGTCGCGGCTGGTGTTGGTAACAATGGAGCCAAAACTCAGCGTGGTGGGCGAAATTGAAATGGCCGGGCTAGGGTTAACTACCCCAAACTCATAGGCCCCTCTGGTCCAGGTGCTGCGAGTTTTGCCCGTGGGATCAACATTGTATGGGCTGCCCAGATTTTCTCCCGCAGCGGTGTTTGTCTTTAACGAAAAATTCAAATTTGTAAAAGCTGTGAATGGATCCGCCGTTCCACTCGTGCCATTAGCTTCGCCCCGGGTGCCACCGGAATTGATGTAATGATTGTAATTGTGCGTCGGAAACAATGAGTAATTCATTCCCGCAGTCACGTTGTAGAACAAGTTATTCTTCACCTCATTGCCAGTCGGCAAAGCGCTGAACAGCGTGCCAAAGACTTGTCCGGAATTGATGTTGACGAATGTGTTGTTGTAAACCTTGCACCCCGTCAAGGTTGATACGGTCCAAGTGCCAATCACACCATTGCCATTTTCCCAATTGACCCCGGTAGCCCGATAAAACACGTTGCCGTAAATTAGAAATGTATTGCCTTCCAATATCAAACCGCCCGTGCCTTCGGCATAGGTGATCAGGTTGTAACGAAACGTCCAATTGTTCGCCCCACCCCATATCGACGCGGTCTCGGCGTGTTCTGCGGCAGTGCTCTCCATCAGGCCGGTGTAACAATGTTCAATGGTCACGCCCGAAACCGATTGATTGCAGAAAAAAATGCAACGGCCAGCGTTGTAGAAATAGCAGTATTGCAACAGCGCGTTGTCGCCATTCCCGCTCGACCGCCATGACACAGAATCGTTGTTAGGATAACCACCATCGCCATCGCCCCCATTGCCTTGCGTTTCGACATAACGAATGGTGACATTCGGGGCTTCAATATTAAGACCTTCGCCGCTCAAGTGGCTGATCTTGAATCCGTGGCCGCTCGTCCAAGAAGTGCGCCCGGCGCCGTCGAAGATGCAGTAGCCCGCACTGAATGAAACAGTGCCACCAAAAAGCGCCACCCCGTCGCCGTAAACGCTTTGCCAGCCGGTTTCTGTTCCATGTTCCGCAATGGTCGCTTTTTTGATGGTGATCAGCGTTGTTCCACTCGCGGCTGTGTTGAAGTTGTATCCGTTGTAATTGCCATCGGCCACGTAATAGGTGGCACCACGTAGAAGCGTGGACGGCAACGAGGAGTAGGCGTTGGCCCAGTCCAGACCATTATTCGAGCCTGCTGCTCCCGCCCGGACATAACGGATAGTTTGGGCGGTAGCACTTGAGAGCAGGCCACTGGAAAGCGCCAAAAAGATTACGGCCAAGCGAATTGGATGATACAACCTCATAAAACATTTATGGAGTGCAGATATTGTACCATTGCTTGTTTGAGACAACAGGATCTTCAATTAACGAAAAATACTGGCTTTTTGTTCCAATCGCTTTCAAACAGGGCTGCTCCGGCCATATAATTTACCCAAAGAACGTGCAGATTCTGTACGCGAACTTCCAAAATTCGATGCCCCTTCGATCATCGGTTTAATCTCTTTGAGTGGCCTTGCCGGTCAATAACCACTGGAGACAAACGTAGCTTCGTTGAAGCTTGTAATCTCCGTCCCCTTCACGATTAGCTTTTAAAAGCCGGCTGACTCCACGCAGTAGGAACCGCAGCGCGTGATGCGCCACGGTCAGCAAGTAAAAAACCACCTGGCCGGGCAAACCGTAATGCTTCCTCCAATAAATCAGGTTTGCACGCAACATCTCGATACTGAATCGTAACGGGGCATTGCTCGAACTTGCTCCGCCAAAATGGGTGGCGCCAGCACTCGGAACAAAAACGACTTTCCATCCTGCCGCGCGAAACCGTTTGCACCAATCCACATCCTCGGCATAAAAGAAGAACCTTTCGTCCAACCCACCCACCTGATCCACCGCCGCTTTGCGAGCCAGCCAAAAACACCCGCTCAACACCTCCACCTCCAGCAGAGTCAGGTGATCCCAATAACGCATTGCCCGGCCTGAAAAAACCGGCCACCGCCATAAGACGCTATCCAAGGCGAGCGCCTGACAAAACGTATTCCAGACCGTCGGCAAACGACGGCACGTTCGTTGCAGCAGACCGTCGCTTCCGAGAACCTTCGGGCCGATTAGTCCAGCCTTTGGATTAGCCTCAAAGTAAGCGATCAACTGTTGGAAGCAGTCGGGATGCAGTTCCACATCGGAATTTACGAGCGCCAGATATTCTCCAGTCGCTCGCTGGATTCCAATGTTGTTGGCTCGCGCAAACCCAAGATTCTGCCCGGTCTGCACGAGACTGACCGTTGCAAACTCCGTCGTCACCATCTCCGGCGAACCATCCGTAGAGCCATTGTCCACAACGATGACCTCCTTCACACACGAGCCGCCAGTCGCAGCAATGGTCGCCAGGCACTTTCGGAGATAACCGCACGCATTCCAACTAACAATAATGACCGATATGTTTCGCATCCCTCTACAGAAACAGATTCAAACCAAAAAGATTTGCAGGCTTTAAGAAACGATTCCACCCGCCGCAAGCTAGCTGATCCGGAAGGTGCGATGCCACAGTTCCAACGACATCAGCAGATAAATATGCCGCATGTAATTCTCTTTGCCGGCCCGATCATCCGCCAACATGGTCTGCATATAGCGCTGGTCGAAATAACGACCGATCGCGCTGCCGCTGCTTAACAGACAATCCTCGACCAGCGGCCGCATGTCCTTGCGCAGCCACTCCGCGATGGGATGCGCAAAACCTTTCTTCGGTCGGTAGGCAATCTCCTTGGGCAACCACTTCATCATCGCCTTCTTGTGAAGATACTTGCCCGTAAATCCTTTGAGCTTCAAAGAGGGAGGCAAACTCTCGATGAACTCAATCAACCGATAATCCAGAAATGGCACCCGGACCTCCAATGAGTTTGCCATGGAGGTTTTGTCCGCGACCATGAGCAGGTCATCCGGCAGATTCGCCCGCGTATCAATGTACAGCATTTGCGTCAGCGGATCCAAATGCTTCACATCCGATTGCAAATGCCCCAACGCCTTCCGCGTTCCAAAATTGTCCGCCTCGAACCCTTGCTTCAACGCGCCCTGGTAAAGCTGCGACTTCATGTCTGCGCTGAAGAACGAATACACCTTGGCGAATCGCGTCAGCATGTCTGGTTCGCTCAGTGATGCCACGCCGCGCTTGAAGCGTTCCGTTCGCCCCGTCAACTTGGCCACAAACGGCAACAGTCCGTCCGTGACTGCGCCCGGCATCCGGCTGTAGAGCGTGGAAAGTTTGATTCCCTTGTAGCGGTCGTAACCGGCCCAAGGTTCATCTGCGCCCTGCCCCGTCAAGGCCACTTTCACCCGCTCACTCGTAATCTTGGCGACAAAATAGAAGGCCGCCGCCGGCTCATGACCGACGGGCTCCTCGATATCGCTCATATACCGTTCGTAGTACTTCTCGTAATCGCCGGCCCCCACCGTCAGTGAGTAATGATCACCACCGAACAGCCGGGCGCTTTCCCGCGCATCCGCGACTTCGTTCGTCTTTTCTCCGCCATCGAACCCAATGGTGAAGCATTGAACCGGTCCCGAAGCGTATTTGCTCATGACGGCCAGCAACACACTGGAATCAATCCCGGAACTCAGGAATAGTCCGAGCGGCACATCACTCCGGAGTTGAATCCGCACCGCATCCTCGAACAGTTTCTGATACTCCTCGATCAACTCTCCCTCGTTTACCCTTTGCCGAATCTTTGGAGTCCAATCCCAGAACCGCTTGATCTTCACACCGCCTTGCGAACAGAGCATCGAATGACCCGGTGGTAATTTCGCGATGCCCTTGAACAGCGTCTTGGGGGATGGTACGTAGCGGAAGGTGAACAGTTCCGCCAACGACTCGGTGTCCAATTCGCGCGGACAACCCGGATGCAACAACAGGCATTTGATTTCCGAGGCGAACACCAGTTTGCTGCCGATGGTCACATGATAGAGCGGCTTGATTCCGAGGTGATCGCGCGCCAGAAACAGCTCCCGCTTGCCTCCATCCCACAGCGCAAAGGCGAACATGCCGTTGAACCGTTTGACGCAATCCGCACCCCACTGCTCGTACGCGTGAACAATCACTTCCGTATCGGATCGCGTCTTGAACCGGTGCCCCGCCGCTTCCAATTCCGCGCGTAACTCGACAAAGTTGTAAATCTCGCCGTTGAAGATGACCTGCAACTTGCCATCTTCGTTGCCGATGGGCTGCGCCCCGCCGCCGAGGTCAATGATGCTCAACCGGCGATGTCCCAAACCGACCTCGCAATCCACGAATTGCCCCTCGCCATCCGGTCCGCGATGATGAATCACTCCGGTCATTTCGGCCAACACCGCCGGATTGACCGGCAGACCCTTCAGATCAAAAATTCCGCAAATCCCGCACATACTTTATTTCTTAGTCAGCCTTCAAACCAAAAGCGCGTTTCAACTTGCCGTGTTGTTCCTGTCTCAAAAAACGCACGACCTCGGGCGGCAAGACTACCGGATTCCGCGCCACCGCGCTCGCCAGATACCCATACAACCCCGCGCAACTGCCCAATACGACCGGTTTTTTCAGGCTGCGATACAGGCAGCGGAACAGAAAGAACAGCCAGCTGTATCCCAATGAATACATCCGCCTTCCTTCCTTGACGCAGGCCGTCAACGGTCGCGCTGTGGCCGACCCCGTCCTCCGATGCTCCAGGACCTGAATCTCTGCGAATGTTTGGGTCATCCAACCGTGCATTCGCGCGGTAACTTCCGCCGCGGCGTCAATCCCCCCGTTGGGCAGCGGGCGATAGCCGCCCACCTGTTCAAAACATTTTCGTCGGAACAACTGCACGGCTCCCGCCACGCTGTCGAGCGCCACATTCTGGCTCTCAAATTCTCCATCCACGCAACTGTGAACCATTCCTCCGGCCAGCCCCAGTTTCGGGTTTCCCTCAAACTGCCGCAGAATATTTGCGAAATAGTCCGGCCCAAATGAAAGATCGGCATCAATGTTACCGATGAAATCGAAACCGAGATGAGTCACCCGCTCCAGGCCCGCGTTGAAGGCCCGCACTTTATTGCCGAAATGCCGGCCCGCCGCCCGGTCGAGATTCACCAACTCGATAAATGCGTGCTCGCGTGCAAATTTCTCGATGATCTCCCGCGTCTGATCCCCGGATGCATCATTCACCACCACCCACTTTAATGGCCGGACTGTCTGGGCCACCACCGATTCCGCCGTCTTGGCGATGAAGGCCTCCTCGTTGTGGGCGGGTGTGATGATGACGTACGACGACATGTATCTCTTAAATCCATCCAGTCGGATGATTGCTTGATTTGCCGATCAAGACGCCAGGCTCTCGTAAATGGTATATCGCTCGGTCGTCTTTAGCAGGCGGAAGGCCTTGGACTGATCCCACAAAAACCGATGCAACGGCCGCTGATACACCACGAACACTTTTCTCGGGGAAGCTTGGAGGGACTTCTCCACATTCAATACGAACGGCCGCATCACCTGGTCATCGAACGGGTTGTTCAAATACAGAATCGTCTTTTCCGCAGGCATCTCGTATCCACCCCCGTCTATGCACTCCGCACGGATATCCCGGCACTTCTGCCCCCCGTCCTGAAAGATGCGAATGTTGTTCAAAGCGATCTCGGTGAGCGCGGCGGATATTTCAACCCCAATAATCGTTTTGAAAGGAAACCGCGAAGCGAGCAACAAGGCGCGGCCCTTGCCGGAACCCACGTCAATAAATATGTATTCTCCATGCGCGACCGGCACATCGCGCATGATCCCCTCAAACGCCTCGGGCACGACGGCTTCATAGCGATTCGAGTGTTCGAGTTTCTCATTCGGAATATCCAATGCGCCCACGCTCACGATGCGGGCCGTATCGGTTCCGTATTTTGAGTCGAAGGGATCCGCGGCAGAGGTTTTCCCGCGGATCAATTTTCGCACCCCGTGCTTGAACGTCTCCAGCACTCCGACCTGGCGCACTTTTCTGACAATGTCCCGCCGCACGGTGCTGAACCAATTTATTTTTTGTGATTCCGTCTTCATTTGGCTATGAGTCCGTTGTTTTGGTTTTCTTGTCCCCGGCTTCCGCAAAATCACTGATTTTCCCGAACCGGAATTCCGCCGGCCGCTGCCCAACGAAGGACAAGAACGGTTCGAGGCTCTTTTGGTTGTGAGCCGTGAATAGTTTTGAATGGCCGATCAAAACAAACGGCAGTTGTCGCCGGCTGTCAGGGTCGTGCCGGTACTGCGCGCGTTTTAGGGCATTGATCAATTGGCGTCCCGTACACTGGTTGAAGTCCGCTTTCCAGGCATGCCGCTGCCACGCCATTGACACCTTGGATCGGATCGAAGCAATCTTCGCAGCCTTGCTTCGACCTGCCGGGGAATTGCCCAGTTCGCCGTTCTGAATCCGATGCGATCGCGACATGATGGCCCGGTGAATCCGATTAACAGTCAGGAAAGCCCCCAACCAGCGCCGCTCACAATAGATCGGGATCTCAAGCAACTTGCCCGCATCGTCCCGACGGCAAACATCATCGTCCGCCACGCGCCAGGGAACCAATTCACTTGGCGCGTCCGAATAGTCAAAACTCACGATACCCTTCCGCTGTCCGTACTTGAAGACCGAGGTTTCGATGCGAATGCCATTGGCGTGCAAAGCCTGAATGACATTTTGTGACGGGCTCACGGACCAATTCGCCGCCCGGAATGCGATGCACTCATACGAGGGCAGGACCGGCTTAAGCAAGGTCTCCAGATAATCCTTGCCCGTTCGCACCAATTGGTTGATCCGCTCCAGCGGCAGGTCCGCAAAGTTATACTCCGTCCAATCCTGTTTCCATCGTCCTCCTTCAAAACAGGCGTTGAAATAGGAGGCGTGCAAGTGGAGCTGCACATCATGCCCGCGGCGCACCGCCCCGCGTAATTGCTCGGCAATCGCGTCGTAGTGATAGTCGTCGCGACCGGTCTGCTCTTTGTATTCCTTGAACTTCAGGATTTCCGCCACGTCGGCCATGATGCTGAGCTTGGCCCCATAACGGTCAAATTGATCCAACATGCGCTGCGTCGGCTCGACGATCAACTCGTACGCACAGCCCTCCCCGTTGCCGTGGATTTCGTAATCAAGCGTGAAAACCGGAAAAAGCATAGGCGCCTGGCAACTCTCCCGAAATTAACAATGGGTTAGGGGCTGTCCTAGATAACTAGGTTAAGGATTGACGAACCCATTGATTTAATTGC
>CAZQNQ010000004.1:0-332193 GCA_964594985.1 uncultured Bifidobacterium sp.
TCCTCATGCCACCTTTGATACCACATCCTTTGCGTTATCTAGGACAGCCCCAAATAAAATGAATTTTGCCGCGGCTGGCAGGGCGCGTCAGTTCCTGCGTGCCGTTCCGCGCCAGCCAGCCGCCGGCGCGCAGGGACTGCCGCGCCCTGCCAGCAACGGTCTTTTGTTACGCGCTCTTAGTTTCATTGTCTCGAATTGGTTGCGCACCCCCTAAATGCCACACTCGATCAAGGTGCGGCGATCTGATAATATGCCGCATCACCGCCAGGCGCATTGTCCGTATAGCTTGTCAAGTTTCCTGCGGAGGGAACGCCGGTCGCCACCGTGGTCCAGGTCGGCTCGCTCAACGCGTTTTTTCGCAGCACAGTATAGGTCGGCGCCATGAGTGATAAATCCGCCGGGGTGGAATTCCACGTCAGCGAGACTGAGCCGTTCAGATTTTTGGTCACATTGGTAATGCGAAACGTCTCGACCCAGGCGTAGCTGACGCCTTCATACCAGGTGCGCACCGTGTCGCCGAGGCCCGTGCTCACCGTGCCGGTTTGAATCGGCTCGTCGTCCACAAATACGTTGAAGGCGCTTCCGGTGACACGCCCCACGTACGCTTGATACAGGAAGTTCGTGCTGTTGTTCGTGAGCACGGGCACAACGGAGTAATTGCCTGGCTCGACTTGCTGGCCGGCAACCTGACGCAGAATCTGCATCTGGTTCGCCGCCAATCCGGCTTTGATGCGCCAGTCGGCCACGGGGTTGCCCCAGAAGTTCACCCACACGTCATACGTGCCAGATTGCGGAAGCGTGATGCTCGTCTTGAGTGGCGGCGCATTTTCCGGAGTGACATCGGCGGAGGCCAACACTGAGCCGCCATTAAACGCGCCACTGCGTTCGTGCCATTGATTTAGCGCGTCACCAGCCACAAGAACTGCCCCGGTGGCCAGCGTGGTGTTGTTCGTCGTCGCGTCCACGAAAGTTTTTGAACCCGTAATCTTGGATCGGCGCTCGACGAGACCGACGATCGCGGCGTCAAACATTTGCGCGGTAGTATAGATGCCGCGAAACCACAGCAGCGCCGTGTGGTTTGCGTCCCACGCGGGGACGATGGGCCGGTAATTATCGCGCACGGAGCCGCGGGTGATTTGCGTCCACTTAAAGCTGGCGCCGTGATTTGTGGTGACGCCCTTCCAGATTTCGCGCGCACTGGAATATGGTTGGTTCGTGTCAAACGCGCCGGGCGTCACCGCGCGCGGGTCATAGCGCGTGGAAATGAAAATCGTGTTTGGATCATTCGGGTTCAGCGCGCCAAGGCCGACGTAGTCCGCTTCCGCGAAATACATCTTGTAGCCAGCCTGACAGAGATACGTGGCCGTCCAGTTCGTTCCGTCAAAGCGACAGAAAAAGAACGCGTGATTGGGATCAACCGTATCGGGATAACCGCCGGAAGCGACCTGATTGATGCGCGCGTGGATGATGGCCTGCACCGTGCCGTCCGGATACCATTGCACGTCGGAATTCCAGCAGCGGTAATTCGTCATGCCTTGCGGCATCACCGTGCCATTGCTGAAGATGAGTGTGAAGTCGCGCGACACCGGACAAATCGCATCGAAGATATTTGTGTCCACGACCGTGCCATCGGATTTGAAACTCATGCCGTTGCTGATGTAACCGTGATACATGCTGGTCTGGATGTCGCGGGGATGCGCCTCGGTGCAGATGAAGTCAATCCGATCCACGCCGTTATCCATGTAACGGTAGTAGCCGGCGTTGTAGCCAACCACCCCGTCAGGCCCGATGAGCTGGCCGCCATAAGTCCACGCGTCACCCAGGTTTGAGGATACCAAAAAGTGCTGACTGCGGTTCTCCATGCAGCGCACGAACGTGTAGGCGCGGTTCTCCGCCGCGAGATAGTGGGGATTGGAATAACTGGTCTGCTCGCCGCTCACTGCGCCGATGCTGGTCCAGTCGAAGGTCGTTTGCGGCAGCCAGGTGTTGCCAGCGAGGATGCGAAAGTAAGTCAGGAAATTCTGGTTGTGGCCGGCGTACTGCGCGAGGCATTTGCCGTCGGGCCGCATCATGAATGCGGGCGCGTTGTGATCGTCACTGCCCAACGTGCCGCTCGGCAACAGTTCCGTCCGCCGGACCGTGCCGGTTAGCAGATCGAACACGGCAGCGTCCACCGCCCCGTTGCGGGGTGAACCGCCGATGCCCGCTCCACTGGCATCGCCACCCACGATCAATCGCCCGTTGATCTGATCCACAACCGCGCGCTCGTCCATGTACCAACTCCACGTCCCATTATCGTTGAATTGAATCAGATTCCCCGCGACGAGATCGCGCGGCGTGAGAATTGGCGGCGCATTCGGCGGCGAGGCCGGCGGCGTTCCAGGTCCGCCCGCATCCAGTTCGGCCACGGTAAACGTGTTGGTTGACGTGCCGAACAGAAGTTTATCCACATCCAGGCCATCTTCCCGTCCGCCAATCTGAAACGCCTGGTTCAAGTTCCCCGCGGTGACGGCGAGCACTGGTCCCGGCGCGAAGCGCGAAAGATTGATCCATTTCCAAACATTGCCGCCGGCTGTGCCGCCGCCGGTCACAACATCCGTAGCGGTGGTGAATCCCGCCGCGGCCAGGCCGTTGGCGAGAATCCAATCGCCATTCACCGCGACGGACTTCACCCCAAATCCGTTCGCATAAAATAAACTGTCGTCGTCGAACGTACCCGCGCCAACGCGAATCCGGGCATAAAGGTGATATGTACCCGGTTCAGGAAAAGAGACACTGAAGGCCGCCACGCGCCCCGGAATGCCCGGATTGTTGCCGGTGTTGTTGTTGGTATTGCTGATGTAAGTCGCACCGCCGCTGTTGCCGGTGACGAAGTTTGTACCGAGTCCGGCGGATTCGGCTTGGAGTGTCACCGAGGCAGCCGGCAGCAACCCCGGGAGGGCTGTCAGCATCAAAATTCCGACCAGTTTAATCAGGTTGAATTTCATGACAGCTTCGATGCAACACACTTGAACTTTCCCGTTGCAACCGTGCGGGGGGCACCACCTGGTAAAATCGCCTTGCGACACTTTGGGGATTGTCCGTCACGCCGCGGGAACGATTGGAGATCGCGCTGAATCCCAACGCTACCATCCCCGCCATTTGTGCTGATCCCTTCCATGCGCAGGATGCCGGAGAAGCCATCGGCTTGAGCCGGAGTTGCGAGCCGGCAGAAACGTTGAGCATTCATGGTGTCAGCCTCCAGATTAACCCAGCCACCCCCAGACAGAACGGCAAAAGACATGGACTAATCTCTAAAAAGCAACGGGGCAAATTCGGGCAGCCTCCGCCGCCAGGACTGCCACTCATGTGCCGGCAGCGGCGATTCGTAGTAATGACCGTTGATGCCAGCGGCTTTCAAAGCTTGTGGCCTTTGGCGGCAATCGCCCCGCGTTCCTTGTGGCTGCCATGGCTGAAGAAAGCGGCCTCGATCTTTTGCTTGAAAAAGTCCATGTCGGCAGTGTCGCGCTGGCGCGACACTGCCGCCGCTGAAAATACCGGTATGTCGTAAGTATAATCCACTGTTTGCAGGGTCGGATAACCAGAAACCTCCGGGCCCGTGTGTAAGCGCCTGCCCCGGATGACGAACAAACAAATCCCCGAAGTCACCCCGCAAGCCTGGGCCAAAACCCAACGCGCACTGCAACAGCAGGTCGCGTCATAAACGTCAGAGCATAACCCTACGACCTTTACGATCCACCGGTCGTTCCTTTGTCAATTGGCGCTCCGCGTGACGCTTACGACCCCTTTCCTAGTAGTCAAAACCAAGAACCGACCCCTTTCCGACCAATGGGAACGCGAAGAAACCGTGGACCGTGTCCGGGCGTCGGTCGCCATCCGCGCTAAACTCGGCAGCCCGCTCGGTGGTCCTGCTCCTTTCGGGTATCAATGGAAAGACAAGAAACTCACCGTTGATCCGAAGGAAGCGCCAGTCCGGAAGCTCATGTATGAACTGTTCCTCAAGCATCGGCGCAAAAAGACCGTGGTGAGGCTGCTCAACGAAGCTGGGCATCGCACCCGGAACGGCTCGCAATTCACCAGCAAGACGGTTACGCGCCTCATTCAAGACCCGACTGGCAAAGGCATCCAACGTTCAAACCACACCACCCGGAACGGACAGACTAAACAATGCATAGCGAAGCCCGAACAGGAGTGGTTCATGCACAAGGTTGATGCAATCGTCTCCGTTGAGCTTTGGGATCAATGCAATGCCATCATCGACCAATCTCACGAGCAGAATCGAAGACCAGCGCAAAAGCCAGTCCACACGTTCGCCGGTCTCGCCTTCTGTGAATGCGGCGAGAAAATGTATGTTCCATCGAACAGTCCCAAATACGTTTGCCGCGTCTGTCGGAACAAGATTCCCATCGTTGATTTGGACGCGATCTTCGCCGAAGAAATCAAGGACTTCGCGTATTCACCCGAACAGATTTCGGCATATCTTACAAGCGCAGATCAGAACGTCGCCGAAAAGGAGCGCCTGTTGGCCATCCAGAAAGCCGAACTCGACAAGGCCCGGGGCGAAATCACTCGGGTGTATAAGCTGTATCAGGAGGGCCAGATTGACACCGAAGGCTTCGGCAAATTCTACAAGCCACTCGACGAACGACAGAAACAATTGGAGACCGCCATCCCTCGTCTTGAAGCCGAAATTGACATTTCCAAGGTCTACAACCTGTCAACCGAGCATGTGGCGATTGAGGCGCAAAACCTGAGTTCCAACTGGTCCAAGCTGGCGCCCGATGACAAGCGTTCCATCGTCGAAGCGATCACGGAACGGATCACGATCGGCAAAGGCGAAATCGACATAACCCCCTGCTGCTTACCGCCTACTAAAGAAATGTCAAAAGGGTGGCGGAAGGGGTGGTTTATGCGCCCCTTTTGCCATTTAGTGATCAAGGCCATAAGGGTGGATTCGCACCCCCTGATACACGAAGGAATTTTACTTTCACAGGCACTTACCACCTACCGTACTAGACTTGATCTTACCCAAAGCGCCTGCGCCCTTCGGCTAAGAGTGAGCAAAAGGACTTTGGAGAATTGGGAGCGAGGCCGGACTAAACCAACCAAGAAATTATGGGCAAATCTCAAATCTGTAATCTCTTTCAAGGACCAACATAGCTTAGACAGTCACATCTAAACCATGACTAACCTAGTCTGGGGTATAGCGCAGGTTTGCGCCATATTGATCGCCCCCGCTGGCAGTGCAACTGTTGGGTATTGCACAACGCACAATTCGGGTCTGCAGGAGCCATATTCCGGTGCAAAGACGCAATTTTAAGCGTGTCCCGGTAGTGGCGAAGACCTTGGGCGATCACATCCGGCTCAAGCGCCTCGAAAAGGGGCTGACTCAGGAAAAAGTCGTCAAAACTCTTGGAATACCCATGAAGCGTCTGAGCGACTGGGAACGGGACTTGGCCACACCATCCGAGGTAGAAAGGCCGCGTTTAGCCTCCCTGCTGGGGCTTGACGGGTTGACATCAAGCGTCACGCTGAGCGCCTCTATTCAATGAAGTCACCAGGGATGTTGGGTTTTCTTATCAAAGTTCTTGAAGGTTGCTTCGTGTGACTTGCGGATTCCGTGATCATCGGGCGCAAGCTGTCGAGCCATTGCCAAGTCACGGCGCTGCTGGCTTGCGTATTCCGGCCCCTTCGTGGCCCAGTATCCGGAACGTGCGAACAGCAGATTGCCCACAACTTCACGGGTGGTCAGATTCCGCAGGTCACTTCCCCGCAACTGCTCCCGGGTTACTCCTTCGATTTCAAGATAGACGGAATCATCCGGCGACACTGACACCTTATCAACAATCGTCGGCTCGATGTTCATGCGATACCCCGGTTCTTCCCAGCGAATGAAATAGTGTTTGCCGATGGCCACAAGATGAACGGGCATTCCCAATCGCTGCCCCATCACCAGGTAAATCAGCGGCATGGAGACACACGAGCCGCGCCTGGTGCGCATCAGGCCCGCCAAACATATGTTGTTTGGGTCAGCATACAACGACCTGAGCAGCGCAGAAGTCACCTGCTCCTGCCGGAATTCTTCGGTGTAGGCGAACCGCAACTTGATGATGGCGTTGCAAAAAATCGCGCAGCGCGTCTTCGCCGCGTCGAGGCTCTCCCCCCGCGCCACGGCCACTTTCTGCATCTTCGCGATGTCCTGCCGCACCTGTTCGGTCATGGCGTCCAACTGCTTGAAATAGGCGGCGCGCGACAGGTCACGAAACTCCGGGATGTCCGCCGCAACCAGCCAATTCACCAAAGCCAGATCAATGTCTCCACCCTGTAAGATCTGTTCCAGTTCACGCCACGCTTCGGTGTGCGGCGGAAACTGATCCGATGAAGTTTTGCCAAAATAGCCTGCCCCCGTTGCAGATCCACCCACAACCACTGCCGCCGGCAGCTCTGAAACATTCGTATCCCGGGCTTTGGCAAGTGTGCAGATCAATTGAGCAACCACGCCAATGAATGCAATACTTTGCAAGCCCCTCAACCACCCCATCCGCCAGAACGCACCACGGCCGGCATTGGCATCAGTCGATAAACCGCCCCCACCAATCGCTGACATTTTGTTTTGCCTGTTTGCTTTGCTCACTTTTTGCCTTTTGGATTCGCATTGCACGATTCGCCTGCACTTCTCAATTTGCCTCGTCTATAGCGCGCCAGTGGTCGTTCGTGAACTAGAGAGGCTTGAGATTAGAAAAGCATTCCAAGCTAACATTCTCCGTGTTTGCCCTTATCGCATCATCTAGCAAATCTTCAAATGTCTTATAGGCACCAAAAACAAACTGCTCAAATTCTGTGTGAATTAACACAATTTGGGAACTGTGCGACGGCACTAAGCTCACCCCCAACCAACTATTGCTTCCATCCCAAAACAATGGAAATAGTTTACCGACAACTTTTGCGTAGGCCGGGTGATGAATAGCACATTCTTCAAAACCCTTGTAATCAGCAATCATTGCATCAAGAGGCAGAAACATATAGACCGAATTTGGAAATGGGCTGGCTAATTCTTGTGACATTTGCCCGTGAACAGCAGCACCATTTTTCCATGTAAAGAGATCGATAATTGGCTGCAATGAACCCCTGATACCTGCACGGTCAAGCATCTTAGTGACGCGCGCTTGAGTTAATCCGGGCAGCAGATTGTCAACTAGCTGAGGATTGCGCAGACATATTGCGGCTTCAAGCGCATCAAATTTTGACGCTCTCATGTATTAAGGTGTAACAACGACTTCGTATGAATCTCCAACGCTGATTTTTTCAATTAAATAGCAAGCAGCTATTATCCCTCCCTGAATCCAATTCTGATTTTCGTCAACCGCGCTTACAACTGCTCCAACTTTGCCGCCCTGCACAGAAGAGGCAAATGGATATTCGTCCCAACTTTTTCCGAAGCCTGCCACTCCTTTCCCTTTTAAGGTATAATACCGATTCTTAAGTGTTTGCCACACCCCTGCGCGCTTAAGCATTACTGGATTCGAAAGTTGGCCGACAGCAACATTGCGCGCAACTTCCGGAATGACGGACAGTGGCATAGGTATTATTTTTGGAGGGGTAGCATTTCCCCTTCTGCTCCGCAGTATATTGCGTGCCTTATCAAGTAAATCTCTGACTGAGGTGCCTGCGTCTTCTAAAGCACGCTCTGCATCCATTATTTGTATTTCCTCCAAAGCTAAGCTCGCAACACCGAGCCCAACAGCAATTCCAGCAAGTGCGATTGCGCCTTTATAAACTGGCATTCGCGCCTGTTCCCACTTTGCGCGTATGCTTAATGAAAAACTTGAACTAATTCCAAAATCGAGCGTCATTCCAATCGCCAATGCCATCTGCCCAGAAGGATCGTTTTTGTTGATAGGGTTATTATTTGCATAGAGGTACTTGTGCAGCGAGGGAGGGTCAGTCTGGGTGCCCTCGTAACTATCCATCGTCTGGAACCGTCCCGTGTTCGGGTTCAGATAGCGCGCGTGGGCGCTCAACGGCCCAACCACCAAGGCCAGCATCAACCCGATAACCACCGCAATCATTCGTTTGTTCATAACGCGATCCTTCCCACTTCACCTGCATTGCTCCAGCTGTCTACCAAATCGAGGCAAGGCCAGTCTTTACTTAGTGCCGACCAGCTTGCGAAATGGCAATAGAGGTATTTGCGAAGTGACGCAGGATCAGTAGACTGCCCCTCGTATGAATCCGTGGTTTGGAAGCGGCCGGTATTGGGATTGCGGTATCGAGCTTGCACGGCAACTGGCCAGAGTACGAGAGCCAAAAGCACCGGAAACCAGATGATAAATGGTTGTTTTAAGTTCACAATGTGCGACTAGCCTACTTTCTTCCTAAGCAAGCTCCACCACATGGCCAGAATCGAAATGTTGAATAATATCATTGCCAGAATTATTCCGATCCACAGTCGCCAACCTCCTTGCAAAACGTCCACGCACTTGATCAGGACCACGGGCATAAACGAGGTAATCATCCCACAAACCAGCCCACACTGGAGGCACCTTCTGGCGGTCAAATTGCCATTCTTCAATGCTTCGCGTATAGTTTGAGATCGCTGCCTGCCAAATAAGAACTCAGCATCTGCTCCAGACAAGCCCGCAAAAACAATTACAATTCCTGCGATAGTGAGCGCGTCGCTCATTGGATGTCCCGAAAGGACTGCCCAAGCGAGGGAGCATATTGCAAGTGTTATCAAGTAAATGCCAAAAGTACGGTACATTGGGCAAGGCTGGTTATTCTGGATCAAACGATGGGTAAATTACATCTCCGATCAAACGAAACTCTTCAAGGAGCAATTTAGCTTCAGCCGTTTCAGTGTTTCGATCGCGTTGTTTGGAAGCGTTTAGCATGGCGCGCATAAAGGGGTCAGTCCCGAGTATTTACACCAGCCCGAATTCCGGTTGGTTTGATTCATTTTTGCCCTTCGCGTTTTGCAGCCGGTTGGCGACGTGCGTCCACGTCCCCATGTGCAATTCCGTCGCAATCCATTTCAATGTCACCGCTGTTTCTACGCGCAGCCTTTGCGCGAGCTGAATCTTCCGGGGATCACCCTTCGGGCGTCCCGCCAACTCTGCCTCCGTCCAACCTAACTTGTCCAGTTCTTCGTTAAGGATGCGCCGGGCTTTCTCCGCGGTCGTCTCTTGCCGTGTTTGCGCGGCGTGATTCTCTGTTGGTCGCGTGTGGACCGACGCCAATAGTTCCTGGCGGAATTGCTCCCCGCCCAGACACCAACCCCGCCGCAGTGCCTTGTAATCCATCCCGGCCTCCTGCGCGCGACGCGCTTCCAAGTATTGCTCCAATTGCTCATGTCCGGCAGTGCTGTCCTTCGGAATACCCAATTCGCCCAGCAACCGATCCACCCGTAACCAGCGCGGGCGTTGTTCCGGCGGTTTCAAATAATCGGGCCAACTGCTCCAGACAAAATCCGTCAGCTTTTGCTCGGGCTGCAACAATCGGGCGCGGACAGGATTCAAGTGGACGTAATCACACACCGTGCGCAGATAGCTGGTGCCGCTGCCGTCCACAACCAGCGCTTTGTAACGCCCACTGAAAAGATGGCCAAAGAGTTTGTGCCGCCGATTGAACCGTGCGGTGTAAGTGCCCAGAAACCATTTCATGCCGGCCACGAGATTGGGATTGGGCGTCTCGACCACGAGATGAAAATGATTGCCCATCAGACAATACGCGTGGATTTGCCAATCCGTCTTGGTGCAAACCTCGGCCAGCGTGGTGAGAAAGCGCTGGTGATCAAGGTCATCGCGGAAGATGGGTTCGCGGCGGTCACCACGGTTCATGACGTGGTAAATCGCACCGGGATATTCAATGCGCAACGCGCGAGGCATGGCCCAAAATCTAGCGAGCCGTCCGGTTAGTGTAAATACTCGGGACTGACCCGAATGGCACTTAGTTAAGGCGGGCACTCGGCAGATTTCCTCGCGAAATTCCAGGTAAAACGCGCGATCACGTTCCTTATCTAAGCGCCATTCGGGACTGACCCCTTTATGACCCCTTTATGACCCCTTTATGACCCCTTTATGACCCCTTTATGACCCTTTACGTCAGGAAGGGGCGCAATGTTTTTTTACTGACAGTGACGTTTTCAGGAAAATTTTCAGGAAAAACCACTGCAAACAATTAGGGGGTTTAAGTTTTGCGGGAGCCGCCGTACGGAGGCGGACGCAAAGCAGCCTGATAAACCGCACCGCCGCATCACTTCGGCGGCGACAGTTTTTAGGAAACCGCTCTAACGCGCGCCCGTTTTCGTGCCAGCAAGATTAGAATTTGCCGATGTTGGCTGATTCATTTTTCACAATGCCCCGGGGTGCTCCACGACCGCATTGCCGTCAAAATTCGTCGGCCTTAGTCCACCAAATCGCGCTCGATCTGCTCCAAGGTTTTCCCCTTGGTTTCGGGTTGCTTGAACTTGATGAAGATGAAGCCAGCCAGACAGATCGCCGCGTAGAGCCAGAATGTGCCGGCAGAACCAAGGCGCGCGTTCAAGATCGGAAACGTGTAGGTCAGCAGAAAACAAGCAATCCAAAGCGACGTGATCGCCACGGCCATCGCTGCGCCCCGGATACGATTGGGGAAAATCTCCGAGATCACCACCCAGGTCACGGGCGCGAGAGACATGGCGTAACAGCCGATGGCTGCGAGCACCAGCAGCAGCATCGGCAATCCTTGAACGTGGTGGTAATAGCAGAAGCCCATCGCGACATAGATCACCGCCAATGCTGCCGAGCCAAACAGCATGAGCGGACGCCGCCCGCCGCGGTCCACCACCCCGAGCGCAACGAACGTGAAGGCCAGATTTACCGATCCGGTCCACGCAATGTTCTTCAACACGCTGGAGATATCGTAGCCCGCCGAGCGGAAAATTTCCTCGGCGTAGTTGAAGATGACGTTGATGCCGCACCATTGCTGGAAGACGGCCAGCACCACGCCCAGCACCAGGACTTTCCTCATCTTGGGGGCCAACAGTTCACGGAAGCGGACCCGCTGCGTCTCCTCGCTGGTCATCGTGGATTTAATGTCGGCGCTGGCCGTCAGCGCGTAGGCACGGCCGCCGATCTTCGTCAATACCGTCAGCGCAGCGTCCGTTCTTCCGTTTTTGGCCAACCAGCGCGGGCTTTCTGGCACAAAGAACATTCCGAACAGAAACAACAGCGCCGGCGCGGCCGTCAAACCAAACATCCAACGCCAGCCTTGCTGCCCGAACCACGAGTTCTTGATGAATTCATCCGTCGCACCGGTCGGCAGGTTATGCACGAGCGCCCAGTTGATGATCTGCGCGAGCAGGATGCCGACAACGATGGTGAGTTGATTGATTGAAACCAGCTTGCCCCGCATCTGCGCGGGCGCGACTTCTGAGATATACATCGGCGACAAACTCGACGCGAGCCCGATGGCGACGCCTCCAAACATACGCCACGCGATAAAGACGGTAAAGTTATGCGCCAGTGCGTTGCCCAGCGAGGTTACAGCGAACAGCAGGGCGGCAACAATCAAGAGGCGCTTCCGCCCGAAGCGATCGCTCAAAGCACCCGCAATCAGCGCACCGACGAGACAGCCGATGAGGGCGCAACTGTTCGCCCATCCGATCTGCGCTTCGCTCGTGAGTTCAAAGTAGCGCTGAAAAAAGGGCTTGGCGCCGCCGATGACCACCCAGTCCCAGCCGAAGAGCAATCCGCCCATCGCGGCGACGGAAGCGATCAACCAGACGTAACCAAGATTGTAGGCAGCTTTAAGATCAGAGGGGGCAGTCGGGGTAGCGGTGATCATAGGTTTGTCTTATGCTTAGAATATCCAGACAACAAATCCGCCGCCAGCGCGTGGTTGGGATCGCGTTTGAGCACCGCAACCAGGGACTTTTTCGCCCGGGTTTTCCGGTTCAGACCAAGTTGTGCCTGTGCCTGTAAAAACAACGCTGTGGTTTCCTGCCGGAATTGCAGATCGTCGTCGAACAACAACATCGTGGGCAGCGAGGTGGCGAAGTAATCCACCCTGGCACGCGATTGTTTCAAGTTACGCGCATAGGCGTCCAGTTCCCGCAACAGCTTGCTGGCCTTCGTCGCCTGCCCCAGTTTTTCCCACGCCAACGCCGAGTAGTAGGTCATTTCGCTGAAGGCGCGCACGCTCATTTCCTGAAAGTCACCTTTGAAGCTGGCGGCAGCGCGCCAATGCTGCTGCGCTTCGGCGGTCGCGCCCAGGGTCACGAGCGCACAACCCAGCCAGTAATGAATGTCGCTTTGGTTCGCGAGCAGGTGCTTCGCTTCGCCGAGATTTTCCGGCGCCGTCAGTGCGGCCGCAAAGTGATCGCGTGCCTTGGCGGCGTTGCGAGCCGCCAACGCTTGGCGTCCCAACGCCAGATGCGAACGCACCCACTGTCCGAGCGGACCGCCTTCCCCGCCTTCCCACGGTTGAAATTTGCGCGCGGCCACCAGTTGCAACGCTTGTTCATGAGCACCGGTTTGATTGTAAAGTGCGGCCAATTCCACGCTGAGATCATCGCGCTGCCGGATGAGATCCGGATGTCGTTCCAAGGCCCGCAAGCGGCGGGTTGGTTTCTCGCCAAGCCGCTTCCACAACTGGTCGCGCTCGAACAGCAATCGCGCATCGCCCGGGTTCGCGCGGAACGCCCGGTCATAGGCCTTGCGCGCGCGGGCGGGTTGCCGGCGGATGTTGAAGTAACCAATCCCGAGGTTGCGCCAGACGACCGAGTAGTTTGCATCCAGCTTCGCGCTGCGTTCCCACAGTTTGATTGCGGCTTCGTGCCGCCGCCGATCGTACAGTAGATTGCCCAAGTAATACGGCGCCCGGGCATCTTGCGGGTTGGCTTGAATCGCCGCTTCCAGAATGGCGATCTCTTCCAGGCGGGCCGGGAAACAATAGTCCGGGGCAAGCGCGGATGCTTTGAGGAAGTGTTGCCGCGCGGCCCGGTCGTTGCTGCGCCGTTGTTCCAACCAGCCGATCGTGTATTGAACCAGCGGCGCCGCGCCCCAACTCTGATCGGGCAGGTCCGTTGTTTCCGCGTTCGCGGCCGTTAACAACGCGATGGCCTCGGGCAAAAATCCGGCCCGGGCATAATCGTGGGCGAGATCAAGTTGCGCCTGCAAATCGCCCGTCAGTTTTTCGCCGGCGAGATGGCGTGCCCACTGGTCGAGCCGGTCCAACTGCTGCGAGGCTTGCAACGAGGTTTGCGCTGCGACCGGGCGGCCCAGTTTTCGCAAGACGAGAGTCTTGAGATTTCGCGCGCGCAGATTGTCGTGGTTGAAACACAGCGAACGTTCCAGATGTTCCAGCGCCACATCCCACTGTTGCCGACCACAATCAATCTCGGCCAACGCGTGATAGCCCGCCGCCAGCCACGCCTGATTCCAGCAGGCCTTGTAAAGGGCAGCGTAGGCTTCGGGGTCACGGCCGAGATGCCGCAGGCACAAACCGAGGTGGTAATAGGCTTCGCCGTCGGAAGGATTGCCGTTCCGGCGCGTGAGGCGTTCGATGGCGAGACGGAAACATTTCTCCGCCGCGATAAACTCACCCCGATGAAAATGCCAGCGTCCCAACGCAGTGTTGCAGCGGGCGTCGAGCGGGTCACGCCGCAAGGCTTCACGCCAGTACAGGGTGGGGCAACGCGTGGCGTGCCGATACTGCTCCAGATGCAATCCGGTGATGAATAATTCATCAGTGCTGGCCATGTTCCCCGGGGCGGGTGGCTCGGTGGCCGGTGGCGGCACGACGCTCTTGGCGCGCGGTTTGGGATGATAGGCGATGATTTCTTTGCCGGTGGAATCGGCGACGCGGAGCAGGAGATCAGTGACAACGACACCCCGCGGAAGTTTTGCTTCGGCGACAAAGGCGTTGCCAGGAGAAAGATCGCGCCGGGTCGTGAGGATCTGTTTGCCGCGAGCTGTGACTTTGAGCGTGGCCGAGGGAAATTCCTTCGTGACTGAAACCCCGACGCGCAGACGCTTTCCGGCGGGGATGAGCGTAACGGCGGCGTCCAAGTTTGCATGTTGGACCGGGCCGATCTTTTGAATCGGATACCAATACTGACTCCAGGTTTTCGTTTCGCCGGGTTGAAGGAAACTAAAATCGGGTTGGTTGTCCGTGTACACGCCAGCCATGATTTCAATGTAAGGCGCATACTCCCCCTTCGCGTCCTGCTCGGTCAGATTACGATCCCACGCATAACCGAACTCGTGATTGCCCCAGGTCCACTGTTTCTTGCCGGGCGAGATGTGGTGGTTGGCGATATGAATGATGCCCGCCTGCGCGACAAAATCGTAGCCGCCAAAAAAATCCTCCTGACTGCCCATGCACATGTAGGATGTCGGCACCGGAATATTGGCGTAGAAAGAGAGATCGTTGGGCGCGTAGTTGGGAATTGGCGATTGCCGATTGGCGATTGCCGATTTGGAGGCGCAGTGTGGCGGCACAAACTGGCCTGGGACTTCGCTCTTGGGAAACCCTTTGCGCCCACGTTCACCGTAGTTCACTCCGTAATAGTGACCTTGCGCCAGCGGATACTCGCTCATTGAACGCCGCGCATGATCGGCGACGTAATACACGTCCGGCGGAAAGAAGCTTTGATACGCCGCATGCACGCGCGTGGCGACATTGGCCCACCACAGGAAGGTCTGCGTGACCGGGGTCCGATTGTAGGCGCGAGCTTTGAGTTCCACGTAAGCTTTGCCCGGATGCAGACAAACGCCGTGCATGCCTTTCATGCGGGCCATCGGATCGTGATCGCTGCACCAGACCGTCACCGAACCATCCGCGGCCTGCTCAATCTCAGTAGCGACCGGCAGGAACGTCGCGGGCCGGTGATGCTGCGGCCAGTTGAACTCGATGCCGCCGGAAATCCATGGGCCCGCCAGACCGACGAGCGCGGGTTTGATGACGTGCTGGTTGTAGATGAGGTCGTAGCCGTTGGTCTTGTCGAGAATGGCATGAATGCGTCCGCCGATTTCCGGCAGGATGAGCACACGCAGGAATTCATTCTCGATCCAAATCGCCTGCCATTGGCGTTCGACCGCGCGCTCGGCGATCCGATCCGTGAACGGCAATGGATAAACCTTGCCGCTGCTCCCCTGATACACACGCTTTTCCAAAAACATTGGATTTTTATCGGGCGCGGCAGGCAAATAAGTGGGGATCGCCAACTCGCCGCGGCGGACCAGAACTCTTGAACGCTTCTTCATCTTGGAGTCGCTGACGATAGCACCCGGCTTCGGAGCGCGAAATGGAGTATCAACCGGAAGACATGGACAATCCACTTGTAAAAACGGTGTCGCGTCCGCGCACTTTCCAAACGAGTCCGGAGTCCGTTGAAAGAGTTCAGTCCGTCGTGAGGCTGGCGTCCAAACGGATTGGCTTTCCTTTTTGCGGTAGCAGTTGCACCGTTTTCCCCTGGTAACGAACCCGGATGGGTTCACCCAATTCGGATCGGATGGTGCCGGAGACAAGTCGCCCCGCCTTCCAGACCAGATCCACCTCCACTCTTCCGCGCGCGCGCAGGCCACTCACCGAACCCTCCGCCCAGTCACTTGGAAGGGCGGGCAGCAACTCGATTTCGCCGGCGTGACTTTGCAACAACATCTCGGCAATCGCCGCCGTGATACCGAAATTGCCATCAATCTGGAACGGCGGGCACGCATCGAACAGATTCGGATAAACACCCCCGCCGCGATCGTAACGAATGCTCTGATCCGTCACTGGATTCAGGGCTTTGCGGACCAATGAATAGGCGCGATCGCCCTCGTGCAGTCTGGCCCACAACGCAATCTTGTAAACCAGCGACCACCCCACCCCATCGTCACCGCGCACATCCAACGTCTTGCGCGATGCCGCCGCCAAGGCCGGCGTGCCGGTGGCGGTGATCTCGTCGCCGGGATAAAGCCCCCACAAATGCGAGATGTGCCGATGCTGCGGCTCCGGTTCAGCGTATTCCTCCGGCCATTCCATCACGCGCCCGTCTGATCCGATGGGCGTCGGCGCCAGGCGCGCTTTCTTGGCGCTCAATTCCTTTCGGAACTCGGCGTCCGTGCCCAGAATTTCCGAAGCCTCAATGCACGCACCAAAAAGATAGCGCAACATCTGATCGTGAACCGTCGTGCCCAGCGAAATCGCCGCCTGCTGTCCGTCGGGCTTGCGGAAATGATTCTCCGGCGAATTTGAAGGCGCAACGACTAAATAGCCGCTCTTGGGATTCTCGATCAACAAATCCGCATAAAACAATGCTGACCCCTTCAGGATCGGATATGCCCACGCGAGAAACTTTTTGTCACGCGTGAACAACCAATGATCCCACAGGTGCTGGCACAACCACGCCGAGCCGCCCGTGGTCGCGCCCCAATTCGCCGATTCGCCCGGCGACGTGAAGCCCCACGGATTCGTGATGACGTGCGCCACCCAGCCGCGCGCATTATAGTAAGCCTTGGCGGTTTTTGCGCCCGGCTCTTGCAACGAAGCAATCAACGCGAACATCGGCTGATGCAGGTCCGACAGATTACAAATCTCCGCCGGCCAGTAATTCATCTGCACATTCACGTCGAGATGCCAGTCGCCCGTCCAAGGCGTGCTGAGTTCCTCCGCCCAGATGCCTTGGAGATTCGGTGGCAACCCGCCCGGACGCGATGACGAAATCAACAGGTAGCGACCAAAATTGAAATACAACGCCGCCAAAGCCGGATCAGTCGCGCCCACCTTGAACGCCTGGATGCGCTCCGGCGTTGGCTTGCCGGAAACTTCCGGTTTGGTCACGCCCAGTTGCAGCGACACGCGCTGAAAGTATTTCGCGTAGTCCGACACGTGGGCCTTGCGCATTGCCGCAAAAGATTTCTTGGCCGCCTTGTTGATCTCCTTGAGCGTCACGGCCAATGGATCTTTTGTCTGCCGGCCCGCGAAACCCTGGTAATCCGTCGCCGCCGTGATGAGCAACAGCACTTCATCCGCTTTGCTCACTTGGAGCGATGTCCCCACCACCGCCACTGCGCCGCCGCGATTTATCACCCGCACCCGCGTCACGTGGCGCAGGCCTTTTCCGTCCACGCCGTTGTCCATCTGCCCGGTCATGAGCAACCCGTTCTTCCCGTCAGCCACGGTCGCGAAACGCTCGGGACGATCCAGCCTCGTTACGAAAGATAGCTGTCCGGGCTTATCCGCCGTGAGCCGCAACACCATCACTTCATCCGGCGCGCTCACAAACATCTCGCGCTTGAACGTCACGCCGCCGCGTTGGAACTCCATTCGCGTCACCGCATCGTTCAGATTCAATTCCCGCCGATAATCCGTCACGGGCGCATTCGTATCGCCTAGAAAAGTCAGATGCAGGTTGCCGAGCACTTGGTAGCAACCATACTGTCCTCCGCCCGATCCCGGGCCTTTGCACGTGAAGTTGGCGTTCACCAACGCCTCAGCCTCAACATTCTTTCCCGCCAACAATAGCCGCCGGATTTCCGGCAACACTTGGTGCGCATCCTCCCGGTCCGCGTCCTGCCGCGAGCCTGACCAGACGGAACTTTCGTTGAGCACAATGCGCTCCTGATCCACGCCGCCAAACAACATCGCGCCCAGTCGTCCGTTGCCCAGCGGCGACGATTCCGTGAAATTCTGCGCGGCCGTATCAAACCAGATGACCGTTTCCGGCGTAACCGGAGACAGCGGTGCGGTGGAGGCACGAACACACAGCGCAGCCATCATTGGCAACCATACGCCGAGGCGCTTTGAAAACAGGGCTTTCATGACATCAATCCGGCAAACATACCCGCGCGCAACTTCCAAAATCATGCAGCGAAGAATTTTGAACCCATTTGCCGAGGCGCTAACGATCCAATCTCAAGATGAACCCGCCGCGCGGTGGCAAGATATGCGCCCAACCATCGGCTTTCGCAAGTGGCGTCGCGATCACTTGCATGGTGGCATCGGAGGCTTCCGCCACGAGCACCCGCGCGCCAAACTTTCGGTAAGGTTTCAAATCAAGCGTGATCGGCAACGCTTCACCCGTGCCGTTGATGCCGGCAATGAACCAGCTTGCACCCGAGCGCCGCGCAAAGACCACCACGCGCCCCGGTTCGCCCAGCAGACAGCGCGTTTCGTCCCAACGGGCGGGTGCATCGCGAAAAATTTTCAAGGCTGAAGCCGGCAATGATTCAAACAGCTTCGCCTGATCCGCAAAGTGTACAATGCCCGACGTGAAGATGAGCGCCGTCGCCAATTCATGCGCCGCAGTGGTGGTGCGCTGATACTTCTTCGGCGAAATCGCCACGGGCGTGTAATCCATCGGCCCAACGACATTGCGCGTGAACGGCAGCACCGTGTTCAGTTCCGCCGCCTTTTCCGTGTAGCGCGGCTCGTAAAAATAGCTCTCCGTGCCCAGCACCGCTTCCGCCGTCATGAAGTTCGGCCAGGTGCGATGCCAGCCCCGCGGCATCGTGCAACCGTGCAGGTTCACCAACAGCTTGCGCTCCGCCGCGGCGGCGAACAACTCGTGCATGGCCGCGATGCTCTCCTGCCGGTCGGAACACCAGAAATCCACCTTCACCCCGCGCGCGCCCGCCGTGGCGATTTCGTCCAACTTTTGCGCGCATTTTTTCGCGTCGTAAAAATCCTGCGCGTGCAGCCATGCCAGCGGCGCGACGTTGTTGGACTTTGCATAAGTCGAAATCGGTTTCAAGCCCGGCCGCCACCAGCCCGCGTCGAACAACGTGTATTCCCAGCCCATGCGCGCGGCGAAATCCGTGAACTCATTGAACAATTTTTCCGTGGCCGGGCCATCGGGATACGACCACCACGCCCAAGATGCGCGCCCCGGCTTGATCCATGACGGGTCCTTGATCTGCGACGGCGGTGCGAGATCGGTCACTAAAGTTGAAGTCGCGATCTCCCCGGCATTCTGCCCGAGCACGATAACGCGCCACGGCATCGTCCACGGCAGAACGGAGCGCGGATTTGTCGTGAGATTGGTGGACTGACCCTTCGTGCGTTCGTCCGGAAGCGGAAACGCCACGCGATACAATCCCCCGCTCGAATCAGCCGCGAGATGACAACCCGGATACGAGCCATCCGTTCCCGACTCGGTCACCAGAACCCAACTGTCGGCGCTCGGCACGTTGAACAGCGCGGGAAAACACCAGCCGCGCGGTTCGTCGCGCGAGCGCGGCGGCGCGTCGCCCGGCGCAACATGAAAATAGAAGTCCTCGTAAGCCGGTGTGTATGGTCCGGCCGCGTGATACGGTTGCAGCCAACCGCGCGTATTCGTCGCCACTTGAAAACCCGTCAACTCCGCCGTCACTTCACGCACTTCTTTCGATTCGCTCGCGAACCGATACCGAAACGCCACGCCTTCATCACTGGCGGCCAGGTCAATCGTCACCGCAGCATTGTTCGTGTTGCAAAACTCCAGGCTGCGCTGATTCAACTTCCGGTCCACGCGCGGCGCGATGCCCGCGAACAATTCATATTTCTCGCGGCGCTTTTCGACTTTGCCGGCCCGGGCGAGTTTTAATGCGCTTTCAAAAGATTGGTCGGCGCGCACGATTCCCAGCGGCGCCGGCGGCAAAACAATTTTTCCTTCGCGCGACACTTGATAACTCAGGCGACCGTCAGCATTCAGGTTGACGGAAATTTCCTTGCGACCATCCGGCGAAGTCAGCGACCAATGATTGTTTTCGGCCCGCAAAATGCCCGGAAAAACAAGCAGTGCGAGCAGCGGCAAAAACTGGCGGCAGGGATGCCGCCAGAACCCGCAGGCAGGGATGCCTGCGCTACGTAACGCCGGCATCCCTGCCTGCGGGTTTCCCGAACATCCCAGCTCCGGGTTGCGCCAAAGTTTGTTCCAACGAGTCTTCAGTCTCAAAATACTTCCTTGGTGGTTCTTCAACATTCTCAATGGGTAGTTACAGCCGTAAATGGTTTGACGCTCGCCCTCACCCTAACCCTCTCCCCCAGGAGAGGGAACAGCATCGGGGCACTTTTCGGCTGCTTCAGAGCGCCACCCGCTGATCCAGTCGCAGGTTCTCGAAAGAGACGGCGAAAAACTCTCCCTCTCCCTGGGAGAGAGGGCCGGGGTGAGGGCGAGTGTTGAACCATTCTTGCTGAACACTCTTTAACCACTCCAAACATCGAAGAGCTTCCTTGTTTCACGGCGCGAGTTCGATGATGCAGGCTTCAAGTCCCTTCACGCAATTTGGCACAATCCCATCGCGCATCAGTTCTTCGCCAGTGAACGATTTCCCTTCTTGCGCCAGCGCGGCGCGTCCCGGCGCGGGATTCATCTCGCGCACGGTGTAACGTTTCGCGGGATCGAGACCCTGCGGACGAACCGGCTGCGCTTCGCCATCTTTGAGTTGAAACACAAACAGCGCGGCCTTGGCGTGATCCGGGGAAACATAGTTCAACGCTCCACGGGCGGCGTTGTGCGGACGTTCCAAGCGATACAAATCACCGAGATGCACGACCTCGCGGATACGTTTGTAAGCGGCAATCGCTCCCGCGCAGACCGCCTTGTCCTCCGGCGATAGCTTCACCAGATCAAGGTCCATGCCGTAGCGTGCGCTCATCGCGACGCTGCACGCGAAGTGCATCGGGCGATGTCCCCAATGCGTCACATGGCTCGCCATGCTCATCGCCGGAAAAAAGTAGGAGAAATCCCATTGCATCGGAATGCGCACCGTCGGATCGGTGTTATCGCTCGGCCAGAACTCGTGGAAATATTTCAACGCGCCATAGTCCACGCGCCCGCCGCCGCCCGAGCACAGCATCAATTCAATTTTCGGAAACGTCTTCGCCGTCTGGTCCATCAACTCGTAAAGCGCATGGGTGTAATCAATCCAGAGATGCGATTGGCGTTCCGGCTTCAACCACAACGACCCCGGCTGCGTGAGGTAGCGATTGCAATCCCACTTCGCGTACGCAATGCCCGGCACGCCGAGAATGTCCTGAATCACCTTCCACTCGAACTTCTGCACCTCGGGCCGCGTGAGGTCGAGCACGAGTTGGTTGCGCTGCAATTCCAGTTCACGCTTCGGCTGGCGGATGACCCAATCAGGATGCTTCTCAAAAAGTTCGCTCTTGGGATTTACCATTTCCGGTTCGATCCAGATGCCGAATTGCAACCCGCGTTTGTTCGCCTCGGTCGCCAACGGGGCAAGACCCTTTGGCAAACGCTTCCAGTTCGGCTCCCAATCGCCGAGACCGGCGTTGTCACTGAGCCGCGGATACTTGTTCGCGAACCAGCCATCATCCAGCAGGAACAACTCCGTGCCGATCTCCTTCGCCGGATCGTAGAGGCTGACGATGCGATTAAAATCAAAGTCAAAGCCCGTCGCCTCCCAGTTGTTCAGCAACACCGTGCGCGGTTGATCCCCATCGCGTAACGCATTCGCCCGCGCCCAGCGATGCAACTTGCGGCTCATGTCGCCCAAGCCATGATCGCTCCACGCCCAGATCATCGGCGGCGTGGTGAACTTCTCGCCGGCCTTCAGGTGATACGTGGAGGCAAAGGGATTGAGGCCGCACACGGCGCGCAAGCCGGTGGCAAAATTATCAAACGCGAAGCGAAAACTCCCCGACCATGCGAGCGACCCCGCCAGCACCCGACCGCTGTTCTCCTGCGGCGCCCCGTCGAGCGAAAGCACGAACGACGGATTGCGAAACTGATGCGCCCGCACACCGATCTTGGAATCGAGCACCTTCGTGCCGGGATTCAGCGGCTCGACGAACGGCTGCATCTCCTTCGCCCAATCGCCGAAGAAGTGCAACAGGTTTACATTTGTCGGCGCGAACAGGAGCGCACTCGACGCCATCTGTTCCAACTTCACCTCGCCGCGTTCGCGATGCTGGATCTCCGTCCACTGCTCGATGACATCCTGCTCGCGATACGCGCGGAAGCACAGCGCGACCTCGAATGGATACGCGACATCACGCAGTTTGATGCGGGTGATTTCCCGGCCATCACCTTCAGTCGTGCGCGTCACTCCATCGTAGATCAACGCCGTGGACGTGTTGCCATCGGCATGAACCACCTGCAACGCCGGCTCCCAGATGTAACCATCGCCCCATTGCGGAAAACTCTCATCGTTGCGCAGCAGCTTGGCGGAATCTCCACCTCCAATGGCGCGTTGATAAAGCCGCCCATCGTCACTCACCTGAAAACTGAGCGCGAACGTCCTGGTTTGCACGGCGAGGGTTTCGTAGGCCGGCAGCGAAGCCGGCTTGGCCGCGCCGTCCGTCATGACGATCTGTGCGTCGGCCCAGTTCGCGTGATCGTTGCCTTCGCCATCGCCGCCATCCGTGGCCCGCATGGTCAGGATTTTTACACCAGACAAGTCCACGTCCACGGACTTCGCCGGCTGACTGACCTTCATCACGCCGCTGCGCCAAAGCTCTTTGCTATCGCCAACGACAATAAACTCCACGCTGCCCTGCGCGCTCGCGCTGTCATTCACGCCGACTTGCGCGGTGAACCGCTTCGCGTTCCCGCCGAGATCCACCCGCAGTTTACTGTTCGCGTGTGTGCCGATGCCGCTGGTGAATTTCTTTCCCGCGATGCTCAACGCCCCGCCGCCGATGGCTTGATTCGCCTTCGGTTCGCTCCAGCCGCACGTCATCGGTTTCAAGTCCAGCGATGCAATCGGAGCGGTTGTCGCCAACGCGGAACTCACGCCGCTCAACCACGCGAGCAGGACACAATTTTTCAGGGAACGGAATTTCATCATGGTGATTCTGCCAGATTAAGACCTCATTTTCGTGCAAAATTCTGCGACGCAAAAAAACTGAACAATCACTTCGCAACCGAAACCCGCGGTCACGTCCCGACCCGCCAGCAAACCCGCCACGTGACGGCATCCCGCGCCGCCACGGTGCCGCACCGGTTGCGCGCCGCCGCCAGCGTCAGGGCGTCGGCATCGCAATTCGTCGGCTCCAACGCGAAATGATCGTGGCCGTGCCAGCCGCCGCGCGTCAACCACAGGCCCAGCGTATTGTTCTCCGCCGGCGCCCACTCGAATTCCAGCCGGTCTCCCGTGGCCGCATTGTGAATCGCGGCGCTTCCTTCAGTGATACCTGTCGCAAAAGCTTTGGCGCAATCGCCCGCTGGATTCGCTTTTGCCACATCGTCCACCCACGACGCGCCGTTGAGCAGCGCACGGGTCGAGGCCGGCAATTCCAACTGATCCCCGGGGCACAGGCGCAACAATGGATGCATGGCCCAAAGAAAATGTTCCACTCCGCTGCTGCGATTGCGCAGGACGTAATCCAGCCGGATTTCGTTCTCATTCAATTCAATCGTGCGCTCCAGCTCGAACGGCGAGCGCGACAGCGCCACGGAAGTTTTCAGCACGCCCTGCTCGCGGGCGGCCGCATCCACCTCCCACGGCACGCCCCAGACTTCGCCGTGATCGGGCATCTGTCGGCCTTGCCACTCGCAGGGCGCGATGGTGGGAAGGCATTCGTCCATGCCGACGAGCGGGCTGGTGGAAAAGTCGTCTCCCGGTTGATTGCGGAATAATTTTTTCCCACCCGCCGGATGCCACATCCACTCCCGCCCGGTGCGCAGGTCTTTAAGCGAAACGATCTTCGCGCCCAATTCCGGCACGACCGCGATCTCCACGCACTCGTTATTGAGCACGCAAACCTCGAAGCCTTGCTCAAGCCGCACGGTCAGATTATTGGCGAGGGCTTTCATGCGGTCAGGTTTTCGATGGTGCTTGCACGCGGCGCGGTGTTTGCAGGCCAGGCATAATGTTCATGGATAAGTCAGCCGGAAAAAGACGCCGGGGTTGGCGGAATGAAGCGGAACCTCCCAGCGATTCGTAAATTCCGTTCCGGCAACATCATGCCAGTCCGTGCCGAGGCCAACGTCGAGTTGATTGGTTTGCGTCTGCAACCGCCAGCCAAGGTGGCTTGCCGGCCAATCCAGCATCAAATTGTCGCCACTGAATTGTGCGCCCAAGCTGATGGGACTTGTTAAGGCGAGCGCGGCGTGATTGGTCACGGTTCCATTCGGGCCGGTCACCACCACGGAATACATCCCCGCATCGGCGAGGGTCACCGGATTGATGGTGATGGCATTCTCGTTCGCTCCCTCGAGGATGTCTCCATCTTTCATCCAAACATAACTGAAGGGCGGCGTGCCGGCGGCAACGGTGGTGAAAGTGGTCGCGTTGCCAACGACCAATGCCTGATTTACCGGGCCGGTGGCGCTGGTGGTGCCGGAACCAAGTCGAAATAATTTTGCCTGCTGCGACCCCAAGGTGACGCTCCACGTCGGGCCATTGACCACGGTGCTCGCGCCAGTCCACAAATCCACCGCGGTATAGGGCGCATTGGTAATGCCGAGGCGGGCCAGATTCATCACCCGGTTCGCGGTGGAGCCGGCATAGTTGAAGGCCGCCACATACCAGGTGTCGCCGTCCTGCCGCACAAAGACCTGGGAGGCGGAGGTTCCAGTGTCGCCTTCCACCGGACGAAAAGTGACTCCGGCGCGCGCGACTTCGTTGATCGCAGCGTTGGTCAGGTTGGCGATGGCCAGATTTTGCCCGGCGGCGGTCGTCAGATTGTCGCTGTTCAGGAAAACCGTTCCGGTTATTGCGCAATTGATGAGCCGGCTCTGGTTCGCGTTCGCCGTCACTCCGGAAAAGCGCATCATGTCGGGATCGTTGAATTGATAGAGCCGGTCGTGCAACCACCAGCCGTAATTCACCGCCTGCATGGTGCGCATGGTGTCATTGATGGACGCCGCCGTGTCACAGTAAATCCGCCGCGCATGCGTGTAGCGATACGGAAAAATCGGCGCGATGGACGCGCTGAGAAACATCCGGCCATCGTTTTGCCCGACCAGATATTGCATCCCCTGGTTGTAGGCCTGAATGCCGGTGGTGACGTTGGTGTCGTAATGCACGCCCTCCATCGCGCCGTGCGTGGTAAAATCAAGCTTCAAAAACTCAAAGCCGCGATTTTTGAAATAATTGATGTAGTAGGTGGTCATCAACCTGAACCCGGGATGCGTTGGATCAATGGCAATGCCCGCTTGCGACGGCGCCCGTTGCACGCTGCCGTCGGGAGTGCGCAGATAGGCGTCGCTCCACCGATAGGTCCCGGTGGCGCCGGTCATCCAGGAGTTTGAACCTTGCTGCTCCGTGCCCCAATAAACGAAAGGCGTCCAGTAAATGCCGGCCTTTTGCCCGTTGGCGCGGCACAGGTTCACGAACTGGGCCAACTGGCCGTCGCTCAGGTTGTCCCAAAAGGAATCGAAATTCACATAGACCGTGCCACGATTATGAAACCGGTTGGCTTGCAGGTTGTTTTTGATGAAGTTTGCGGTGGTCACGGCCTGGTTGAAAGTGACCGACGAGCCGTGGGCATACCAACTGTTCCAGCCAAAGGGAACGCCGCCGGCCCATTCCAACTTCGGCGCGATGGCGGCGTTGGCGTCGCCAAAGGCTTCAAGCCCGGTGCGCCAATCGGAACTGAAACCGACGAACACCGTCGGCGAAACAATCGTGTCGCCCTTGACCAACCCATGCGCCAGAACATCCCGCGTGTTCACCGAGGTGACGCCGCCAAAAACATTCAGCACATTCAGCCGGTTGTTCGCGCCCTGAAAATAAACGCCCGTCTTCCAGGTGTCGTGCGTCACCGAACCAACCACGAGTCCGTGGCGCGAGGTGTTGTCATAAAACGCCGCCACCTCGTAACTCGTGTCGGTGCTGTTCATCGGCATCGCGTTGTAGCTGTAATCGAATGAGTCGTTGTCAAACGGCACGCGGAGCGCGCGGTTGTTGGCATAACTGCCGATGTCCACGCCGCCGGGCGTGTCCATCACGAGCGGGCCCATCCAGCGCGATTGCAGGCCGCTCCCGCTCATCTCCACGCGGGTTGAAAAACTGTCGTCCTGCGCCAGAATGAAAACCTGTTTCATCGGCGGCAGATCGGCGCGCGTGGAAACGATCTCCACCGTGTTGCTCGACACACTCCACGAACGGTTTGAATAAACCGGGCCGGTGACGTAATTCGTCTGCACCTCGCCGGAGTTCAATCCCACTCCCGCATAAAAGCCGGTGATTTTCCGGGCGTCCTGCCAGTAAAAATCCGCGCGGCCCGTGCTCAAATCATATTCCAGCCGCACATTGCCGTTGGTCATCATGAGCACGTCCCCGGTTTGCACCGGCGGCAACAGCGGCCCGGCCGCGCCCGGCAATACTCCGATCAATCCGGCCAGCATCACGCCCAGACACCCCGCATAATGGCGATAGGATTGACCGATGCTCCCCCGACCCAATCTGCCTTGGCAAATCGGTCCGCCTTGATCTGCATTTTGATTTATTTCCATGGTTGTTTCAGGGTGCAGGCGCACACTACGCGGTCAGGCTTTTGACCCGGCGCGATTTTTTACTTTGGTTTTTCAAACAGCGCGTTTCAGTTGGGGGGGGCCGCACTGTCATCACGGGGGGCGGACGGCCGGAGGTTGCCAGTCAAGATGCCAGTATAAAGTCCACAGTGATTCCAAGTTGACCGCTTCCGCATGACCGTCGCCAAAACTCATGACAATTCTTCCAGTCAACTTCGTCCCCGGCGGGACGGATTGCGGCGCACTACTGGCGCTGCGCGAGCCATGCCGGGCAATCGTGATGCGCTGCATCCCCTCCTTGCCCGGGTCTCCAGTGTAAAGATTGCGTGCCGGCTGATCGGTGGCCAGCGGATAGAAGTTAATCCAGGTGCTGTCCATGAACACCGGCGTCAGGGTCGGCTTTTGCAGGTTGGCATCCGAGCGAATCAGCCGCTGGGGATAAAGAGCGCCCGCGCCATAAGTCAGGTTTGGATTTGAGGTCAGCCATTTATTAAGCCCGTAGCTGGAAGAATAGACGGGATTGGAAAGCGTCCACTGCCAGGCGGTATCGGCTTTGCCGGGGGGATTGACGGCGGCGGTGGGATTGCCCCGATTGGGCGCGGCAGGAGAAAGCAGGACGTTGGTGGCATTTCCGTAGTAAGCCAGCATGGCGCCCATCCAATCACCGCCACTCAGCATGGGATCCGTGCTGACCGGCCCCACCCATTGCCGCGTTTCCTCAACATACATCTGACCGGCCAGCACCAACTGTTTGATGTTGTTGATGCTGCTGATCTGTTGCGCCTTCAATTTGGCCTTCGATAAGGCGGGCAATAACATCGCCGCCAGAATCGCAATGATGGCAATCACCACCAGCAACTCGATCAAGGTGAAGGCCGGCCCGCGCCGGTAAATTTGTCTTTGTGCTCTCACGCTCATTATGTTTTCTTTCTCACAACCTCCGTTTTTCAAGGCGAATCCGACTTCGTCCGCGTCGCCGCCGGATCGGGCCGTTCCCCATCCGGCGGCAACTTGAATTCAACTTTTCAAAACGCTTCGCTTCGGTTCACGGCACTTGGAGCAGATAGAAACGCCGCGGATCCCCGGGATTCACGGCATTCGTAAAGCTGAAAGTACCTGAACCGCTAAACTGATTGGTGGCCAAAGGCGTCCAGTTGGCCAGCGGCAGCGCCACATCAGTGCTGGTCAACACCCAATAAGTGCCGTTCGCCGGGCCGTTTGTGCCCTGCAAAATGATGTTGCCGGCCGCAAGTGTGACGCTGGCAATGCTGGGTTGTGACACTGTTCCGACGACAACTTTGAGTGTGCCGTCCACATTGAGGCTGCTGGTGTCCCATTGCAAACCGGCGCCGGGCGTGGCCGGCACAATGCCGCCAAACGCGCCAGTGTAGTTCCCGGTGGAGGCGGTGAAGATTTTGAACGAATCTCCGGCAACCAACGCCGGTCCCAAATTAACCAGTGTCAAAGTGCCGCCATATTGGATGGTGGCCGCCGCAATCTGACTTCTGGTCGGGGAACCGCTCTTGTTGAGGACAATTTTGGCGTTTCCGGCCAGCGTCGCCGCGTTGGTCACGGTCAAAGTGACCAAGGCCGGATCATCAAGCGCGATGGTCGAACCGGCGAGAGCCGACAGGCTGCCGTTGATCGTGCCGCCGGCGGCCAGCGTCAAGGTTTGTCCGTTCGCCAGTGCCAACGTGCCATCGGGGCGACCGCTCACATCCACGCTCGCGCCGCCATTCAACTGAATGTTGGCGCTATGGGAAATGGAGCCGACGCCAACCAGTCGCAAGCCGGTTCCCGTCAAGATAGTCGGCCCGGTGTAAGTGTTTGAGGCCGCAAAAATAAATGGCACGCTGCCGTTGTCCCAATGGAAACCGCCCGGGCCGCTGATGACATTGCTGAAGGTGCAGGAGTTGTCGCCGATTTGGAAATGCGCCACGCCCAGCAACGTCACCGGCGCGGTCAGGGTTTTCGCGTTGTTCCAACTGTTGAACGTGCTGCCTTCCTCCAGTGTCAGGTTCAAGTTAAACAGCGGGCCGTCATACCGGACGTTCATCGTGGCCCCGGAACTGATATAATAATTCTTGCCGTAGCCGGAGCCGCCCCAGAAGGTCATCGTCGCCCCGCCGTAAACGGTCACGGTCTTCGTCGGGTCTCCCAGAGTGGTGGTGCCGGCGACTCCAAACTCACCTTCATAGACGTTGATGTCTCCAATGTTGGTGTCGCAAACCAGATTAAACCATTCCCGGTAGGTATTTCCGACAATCGAGATATTGCGGACGCTGCCGTCAGTGCCCATGGTGCCGCCGGTTGTCGAACCTAAATCAATGCGCCCCGAACCGCCGAAGGTGACATCTCCGGTGAGGGTGATCTTTGCGGGTGAGCCGGCGTCTTTGTAAATCGGCCCGCCGTTGTTGACCAGCGCGCCGTTGCCATCCGGACCGAACCCGGCCAGGACATAGGGTTTGGTCGCGCCCAAGCCGAATCCGTTCAATTCCAATTTGGTGCCGGAAGCGATGGTGACGGTTCCGTTGGCGGTGCCCAACGCGGAAGCATTGCTGATCACAATGGCCCCGCCGAGCAAATTGACATTGCCGATATAGTCACTGTTGGTCGTATTGATGGTAAGCGTGCTGGAACCAAGTTTGGTCAGGTTGCCGCCGCCGCCGATCCGGCCTTCGCCGGTGAAGGTGTAGTTTAGCGTCGAATTGTTCGTGATCGAACTGGGCTGCACCACCTGGCCATCGGGAATGGTGATGGTGGTCGTTGGCGTCGGCGAACTGGAGATCGTGTTGTCGAACACCACCGCGTCAAAGGAGTAAAACACATCGGGCGAAACGTGAGTGGTCCGATTGGTCCAATTGGCCGAACCCTGAACATCCCATTGACCACTGCCACTGGCGTTGTTCCAGACCAGCACGGAAGGCTGCCCGCCGGTGACAATCGCCTGAATCATCTTGGGCGAGGTCGTCGTGACGTTCGTCAGAACAAAAGTATAGGACGAAGATGAAACCGTGGCCACTCCGCCAAAGGAACCGTTTAATGTGCCGGTATAGGTGAGGAGCGTGTAAGCCCGGCCATTCTCCAATGTGCCGCCGACGGGGTTGACATAAATCATGTTCCCATTGGCGGTCAGATTGCCGTTCACCTGCACAAGATCGCTCACGCCGGCGGCGGTGGCCGCCAAATCGTTCGTCAGCGTGGCCCCGCCTTGCAGAATCAAATCACCGACGGCGAGCGTTCCGATGACGCCGGCATTGCCGGGCAGCAAACCGCCGCCAATATCGAAACCGCTGGTGGCGCTGCCGGAACCGGCCACTGTGGTGCCCCCAAAGCTGGTGACGCTTCCGCCCAACAGTGTTCCATTCAAGTTCAGCCGGCCATCGGCCAGCGTCACTCCTTGCGGATTGTTCAAAGTGCCGTTTACCGTCAGTGCGCCGCCCAAAATATACGCTCCGCCGGCAAAGGCCGGACTATTGCCAGTCAGGACCAATGCACTTGCGCCCGACTTGTAAAGAGTGCCGTCACCCGTCAAAGCGCCACCAAGGGTCAATGACGTGCTGCCGACTTCAAAAAGGCAAAATCCGCCGGTGAGCGTAACCGGGCCATTGATCAGGTTGGCCCCAAAACCATTCTGAATGGTGGCCCCGTCAATCACCACCCGCTTGTTGATGGAAACCGGCGTGTCATCCGCATAAAGCGCCATGATCGCCCCCGGAGCCAAATACAAGTCATGGTTGGGATTGCCCAACGTGGTTGAACCCACGACGCCAAAACTTCCCGACATCATACTGATGTTCCCCAAATCGGGCACCGTAAGACGTCTCCACTCGAAATAAATCCCGCTGTCACCAACCAAGGTAAGATTGTACGGTTGACCGCCGCTGTTTATCGCGCCACCGGACGGTGATCCAAAGTCCATGCGATAGGCAAAGCTGATTGTCGTGTCGCCCGCCAGCGTCAGATTCGCCGTCAAACCGCCGCCGCTGCTGTAAATATCGCCACCGCTGTTGATGATGGCTCCGCTGCCGCCCACGCCGGTGCCGGAAACAACGATGGGTTCAGAACCCAGATTGAATCCATTGGCATCCAGCGTCGCGCCATTGGCAATGGTCGTCGCGCCCGCGCTCGTTCCCAATGCGAAAACATTGCCAATCCGCAACGTGCTGCCGCTCGCCACCGAGAGCGGGCCGGAGAAAGAATTGACCCCGCTCAAGAACAGGGAGCCGCCGCCGGTCTGATTCAACGAACCCGGGCCGGAAATGAGGCTGCTGACGGTGATGCCGTCGTTGCGGGCAAAGATCAAAGCGCCGTTGTTGATGACGTTGCCGCCGGCGGGCAAATTGCCGTTGCCATCGTTGGCTCCAATTTGAAGGGTGCCGGCTTCGATGGTGGTGGTGCCGGTGAAACTGTTGACGCCGCTGTTGGCAATGGTCAATTTGCCGGAACCGCGTTTTACCAATTCAGCAGAACCGCCAAGCTGACCGCTGCCGGAAAAAGTGTAATCCGGGCTGGTGTTGCTGACAGTTATGCCGCCGGGTTGTAATGCCGCCGTCAGATTCACCGCGGCCGTCGTCGCGCCATCCAGAAAGTTCACGAAGGAACCATCGTTGTAAGTCATGGCGATGCCCGCCTGCCAGTTCAACGCAGTGGTGTCCCAGTTGTTGTTTTGCGCGCCCGTCCAGGCCAGCGTGCGCGGCCCGTCCGTCATCACCACGTCAATGCTGCCGTTCGCAATGTTGTTGGAAAGATAGCCGACCGCTCCCAACGGGATGCTCCCGAGAACGAAATTATATCCCGCGCCGCCAATCGCCCCGGCATAACGAATGACTGTCACCTGGTAAGGATAGCTGCCGACCGAAGGCAAAGAGAGAAGGTCAATCGCGTTCGCCGCGCCGCCGGTGATCAGGCTGTTCACGACGATATTCGTCGCGGTCGCGGAATTGATTTTCACTTGGAGCGCGGAATTGGTGACGGCCAGCGTCGTCAGAGAATTCGCCGCTGTTCCCGCCGTCCGGGTGGCGAGCCGGCCATTGTTCACGGTAATCGTCGCCGCGCCGCCGCCACTGGCAATGACATCCGCGTTCACCACGCCGCCGTTGATGTTGAGCGTTCCCGCGCTGCCCGGGGTGAGAACCCCGGTGACTGCGGCCAGCGTAAGGCTGTTGTTGACGTTCAAGATCGCATTCGCACCCAGGGTCGCATTGGTCAGGACGTTGATGATGCCCGCGCCCATGCCGCCGCTGCTGGCGGTTTGATTACCCGCCACTACCGTATTGGCGTCAATGACGCCGTTGTCAAACGTCAACACGCCCAACGCTCTGGCAATCGCCGTGTTTCCTCCCTGCCCGAGTTGAATCGAATCCTCCAGCACCGTTACTTTGCCGCCCGAGAGATCAAAAATGCCGTAAGCGGGATGATTGGGCGAACCTTGATTGGCGGCCACCCAAAGATTGCCGCGATTACCCGCCGCCGTGCTCGCAATGTAAGCTTGAGCGGGCGGCGTGGTGTTTCGCACCGCCGGATTGAACGCAAAAATCGCATTCGAGGCGCCGCTTTGTCCCACCACGAGGTAGTTGTTGCCGCTGCCCGTATAAATCGCGTTGGTTACTCCCAAATAGAGGGCGACCGGCAGCGAGTTGCTGGTGGTGCCTTGGGAGCCGATGGTAATGTCGCCGGTCACCAGCAGGAGATTGGTTTTCGCCAGATACAGTGTGCCGTGACTGCGATTTCCCGTCGCCGCCACCAAGAGCCGGTTGTTGGCCCCCGCGTTGAGTTGAAAGTTTCCAAGTTCCGACAAATCCAACGTGACATTGTGCGTGCCCGGCGTCGCCGAACTCTGCTGCACCGTCAACGCGCCGACCAGCGAACCCGCAGCGGAAGGATTCAACGACAAGGTCCCGCCGCTGCCGGTGAACTTGATGATCTGCACGGCATTGGCCGGCCCACCTGGCGCGCCCACGTACATTTTCCCGTTGCCCGCCGCCACTTGCATGGTGACGCCCGGATTGATTTGCGTCACATAATTGCCGTTGGTGTTGTAATAGTTCAGCTCCCACATCGGCATCTGGGCGGTGCCGGTCGTGGCATCCAGAATACTATTGACGGTAAGCGTGGCATTGTTGTTGGTGCCCCGGCCCAGGAATTGCACCTGATTGAAAAAAGTTTGCTGCGGCGCGGTCCAATTTGCCGCCGTTGTCCAGTTCATGCTGCCACTCGTCCGATTCCATTGGAGGGTGGCGGCCCCAACCCGAGGCGCCGCTCCCATCAATCCAACCGCCAGCACAATAAAGAGCAGCTTGAATCCGCGGGCCAACAGACGACAGGCTCGGGAAGTTTTCGGTCGCATGGAAGTTTTCATCGGCGGGTGGGTGGTTTGGTTCATAAAAAAACTGCTTGGCGTTGTTGGTTGATGCATCATCAGGGATCGCTGTAAACTTTGGCATACTTGCCGGGCGGGCGGAATGGATGTTTCGCGGAAGCTTATGGACAATTGACTGGTGCGCAGGGCAGGTGAAACCAACACGGGCGCATCAACAATTCCGCCACTTGTTGAATCTGCGGGGCGCGCCATATGGGGGGCCAATTGCATTTCATAATTTGCAAGCATGTCTTTCATCGTTTTGTCTGGTTGTGGTTGGTCTTGGTCTGTTTACCTCCAGCTATACATTTTCTTCAAAAGGAAGCCGGGCGTCTGCCGCCAAACCGGGGCTTCAAAAAATAGTTCCGCTCAAAGGTATTGGTTCTTTTTTACCATTGAAGCAGGCTCCTCTCCCATGAGTTTTTAGGGAAAAGAAATGACTTTTTTCGTCAGGCTGGTTTTCCCGCCGTTCAGGCTATGCCGTGTAACGCCGCCGATGCTCGGAGGGCGAATGATTGTGCATTTTATTGAACGCGCGGGAAAAATAGAATTGATCGGAGAAGCCGAGATAGTCGCTGATATGCTTGATGGGCCAATCGGTGGTGTTGAGCAGTTCCACCGCGCGGTGCATTCGCAGGTGGTTCAGATAATTCAGCGGCGCATAACCGGTCACGCGCTTGAACAAGGTCGTGTAGTGAGAACGGGACAGGCTCACTACTGCGGCCAGAGTGGCGACATTCAGCGGTTCGCGCAGATGCGCTTTCATAAAATCAATGCTCTTGATAATTCGCTCGCGAACGCTGGTTTCTCCGGGCCAAAACTCCTCCTTGTGGCGCAAGATCAACCCCATCAAATGCGTCAGGGAATGCGCCGCATAAATCATGTGGGTCAAGGTAAAACCATGCTGCAACCCTTCCATGATGTCTTCAAAAAGGGAAAACAACCGCACGTCTCCGCCCAATGACACCACTGGTTTTTCCTGCGTCACTTCGAGCCGTTCCAGATAATGCGAAACATTTGAGCCGACGGCATGAAACCAGTGAATCGTCCAAGGCAATGTATTCCCGGCGCCATAGACATGAGGCGCGGAAGCGGGGACCACCAATAATTGATTCCGGGTGATTTCATGCTTTCGCCCGGCGATTTCGCACCAGCCATTCCCGGCGGCGCAATAGATGAAAATCGTTTCCGGGCAGCCTTGTTGCCGGACACAAACATGGTTCCTCGCCTTGGGATAATATCCCGCATCCGTGGGCAACAACGACCGTAACAGCGGATGTTGCATTGTCGCGGCCAATACCGGTCTTGGCACAACAACCAGCCGCTGTCCGACAAATCCTTCCCGTTTTTCGCGTCGGCTCATGAGTGGTGATGGAAGAAGAAAATGCATGTTTGCGCCAGAATAGCAAGCGGCCGAAAGCAAAAACCACCGCGGCAACCCGGCATTGCATTGTCCTGAAATTATGAGATTTTGAGCTGCTCCAAATGAAGAAATTCGTCAAGCCCTTTCAGCGCCCCCGGGTCGCTTTGTTAATTGAATCCTCCCGCGCCTATGGGCGGGGCCTTCTTTCGGGGGTGGCAAAATTTGTTCGCGAACACGATCCCTGGTCCATTTTTTTTCAAGACCTGAATCTTTGCGACGACACTCCGAAATGGCTCAAAAACTGGCAGGGCGAAGGCATCATTTCCCGTCTGGAAAATCACGACGTGCTCAGCGTAATCCAACGCTTGAAGGTGCCGGCAATCTATTTGCATTACGTCAGTCCCGAAGCGCGAATGCCCAGCATCCTCACGGATAACGTGGGCACTTCGCGGCTTTGCTTTGAGCATTTGAAGGAACGCGGATTTCGTCATTTCGCTTTTTGCGGTTACAACGGAGCTGATTATTCTGATGAACGCCGGGATGGTTTTGTCGAACTGGTAAAGCAAGCCGGAATGTCTTGTCATGTTTATACCGAAGGACATCAATTCCTCAAAGCATACACGACCCAATACGAAGGTGGTGGTTTGAAGGATGGCGGTCTGGTGGCGAATTGGATCAAAAAATTGCCCAAGCCGATTGGTGTGATGGCTTGCAACGACATGCGGGGCCAACAAGTGCTGGACGCCTGTCGTGCCACTGGCGTGGCGTCACCGGAAGAAGTCGCGGTCGTTGGCGTGGATAATGACGAGGTGCTTTGCAATCTGTCCGATCCGCCACTGTCCAGCGTCATTCCCGATACCGACCGGATTGGTTACGAAGCCGCCTTGCTGCTGGCGCAAATGATGGCGGGTAAAAAAAACGCGCCGGGGGAAATCTTTGTGCCCCCAAGCGGCATTGTCACCCGGCGTTCAACCGATGTGCTCGCAATGGAAGACCGCCAGATCGCCGCCGCCGTTCGTTTCATTCGGGAACACGCCTGTGAAGGCATTGATGTCAGCGACGTGTTGCGCGCCGTGCCCATGTCGCGCAGCACCCTGGATCGTCGCTTCATGAGAATCCTCGGGCGGTCGCCCAAAGATGAAATCCTGCGCGTTCGCCTGAATCGGGTGAAACAATTGCTGGTCGAGACGGATTTTCCCTTGTCGTTGATTGCTGAAAAAGTCGGAATGGAACACGTTGAACACCTCAGCCGAATTTTCAAAAATCGAACCGGTATAACTCCATCGGAATTCAGGTCTCACGCCTTGGTCAAAGACATGGCAGATCGCCTGCCTGCCCCGACCCAAATTTCAAAAGGCTGGAAGCCGTCATGATAAAAGAAGCCCGTAAATAAATCATTCCGGGACATTTTTGCGCAAATCGCCTCACAAAAACCTCAACCTTTGAACCACCGATTAACGACGAAAAGCCGCCATCCTTGCGATGGCGGCTTGAAAACAGTGAAATCAGATAAAACAATTTTATCTTTTCCGATTACGAACGCGCCCCAAAAGCGCCACCGCCCCCAAGCCCAGCAACGTCAGACTGCCAGGCTCGGGCACCGCGATGTTATAGCCCAAGTTGGCCACCGGATAAATGGCGTCGTTACCGGACTGATTGCCCGGAGGATTTGGCCAACTACTCAAATCAGCATATCGGCCCGCCCGCGAGAATTCGTAACCGCTGGCCAGGTTCGAGTACTCCGGGTTCCATGCGATCTGTCCCGATCCGCCATCATTCGTAATCAGATCTCCCCATGTGTCCACCCCGTCGGTTTGGGCGGCAATGGCGTACCAACTATTATACACCAATCCGACGGACGCGGACAATTGCACCCAGCGATAACCATTGAGTAATGGCGCCGCCGTTCCCGCCGGCACGGTCACCGTTGCGATCATGCTGTTATTGCTGAGGTCCCACAGCGCCACCGCATGGCTGTTTGCCAATCCGTCGCCATCCTTGTCGTAATAGCCAAGCCAGTTGACTTCCGGCCAATAATCGAATGAGGTCAAAAAAACTCCGCCAACTATTCCCGCATAAGTATTCTGCGACCCCGCCGAAAGATTGATTTGAGGGGTGTAAAGCATGCTGCCGTTGCTGGTTTGTGCGAAACCCGTCGCGGCGGTTGCCAGTCCGAGCGTAGCGGCGCAGAGGACGATAAAGGTTTTTATTTTCATGTTGTGTTTAGTTGATTGCGTTGTGATTAGTCGCCTGGATCCGCCGGACACGATCTTGTCAAACCGGATAAAGCGCGCGTTGGACTCGGATACAGCGGCGATGATGCAACCATGTCACGATACTCCGGCGTTGGGAATGGACATCCCGCCGAACGGCATGGACAATTGGCTGGCCACGAGGAGACATGGCCAACAAACACCCTTGTTAAAAATTCCGCGCCGCAGGGAATCGCACGCCAGCAAAGCACATTGGAGTTAATCTGTTCTGGCCTTGCTTCGGTTTGATGGACTTGGAGTGAACGCATGAGGCATCGGGTTTGGCGCGTTCGCCTTGCGTTGAAAACTCACCCACAACCGGCCCGGCAAACTTTGAAAGCCAGTTCCTCGGACGCGCCACCATCATTGCGATGCCCTCCGGGTTGCTCAGACTAAACCGCTGCACCTCCAGTTCACATAACAACATCAAACTACGATAGACCGGCGAAAGATTACACGCTCCCGGATGTCGTCCGCTTGCACCACCACATCAAGGCTTACCGGAATGCTTTGCGTGGTCAGAAACGCGCGAATCTTTTGGCGAATGGGTGTCAGGCGAAATTTTGCCCGGAAGCAAGCCCGCAAAGCCCGCGGCATTCGCTGTTCTGCGTCTGTCATAGCCCAGCACGCATACCGGCTGGCAAATTACGGCTGCGCTTGAACGAAGACAACCGTTGCACAGTGATTATCCGGCTACCTCGGACGTTCAGAACCGGAGCCAACCTTCAAAGTCGGCACTCCATAACACTCAATTTCCACTATTCCCAGCGTGCCGCTGCCGGAGCGTGCCGCCCCAGTCGCGGCGTTCTGTGGATTTTGTAGTTCAGTAATGTTGAAACCATCGCGGGTATCTGTGCCGCCAATCAGTTCGATCTTCAACGTGCGCCCACTCAAGGGTCGCAACGGCAAAGTCACGTAACCCAGACTGCGCGGCGTTGTGCCCCGATACACTTCGCAATCATCCACAGAAATGCGCAACGGATAAGTGCGCTGCCGCCAGCCGACCAGCTTGAGCGTGACTTCCGTTGGCGTTGACGCTTGCGCGAACTCGTAGCGAATCCACGCGGTAGCCAGCTTGTTGTCGTTGGACCAGCTCGTTTCTTCGTTATCATCATAACTGGTTGTTACGCGGTTCGTGTTCGCTCCCGCTGTTGCCCCAACAATGGGAATGGCCGCGCGGGTGACTTTGAAAGACGGGGCCGAGGGCGTCGGCCCGCGATCCAAGTGTGAGGGCAAGTCTTCGCCGGGCAGCACCAAGGCCAGCCCATCGGCCACAGGCAGCGACCGCGACTCCAGTTCGAGGGATGCGGATATCAATCCTTTAGCCTTTGCATGCAAAGAAATCTTCCCGGCTTGCGGAGTGGAGCGGACAAAGACGCGGTTCACGCCGCACTCAACCGGAAGTTGTTTCGCGAGGATGAAATTGTCCGGCCCTTGAGCGATGCCACCGCGCCACTCCGCCGGGCCGCTCAATTCAAAATCAATCAGGTTGAGATTGGTTGGACACCGGCGGCCTTGGGCGTCCACAACCTCCACCTCGATCAATGCCACATCTGCGCCATCTGCTTTCAAACCATTAGGCGCGGCCCGCGCTTTGAGTTTTACGGCAACGGCTTCGCCGGTTGTTTGCACTTTCGCCTCGCACAGTTGTTGCCCTTCCGCATCCCTGCCGACGGCTCTCAATTCGCCCGGCTGCCACTCGATGTTTTCAAACGTGTAAAGAAAACGGTGGCGCTGCTTGCCCTGGCCGAGGGATTTTCCGTTCAGAAACAATTCCACCTGATCCGCACTGGAAACCACGAAAACATTTTTCTTCACGCCCGGCGTGTAATTCCAATGGCCCATGATGTGGGCGCGGGGACGCTCCACATCCACCCAACCGTCCCACATGACTTGATGCGCCCAGAAGCCGTCCTTGGGAAGGCGCATCGCGTCCACCTCGCCACTGCGCCGGTAATTCTCCGCGCCGCGATAATGCGTGTTCGAGTCAGAGAAAATGATGTTCACGCCACCTGAACTCACGCGTGGGCCCGTGCCCGGGCGCTCCCGCCAGTAATCATGCCAACGGACGATATTCTCAATGGCGTGCGAATCCTGGTTGCGATTGTATTCCCGGGCGGGAGCGTTGCGATACGGTGGCCCGTCGCCGTCCTTGTGGAATGGCGGCGAGAAATCATCCCAATACTTGCGCAGCCCTTCGTCGCGCGAATACTCCGTCGCCCAAAACGGCAGGCGCGCACTCTTGTTGATATAAAGCATCTCGCCGCCGTATTCGGCCACCTCGCTGTTGAGCATTTCCCGCGCGCCGGCAGCACGCCCACCGTATGGATCGTATTGATCGCGCAACGCCTTCAACTCGCGCATGTGCGCTTCGCTGATACCATTGTTGCCGCCCTCATAAAACAGGATGCTCGGGTTGTTGCGATTGTAGATGATCGCGTCGCGCATGACTTCCACGCGATGTTCCCATTGCCGCCCCCGGGCGTCGGACTCGGCATCGCCGGCAGGCATGGCTTGAATCAACCCTACCCGGTCGCACGATTCCACGTCTTGCTTTGACGGCGCGATGTGCATCCAGCGAACCAGGTTGCCGTTCCCCTCGACGATGAGGCCGTTGCTAAAATCACTCAACCACGGCGGCACGGCGTTGCCGAGCGCGGGCCACTCGTTCGAGGTGCGTTGCGCGTAGCCTTTCATCTGGAGGACGCGCCCGTTCAATTTCACCATGCCATTGCCGAATTCGGTTTTACGGAAACCAGTGCGCGTGCGGACCGAATCCACCACGCGTCCATCCGCCTTGAGAATCGTCTGCACGTTGTAGAGATAACCGTAGCCCCAACTCCAGAAATGCAACCCCGTGACGCGCGCGGAAGCTTTCGTTGTGATGGCTTGTCCGGCGGCCAGCGTCACCGGCTCGGCCGCAAATGTTTTTATGACCTTGCCATCCATGTCTTCAATCACGACTTCGTAGCTGAACTGCTTCGGTTCGGGATGATCGTTGCGAACTTCAGATTCCGCCGTGATCGTCGCGGCTTTGCCCGGAATGTCAAAATCGCGGGCGTAGATATAGACGCCGGTCGTTTTGAGATTTGCGTAGAGCGGCAGCGTCTGGTGCAGCTTGTCGGTAATGTGGAGTTTGACGTTCTTGGGAATACCGCCGTAGTTGGCGTTGAAATTCCGGTCGGACCACTGGTAGCGCGAGTTGGTGGCCTTCTCGCGATACGTCCAACTATTATCCGTCTGCACCGCCAGCACATTCTCCTGCGGTGCAGGCAAAACGGAGTCGGTCACATCAAAGCCGACCGCCATCACGCCGTTCTCATGCCGGCCAATCCATTTGCCGTTCAGAAAAAATTCGCCCGCCTGACGAATGCCTTCAAATTCGAGGAATACTTTCTTCCCGGCGGCATCCGGCGGCAGTTTGAAATGTTTCCGATACCACGCGATGCCGGTTGGATGTTCAGCGATTGAAACCTTGAAGGCGGAGTCCTCATTCCATGCGTGTGGCAGCGTGACCGGACTCCAGGCAGAATCGTTGAATGTCGGCAGCGGGGCATTGGTCGGATCGCCCACGAAAAGTTTCCAGCCAGGGTTAAAATTGTAGGCGCCGCGCGGAGAAGCGGAAGATGGGTTCGCGTCCGCGGATGCGGAAAGCGCTGCTGTCAGAGTCAAAAAGGCGGAGAGAACAAATTGTTGATTCATGGGTGTCGCTATTGGTCGGAAATCGGGTTTGTAGTAACGGACGGCTTGGCTGGAGACTTTTGTTGGGCGTAGTCCGCTGCCATTTGTGGATATAGATTGATCAGGTCGTTGACATCATAGCGCCCGCCGAACCGTTGTTTGCGCCAGGCCGCCCGCGAGGTCTCGTTGGTGCCCAAGCGGCGATTGATGGCCCCGGGTGAATTGGTGTTCACCGTGCCATCCGCCAGATTTGTCGCGGCCATTGAATTCGTCCGCACCCGCGCCCCCTGGTTGATGCCTGTGTCGGTCGTGAAGTTTGACTCCTGCCCGCCGCCCGCGTTCTTGCCGTCCTTGTCGAACAGCGCCTCGCGATGGCGGGTCGGCTCCCAGATGAAAGTGCCCAGTCCTTTTTTGTCCGGCGTCTCAAACATCAGGTCATTGATGTAGCGTTTACGCGCTGAGTATTCCAGGACCAGCAGCCCCTTGTCGGGATAGCGTTTTGCGAGATCGGCAAAATTATTCTTCCAGTCGCCTTCCTGCGCCTGCGCATAGCACGACATGCCGATGATATCGAAATCCGTGCCGCGCCGGATAAAGTTGTCAAGCCACGCCACCATGCGTTCGTTGCTGCGCCCGAGGTGATGGTGCAAGACGATTTTCACGGTCGGTTCCGCCGCCTTCGCGCCGGCAATGCCAGCCTTTACGAGCGCGGCGAAATTGTCGAAGTTGCTGCGGCGTCCGTCAGGAAACAGCATTCCATCGGTGACTTCATTCCCGATCTGCAGCATGTCCGCCGGGGTGCCGTTGGTTTTCATCTCATAAATCGCGCGATGAGTGAAATCGTGGACGGCCTGTTGCAACTGCTCGAAATCGTAGTCACGCCAAGCGACTGGCTTGTCCTGATGGCCCGGCGAAGTCCAAGTGTCGCCATAGTGGATGTTGAGCAACAACCCCATGCCCGCCGACTTCGCGCGTTTTGCCAGCTTCTTGACGTGTTCCAAGTCGCAAAATGCTTCCGAGCGGCGGCGTGCATAGCCGTTGGTCGAGGCCGGGTTTACAAACAACCGCAGGCGGATGTAATTGAATTGGTAATCGCGCAGGATTTGAAAGATGTCCTTCTTCACCCCATGATCGAAATACTCCGCGCCATCCGCTTCGTCCTCGGGAATCCAGGAAATATCCGCGCCGAGGATGAAGGCTTCCAGGCGGGGGCTGTTGTTTGTGGACGCGGCCGCCCCGGCGAGAAGAATTCCCCCTCCCAGCCAAAGCGAAAGGATCAGCAGCACAATACGTTTCATATCAGTTCAAGGCATTTGGATGCGAAAAAACATCGGCGGTAGGGCCGGATTCCTTGGGTTGGTAAAGGTAACGCTTCCGGTCGTGTCGAATTTGTTTGTCCGCGCCCGGACCCACTGCGCCATTGGCAGCGAGGCATCGTTTGCCGCGACGAGATAGTTGGTTCCGCCAGCCGGCCCGCCGCTGATCACAAAAACCAAATCGCTTTCAAGCTGCGTCATGGCCAGAACCGGCGCCGGGGGCAGGCCATACTCAAAGGCGCCCAAGTCCGGCGCGGCGGCGACAAACGCGAAGCCCATGTTCGTGCCTGCGTCGCGCATCGGACTGGAGCCGACCAGTTGCAGGCAGGCAATGTAAGGCAGGTCGCCGTTGGGCCGGCGGGGCGCGGTGAGCAGCGATTCATCCAACGACATGAAGCCATTGCTCGAAACTGTAATCGGCAGCGTGAAGTAATTGAACGCGATGTCGTTGGTCGTGGCCGGGCCGAGGTTCGAAACCTCTGTGCCCGAACGCGCGCGGAAGCCGAGATTGTTTTTCATCAGGTGATTGAACCCGGGCACGTCGTAGGACGAACTCGTATTGTTGGTGCTGCAAAGCATGTTGAAGTTGACGTTGTTCTGGAAGGCGGTGTTGTTGATCCAGTCCAACCCGCCAAGATGGTGATTCGCGTAAAAGCCGCTTACGCGGTTGCGCACGGCCACGCAGAAACGGGTGACATGGCGCGGAATGGGCGTGGGATACGAGCCGCCCGACACGCCATAGCCGCCGGCCTTGAAACCGTGCCCGTCACCGCCGCTACTGGCGAAGTTGGTGAAGTAGCCATTGTAAAACGACCAGCAGTTCTCGATTGTCACCGCCGCAAACGCGCTGATCAGATCAAAGCCATCATCGCTGTTGAACCACGCGCGGCAACCACGGAAGACATTGCCCCGACCGCTGGTGGAATTGGGATGCGCGCCGAAACCGTCAATGTTGCCCATCGAAAGGCTGTCGAGGCCGCGATTGTTGTAGGCGTCACAGTTCAAAACGAGATTGCTCGCGCCGGAGGTCAAGTACCAGCCGATGCCCATGCCGTCGCGCATGGCGAGTTGCTCGAAACGATTATTGCTGCCGCCGGTGACGCGGAAACACTCGGACTGGGTGTTGCTGGCTTCGCCGGCTTTGACGGTGACCTGCACCCCCACGACATCGAAGCCCTTGAACACACAATTGTTGGCCGATGAAGCGATGAGGAACGCCGTAACGCGATAGCCGGCCGGTTTGACATTTGAAAAGTTGAACACGGGCCGGGGATCGCCCGGATAAGCGAGATAACTGAGGCCGCCTTTGGTCATGTTGTTCACGATGGCCCAGGCGCTGTTGGTGGCGCTCAAGTGCGAATTGTCGAGGAAGTAAGTCCCGCCGCGAAGATACACCGTATCGCCCGATGCCGCGGCGGTCTGCGCCCGCCGGATGGTTGCGAAGGGGCTGTTGATCGAGCCGGAGTTTGTGTCCGCGCCGTCGGGCGCGACATACCAGATGGCGGCAGAAGCGGCTGACGCCAAGCCCAGCAGGAAGGACAGGGTGAACCGGAAATGTATTTGCGACGGAAGAAATGACCTCATGGCAACTCCAGCAAATAGAAGCCCTGTGGCCACATGGGATTGACCGGGTTGGTGAAATTGAAATTGCCATTCGCGTCAAACTGGTTCGTCAACAGGTGTTCCCACTGATTCAACGGCGCGGCCAGGTTTGACGATCCAAGCAAATAGAAGTTTGCCCCCGCCACGCCACTACTCCCGGTGAACACCAACGAATCGTTCAGCAGGGTCATTGAACCGAATACCGGCGGAGCGGGGGGCGTGGCCGTCACCACGGAAATTGTCCCGCTGGTGTTCAGCGCATCCGTGTTCCATGCGAGGCCGGACGCGAGCGCCGGCAGAAGAATGTTCGCAAACGAGCCATTGTAACTTGTCGCCTCGAACAGTTTGAAACTGTCGCCCGCGGCGAGCGCCCCGGCGCTGATATTGGTGACGATGAGCGTACCGCCGCAGGTCAACGCGCCGAACAGGCGGGCCACGTCATTGGTCAGCGGCGATTTGGTGATTTCAAAAAGGCTCGTGCTGCCGGAAGCCAGCGTCAGGGAGTTGCTGAACGTCAGCGTGCCGATGGACGCGCCGGGCGCAAAAGTGCCGCCGTTCTGAACAGTCGTCGCGCCACGAATGATTCCCGCGCCTCCGAGCGTGCCGCCATTGGCGACCGTGACCGCGCCAACTCCCGTCAACCGGCCGTTGACGGATAATGTTCCCGCGCTGACGGTGGTGGCGCCGGTGTACGTATTGGTGCCACTCAATGTGAGTGCGCCCGCGCCGGTCTTGTTGATTCCACCCGCGCCGGACAAAACTCCGCCAAGCGAAATGTTGCGGGCAGCGCCCAAAGCATCCGCCGCCTTGAAAGCAGTGATGCCGGCCAGGGTTATTGGCGCAACGGACGACCAGTTCGTCAGCGCGCCTACCGTGGCGCCGCCGTTGCCTAGCGACGCGAACACATTGCCGCCGGGTTGCTTGAGCACGAGTCCAACACTGCCGAGGTAGAGCGTCGCGCCGTTTGAAACGACGAGGGAGTTCGTGGTGGCGGCGAAATTTCCTGAATTAAGCGTGATGCCGGCAAGTGTGGCCGTGCCTCCGCTGAGGGTAAAACGGCTGACACCTGATCCAACGGACATTAGCAAACCGTCCGTTCCCAGATAGGTCAACGCGCCGCCAGTCATAGTAATGAACCCGTTGCCGGCGGATGAGTTGATGGCGAATTTGCCCGTGGCAGCGGCGTCGGCAATCGTCAACGACCCGCCGTTGAGATTCAGATCGGCGCCCCGGCCGGCAACGCCGTTTTGGCCGATGCTCACGCTGGCGGCGGCGACGGTTCCATTGTTGACGATGAGGCCGGCACCGGTGCTTCCTGTGGTGACGGCGCCCGCGTTGCGGTTGATCAACACGTTGCCCAACCCAACGTTGCCGGTGGTGGCGATGGTCAGGTTTCCCGGTGTGTTACCGCTGGAACCAATGGTCAAGCCACCGAAGCTGGCTGAACTGTTTCCGCGCAGAGCCGCGCTGACGCCGGTGCTGCCGCCGCTGATTCCCAGCGTGACCGTGGAAGCGGTGGCGGTGCAATTGCTCAAGATAAGAACCGTGCCGCCCGACGCGGCGGAGTTGATCGTGATGAGACTGGCGGGCGAACCAAACGAACCGCCGTAAACCGCGAGCACGCCGCCGCCGTTGATGGTGGTGGCGCCGGTGTAATTGGCGTTGGCCAGGGTCAACGTGCCGGTGCCATTTTTGGTCAATGATCCGGAGCCGCTCAAGTTGCCCGCGTAAAGAACGCTCGCATTGTTGCCACCGACCGACAGCCCGACTGCGCCGGACGCAAGATTATTGAGAATGAAATCCTGCGCCTCGTTAGTGCCATGCAATCCCGCCAGGGTGACCGAAGTGATGGCGCTGAAGGAGAGATTGCCGCTGTTGTAATCCAACGCGCTGCTTTGCAACGCCAGCGGACTCGTCAGGCGCAGCGTGCCCTCCGTGATGCGGGTTGGGCCGCTGAACAAGTTGGCGGCGGCAAGTGTCAGCAAGCCGGAGCCCGTTTTGTTCAAGCCACCCGGACCGGAGACCACCCCTGACAATGTCTGCGCCGCGCTGCTGTCGTAAGTGAGCGTTCCGTTGTTGGCGATGGCGCCGGAGTAGAAGCCCGCGCCCAATTGTCCCGCGCCGCCGATGGTCACGCCGCCACCCGAGATGGTCGTGTCGCCCAGAAATGTATTGACGCCGAACAACGTGTTGGTGCCGCCGCCGCTCTTGGTGAAGCCGCCATTGCCTGAAATGGCGCCGTTGACCGCAGTGTGGGATCCGCCGTCGGTGATGGTCAGCAGATTGCCACCGTTGTTGATCGTTTCACCGAGCGTCAGGTCGCCGGCAGCCGCGTTGAACGTTGCCGGAGCGCTGAGAACAACCGGCACATCCAGTGTTTGCGGACTGGCTGAATTGTTGGTCACACTGCCGGAGAGCGTCAAAGTGCCGCCGAGGCCGTTGATGTTGAAATCACCGGCGGTGCTGTCGAAAAGCAGATCGTGGACATTGTAGGAACTGTCCATCAACGGCGTGAGACGGGCCGAACCGGCAAAGGTCAGGCTGTAACCGAAACCCGGGGCGGTGTCGCCGACCCAATTCGCGCCGCTGCTCCAGTTGTCGTCATCCGCGCCGCCATCCCAGGTGGTGGTTGCGGCGCCGATGGTCAGCGCGAATGAAAACGGCGCGGAAATATTTCCGAGATCATCAACTCCATTGACGGTCAATATTTTGAGGGTGATGGAAGTCATGGCATCAACCGTGATCGTATTGGTATAAGCCCCCGTTCCATTCGGGACGAGAATCTGGCCGGCCAATCCGCCGACCGCGCTGGCGTCCACGGTGATTTCGGCTATCGGATTGGCTTGAGCCGTCACCGTGGCGCTGATGAATATGTCCTGGCCGGGATACACTGGATTCGGACTGGCCGAAGCCGCCGAGATGATCGGCCCGGCCGAAGGCATGACGCTGACCTGCGCAGAATCAGGGCTTTCACCGAGGTCGTTGGTGGAGGAAACGACATAAAAATAGGTCGTCCCATTTACAACGGTGTTGTCCGTGAAATTGTTGACTGTCGGGCTGGCGATCACGGAGTAAGGCCCGCCATTGGTGGTTGCGCGTTTCACCTTGTAGCCAGTCGCATTGGTCGCGACGTTCCAATTCAAGGGAACTTGCGCATCGCCAGAGTTGGCGGTCAAGCCGGACGGCGGCGGCGGGCCCACCAGCGTCAACGACCAATCGTCTATGTCCACCGATTGATTCGCGCCGGCGACGGAGTCGAGCCCCACGTCGCATTGGCCGTTGATCACCGGAATGTTTGTGATTGAAACCTGCGTCCAGACCGGTTGCGCGGTGTTGATATTCGCGTTCTTTTGCGCGCCGCCGAAGTTACGCGCAAAGATTCGCGCGGTGCTCTGACCGCCGCTGCTCTTATGCCACACGCTCAAATTGTAAGTGCCATTGGGCAATCCGGTCACCAATTGGCGGGTGGATGCGGCGTAGGGACTGCCGCTGAAATGACGAAAGTGAAAATCTCCCGGAACATGACCGCTGCCCGAAGCGTTGCCAAAACCACTGCCCGTGTTGATCCAACCCGCCACACTCGTCTGTGTGACGCGATCCGCTTCATAGGCCGGATTCAGGATGTAATTGTTTCCGGGGGCCACGCTCCACGTGCCGGCGGCGGCGTCCAGGTCGAAGACGCTTACCGATTGAAACGTCGGCTTGGTGCCGTTGAACGTGAGCGGACACCATTGATTGTAACCGATGCCGTTGCCGCCGAAATCGCACCACCGGTCGCCGACGAACAAAACCGTGGTGTCGTTGGTCCCCTGAACCGTGTAGAAAAATCCGGTTTGCGTGACGTGGCAGAAATCCAGATCGGTTCGATCCATCACGTATTCCGGCAAGTACGGCCCCATAATGTTGGTGGACGTGGATTCGAGCACGTAACAATGGGAAGCGTTCCAGCCGTGCAGATCGGACGAACAGAAATAATACTTTCCGTTGTATTTGAACATGCAGTTGCCCTCCCGCCCGTTGCCGCTGTAAATCTCGGTCCCGGCCTCCACGTTCAAATAATCCGACGCCCGCAAGGGCAGCACATAAAGATGGCTGCGCCCGCTGGCACTGGAACAAATCACATAAGGCGTTCCATCGTCATCAATGAAAATGGTCTGATCGCCGGTGCTGTTATTGACCACCGGCAGCGTGGTCTGCGTGTGATGGAAAACAAACGTGCCATTCGGGGTGGAACTGGTGGCGAATTGAACTCCCGCACCCCGCTGCGATATCATCACATATTGTTGCGTGTTGGTGTTGTAGCACACGCCCATGCGTCCCACCCAGCCGGCGGACAGACCCGTTGTCGAGAGCCGCTCGAATTTCCAATCAACCAGATTCGTGGACGAATAACAGGAAATCCCGGCGAAGCTCGAGTTGTCGTTCTGGCCGGCCCATGGATCGTTGTAGTAAGTCACCGCGCCGTTGTATTTCACGCCATACCAATAATAGATGCCGTTGAACTTGAAGACGCCACCGCCCTGCGCGTAAATGGGATTGCCGGATGTGTCCTTGGCAAAGACATCATTGGTGATGATGGCGGCGGAAACATGCGCCGGGCCAAAGACGCAGCAAAGAGTCATGCCGGCGATTGCGACCACGAACCGTGGCAGTGATTTGACACATCGCCGCAGCTTCACTGGACATTTCATAAGCGCAGGGGGTTCATTGTTTTGAGCAGGTTGGGCGAGACGATGGCCACGAAAGCAGCGGACAATGCCCCTTTCATGCATCGGTTTCACAGATGCGGGTTTAATCACGGCAATTGCAACCGGTAAAAAATTTGCGGCCAGTCCGGGTTGAGCGTGTTGGTGAAATTGAAATTGCCATTGTTGTCAAACTGGTTGGTCAACAGCCGCGTCCAGTTAGTCAACGGATTTGCGAGGTTCGTCGTGCCGAGCAGATAGAAATCCGCGTTGGCGACGCCACCCGTGCCGCCGAATACAAACGCACCATCGAACAGCCCCACGGCGCTGAACACGGGTGGCGGCGGGGGAACAACCGTAACAACTGAAATAGTGCCGCTGGCATTGAGCGCATTGGTGTCCCAGCCCAATCCCGAATCAAGCGGGGGAAGCACTGCGTTGGCGAACGAGCCACTGTAACTGGCGGCATTGAACAGTTTGAACGTGTCGCCGGCAGCGAGTGAATTTCCGCTGATGTTGGTCACAATCAACGTGCCACCGTTCGCGAGCGCGCCCAGGACCCGCGCGACATCGTTGGTCGTGGGCGCCTTGCTGATTTCAAACCGGCTCGTGCTGCCAGCCGCGAGCGTCAGGGCGTTGCTGAACGTCAACGTGCCGAGCAAGGCGGCGGCATGGCCGGGCGAAAGCACCGCGCCGTTGTTCAGCGTGATGTTGCCGCGAATCGAGCCGTTGCCCGAAAGGGTTTGTCCGCCGGTCACATTCATTCCGCCGCCCACGCGCCCGCTGACATCCAGCAATGTCCCGCCAATGACAATAAGGTTCGATGCATTGGCGATGGCACCGGAGCCGGTGAGGGCCAGTACACCTCCCTCGACGCTCATGGCGCCGCCAAAAGTGTGGGTTTTGGTAAACGTGAGCGTGCCCGAGCCGCGCTTGAAGACGTCTCCGTTGCCGCTAATGACGCCCCAGTTCGTGTCGGCGAGGGTGCCGGAGCGGTTGACGATCAGGGAGGAATGGTTGACCACATTGCCGGAACCAAGGTTTCCGACGTTGCCGCCGCTGCCGATTTGCACGGCCCCGTTGCTGATGGTGGTCAGTCCCGAATAAGTGTTCGTTCCCGTGAGAATCCAAGTGCCCGTGCCTTCCTTGATAATCGCGGTTGTGCCCTGAATCGTTCCGGCGAAGGTGGCGACGGTGTTCAACCCGCCCACGCGCCAGGTGACGGCGAACTGCGAGCCTTCGCTGCTGCCCTGCCCGGCGCTGAGGATGGCACCCGCCGCCGCCGAGAATTGACCAATGGGAATCGTCACACCCGCCGGCGCGCGCGAATACATCAGGACGTTGTTGTTGAGATGCAACCGCGCATTGGCAAAACCCGATGTGCTGCTGATGCGGAAATCACTCGTGCCGGTGCGGGACGAGACATTGATTTGCCCGGTGAATTGCGACCAATTACCGCCGTAGTTGCAGCGCACGCCCGTCACGCGCACATTCAATGTGCCGCCGCCCGTCAACGGGCTGTTCACGGCGAATCGGAACGGCGAGTAAAACGAACCACTGGTGCCGTCCGGAACATTCAGCGTATTTGCGAACGGCCCGCCGGCGTTGCCCGTGCCCAAGTCGCCCGCCGCCGAACCGAACAGGCTCAAGATGCCGCCATTGGTCAAAATCACCATGCCCGAACCAAGGCCCATGGTGTTCGCCGCCGCCGAACCCGGTTGCAACGTGCTGTTGTGAATGAGCGTGCCGCCGTTGTAATTATTGGCCCCGCCCAAGGTCAGCGTGCCGGCTCCCATTTTTACCAATGCCCCCGGACCGGTGATCAGCCCGGAGAGATTGACGTTGGCGTTCCCGGGCGAGATGTCAAAGGTGGTCGGCCCGGCGGCGAGCGTGATGCTGCGGTCGGTGTACGCCTGTGCGCTCGCGATGCGAAATGTGCTCCCGTGGAAAACCAGATTCGCCGGGCCGGCTCCAGCCTGTCCCAACGGACCGGGAGTGCCGGCCACATTCAAATCGGTCACGTCGAAAATGCCGCCCCGCACCACGGTGGGCCCGGTGTAGTCGTTTTGCGTCAACACGGTCAAACGCCCGGAATTGGTTTTGACCAGACCGCCGGGGCCGGAGATGCGTCCGCTGCCGGTGAAAGTATAGTTGCCCGTGGAATCCACGGTAACGCCAGCCGTGGGCAGCGAGCCGACCAGATTCACCGTCGGATGGGTCAACCCAGTATTGTCGAAGCGCACCGTGTCGTTCGGCACGAACCAGTCCTTGACGCCGTCGTTCCACCAATTGCTGGAAGTAATCAAATCCCAGTTGCTTCCCGGTCCGCCGGCCCAAACGACAGTGGTGGGATCGCGAAATTCCTTCACCACGAGCACAATCGCGCCGGGCGGGTTGGCCAATGAAACCGGAATGCCCTCCAATCCCCGCACCACGAAGCTGTTCAGATTGCCGACCAATGCGCCCGAATAAGTGATGAGCGGGTAGTTCCCGGGCGGGAGCGTGGCGTTCAGTTTGTGAATCACCAGCGTATTGCTGCCCTGCAAGGTGAGATTGCCGGTGATGTTCAGCAGATCGTTGGACTTGAGGATTCCCGTCGGATCATCGGAGAGATCAAAGTCGTTCAACGTTCCGCCGCGCAATGTAACTCCGTTGGCAATGTTTAACACGCCGCCGGAACCGAGGCCCGAACCGGGCGAAACTCCCCCGCCTTGCTCAATAATCACACCGCCACCGACATCACCGTTGCCGCCGATGCGACCGTCCAGCCACGTTCCGCCCCGCACGACCACGGGACTGGATGACAACGCGCCATTCACCAGCAACAATCCTTCGCTGATCAACGTGCGCCCTGTGAAAGTGTTCGTGTTGTCCAACGCCAGTTTTCCGCGACCAGCTTTGACCAGTTCCATGTCGCCCGCCAGTGTTCCGCCGATGAACGTGTAATCCGTGGCGGCGTGAACCTTCATCGTGCCGGGCGTAACCGTGCCTTCGATGGTGATGGGCGCGTGGTTCGAACCGGATCGGTCAAACAGAACGGATGCGTCGGATGTAAACGCAGCGGGGGTGGTGTTGGAAATCCAAAGATTGTTGGTGAACCAGTTGGCAGTGGCGGCGTCCCATGTGAATGAAGTATTGCCGCGCCAGACCAGGTCGGCATCAGACACCGGCTGGATGGGCGGAGTCGCCATGCCGCTGCCGAGATAGAAGCTGGGCCAGATGGATTGCATGTAGCCTTTGTAGGTAAAACCGGCGCGATACTGCGGGTCCTGCGCCAGCGAAACCATCCGGGTGTTATTGGGCGTGACGGGCGTGAAAATGATCAGCGCGCTCTCGTCCGTGGCCTCGAACAACATTTCCTCGCGCCAGTCGCCGAACAAATCGCCGTAAAGCGGCTGGGCGTTGCGCCAGGTGGATCGTCCGCTTTTGGCCGGATTTTGCATGTTGTAAGGACTGATCAGGCGACCCACGCCGTATTTGTCAACCCGCGCATTGTCGAGTTGTTCGCGCGCGAGGTCGGGGTCCCACCAAATGCTGAAGTTGGGATACGGCGGGCTGTTGTTGATGAATTCACCCCGACAACTCCACAAGCCGGGTTGCACGGAAAACAGTTCCACTCCGCGAACGTTCAAATCCACGTCGCCGGTATTGGCCCGGCCCACGTCCACCACCCCGCCGGCAAACCAACGTTGAATCATTTCGCCGGTGGCGGAATCGTGCAAAGCCGTCGCCAGTAAATTGGGATTGTCCTGTTGTGCGGCATAGGTTTCCAGCCCGGGCCGGTCGGGATCGAGGTCCGCGACGTGATAACGGTCGCCGTGCAACAGTTCGTTGCTCCAGATCGGAATGGCGTTCGTTCCGTTGTCGCGCAGCACAAAACCAATTTCGCAAAACTCATCTTTTCCATCGCCGTCCACATCGGCGATACGGATTTGATGGGCCCGCGCGTAGTTCTTCCCGTCGTTGGGCGGCGTCCAGAGCCAGCGATTGGTCAGCAAACCGTCACGATAATCCCAAATCGTGACGCTCAGATTGAATGAGCCATTGGCATTGCGATTGATGGATTCGACGACGAGGCTGGGGCGCGTGCCGTCGCCATACATGATGCCGAAATGCGAACTCATCGCCCCGGCAGAGGGAACGGGATTCGGCAAAATCACGCGCGCTTTCTCCACGCCGGTCAGGCCATCAATGACCGAGATGAATTGTGTCGTGTTGTTGCCGGCGGTGATATTGGCAACGACTGCGCCAACTGCATTCGTCACCGTAACGCCGTTTCCCGTACGAACCAGCACCTCGGCTCGACCGTCGCCGTCCATGTCGTAAACCGTCACATTGTCCGAATGGCCCAGGCTGACGCCAGTGGGAGGAAAATCCCCGCCCGTGTCACTGTTGGGCCCCATGTCCATGCGCCAAAGGAAGGTGCCGTTCTGCAGATAAGCTTCCACAAAATTGACGCCGCCCGCATTGGGCAGGCGCGTGACCACGTAATCATACTCACCGTCCCCGTCAATGTCGCCCGGCCAGCAATGATGCACGTAATAGCCTCCGCTAATCGGCTTGAGCGGGACGGAAACGTAAGGGCCAACCTTGTTTTGAAAATCCACCGGCACCAGAGCATTGGCCGGGACACCGTGGGGCGTACTGGGGGCTTGCTCGACGCCACCGATTATCGGACGGACAAACCACGCGTTGGACACCGAAAGTGTCACGGTGGAATCAACGAAGTCAGTCGTGTTCGTGAGCGGCTGGGCATTGAGCTTTATTGGCGCACCACCGTTTTGTGAACGATAGAGATTGAAGCCGATGTCCTCTGGATCAGTCGCCAGCAACCGCCAGCCGATGTAAGCCGCGGAATTTCCCGAGCGCACGGCCACGACCCCGCGGCCGAGATTTTCCATCTGGCGCTGAGCCAGGGCGGGTGCTGCAACGAGCAAGCACATTGCGATGAGGAGGAATGACAACCTGTCGGCGAGGATGAGGCGGAGCGTTTGTTTCATGGGTTGTTACTTTTTGGTTGTAGTCAGGTCCGGCGGGTACGGGCCAGTTTCACCGTCAGCCAGATTGTCAGGAACACGATCATCGCAACGCCGGCCCCCGCCATGGCGCGGTTCGATGACAGGGCAATCGGATGTTCAACATTGGTCACAAGCGGAGCGGTGGAAAGCAATGCGGGCACTGCTGCAGTTTGATCGGTGGCTGCCGGAGCCGCAGCCACCGAAGCAAGGTTCGGAGCATGGTCCGAAGCTGCGGGAGTCAAATCAGTCTCCCTGCTTTGCGGAAGGGCCAAGGTGAAATTCGCCGTCGGCATACCCCGGGAAAGACGCGCGCCGCCGAGCGATTGCCCTTCCGCAGTAGTGACAAATAGCGACCCGTCGCGCATTTCCGGGACGATTTCGAAGTAATGAGCTTCCGCCTCCAACGCGCCGGTTTCCGGCAGCGGGTAAACCAGGGTAAAGATGGCTTCCACCCCATCGAACAGGACGTTGGCACTGCTCGCCGTCAATGTTTCATCACCCGCCGTGAGCTTGAAAAAACTCGCGGCGACGCCAGGCGCGAGATCGAAGGTTACGCCCGGAGCGCGCATTTTCAGCGCCCCGGCCCCGGCAGCGGCAGACAATCCGGCTCCGGCGAGAACTTTCCGCGCGCCCTCCTTCCCCATCGTGACCTCAAGTTCGATCCGATCCGCGTGGCGGACCAACCGCGTGGAGTTGTCAAAGGGACCGTGAGCCATGACGCCGAGGTTCATCAGACAACCAGCCACGACAAGCCCCAAGGCCAATTGAAATCTCATACGACAAAACAACACGATGCTTCGCTGGTTCAGGGCCTCGCTTTCAATGAAGGCAGCATCTGGCTCAATGGAATCGGATACTGCGGCGGTTCGGTGGTGCCGAAGTCGGAACTGTCCTGATAAAAATAGGCCACGCGGCTGGAAGTGAATGAACGGTCGGATGACCAGGTGTGCAGAAAATACATGTCGGTAAATTTAATCCAGCGAGCCGAGCCGTCTGCGAAAACCTGATTGCCGCCTTTGGGCACCATGGAACGACCGCCGCGATGCTGCGGCATGTTGGCATACACAAAAGCCCGATCGCCACCCTCCTGACCGCCCCAACTGCCGTTGATTTTCATCACGGTATCGGCGGCCAAAGTCCATTGAGGTCGGGAGAGGCCCAGTTTGACCGGACTGCGGGACCGGAACTGACCGGCTGGATTGTTCCAAACTTCAATGCCACCGAAGTACTGATAACCGATCACCCACTGATCGAAGGCCGCCTCATACACCGGCAAGCCCGGACGATTCGGACAACTCCACACTGAAACGCTGTTGGATTGCACCACCAGATTCACCTGTTTCGCGGCGTTGGCATCAATCGGGTTCAGGCAGTTTTGGACGGCTTTGTCACGCGCCACCACCACCCGATCATTGTTGTCGCCCGCATAAATCGTCATGCCGATGGCAATCTGGCGCAGATTGTTGAGACATTGAATCCGTTTGGCCTTCTCCTTGGCATTGGCGAGGGCCGGCAACAACAGCGCCGCCAGAATCGCAATGATGGCAATGACCACCAGCAATTCAATCAAGGTGAATGCCGGATTGGCGCGGTTTCGTTTCCATTCGATGGATGTTGCGTAAACAGTTTTGAATTTCATCACGTTGTTACAATCGCTTGCGGCGGTTTAGAGGCCGGCGGGAGCTGGCCAACGCAGCGCAGTTCCCGTCCGGCCTCCACCAACCCACCATTTCAAGGATAAACCAACCGGTAAAACACATGGGTTGCGCCGGGATCAATGGTAATGAACACCTGATTGGTGTCCCGCGAGCCGGTCCCCGCCGGAAACTCAAACCACGCGCCCGCGTCTGCCACGCTCACGGCATTTGTCTGCAAGGTCCAGCCAGTGCGGTCCGCCGGCCATTGGAGTTCCAGCACGCCACCGTTCACCGAGAGGGCGATGTCAGATGGATTGGGATTGACCGACGAATCCACGGTGAGCACCCGCACCGTGCCATCCACCGCCAGCCGATTCTCCCACGTGTAGGCCACGTTGTGAACAGGATCGGTGGCCGGCAGATTCACGGTGGCGAACGCGCCCGCGACCGACGTGCTGAACAACTGGAAGGTGTCGTTGACTTGCAAGGCCGGACCGAGATTGGTCACGGTCAACGTGCCACCCGCTGCGATAGTCGGCGCCACGAGCCGGTCGCTGTTGGGCGACAACGAGCGATCCAATTCAAACACGGCGTTGCCTCCGAGGCTGACCTGATTGGTCACAGTCAAAGTTCCCACGGAAAACCCGGGCGATAGCGCGCCCAAGTTCCCAACCACAAGATTGCCGCGAATCGTTCCAGCGCCTCGCAACGTCTGGTTCGCTTCGCCAGCGCCCAGATGCAGCGTCCCATCCGTTCGGCCTGAAACATCCAGTACACCCGGCGCGGCGAGAGTGATCGTGGCGGAGTTTGAAAGGCCAGCATCGCCTTCCACGTTGGCGACCAGGGCCAGCACCCCGTTGCTGACGGTGGTGCTGCCCGTGTAACTGGTGTTGGTGCCGGAAAGGGTGAGTTTGCCGGCGCCTTGCTTGATCAGTGAAACGGCGTCAAGGCCGTTGACGATGTTGCCCGCGAACGTCGCGTCGGTGTTCAGTCCGCCCACGAGCCAGGTCACCGGATTGCCGTTCTCCGTTCCGCCGCTGATGTCGGCGTCCATCTGCGAGCCTTCTTCGCCGGACAATTCGCCGATGGGAATGATTGCGTTGGCGGTGGTCCGGGAATACATGTTGACGCCCGGCCCCAAATGCAATTTCGCCGTTGGCCAGCCCGCGACATTCACCACGCGAAAATCGTCGCTGGCATCGTAGGCCAGAATATTGATCTGTCCGGCGAAAGCGCTCCAATTGCCGGAGACGTTTCCGCGCACATTTCCCACCGTCAGACTGAAGTTGCCGCCCCCGGTCAAAGGGCTGCTCAAGGTGTATCGTCCCGGGGCTAAAACGTGCCCGGATTGCCCGGCGGGAACATTCAGCGGGGCCGCCAGATTTCCCGCCGTGGCCGAGCCATTATCGCCGGGGCCGGCTTGGTCCAGCCGCAAAACCGAATCGCCGAGGAAGGTGATGGTGCCGCTGCCCAAGCCGGTGGATTTCGCGGCGGCGCGCAGCGCGGTGTTGCCCGTGTTCACCGGATCCATTCGCACCAGGGCATTGCTGATGGTGGTCCCACCCGAGTAGGGATTGCCATCCGCCGTTCCCACCATGACTTGGAAGATGGAATTATTGGTGTCAATCCCCAGAAAACTCACGCTCCCCGTCCCGGCAATCTGACCAGAGGCCTGGTGAGTGTATGGTTGAAAACTGACTTCGGTTTTATCAATCACGAGCGCGCCATTGTTGGTGATATTGCCGCCGCCGGTATTGCCGGCGTCTCCGTGCAGGCGAATCACTCCCGCTTCAATCACCGTCACGCCCGTATAGAAGTTTTGGTTGGCAATGTTCAAAACACCACTTCCCTGTTTGGTCAAACCCATTTCGCCGAACAAACCGCCAAAGCCCTCAAACGCATAGGTCTTGCTGGTGTTGTTCACGGTGACCGCCGCCGGACTTAAACCCGAGAGCAATTGAATCGTCGTCGTTCCGGTGGCCGTGTCGTCAAACAAGACCGGCACTCCGTCCGTATAATGGGTGATCTGGCTGGAGCTGACCGCCTGCCAGACGGCATTGGCGGGATTGTCAATGTCCCAATTTCCCGTCGCGTCGCCCACCCAACGGAGGGTGGCATCCGGCGCTACATCCACGGAGGTGATGGTCAGCGTCACCCGTTTGTTGGCGGTGTCGTCGTTGAGGGTGGCCGCCACATTGCCCGGCAGACTGCCCAGCACAAAACTGCCGGCCCCGGCGCGACTGACGTATTCGAGCAGCGTGATGCTTCCCACGGCCAGGTTGGTCCCGGACAGGTTCACCACCACGGAATCATTGAGCGTCACGGTGCCGAGGCTGCTCGCCACAGGACTGAACGGATTGCCAAATGTTCCGAGGTCGAAATGATACGAACAGCCGAAACCAAAAGTGATGTTGCCCTTGGTCACGGTGGCGTTTGCGCTGGTAAGCACGGCCCCGAGTGTCGCCCCGTTGCCGACGCTATGCCCGCTGGACACCTGCGAGGCGGAGCCGACCGCCAGTTCACCCGCGGCCACGACGGTCAATCCAATGTAGGAATTCGCTCCCGTAAGAATAACCCGGCCCGGGCCCAGATTGGTGACATTGCCAAAACCGGAGATGGCGTTGGTCACGGTCGCGCTGCCGTCGCGATTGAAAACCAGCGCGGCATTATTGATCACCGCGCCATTGCCCAGGCGTCCCGTGTCACTGCCATTGCCGATTTGCAGCACCCCGGCACTGATCATTGTGGTTCCGGTGTGCGTGTTCGGCCCGTCCAACGTCAAGGTGCCGCTGCCCACTTTGTTGATGGCGCACGTTTCAATGATTGCGCCCGAGAAAACCGTATCGAGATTCTTGCCGCCGATGGCGTAGGTGGTACCCGCCCCGCCTCCGCGCCATTGCGTGCCCGCCGCCCCCTGAAGCGCTCCGATGTTCACTGTGGCGGCGCTGTTATTGCGGGTCCAGTAACCGTTGTTCACACCAAGGTCCACGGTCATGCCGCTGCTGCCAGCAAAACTTGCCGCGTTGGGGCGAAGCCCGCCCGGACTATTGCCCAGATTGAGAGTGCCGTTGAAGCCGCCCATGATGTCCGGGCCGCTGAAGCTTAACGTGGTGCTGGCGCCACCAATCAGAATCGTCGCAATCCCCGTTCCCGTAAACGCTCCCGACAGAGTGCGGTTGGCCGTGATTTGAATGTTTCCGCCGACTTCAGTCACAGCAATCGGTGTGGAGAGCGCCGCCCCGACTGTGAACTGCCCGCCGTTCAATCGAATGGGCAGCGTGGTGGTTCCGTTGTTAATGTTGACGATGCCGCTGTCAATGGTCAGCCAGTCGCCGAATGCATTAATGCCGCCAGTAAGCGCCAACGTCCCGAATCCGCTCTTGGTGATGCCGTTTCCCGCCGCCCCTGTGATCGTGCTGTTGACCGTCACCAAAGTGGTGATGTTCCAAGTCTGAGGCGCGGCGATTGTCAAGGCATTGCCAAGAGTCAAAGGCTGCACTGCCGCGCTGGTATCAATCCCGGCGGCGCCGAGCGTGAGCGTGTTGCCCGCGTTGATTTGCACCGCGCCAAGAGGGTCTTCAATCCGAATGCCGCCCCAACTGAGGTCCGCCCCCAATAACAGGGTGGTGGCCGCCGTCACGCGATTATCCCAGACGGCCACATCGTTGGCCCCGGGGGCCACGCCACCATCCCACGACGTGGTGAGATTGAGATTGTCCTGGTTGTCCGCCTTGAAGCGGTCGTCCGCCTGGCTGGTGATGACGAGCGACGCGATGGCCAGCGTAAGCCACCAGCGGCGGCTGGGCCGGTTCACTGTGGATGAATGAAGAGTTGGATTTGTTGTCATGAGTTGAATTGGTTTGGTTGTGGTGCGAATGGGGTATGGTGGTCGTGATTTTTTACGTGTTTGTTACGTCGCAAGTAATTTTTGCCAACCATCCATCTGCGCTCAGAGAAAGGCCCTCAAAAGTGACCTTTGTCTGTCTGTAAAGCGCCAGACAGGCTGACTCGATAAAGGCGGCGTGTGAGAAAGACCTTATCAGCTAACTGGCCGGAGAAAATCGCCAGTAGTGGGTGCAATGGAAGTGGGGGGGTCGCCAATCTTGGCGATGCAGACTCACCAACAGTCAACTAGGTGTAAATTCGGGCGAATGACAGACTGGCGGGAGGAAAATCAAGCGATTGGCGCCGCCACAGGCAATCGGAAGTCTCAGCTTGGCCGGAAAATAAGATTAAGATTTTTTTTCCTGCGGGCGCAAGCCGCCAACCTGTTGGAAATGCTTGGTCACTGCTTCAGTGCGGGTCCGCACATGCAATTTTTCATAAATATGACGGATATGCGTATGCACGGTGTGATAACTGATTTTCAATCGCTCGGCGATATCTCGATACGCAAAGCCTTTGGCCAGAAAATCCAACACTTCCAATTCCCGCAGCGAAAGCTTTTCGTATTCATGCACCGGGTTGGCAACCTGTTGAAATGAAGCCACCACCTTCCGGGCGATATGACTGGTCATCGGAGAACCGCCACGATAGACGTCGTGGACGGCTTCGATCAGTTTTTCCGGCGGACTTTTTTTCAGCAGATAGCCACTGGCACCCGCTGTCAGCGCGCTAAAAATGATGTTGGTGTTTTCATAGACTGTCAGCATCACCACTTGAGTGGTGGGAAGCAGTTCCCTTAGCTGCCGCACGCATTCAACCCCGCTCATGCCGGGCAGATTGATATCCATGAGCACCACATCCGGGCGGGTCACTTTGAGTTCGATCAACGCATTCTCGGCGCTTGGATGCTGACTGACACAGCAAAAACCCTCCGTGGAATCTATCAATCGCACCAGACTGCCCCGCACCCGGGCATCGTCTTCCACGATGGAGATCTTGATGGTGCTTTTGCCGCTAATTTCAGGTCCGGTTATTTCCTTTGAGGCGGTCATGATTTGCTCGGGTTTGAGTGTTCACCACCTTGTAACATGACTGTCAACTCCACTTCCGTTCCGTTGCCGGCTTCACTCCGCACATGACATTGGCCACCGATTTTCTCCAACCGGCTGGTGAGATTGGTCAAACCATGTCCGGAGAAAATGCGGCCATCCTGCGCGGAAAGAGGTCTGCCCGGGTGAAGAATAAATCCCTTGCCGTTGTCCTTGATGACAAAACTGAACCCGGAATCACTCGTCCTGAACTGCAACGAGACTTCGGTGGCCGCCGCGTGCTTGACGACGTTATTCAATGTCTCTTTGACCGCGAGATACAGGTTGTGCCGCGTTTCTGCTGAAAGCACGAGCGCGGGCGGTTGCGCCGGCAAATCGAGCCAGCAACGCAAACCGGCGCGCGTGCCATACTCTTGAAAGAAATTCCCCACATAGGTGACGAGACTGTCCAGGGTGTCGCTTTCGGGATTGATGGCCCAGACGATTTCATCCATCGCCCCGACCAGTTCGTGCGCCGTTTCAGAAATCTGTTCCAAGCACGCGGGGGTTTCTTCCTGTTTGGCACGCTGCGCCAGCGCGCTTTGCAACATGATCTGCGTCAAGCCCGCCCCCAAATCATCGTGAATATCCTTGGCGATCCGTTCGCGTTCCCGTTCGATGTCGCGCTGCCGCTCCAAAACTTCAACCTCCTGGCGCATCTTCCGAACGATGAAGAACCTGACCAAGCCCGCCACGCCCATCACGGCGGTAATTCCAACCGCCAATGAAAACCAGCGCGTTTCATAAAAGCGCGGCGGCACGATTAGTGACATGATTGCATCTGTTTCACTCCACCCACCGTCAGCCTTGCCGCTCGACACGCGAAAAGTGTAATTGCCCGGCGGTAGATAACTGTAATGGACTTCGCGGCGCTGCCCCGCCTCCATCCATTCGTTTTCCAGTCCCTCCAGCTTGTAACGAAAGCCCACTTTTTCCGGGGCGGTGAAGCTTGGTGCTGTGTAGTGAAACTCGACCTGGCGTTTACCGGGAGGAATTCTTAACGTGGTCCGATCATGGACGGGCAACGATTTGGTTTCGCCATTGGTTGTCGGGCTGGCAAACAGTGACTTTCCGCCGGCCAATACATCCTCGATCACCACGGTTGGCGCGACACGGTTTACAGGAATTTCTGCCGGTTGAATCGAGACCGCCCCCTTCGCAGTCGTGAACCATAAGCGTCCATCGCGGCCGCGCCAGGCCGATGGTTGATAACTGCCGGAACACTCCAGTGTTGGCAAGCCATCATACGTGCTATACGTGTTGCATGACAGTGAAGCCAGCGATCCACGAGCGAAATCATGCAAGGACTGCTTGGAAACGCTGAAGATGCCCCGGTGCGATCCCAGCCAAAGATTACCTTTCCCATCGTCAAGAATCTGGCAGATGATGTCGTTCGGCAAACCATTGGCCGTCGTATAACGGGTAAAGTGTCCCTCCTTGTATCGCAAGAGTCCGCCGCTAAACGTCCCCACCCACAGAGTTCCGTCCTCATCGCAAAGCATTGACCAGATGGTCTCATTGGCAAGCGCGTCCGCAGGCCGATGTTGGATGAATCTCTCCCCGTTAAACTGGTAAAGCGAGCCGCCGCCGCCGCCAACCCAGATCCTGCCATCCTTGTCTTCCACAATCGCGTGAATGTCCGTCCTTTCAATCCCGTCGCGCGCATTGAAGACCTTCAACCCACCGTCGCGAATACAGGAAAGGCCGCGGTTTCTTCCGAGCCAAACCCGCCCTTGCCGGTCGGTAAAAATGGCTTTGACTCCATGTACGTCCCACGCCGGACGCGTCATTCGCTCCTGATCATACACAAATAAATCCTCGCGTCCCGCACTCACCCAAAGCCGCCCCCGCGCATCCGGACACACAGAGAAAACAAATTTTTCCGGGATGTCTTCGGATGAACCAAACGAAGTCAACTGGCCACCATGCCAACGATGCAATCCGTTGCCAAATGTGCCAATCCAGATCGCCCCCTGACTGTCTTCGCAAACAGACGCCGCCGCCGGAGAAGACAAACCGCTTGCCGGACCAATCACTTGAAACCGCCGCTCGCGCAAATGAACCAGTCCGCCGCGATCCACTCCCACCCAAATGTTGGCTTCACGATCTTGAAGCCAGCAGGTGACGCGGTCGCCTGGCAAACCTTCGGCTGATGAAATCCGTTGGAACGCGCCGTTGGGCCTGGCATAAAAAAGTCCCTGGCCCAGATGCCGAAACCAGACGCCGCCCTGGCGGTCTTCGTAGGCTTCCAACGCGGGCATGTGATTTCCCATCAATTCCCCCCACGACTCCGCTTCTCTCGTCCACTGGCGATGCTTGGATTCCCGCACGCGATTGTTGGCCACCGTCCAGAGGCCGCCGTCCCGGGCACAAAAGATGAAAGAAACCGCGACCACGGGCTCGCCATTTGTGGGGGTTTGATTCTCAAATTGCGCTCCGTCCCATGCGGCGATCCCTTTGTCCGTCCCAATCCATATTACTCCGGAGCGATCTACTGTAAGACAATTGACCTGCTGACCGTCCAGTCCCACCCCATGAGCCAGCAGTTGGGAATTCGTCCCGTTCACACGTCCTAGTTGGCCTTCGCGCGTGTTATACCAGATGACCCCGTCACGATCTTGATGATAGGCAGACCCGATGGAACGTCCTTCAGGATTGAGCAGTTTCCATTCAACAGGTGAATCCGACTCGCTTTGCCTCAGCAACAAACCACCCCCCATCGTGGCGAAGATTCGGTTGCTGGCCGTCGAGAAAACTTGTGCCATCTGTAGTCCCGCCCAACCCTGCCACTCGTGAACAAAGCGGCCATTACGCCATGAGGTCAATGAGCCATCATACGTATTGATCCACAGCGTATGTTCGGAATCCAGGAACAAACCCGAAACGCGCGTGTGCTTGAGTTCCGGTGTGTTGAGCGGCTTAAAATTCACGAAGCGAACGCCGTCAAAACGCACCAGTCCGTTGTGCGTGCCAATCCACAAGTAACCCTCGGGCGTCTGAACAATCGCCGTCACCGAACTGTTGGGCAAACCGTTGTCGCCCGTCCACACATCCATCAAATAATCCCCTGAGCCGACCTGCGCGCCAAATGCCCTGAAACAACCAGACAAGATCAAACCGACCGCCGCAAACCGCGCCAGGCTGCTTCTGTGAATGGCAGCAGCACAACGCGGGCGTTGGCAGACAGAATTCATGCAGGCAAGAGTGCCTCACCGCGACAGAAAAACAAGTTGTGAGCAACGCGGCAACCGCTTCACAAGCATATGTTGTTTGGGTCAGCATACAACGACCTGAGCAGCGCAGAAGTCACCTGCTCCTGCCGGAATTCCTCGGTGTAGGCGAACCGCAACTTGATGATGGCATTACAAAAAATCGCGCAGCGGGTCTTCGCCGCGTCAAGACTCTCACCCCGTGCCGCAGCCACTTTTTGCATCTTCGCGATGTCCTGCCGCACCTGTTCGGTCATGGCGTCCAACTGTTTGAAATAGGCAGCGCGCGGCAGGTCCCGGAATTCCGGGATGTCTGCCGCAACCAGCCAGTTCACCAAGGCGAGATCAATGTCACCACCCTGTAAAATCTGTTCCAGTTCACGCCCCGCCTGGGTGGGGGACGGAAGTTGGTTCGATACAGATTTGCCAACGATGCCTGTCACGGTTGCAAATACGAGTTAATCCAACCCTATCGTTTTTAATCCGTTTGGTGTCCGCTTTCAACTTCAAGTTCATGCGATTGGGGTTTGATTGGTCGCGCTTTGCAACCACTTCTTCCCTTCGTCCGTGGTCTGGTAACGTTGCAACCGACTTTGGGGTTTGTCGGGAATCGTTCGCCCAAGCCAGCCCTTGCCGATAAGCGCGTTGAGATAATTTTCGCGGAATGTCTGGCGGTGTTTGACCCCGACGAGTGCCTGAATTTCGCCAGCCTTACGCGGTTGCTCACAGAACTGGAGAATCTGCGCCGCGACTTGGCCGGTGACTTGGCCGGTGACTTGGCCGGTGACTTGGCCGGTCGCTAGACGTTTCCGTTCCCTGGCCTCTTTGATGAATTCAGGATGGAGCGGCAAGCGCACCAGAAAATAAGTCCGGTCATCATCCGATTCAAACACGGGCTTTGGAGAACCATTGGCTCGTAGCGCTTCCAACATTTTTGGAATACCAGTGCCTCGACCTTCGGTGAGACTGAGTTCTTTCAGAAATTCGCCAATGCGCCGGTTGCGGTACCGCCGCGTGGCAAAGCGCCCGGTTTGCAGTTCCTTGATACTGACTGAGCGGTCCAGACCCGGATAATTGGCCACGGTGATTTCATCCGGCAGAACCCGGACTTCAATCGGCTCCCGGATTTCGTAGCTGCGATGGTAAACTGCATTGACCACCGCCTCCTCTAATGCGGCGTATGGCACATTGAAAAAGCGGTCGGCTTCCGGTCGGTCGCCGTGTTTCACCACACGTTCCTCGATCACGGCGTTTTTCAAAAAAGTCAGCACGTCCTTAAGGATCACGTCCAATGGACCAGCGAAGGTTTTCTCCGTGAAAGTGTCGCCACCGGGGCCATCGGGAAACTGCACCACGTCAATCTGTGTTTGCGGGAAAAACTTTTGCGGTGCCGGGTTGAAAAACATCAGGCCGACATTCAACGGGTGCATCGCTTCGGCAGGGCCGTCGGCAATTCGCATCTGGCGGCACAACTGGGCAAATTCCATCTTGCCGGAACCAGCCAAGAGGTCGCTGCCCACTTCGCGCAGATAATTCTGAATCAGCGGAAGCTTGAGGTCGTTCAAGACGGCACGGTGGTGAATGCGATCATCGAAAGGAACCGTGGCCGCCAAGCTGACCAACTCGATTTCCTCATCGTGTTTTGCTCTGATGGTCGCCGAGCCTTTGCGAATGTAGTAGGCGAACTCGCGATTCCCCTTGGCCAATTCGGGAATCCCCCCAACTTGACAGACACGCTGCCTATTGTTCCAAATAAATTGCGGCGTGGGCCGCCAGCCATCCTGTTTCAGAAGTTCCCATCGCAATGCTCTTTTTATATTGGATGTTTTTGACGTCCAACGGGCTGGAGCGATGATTCACAATGAGCAGCTTCCTGCCGAATCGCGCGCACTCGACGCCCTTGATCGGCTTCATCGGTGCGAGCGGCGAAATGCCCGCCAGCTTTTCCACCGGCGTTTTGATCAGCAACACAACCGGGTGCATCTCGCGTTTGCCGTACTGCGGCGGCACGATCGGCATGGTGCGGCGGCAATAGGCGTACCCATATTGAAAGCCGAAGGAATAGACGGTGCCGCTTCCCATTTTCGTTTCAGCAATCGCGGCCCTGCCGCTTTGAATGTATGTGGCCATGACGTTGCCACTTTGGAACGCAACCGTGGCCCAGCCGTGCGGAATGACTTCCTCATCCCAGTCCAGACAGTCGAAAGCGATTTCTTGTTCCTCGATGCCAAAAGCTCGCTGGGCAAGTTCGCAAGCCGGCCCGTGAAAAACACTCCCGCCGGCGCTCACAAACTTCTTCACCGCCGCTTCGAGCGCCTTGTTGCCGCCGAGGTCATAAAGCGAGTTCGTCGGAATGACGAGGTGCCGGTATTCCTTCAATGCGCCCGCGACAATCTGATCCGGGTGAACGATGTCCACATGCCAGCCGAGATCGGTGAATTGCTGATACCAGCCCAACAAATCCATGCGGTTGCGGCCTTCCGCGTCCACTTCAAGCGGTTCGTAAAGGCTCATCTCGGCCGGAAACAATAACGCCACTTCCTTCGCGCGCGGCTGATCAAGCAACGGAATGACTTCCGCCGCCCAGCGATTGCCCGCCCGCAACGATTCCTTGAACATCTCGTCCATGCGGTACATCACCCCGCCGTCATCCAGGCCACTGTAACCGTAGATGTGCAATCCCTTCGCGCCATTCGCCACATGCGTTGCGATGGCCTCCGCCGGCGGCACGACGCGGTAGATGTCACCATTCACGTGACGGCCCAGATACAGGCCGGCGGTGAACGGGCGATGCTCGTTCGCATTGCGCTGGATGGAACCCTCCACGCTCAACGCCATCGCGTCGGCGCGATTCTCCGCGTTCAGTGGCGCGCTGATGAACAGCACGCTGTCCACATGCTTGGAGCAACGGTAAATGTCCAGCGCCCGCTGTCCCGTCTGCCAGTCAATCGCCCCCGGCGGGTTGAAGAAATAACCCCACTGATGCAGTTGCGGCTCGACGAAAATCTTTTCCTCCAGCGAACGCCAGTGTTTCAACATCGTGGCGAGATAGTCCTCCAGCACTTCGGCGAGGTGCGTCTGGTTATCAATCCAGCGCCAGAAATCCGGCGGGCGCTTGGCAAAGTCCTCAACGTTGGGCCGCGCGCAACCGACCCAGTTTAATTCTTCGGGACGCAGCCAATACTCCTCCGGTTTGAGTTCAGCAAAAGATTTTGCCGCCAGTCCATAGCGCTGGTTCAACTTTGCGATGTCACCGTCGTAACGCTGTTCCAGCCACGTGAGATATTTCCCTCTTCCTTCCGCATCGAAGCTTGGCTTTGGGATCGGCTCGAACATCGTCTGCATGATGATGCGACCATCCGCGCGACGGCGCATTCCCTTGCCATAAAGCTTCAGCAACCCGCGCACGTGTTCGACCATCGTCTCCTGTGCTTTGGGCGACCAATACTTGTAAGTGCCCATCGGCTGACCGTTCGGGCGCGTCGGTTCTTCGCCGCGCACCGGCGGCGCGCCGCGGATGTTCGGGTAGAGATTGTCCCCACAGAGATAAAGCGCGAGGCAGGTGTAATCAATGTCGTGCTTCGCCATTTCCGCCATCATGAACTCGTGCATCGCCACATACTGGCTGGCCGGTTCACCGCGATAGCGCGCGAAGAAATCCTCCCACGCCTTTGAGTCCAAATTGATGCTGTTGAACCCGAGTCCCGCCACGTCGGCAATGCCTTTGCGCGTGGCTTCATAGTCGGAGTAAAACGGCTCAAAGAAATTGCCGAACCAGATGCCAAGGAAAGGGCGCTTGCTGTTGCTCATATCTTTTTTGTGAAAACACTCAAATCCCACTCGTCGCGCCAGGAAACCGTCGGCACCTCATGCTTGAACTCAAGCGGCAGCCAGACGTAACGGCCATCAATCGCATTTTGCGGATTCCAACGGTCGGCCATGAAAATGAACGCATCCGCCCTGCCCGGAACCGGTAAAACGAAGGTTGCTTGCGATTCAAACGTGCCCGCGATCTGCGCCGCCGTGCCGATGCATGGATTTCCAAGCTCCCCCCATTCGCCGAGGAGGGAATCCGCCGCCAGCAGCCGCGCTGGATTCGGCGACCAGCCCGTGCAATCCGATGTGAACATGAAGTAACGCCCGCGCCATTTCAACAGCGCCGGCGCTTCATTGAACCGCCCGGGCAGAGCGCGGATGAATCGGCCCGACGACGAAAGAAAATCATCGCTCAACTGCGAAATATGCAGTGCGCCGTTGCCTTCCGAAGCGTAAATGTGATGGGCGCGGCCGTCGTCGTCCACGAACAAGGCCATGTCGCGCGCCATCTGACCGCCGGCAAAGTCGCGCCGAAACAATAATTGCTTGGGATGCCAAGGTCTCGGTCCGCCACTCAGTTCCATGCCGGCGAGGAGTTCCAGTTCGTCCGCGCTCAACTCGCGCTTGTCGGCACCTGGCACATTCATCGGCCACACGCCGGCATTGGGACGGAAGGCGCGAAGAAACCGGAACGGTCCGGCCACCTTGTCCGCCACGGCAACGCCGCTCAACGCACCCCCGTAGCCTTTTCCCTTCGGTTCCAGGTGAAACCACATCACGAATTGTTTGGTGCGCGGATTGAAGATGACCTTCGGGCGTTCGAGAATGCAGCCGCGCACAATCGGGCTTCCGGGATCATCACTCACTGCGAGTGCGATGCCCGCGTCTTTCCAATTGTAAAGATCGGTTGAAGAGTAAACGTGAACCCCGACATGAGCGGCATTGCCTTCCGCTCCTTCGATCTTGTGCTCGCCAAACCAATAGTAAACTCCGTCGTGAAACAACACGCCGCCGCCGTGGGCGTTGATGTGGACACCGTTGTTGTCCGGCCAGGGCTGACCGGGACGGAATGAATTGTTTGAGGGTTGAGGGTTCACGATGGCGTTCACGCAGCGGCGGCAATGGTGTTGGCGACGAGCGCCCCCTTGTCCAAGGTGAATATCCGGTTCGCGCGGCGCAGCACGGCATGACGATGCGCGATGATGAATGTAGTGCGCCCGGACATCAATCGCTCCAACGCTTGTTGCACCACGGCTTCGCTGCCGGGGTCGAGTGCGCTGGTTGCCTCGTCGAGAATCAGCACGCGCGGATCGCGCAGCAGCGCCCGGGCAATGGCGATGCGCTGCCGCTGGCCACCGCTCAATTGCACACCGCCCGCGCCGAGTTCGGTATCGAGACCGCGTGGCAAATCGCGGATGAATTCCGCCGCGTTCGCGGCCTCGATGGCGCGATGCAGCGATTCCTCACGCACGCCGCGCAGACCGTAGATGATGTTCTCCCGCAGCGTGCCGTTGAACAAAATCGTTTGCTGGCTGACAACGGCGAGATGCCGGCGATACGTGCGCAGATCAATCGCGTTCATGTCCGCGCCATCGAGCAAAATCCGGCCGGTCGTGGGCCGATAAAAACCCGTGATGAGATTAGCCAGCGTGGATTTGCCCGAACCGCTCGGCCCGACGATGCCAACGGTTGCGCCCGCGGCCACGGACAGATTGATGTCGCGCAACGTTGCGGCGCCCCCGGATTTACCGCCGTAACTGAAACGGACGTTCTCAAACTCAAACGCGCCGCGCACCGCCGCGACCGGTTTTTTGTCGCGATTCTCCTCGATATCCGGACATGCCAACACTTCGCCGATGCTGCGCAGTCCATCGAAGCCGCGCGTGATCAGCGGCAGCATGGCGTTCAATTGCATCACCGCCGCCATGATCGTGTTGAAATAGCCGGCCAGGAGCACGATGTCACCGGGCGACAACTGCAGCGTGCCGCGATAACTCAACCAGGCGGCAGCGCTCAGCCCCGCCAGATTGAACAACATCAACACCACCCAGGCCGCCGCGCCGAACGTTCCCGCCACGAAATCAAACGAGCGCGCCGCCTGGCGCACGTTGCCGAATTGATCTTCCGCGCGCTGGATTTCGTCGGCCTCGACCGCGTGCGCGCGGGTGATGGGAATCATATTGATCATGCCGAGCACGCCTGCATTCATGGCCTCCACCTCTTTGCGCAACGTTTCATTGTGGCGCCGCAATCGCCCGACCATGAAATGCCGCACCAGCCAGATGAGCGGCACAAACAAAATGAACACCGGCAGAAACACCGGCATCCGCCACGCCGTCACCGCCAGCGCCACAACAATCGTCACGCCCGCGAAAAACCCGACGTCCACGATCTGCCGGCTCAACATCTCGATGGATTCGACATCGCGCGTGAGTTTGGTTTGCAGCGCGCCGGTGCTGGCGCGGTTGTGATAGCTGATCGAGAGCATCTGCAACCGCCGCACCAGCGCGGAGCGCAATCGCACCTCGACGTTGCGCACCGCGCGACTCAGATAACTCACATACACCGCCGCCGCCGGAATGTTCTGCACGATGGCCACCGCGCCAATGGCGGCGTTGATCCACAGCGCCCGCAAACCGCCATCGCGCCGATTCGCCATGATGTCAATGATGTTGGCCGTGATGACCGGGAGGATCCAAACCGGGCTGGCCTTGAACAGATAACTCACCAAGGCCGCCCCCACGGCATGCCGTTCCGGCCAGTAAAGATTGTGCAGCGTCCCCCACGGACGCCGCCCGTCAAACTGAATATCCACCGGATCAAGTTGCATGGCTGGGGAAAACCCGAAGTTCGTCATTCGGATTTCGGGTTTCCGCTTTCCTTCCCCGACAACAGCGGTGGCTGCTTGTGCCGATGTGTCCACCAGATCAGCGCGCCCGCCATCACCATGACTCCGCCGCACGCGACAAAACACAAACGCCCGCCCATTGAGTTTGGTATCAGCACCAGTAACGTCACGAATCCGCCGTAGAGCAACAGCAGTTTGCCAATCGAGCCGGACATCGCCTGATCTTCCCGCGCCGCCCCGCCCACCTTGGCCTGCACCGGCGTTTTCAGCCGCGCGAAGAATTCATCCACGTTCTGCTTGTATTCGGCGGAGCTGCGCTCGTGGAAAATCGAAGTGAAGAAAAACCACCCGATACACACCGCCGCAACGAGAAACACCGTCGCAAACAAAGCGAACTGCGTATTTTCCTCCGACGTAAACGGCCCCTTCATTCCCGGCAACCACAGGAAGCGATCCAGGCTCGTTTTGCCCGCCGCATCTTTGAGCAGGGCATTCAGGCTCAATGATGTTATCAGTCCAACAATCACCGTGCTCCACGCAGTCCACGGCGGCGTGCGCCGGTAAAACAAACCCAGGAACAGCGGAATCGAAATCGGGATGCCCAGACTGATTGCCACCTGATTGACCAGATCGAACAAATTCGATTGCCGGAAATGATCCCACATCAAGCCAAAACCGATCATGATGACGCCGCACACGCCGGTGGCCAGTTTGCTCACAAGCAGAAGTTTTTTCTCCGGGCATTGCGGATTCAGAATCGGCAGATAAAAGTTCCGCACAAAAATCCCCGCGCCCTGATTCAGTCCCGCGTCCATCGTCGTCAGCGTCGCGGCAAAGATGCCGCAGATCAGCAACCCCAACATGCCTTGCGGCAACACGTCCACGGCGGTCTGAAGAAACGCGGCTTCCTCCGGCACTTTGAGCAGCGGAAAATTTGCCGCCAGGTTCGGATGCCGAATCGCCGCCACCGTCGGCGGCACCAGCCAGAGCAGCGGCCCGAGAATCGCGCCAACCACGGGAATAATCAGGGTCATGCGCGCGTGCCGATCATCGCGCGCCATCAGATATTTTGCGGATTTATCAATGGCGTTCTCCTCGAACAACTTTGTGACGTTCAACGCGACAAACCACAGGAGGATGAATTCCGGGCGCGCGATGCTGCTCCAGTTGTAATGCGCTTGCGGCGCTTGTCTCAGCATTCCTGAAATGCCGCCGATGTCCGGTTGTGCCAACGCCAGCACGGAAACCGTCACCGTCACCGCCACGATGAGGAACATCTGCACAAAGTCGCTCGCCGCCACGCCAAACGAACCGCCCAGCAGCGCCAGCAATGTCACCATCCCGCCCATCGCCACAATGACCCAGAAAATTTCCACCTTGAACACCGCCGCCATGAATACCGCGATGGCGTTCAACGAAATGCCGCCGAAAATCAACATGAACGGCAACCGCGACCAGGTGAAGAACACCTGTGAAGTTTGGCCGAACCGCAACCGCACCGCCTCGAGCGGCGTCACCACCTGCATCCGGCGAAAGCGGTAACAGGTAAAAAACAGCAGCACCGCCCACGGAATCAATATGGCGTAATAAAGACCGAAGGCGTAAGGCCCGGTTTGATACATCTTGGCCGCCGCGCCGGTGAACGTCCATGCGCTGAACGAAAACATCCACGTCGAAGCGCCCGTCACCCACCACGGCAGCAAGCCGCCCGCCCGGAAATAATCCGACGTGTTCTTGCTCCGCCACATGAAGTAAATCCCCACGCCCGCGATAAACAGGAAATAGAAGGCAATGTTGATGTAGTCGTATTTATTGATCATGCGGACTCGGGGTTGTATTCAAAGTAATCATAATCCGCCACCGCGTTTGTGCCGCCGACATCCTGCGCACACAAGCCAATCATCGCGCCCGTGAAACGCAACGTGCTGCCGTAGTCGTCCGAGAGTTTTGCGTAGTCGAGCACCGGGCCGATGTTCTGCCATGACTTGCCGTCGGGAGAGGCGCGGAACCGCAACCGCTCGTGATCCACTTCCGCGCGGAGAAAAATCTGTTTCCAATCATTGATGGCAATTTGACTTTCGGTGAGTTCGTCATAAACGCCATCATCCGTCAGCACAACGCCGAGGACTGTGCCGAGTTTCTCGTCATGGATCACACGGAGATAGTAATGCTGCCGCGTGTCATAGTAACAGATCAACCCAGCCAATTGCGTGAAATGCGTCGGCGCAAACTCCAAACACGTCTCGGCAGTGAACCGGAAATGCTGCCCCCGCCGCGCAATCAGGCTTTGCGTGAACAAAGAGCATAACGAATCCCGCCCGCGCAATCGCAGCCAGCCGGGTCGTTCGGTGAGGGAGAGCCATGATTCCGCCACTGGTTGCCGTAACGAACTCCAGCGCCGATCAAGGGTGGTGGCATCAAAATCATCGCGCCCCGGAACGCCGGTCTCCGACCCGGCGCGTTCTGATGACATTTCCCGACGAGCCGGGTCGGAGCCCGGCGCTCCGAAAGTAAGTTGCGGTTTCGTCCCACCGCCAATCAGTCGCAACCATCCGTCCCGCCATTCGACGCGCTGCAAACACGTCTCGCGACCCAATACACAGCGATCTCCTGCGTGCGCTGTCGCGCTAGCCGTTTTATCGGGGGAGGCCAAATTCTGTCTCGCGCCCGTTTTCAACGGGCGACTCGCCAGATGCACGAGATACCATTCACCTGCGGGCGTTTCGACAAGTTCCCCATGTCCGGCCTTTTGCAAAATGAGCGATGCATCATCGCGCGATGTCAACACACTCGCCTGCGGATCGAGTTCGTACGGCCCGAGAATGTTTCGCGCCCGCGCCATTGAGATGCCGTGATTCCAGCCCGTGCCGCCCTCCGCCAGCATCAGGTAATACCAGCCGTCGCACTTGTAGAGATTTGGCCCTTCGCAAAGAATGTTTTCCTTCCGCAAGATTTTTGTCGCCGGCCCGATCAGTTTGCGCGCGGCGGCATCATACTCCTGAATTACAATGCCAGCGAAGCGATCCCGCCCCTTGCGAAAATCCCACTCCATGTTCACGAGCCACTTCCGCCCATCGTCATCGTGAAATAACGAGGGATCAAAACCAATGGAGTTCAACGTCACGGGTTCACTCCACGGCCCGTGAATATCCGGCGCTGTCGTAAGATAGATTCCAATATCCTTGAACGGTCGCCCCAGTCCCCAGGTGCGGATGTTTGTGTAGATGAGCCAGAACTGGCCATCGGCATAACTCAGACTTGGCGCCCAAACCCCGCCGGAATCCGCGATGCCGCGCAAATCCAGTTGCGACTGCCGCGTCAACGCGTGGCCGATGAGTCGCCAGTTCGCCAGATCCCGCGAGTGATGAATCGGCACGCCGGGAAACCACTCGAACGTCGAGTTGACGATGTAGTAATCCGCGCCAACACGGCAAATGCTCGGGTCGGGATGAAAGCCGGGCAGAATGGGATTGTGAATCGCATCAGCCATCTCAGTTTATCTTCGCCAGCCACTGCAAACCATTCCGCAACAGCTTTTGAAACTCCGGGTGCAGCCAGACTTCGAGGTTGTGCCCCGGCGTCAGCACACACACGCGTCCGTTCCCTTCCGGGCGCAGCCAACCAGCGGGCTGCACGCCGTGCTCGGAGCGCGTCCGCAAAAAAACATCAGCCTGGGGATCATCCAACACCATGAGATAGTGCTCATCCGTGACCAGAAACGGCGAAACGCCCGCCGTCAAGGAATGCTCCAGCACCGGCTCGACCGTCACCGGGCACTGGTCGGGATGACGCAAGAACGCGCCACCAGTCACTCCCCGCATTTCCGGCAAATCCGCATAACCAGTCCCACCGTGAACGAGCATCAACCCACCCCCGCGCCGGACAAAATCTCGAAACCCGCCCGGCGTTCCGGCCGTGAGCCAGGGAGTTGGGTTCGTGGCGCAAAGGTGATTGGCCTTTGCCACGACCACGAGCGCAAAATCTTTCATTCGCTCGGGCGACCATTGGCCGCCCCCGGCGACAAACTCGAAAGTAAAACGTGAATCCGCCAATGCGCCCAACCCGCGTTGCACGTCCGCCGCCGGATGCCATTGATCGTCACACAGGACCAGCGCCGGCAGGCTCATGCTCCACCGCCCTCCGGGCACAGGAATTGACGATTGTTCTTCATGGTGTTGGACTCCGGCAGCCTGCCAGACAACTCCTCGAAATGAAAACGCAACGCAGGTTTCCCTGTAAAGCTGAACCCGATCGCAGGCCGGGTTACCCCGGCAGCATCACGCCCCGGCGCTCGTCATGCAGTTTTGCCGTATCGAGAGCGTCGAGCACCAACACTCCCTGGAGCGAGGAAATCAAATCCGCCTTGCTCCACGACCAGACGATCTCCCCCGCATGGTTGAACTCGAGCAATTGCACACCGGAATTGCCGAGGCCCGGACCGTGGCCCTGCCAGTTCGCGAGCACGATGTTCCCATCCGGCAGCAACTGAAACATCGCGTAGAAGAATGGACGCACTTTTTCAGACACCTGGTCTTTGCCGCCGAACTTGCGGAGGATTCTCCCGGCGGGATCGAGTTCGACGACAAATGCTCCATAGCCTGCCGTGACAATCAGATTTCCGTTCGGCAGCCGCAGCGCTTTCCAAGCGTGATAGAAACCTTCCACCGGAAACTCGCGCAGGTATTTCCCGTCTCTCGACCCTTCACGCATGCGATCGTTGCAGGACATGAGATACGTCCCCTGTTCCGTCTGGCGGATAAGCCGAACATAATCACCAGGAAAAATCACGCGCTGCATCTCGCGGTCATCCGCATCCAGTTCCAAGACCGCGACGCCCTTTGTGCCGGGAATGTCCACGCCCGCGATGATTGTGTGTCCGTCTGGCTGACGACGCACCGCCGTGACGCCTTCGAGCGATTTGAATTCTTTCACCAACCGCCCGCGGGCGATGTCAAACTCACTGTAACCGTGATGATGCCCTATGAGAATCCGGCCGGTGCCGATCAATTGCATGTCCCGGGCCGCCGGCTGGCCGACGGGGACAATCCAGTTCTTCGACTGATCGCGTTCATTGATGTGCAGCAATGTCGCGTGCCCTTCGTCAATGGCCATGAACTCGTGCCGGATGGAGGATGTATTCAAGTGAATACGGCTCACAGTTTGGAAGCTGCCTCAATCCACACGGCCTGGCCGCCCGCTGATTTCAACGGCACATCGAGAGTGGTTTGCCAATCCACGACCCGCGTTTCAATGCCGACCTTCGTTCTCGTCGCAACCGAATCGTCATCCGAATAGAGGTGTGCTGTGTATTTTTCCCCGCGATCCAGAAAGTCCAGCGGCAGTTTCAGGGTCCGCGTTTCACTGTTGTTGATTGTGCCGACAAACCAGTCGTTCCCGCTGCGCCGCGCGATGGCTGCGAACTTTCCGATTTCACCGTGGATGACCTTTGTGTCATCCCAAACCGTCGGCACGTGCCGGAAGAACTCCACCTCCGGTTCACCGTGGTAATTGGAAGGCTTGTCATACCAGAAAATCCATTGCAGCGGGCTGAACGAAACCACCGCCATCGCCAACTGATGCGCGTGCGTCGTCTTGATGCGGTCGGTGTAGTAACAAACCGTGTAGTCGCCGATGCCCGCCACGTAGCGCGTGAACGGCAGCGTGCAGTTGTGCTCCGCCGTGGGCATGTGCTCATTGCCGCGAATGCCTTCGACGGTCATCAGATTGGGCCACGTGCGGCTCAATCCTGTCGATCGGTAGCCGTCATGAATGTTTACCATCAAGTGGTGCTGCGCTGCCTTTTGAATCGTTTCCGAGATCCACGCGGTCTCAGCCTGCGGGCCAACGTTCACAAAGCCAAGCTTCACACCGGCAATGCCCCACTTCTCGTAAAGCGGAAAAAGAACGTCGCGCTGCTTCTCCGCCTGCCGCCGATCTACATACACGAGCAGCCGCACGCCGTGGTCACGCCCGTAACGAACGATTTCTTGAATGTCGAGGTTCGGTGCACGGGCAGTCGTGGCGTCCCCCGTCGCCACTTCCTCCGAGCCATACCATCTCGCGTCGAGATGGACATATTGCAGCCCTGCCGTCGCGGCGAAATCAATGATCGCCTTGGAGTTCGTTGTGGTCAGCGTCGTGTCGCGCATCACCTTGCCGGGCTTGAGCCATGATGTGTCGGTCAACGCGCCCGGCGGGTTCAAGTTCAGCATCAGATGATTCCGTTCCAGCAAATCACCGGCGCGTTCGCCAAGGACAAACATTCGCCACGGCGTGGCGGCGCCGGCGGTGAGCGTGACCGTGGGATCATGCCGTTGATCCTGGCGGGCCGTGTTGGAAGTTCTTCCGCCCAACGCGCTGACGAGCGCTCCGGGCACACCCCGCAAAGGCGACAACAACATGCGCGGATAAGCGACATTCGCCGCCTCGGCGAGGCTCGCAAACATTCCGGCCGCGTATTCCAGCGTCAAAGGCCTTTCGCAAAAGGGTTGAATCTCGCCGGTCTTCACACGCCGATACTCGCCTTCCGTGCCGTGCGCTTCGTAGCCATGAGTGTTGTCCGGAAAGCGGAATTCCGTTCGTTCTCCGCTGAAGGTGATGGTCTGCGTCTGCGGATCTGGAAATGAATATCTCAGAGCCGCTCCCTCGTTGTATGCCCGGAACGTGATTCGCATCACCGGCCCGGACTCCTGCTTCAGGTCCAGATTCAGCTCACGGTAGTTGTCCGGCACAATCCTTCGTTCGCCAAACCAGTTCGTCCATTGTCCCGCGTGTTCGTCAGTCGAAGCCGCAATCAGCTTGAATCCATTCGTGAAGGCGGGTTCGAATCCCAGCCCCGATTCCAGAACGACCGGTTTATCATTGAACGAAATCGTGTAGGCCGGCGTGCCGTTGCCTTGGAGCCGGAATTCAACAGCCACTTTACCGTCCGGGGATGTGATACGGTTTTCCGCCGATGAGTTCGTCCGTGGCGCGGAGCTTGTCACCGAGACCTTGTCAAACATCACCGTGGTCGTGATTTCCGGCAGGCGCGAGCAAACCGGGAGGCCTGCAAACAGTTTTTGCTTCAGCGGGACGGTTGCCGTTCCCACGCGCGTCCAAGTCCTGCCATCCAAGGAACTTGATCCAGTGATCGTGCCGCCCGAACGTTCCAGTTTCAACCAGCAGTAGCCCGTCAGTCGTCCGTATGTGACCGCAGGCGCGGAAAGCTTTTCTCCGACGGAGCGGACGGTTGTGCCTGCGCCGGCGGAATCACGAGAAATCAACGCCCCTTTCCAAGCCGGCGCTTCGATTTGTCCGGTCGCCTCCGGCGTCAGCAACAACGAAACATGCGCTGCATTCGCGGCCGGGGACTCCCTCATCATCAGGCCGAACTTGGAAAACTGGGAACTGGTTTGGGGAACGAATCGCGCGACGATTGTGCCATTCCCATCCAGCGGAACGAAAGCGAAGTGGCACTGGTCGTTCGTGCCGCCGATGTCGAGGCCCGCACCTTCAATGGTAAACCCCGTGCCGTCGAAGCTGGCGTTTCCAGCGACTGCAATGTTCCCGATGTCCTGATGCCGCCACGCTTCCGGCAGGCCCGCGCCAATCGAAGCCGAAAATGAATCATTGCTTTCGCCGGCCACATTGGCCGCCGAAACAACGTAGTGATAAACCTCACCGGCCATGACGGATTTATCCGCATAAGCGGCCGACGAGACATTTTGCGCAAGCACGCGGAAACGCTCCGTTCCCCTGGCGCGTTTGACGTTGTAACTCGTCGCATTTACAGCCGCGATCCACGTGAGTTTGATTTCATTCGTTGAACCGCAGGCGATAATTCCCGCGGGCGGCAACGGCAAAACCCGTGTTTGTGTGTCAGCTTTTGCCGGGCGCGTGAACAGCAATGTTCCAAATCCCGGATGGTCCGCTCCCGGCAGGCCCGGCCCTTCCGGGCGAATCTGCTCGGCGGCGCGCTGGGTGTATGGCGCGGACATTCCCATTCGATTGGCGTAGTGGTTGTAAATTTGCTCGAACACCGCGCGAAGCCGTCCGCGTCCGTTGGTCGAAATGGTGAAGTGATGATACTTGCCCGTGCGGTCCAGCGTTGCCACGAACGGAACATTTTCCCCGAGATTGTATTTCGCGGTGTACTCAAACCCTTTCAATAACCGGTTCTCCGCGAAACCATAAAGATCCAACCCCTGATGCCACGCGATTTCGCAGCCATCGCCGAGGTGCGCCAGGCCAAGCTGGGTGTGCGGCATGTCGCGACCGCTTTCCTGGCACTGGCCTTGGTCGTTGATGATGTAATGGGTCAGCCGGCCATCGCCCGTGCCGGCCAAATAATATCGCAACGCGCGCTCGAAGATGGCGCGGTCATCGCAAAAAACGCCGATGGCCAGCGTCGTCTTGATCGCCGCGGTGTCCCAATTGCCGTTCGCGAACGGCGCGAAATCCTTGATGACCGGATAAATGACTTCTTTGAAATGCCGCTCTGCCTGCCGGATGTCAGTCTCGGACCAGCCGGCGTCTGTGTACCGAATGATCTCCGCGGCGTTCACCATTTTGAAAGGTCCAAGGCCCGCCATCAGAACGGCGTCGCGACCGGTGATGGATTTTAACGTGGAAGACCAAGCATTGATGATTTGTTTCGATTTCTCGGCGTAAGCTTTTTCGCCGGTAATGGCCCACATGATCGCGCATTGATGGGCGGCGTTCGCGTCCGAATCATAATCAGCCTGACCGATGGTTGGATTCCGCCCGACCATTTCCATCGGCCCCCGCATTGGGTAATCCGACTGCGACTGCGGATGTCTTTGGAACACTTCGTATCCGGCGAAGGTCGGATTTTCCCGGGCGGCCACCGCATTGCTCATGCGCGCCAAAGCCTCGCGGCTGTGAAGCAGCCCAGGGTGAACAAAGGCAAACTCCGCCACCGCAGGCTGGACAACCAGCGGTAAAAACAACGAAATGCACGTTACGGCGACCAAGGAAATTGGTTTCATTTTGTAATCAAAAAAGTTCGTTCAACTGGCTCTGCGGTTTTCAACCCAGGTTCGATGGAACGCCCATATTGCCAGGCGACCACAGTGACCTTCACCGGAAATTTGGCACGCGACGGAATCTTGGTGAGCCTGAGGGCATTGCCATCCACATACGCCGGACCTTCGCGCACATAGTAACAAACCTTTTCGCCAGAATCCGAAGTGGCGTTGAGCTTTACGAATTTTGTCCCGGATTTCACATCGGGCAACTCGGGAAATGTGATTTGCTGTTCCACGCCTTCGGTCAGGCGCAAAGGAATTTTCAACAGCGCCTGCTGCACCGCGCTCTTGAATTGGGCGTTGCCCGGATGTTCGGCCAGCAACCAGATGTCGCCCGCCCGCCGGTCCGCCGGAATGCCCAGGCGGTTGAACCGGACCGCGAACGTATCTGCGCTTAACTGTTCCACCGGCCCGGTGATGCGGGAAAGTTCGATGGGGCCGCCGCCTTTCGCGTGACCGAGTGGCGCCCCGGCGGGCAAGCCCGTCCAGCGGGAACAATTCTTCGATCCGCCGTCCACGGAATCCAGAAATGTCGTCGCCAATCGGAACGTCACGCCATCGCTGAACGGCTCGAACTTCAATGCGACCTGATAATGCGTATCCGTTTGGAGAATGGTTTTGCCGCCCTGCGCGAAGCCGAGCAGTTGCGGCTGTTTGCAGCACTGGCTGGCATTGAACTTTTCCGTAAGTCGCGCCATCTCGCGGTCGAAGGCCCAGAATGCTTGCGACTTGTCGCCGGAATACTTCGCGAATGGCGCGGCCTTGGCGTGAGATTTTTGGTCCTTGTGCCAGCGATCCACCAGCCAGCCCGAACGCGGGTCAACAGGGTGGAGCGCGGGCAATTCCGAGAAACGCAGAGAGTTTTCTGCAATTGCTTCTTCGCGTTTCTCCGCGTTCTCCGCGCCTCCGCGCTTGGTCTTAATATCGCGCCTCCGTATGCCCACCGCCTTGCGGACGAAGCGCGCGAGGTAATCCACCAGTTCGTCATTGAAATCAAAATGCCCGCGCCCCGACAACGCCAGCATCGCAATCGCTGCATTCGGATGTTCGGCGCGAAACCGTATCGCCGGGTCCAAGCGCTCCTCCAGCCATTCGTATTCGCCCATGACCATGACGCCGGGAATCCCGTCAATATGACGCCCGCCCCAATCCAAATTCGGCATGCCGTTGCCGGTCATCGTCGTTTGCGGGGCGTCGCCTTTGAGGGAAAGAACCGCCAGCGTGCGTTCGGGATTCCACGCCGCAAAGTTCCACGGCATGGAGGCCGACGCCGAGTGTCCCATCGGAATGACCGGGGCAAACTCCAGCTCTTCGTATCCCGATTCGTTGGCGAGCGTTTTCAGCAAGGCATTAAACCGGGCGTTCACCGTGTCGTTGTTCGTCGCGCTTTGCCAGTAATCGAACGTCGGCGTGACAAACACCTCCGCGATGCCGTGTTTCGCGAGTTCCTGGCGAAACCGTGGATGCTGAAGAATGCCCTCCTCCAGCATGTTGTTTTGAGCGAACACCACCGCGCGCACGCGCCGACAGTCCGGCGGAATCCACAGGAACGCCCGGGGATGGGCGGTTGTCTCACGGATGTTGACAGATTCAACTTCTACCGACCACTGCCATTCAGCAGCCCGGACCTGAACCAGCATGCTCACCAGCGCGATGAGCATGATGGGAAAGCAACGACTCTTCATCAGAAGGTGATGCGCGCTTTTCTGGTTCATAGGCAACGGAGGGCCGCAGGCAGTTGGAACCGCCGGAAATGCCACGCCGCGACATGCGTGTTTGCCGGTGCGGCCGCCGGATCGGCGAAATTGCGCACGCCCTTGATTTGATCAGGACTGATTACGTGCCAGTCACCGTGATAGTAATGGTGCGGGCCGAAAGCGTTGAAGCTGTTCGGCACAAAGTCGAATTCCAAGTGATGCACTCCTGCGGCCAGCGAGACCTCAAAACCAATCTCGCCATCCGTTCGCCAGGCCCAGCGAAAATTCTTGGCGCCGAAGGTCAGCCCAACCGCGTCCGCCTCCACCCCTTCCAGCCGTAACCGGGAAATGTTTTTTGCCAGCGTGATTTCAGTGGTCAACCGCAGGCAACCCCGCAGAAAGGGAAAACCATCGGTCACCAAATCGCGCTCAACGCGAGGGTGCGCCGGATGCAAAACAAACGACCCGGCGGTTTTAACCGTTCTGCCCGGCCCGGCACTGAACGGCGCGAGGCTCCTCACGCGAAACAATCCGCGCAGCCAGACAAAGGGACGCTTCACTTTGGGATTGGCGGCGCGGAAACGGAGCATGTTCACATCAACCGGCACTGAATCCAAGAGCGCCAGAGAACCGTCGCGGCTGGCAGGAACATCCGGCTCAAAAGTGAGTGACACCCCGTTGAGGGTCGCTGCCGCAATCTCATCGGCGAAAACCACCTCCAATCGGGTCAGGCGTTTGAGTTTCGCATGGGTGGCACAAAACTCGGCCGCGCAGTGAAAACGGACAGTAAACCACCCATCCGTTTCCGGGGCGGCTTCCAGCAGCAACAGATTGGCGGGATGGTCGTCGAGTGACCAGCGCACCGCAATTGGAGCGCCGATCTCCGATCCGGCGTGTTTTTCAATCGTCTGGATTCGAGCGGAGACGGAAACCGGCGGGCCACCAGACAGTAGCTGCACAATCGCCCGCGTCGCCTCGCTCAATGAACACCCTTCGCCTAAAATCACCCGCCGATACTTGCAATTACCCAGCACCAATTCGTCGCCTTCTCGTTTGCCGCATTGTTCCAGCGTCCGTTCGTCGGCGATGTCGTAATTCACCCCGGCACGGTGCAACGCCTCGATCTGTGCCAAGAACGCACGGTTGATCTTTCCAGCCATGCTGTCGGGATATGTCGCGGCATTGTGAACATTTGTTTGCAGAAATTCCGGCGGCGTGTAATTCGCCATGATCCCGCGATTCGGCGCGATGACGAGTGTGTCGGCGGGTGGACGCGGATTGGTCTCCAGTTCGCGCCGGACGCGCTCCAATACTTCAGAATAAACCTCGCGCCACGTCAAATGCAGCGGTTGCGACGGCGGCCAGTCGTGCAACGCCGCGCTGTCGAGGCGATACTGGCTCAGGTGCATCACGAAATCCGTGAGACCGTGGCGACCGAGCCAAAGCAGATACTTTTCCAAATCTTCCGGCGTCGCGCCCCACCCTGCGCCGCCAAACGCTTCAACCATGCAGCGCCCATTGCCAAATTGCCGCGCGGCGGACGAAACCTGGCGCGGAAAGAAGTTGTTCGACGGATACCGCTCCAACGCGTCAATGCCCGGCAACGTGAGATTGCGAAAAAACTGATGGCACGAGCCATTCGTCGGCACTTGAAAGAGCGGATGTTCTTCGCCTTTGACGTGCGCGGTGAAGAGTTTGCCGTGACATTGGCACCAGTCGTTGATCGGGGCGGTGAAAGATTCGTTGAAAACATCCGTCAGCAACTCCCAAAACCGCACGCGCGTTATTTGGCGGGACAAGCCACCAGAAGTCTTTGCGCAATCCAAGCTGGCGCGCACGGAGTGACGCGCCCTGCCATCACTGTTGAAAAAAACGTCAGAAATAAGCGACAACAAATCTTCGCCAAATCTGGCGCGGAACAGTTCCGGCAACCTCGGCGTCCAGGGAATCGCACCGTGTTTGGAGAGCGAATCGTACGCGTGTCCCAAGCCGAATTCCGGCTCGTCGCAAAAGATCGCCTCGACGTGCTGCCACGCTTCGGGTTTCAGGCCCGTGCGATAGCGTTCGTGCGCAAGCTCGATGAAATGCTGCGTGAATTCAGGACTGAAATAATCCACGCCTGCGCCAATGCGCTCGACCACCAACCACTCCCGGCCATCCCGCTCGAAAGTGGAGAGAACGCGGTTCTGATCCTTCGTCGCCGCCGAGGTAACGGGGCGGACCGCCTCGATTTCGCTGGCTTTCCGCCTCCTCACGTCGGCGGCTACGGCCGATTCCGGGACAAGCTCCAACCAGCGTTGCGCGTCGCTCGGACATTGTTTCAACAGTTGTCCGCCCACCGTGCCGCTCGGCCAGCCGTCTTCGTCGTAGAGCCAGAACGCCAGGCCCAGCGACTTGGCGTGAAGAATGACATCCGACAGTTCCGCGAGATAGCGGTCGCCGAGATACGGCGGCGCGTTTGGATAAGATCGCGGATGCCACACCACGCCGTCGAAACCAACGGCGCGAAATTGTTCCAACTGCTGGCGCAAGCGGCGTTGGTCCAGCGCGGCGTTGATCGCCCAAAATGTGTAAAAGCGCGGTTTCACCCTTAACTTCGGCAAACCCTACCAGTTGCCGGGCGATTTCTTCAGTTCGGCATCGGTGAATTGTTTCCCCTTGGTCCGCACCTCGCAGTCCCCGGCAGCGCCACTGTTGAGGACCACCACATTGGGAATCTCGTTGATCAGCGTCACATTGCGGGTCGCGGCGGGAAGAATCGGACTCGCCATCTCCGCGTGCGCCGGCATGCCGAAACCGAACATGATCGGCACATTGAGAAAATCACTTTCAGGCGGCTGCACGGTGAGGCGCACAAGATGATTTGTCCCGGCGATCGTGGCCAGCGCGTGAACCGTAAAATCCGAACGCCCCCCGGCGAGTTCCAGTTCCACATCCGACTCCCGCCCGCCCCGCAAATATAATAGCGGTCCATGCGTAATATCACCGCGACTGCGCCGCACGATCACATGCGAGCCGAGCAAATAGCCGCGTTCGCACCCGCGCGCCACACAGTTTTCGATGATTGTCTTGCGGGGGCTATCATCGCGCGCCCCGATCTCGAACCCGGCGCGCGTGTTGACCGCGACACAGTTTAACAACGTCACATTCCCCGCGCCGCCGTACGTGCGAAAGCCGTCTTCGACCAGGCTTTTCATGTAACCGGGCACGATGAAGTAACGCCCGTCGCGGTTTTCATAAACCGACTTGAATCCCAGATCGAAGGCCGGACCGCTCGCGTCCCGCAACATGTCGCTCGTGGCGCGCATCTCTCCTTCGGCATAACAATCCTCGATGCGAATGTCGTTCCCAGCTTGAATGTAAAAACAATGCCCGAACGCGCGACTGAACACCTTGCAGCGGCGCAGCGTCGTGCCTGCGCCCAGCACTTGAATGCCGCTCTGCTTTTGCAACGGGAGCAGATTCGGCCCGCCTTTCCCAAACAGATCGCCGTAGCCATAGGGAAACGAGCCGTGAACATGCAGCGTCACGTTTTCCAACGTATTGCTCGCGCCGGCAACGGACAGAATGTTGCCGTTGCTGCCCTTTTGCGGGCCGGTGTTGCGGATGGTCAAACCAGCGAAACGATTCCCGGCCCCAGCGATGATGAGACACCGGATGTAACTCCGGCCCGGCAGCTTTGCATACAGCTCCGTATCTATCTCAATGGTCACATCGCGGAAATCGAAATGGTTGTTGTCGCCGCTAAAAACAAACATCGGCACCGGCGGCCGCGGCAGATTGCGGTTTACGCCCGCGCGAATTTTTTCCAACACCTCCTCCGTGAGATAATCCGCCAGGCGATACACGCCCGGTTGCAGTTTGATGGCCTGATCATGCTGCGCCGCAACTCCCGCAAGCTGCGTCAGGTTGGATACCGTGATAACGCCGTTCTGGGCAAAAACGCCCGAGGCGAGAACGCCCGACCCCAACAATCCAGCGATAAAAGTTTTGGTTTTCATAAAGACAGCAAGGTCACAAGTCAAGGATTGGGAATCGCCAGCACCACCACGGCGCGGGCGCAGCGCGCCGACAAAAACCAATACTGGAGCAACCCAGGGATGCTTGCGACTGGCGCGAAAGAAATTCATGGATTGGTGACACTTGGGCTGCTGGTTCGGATCCGCCGGGACGATTTCGATTCAACTTTCCCGGCAATATCACTCACGGATAAATCAGCCGCAGAAAGACGCTGCCGTTAGCCGGGTTGATGGGGAGGAATACCTGGTTTGTCACGCTCGAACCGGAAATCGTGAACCAGTCTGTGCTGATCCCCTCACCCAACGCATTGGTCTGCGCTTCCAGCCGCCAGCCGAGATGCGAAGCGGGCCACGAGAGGATCAGTGTATTGTCATGGAACTCGTACGTTAATTCGGTGGGTTCGGTGGCCACGGCGGCGAGCACAGCCATACTGCCGTCCACCGCGAGCTTGTTCGTCCAGTAAAGCCCCGGGCCGGGTGCGGGTGTGATCGCCAGCGCGCCGCCGTTGGCCAGCGGCTGGTTGAAGAGTTGGAACGAATCGCCCGCGACCAATGCCGGCCCCAGATTGGCGACATGAATTGAACCGCTGCCGGCGTTGATGAGCGAACCGGCAACGACACAATGGTCGTTGGGTGGCGACGCTGTGCTGTCAATCTCCACCGTCACGTTGCCGCTCAACGTCAGGTTGCCATTGATGGTCAACGTGCCGATGCCCGCGCCGGGGGCAAGCGTTGCGCCAGCCATCACCGTGACCGGCGCGTTGATGGTGCCGGTGCCGCCAAGGCTGCCGCCGGCGTTCACCGTATAAGCACCGCCGCCGGTATGCGTGCCGTTGACCAGCAGCGCGCCCGCGTTGATGACCGTGGTGCCGTTGTAGCTGTTGTTGCCGGCAAGTGAGAGGATCGTGCCCGCGCCGCCTTTGGCAAGGTTCAACGTCCCGTTCTGCGTGGTGATCGTGCCGTCGAAGATACTGTGGGTGGTGGCGCTGTTGATGTTGAGCGTGTTCACGCCGGTGTTGCCAAACGAGCCGCTGCTGATCACTCCGCCGCCCTGGAGCGTTCCGAGCGTGTGCGAACCGGACGTGGTGTCGCTGCCAATCGTCCCGGTCCCACGGGCGTTCAAGTCAAGGGTGCCGTTGATCGTGACCGTATTGGCGGTGGAATTGATCGCGTTGTTGTCACCGGTGATCCACGCCTGAGCACCGGAATCCACCGTGAGATTCCGGCTGGCCGTGAAAGCGCCGCCGCGAAACGAAAGCACGCCTTCGGCAACCTGAGCCGTCCCATTCCCGGTCACGAGGTTCACTGTGTCAAAATTCAATCTACCCGAGCCGGTCTTGGTGAGTGTGTTTCCATTGAAGTTGATTGAGCGGAGCAGGAGCGCGGCGGTGTTGACGCCATTGCCAATTCCGTCCACGCGGATGGTGGCATCCGCATTTAGCGTAACATAAGGGTCCGTGGTTCCGCCGATGCCCCAGCGTGTGCCGATCGTGGTTCCGGACGCGTCCACATGAAACGCGCCCAGCGTCCCGCCCGCGCCCGATCCGGCGATGAACAGTTGTTTGTTGTTGATTTGATTGTTCGCGGCAAGCTGAAACGTCGCTCCGCTGTTGACCGTAATGATATTCGCCCCGCCGCTGGATGCCGCGCCCAAGACCAGTCGGGAAGCGGCGGTACCGAGGAATTCTCCCGCGCGGAGCACTCCTTGCGTGATGGTGATATTTCCGCTGAAACTGTTGGCCGTGTTCGTCAGCACCAATGTGCCCGCGCCGAGCTTCGCAAATCCGCCAGTGCCGGCGATCACCGCGCCGATGGTGGTGGTCTGGTTGTTGATCTGGATGCCGGGGGGCCCGGAACTGACGCTTAATGTGAGCGGGCCGGAAGTGCCGGTGTTAAGCGCCCAGTCATGCGACGGCGTGGTGTCGCCGAAGATAAGATGGCCGACGGTACGCGCGCCGTTGAGGCTGACGGTGCTGAAAGCGGTGAGGTTCAGCAGGCTGAAATTCGCGGTAATGTCCGTGCCGCTCGCGAAGTTGCCGTTGAGCCAGTTGGCGGCAACGCCCCAACTGCCCGAGGCATTGCCGCTTACGAGATTGGTCCAGATGGCGTGTTGCGCCAGTTCGGTGGGCGTCGCCGCGACAGGCAAAGACTCTGCGAGCGGTTCAGCGTCGGGGCCGCGCGCCTGAACCACGTAATAATAAGTCGTCCCGTTGTTCAGCCCCGTGTCGTGATACGTCAGGCTGAGGTCGTTTGTCGCGATGGACGAATACGGTCCGCCGCTGAGAGTGGCGCGTTGGATTTGATAACTGGCCGCACCGGGCGTCGCCGTCCATGACAACAACACGGTGGCGTTGCTCGCCGTCGCGCTGACGCCCGGGGGAGTAACGCCCAAGTCCACCAAGACACTCTTCAGATTGAACGACTGGGATGCGCCGGCGATAAACACCCGCAGCGCCTGAACGCCTCCCTTCAACAGGACACTCGCCGCGGCCGTGTGAGTTTCCCAGTTCGTCATGCCACCGGTTGGCGGCAGTGGGAGATCACCAGTCACGACATTGGTGCCGAAGGCAAATCGAATGGCGCCGGCATCACTCGTCGCCGCGTAGCGGACGCGAATCCGGTAATTCCCGTTGGTGGGCACGTTCACGGTATAGGTGATCCATTCGCCGTTCTCCAAGTCGGCAAGGTAAAATCCTTCCACCGGATCCGATGCAATATCCACCGCGTCATTGCGATATTGTCCGCCGGAGTTGCCGGGAGTGAGGTCGTAATACGTGCGCCCGTTTCCGTTGGTGGGGAAAAAATCGTAGTTCACCGCCGGGATGGTTCCAGGCAGCGCATGAACCGCAAACACCGGCAAGCCGTTGCTGAATCCGCTGATCGGATCTCCGGCGGTCAACGGCGGACGACGAAACGTCAACGCGCCCCAGCCCGGATGATCCAGACTCCAGCCGGTCCGCTCATAACCTGATTGCGCAATCGCCACATCGCGCGAGCGTTCCGTCCAGAGCGATTCGTTGGTCAGGGCCATCCGCACCTGAAAATGCGCAACCGCCTGTTCATACACCGGGCGTTTGCCGGGAAAATCGCCACGGCTCACGTTGGTGAAGTTGCTTTCAAAATACGGATTGATCTTCTTGGAAAGCCAACGCCCGGTGCGGTCCTTGCGCTGAATGAAATTGTCCGGCTCCCACGGCGTGGGTTGATCGGGAAAGGGCGCGATGAACGAGGTATTGTAACGCGCCATGAATTCAAAACCCAGCAACAGCCGGTTGGCGTGACTGTTCCAGACATCTTCGCCCTGATTCCACGCGACCTCGGCCATCCCCGCGCAAATGCCCACACCGAAAAAGGCGTGTTGCTGATCGCGCGAGCTTTCCTGATTCTGCCCATTTTCCCACACGTAATTCGTCAACACGCCGTTGTAACCGTAATTGGGAGTGAAGCCGGTGGAGCCTTGGTTATACGTGGTAAAAAACTCATTGTCCGCGATCTGGGATCCTGATGGCCTCGGTCCGGTCGGCATGGGAATATCATCCCCCCGCCCCGGCAGGCCTTTGAAATAACGCAACGCGCGGTCGTACATCTTCCGATTGTCGAGAAACACGCCCATCGTGATCATCGCCCGCCAGGCGATCAGGTCTTGATTGCCGTGCCGGCCGGAATCGCCCCGGTAAATCCGCCAATAGAACGTGCCATTGGTGGTGTTGACCGAGGCGGGCACACCCGTGGACGAATAGCCCGGATACACGAGCATGTCCTTGAACTGTTGAATGTCCGAGGCGGACCATCCGGGATAGGTGCTCTTGATGATTTCCGCAGCCTCGACCAGTTTCCACGAGAACAGTCCGGCGTTTAACGCCTCCGTGCCGCCCCCGGTGAACGTCGTGAGGTTTTTCCACGTGTTGAAAATCTGCACGCACTTGTCGGCGTGCCGGGGGTCCTGCGTGACAATCCACATGAGCGCATTCAGGTAAGCGGCGGTGACATCCGACTCGAAGGCGCCACAGTGATTGCAGGGATCGCGGTTGACCACGGTCCAACTCGGATTCCCCTGCACGGCGTAATTGAAACTCGCGCGGGATTCAGCTTTGAGTTGATTGAACGACGTGGTCCACGGCTCAAGGCCCGCCTGCACCATGAATCTCATGCGATCCATGTCGGACTGTTTGAAGAGTCCGCCGGGATGAATGAACTCCTGGGCGGGCGCCGCCAGCGCGAGTGCCAGCCCCAAGACCAGGAGAACGCCGACTCGCGGGAATGATCGCCGCCCGCGCCGGGGAAAGGCGCGCTTTGAAACACACGCTTTCAAAGCGCTGAAGACGCGGTGATTTTTTAGAAACTTCATAGCATTGCTTGTCAATAATCATTCGGCGATCGAAGCGAATCCCGGTCGTTTCGTCGTCGTAATGGGCCGGTTTCGAGAACCACGGTGAGGCCGAATATAGGAGGCCGCTCCCACATCACCCCAACCATCACCACCACGTTTCACCGTGGTGCAGTTCGCGGTCGAGCGCTTCCATCAGGTAATAATCGCCCCAACTCGTATAGGCGTTCCGGGCCGAACCAGCCCCGGCGTCGCTCACCTGCCCATCGCGTAAAATGCCGCGACAGGAATCATCCAGGTTCAGGTACGCATCGCTGCACAGATGATGCAACAAGGACTCCTTGGTCTTGGTGATCAGCGCATCCGCCGCGCCCAGCTTTTCGAGTTCCTGATAACCACACACCACCACGGCGCCGGCGGAAGAATCACGCAGACGCGCTTCGCCGGCGGGCAACCGGAAATCCCACACCGGCATCGCATCGCCGTTGAGTTCCTGATTGAACTTGCGCGCCAGCCGCAACGCGGCTTCGAGATATTTTTTCTCGCCGGTATAACGGAAGCTCAACGCGAAGCCGTAAATCGCCCACGCCGTCCCGCGCGCCCAATGCGAATCAACGGAGCGGCCGCAATAGTTGTCGCCCCCGATGGGTTGACCCGTTTTCAAATCAAACCGATACGCGTGGAATACCGAATCGTCCGCGCGAACAAAATGTTGCAGTGTCGTATCGGCCTGCTGCATGGCGGCGGTGCGATACTTCGCGTTGCCGGATTCCTGCGCCGCCCAGTAGAGCAACGGCAGGTTCATCATGCAGTCAATGATCGCCAGGTTGTCCTGCTCGGCGGTATGCAGATGTCCCCACGCGCGAATGAATTTTCCAGCGGGATGGAAGCGCTGGTGCAACGCCGCGGCCGCCGCCAAGCCGACTTCGCGATGCGCGCGGTCCTTGGTCAACTTGTAAAGCGCGACGGAATACAGCGAATAGAGAAACCCGGCGTCATGGTGCATGTCCAGAAAACGCACGGCGGCCTTTTCGCGATACGCGGGCGCGAGGCGAAGGGTTTGCCGGAGAAAGAATTCATCCTCGGTGTTCCGCCACGCCAGCAAGGCCATGCCGGTGAAGAACGAACTCGTCCAATTACCGATCTCGAAGAAGTCTTCGTTCCATTTGGCATAATCGCCGTCCCCGGCGTTGGACCAAGTCGCCGGCGCATCGGCCAGGTCCTTGATGTTGCGGCGCGTCTTGGCCACGCACAGATCAAAGGCTCGTTGCCGGGACTCGATGCCTGCCAATTCGCCCGCCGCAACCACAGCGGTGTCTTCGGAAATGATTGGTTTCATTAAATGAGCGGCGCCCGCGCCAGAGCGGATTCTCGGGCGTTGGTCTGGCCTGGCAAGGCCCGCCGCGTTGTTAAACAAATTTGTTTCACGGGATTACAGTGGGGGAAAAGTACCGGTTGGCGGGTGAAGCCGAAGTCTTCTCCGCCGCAACGTGCCAGTCGAACCAGAGATAGTTGCGGGATTTGCCGTGGGCCGGGGTGTCTGGCAGGGTGTCGGAACTGCCCATGCCCGGATTGGCCAGCCGGTCCGCATCCACCATGGCCCAAATCGAGGATAATCCTTTCACGGCCCCCACGGCGTTTAACTTCTTGGGCTGGGCTTCCGACCCGGAGCCGGCGGCCCCATTGTACCCAAACGGCCGCCACGGAAGATCGCAATAATCATTATTTCCGCCGGGCGCCCCTTCCACCATCTGGTAGCAGATGAAGCCGCCGATGCTGCCGGCGGCGGCGACCTTGCGATTGTATTTTTCATTGGCCGGGCAGAACATGATTTTCATCACGTTGGTAACCACCATGAAGCTGGCCGCCGTGGCCGGCGCGGGTGCTCCCACATAAGGCTGGAGCGCATACACCAGCCAATCCCTTTGATTGGGATTGTCGGAAAACGAATACGTCGCCCGCTGGCCGACACTGAGCCCGCGGTTGGCGGCGACGCCGTCCGGGCCATTGGGCAACACGTCGTTGTTGTCATCGGTAAACATCTGGATGGCCAGGCCGACCTGTTTCAGGTTGGACGTGCAATTGATATTGTAGGCCCGGCGCTTGGCGTTACTCAACGCGGGCAACAACATCGCCGCCAGAATCGCAATAATCGCGATGACCACCAGCAGTTCAATCAAGGTGAAGCCGGAGGACTGCCGCCGGGAGACTGACATTTCTACTTTCATATTTTTTCTCTTTGGAACAAAGCGGGAGAGGCCGGCCCTCCCGCTCACCACCCAACCCAAACTTTTACGGAAGTTGCAACCGGAAGAAGACATTTGGTGTCGTCGGGTCCATCGTCAGAAACATTTGATTCGTGGCGCTGGCGCCCGCCACGGTGAACCAGGCCGCCGGACTGGTCAGGCTGACGGAGTTGCTTTGCAACAACCAACCGGTGTGACTGGCGGGCCACGAGAGTTGCAGTTGATTCCCGGAAACCGCCGTGACGATGTTCGTGGGTATGGGATTCGGCCCCGCCGGCGGGGCGGCGGTGATGACCAGGTCCACCGACAAATTGGCCGTATTGTTTGAGAGCGACCCCGTGACGCCGGCAGGCAGGCTGATCAGGTTCAACGCCGCGAAGCCGCTGCCGCCAATGGCTCCCGTGTACTTGATCAGCGGGAATTGCCCGACCGTGAAGCCGCTGCCGTTGACGCCAAGGTTGACGGTGCCGCTGGCGTTGAAGACATCCACGGAAACCGGGGCGACCGCCGGATTGCCGAATCCCGGGAGGTTCACGTTCAACGTGGCATCGCTCACATCCAGCGTGCTGGTGCCGGCGCCCGTGTCCGCAATGCCATGCACCGTGACCGAACCACCGGTGATGTTCAAGTTGCCCGGCGCGGCGCTGGCGGTAAGACTGACCAGCCCCAGTGAGGCGGTGCCGCCGCCGATGTTCAGGGTGCTGAAGCTGAGGGCGGCATTGTCAATGGCGGCCTGAGTACTGGTATTGCGAAGCACCGAGAGACTGGTGGACGACGCATCCAACACACCCGTATCAAAAGAGAAAGCGCATTGATACGTACCCAAGTTGTTCAAGCTGCCCAAGACCAGCGCATTCAGCAACAGGTCCGTGGGGTGGCCGGTAAGATCAACCGTGTCGGTGAGGTTGGCTCCGGTGGTGGTGACGGCGACGCCGACCTGCAGGTTGGCCCGCGAAACGCCATCGGTGGCCCGCACCCGCACCCCGCCGGTGGGTCCGTCGAACAAGAGATAACCACCGTCACGTCCGCCCGCACCAAGTCTCACCGTGTCGGCATTCAGCACGTTCGTGCCCGCGCCAAGGCGTAGTTCCGGAGTCAGTTGGCGCCCGCCTGCCCCGATGGTGATGGTGCCAGCCGTGATCGAGTTGGAGACGCTGGCGAGCTTGAATTGATTGACCACCGTGGCCCCTGCCGTTGGGCCGGGATTATTGTCAAGAGTTCCCAGATTGACCACTCCCGTTGCGCCCAGGTTCGCAACAAAATTATCAATGCCCGACAGATCCGCCAACACGTTGTCCGGATTGACGCCCGAGCCGGCAGCGCCCAAACCAATCTGAATGGTGCCGCCGTTGGTGTTAACCGCAATGGTCGCACCCGCACCGGTGGGCTGGAATAACACGGTTGCGCCCGCCGGGCCGATGTTCCCGACGCTCAGGTTCCCATTGATGGAGAGCGTCTGGTTGCCGGCACTCAAGTTCACGGCATTGGGACTGAAGGTGTTTCCTCCGACATTCAAGCCGCCGATCACCGGATTGCCAGCGGTGAAATTGGCCGTGCCGACGAAGTTGGTGCCGTTCTGACTGCCCAACCGCAACACGCTGCCCGAGGGATAGGTGGCCGCAGTGGCATCTACTGAGCCGTCGAGTACCACCGTGGGGCCGGAGTAAGTGTTGGCCCCGGCAAGCGTTACGAAAGCGTTGTTAATAACCGAAACCCCGCCCGCGCCGGAGACGTTGTTGGCAAGCGTACCACTCACCGCCAAGGCCAGCGTGCCATTGTCCATGATGTTGCCAGCGGGCGGAAAAGCGGCATCGAATCGAAGAGTGCCGTTGGAAATAACCGTGCCGCCGCCATAGGTGAGAGTCCCGCTGGTAAGAATGACGGTACCTCCGCCCGCGCCGAACGCGCCGCTGCCGGTGACATCGCCGGAGAGGGTGATCGTGCCTGCGGGCGCGAGCGCCAGGGTGCCGCCGTTGACCATGACCGCGCCGCTGCCGCTGCCGCTGCCGCTGAGAGTAACCTTGTTGGCCGCCTGTTTGACCAGCGTGCCGTTGCCACTGATGGCGTTGGTGAACGTGACGTCATCACTGCGATTGAACGCCAGGGAGCCGGACCCGGAATTGATGATCGCGGCGGCGCCAAGGTTGCCGGCGGTACCACCGTTGCCGAGTTGGAGGGTGCCGCCATTGATGGTGACGTTGCCGCTGAAGTTGTTGGCCCCACTGTTCGCCACGATAAACGTGCTCGAACCGCCCTTCAACCAATTGCCCGTGCCGCCGACGTTTCCGGAACCACTGAGCGTATAGGTCGTTGAACTCGCATTGACCGTAACGCCCCGGGGACTCACGGCGGTGGTGAGATTCACATTGGCCGTGCCGGTCAATGTATCGTCAAATAATACAAACGGTCCGAGGCCGGCGGTTTCCGTATAGGTCACGGGGGTCCCGTTAAACCAGTTGGCCGCGCCGCCGATGGCCCAGTCGCCCGTAGGCGTGCCGCGCCAGATGACCTGGGGGACGTTGGTGATGACGATGTCAATTGAGGAATTGCCAGCGATGTTATTGGAGAGATAGGCTCCAACGCCGGAGGGCAATTGCAACTGAAGCCCGTTAAAACCGTTCAAGCCGCCAATGGTGGCGATATGGCCGATCAGCGGGAACTGGCCGGTCACCGGGTTGGCCATCAGTACGTTGAGTGCGTTGTTGGCACCGTCCACATTCACCGTGGTGGCATAAATGGCGGCTTCCGAACCCCCTTGTAGATTGAACGTCGTGACACTGTTGTTCAGGTAGAGCGAAGTAAGATCGCCGCTGCCGGAATTGTTGAGTTGTCCGCTCGCCGTCAGATTGGCGTTCGAGACGATGACGTTGCCGGTTCCTGTCACGCTGCTGACGTTAAGGGTGCCGCCGCCATCGCCAGCCCGCAAAGTGCCACTCAAGTTGATCGCCGGATAAATCGTGCCACTGCCGCCCAAGGTCGCGTCCGGCGCGACGGTGTAGCCCGCGCCGTTGGTGTGGGACCCGTTCACCAGCAGCGTTCCGGCATTGATCACCGTCGGCCCCGCGTAAGTGTTGTCCCCCGTCAGCCGCAAGGTGCTGTTGGTATTTTGCAGCCGCAAACCGACGCTGCCGTTGGCGGATTGGGAGACTCTACCGCTGAAAGTGGTGATGGAACCGTTGGCTCCGCCGATGACCAGCGTTGACACCTGACTGTTTCCACCGCTGCCGTTGGTTACAACCCCGCTGCCGGACAAATAGCCGATTGTTTGCACCGCCACGGTGACATCGCTGCCGGGGTTGCCGTTGCCGCGACCGTTGAGTTCCAGCAGACCGTTCACGATGAGGGAGGAATTGATGGAATTCATGCTGTTGATGTTGCCCATGTATAATCCCGCGCCGGGATCAATGGTCACGGTCTGCGAGCCGGGCAGGTCGTTGTTGTTGCCGAAGCGGATCGAGCCTTCGGCGATGTGGATGTTTCCGCCGCTGTAGCCGTTGGCCGGGTCAATCGCAAACCGCCCCAAGCCTGTCTTTGTCAAAGTGTAATTCGTGTAATTGGCGGGGATGCCGGTCAGTGCGTTGGACGTGGTGATGTGACCGATCAAAACCACCGACCCCAGCGCGGTGGAATTGGTGCCGTCAATCCGGATGGTCGTGTCTCCCAGCATGATCACCGCCGGACTCCCGGCGTTGTTCAGGCCGATGCTGTAACGGGTGGCGTTGTTGTTGTTGGCGAGAGTGCTGAGATCGGCGTAAATCGCGCCCTGCGCCCCCCCCACGCCGGCGCCACTGGCGTAGGTGGGCTTGAGAAGGGGCGCCTGCCCGGCGACAATTTGGAGCGTCGCCCCGGAGGCGATCACAACGGCATTCGACAGCTCGGTGTTGTTGGGGGTTTGGGTGCCAAGCGCCGCGGCATTGCCCGCTTGGAGAATGCCGGCGTTGATGTTGATATTGCCGCTCAAGGTTGCGTTCGCGCCGTTCAGTCGAAGCGTGCCAGCGCCAGCCTTGGTGAACCCATTGGCACCGGCGAGCACCGCGCCGATGGTGTTTGTGCCGTTGTTGGCCGTGAGAGTCGGCGTGCCGGCGGTCACGGCAAGCGTGAGCGGGCCGGCGGTGCCAGTGTTAAGGACCCAGTTGGTCGAAGGCGTCGTGTCACCGAAAATGATATTCCCGATCGTGCGGGCGCCGTCCAGCGTCACCACACTGTTGGTGCCGGTGAGGTCCAACGTGCTGAAATTGGCGGTGTTGTCCGCGCCATCGGCGATTACGCCATTGTTCCAGTTGGCGGCGGTGGCCCAACTGCCCGAGGCATTGCCGTCAATCAAGTTGGTCCAGGTGCCGCTCTGGGCCCGAACACTGGGCGGAGCGGCCAGAAGCGCGACAAGCGAGGCAAGCAAGCCCAAGGCGGGCTTTGAGATTGCGATCAGGCGGGGGTTGGTTCGTTTTGTTTGCATACTTGGTTGACTGGTTGCGGGGTTTGGGACTGGCCTGTTGCTTCGCGAGCGCGGTGGTTGTAAATCCGCGCCCCGGCTGGTGACGGTTGGGCGAAGCAGTTCATGGCTCAGGTGTCTGATCACTGTTCTACTCCCGGAGATAAGATCGTTCAAAGGGATTTCAATTTACCCAGTTGAACTGCGATAAATAAAGGTGCCGACAAAAGCGAAGAAATTACGCCTTTCGGAATGCAGAAGTTGATAAATCGGACGCGATTTACTTTTTTTTGCGCGGCGGCAGCGATTTCCCATCGCGCCAGCGGCTTTCCACCAGCACGCGATAAGGGTCCTCCGGCTCGCCGCGTTCGTTGAGATTGATTTGCGAAACCAACGTTTCCATCGCAATGCGCCCAATCGCCTCCGAGTGCTGATCTATGCCTGCGTCCACCGGAACATCCATGGCCGTGCCCGCCACAGCGATGTCTTCGGGGATGCGAAATTTCAACTGCCGTAACAACGCCGGAACTTCCGGCAACGTCGTGAGCAAGGCATCCGGTTTATGTTTCTTGAGCCATTGATGCAACAGTTCGCGGGCGCGAACCGGCTGTTTTTGATAAACCGTTTCCTCGGTCAGCAAGGCGGGGATCACCGGCAATTGAAACGATTGCCCCGCCGAACTGAATCCGCCTACAAAACCGCCCCCAAGTTTGCGATCTGAATCCGCCGGCACCACGAGACCAATTCGCCGGTAGCCGTACTCCGCCATTTTATGCACGGCCATGATGACGGCGCGCAATTGATCCGCCGTCACCAGATGCGAATCCGGGGTGGGCACCGACAGGCCAAACCGGATGATGGAAAATTTGCCCCAGTCAAAATCACCCCAGGCGGGCGGGGTTTGATGCGGCGGAATCAACACGCCCCGAATCCCGCGCGTCAGCAAAATCTGCTCAAAGCGACGGGCGGAATAATCCGCAGCCCAACAAACTTCTTCGAGGTTGTAACCGAACCGTTGCGCCGCCGCCACTGCTCCGCGCCAATACAGATCGAACTCCCGCAGCTTGCGCAACTGCTCGGATTGTTCCCAGTGGTTGATCCACGCAATGGCGCTTTGAATCCGGGCCGGAGCATTGGTTCGCCGATACGCCGCCAGCGCGGCCAGATGCGGGTCCGGCGCGTAGCCCATCTGCTGGGCCAGCTTCCGGACCTGGTCCCGCCGTTTTTCGGAAATGCTCGGATGATTGCGCAAGGCCAGTGAAACGGTAGCGTGCGAAACACCGAGTTTTTCCGCGATGTCATAAACGGTAACGCGCTTGGGGTTCACAGCAGAAACCCTAGCAGAAACGCATTCTGTCACCAAGCATTACGCACAATGCCCTTTAACTCTTACTTGAGACCTCTGCAAAAGGCGTGTTTTCATGTTGAGTGTTGTGCCGCATTCGCGGCCCATTCTCAACTCAGCTCCGGCCTAAAGTCGGGAGGAAGGTCACCACAGCCCCAAACCTTGCTTGTTTTCGGGGAAACAAGGATTGGAGGCGAGGGTCGGAATCGGTCTATGAGAGGACCAAAGTTGATTGAATAATGCTTGGTTTTACGGGCTAGTCAAGCACTAGGCTGTTACTACTTTTCACTAGGTTTTCACCCCTTGCTATACACAGTTTCATACACAGGTGAGCCGGCAATTTTCAGCATTTCTCACCGGCCTAACGTTGAGCCGCAGGCATCCACGCTTAGTTGCCGAGTTTCAGTTGCGACGATTGTCAACCATAACCCAATGTTGATTATTCAAAAGACGAACATTAAGTTGGTGGGGTTGAATTCTTTTTGTGTCAGACGTGACTGCATTTTGCGAGTACAACAATCCCTTAATCGGCTCGTCTTCTTCCGAATTTAGATTAAAAAGGACGAAGAGAAATTGGACATTGTGATAAACAAGTGCTTTACCACTTGGAGTTAATTCACTCTCAATTCAAAACAGGTGCTATATTTTGCAGTTTTTGATGAATAGAGTTCAATGACGGAACTGCCAGCGCCGCCTTCTGCTCCGGCGTTTCACTGAGACGTTGCAACTCAGGCTTTGTGGTCGGCGGCGTGGACAAATGTCGGCAGGCTCAAGATGCCGGCGATGCCGAGGACAAAGAGACGGTTGGTCAAGAGGGTTTTCATATTCAAATCAGATTTTCTGCCAGTCGGGTTTGTGGTCATAAACCCAGCGATAATATTCCGCCAGCTTCAATTTCACTGCCGCCGCTTCGTCGAGAAATACCGTCACCTTGGGATGCTGCTGCAAGGCGCTGGCGGGATTCATGGCGGTGATCGGGCCTTCAACCGCGGCCGCGATGGCGCGGGCCTTTTGCTTGCCGAACGCCAGCAACACGACGTGCCGCGCTTCCAGGATCGTGCCGATGCCCATCGTGATGACATGATGCGGCACTTGTTCCTGGCTGCCAAAGAAACGCGCGTTGTCGCGGCGCGTCTGTGGCGTCAAGGTCTTGATGCGCGTGCGCGAGGCCAGTGACGAACTCTGCTCGTTGAAGCCGATGTGCCCGTCCGTGCCGATGCCAAGCAGTTGTAGATCCAGCCCACCCGCGACGCCAATCTGCTTTTCATACTTGGCGCAGAATTTCAGGATGTCCCCAGCCAACCCGTCGGGGATGTGGACGTTTCGCTTCGCAATGTTGATGTGGCGAAAAAGATTCTCCCACATGAAGTGGTGATACGACTGCGGATGTTCTGGAGGAATGCCAACGTATTCGTCGAGGTTGAACGTCTTAATCCTGTGCCAGTCGAGTTTCTGGGCGATGAGTTCGCGATAGAGCGCCAGCGGAGTGCTGCCGGTGGCGAGACCGAACACGGCGGCAGGCTTCTGGCGAATGACTCCTGCGAGCAGCCGTGCGGCCACTGCAGTGGCGGCGGTGGCAGTGGGTTGAATGATGATTTCCATGAATCAACTCCGCCCGAGCCGTTTGTGAAGTTTCGCCTGCACGTCAGCGGCAAATTTATTGATGTGTGCACCGACAAACTCCGCGATGTCCTGCGCCTCGTCCGTCACCAGCGCGGTCAGGTCCATGCCGAAGATCAACTGGTTCGCCGCATCCGTCGCGTGCGAATCAAAGAACGTCGCGTTCGCCGCGCGCCGTCCCAGCATGGCGAGGTCGTAACGTTTGCCGCCGGCAATCTGCGAGTCGAACACTCCATTCAACGCCGCCGCCAGATTATCGCGACCACTCACATCCATGAGAACCTTGTCCGCATCCGCGAGCCAGTCGAGATTGCGCCAGACTTCGCAACCGATGACACGCTTGGGCCGCTGTTCGCGCGGCAGTTCGCGCATCGCCTGCAACGCCGCGATCACTACACCGATGTGCGTGTCGTGCTTATCCGCGAGGTTGTGCGTATAAACCACCTCCGGCTGCGTGCGCGCGAGAATCACCTTTAAATCATCCTTCAACGCCGGGTCGGTGGCGCTTTTGACCGCACCGCTGGGATAATCCAGTTGGATCATCACACTGAACTGACCAACGACCGCTGCGTTGTTCTGCTCCATGCGGCGTACGGCCATCATCTGCGCGTCGGTAAAGTTCTGATACGTGCCGGTGCGGGAACTGCCCGAACCGTTCGTGCACGTCACGCCGCCAAACCATCGCTGCTCGTTCGCGAAGCATTCGAGGATGCCGTGAAACGCCATGAACTCCAGATCGTCCTGGTGTGCGCCGATGCCCAGATGCGTGATGCGCGGCAAAGCCTCAGCCAACGGTTTTCCATCCGGCACAAAAATCTGTGCTGTAGATTGTTGTAGCTTCATACAACTGTCGTTAGTCTTGAAAGGGATTTCCGTTCATCAAAATTCACCTTGCCGATTTGTTTTCGACGCGTTCAGCACCAGCCAGACGCGGCCTTGTGCAGGAACGCTCACGGTAACCGCTGCTGAGTAATCGCGGGTCAAAGCCACTGTCTCTGAACATCCATCCTCCCGGTGAATTTCCGCACGATCCGTGAGACCGGTGTAATAAAGCGGCAACCGGATGCGACGTTCAATCGGCGTGGCCAGTGGATTGTAGATCATCGCCAGACCGCGTTCCGGCAGCGTTGGATTCACATGCAGCCAGCCATCCCAGTCGCGCCCGTCGGCGCGACGCAGATGGATGAGGTCGCTGTCGAGAATCGCGCGGTGCGCCTTGTAAAAGTCCACCCACTTTTTCACCACCGCCTTCGTTTCATCGGTGTCGAAAAGCCGCGGGCCGCGATAGCAGGCCTGGACGCCCGCGCCAAAAAGATTCGCCAGGCGGGTTTCGTAATGGGGCAGATGCTCCTTGAGCGGCTCGATCGTGGCTGCCGCGCCGCCGCCGTGATATTGGGTCAGCGGTACAAACATCCAGCCCATGCTGGGCGACTTTTCCCAAGTGCCGTCGAAAATGTTCTGCCGCTCGATGATTTCCTGCTGCGCGCGCGGCAACGACCAGTTGTTTTCGCGGTAGCCCATGCCGGTCTTGCTCGAACCGGCAAGGAAATACCAGTCCGGCACATTCAGATAAATCCCGCGCGCGCGGCACCATTCGTAAAAACTGCTGATGGCTTTCCACTGTTGCCATTGCGAATCCTTGAGGCCGGCGTGGCCGGGATGATTTGTCGCAGCACAGACATCGCCCGGATACGACCCATCATTTTCCAGCACGCCGCAACCGGTCTGCTCGAAGAACTGCCGGAGCTTGCGGAAATAGTTTTCGCCCCAGGCGCTGCTGAGGCACGGCGAATCACCGAATGTCGCGTCTCCTGGTTTGCCCGTCTTCGGATTGATGGCGTCGTTGGCCGCGTCAATCGAACGGCTCGCCAGCAGCGAGTAGCCACCGAGCGCCACGCCTTTGCTCCGGGCGTAATCCGTCAGTGATTTGATTTCCGCGAGATACTCGGGCTTTTCGTTCTCCATGTTGAAACCACTGCCGAACGTCATGATGACCATTTCAAATCCAACTTCGGCGCACTGGTCAACGGCCGTTTTCACCGCTTCCGGATTGGCACTGCGGACGTGCATGAGGATTGGGTTTTCCTGCGCCCACGGCGCAAGGGCGCGATAGGCACGGCGCACTGCCAGCCCGCGACGCTCGCGATCCGTACTGTCGTGAACCAGCTCAAATACGCGGAATGATTCAAACGTCTCGCCCGGCTTGATCACCACTTCCGGCCCGATGGGCAGCGAACATTCCAACAGGCACGGCGTAGTCAGCTCGTAGTCAACCTGAGTTTTGTAGAGCGGATCATTCCGCCAATGAATGACTGGCGCGGCGGACGGGCCGCCCATGAAAGAATAATCGCTGAAGGCATCCAGCACCCGATAGCTGCTGCGAAAAGTCGCCGGCCCGGAATTTTCGGACTCAACGACGGCCAGCCGCTCGACGGACAAGGAATTGAGCGTGACCGGTTGCGGCGAAGCGTTCCAAACTGTCAGCCATTTCGCCATCACTGGCACGCCATCGTAAAGTTCGTAATGCACTTCAATCATGATCGCGCCAAGATTTGTCGGCGCGGCGAATGTCAAAGTCACCGCGATGCCCGGCGGCGGCCACGGCGCGTCTTGCGGCAGCCATTCGCTTCGCTTCAGCCACGGAAAGCGCAGCTCGGTGCGGCCAGTTTTTAGTCCGGCAAAATGAAACGCCGCCGGATTAGCCTGTAGCGGTGCCAGCCACGCGGGATTCAAATAATTGTGAACCGGCTGGCCGACAAGCCCACCCACGTCGAACTTTTTACCGTCCAACTCCACCAGCGCCTCGGGCCGAACCGAGCGCAAAATGGATTCGCCGGTCATCAAATTATCAAGCCCCACCGTCGCCACGTCCGGTGAAATTTTGAGAACGCGGCGCACCAGTCCGTTTTCCAGAACGATTTCGTTTTCCGCCGCGTTAGTGGCGATCGTAGCGCGGAATGGGGCGGGATCAATGAGCCAGTCTGCCGCACGAGTTTGCCACGGATGGAAACAGGCGAGAGCGAGAATTCCGAGAACTGGAAACAGGCTGGCTCCAGTTTTCATCGCAATAAGCTTCGGTCTATTCACAAGATTTCCGCCGCTGGATTGTGCCGTTTCATGCGGCTATTTCCCCATACCCGGCAAACTGGCTGCCGCCACCGCCTGGCCGACGCGGCGGGATTTTTCGTCAGGGACATGCAGCGCCAGCTTGGCGGCGATTTCGGGAAACTCCGCCTTCAACACCTGCCGCGCTTTGGCGAGCACGATGTCGCCGCCCTGGCCTGTGGTGACGCGACCCAGGATCAGCACGTCGCTGAAATCGTAAAAGTCTGCGTAGTGCGCCATCGAATAGCCGAGGTACACGCCGATGGTTTCGTAAATCTTCGCCGCTCGGGCATCGCCCTTCGCCATCAGCGCCTGCACCTCCTTGAGCCGCTCGGGCAGACCCATTTTTTGCGGCACCAAAATCTTGGCGGCGGGCAACAATTTGTTGACAGCTTGCTGCGAGAAATACAACGCGCCCACGCCGCGGTCGCCGGACCATTCATCGGCGGCGGCGGCGGGGTTGTAATCCACCGGTGCGAACGCCAGTTCGTTCAACCAGCCCAGCATCCGGCCTTTCTTGTCCATGAAACCCACCGCCTCGCTCGAACCCATCGCGAGACCGAACATCCCCTTTTTGCGCAGCGACAACGCGCCGGCCAACGCCGTCACATCACCGTCGTTCATCACCACCACTGGCACATTCCATTCCTTTTGGATGCGTTTGAACATCCCGGCAGCCCGTTGGAAATCCTTTTTCGGGATCGCGCGCAGCAGCGAGGCGACGCGGATTTCGTTATCCACAATGATGCCGGCGGAACTGCCGCCGATGGCGTCCACGCGCGGCAGGACTGCGGCGGCGCGATGCAACGCGGCGGAGAGATGGTGATAATGGTACTCCGGGTTCGGCTGGGTTTTGGGGTCCCACGGGGCTTCCTCGGTGAAGATCGCCTCGCCATCCCGGACGGCGGAAACCTTGTAATCGCTCGCACCCAGATCAAACCCGATGCGGCACCCTTTCAGATGGCCGCCCGCCGCCGCCTGCAATTCCTTCGCGGCGGGAACTTGAGCCGGCGTGGTGGCGACCACCTGAAAATCATTGGCGTAGGAAAGTTCCATCATTTCGACGTCAAACTTCCGCACGCCACGTGACGAGTAGGTTTTGCGGATGAACTCGCCGATGGGCTTCGGGCCGCCGACAAAAATCTTCCAGCCGCCGCGCGCCCAAAGCAGAAACTTCACGATGCGTTCGACATACTGCAGCGTTTCCGCATCGGCGGTGGCACGGACCACGGTCTCAAAGCGTGAGATGAGGCCGCATTCGCGTTCCAGGCCGATGACGAGCGGGACGGCGGTGCCGGATTCTTTGGCGGCGGCAACGTAGTTGCGATTGAACAGCACGGCGGGTTGAAATCCCGGATCGAGCGGAGCGGGAATGAAAGGTTTTGTTTTCATAGTTGTGGTAATCATGGTTTGGCGACTTCAGCGGGCGCGGAGAAAAGTCCGATCTCCGAAATGGCTGGAGCGACGGGCGACTTCACGATGCGCAGGCGGACTTTGCTGGTGGTGATGGGCGTGGCGCGCACCAACCGGCAATTGCCGATGCTGGTGCCGGAAGCGAACTCCACCCAGCGCCCGTCCTGCCACTGATCGAGCGCAAACGCTTCGATGCGCTGGCCGAGCGGAAGATATTCACGGAGGCGGATGACGTTAAACGTGGTCGGTTTGCCGAGATCCAGAACAAGTTCGGGCGCGGTAACGGAATCGTCCGTGGCCCAATACGTGTCGCGCCGGTCGTCGGTCACATTCTGCGGAGCAAATTGCTGGTTGCCGCCGCGCGTGTTTGCCGCGCTGACCTTGGCGGCGTGGGCAAGATCGCGGGCGAAAGTGGTGTCCAGGATGCGACGGAACTCGCGCAACGAGGCGGCGTCCTTCTCGTGGATCAACCCGCGCCGATCCGGCGGCAGGTTCAGCAGGAGCACCGCGCCGCGACCGACCGAGGCGAAATAAAGATCGAGCAGTTGTTGCGGGGATTTGACCGTGGCGTCTTCGTTCTCGTGATAGAACCAGCCCTTGCGGATGGAAACATCACACTCGGCGGGAATCCAGTGAGTGCCGGGGCGCTGACCGACGTTGAGGATTTTCCCGTAATTCTTCGTTGGCCCGAGGCCCGTGCCGAATTCATCCGCATTCAGCGTGCTCCAACAGGGATCGCCCGCGATGCCTTTCTCGTTTCCGACCCAGCGGACGTCCGGTCCGCCGTCGCCGAACATGCACGCTTGCGGTTGGAACTCGCGGACCAGTTGCCGCGTGGTTGGCCAGTCGTAGTAAGTCTTGCGGTCAATGGTGCGCGTCTCGTTCGCCCCGCCGTACCAGCCTTTGCCGCCGTTCGCGCCGTCAAACCAGACCTCGGTGATCGGCCCATATTGGGTGAGCAGTTCGCGGAGCTGGTTGCGGTAGTAGGTGAGATACTCGGGCCTACCGTAATCCCTGTGATTGCGATCCCAAGGCGAGAGATAGATGCCGAAGTTGATGTCGTGTTTGCGACAGGCTTCGGAAACTTCCCGCACGACATCGCCCTGACCGTTCCGCCACGGGGAATTCTTGACCGAGTGCTCGGTGAATTGCGACAGCCAAAGACAGAATCCGTCGTGGTGCTTGGCAGTGAGAATCAGTTGCTTCATGCCCGCCTCCTTCGCGACGCGGACGATCTGGTCTGCGTCGAACGCGGTCGGATTGAAAATCTTCGGACTCTCGTCACCCAGCCCCCATTCCTGATCGGTGAACGTGTTGACGGTGAAATGGACGAAGCCGATGAATTCCATCGCCTGCCAACGAAGCTGGCGCTCGCTCGGAATCGGGCCGTACGGTGCCGGTGGCTCGATGGCCCCGGCCAGCCCGCAGAAGACGCCGAGCAAGGTTGCAGCGATGATTTTCATGTGGCGCGGCCGATCCAACCGCGGATTCAGTTCGCCGTTTCGCGACGGTAATTAATGCCGCCCTGCTCCAACCGTTGATTGTCGGTTTTGAGGCGACGTTTGAAATCCTCGAGATTGCGCGCGTCCTTTGCCGACCAGTTGACTTCGGCCAGTGCCGACATCCGCGGGAACATCATGTATTGAAGATGCGCGAGGTTGGGGATGTATTCGGTCCAGACGTTGGCCTGTGCACCGAGGATGTGGTGGTGAAATTCCGGGGCCAGCGTGGGCGGCACCGGCTCGAACGAATATACTTTCTCCAGCGGCACGAAACCCCCGATGGCGCGTGGCTCGGTCGTGTGATTCGTGGATTGGTAGTAATCGAAGTAGCAGATCTGGTGCGGCACCATCACCACATCGTGGCCGTTCGCGGCGGATTCTGCGCCGCCCCCGATCCAGTCCATCAACGCGGCGCTCGGCGCGAGGCCGCCCTCGCGGATTTCGCTCCAGCCGATGAGGTTTTTCCCGTGGCGGTTCAGGATCTGTTCCGCCCGGCGGATGAAATAGCTCTGCAACTCATGCTCGTTTTTCAGCCCTTCCGCTTTCAGGCGGACCTGACAGGAGGCGCATTGCTTCCAGTTGTCCTTCGGACATTCATCGCCGCCGATGTGAATGAGCTTGCCCGGAAACAACGCCGCCACTTCGGTCAGAACATCGTCAAGGAAGCTGAACGTCGCTTCGTTGCCCGCGCAATAAATGCCCCGAAACACCCCGCCTTTGTTCGGCATTTCCCGGAGGGTCATGCCGGGGCACAGGAATTCAGGATACGCCAGCAGCGCCGCCGAGGCGTGGCCGGGCATTTCGATTTCGGGCACGATGGTGATGTGCCGCGCCGCCGCGTACGCCACGACTTCGCGGATGTCGTCCTGCGTGTAAAATCCGCCGTAGCGCCCGTCCTTGCCGTAAGCCGTGGTGTTGGTCGCGTTGAGGCCGAAGCCGATGCCATCGCGCCACGCACCGACCTCCGTCAACTTGGGATGTTTTTTGATTTCGATGCGCCAGCCCTGATCGTCCACCAGATGCCAGTGGAAAGTGTTGATCTTGCGAGCAGCCAGGGCATCGAGCAGCGTCTTCACTTCCTGCTTGGAGTAGAAATGGCGGCTGACATCGAGCATCATCCCGCGCCATTTGAAACGCGGCCAGTCGCGGATCTGAACATTGGGCGAATGCCAGTCCACGCCCTTCACCTGGTTGGTCGAAAAGATTTGCGGCGGCAGCAATTGCAACAGCGTCTGCGCGCCGTAGAACAAACCCGCCGTCGTCGGAGCGCGCAGCGAGACCAACTGATTCGTCACGGAAAGTTCATAACCCTCCGCGCCGAGTTGCTCCGACAGGTTGGTCTGCAGCAGGAAAGTAATTTCGCTTTTGCCCGGTCGCGTGGAGATCGGCGTCACTGGCAGCTTAAAACCAGTGACCCGCCGCAATGTGGTTGCCAGCAGTTGCGCTTCCGCTTCGCCGCCGCTGGCGAAAGTGATTCGCGTGTCGGTCGTCAGGCGAAAAGTCCCGGACTGGATGGCGACGGTCTGCGGGCGAGGGATGAGGGCCAGTTCAGCGGGATCGGCGGCGAAAAGCGCCCCCGTCCAGAATGCGACTGCGAGGCAGCCTGCGAGTTGTTTTGCGTTCATTGTTGTGTTTTCCATTCAGTCAATACTTCGGTGATGGGCGGCCATTCCGTGATGTCAACGGTCCGGGCTTTGCCCCAGGTGGTGCAGAGGTAACCGACCACGCGCGCAAGCCCCGCTGCCCCGACGAGCAATAAGATGTTTCTTTGGAAAATCATCGCCGCTTCAGCGTTTTTTCCCTTCGAACTGCGCCTCGATTTCTTCCAGCGTCTTGCCCTTCGTCTCTGGCAGCAGGAACGTGGCGGTGATGAAATAAACCACCGTGCAACCGGCGAAGAGGAAGAACATCGTGGCGTAACCGTGCTTGCCGACGCTCGGCAGGAAGACGGCGGCGATCCCCGTCGAGACGGCCTGGTTGACGAGCAACGCGGCGCTCATGCCGTTGGAACGGATCCGCGTGGGCATCAGCTCGGACAACGCCAGCCAGACGCACACGCCCGGCCCGACGGCGAAGCAGGCCATGAAACTGAAGATGCAGATCGCCGCAAGCCAGCCGGTGCTCTCGGCGGGCACGGGCGTGATGAGCGCGTTGTCAATCTTCAGCGGCGCGGTCCGGGACTTTTGCAGATCGGCGAAGGGATTCTGGAAGAACGCGGCCACCTGGTTCGGCGGCAGGCAACCGGCGCGGTTGATCTCGATCTTCGCCGCGATGTCGTCGGAGCGGACCACCTTCGACGCCGCCGTGAAATCACCGTAGGAATAAATCACCACCAGCGTGGCCGGTTGCGTCGCGCTTTTGCCCGCAAGCAATCTGGCGGCAGTGTCGGCATTGAATTCCACCACGGCGGTCTGATTTGTTGAGTCAACGAGCGCCTGCACGGCATCCTTCACATCCACGCGGTGCTTTTCAGTCTTGTGAAAAACCAGTCCGGTCGCGATCAACGAAACGATGATGCCCGCGCTGCCCAGCGAGAGCAGAAACTTGCGGCCCTTCTTGTCCACCAACGCCACGCCAACCATGGTGACGAGGAAGTTGACGAGCGTGAGGATGACGTAGCCGAGATGCGCATGGGCGTCGCTCAAACCGGCCTGGATGAGGATCGTGGCGTTGTAACCGATGATGGAATTGACGCCGGTGGCCTGGTTGCACGCGAGAATGATGCAGGCGAGCACGAAGGGCAGCACGTATTTCCGGCTCAACAACGATTCCTTGCGCTGCGCGCCGGAGTTGGAGGCTTTCGCCTTTTCAGCGGCGCGGGTTTCCTCCATCTCTCTGAGTTCGATGGCAGCCTGCTCCTCGGTGCGGGAACGCAGCAACGCGGCCCGGGCGGCGGCAGCGCGGCCCTTGCGGAACAACCAGCGCGGCGACTCGGCAACCATCAGACTGCCGAGGATGAACAGGATTCCCGGCGGCAGTGAAACCCAGAAAATGCTGCGCCACGCGGTGTCCTTGAACGCGAACAATTTTGCCGCGTCGTTCAGTTTCTCCATGTCGGCAACCTTGAGACTGAAGGCGTAGCCGATGACCGCCGCCACGACGATGCCGAGCGTCAGCAGCCATTGGAAAATGCCCGTGCCCTTGCCGCGCTGCGCCGCGCCGAGACATTCGGCGAGATACAACGGCACGACGACGCCGATGAGTCCGGCGCTGATGCCTTGCAACAACCGGCCCAACACCAGCGGGCCGTAGCCTTGCGCGAGGGCAATCATCGGGATGCTGACGACAAACAGCAGGCCGCTGATGAACATGAGTTTTTTGCGCCCCAGCCAATCGGCGAGCATCCCGGCGAACAACGTGGAGATGACGCTGCCCAGCAACACGGCGGCAACGATGACGGAGAGCTGGTTGCCGCTGAGACCGGACGTGGCTTCAAGATAAGGCAACGCGCCCGCGATGATGCCCACGTCCACGCCGTAGAGCAGCCCGCCCAAACCGGCGACCAGGAGCAGGAAACGATTGTAGCCGGTTTTGGAAGGACGCGGCGCTGCCTCCGCAGCGGAATCCGTGGTGGTTGCTTTGTTCATGATGTCGGGACTTGGTCGGCTGGGACGTCGGTTCCGATGGACATGTTAGCCACGAGCACCGTTCGCTCCATACCGCGAATTGGATATGCGGGTTGATTCGATGAAATATTAACGGGCATCAGGCGCGCGTTTGCGGTGCCTGCACAAAACCTTGGCGCACCCCCTGCGGTTCTTCGCTGACCGGATTGGTGAGCGTGCCGATCGTTTCGATCTTGATGCTGACGGTGTCGCCGGGTTTGAGCCAGCGCGGCGGCTTTTGCGCCATGCCGACACCATGCGGGGTGCCGGTGAGAATCACCGTGCCGGGCAACAGCGTCGTGCTGCCGCTCAAAAACTCGAGCAACGTCGGCACGTCGAAGATCATGTCGTTGGTGTTCCAATCCTGCATAACTTGACCGTTCAGGACGGTGCGGATCTTCAGCGCGTTAGGATTTGGGATATCGTCACGCGTCACTAGCACCGGACCGAGCGGGCTGAAGGTGTCGAAGGTCTTGCCCCGTGACCACTGTCCGCCACCGCGCTTGATCTGCCAGTCACGGGCGCTGACGTCGTTGCAACAGGTGTAACCGAGAACGTAGTCCAGGGCGTTCGCGCGGCTGACATTCTTGCAGGCGCGTCCGATGACAACGGCGAGTTCGCATTCGTAATCCACTTCGTCGCTGCGCAGATGCGTTGGGATTTCAATCGCCGCGCCGGGATGTTGCAGTGTGTTGATGCCTTTGAAAAACACGACGGGATACTCGGGGAACTTTGCGCCGGTTTCCTCTGCGTGACGGCGGTAGTTCAAGCCGATGCAGATGATGCTGCTCGGCGTAATCGGTGCGAGCACGCGGGCGACTTCTGCGCGCTCGGTCGTTGGTGTGGGGTTGGCGTAAATGTCGCCGGTCAGCTTCAAAGCGCTGCCGTCGGCTTGTTGTGCGGCGCAACCGATGTTTCCTTCGTTGTCTTCGTAACGAATGATTCTCATGTAAATTATTTTCCAGCGCTCCAGCCACCGTCAATCATCAGCGTGCTGCCAGTGACCATCGCGCTTTCATCGGCGGCGAGATACAAGGCTGCGGCGGCGACTTCCTCCGGCTTGGCCATCCGCCCGTTGAGTTGGGTGGAGGCCATATCGTGATAGGCAGCCTGCGGGTCGGGATATTCTTTAAGGCGCGCCAGCACGAACGGGGTTTCCACGCGCCCGGGACAGATACAATTAAACCGCACGCCCGTTTGCGAATGATCCAGCGCGAGCGCCTTGGTCATGCCGACCACGGCAAACTTGGTCGTGGTGTAAGCGAGTCGTTCGCGCACGGCGACGATGCCGGCGATGGATGCCATGTTGATGACACTCCCGGATTTATGCTCCAGCATCGCGGGGACGAATGCTCTGCAGCAGTTGAAGACGCCGCGCACATTCACGGCGTGCAGGCGGTCGAGGTCGGCGGTAGTTGTGCTTGGCAATGAACCGACGTGACCGATGCCCGCCACGTTGGCCAAAATGTCCAGGCGCCCGACCATCTCGGCAGCGTGAAGGCAATCCGCCTCGCTGCTGACGTCCAGCGGCAGGAACTGGCCGCCGATGCGTCGGGCCATCGCCTGACCCTCGGCTTCATTGCGATCCACCACCCAAACACGCGCCCCAGCATCCGCAAAGGTTTGCGCCAATGCTGCGCCGATGCCGGAAGCCGCCCCGGTGACGAGGGCAGTTTTGTCTTTAAGGCTAAACACGGTAAATCCTTTCAGCGTTGGTCTGCAAAAGTTGCTGCAGTTTAGTGGGGCGGGCGATGGCAAAAACGGTTTCAACTGTTTTTGTCCAGCGTTCGTAGGTCGTCGCTACCGTTGCGTACGGCCAGTCACCGCCAAACAGAACGCGTTCAAAGCCAAAGAACTCGAGCGTCGCTTTCAGATAGTACTCCAAGTCTTGGGATCGCCATTTGTTCCAATCCGCCTCGGTTGCAAGCCCGGAGATTTTGCAGACCACATTTGGCAACTCCGCCAGGCGCCGCAGATCTGATTTCCATGGTTCAACGATTCCGCTGCGAATATCAGGCTTGCCACAATGGTCGAGCACGAATGTGACTTGCGGCACGCGCTTCACCAATTCGGTGACGGTACTGAGTTGATGATGTTTGATGCAGAGGTCAAAGGTAAACCCAAACTCCGCCAGTCGTGTCACACCCGCCACGAAAGCAGCTTGAAGGCAAAAGTTCGGATCGCGCTCGCCTTGGAGATTTCTGCGGACACCTTTGACCAAGGGACGTTGAGCGAGCGCCTGAAGCTCCGTCTGGACGGGATCGCCTTTCTCCAAATTGGCGTGGGCAACGATCGCTTTCAATCGCGGCTCAGTTTTTGCCAGATCAGAAACCCAATCTACCTCCGCCAGATTTTGTGAAGCTTCACAACCGCCTTCGACAAAGATGAACTTCGTGACGCGGGCCGTTCCCGCTTCAGTCGCATAATCTTCTGGAAGAAGCGGTCGTTTCAGCACCGCCAAGTCATTCAACCACGGATAATGAAACCGGGTTGGATTCCACAGGTGGACGTGCGAATCGACAATGGCGGAAGGCAGCATCATTTCAGTTTGGTTTCAAGTCACAACTCGCGCCGACTTCCTGCGGTATGTGATAGATACCACCCTCAACATGACACGGGTGAACGAAATGCGCGCGCAGGTGCGGGATGTGTTCAAGGAAGACGACCTCGTGGCCGAGGGCGATGTGATTGAACAAGACGAGGTGCTGATGCAACTGACCCATGTCGCCAACGTGTGGCACGACCGGCACGCCAAATTTGCGACTCAACAAACTCACGGTCAGAAATTCGCTGATGCCCGCCACGCGCACGGCATCCACCTGGATGAAGCCGGCGCACTGCGCTTGCAGATAGTTTTTGAAGACGATGCGGTTCGGAACATGTTCGCCCAGCGCAAGCTTCGTCGGCGCGATGGCGTCGGCGAGGGTTTTGTGGCCGAGGATGTCGTCGGGGTGGGTCGGCTCTTCGATCCAGAACGGGTCAATGGCGCGCAGTTGCTGGCAGATATCGAGCGCTTGCGGCAGCGTCCATTGCTGGTTGGCGTCCACCATGACACGGGCGTTGGCGCCAGCGACTTCGCGGACGATGCGGGCACGGCGCAGGTCGCGTTCGGGATCGCGCGAGCCGACCTTGAGCTTCATCGCAATGAAACCGTTGGCGATGGCGCGCTTGCAGTTCTCACGCACCTGCTCGTCGTTGTAATTGAACCAGCCAACCGAAGTGTCGTAGCCGGGATAACCGGTTTTCAAAACGCCTTCGCGGAAAGGACGGGTCGGTTGCGCGATGCGAAGCAGGTGCAACGCCTGGTCGCCCGTGAGTTCGTCTTCGAGATACGAAAGATCAAGAGTGGCGATGACCTGTTCGGGCGAAAGATCCAGCAACAGCTTCCACAGCGGCACGCCACGAGTCTTGGCCCACAAGTCCCAGCACGCGTTTGTGACGGAGGCGAGCGCGAGCTGCACCACGCCCTTGTGCGGGCCGAGCCAGCGGAACTGTTGTTCGTCGGCCATTTCATGCTGCAATGCACCGAAGCGAAACATGATTTCTTCGATGGGCTGGCCCACGAGCCGTTGCGCGTAGAATCGTGCTGCTTCGCAGACAAGTTGATTGCCCTCACCCAACGTGAAGGCGAGACCGACGCCGGTGCGGCCCTTGTCATCGTGCAACTCGGTGACGGCGTAGGAATAGATCGGATCGCGATGGATGGCATCGCTGCCGTGGCCGGAGCCGATGGGATAACGCGTGTCGCGGGTGGAAATGCTTTTGATCATGGAAATTTTAACGTCGATAACCGAGTTCTGCGCCGCCACTCACGTGCATGATGTGGCCCGTGATGAAGCGCGCCTTGTCAGATAACAGGAACACACACGCATCGGCGATGACCGCGCTTTCCGGGCAATAACCCAACGCATGGATCCCGTCGAGATAACGCGCCGTCGAGGCCGGATCAGGTTGCTCAGTGCACCATTGGCGCAACATCGGCGTCCATACGCCCGCGGGACAAACCGCGTTGACGCGGACGCCTTGTTTGGCGTAGTCGAGGGCCATGGACTTGGTCAGCGCGTTCAGGCCACCTTTGGTGGCGGTGTAGGCGGCGTGACGTTCCTGGCCGATGACGCCGACGAGCGACGAGGTGTTGAGAATGCAACCCTTGCTGGCGACCAAAGCCGCGAAGGCATGGCGCGTGGTGTGGAGCACCGCTTTGAGGTTCACATCAAACAGTTCACTCCACTCCGCGTCCGATGTTTCGTGCAATGGTTTGCTCGGGGCGGCAATCCCGGCGTTGTTGTGGACGGCATCGAGGCGGCCAAAGTGTTGCAGCGTCTGTTCCACAGCCGCCTTCACCTCGACTTCGCGGGTGAGATCGCAAACGATGCCCAAGTGATCCGGGCCCAGTTCCGCCGCGACGGCGGCAACGCCATCGGCATCGCGCGCGACGATGACGACCTTCGCGCCCTCCGCAGCATAGGTGAACGCGCAGTCACGTCCGATGCCGCACGAGCCGCCGGTGAGAAATATGACCTTGTCCTTAAGAAGCAGATTACTCATGGCAAAAAGAAAACCTCCTTCGTGTCCGCCCAAATCTTTCCCGCGGCAGCGGCGTCCGGCAATGGCGATTGGCAGGGATCGGTTTCGCGCCACCAGCGTTGCGTCTCGGGATCGGCCGCCATGCGCTTCATATCGGCAGCAAAATCCCGCCCGGTGTATTCGAGATAGGCGAACAGATACAATTGGCCGCCGATCTCGCGTTCGTGGATCGAGAAGTTCTGGATGTGACAGGCCTTGAGCTGCTGCACCACGCCGGGCCACGGGGCGGCATGCAGCTTTCGATAATGCTCCGCCTTCTCCGGCTTGAGTCCCGTGATCCAGGCGTAATGTTGCGGCGCCCGATGCGTCGCGCAACCCATGAGCAGCACGACAGTGATGAGGCTGAGAAGGGTTTTCATGGGTCAGCGAAAAAGGAAATAGAGTACCACGAAGGTCGCCAGCACGAGCACGGTGACGACGCGGTAGTTACCCAGGCCGCGCCCGCCGGCTTCGCCGCGCAACGGTTCGCGCCAGCTTTCCCAGACGAGCAGGCGGGCTTCCGCCTTGAGCGGCTCGGGAAAGAGGAGGCTGGTGACAACCATGATCACCAGACAGGCGACCAGCAGCACAAACGCGATGAACATGAAGTCGCCGCGATAGATGTTGTTCCAATCGAGCAGGAACGTCACGAGACCAAGCCCCATGCCGAGGACGAGCGTGATGAATGCGGATTTGCCCGAAGCGCGCTTCCAGAAAACACCGAGCAGAAACACGGCGGTGATCGGTGGCGCAACGTAGCTGATGAGCTTGTTGATGCCTTCGAAAATCGTGGTGTAGTGGCCGAACAACGGCGAGGCGACGATGGCGAGGATTGTGCCGATGACCGTGGTGATCTTGCCGATGCGTACGAGCTTGAGATCGCTGATGTCGGGCTTGTGACGCTTGAACAAGTCATACGCAACGAGGGTGGCGGTGGAGTTGAGCGCGGCGGAACAGGTTTGCATGGCGGCAGCAAGCATCGCGGCGGCCACGAGGCCTTTGAGTCCAACGGGCAATAGGTGCGTGATGAGAAACGTGTAGGTGTCGGCGGCGGTCGCCGGGGCGGCGCCGTTGAAAGCGTTTTTCTGAACGAGTGCCACGCAGATGACGCCGGGCAGCACGAAGAAGAACACTGGCCAGATTTTCAGGAACGCGCAGAACAGCGGACCGAGGCGGGCGTGTTTTTCATCCTTCGCTGCGAGCACGCGCTGCACGATGGTTTGATCGCAGCACCAATACCAGATGCCCAGCACCGGATAGCCGAGCAGAATGGAATACCACGCCAGCCCGGACGGATCGCTTGCGTCGCGGGCCATGTTCAGGAAATTGCCCGTGCCCCAGGTGACGTTGCTGTTGGCCACGCTGGCGAGCGGATGCGGATTTGACGCCAGCGTGTGGGCCAATTCCGTCCAGCCACCAATCTTCAAATAGCCAACGACCGTGATGACCACTGCACCAACGAGGAGTAAAACGGTCTGCACGCTTTCGGTCCAAACCACCGCAAGCAAACCGCCGACCATCGTGTAGAGGCCGGTGAGCAAGCCCAACACGACGATGAACAACATCAGTGCGTCCACGCCGAAAATGGTTGCGCCGGGCGCCAGGCCGAGGATGCCGCGCAACACCCACGCCGCGGTGTAGAGCGCCACGCCCATGTGAATCACAATGGCGGAGAACAATGAGACGACGGAGAGCACGTCGCGGCAACCGCGGTTGAAGCGGCGTTCGAGAAAGTCCGGCAGCGTCGCCACCTTCGAGCGGAGATAGAGTGGCGCGAAGAACAGCGAAAGCAGGATCAACGTGAAACCCGCCATCCACTCGAAGTTACCGAAGACGAGGCCATACTTGTACGCCGCCTCCGCCAGGCTCACAAGGTGAACGGTGGAGATGTTCGCGGCAAACATGGCCAACCCGATGACCGGCCAGGCCAGCGTGTTGCCCGCCAGAAAGTAATGTCCACCTTCGCCGCCGGTCTCGCCTTTACGTCGCATGAACCCCGCCGCCACTCCCAGCCCTACCACGCCAAGCAGATACACGGCGATGATCCCCCAGTCCAAGTTGCTCAAAGGATTGTTCATGGCGGATTACTGCTTTGTGGCGACTGGCGATGCCACTTCTAGCGCGGGAATTTTCATGGCATCGCCATCGAGCTGGAGCGCGACAATCGTGTCAGTCGCATCGCGTTGTCCGGGAGCAACTGAAATCTCAATTCCGCTTTCGGTCTGATGAACCTGGGCTGTTCCGCCCTGAAGCAATTTCGCACTGATGATCTTGGCCGGGATATTGGGCAGCTTCACCGCACCTTCCGGCCATTTCAGCACGTGGACGTAAATGGTGTTTCCCTTGCGGGTGCTGGCGAGGGATGGCGTCGGCTTCCACGGACCGCCGCGGGTGCCGTAGATGCTTTCACCGTTCTTGGCGAGCCAAGCGCCGACTTCCTTGAGGCGATCTGCCTGTTCGGGATCAATCACGCCGTCTGGTCGCGGCCCGACGTTGAGCAGAATGTTGCCATCGCCACCCGCGCCGCGAATGAGCATGTCCAGACAGGCCGCGAGTGATTTCACGCCATCCTTTGGCCCGCCCCACGCCCAGTGGTCATGCGCGGAAAGGGTCATGCAGGATTCCCACAGGCGCTCCAGTTGGAATTTGCCGATGCGCTGTTCGGGCGTGTCGTAATCGCCACCAGCGCCGGAGCGATCGTTGATGAGGATGTCGGGCTGAAGCTGGCGAACGAGCTTGATGGTATTCGCGCCGCGTTGGCCGTACGGGGCCGGCATGTCGTTCCAGATGGTAAGCAACGGGCCGTAATTCTGGATCAGCTCGGCGGTCTGATTTTGCAGATATTTTTCATAGGCGTCCAGATCGGACTTCTCACGTTTGACCTCGCCACCGGGGCTGGTGGTCGGCCAGTTGGGGTCATACCAGTCCGGCACGGAATAATACACGCCAAATTCAAGGCCCTGTTTCCGGCACGCGGCGGCGAGTTCCTTGACCACGTCGCGCCGAAACGGCGTGTTCATGATGTTGTAATCCGTGAACTTCGTATCCCAGAGGCAGAAGCCGTCGTGGTGCTTCGTTGTCAGCACGAGGTATTTCATGCCAGCAGCCTTGGCGAGGCTCACCCAGGCATCGGCATTGAAATTCGTGGGGTTGAATTTTTTGTAAAGGTGGTCATAGACCTCGACGGGTGTTTCCTTGCCGCGCGACCAGCCGATCTCTTTTTCCGTCAGGCTCACCGGTCCCCAGTGGATGAACATGCCGAAACGCAAGGAGCGCCAATGCGCGAGGGCCGCCGGATTGGCGGCCGGCCAGACGGTCGCGGGCCCCGCGTCAAGGGCCGCAAAAGTCCGCGCTCCGAGCAGAACCACTGCGGCGGCGAGCAGCGGCTTGATACGTTTGAAATTCATGCGGTGGATTGCGGCGTTAATAAATTAACGCGCTGCTGGCTTTCCATAATCCAACCATCGGTTCGTGTTTCATTTCGGTTGAGAATTCACGGCAGGTTAATCACCGGCGAAACCAAACTAAATGGAACGGTCTTAGGCGGTCGAAGCGCTTGTTACTTCCAAGTCTTGTGTCGGTAACGTTCGCGCACGTACTGGTAGTCTACGCCCGAAGTGGGACCGGCAAAATAAAGGCCGCTTGGATTTCCCGAGCCGGACTTTACACCTGCGGCGATAATGCTCCCGGCAACCCACTTGTGCATCTCTACATGTCCGTCGGCGAACGCGAAGCTATTGGCATTGCCGTGATAAATTGCCGGTGTATCTATCCAGGTGAAGGATCCCGCAGTGTAACCGACGGTCCACTGGACGACCCACGCGCCGTCGTTGTAGCCGCGAGGATCGGCATCTTCCAAGGTGATAAACGTCATGGACGGGCTTTGAATTTCAGCCATTTTCAGATAAGGGCTATTTCCCCAGACTCCGCCTTGGCCACCCACATTGTCGGTTTTCGAGTAACTGTCAAAGGCCCAGCCGTTGCCAGGTGTCCGGGTTTTGTAGCGTATGTCACCCGGGCAGTGATAGGAATTGGGAGTCCGGATATACGCGGAGAGGTAATTATTGGTGGTCAAGGCGTCGCTAACCATGTGAGTGGCGGTCTCAGAGGCCACTCCAGTCCAAGGGGCACCTGGAGGAGGGGTCCAGAATCCGCCGCCAGCGGCATAGAAGTCCAATCGGCCATCGTTATCACCCTCATACATTTGATAGGCGAGGCCGATTTGGCGCTGGTTATTCAGATCGACAGCCATGTAGCCCTTCTGCTTCGCCCTGCTCAAGGCTGGTAGGAGCATGGCAGCCAGAATGGCAATGATGGCAATCACCACCAGCAGCTCAATGAGAGTGAACGCGTCCCGATTGACAATTACTCCTTCGCCGTGTCCATCCCCCTGCGACTGGTCGTGCCAGCCCTTGGAGGCTTTTTCTTCCATTGCTTCAGATTGAATTGTTTTCATTTGCTGTAGGGGGTTATCAGAATGTTTGTATCTCATAGGAAGGATGCAGATAGACGAAAACTCAGCATTGGTTTACGGATAGACCAGCCGGTAAAAATTACACCTGCTCAACACATCCATCGGGAGCGTCACTGCATTATTCGTGGTCGTCCCCGCCACCGTCATCCAGTCGTTGGTATTGCCGCTAATGCCATCGGTCAGGTAGTTCGTCTGAACCTCGAGCCGGTAGCCCGTGCAATCCGCAGGCCAGTTCAACGTCAGCATGTTTCCGTTCACGCTGTAAGTCAGGATCGGGGCCGTCTGGCTGGGCTGCTGCGTCACGGCTACCGTATAAATCCGCGCCTGGCTCTGGTCCTGCGCCGTTACTTTGATGGCCACGATGTTGAGCGGCGGAGCAAGCTTCAACGTCTGCGGCCCACTCGCCACGCCGTTAGTCAGGGGCACGAACGGCCCGTTGTTCAGGCTCAACGCCAACGTCGCGTTGGGGGCCACGCTCGTCGCCATTACTCGCACCGGGTTGTTCGCGAATGGATTGACCGCCGTGTAGTTCGTGGTGCCGGCGGCAAACCCAGGACTCAATGCCCCCGCCGGCGTGAAGGCCAAGTTTGCCAAAGCGTCGTTGGTGCTGGCCTCCGTGGGTGCCAAGCGGACAGTGATACTTCCATCAACGACCAGTTTGGTTGTATCCCAGATAAAATCCGATGCTAACGGGGGCAGATTGGAGGCAGCAAAAACACCGCCGTAACCGCCAGCCGCGAACAACTTGAAGGTATCACCATTGGCCAGTTGTTGCAGGTCGCTGGTGATATTGGTGACCACCAGTGTGCCGGCATAGCTAATGGCTCCCGCCCCCACGCTGATTTTGTCGCTGACCACTGTGCCGCCCGTCTTGGTGATCCGTAGGTAGTTCGTGCTGCCAGCACTCAATACTGGTGAACTGCCCAGCGTCAGCATCCCCACTACCGCACTGGCATCCGTCTCCATGCCGACCGTCAGAGTTCCGCCGTTATTGACCGTCACCGTTCCATTGATCATCCCCACACCGCCGAGAACCCCATTGTTGTTCACAAGGACGGCGCTGCCGGATGCCAATGAGCCGCGGACCAGCAACACACCTTGGTTGACGGTGGTGCCACCGGTGTAGTTATTGGCATACGTCAGGACAAGTGTGCCGGCCCCGTTCTTGATGAGACCGCCGTTATTGCGGACCGCGCCAACGAGGCCATTCAAGACGAGCGTGTTGCCAGCATCTATGTTAAACCAGGCGGGCACGACGTCGCGCGCGGAAATGCCGATATTGATGGTGTTGGTGCCCGCCCCGGCAGAACTGATTCCGTAGGTATAAAAGTCCTGGGTGGTGGCGTTGCCAGCGATGGTCCAGCCGCCGGTGACAAATTGAATGCTGTTGATGGAGGTTTCGCCCGATGCCGCGGTCAGAGTGTGCGGGGCGAGGACCGCACCGTCAAAGTAGGCACCATTGCCGCTATCAATGTTGCCGGGCGGCGGGCCGGACGGGCTCCAATTGCTGGCGGCGCTCCAAAGGTTGTTGCCGTTGGCGTTGATCCAAGTGTAGCGACCCGGCACATTCACCGGATAAAGCCCGTTGGAATATTTGCTGTTGCCGGTGTAGAGGTTCGCGGTACCGGCGGGGTTGACGACGCGAGCGCTGACCGCACCACCGGGAATGGTCAGAGGCAACTTACCATTCGGCGTGAGGCCGGAAAGGTTCACGGTTTGAACGACACCTCCCGTGCCATTCAGAAATTCCAGCGAAAATCCTGTCGCATCGTCGTTGCCAAGGTTCCAAGCGACCAGTTGAGAACTGGCGTTGACGGTGAGATGGATGACGGGTTTGAGAAAATAATCTTCAATGGCCTGGTCACAGGCGTTCAGCACGCTCGACCACACGGCCGGTATGAAGTTGTTCGTGACCGGTGCGAAGATCGCAATGCCGTTGGCTTCCGGCGCAACGAGGCGCACCAAGGCCATGTCGGCCCGCACGGCGGCTTCATTAGTCAACGGTGCGGTGCCGGGCCAGATGCCCGAAATGGCCTGATTCTGTAATCCATAGGAGCGCACGGTCGCCCAGCGGCTCGAATGCAGATCCCATGTGCCGTAGTAATCCTCGATGAGAATTGTGACGTTGTTGGATTTGAGGACCGCGGCCCCGACGGCAAAATTTGTGCTGATACCAGCAGACCACAGGTTGATGGAGTAGTTTGTGCCCCGCGCTTGTCGGACCATCGCGATCGCCTGAAGAATGGGATCTGCCGGAAACCCAGCGTCACAAAAGAGTTCGTCAATTGCCATTCCACCGGCGGAGTAGGCATAGCTCCAGCCGTTGGTCCACTCGACGGCATTGGTCCAGTAATGCCCATCCCCGCCGCGCGAATAAACCTCGCCACCAGTCCAGTCCACTTGCTTGACGCCGCGCGCTTGCCAGGCGGAGTTCCGCTGCATCACGACGGTGACATTTGTTTGTACCGTGGTGCAATCCCACCAGTGGAAGGTCATCGGCCGGGTGGTCGCCCACAGGGTCTGTGTCGCCGTGCCAGAGCTGACGGTGTATTTGCCATAGCGGGTCGGTGTCCAGACAACCCTGCTCTGCGCGTTGGCCAGCAGTTGCGTAGTGCCGCCGTGCGAATCAGCGATGTTGATGATGCCGCCGTTGCCTAATCCCGGCACGGTGATCGTTACGCTCTGATTGGTGACCGGCATCGCAATCGAGAGCTGGATGCTGGCACCGTAGCCCGAGCTGCCGCCACACAAAACCAGCAGCGCCAAAATGCCCGTCGAAAGAATTGCGTTCTGGAAGGAGAGCCGTTTCATTGCATGTCTTGTGTGGTGATCGAGTTGCCCGAGGAAGCTCGTCGAGAAATCAAGCCCCACCGGTCACTTCGGACCGGTGGGGCAGACGCTTTTATGGCGACACGATGCGGTAGAACCGCTGTTTGTTCGTGGCGCTGGTGTCGGTGTAAGTCACCGGGCTGGCACCAAAAGTTCCGGTGTTCAGCACCTGCCAATTTGCCATCGGCAGTGCGACGTTGGTGGAGCACAGCACCTTGTAGGTCTGACCACTGGGCCCACTGAATGTCAACGGGAACGACTGTCCGTTCAGCGGCCCATAACCGCTGATTGGCGGCAAGCCTGTCACGGCCACCACTAGCTTGATTTGGCCAAGGGTAGTGATATCCACGACGCAGGAGTAGCCCGGAGGCACCACCCCAATGGTCAGACCGGCGCCACTCAAGGTGCCGGTGTACGTTGCCACTGTATGGGTGCCAACACCGAAGCCCACGCCCGGCGTGATGTTCACCGTGCCGTTCAATGCCAGGTCGCCCGTCACAGCCAACAGTGAGCTGCTGCTGCCCACGGTGAACTGTGCGATGGCACCGGTGTTCAAGGTCACATTGGCGTTCACGGTCAGGGCGCCGAGTCCATTGTTGCCAGGAGCGATGGTCCCGCCGCTGTTGATGGTCACGGCCCCACTGATTGTACCATTGCCGCCAAGAGTTGCGCTGGACTTCACAGTAACAACACTGTTGCCAATCGAACCGTTGACCAGCAGGGTGCCGCCATTGACCGTCGTGCTTCCGCTGTAGGTATTGTTGCCGCCGAGCACAAAGGTGCCCGTGCCGTTCTTGGCCAGCCCGAGTGTGCCGCCTGAGTTTTGGATGACACCCCCAAACGTGCTGCTGCCGTTATTATTGCCAACACTGAATGTGAGCGACGCAGCGCTATCATCAAACGTTCCCAGCCCCGTCAGTTTATCAACCGCCACATCCGCGTTCCAACGTTGATCAAAAGTCGCCCCTTCAGCGATGTTCAAGCTCATGGTCGGCGCCGTTGCTCCGCCACCCATGCTATTGGCCGCCAGCGTTCCGGTCTGCACATCCACTAAACCACCAAAGCCTGACCAGTTGCACCCGAGCCAAAGGGTGAGGGTGCCTTCACCGGTTTTGGTGATCGTTCCCGACCCAGTCAACACAGTGTCCTTAACGAACAGCACGTCGGTGCCCGGGGTCAGACTGTGAAGGTTAAGCGTGCCCGAATCGCCGACGTTAATCGTTCGGAGATTGACCCCGCCCGCGGCATTGAAGTATTCTAAGTTATATTGGACCGCACCGTTGGTAATCGTTGTGCCACCGGTGTAGGTGCTGGCAACATTTACCTCCAACATACCCGCCCCCGCTTTGATCAAACCTTGCGAGCCAGTGAGTACTGCCCCGATGATTGTCTTCTGGTTGTTCACCGTGATCTTCGGCGCACCATTGCTGACTGCCAGCGTCAAGGCTCCCCCACCGCCAGTGGCCAGCTCCCAGGTGTTGGCATTTCCCACGTCACCAAAGGTCAGATTGCCGATGGTCCTGTTACCATCCAGTGTGACCATTGCAGGGCCGGAAAGCGTCAGTGTGCTGAAATCCGCGGTAACATCTTTGGCCCCGGGAATCAATCCGTTCGTCCAGTTGTTCGCGTCCGTCCAAGAACCACCGGCGGGGTTGAGCCAAGTCACCGTGGGGTAAGTGACATACGTCGCACTTGCCACACCGCTGTCATCGCGACCGGCCAAATGGGCGATCGCACGGATTGTCTTAGCCGTGTTGATTGGCACACTGATGGGTCCGGTATAAACCGTAGAACTGGTCGTCGGGATGGCTCCATTAGTGGTGTAATAGATGGTTGCGCCCGGCGTTGCGCAACTGAGCGTGATTGATTGTGCCGTGACATATTCACCCGGCCCCGGACTGAACGCCACATCCGCGACAGTTGCAGAGACTGTGATCGTCAAGCTTCCCCCCGATTGGGAGGTGGACCAAGTCAATCCCGCCGGCAAGACCGGCAGGATCAAACTGCCAAAACTGCCGCCGTGGCTGCCTGCGGTGAACAGAGTGAAGGTGTCACCAATGGCCAGTTGCTGCGCGTCACTGGTGATATTGGCAACCACCAGCGTGCCAGCAAAGTTGAACGCTCCTGCCCCCACGCTGATCGTGTCGCTGGCCAACGTGCCGCCCGTCTTGGTGATCCGCAGGAAGTTCGTGCTGCCAGCACTCAATACTGGCGAACTGCCCAACGTCAGCACTCCCGTTACGGCACTGGCGTCCGTCTCCATGCCGACCGTCAGAGTTCCACCGTCGTTGACCGTCACCGTTCCATTGATCATCCCCACACCGCCGAGAACCCCGGTGGTTTTCACCAGGACGGCGCTGTTCTCAAGAGTGCCATCCACCAACAGCGTGCCTTGGTTGATGATGGTCGAGCCGGCGTAAGTGTTGTAACCGGCGTATTCCATGATGCCTCCCCCATTGAGAATGACGCTTGCGCCGGAGGCCGCGATTCCCGAGGCGATCGTCAAATCCCGCCCCGCCGTGCCGCGGGCCACATTAAACGTAGCGGGCTGGCCATACGTATTGAAGCCGCTCCCGTCGATGACCGCCGAAACACTTGCGGCATGCGTGGTGATGGTCGCCCCGTAGAAGCCACCCCCTGCCGTCCAATTGAACGTGCCACCAGTCATGTGGAAGCCTCCATATCGAACGATACCACTGCCAGTAACATTGACCGTGCCGCCGTTGATCGTGATGGAGTTCTCCCAGCCACCGTCAAGTGCGCCCCCAGTCTGATTATCCAATGTCAGCGTTGCCCCCGGATTGACAACATAGGCCCCGCTGATGTAACTGCCGGGAGGGCGCTGCATCAATAACGAACCGCCGTCAACAGTGACTCCACCGCTCAAGGTGTTCTGGTTGGTAAATGTCAGGCTCCCGTTGCCGGTCGTGATCAAACCTTGCGTGCCGATAATCTGTGCGCCAATGGTGGTCGCAACATTGTTGCTGATGACGGGCGTGCCATTGAGAACCGCCAGCGTCAGGACTCCCTCAGACCCGGTGTCCAATGTCCAGGAATTCTGACTCCCGCTCAGGTCATCAAACACCAGTTTGCCAATCGTGCGATTGCCATCCAGCGTGACCGTGACCGGGCCGACCAGTGACAGTTGGCCAAAATCGGCCGTGGCACTGAGCCCAGCCGCAACCGTATTGTTCGACCAGTTGGCGGCGTTCGTCCACGAACCACCGGCGAGTTCCGCCCAAGCTCCCGAATCCTTAGGATGCGTCACATACGTTCCAGTCACGACCTCGCTGTTCATCAGGCCACTATTGGTGGCGTAGGCATTGATGGTCATTGTGATGGGCGCAGGAATGGTGACGGTGGCCGAGCCGGCCCCGACCGTGCCGCGAGGTGAAGTGTTGTTGGGAATGCTGCCGTTGGTCGTGTAAAACACGGTTGAACCAGGCTGGCTGTTGATCGTCACGACTTGCACCCCGTAATACTCTCCCGGCGGCGGACTCAGGAAGGGAGTCGCCGTGGCAGTCGCAACACCTTTATCGCGCAGTTGGATCGCGTTGACCTGCGCGAGACCTCCAGCGCCGCCAGTGATAGTGATGACTTCATTGGGAAGAATTGCCGTAAAAGTTCCGATCACGTATTGGCCCGGGGCGCCAGTCGCGTTCGCGGGGAAATTGAGCGTGCCCGAGGTGCTTCCACCAGCGCTAACGGTTTCGGCTCGCAAGGCCCCAAGATCCCGCGCGTCGCCAACCCAGATCTGAACCAAGTATTGATTACCAACTGTAAGCCCGTTCAAGGTGATGGTGAAACTCCCGCTTTGATATATTCCTCCCCCAACAATGGCAGTGTAATCTGCGCTTAAGCCCGTCAGGCCATTCGCATAGACATCGGAAGGGCCAGAGATAGGCGAGGACACGGTGATACCAGCCCCCGGCCCCGTAAAGGTGACGCCATTGACGGTTCGAGGGCCGCCATTCCAGTAGTAGGCGAAAGCGGTTGTTCCGTCTGTCGCCACATCGGTGTCGCCGGCAACAGTTCCCGGCGTGTTCCAAGTGATAGGTACCTGCCCTTGCGCAGAGTGGACACCGAGCAGCACGCACACGGCGATGGCGGCGATGATTCGTGTCAGGATGGTCTGCGTCCCCTCCAAGACGGTGTGATGGGGGTTGGAATGATTTTGTTTGGTTTTCACTTTTATTTTGATTTAGGGTGACTCTACACGGGACTGAAGCGAAGCATAGGGCCAGTCGCTCAAGCCGGTAGTCGGTAAATCTTCCGACGCGAGCATCTCTCGAGTAATACACCATTTTGATGAGGTGATTCAAGGTGAACTAGCTGTTTGAAGCCAGTAGCAGCATTGAAAATCTGTAAGGTGAATATGGGAAGCTTGTTCTGGCATCATCCTCAGTTGCGATCCTCGAAGGCATTGACTGCTTTTAAATAAGACTTATGCGAACGGGCATTCTATGGCTGCTCACAAAGCCGCCGCGACTTGGTTCCGGTTGGGCCGGCTTGGCGACCGTCATGGTTTTACTGGCTCTCCTCTGGATTACCCCATCGCTTGGGCAGGAATATTCCGCTCAAAACTGGCACATCGAGGATGGTCTGCCGGACGAAGAAATCACTGCTATTGAACAGACACCGGATGGTTATCTATGGATTGGCACATCGAAAGGACTGGTCCGGTTCGATGGGGAGCGTTTCCGGGTTTTTAACACCGAGTCCAACCCTGAACTCAAGGATTCCCGGATTTCCAATCTGCTGACCGATCGCGAAGGAACGCTGTGGATCGGCACGTTGGACGGCAACCTGGTGCTGAAAAAGCGAGACCGATTCGAACCCGTACAGCCGCTGGTGCCCCTACCCTTGGATCCAGACAAACAACGCGCTCCCGGGTCTTGGCTCTGGGGCATGCGCAGCGACCTGATTGAAGATGACGAAGGAAGCATCTGGTGGCAAATGACCGGCAAGGGGCTGGCCCGTCTCAAAGCCGGAAACTGGACCGTGTTCACGCCAACCAATGGCCTCCCGGACATTGCTATTCGACAAATGGTCTGCGACGGAAATGGGCGTGTTTGGATTGAGACGGGCGGAAGGCTTTATTGTTTTCGCGACGACCGATGGATTTCAAGCGAGTCAGCCGTCATGCAAGGCAGAGGCGGTGTCGTGCTGGCACCGGCGGCCAAGGGCGGGCTTTGGGTGGCTGAAGCGAAATACTCGTGGCCCAAGGAAGGCGGACAGGTTAGCCGACTTGCAGACGAAAAGCGGCATCCTCCCACGCTCACCATCCCCCCGCTAGAACAGCCTTTCTGGGCTTTCGTCAGCACTCTGCACGAAGATCGAACCGGCCGTCTGTGGGTTGGAGGGAATCCCTCGGGCCTAAGCTATTTCGACACCAAGGGACAGCAGCATGAGCTGAAGCCTCAAGCCAAGCTTTCACAAAGGTTTGCCGGAATCTCGTGCCTGTTTGAGGACCGACAAGGAAGTATCTGGGTTGGTGCAAATAGTGGCTTGTACCGGGTCACTCCAAAACCGCTGACCATGTTGCAAACTCTTGATGGTATCGGACAGATTTTTACCACCTGTGCGACCCGAGACGGGGCCGTTTGGATCGGCACTGAATCCGCCGGAGTATATCGCTTCCTAGAGGGAAGTTTCACCCGCGTCGGCGGGGATTGGGGCACTAACACACCGCAAATATTCAGTCTGTTTCAGGACTCACGGACCAACCTGTGGGCGGGAACATCAAGCGGCTTATTCCGGCTGGAAAACAGCAGTTTCCGGCGTGCCTCCGGGCCAGTCCAGACCAATTGGGTTGCCGCAATCTTTGAAGACCGGGCCGGATGCCTCTGGTTTGGCACGGAATCCGGACTGTTCGCCTGCCGTGCTGGAGAGTTTGTCACGTACCGCTCGTCGGCCAATATCCGCTCTATCGCCGAGGACCGTGCAGGCGATCTCTGGATTGGCACCATTGGCAGTGGTTTACTAAGGCTGCCAGCGGGGCAATCCCGAACCCTGAACCGGGTCAAAGAATTTCCCGCGAGCGACGCAAAGGCTCTGTTTTGTGATCGGGCCGGAACCCTTTGGGTGGGCGGTTGGGGCAGCGGCCTGTATCGCCGGGAGCAGGACACATTCAAAAACTTTACCACGGCGGACGGACTTCCTTCCGACCGGATCATCTCCATCTCCGACGACAAGAGCGGCCGACTCTGGTTGTGTTCAAACAACGGAATCATTGGTTTTTCTCCGGAGACGCTCCAAAACTATGTGCACGGGCAAAGCTTCCCGATATTGTGGCTGCACCTTTCGCCAGCCCAAGGTTTGGCGAACCGGCTTTGCTCTGGCTGGGGGCAACCCTCGGCCACGCAAACCTCCGATGGGTATCTCTGGTTTCCAAACATGGACGGGGTAGCCGTGTTTGACCCGACAATGATCCGGTCCCGATTTGCAACGCCCGTCGTGCAGATCGAATCAGTGTTGGCCGATGGGAAGGAACTGTCAGGCACGGGCAATCAACTCTTACGCAGTTCTTCCGGAACGCGACGCTTTGAGTTTCATTACACGACCACCGATTTGCTTGAGCTACGAGGCTTGCGTTTTCTCTACAAGCTCGAAGGCATGGATCGTGACTGGGTGGACGCGGGAAGCCAGCGGGTCGCCTATTATAGCCAGTTGCCGCCCGGCTATTACACATTACGGGTAATGGTCGGGGCGGGCCATAGCCAATGGCGTGAGTCCATAATACCGCTCCGCCTTCAGGTGTTGCCCCGGTTCTGGGAACGACGCTGGATTCAACTGCTTGCCGCCGCCTCGCTCGTAGCAGGCATCGCGGGATACTTCATGCTTAACCAGCGGCGTAAGCTCCTGCGGCGGTGGGAATGGGCCGAGATGCAACACGCGGTTGAGAAGGAACGCATGCGCATTGCTCGCGATATTCACGACGACCTCGGCTCCAGCCTGACGCACATCGGCTTGTTGAGTGAGCTGGCACAATCCGATTTTGACCAACCGCAGCGCGCCAAGTCTCACATTGACGAAATTTTTACCACGGCGCGACGAGTCACCCGCTCCATTGACGAAATCGTCTGGGCCATTGACCCCAAGAATGATTCTCTGGAAATGTCGCTCGCCTATATCTGTAAAACTGCCCAAGATTATTTGCGATCGGGCCGCATTACCTGCCGGCTGGATTTGCCGGAAACTTTGCCGGACCGCGCATTTTCATCTTCGGTTCGACATCACCTCTACCTCTCCGTGTGCGAAGCCCTTAACAATATAATCAAGCATGCTGCCGCCTCCGAAGTCCAAATGCAGGTAACGGTTGAAGCGGAACGCATGATTCTGACCATCACCGATAATGGGCGAGGTTTTGCCATTCGTGACGGTTTCACAGATGCCCCGGTGAAACCAGGAACCCGCGGCGGTCACGGGCTGGGAAACATGATGCACCGCCTCAAGACTGTCGGCGGTCGCTGCGAATTGGAAAGCCTGCCGGGCCAAGGAACCATCGTCCGCTTCATCTTACCCTTCAATCAGCAGATAGAACAGCCCTAAACCCGGACATCGCTACGCCGAACACCTAGGCTAGATTCTACAATTGGCGAAGTTTAGCGACCGCTTGGGATCGGGAACGAACCTGAAGTTTCTGGTAGATACGCTCAATGTGGGTGCGCACTGTTGCGTAGCTGATCTCAAGCAAGTCGGCAATTTCCTTATAGAGCAGGCCTTTGCTGAGGCATTGCAGCACTTCTGCTTCACGCGCCGAAAGGCCCTCGGTTGCTGCTTGATCCGCCGGAAGTGGTTGTTTGAATGATTGGACAACTTTGCGAGCAATATTGCTCGTCATGGGGGCGCCACCGGTAAAGACGTCGCGCACGGCAGCGATCAGTTCCGAGGCCCGAACCGGCTTGAGCAGATAGCCGCCGGCCCCGGCAGCAAGAGAGTCGAAAATAGCGGCCGTATCGTCATGGACGGTGAGCATGATGAACTGCATTCGGGGACACCGACTGGCCATGCGCCGAACACATTCAACCCCGTTGATACCCGGCAAGTTGATATCCATCAGCACAACTTGAGGGGATAGCCGCGGCACCTCCTCCAATGCCTGCTCTGCACTGCCAAACTCGCCCACACACTTCACACCTTGAGCACGCTCGATGATGCCACTCAGACTCCTGCGCACAGACTCGTCATCATCAACAAGGGCAACCGTGGTGATCCTATTGATCTCGGTATCCGCCACTATTTGATCTTGGGTATCACTCACTGCCAAATAACTTAACCCCACTCCTGCGCGGGCGGAAAGCCGATAATTCTCCCGATTCCTGATTGCAGGATCAGCGGCTGAGACCCAACTCTTCCCCGATCCTTTTAGCATGTCGGTAGTTTTGCCGACTTTCTCTACCTGTGCCCTGCTCTAGTCTGGATCAACCTATTACTGAAATCTGCGAACACCATGAACAAGCCGCCACTTCCACACATCCCGGTCCTACTCTCCATTTTGGTTTTCATTACTGGCGCGGCACTCACCTCACCAGGCGCTGAGACAACTCCGACCAGCCCCAAGCGCCTCAAGTTTTCCGGCTTTAACTGGGTAGTCCGCCCGTCCAGCATCGGTGGTCCCGGTCCGAATCATTGGAATCCAGATAATGCCTGGGTTGATGACAAGGGTTACCTGCATCTAAAACTGACTCAACGGAATGGGGTTTGGTATTGCTCCGAGGTCCGCTTGGAAGACCGGCTCGGTTTTGGCCAGTACCAATTCTCGATCGTTGGTCGGGTGGACCTGCTTGATAAAAACATCGTGCTCGGCCTGTTCACCTATCCGACCCCCGATGTCGGACCCGATGGCGCTCATGAAATTGACATTGAGTTCGCCCGGTGGAGCCAAGCTGAAAACCCCATCGGTAATTATACTGTGTGGCCTGCCACCACCAACGTCCAAAGAACCACCAAGGGATTCTCTTTTGCATTGGAGGGAAATCTCAGCACACACCGGTTCACCTGGAATCCTGAATCCATCCTTTTTCAATCTGCGCACGGTGATCAGATCAACGACCGCAGTCAGTTTGCAAGCTGGCTCTATCAGCCGCAGAATCCCGAGATCCACATCTCCCAAAGCCCCATGCCGTTTCTGATCAACCTATGGTGCCACCTCGGTAACGCCCCGAGCAACGGACAGGAAGTTGAGATGGTTATCCAAGCCTTCAAATTCACTCCGCGGCAACTCGCGCGACCGGAGTCGCAGCTGACCCCACGCCCCAAGCTGGAGCCAGCCGAGGTGAAACAGGTGCAGGGGAAAGCCGGATAAATCGCCTGTCCGATCCGGTTTGTTTGCAGCACAAGAGGTTTTCGCCAACTCTTGGGACTGGAATTGGCAGCCAATAACCATCACGCTTTGAAAGATACATTGATCATAAAATTCAACCTCCTTACTGCGTTCGCCTTCCTGGCAACCCTGAGTCACGCAATTGCAGGCGAGCCTGCGGTTGGAGTGCCGTTCGCCTCGCAGCCGTTCCGCGTTGATCCCTCCTACTTGCAGCGGCACGATGTGGTTTACCAGACACCGATGCAGTTGGAGTGCGAAGGTTTTCCGCTTGGCAACGGCGACATGGGCGGGCTGATCTGGACCCACGACAACGGCGTGGAGCTTCAAATCAACAAGAACGACGTCTGGTCCGGCCCGGAGGACGGCAACAGCGCGACCAATAGTCTGGCGGTACCGCGCCACTGTGCGCGGGTAAAGGTGGATTTCGGCATGCCGGTGTTCAGTTGGACCCACCTCATCAATGATTTCGAAGGGCGCTTCTCGCTGGCCAATGGTGAGGCGTCTTTCCACGCCAAGACTGGCTTTGCCACCACGCAGGTGCGCTCGTGGCTGCCACAGGACCGAAACGTCTGGGTAATCGAGTGCGACAACACTTGGGCGGAGCGCTTTGTGGCAGACGCCAAATCGGTCGCTCGCGTCACCGTCGAGCGTCTCGGCAGCCGCGCCTTCGGCGGCTGGTACGGCGGCGGCTTTTCGCGCGACCCCGCCTCCGGCCTGGGCTCCACCACTACCACCGTTCAGGGTAAGGATCTCATCTTGGAGGAAGCCGGTGACGGCATACGCTTCGCTATTGCCTGTCGTATCCTTGGCGGCAACAACCGGCCGCAGCGTCTCAACAGCCACACCGTCGAGGGCAGCACCGACTCGCCCCACTTCACTGTGCTGGTCAGCGTGGTCACCCAGGACGACGACGCCAATCCACGGCAGGCAGCTGTCACGTTGCTTGACCGCGCCGAGCGTGACACGGTGAAGAAAATGCGCGCCGCCAAAGACGAATGGTTCGCCAGGTTCTGGGCCAAATCGTTCGTCAAGCTGGGCAACGATTACCTGGAAAATATCTACTATCTGCGCCGCTACCTGATGGGAATCGGCTCGCGCGGGAAATACCCGGTCACCTTCAACGGCGGGCTGTGGCGCTGGAACCGTGACGTCGTCAACTGGATCACCCCGCATCACTGGAACACCCAGCAGCAGTACTGGGGGCTCTGTGTCCAGAACGACACCGACCTCATGCGTCCATATCTCGAAACCTACACCCGGATGGCCGCCGCGCCGGACATGACCAATCTGGCCGCCAGCCGCGGCGCCACCAACGACGCCATCTTGCTAGCTGAAATGCATCACTTCGACGGCACCATGGTTGACCCCGACCGAGGCGATATGCGCAATGCCCTGACGCAGGCTGCGCAGGTGGCCTCCCGGTTCTGGGAATACGAACAATACACCGGAGACCGGAAGTTTTTGGAAACAAAGGCCTATCCGTTCATGAAGCGGGCCGCCAATTTCTACCTGCAAAAACTCGTGTGGGACGAGAAGAACTCGGTGTTCACCCTGCGGGCGTCGGTTTACGAAGACGGTGGCGGGCACGGTGCGGTGCTCAATCCGCAGAGTGACCGCAACTGCATCGAAGCGTTGTTCACCTCCTGCATCGAGGCGGCCCGCATTCTTGGCCGCGACCAGAATATGATCACCAAGTGGCAGCACGTGCTCGACCATCTGTGGCAACGTCGCCTTGTCCATGAAGACGGCATTGATGGAGAGGTCATTGCTCCCTGTGATGAGCCGGGCAAATACAGCGTCAAGGGCTGGGCCATTGGTGGCGCGGTCGCCTTCCCCGCCGAAATTATCGGCATCGATCAGAAGGACACTCCATTGGGCAAAGCAGTGATGAACTACATCCGCAGCCTCAAGGGTTATATGTATTCCCACCACCCGACGCCGGTCATCGCAGCGCGCATGGGCGACGGCGACGAGGCGCTCAAGCTGCTCAAGGACGGCATCACTGAAATGCAGTATTTCCCGCAAGGGCTGATGTTCAACTGCCGCGGCTATCCATCCAATCCCTACGACCTCAACCTCAAAGTCAACCTCATCGGCGACTCAAATCGCCCAACCATCAAGTGGCGCGATTTCTTCCAGTGCGGCATGGAGACCATGAGCATCTGCGGCACCGCCCTGAATGAGATGTTGCTGCAAAGTAACGAAGGAAAAATCCGCGTGTTCCCCGCCATACCAAGCGAATGGAAAGACTCCCCGCTGGCCTTCAAATTACTCGCCCAAGGCGGCTTCCTTGTCGCTGCCGAAAGCCAGAACGGCAAGACTCTGCCGGTCAGCGTAAAAAGCCTTCGTGGCAATGTTTGTCGGCTACAAAATCCTTGGGCCGGACAAACTGTCACCGTGTATGAATATGGGAGGACCCAACCATTGGCATTCAAGAATGAACCCGGCGACGTCATTTCGTTCGCTACCAAGCAAAACCAGGAATATATCCTCTGCCAAGGTCATGACCTGCCCCAGATTGTTCCTACCGTTTTTGTTTCAAGCCCCAATAAGTCTCCCAAGGAGTTGGGAGCATCTCGCAAGTTGGGAATCGGCAAAGGATTTGAATCAGGAATGGATCACTGACCAGGCAAAACCTAGACACTTCACGGGAGGATTGCGGCGTTAAAAAATAAATATGCGGCTGGTTTTTTATCATCCAGCCATCGGTTCGTGTTTCATTTCGGTTGAGAATTCCCGGCAGGTTAATCACCGGGAAAACTCTCCTCCATACCTTTAACGACGAGAACTCAGGCACGCGGCCCGTGGATCGGGAGGCATTCCATGTCACCGTGTTTTTTTCCACCACGCCCAGCACATTGCTTCGCGCATCCGCGAGGGTCGTCGTGAATATGCCATGAACCCAACAGCCCTGCTCAAGGCGCAGCAGGAGTTGGACAAGCTCAAAGCCGCCACCGGGTCCAAATAAGATGACACCTCGAAAGATCGCTTGCCCAAATCAGTGAATACACGGGTGTGAACCTCACTTGTCGCGACGAAAGCCGGACACAAAGACTGAAAACTAAACGGACTGATTGGAATTTCTATCCCGCCAATGTTTGGCGACAACGCGAGTGGCTTTGTCGAGCCATTCGCGGTTTTCTGAGAGAGTGGAAATCTCAATGGTGCAGAAAAATTTATGCCCGTTGATCGCCGGCTTGCCCAAAGGTTTGAGCAGCCCGGCTCGAAGGAGCACGGGCATTTCGTGGGGTAAAAAACCAAGCATCTCCGCCGCCTGATTCAAACTGAGTCGGGCCGGCAGACGCGGAAAGAAAAGCACGGATTTCTCGTTCATACGCGCACCACAGCCTTTCGTTTGATGCGGAGTGATTTCTCCTGCGCTTGTGTCTGGTTGATGCTTTCTTCGGCTCCATCATCCGTGACGGATTCAGCCTGAGCCGGAGCCTGGTTCTTGGTAAGATCGAGTTTCTCCTCAATCTCGGCTTGGCGTTTGACCAGAAAGTGATACCGGTCCTCTTTTTCAAACGGTGCGCCAACCTTGGCTTCGAGTTCCTTCGCACGCTTCGCCGTGACCGGCTCGCCGAAGACTGTCAAAGTGATGCAACTTGTGTTTCTGCAAATCATCCGGCTGCAAATACCGCTGCATGGTGAACATTTCGGCCATGCTGTTGGCGATGGGCGTGCCGGTGGCAAAGACCACGCCGCCGCCGCCATTCACCGACTGGACATGCCGGACTTTCAAATACATGTCGAAGGCCCGTTCGCTGGCGGTCTGCGGCAGCCCGGCGATGCGCGTCATTTTGGAGACGTAAAACAGATTCTTGAAATAATGCGCCTCGTCCACGAACAAACGATCAATGCCCAATTCTTCAAAGGTCAGGGTATTATCTTTCTTGTGCGCGGCGGTGAGGGATTCCAGTTTGGCCTCCAGTCGCTTCTTCGCTTTTTCCAGTTCTTTCACCAAGCGCCGGTTCTCCGGGTCGGCATGTTCGCGCCGGATTTTTTCCAATTCCTCCATCTGCTTCCGGAAAAAGCGCACCTGGGTTTCCTGCGAGAGCGGAATGCGTTCAAAGCCGGAATGCGTGACGATGATGAAAGTGGCCGGTTGGCCTCGCTTGCTACGTCACATGGCGCGAATGTGACCTACAAATGGGACACATTAAACCGGCTGCAAGCTGTTGATGACACTACCGACGGCACCCGCTCACTGCTGCTGCCACTGGATCAATTCGCGTTCGCCGAATTGACCAGCGAGGACAAGGAACAGCGATTGCGTCTGGTGTTCGCCACGCATGAAGTTTTAATTTCCGGCCATGTCTTGCGCCGAATTGAAGCTGCCATGCAGCGGCTGGAATTGTCCGGCTTGATGAAGTTGCCGGACAAGTATCATGCGCTTATCGCCGACAATCAGCCGAAGATTCGGGACATCGTTGTGACAGAAAGTAAAGTTGCTGATTCCCAGCCTCGCGCCCTGAATTGATTCAACGCATGGAGCGCGAGCCTCGGAACACTGTATCGCAGATGGTGGGATTGCCCAGCCCGGTCCACGACTGGCGTCGTCCCTTTTCTTGTGTTCCATCGTGGAAATCCGCATCATCCGAAAATCTCCGCGCCGGCAAGAGACATCAATGCCCAAACATCTCTACGACGGATGGTGCGATTGTAAGGCCAAGAGCATCTCAAATGGCCGACGGCTCCATGTGATCACAGAAATCAACGGTGCTCGACCAAAGGCGCACGGCAAAATTGTGGAGACGGTGTTGTCGCACTATGAAGACCCGCGATTTCTCGCGGAACGCATCAAGCGACACGGCTTCAAAAAAGCGGCGAGGGTTCTCGAAGAAATCCTCCCAAAAACGAAAAAAACCGGTCGGGACACGTCGGGGAAATTCTCGCCACCGAAGCCGTTCCCGCAATACTGCCGGATTTTGAGATTCCGATTAAGCGCCTCCGTTGGCTCGACGGGCGAGAGTCCGCGTTGCGCGCCAAAGATTTAATTGGAATCGCGCGCAACCTCAAGCGGGTTCGGTTTCTCAAAGACGAATCCAAGAGCCGTGCCGCGCTCACTCCAGCCGTTGTGCCGAGGCCCGAAAGGTGCTGAAGGCGAACAAGGGCCACCTATCCCAACATGCGATGGCATTCGTGATGTACCGATTGCTCGAAACCGAGAAAAAAGACCTCGCGCTGATCTTTGAAGACAACCTACTGGTCAAGAGCATCGCCGATGAAGACTTGGTTCATCAACGAGGTGCAGCATCAGGGTGATACTTCCTTCACGCAACAGTTAGGCGTAAAACACCGCTGGCCTGCGGTGGGAGCGTAAGGCGGCCGCCGCGATGGCGGAAATTGTCAGCAGGTTGAAATTCTCCTTCGTGTCCAGCCTCCGGGCCAACTCACTGCACTCCAAATCAGAAATCATTCCGCCGCCTTCAGTGGGATTTGAATGTTGAAAGTGCCGTCGCGATTCTTGCCCGCCGCCGAGGCGCAGAGCAACGCGAAGGGCCGGCCATTTTCAAACACCAATTGCGGGCGTTCGAGCGCGGTCAACTTTTCATCATGACCGTCCGCCCAATGGATGAGCGCGGGCGTCGCCACGAGTGGATGCTTCGCGATCTGCCAGTTGAAGCCGTCCACCGATTCCCACAGTGCCAGCGAGTAACCCTGTTTTGTGAAGTGGCCGGCGTTGTCCTTTACCACGGCCCAGTAGCGATCGGTGCCGCGCCAGATGAACGGATCTTCCGCCGCGAACATCACCCCCTTCGCGCCAAACACTTCGCTGGAATGTTTCGTGAACGGTCCGGTTGGACTGTCGCTCGTCGCGACGAGAAACGAAACCGGTCCGCCGAACGGCGGCTTGCCCTTTTTCGCCACGGCTTTGTAAATCAGCAGCACCCCGCCGGCGGGGCGGACTGCCACACTGGGATTCGATACCATCAAGGCGTCCGGCGCGTTTGTGTCGGAACTGACATTCACAATCGACTGGTCAAATCGCTGCCACGGACCGTCCGGCGAATCCGCAACCGCCACACCGATGCGCTGGTGATTACGATGGCTCCACCAGTTCTGTGACCGCTTCACCGTGTCATCGCCGTAGTTGCCCATGTAGTAGAGATAATACTTTTTACCGATGCGCAAAATGGTCGGATTGTGCGTGCAGGAGCCGTCCCAAAAATTCGTGCCGCGCGCGGGCAGCGCCACATCATGATGATTCCACGGACCGAAGGGCGAATCACTCACCGCATGGGCGATTTCAGAATGCGTCACCCACCCATTGTGGCCGAGTTGACGCGGCCAGCGCGAATAGAACAGGTGATATTTCCCGTCATCGCCTTTGACTGCCGAACCACACCAGATGTTGTAGTTCGTGTCCGCCCATTTCGCCGTCAACGGGACGGGCTGAAGCATGGCGGCGAAGTTGTATTCCACGTTGCTCGTTGCCGCGCAGCCGGGCGAGACTAGACCGGCCCAAAATGCCAGGACAAGGGCAGGGAAGTTTGCCCGCGAATGCCGGGAGGGTTTTGGAAAAATCATGACAGCATCTCCCGCCTTACGTTGGCGCAAAGCACCGGATTTCAAACAACGCCGCCGGCGCGTTGGCGCTGGGAGCGATCAGCCGGAGTTCCAGACAATCAGTCGTCACCGGTTGATGAAGATAGATTATCTGTCGCGATTGATGGTTCTGCGAGATTTCGCACAGCAACCGCTCGGTATCCGATCCATTTGGCTCGTTGGCAACGTGACCTCCCGCCGGCACAGACACGCGCACGCCATCGGCAACGACCAATTCCCGCACGCAAAACGGCATGACCCGTTCCGGATGTCCCATCAACACCGACTCCATTGGATGATCAAAGTCCGTGTCGAACCCCAACTCGATGCGCACAATGGTCTGCGGCTTGTCCCACGTCAAACTGATAACGGGTTGCTCCTGCGCAAAATCCGCCACCCAGGCATTCGGTTGATTGGTTGGTCGCGCCAGGCCGTTGGTAAGATTTGTTGCGTGAAAAACTTCCAGCGGAGGTTCAATGCGAAGGGCGAAGTTCTTTCCCGCCGGCCGGCGCTTGGGCGTCCAAAACTCGAAGGTGTCAATTCCGCTGCCGGGCGGGGGCGTCTGCGTGGATGATTTCGCCACCGCCTTGTTGCCGTTGTGACAGACGGCCAGCACACCGGTCACGCGTTGGTCGCTCAAATGCGCGGACACCGCGTCGTTTTTCATCAGGCAGACGAACGCGTAGCGCGGAGCGTCAATCGTCGTTTTGAAATCCAATGACAACTTTTGACCCTGACCGGCGACGAGCTGGTGGTCCAGCGTTGCCAGCGTCACGTCGGGAGTATGATTTTCAGGCTTGCTGCTGACCCGCAACTCGGCGCGCAACGTTGTCGGCCCGGCGACGTCGAGCAGGAATTCCATCGCGGGCATCGCGCCCGGCGCGACTGGAATCATCATGGCCCAGGAGGCGTTCAGCGGTTGAGTTTCGCCACTGGGCGCGAGACGGGAGAGTTTCAATTCGCAGGTGGCAGAGATTTGAGCCAGGCACGCCAGATCATTTGAATCTTGCCACGCCACGCCCGGAATGAACTGCCCGGCGCGCAACAGCTCACGCTGTAATTCCGCCATGCGCGGTGCTGCCAACAAATCGCGCGGCTTGAGGTTGCGCTTCGTGCAGATGGCCGCCGCCATGCCGACGGCCTGCCCGCCATGCGCGCAGGTGGCCATCACCCGCGTCGAGCCAAAAGCGATGTGCGAGGCGCTGATGATGCGACCAGCCAGGAACAGGTTCGTGATGTTGCGCGAATACATCGTGCGGTAGGGAATTTGGTAAACGCCTTTTGAATGCCACTGCTGGCAGCCGGGCAGCGCGCTATAAACGCCGTCACTGGGATGCAGATCAATCGCCCAACCACCGAATGAAACCGCGTCGGCATGACGGCGTTGTTCCACCACATCCTGCTGCGTGATCATGTAGTCGCCCTCGAAGCGGCGGCTCTCGCGTTTGCCGGGAATCGTGCCGACCCATTCCAGCGTCAGCGTGGCGGCATCGGGAAACTGGCCGGAATTCTTGATGTGATTCCAGACGCCATAGACGACCTTCCACAGTTCCCATTTGATCTTTTCACTGTCGTGGATGGTGTCGAGGTTGCCGCCCCATTCAAGCCACCAGAAATGGCAGCCGGAATCGCTGAACTTGATGTCGCGCCAGCGGGGAATCTTGGTGATGTCGCGCAACGCAAAACTTGGCGGCGTGAACTGCACCGGCCGGCCGGTGTCCTTCGAGTAAAAGTAAATCGTGTGCCCCAGCAGTTCGTTTGAGGCCTGCGCCGACGCAAACGCTTCGTTGAATTCCGAGCGGGCTTCCGCGCCGATGCGAAACGCCGCGCCCGCGAGAAATCCCACGACACCGTCACCGCTCGCATCCACGAACAGCGGCGCGGCGATCTCATACGCGGTGGAATTCTGGGAACAGAATGCGCGGACGGATTTGATGGTGTCCGGATCGGATTTTTCGAGATCGTGAACGGCGGTGTTGAGCAGCAGGGTGATGTTGGGTTCGTTGACGACCAGCTCCAAAATAATGGTGTCAAGGATGAGCGGATTCCCCTCCGGATTCCGAAACATGTTCTCGACGAGCAATTCATCAATCACGCCGCCTTCGCGCGCCCAGCGGTTGTTGTTGCCCATGTGCGAGGTCGCGCCGAGAATCCACAGGCGCACTTCACTGGAAGCGTTTCCCCCAAGCACGGGCCGGTCTTGAACGAGGATGACCCTGGTGCCGGCGCGGGCGGCCGTGATGGCCGCGCAAACCCCGGCGAGTCCCCCGCCGATGACGGCGAGGTCGCCCGCCAGCCGCTCGGTCTTGAACTGGCGGACCGCAACGGGAGATGACTTGATCATAAATGGCCCTTCAAATTGGTCATGGCTGCTTGGCATAGAAACGGACGTAATCAAATTCGGCGGTGGCGGGCAGTTTCGTGTCATCCACGGCGGTCGTGTTGCCCAGATGCGTCGCGATGACGGTCAGCCAGATGTTCTGGTCGCTGTGAGGAAACTTGGTGGCGTCCACGGTTTGAACCAGCTCGCCATCGAAGAAATACTTCACCGTGTCGGGCGTGAACTCGCAGCCGAACACATGGAAACCCGCCGATAAATCCGGGGTCGGCACTTTTTTGAAGCCCATGGAGACATGCGGTTTGGGATTCCATTTATGCACGTTCACACTGTAATGCGTCGGACTCACCGAATCGCTCTCGCAGATGTCCAGTTCCTGGGCCGAATCCTGTGGATTCGTTCCGCCCGAGCCGTCGTGTTTTTGCAGCCAGAACGAGGTGTGCCAGCCAGCCCCCGGCGGGATTTTGAAACGTGATTCGTAATAACCATATTGGAACGCCCGCTTGCTGATGACGCCGGTGCCGGTGTAATGTTTGTCGTCGGCATCCTCCTTTTTCACGGCAAAAACAAGCCGGCCGTCCTGCGCGGACACGTTTTCCGGTTTTTGCGCGCTCCACATTTTGCTGTCGGTGCGGAAACTCCACTTGTTTGTATCAATCTTGCTTCCGTTGAATTCGTCCGCCCAGACCAGTTTGTAACCGGGCAACGGTGCGGAACTGGAAATGTTTTTCGGCGCGACGCACGAGGTGACGCCGAGGGCCAGGGCCGGCAGAATGAGAAGGGGCCGTTTCAGGATTTGATTCATGGTTGTTAAATTTCCGATTTGCGATTTGCGATCATGGGGTCGCCTTTTTCAGGCCAAGCTGGTGAATCCCACCGAACTTGAGCACGAGCCACGCGAGGGGATGCAGGAACGCCATGATCAAGAACCATTGCGCGTAGCCGTGGCCTTGAACCATCCCGAGCACCGGCCCGAGTACGGTGTTGATGGTGTGATCGAGGAAGCCGGCGGGTTTTGTGGATGGCGCGGAAACCATGGATGCGACGATCGTGTTCATCATAATGCCGCCAATTGTGCTGCCGGTGGCCACGACGCTGAACACCGTGCCCAGAGAATGTTTCGGCACCACGTCCACCACGAGCGAGCTGATGTTGATGAGCCAGGCCAGCGCCGCGAACACGGTGCAGACGGTGATTATCATGGTGAAACGCAGGTCCGTCATGTGCGCGATGAACGGCGAAAGCGGCATGAGGCAGGCGCAACCCAGCATCACCCACAACCGGCTCGCTGCGGGGGTGCCGCCACGTTTCACCAACTGCCCCGACAGCCAGCCGCCAAGGAGACTGCCCACGCCCGCCGCCGCATAGATGATCCAGGTGATCTTGAGCTGTTCCTGCGAAAGATGGCGGTCGGTCGAAAGGTATTTGGGAAACCAGAACTGGTAGAAATACCAGACCGGGTCGGTGATGAGGCGGCCCAGCAGCAGCAGCCAGGTGCCGCGAAACCGCAAGACTTGTTTCCATGACCAGGTGTTTTCCCTGGCGGAATCTGACGGGTTTTCGGCGGCAGCGGATTGCTCGATGAGCAGCAATTCAGACTTGGTAATCAGCTTGCTCTGACGTGGCTGCCGGTAGATCAATAGCCAGGGAATCACCCAGATTAAACCGACCAGCCCCGTCAGGATGAACGCCATCCGCCATCCCGTTCCCTGACCGAGCAGGCTGGCAACGGCGGGCATGGTTTCATGATAGGCATGGGTTGCCAGCGGAATGATGATGTAGGGCGCGAGCATGGCGCCAACGGTCGCCCCCATTGTATAGACGCCGATCGCCAAAGCCCGTTCCTTGGCGGGAAACCATTCACTCACCGCCTTGGATGCCGCGGGCCAGACGCCCGCCTCACCGAGGCCGAGCAAAAAGCGATACGCGCCGAGCGAAGTGATGCCCCGCGCCGCCGCCGTCAACATGCTCGCCACCGACCACCATACAACGAACAGAACCATGCTGGCGCGCGTGCCCATGAGGTCGGCAATGCGGCCGGAAATCAAATACGCAACCGTGTAGGCGACGAGGAAGATGTTGACGACATTGGCGTAGGAACGATCATCCATGGCCAGGTCCGTCTGGATCGTGGGGGCCAGCGCCGAGAGCGTCTGGCGGTCCACATAATTGAGCACCGCCGCGCCAAACAGCAGCACCACAATCCACCACCGCAGACCGCGCAACTTCATGCGGCCTCCCCGGCCCGCGCGGGCTGGCCGCGCTCACATTGTTCATGTTGTGTTACCATTCTGTTCCTGTGGTTTTCCAGCACCCCCGCCTCAAAGTGCCGTCATTAAATCTATTTGATTGGATGGATGTGACAACCAGGACGGCGTCTGTTACAAACAAAGTAAAATGTATTGGCTTATTCCTAGGCATTCTAGGTCAGGCCTCCGGCAGGGCTATAGAGATTTACGCAATTATTTATTAAATTTGCGGCTCAAGCGAAAACGTCCGTGTCGCGATGCGATTTCACCCTCACCTCCTCTGGTCTTCCAAGTCGCATGTTTCAAGCTCAGGACTGACACATGCGACTGAATCCGTACGGTGTCTAGAGTTCGTCCTCGTCCTCGTCCTCGAAATCCAACCCATACCGAGGACGAGAACGGCGACCAGGATGACTGCCGCATAAGTGATTTCACCCTCTTTGGCCGGCTCATGCGTCAGCTCTGGTTTCAAGCTTGAGTTCGGATGATATCCGCATCATCAAGATGGATCATGGCCGAACTGGCCGGGAGCAAAAGCACACGGCCTGCGGCTGTGGTGAATTGGAGAACCGGCATATTGATCCTCAGTGATGGGCTTGATTTTTAACCCGCAAATGTGTTTGCCAAGCCGCAATTTCTAAAAAGATTTGCGCAAACATGGGTGGAAAACAATTTTCAAATGAGTGAAGCTGCGAGCATGCAACACCACCAAAACAGGTTCTTCGGAACACTTATGAATCTGCAAATGGCCTGCAGGGAATGATCATGAAGACAAAAAAAGCATTTACGTTGATAGAGTTGCTGGTGGTCATTGCCATCATCGCCATCCTGGCGGCGCTGTTGCTGCCCGCTTTGAGCCGTTCAAAGGAGGCGGCCAAGCGCGTTGCGTGCAAGAATAATATGAAGCAACTGACTTTGGCCAACATCATGTATGCCTCTGACTACGAGGGGAAATTTTTTTACAGCGGGCAAAACACCCCCTACTACGTCTTGCAGACCAACCGGGACATGCTGATGACCACTTACAAGATTCAGCGGAACTCGTTTTACTGCTCCTCAAATCCTGGTTGGAACAACGACGGCAATTGGGATTTTAGTCCCCCCTCGGCCGTGACGGTCATGGGTTATTTCTATTTCACAGGAAATAATGCCCTGAACACCTCGACCAGTTATTATTCTGACCCTGCGGCGAAAGCTCCGTATTTTGCCATGAAAGAAACCGACAAGCCTTACTACACCTTGATGTGGTCTGATCTGACGCGTAAATACGGTTCAAGTGCCTGGATGAGTGGGGCGGTTCCGGGGGCAAATCATTTTCAAAACGGGGTGCCGCTGGGAATGAATGAAAGTTACACCGATGGCCATGTCGAGTGGGTTAAATTCTCACTGCTTCCAACAACCGCGCCGATGAATTTATCCGCGAATTTCAATATTTTTTTCCGGGGCAAATGATTATCAAGCCCATCTGCGGCCAAGCTGTTTTACCCTGGCCGCAGGTTCATTACCGGACTTAACGGCCGGCCTTGGATTAGAAACCAAAAACAAGGATGACGCTCAAAATTGAAGCCGCCCTAATCATGGCCTCAATTCTGGCTTGCGCCGCGCAGGCCGAACCACCCGCAGGCTACAAACTTGCCTGGGCAGATGAGTTTGACGGCACGAAGCTGGACACGAACAAGTGGTTTTATCGGCTGGACAGTAATTGGAACAGCACGCAGCAGGCGCAAAATATCACCTTGCAGGATGGAAAATTGCGCATCGCCTTGAAGCAGGAAAAGGCGCGGGGAAAAAATTACACCGGCGGCGGAGTCATCAGCAAAAGGAATTTCAGTTACGGCTACTACGAGGCGCGTTTCAAGGTGCCGGCCACCCTCGGTTGGCACACTTCTTTTTGGATGTCGGCCTATGACGAGCAGGATCCCAACAAGGTGGGCGGCATCGGCTTGCATGAGATGGATGTGTGCGAGCAAGATTCCTGGAAGCATGACAGTTACACTCGCGCCTTATGGATGCGGAAGCCCAAGGTGGAGGGTAACGCACCTCGATTGCCGGGTTGGGAACGCATTCAGACGCCGGATCTGACGAAAGATTTCCATGTCTGGGGCTGCGAATTCACTCCGACCAACGTCATTTATTTTTTTGACGGCAAAGAGATTCAAGACTGGGATGTCTCGGCCTACCAAACCGGGGAACAGAGAATCTGGCTGAGTTCCATTGCGGCCAACATCAGTCAGAAGACGGGCAATCCCGTGAATGCGGAACTGCCCGCCTCTGCGGAGTTTGATTATGTCCGGTTCTACGAGCGGCAGAAGTAATATAGGGATGGATAATTATGAAGATAAAACAATTTATCCCGGCCGCCGTGCTGGTGCTGGCGATTGCCGGACCCGCTGCTATCGCCCAAACCAACCGGGCCAGCACCGTCGAGGCCAAGAAAGATTCCGCCGCCCGCATGGAATGGTGGCGCGAGGCCAAGTTTGGCATGTTTATTCACTGGGGACTTTATTCCGTCCCCGCTGGTGAATGGGATGGCAAAAAGAATTACGCCGAGTGGTTCCTCCAGGAAACCTGGATGCCCGTGTCACAATACGAGAAGTTTGCCCGCCAGTTCAACCCCGGGAAGTTCGACGCCCATGCCTGGGTGAAAACCGCCGAGGATGCCGGCATGAAATACATGGTCATCACTTCCAAGCATCACGATGGTTTCTGCCTGTGGCCGTCGGCGCTGACGGATTGGGACATCCAGTCCACGCCTTTCCAGTGCGACCCACTCAAGGAGCTTTCCGCCGCCTGCCGCGCCGCCGGCATCCGTTTTTGCGTCTATTACTCAATTATGGACTGGCACCATTCCGACTGGGGCGCGCGCCGGGAATGGAATGACGTGGCCACCGGCAAACCCGACATGGATCGCTACGTCACTTACATGAAAGGGCAGCTCAAGGAACTCATCACCCGTTATCATCCCGCCGTTCTCTGGTTTGATGGCGAATGGGAATCGCCTTGGACATCCGAACGCGGCGTGGCGCTTTACAATTATCTGCGGGCGCTGGATCCCAATCTCATCATCAACAACCGCGTGGGTAAAAGTCGTGCCGGCATGGAGGGTATGAACGCCGGCAACGAACCCGTGGGTGACTTTGGCACGCCGGAACAGCGGATTCCCCCCAGCGGGTTTGGTTCGGGGGTAGATTGGGAAAGCTGCATGACGCTTAACGGCCATTGGGGATACAACAAGCACGACAACGAATGGAAGTCCGCCCAAACCATCATTCGCAATCTGTGCGACATCGCCAGCAAGGGCGGAAATTACCTGCTCAACGTGGGGCCGACGAGCGAAGGAATTATTCCGCAGCCGGGCGTTGACACGCTGGCCGAAGTCGGTGCATGGATGAAAGTCAACGGGGAGGCAATTTATGGAACAACCGCGAGTCCTTTCAAGCAGCAGTTAAGCTGGGGCCGTTGCACGCAGAAAGACGGTCGTCTCTATTTGACCGTGTTCGACTGGCCGGCTGATGGAAAATTGCAACTGCCTTTGTTGAACCAGAAAGCCAGGGCCTGGTTGCTAGCCCGCCCGCAGCAGCAACTCAAGTGTGTCAACGACTCCGGCAGATTGGAGATCGCGTTGCCCCCGGCCGCACCCGACAAAAGCGCCAGCGTCATCGTGGTTGAGATGGCTGATGGATTGTTGTTGGCGACCGGCGATGCGGCATCAACTGATCCTTGGGCCGTGCCCGGCGCCGTTGATCCTTCCGTGCCAGTGAAGCGAAGCGACACAAATGCGCTTCAACTGCACGAGTCGTTTCTTAAGCGGGGCACAGCAGGGCCGATTGGCGTTCTCTTTATCGGGGATTCGATCACCGCCGCCTGGCGGGCCACCTGGGCACAGGCTGCTTGGACGAATTATTTTGGAAAGTATGAGCCGGCCAACTTTGGAATTGGAAGCGACGCCACGCAGCATGTTCTCTGGCGGATCACGCATGGCGAACTCGACGGCATCAACCCCAAAGTGATTGTGCTGCTCTTGGGAACGAACAACATCAAGAAAAATTCGCCGGCGGATATCGCCGCGGCCGATGCGAAGATCGTTAAAATCATTCGAGAAAAGCTGCCGGACACCAAGGTGCTGCTGCTCGGCATATTTCCGCGCATGCACAAGACCGATCCGCCCGAGCTGAAGGTTCCGGAACGGGTCAAGGCGGTCAACGCCCGGCTGGCAAAACTGGATGACGGCGTGAACGTGCGGTATCTGGACCTGGCCGACCAACTCGCCCCGGATGGCAAGGTGACTCCTGAAATTTACGCCGACGGCGTCCACCTTAAAGGCAAAGGCATGCAGATTTGGGCGGAATCCATAGCGCCGCTGCTGCAGGAGATGATGAATTAAGCAGGCCTCGATGAGTTTTATGTGGACAGGACGCCTTCAAGAATGATCGCAATGCCCATGAATTACGGAGGCCGCAAGTGTTGGGCGACGCGCCTCCCTGGTTTCTTTTTTCTGGTGGGGCTGTGTTTGGCATCCGCCGGATCTCGGTTAATGGCGGAACCAGGCGCCGGGACGCCGCCAGTGGCAACTTCCGGCATTTCTGCTTCGCAGTTTCAAGCGGGCGATCGCTGGTGCGCCATCGGTGACAGCATCACGCACACCGGGTTTTATACCGATTATATCTATTTGTTCTATGCCACGCGGTTTCCGGATCGGCCGATTGATTTCTTCAACTGCGGCAGCGCCGGGGATACGGCGAAAGGCGGCGTCGCACGGCTCCAGAAGGATATTCTTCGCCATAAGCCGACCGTCGCGACGATCATGTTTGGCATGAACGATGTCCGTCGCGGACTTTATTCCTCAAAAAACGTCGCGCCGGATTTGCTGGCCCAACGTGACGCGGCCTTTGACGTTCACATCGCGAACCTGAAAACGCTTGCGGAGAAACTGCAGGCGTCCGGCGTCCGGCTGATTTTCATCACGCCGTCCATTTTTGATGACACCGTTAAAAAATCGGGCGAAGCCTATCTCGGAGTCAACGCCGCGCTCGGACGCTGCGCCGAGAATGACCGGAAACTTGCCACGGAGTTCAACGCTTCCTTGGTGGATTTTTACGGCCCCATGAGCGAGTTGAATCTGGCGCAGCAGAATGCGAATCCGCAGTTCAGCCTGATTGGACTGGATCGCATTCATCCCAAAGAACCGGGAAGCTTTGTGATGGCGTATCTGTTTCTGAAGGCGCAGGGCGTGCCGCAATTTGTGGACGACATTACCAGGGACACCGCTGGCAAGAACGAATTAAGTTTTACCAATCAGGCGAGCGCACTGCCATTTCCTGTTCCGGCCGGGTGCGCGGAAGCGTTGAAGCTGGTGCCGTTCATGGAAGACTTGAACCAGGAACGCCTTCGCGTCACCAACCTGCCGCCCGGCAAATATAGGTTGTTGATTGATGATGAGCCGATGGGATCATTCACCGCCGCCGAGTTGCAGCGGGGGATCAATCTGGCGACGATGACCAACACGCCCGAATATCGCCAGGTGTTAGCGGTGGCAAAGCTGGACGCGCGCCGGTATGAACTGGTGGAGATATTGCGCACCCTGGATTTTTTGGACGCCGGGATCAACCCCAACTACGGAGTCACAGACGAGTTCGACTATGCTGCTGTGCTCGCCAAAAGAAAGGCATCCACCAACGGATGGGGCCAAAGGCTCTGGGCGGATTACGCAAAATATAAGCCGCAGCAGGCGGAGGTGCGTCAACAGAAAGACGAACTGGTGACGGAAATGCGAAGGGCCAGCCAGCCACAACCACACCGGTTCAAAATCACAAAGGAATGATCCGCATTGCCATCACATTGATCGCGCTGGCCGCAACGTTCGCGGCGAATGCCCAAGACCTGTCACTCCATTATACCCGGCCCGCCTCGAAATGGGTGGAGGCCCTGCCGATTGGCAACGGCAGTCTTGGCGGCATGATCTTCGGCGGCACGACGAATGAGCATATTCAGTTTAATGAGCAGACCCTCTGGCTGGGCAGCGAGACGGAGATGGGCAGCTACCAGCCGTTCGGCGATTTGTTCGTCGAGTGGCGGCACGTTGCGCCGACCGATTATTGCCGCGAATTAAATCTGACCAATGCCATCCATCGTGTGAGCTATCGCGACGGTGGCGTGCTGTTCCAGCGGGAGGCGTTTTCCAGTTATCCCGATCAGGGGATGGTGTTCCGTTTCACGGCGGACAAGCCGGGCGGCTACACCGGCATCATCCGGCTGACTGACGCGCATGGAATGTCGGTCAATGCAAGGGAGAACAAACTTGAATTCGCCGGCGTGCTCACCAACGGGCTGAATTATGAGGCGCAAGTTTGGGTGTTGAATCAAGGTGGCACGGTGTCGGCGGCCGGTGACAATATCGTGGTTTCCAAGGCGGACAGCGTCACGCTGCTGCTGGCGGCGGGCACGTCATTCCGCAACGACCCGCTCCAGCATTGGCGTGGAGAACTGCCGCAGGAACGGCTCACAAAAAACCTGAAGGCGGCGGCGCAGAAATCCTTCGCGCCGCTTCGGGAGGCGCACGTTGCTGATTACCAAAAGCTGTTCAACCGGGTGTCGTTGAATCTCGGAGTGCCCAAATCTGACGCGCCCACCGATGTTCGTCTGGCAGCGCGCAAGGCGGGTGCGGCGGACCCGGCGCTCGAAGCGCTGTTGTTCCAGTATGGTCGTTACCTGCTCATCAGCAGTTCGCGTCCCGGTGGATTGCCGGCGAATTTACAGGGCATTTGGAACGCCGATTTGAAACCGGCGTGGTATTCCGGCTACACGACCGACATCAACATCGAGATGAATTACTGGCCCGCCGAACTGACGGCATTGGCGGAATGCGCGCAGCCGCTGTTTGACTGGCTACACAATTTGTCCATCACCAGTCATCGTTCGCAAGACCCGCGCATCATGGCGCAACATGGCTGGTTCAATTACAACACCCTGAACCCGATGGGCGGCGGTTCAACCTGGGCCGTCAACAAGCCGGGCAGCGCGTGGATGGTGCGGCATCTTTGGGAACATTACGCCTTCAGCGGCGACAAAGATTTTCTTCGCCGGGTGGCGTATCCCGCGATCAAGGATGTCGTCGAATTTTGGGAAAGCGAACTGGTGACCAATGCGGCGGGGAAATTGGTTTCGCCCGGCGGCTGGTCGCCGGAGCACGGGCCGGTCAACAAGAACGGAAAAATTGTCATCGAGGAGGGCAACCGCGCGCTCCATGCGGGCATCGCTTACGATCAGCAAATTGTCTGGGATTTATTCAGCAATTATATCGAAGCCTCCGAGGCGCTGGGCGTGGACGCGGATTATCGTGCGAAGATTTCCGCCATGCGTGGCCGGTTGCTCGCGCCGGCGATTGGGCGGTGGGGACAGCTCCAAGAGTGGGCGGAAGACGTGGATGACCCGAATGACAAGCACCGCCACACGTCGCACTTGTTCGGGCTGCATCCCGGCCGGCAAATCAGCCCGCTCACGACGCCCGAACTGGCCCAAGCCGCCAAGGTTACGCTCAATGCGCGCGGCGACATTTCGACCGGCTGGAGCAAGGCGTGGAAAATCAATTTCTGGGCGCGCCTACAGGATGGCGATCGGGCGCACCAGCTCATCAGCGAACTGTTCAAGGAGAGCATCCTTGAAAACCTTTTCGACAGCCATCCGCCGTTTCAAATTGACGGAAATTTTGGCTACACCTCGGGCGTGACGGAAATGCTGTTGCAAAGCCAGGTTCAGCAACAGGGCAAGTATGTTTTGCAATTGTTACCCGCGTTGCCTGATGCCTGGCCGGATGGCCAGGTGCGCGGCTTGCGGGCACGGGGCGGCTTCTTGGTGGACCTGTCATGGAAAAAAGGCAAGCTCGCGTCCGCCACAATTCACTCCCTCAACGGCGATCCTTGCCTGGTGCGTTATGGCGATGAAGTGCGGGACGTGAAAATTGCCAGGGGCGGACAGTATGCCTGGAAAACGGATTGAGGGTTTGTCTATAGCGGTTTGATTAAAACTGTAGCCGGTGTTGGCCGGCGGCGTTGGCTTTCCGCGAGGTTTTGGAGTGCGGCGGTCCTCCGCCGCTTGGTGCGTCATTCAAAAACGGCGGAGGGCCGCCGCACTCCAAGACGCTGGCACGTCGGGCGTTCACGCCAACCCGAAATGACGGCTACGGTTTTATTTAATCCGTTCTATCCCGTTTGCCGCTGGTGGGCTTCCCGCCGGTAGCTCATGGGGGTTTGGTTGAAATGTTTTCGGAACATGGCAGACAGATACGCCTGCGAGCCGAAACCGGATTTCTCCGCCACCTCGGGCATCGGCAGGCTGGTTTCCGTGAGCAACTGCCGGGCGCGGTCAAGCTGGTGCCGGCGGATTTCCTGCGCGGGCGTGCATTGCAACAGGTCCAGAAATTTTCGTTCCAAGGCGCGCCGGGAAACGCCGGCGTGTTTGGCGACGTCGCTCACCAGCACCGGCAGGGTGGCTTGTTGACGGATGAAGCCCACCGCCTTCACGAGTGCGGGATCGCGGATGGCCAGGGTGTCGGTGGATTGCCGCGAGGCAATGCTCAGGGGCGCAATGAACAAAGGCTGCCTGGGTGGCTTGTTTCCGCGCATCAGTTGATCCAGCAACTTCGCCGCTTGAAAACCGATGGTATTGGCGGCCACGCGGATTCCCGAAATGTTGATTTGCGCCGCCTCGCACAACACCTCGTCATCGGACTGGCTGAGGACCGCCACTTCTTCCGGCACTTGCAACCCCACTTCCAGGCACGCAAAAATGACCTCGCGCGCCCCGCTGGCATTCCAACAGAGAATGGCGACGGGCTTGGGCAATCCCTTCACCCATTCGCCGAGCTTCACGAGATCCAGCCGCCAGTTGGGTTCAGCTCCCGCTTGCGGTTTGACCGTGAGCGACGCGAAGTCGCCACCCGCAGACTGCACCGCTGCCACGAACGCTTGTTGGTGTCGGGCAATGTAATCCAGACCGGAGAGACTGAAGTAAGCGAAATGACGAAAGCCACGTTTGAGAAAATGATCCGCCGCCAGCCGGGCCGAGGCCACGAGATCGGTGCTGACCCGCGGGAAGCCGGCCCCGCGCAATTCGATGCCCGAAACATTCACAACCGGGATTCGTTTTGAGCGCAGATGAGCGGCCAGGGCCTCGTTGCCGACGCGGGCGATGACCCCGTCGCCGCGCCAGCCGTCGGGCAGTTGCATGGTTTCCTCCAGCCCGCGCGCCTCGACGAAAATGTTCCAGCGCCCGTGGGTGCGGGTGTAGCTGATGACACCCGCAATCACGCCGCGTCCCCAGGTCGAGGAGGTGTCCACCAGGATTCCAACCCGGGGGAAGGTCTTGCGGTGGCGGGATAGATTGGTTTTGGACATAAGAATTATGAGAGCCGCCGCAGCATGGCGGAGAAAAGGGGTTGGCGCAATTTCTAAAAAGTTTGCCGCAACCGCCTATATTCACCCCGGGCGTCCTGTGGCAAAGTCTGAGCATACACGCATCCGCAAACAACCGCAGTCAATCATGACGGCACAACATTAACCTGATCCGTATGAACACAAAAGTCCCACGCAGAATCAAATCCTCCCCCCGCTTTGTGCGTCGCGTTCCGCGCAGCGCATGGTTCATGCTTTGCTTTGCCCTCGCCTTTGGCGCTCAGGGAGCATCCCTCACTTGGGATGCCGATACCGGCACTACCGGCCCACAGGATGGCAGCGGCACCTGGACTACCGGTGCGGGTGGCTGGTGGAATGGCTCGGCCAACGTCAACTGGACCGCCAGTGACATTCCCACTTTCGGAGCGGGAACCGACGGTGATTACGCCATCACCGTCGGCGGTGCGATCACCTGTGGAACACCGTTCACGTTTAATAATTCCGGGTATGTGTTCAGCGCCGCGTCAGCCCAGGCAATCACTTTTGGCGGAACCGTGGCTGTGGCCTCGGGAAAGTCGGCAACCATCAGCACCAATGTCGGACTGACGCGTTCTGCCGGCGCGTTTACGCTGAACGGTCCGGGCACTTTCAATGTTTCCGGCCCTGGCAGCAGGTTTGGGTCCAGCTCCGGCAGCGCATCCACCATCGGCAGTGGAGCCACGGTGAACGTGTTGAACGGCGGCTCGCTTTTCTGCGGCAACAGCATCCAGGTGAGCGGCGCATCTGGCGGCGCGACGCTCAATGTGAACGGCGGCTCGGTGACGGTGAGCGCCGGTGCCTTGATTGTGAATTCCTCCGGCGCTGGCTCTTCCGCCACGGTGACGTTGACCAATGGAGGAAGTATTACGACCGCCGCCACGACGACCGGGTTGCGTTTTGGCGGCACGGGCGGGTGGGCCGTATTCAATCTCGACGGCGGCACTTTGACGACGGCGGCGGTTTATGAAAATAGTGCGGCAGTTCTATCCACCAACAACTTCAACGGCGGCACGCTGAAGGCCATCAGCTTGACCGCTTCCAATGCGACTTTCATGACCGGTCTGGACTGTGCCAACGTGCGCAACGGCGGCGCTTTCATTGATCCCAACGGCCAGAGCATCACCATCAGTCAGCCGCTGCTGCACTCCGTCATCAGCGGCGACAATGCCATTGATGGCGGCCTGACGGTGGTCGGCGCGGGCGGCACGTTGAACCTCAAGGGGGCCAACACTTACACCGGTCCCACCATCATCACCAGCAACAACGTGCTAGGCGTCGTCCCGCCCTACAGCGCGTTTGGTTCCGGGGTGGTCGTTTCCAATGGCGGCCGGCTCCTGGTGTCGGTCAATGCCAGTTCATCCGTCCTGCCGCCACTCACTCTTGACGACGGCGGCGGCATCAAGTTTGACCTCGGCTCGTATAATCCGGCCAATGCCCTGGGCATCACCAATGCCAGCCTCATTGTCTCTGGAACCAACGTCATTGACATTGTGGGCGGTTCCATTCCGGTGGGCGACATCACGCTCCTTGCCTACACCAGCAAGACGGGGACGAGCACCTTTGTGCTGGGAACTTTGCCGCCCGGTGTGGCTGGCACGGTGACGGATACCGGTTCAGCTTTGGTGCTGAATGTCACTTCCCCTTCCGGCAATATCTATACTTGGTCCGCCGGCAGCGGTGACTGGGATTTCTCCACGGCCAACTGGAACGCAGGCACGGCCATCTACAGCGAACTTCAAACGGCCCTTGTGGTTTTCCCGACTACAGCGGCTGGCGCGGTGAACATTCCGGCAGACGTGAATCCCTATTCCATCGCGGTGACCGCCAACAGTTCCGGCTACAGTTTTGGGGGAGCGGGCAGCATCAATGGAACGACCCCCTTCACCAAGGCCGGCACCAGCTACATTACGCTCACGTCCAGCAATGATTATTCCGGCGCGACCATGATCAGCGCCGGCTCCATCGTGGCGGCGGCTGACCATGCGTTGGGCGGCACCACGGGAGGAACCACCGTCGCATTGGGATCCGCCCTGGCGCTTTCCGGAGGCGTGGACTACTCGGCGGCTGAACCCCTGACCATTACGGGACCGGGTGTCGCCGGCAATCATTTCTTTTCCGGCTCTGGCACGCAACGCGGTTCATTGCAGAGTATTTCCGGCAACAACATTTGGGCCGGAGATATTATCATCACCCCTGACAGCAACAACCGCATCGGCGTTCAGGATGGATCCCAACTCACACTCACGGGCAACCTCACCGGCAGCGCCGACGGGGTGAACGTGATTTTCCGCGCCGGCAACACGGCCGGCAGTGATATTACGATCAGTGGGGTCAGCAACAACTGGACTGGTTCCACATCCATCTATGGCGGTGGTGGGGCGACTTTGCACCTCGGCACCAACAATGCCCTGCCGAAAGCGTCGTTGTTGGTGGTGGGCATCGGCGGCATCGGCGGAAATACCATCTTTGATCTAAATGGATTCAATCAGGAAACCGCCGGGCTTGGCGGGGATGCGGTTGGCATTGTAACCGATAATGGCCCACAACCCTCGACGCTCACACTCAATCCGACTAACAACGATCAGCTCTTTCCGGGCGCCATTCAGGATGGTGCCAGCAGCGTTAGCATCGTCAAAAACGGCGCTTGGACCGAGATTTTATCGGGCGTCTGCTCATACACGGGGCCGACAACCGTCAATGGCGGCAGCCTGAGGGTTCTGGGGTCGTTGGGGGCAACTCCGGTGACTGTGAACACCAATGCCTCTCTCGATGGCACGGGGACGATTGATGGCCCGGTCACGATCAATCCGGGCGGCACGTTGATCGCTGGCGGTGGCAGCATCGGCACTTTGACCATCAATAATAACCTGACCCTTGCCGGCAATTCAGTGTTCAAGGTGGACAAATCGTCGGCCCAGCCTAATGACATCGTCAATGTCTCTGGCAGTTTGAACAATGCCGGCACGGGCACCGTGTTTGTCAACAACGTCGGCACGGATCCACTGGTTCCGGGCGACAATTTCAAATTTTTCAGCCAGGCCGTAGGCAACGGTCACACGTTGACCATCAGCGGTCCCGCAGGTGTCGCCTTTGCCAATAATCTGGAGGTGGATGGCAGCATCACGGTAGTGCCTGGAACGGCCAGTTATCCGACCAATATCTCCTTCAGCGTTACTGGCAACACGTTAAGCCTGACCTGGCCCGCAACCCATCTGGGTTGGTATGCGCAATCAAACTCCGTGAGTCTGGCCGACTCGAACTATTGGTTTGACGTGCCTGATTCCCAGAATGGCACCAACCTGGACATTACGATCAATCCGGCGCAAACCAACGTCTTCTATCGCTTGCGTCAGCCTTGAGACGATTGAACGGATTGCGTGCTTAAGAACGAACTCGCGGAGAGCCGGCCAACGGGTAATTGCGTTGGCCGGCTTTCACATTCGGATGGAACCGTGAAAGGGAAAATTGGAATGATTGATTCAGGCACTGCCTTCGCTGGCGCGATGAACCGATTGGTGATCACGCTGATGTTGTGCTGCCGGGCCACTGCCGGAGCCGGGACAGTGGCCCCGGCGCAATCCGGACGCAGCGACAGCCAGATCGCCGTGGCGCGCATTGAGCAGATGCCGAATCTTCCCCAGCCGTTCAAAATGCTGGATTGGAAACAACGGGCGCTTGCCTTCGATGCCATTGCTTTCGATACGAACAGCCACGGAAAGTTGCCGCCGCTAATCTGGATTGACCCGGCGCGGCGCAACTTTGATGAAGACGCCTTTGGGCTTTACACCTCCGCGTGGGAAAGCCGCGGCGGGCCGGATGCTCATGGTGGCGAGTATCATGAATCCATCAACACCCTCGGGGCCGTGCTCGGGGCCTCGCTGGTCGGCATCAACAAGCGCGACCAGAACGGACGCGATTGGGTCGGCATGTGCCGGAATTATTTCAATGCCGCCAATGGCTGGAATATCGTGATGAATTTCACTTCCGGGCGGATGGCATCCTATGGCGGCGGTTACGGTAAGGACTTTTGGTATGACCTTTACCCGAACATTTTGTTTTACCAGCTCACTGACATTTATCCGCAAACCTCCGGGTTCAACGAAATTTTGCGGCAGAGCGCCAATCAGATGGAGCGCGCGGTCAAAGTTTTGAAAGATGCACCCCACGGTTTTCGCTACACGTCTTTTGACTTTGCCCAAATGCGGCCAATGCAGAATGAGAAGAATCCCGACTGGGTGGAACCTGACTGCGCCGCCGGTTTTGCATGGCTGCTTTATGCCGCCTATGAAAAATTCGGCGCGACCAATTACCTCGACTCCGCCGAGACGGCCATGCGGGCATTGCTGGCCGAACAGCGAAATCCCTACTACGAAGTGTTGCTGCCGTTCGGGGCTTGCACCGCCGCCCGCATGAATGCGGAGTTGGGCCGCAATTACGACCTAGGGAAGCTCGTCAATTGGTGTTTTGCGGGTGACACGCCGGGACGAGGCGGTGACTGGGGGGCCGTGGTCGGGCGCTGGGGCGAATATGACATCTCCGGATTAATCGGCGCGCCGGACCGCGTCTTTTTCATGAACACCGCGGACACGGCCTCCGCGCTGGTGCCGCTGGTTCGCTATGACGCCCGGTTTGCGCGCGCCGTGGGCAAATGGATGCTCAACGCCGCCAATGCTTCGCGCTTGTTCTATCCGGACGAGATTCCCGATCGTTATCAGGCGGCGCCTGAACTCAAATCGCTGGTGAAAAATGCCATCGCCTATGAAGCCATGTCGCCCGACCGGCACGGTCAGCCCATTTTCGTGGAACGTGATGATTGGGGCCCCGACACCTGGGGGCCGACCAATTGTCAAAAAATTGCCAACTTCAGCCTCTATGGCACCGCGCACGTCGGCATTTTCGGCGGAATTATTTCCCGGACCAGCGATAAAAAAATCCTGCAACTGGATTGCCTCAAGACCGACTTTTTCCGCCCTAAAGCTTATCCGACCCACCTGATTTTCAACCCGTATCCCAAAAGCAAACAGGTGAAGATTTCAGTGGGCGACAAATCGGTGGATCTTTACGACCTCGTTTCACATGCGTTCGCCCAGCAGGCCGTCAAAGGACAGGTTTCGCTGAAGATTCCGGGTGACTCGGCCGTTGTCATCGTGCAGACGCCTCCCGGCGGCAAGATGACGCAGCAAGGCAGTCAGTTCATGGTGGATGGTGTAGTGGTAGATTATCAAAAACCCACGAATTGAATATGGCAGACCTGGCCAAACGTTTTCCGCAAAATCCGATTCTACGCCCGGCGGACGTGCGGCCCAGCATTCCTGGCATGAAGGTCGAGTGCCTGTTGAACCCGGGCGTCTTCCGCTACAACGGTGAAACGTGCCTGCTCCTTCGCGTGGCCGAGCGGCCGGAGCAAAAGGAAGGCAAGACGAGCTTCCCCATTTTCACCGAAACCGGCGCGTTGAAGATCATGGAGTTCGACAACGCTGATCCGAAACTGGATCGCAAGGATCCGCGCGTGTTCCGTTACGACGGCGAACATTATCTTTCCACGCTCTCGCATTTGCGGCTGGTGCGCAGCACCGATGGCGCAACCTTCTCCGAGGGCGCATGGCCTCCGCTTTTCGGCCGGGGCGAACTGGAAACCTTCGGCATTGAAGATTGCCGCGTGACTCAAATTGGCGACACCTACTACCTGACGTTCACGGAAGTCTCCGCGAATGGCGTGGGGGTCGGATTGCGCAGCACCAGGGACTGGCAGCGCATCGAATCACATGGAATGATTTTCCCGCCGCACAACAAGGATTGCGCCATTTTTGAGGAGAAGGTCGGGGGCAAATATTTTGCGCTGCACCGGCCAAGCAGTCCCGAAATCGGGGGCAACTACATCTGGCTGGCGGAATCGCCGGATTTGAAACACTGGGGCACACATCGTTGTCTCGCCCGCACTCGTCCAGGAATGTGGGATGGTGCGCGGGTCGGTGCCGGTGCCGCCCCCATCCGCACCCCGGCTGGCTGGCTGGAGATTTATCATGGAGCGGACAATAACCACCGGTATTGCCTCGGCGTGCTGCTGCTCGATCTTGAGCAACCTTGGAAGGTGCTGGCCCGCTCGCGCGAACCGATCATGGAACCCACTGCGAAGTATGAACGCACCGGCTTCTTCGGCAATGTCGTCTTCACCAACGGACATCTGGTGGACGGCGACACGCTGACGCTTTACTACGGCGCGTCCGACAGCGTGATTTGCGGCGCGCATTTTTCCATCGCCGAAATCCTGGCCACCCTGGGCTGATCCCATGCAAAAGTTTTTCCACGAACTCCGGCATTTTAATTCGTATCCGCGCAACATGCGGATACTCGTGATCACCAATCTGGTGTATGGCCTGGTGATGCCGGTGATCGAAATGTTCATCGGCGCCTACGTCATGCGAAAATCCGACGACGTGAAAATGGTCGTCATCTACCAGTTGGCGGTTTACACGGGAATCCCCTTCACCTTTCTGGTCAACGGCTGGCTGTTGCAACATGTCAGCGTCAAACGCCTCTATTCCGTCGGCATGTTGTTGAGCGGCGTTTCCATGGTGGTCATGATGTCGCTGACCGAATTGAGCATGGTGGGATTGGGCGGGGCGGGGCTGTTGATGGGCATGTCTTTCGGACTTTATTGGTCCAACCGCGATTTTTTGGCGTTATCCAGCACGACGGACGCGAATCGGAATTATTACTATGGACTGGAAACCTTCTTTGCCACCAACATCGGCATCATCATCCCGTTTCTGGTGGGCGCATTCATCGGCTGGTATGGCGGCGAGGTGGCGGGACAGGTGGATCGCGCATATCAAGTGGTCACAGTGCTGGTCTTCGCGATCACCATCATCGCTTCAATCATCGTCCATCAAGGCGAGTTCAAGAATCCGCCCCCGAGCCGGTTTCTCTATTTCCGTTATCACTGGATTTGGAACCGGATGCAATGGCTCGCCATGCTCAAGGGCCTCGCCCAAGGCTACATTGTCACGGCCCCGGCCATGCTGATCATGACGCATGTCGGGAAAGAAGGTTCGTTGGGCACAACTCTTTCGGTCGGGAGTGTGTTTGCCGCCATACTGCTTTACATTCTCGGCCGCACCACCAAGCCGCATCATCGCATTTATCTGTTTGCCCTCGGACTGTCGCTCTTTGCAGCGGGAGCATTGGCGAACGCTCTGCTTTACAACAAACTGGGCGTGCTGCTGTTTATGGTGTTGCTGGTGCTGGCGCGGCCCCTGGCTGACATCGCCTATTTCACGATTCAATTGCTCGTCATTGACACGGTATCTGCGATCGAAAAGCGCAACCAATACACCTATATTTTTGTTCAGGAATTTGGCTTTTACATCGGCCGGTTCGCCGGCTGCGGACTGTTCATCCTGCTGGCGACCCAGGTTTCCAACACGTTCGCCCTGCGCTACGCGTTGCTGATTGTCGCGGGGCTGCAATTGCTTTCAGTCTTCGTGGCCGGAGGCATTTTGAAAGGCTGCGCGAAACAGCCGCCGGTTCATCCCGCGCCGGATGTGGAAATTGCCGCCGCCGGAGGTTGCGAAAGAATAACAAACTAAACCGAATGGATATAAACGCCCGCACCAGTCACAATTTGTCCGCCCACTTTGCGCTCCGCGCTGCGCGGGTCGCTTTTCTCTGGCTCTGCCTGATCTTCGGCTTTGGCGCTCATGGCGCCTCACTCACTTGGGATGCCGACCTCGGCACTGCCGGTGCTCAGGACGGCGACAGCACTTGGACTGCTGGCACCGGGAGTTGGTGGGATGGTTCCGCCAATGTCAATTGGAACAATGCCCCGCCCGACATCGCCACTTTTGGGGCGGGAGCCGACGGCAACTATGCCATCACCGTCGGTAGCGCGATTACCTGCGGAACGCCGCTCACGTTTAACAATTCCGGATATGCTTTGAGCGCGGCGTCTGCCAAAGCAATCACCTTTGGCGGAACCGCGACCGTGGCCGCTGGAAAAATCGCCACCATCGGAAACCATGTTGAGCTGTCGCGCTCTGCCGGCGCATTTACGCTGAATGGCCCCGGAACCCTGAATGTTTCCGGCCCCGGCAGTAAATTTGGATCTTCTTATGGCGGGGCGTCCGCGATTGGTGCCGGCGCCCGGGTCAATGTGCAAAATGGCGGCACACTTTTTGGTGGCAGCAGCATCACGTTGAGCGGCATTACGGGCGGATCGGAGCTTTATGTGAACGGCGGTTCGGTGTCGGTGGGGGCGGCGCTCAACGGCAATCTGGTGGTGAACACCTCCGGCTCCGGCTCCGCCATCGTGACCGTAACGAATGGCGGAAGCATTGCCACTGAATCCACGACGGGCGGGTTGCGTTTTGGCGGTTCAGGCGGCTGGGCGGTGGTCAATCTGGACGGCGGCATCCTCACGACGGCCCGGGTTTATGAAAACAGCGCAGCGGTTCTTTCCACCAACAATTTCAACGGCGGCACTTTGAGAGCCGTGAGCGGAACAAGTCAGGGCGCAACCTTCATGGTCGGTCTGGACCGCGCCAATATTCGCAATGGTGGCGCTTGTATTGATCCCAATGGCGGGAACATCACCATCAGCCAGGATCTTTTGCACTCCGACATCAACGGTGACAACGCTGCCGATGGCGGCTTGGCGATTGTCGGCGCGGGCGGAACGTTGACTCTGACAGGGGCCAACACTTACACCGGCCCCACGACGATCTCCAGCAACAATGTTCTCAGCATCACTGCTCCCTACAACACGCTTGGTTCTGCGGTCGTGGTTTCCAATGGCGGACGGCTCAAGGTGACTTCAAGCCTTAACGCTTCCGTCTTGCCGCCAATCATTCTCAACAACGGTGGCGGCATTGCGTTCGATCTTGGCAGCTACAATCCGGCAAACGCCCCGGGCATCACCAATGCCAACCTCTCCGTCTCGGGAACGGCTATCATTGACATCGCCGGCAGTTCCATTCCGGTGATCAACGGCATCGTGATCCTCGCTTATACGAACAAGACGGGAACGAGCAGCTTTGTGCTGGGCTCCCTGCCGGTTGGCGTGGCCGCCACCGTGACGGACACGGGATCCAAGTTGTTGCTGAACTTGGTGGTATCCAATTCCAGCACGGTGCTGTCCCTTGCCGCCGGCAGCAATCCATCAGCTTACGGTGATCGGTTGACTTTTCAGGCCACGATCAATCCGATTCCACTCGATGGCGAAATTGTCACCTTTTACGATGGAGCTACGGTGATCGGCACGGAAATCACGGTCGGCGGCGTGGCCCGCTTCACCACCGCCGCCCTGGCGGTGGGTGCTCATTCCATCACGGCCAAGTATTGGGGAAATGCGTCCTATGCCGGCAGCACTTCGACTGCGCTGTCGCAAACGGTGATCGTGGCCGGCATCAGCCGCGTTGCCGGGATGCCCAATATCCCCACCCCATTTTTGATGCGCGACTGGAAAGTTGTGGCCACCAATTACGATGCCTTTGTTTTCAATTACGGTCTGACCGGGACTTATCTGCCGCTGATAAAAAACAACACCCAAAACCCGAACTTCAATTTGACGTGGTTCGGTCTGCCGAGCTATGTCGGAACCGCCAATTACTCCGAGCCGGAGGCCATTAATGGCATGGCGGCGGTCCTGGGCGCTTCCTTGGTGGGCATTGATAAAAGCAACCAGGACGGACGGAACTTTGTCCGCATGATGAGCCAGTATTTCAATCACAGCGACGGGGTGAATGTTCTGTTCAACAATTCGCGGGCGACTGTTTCCGACTTCTGGTATCAGCTTTTTCCGCACATTCTTTTTGCGGGCTTGGTGGACCGTTATCCGGACACGGCGGCGTTGTTCACCGCTTACAGCGCTGGCGGCGGCAGCACGACGATGAACGACATTTTTTTCACGGTCGCTCAAAAATGGCATGTCGCCTGCCAGCAAATGGGCGGCACTTCCAACACCGCGCCGAACTTCATTTGGAACGGTTACAATTTTAAAACGGCCCAGCCCTTTGCCGGGTCCTGGGTTGAACCCGAAGGCGCGGCCGGCGTGGCCTGGCTCGAATACATGGCGTGGCGGAAATTTGGCCAGACCAACGCCAACTTTCTTCAGGCGGCCGATTGGAGCCTCCAGTTCATGCAAAACTCCGGCTCCAATATCCTGTATGAAGTGCTGCTTCCGTATGGCACGCTGGCCGCCGCCCGCATGAACGCTGAACTCGGACGCAGCTACGATGTGAACCGTTTCTTGAACTGGTGCTTTAATGGCGGCAGTTACTGTCGTTCCGATTGGGGCGTCATATCCGATACGTGGGGTGGCAGCAGCGTCCTAGGTCTCGTCGGCAGCCTCACCGATGGCGGCGGTTACGCCTTTGCCATGAACACCTTTGAATGGGCCGGCGCCCTGGCCCCCGTGGCCCGATACGACCAGCGCTTCGCCCACGATCTCGGTAAATGGCTGCTCAATGTTGCGAACAATTCGCGCCTGTTCTACTCCCCTTATGTGGCTCCCAGCCACCAGTCCAGCGCCAACTGGCTCAATGGCACCAACGATTTTATTGCCTACGAAGGCCTGCGGAAATCCTGGAACGGAACCAATCTCTATGCCACCGGCGATGCTCTTCGTAATGGCTGGAGCGGCACGGATTACGCGCTCTACGGCGGTTCGCACGTTGGCCTGTTGGCGGCACTCGTCGGCCGCACCAGCGACGACAAGATTCTTCAACTCGATCTGCTCGCGACGGATTTTTTTAAGGATGCCGCCTATCCCACCTACCTGATTTACAACCCTTACACGACCAGCACCAACTTCAGCACCAGTTTTGGAACAGGGACGAATGATCTTCTGGACATCACCGGTGAAAAGTTTCTGGCGACCAATGTAACAGGGGCTGTGAGCCTGACCCTCCCTGCGGACTCTGCAATCGTAGTAGTTGTCATTCCTTCGGATGCCGCCGTGGGAACACAAGCTGGACGGATGTTCGCGAATGGTCGAATCGTAAATTACCGATACACTGGTCTGGATACCGACGGTGACGGACTCCCGGATTGGTGGGAAAGCCGGTATTACAGCAACATCACCAATGCCTCCCCGACGGCGGTTACCGCCAGTGGTAGAAATAATTTGAGTTGCTATCAGTTGGGGGTGAATCCTTTTGCCACCAACGTCCTCAACCTGCGGATTTCCATTCAATCTGACACCGGCTATCCGCAACTGACATGGCCCACCATTGGCGGGAAAACCTACCGGGTTGCCATGACAAACCGGTTGGGCTGGACAAATAATTGGCCAACGATTTATGTCGTTACAGAAACCAACGCTCAAGTGGGAATGCCGGGAACCCAGTCCTATACTGATTCATTGAGCGTATTTAACTCAACATCATCGAATCGTTTCTATCGGGTTCAACTGCAATAGTAAATTTGGCCTTGCCACCGATTGTGTGTGCAGCGGTAGTGAATGCGGTTGGAATTTCGTCCCATCAATGAATATCATAATCCATCTCGCCAAGCTCCGAAGCCAAACGCCAGCCCGTATTTGATGGAACTCTTGGCAGCGCTTGATGAGAAGGAGCCTGAATGGGTCGCGGCTTTCGCGGCGGACATGCTTGCTCAAGGGCGTTTTTGGTGGAAACCCTTCACACACTTCGTCCGCCAAATGAAAGCGCCAGACCCAGAACGAGTGCCGGCGGCAGCAGTGGACGCTGGCCTCGCCCCAAGTGTGACGCGTCAGCGTTGTTTGCCACCATGTATCAGCACGGACAATGATACAACTTTCATCTCGCAGAGTTCAAGGTTTTGCCAGCATTCAGAAGACAACTTTGTCAGCAACTTTGCCAGCGTTGGCGTTCTGAATGAAGTCGCAGAAGTAGTTCTGGCGTTGGCGCGAATTGTCCTTGAACACCTCGATAAAACCACTGATAATAAAGGGCGAAATGAGCGCTAAGGCTTTGATTTTGAAAGCCGGGCAGAAGGGGGCTAACGCTGAGCTTGGGTCGTTACCACCAGAATACGCATATTCGCTCCATTAAGCGTTGTTGTTCTGTCGCTCGAACGCAATCAGTCGCGCAAATTCAATTGGGAATTCGACACTAAAATTCGTTACGGCACGAGTGATGATGTGCCTTTCTTTTCATATTCTTCAAGACTCGGCAATTTCATCTTGGCGCGCTTGGAGTAAGCACGACTGGCGGCCTTGCTGCCGTGACCAAGTGCTTCTTGCGCGAAACGTTCAGGGTACCCGGCAGCCTTTGCCCGTTCCGCCCACGCGTAGCGGTAGCTATGCAATGTCACACCTTTGATTTTCAGGCTGTCGCAACGTTGTTTGAACTCGGTCGCCCGGTCGCTTGCCCGCACCCTTGCCAGATAGGGGAATAATAATCCTTCACTCGGCAAGTCTTTCAACGTGTTTAACGCTTTCTCACCCAAGTGCAGCAAAACCGGCACGCTGGTTTTTTTGCGCGTGTAACTGATCGTCTGGTTATCCCAATCCACATCCGTGGCCTGTAAGCTGGCGATGTCGCCCTGACTCGCTCCCAGGTGCCAGCACAATTCATAAAACCGTTTGCGTTCGGGATTCTTCTCGCGCTCAACGATGGCTTGATGTTCGGTGAGGGTGATCGCCCGCTTCTCCTTGAACTGAATCGCAGGCCATTGCCGCTTGGGAATGACGGCTTTCGGAATCCAATCCATGTCGAGGGCAAAATTTTGTACCCGTCGCAAGAACACGTTTGTGGAAACCGTGCCTTGATGTAGCACTTCCAGAAAATGTTCGGCCTGGGTCTTGATGAGCGGCAGTTTTTGGATGGAATCAAAAGCCTTGTCCTTGGTCGCCACGTCCCAGCGTTTCTTGGTGTTGCCGGATTTTGTCCGCCCCATTTCTTCCATGACGAACGCCCAAGTACGATGGACATAATTGGGGTCGCTATGTTGCAGGTAGGCGCGGGCGATTTGGAGATTGATGGCCGGTTGCCGGGCAGCTTCATTTTCCGCGTTAATCAGGCGACGCGCTTCGTCTAGTTGAGTGGTCTCAAGGCTGTGCCGTTTTTTGGTGAGGGTGTCGAGGGAGTAGTAGATTCCGTTTTCGCGTCGGAAAACAGTGTAGCGTTGTTTCATGGCTCGTTTTTGTTATCGAGCCTCCCACAACTCCGATCCGACCTTCTGGCAGCCTTGTGTCTTCCTAAGTGACAGCCTTGTGCCTGCCTGACTGATTTCATGCACAATTCCATACACACCGGACCAGCCAGACTTCCCAACTTTCACTCTACCAGCCACTTCAAATTGGAGGCGAGGGTCGGAATCGAACAAGAACAGCCGTTGCGACTACTCCGTTACTACCACCCCGCCACCAGAGGCATACTGTCTCATAACTAACGAACGCCAATAGAATCAGGCACTTTCGTGTGTGCGTCAAGAACTCAGTATTACGCACCGAACACCAATCAACTACTCACCAACTGCGCGTTCGCTACTCGTTCACTGGCACTTTCACTGGCACTTTTGATCTATCAAAGTCGTGTTAAATCTTCGGCAAATCCCCTCATTTATTGGCTTAACACCGAAATCAAATTAGACGAGAGATGCGTTTGGATTTCGCGGTAAGTTTCTCGTTAAAGAGTCAAAGTTATCCGCAATTTGCTGTGAGACTACAGTGGGTGAAACTTTCCAAGATTCTGCTAACCAAGAAATCACAAATTCGACATCCTTGGGAATAGCCGGGCGCCCCCTAATTTTTACGAAGGGTCCGTCCGTCTCTGTCAGTATTGAAGAACGCGGAACAAAGCTAATCATTTCCGTCCATTTTTCAGTTGCGACCATTGAATTGTTAATGGAAATACGATGCCCGGCATCCAAGAGATTTATTAGTTGGCGTTTCGAGCCGGAGAACCAATGAAAAACCACGGGGCCGATGCCGCCTTCTCGCAGCATGGTCAACGCCGTATCCTCTGCTCCACGGGAATGAATGGTCACAAACTTTGAAGCCTTCTTCAGATGTTGGATTACCATCGCAAAGGACTTTTCCTGAATCAGCCTGGAAGCCTTGTTGCCGCCGGAAAAATCCAAGCCAACCTCACCCACATACTCCGCAGCACCAAAGCACTCTGCAAAGAGTTTGAGCTCAGGTCCATGATCTTTCGCCGCCAAGGGATGCAGACCGAGCGCCGGATGCACATGCTTAAAGCCAGCCAGGTGTTTAGAAGCCAAAACGAAGTGACTTGGCAGATAAGTGACGGCCACTGTTTTTACGGCAAGCCTTTCAGCCGCTGCTGCAACTTCTAGCGGATTGTCGTAAAGGTCAATGTGGCAGTGCGTATCAATCATGCGTCTTGGCGCTTCACGCCTGCTAATTTGCAAACTTTCGCAGAGCCTTTGGTTGCAACCCACGCAGTGACTTCCTGAATCATACGCTGGACTACGTCTGCATATTGAGAGAGTTCCGATAAAGGTATCCGGCCATTCGCCATCAACTGCTTTTTAATTTCTTTTTCGCTCGGCTTCGCGAACACGAGCCCCATGAGAGCGTGCAAATCCGCATAGCCGGTCGGATCACCTGAAAATGCTTCGTTTCCATAAATGCCGTTATCCAAACCAGCAGTGTTCAGCGCCGCCCGACGCAACAAACAGGGAACGCACACGCCGCAGGCGCGTGCAATTTTGTTTGCCCAGTGTTGTTTGCGTCCCGCCTTGCCGCAGGAATTGGTCGATGGGATGCCGAGCTTCAGCACGTCTTGCCCAGCACATTCCTTTATCATTTCCCCTTTGGTTTTGAAATAATAAGGGTTTTGCACGACGTGCGGGATGCCAACCATGCTCAAAACGCGGTTGATGGATGAAATGAAAAAAGGGTGCACGGTTCTTGTGCTGCACGCGCCGCGCCTGCTCGGATTCAGTGGCATATTGACCGATATAGGTCCGTTCTCTGGAATCAGAATTGGCACCGCATCGCCGACTTTCAGCGCAGCATAGACCGCAAGGCCGAGAAAAATGAGTGAACGGCTTCTGAAAGAGGTCTCGAATTCGTATTTTCCATCGTCGCTCTTCTCCGCACGTGCGCCAACCCGCACTTGGAGATGCCGAATGCGCTGGCTGTATTTTAGGGACAGCAACTGCCGTAAATTATCTTGGTCCTTGGCCGGGCCACTGACATGCCCGTCGTAATGGCTTACGAAAAGTAGCTTCCCTTCTGGATGCTCGTGAAGAAGGTTTATCGCGCCGATGAAGGAATCAAGGCCTCCTGAAAGTAAGCTTACAACCGGGCTTTTTGGAAAACCCGGCGCATGAACGCGTCGGTTTGACCGGCGTTGCGCAAAATTCCTTGGCGCGTCCGTAAACTCGAAGGACCAGCTATCACCCGTAAGAAATGAAATGGCCTCAGCCAAGGCGTCGCTCGCCGCAGCCCACGTTTCCCGGTTGCGAACCGGTATGGTGACTTCAAGCGTGCGCGTCCACAAGTCCTCCGTTTCCTTGCGAGCCACGATTTTGTCCACAGCGTAAGCGCAGGCACAAATTACTAAGAAGTCGAGGCCCAGAACGTGCGGGTGCCACGAGAAATCAATAATGGCACTGAAATCCAAATCCACACTGAACGACCGTTTGATCCCTTCGCATTGGATTTTCAAAAGAGAAAGCTCGTGAAAAACCTCCCCTGCGTCTTGTTCGACAGTGATTTTCATAAAGGTCCTAACTCGCGTATACCGCGATGGTGCGTTCAAGTATAGCGTCCACGATCTTAGTGCCCTCCGCGCCGTTCCAATCCACGCCAGTTAAATCGTGCTTATCTTCCCGCTGAATATCCATCTCGGTAGATATGAATTCACGGGCCTCCTTTAAGATATTGTCGGCGGCTTGGTAACCGTATTTCACAGCCTCGTGCTCACAGAAGAACGTCTTAAAACGTTCCATGATGTAGCACTCGAAAAGGCTTTGGACAACGGATTCCAATTTGCCGGCAGACTCCGTTATTTTTTCTTCAGCTTGTTCGAGGCTCCTCGCATCCTCGCACAGTTCCTCGACAACTGTCGCTACCGCATCGCGAAGTTCCGTCATAATCAGTTGACTCGCGTCCGTTACTAGCACATCGGCCACGGCCAAAGCGATTTCGTCCGGCTTCAACTTCTCGACATCCGTTACTCCAGCGTTGGTTAGCGCCTGCTTCAGTCCAACCTTTGGAACCTGGCTAATGAATTCAGCCAGTCGCTGCGCCGCTGGTCGAACGATAGCTCCTCCCGATGTTCTCCTTCCGCCACCTCCACCACCGCGTGAACTGCCGGACCTTCTGGCACTGGAGCCCGTTCCACCTCCACTGCCGCCTCCTCCTCCACCGCTTCTTCCAGGGCTGCCGCTTAATCTTAAACTTGAGAACGTGGCTGGCCTTGGCGGTAGTTTCTGCAGTAACGCATCTAGTTTCTCCGCCGCCTTATCGGGATCGACGTGGCCGAAGTCAGACGGCACTTTTCCAAACCCGTCGTCGGCATCGCCTGCAAGCTGTTGAGCAAAATTCCCGATGATGTCTTTGGCGTCCTGGCCTTGGGGCGGCCCATCGCCTAGCGCATTGGTTACATCGGTTTTTGTTCCCGACCATTTTGGCGATGGCGTATATGATCCTGATGTTCCCATGTTACATTTTGCGCGGTTGTTGCGCCGCTTTGCCCGCACGGCTATTGGTCAGTGTTTTCAGATACGCCACTGCTTCATCCACCGGCCCTTTCATGGCAACGTTGTGCTTTGACAACAATTCAAGTTTGCCCGAAAGCCATCCGGGCAGGTTGTCGGATGGCAGATTTTTTATTAGCACGCCAAAAATGGGCATCGTAGAGGGAAGGGTCTCGGCCACCTTCAAGAAGGCATTGTATGCCTCGGTGTTTTTGGAATCGCGTTGAAGGGCCTTGGAAAGCAGGTTGCTCAGCGCGTCCACTTCTGCTTCACGCAGTCCCTTGAGCAAACCGCCGACATTCTTGCGGCCCGATTCAGATAGCAACGCATCGTAGCACGCCTTGACCGCCGGGGGTGTAAGCGACAAGCCGATTTGCGAAGACGCCAGACGGTCGCGCACCAGCCAGAAATACTCCGACAAATCAATGGAAGAGAGCTTAGGCTCCATGCCCACCCACCGGCGAAGCGAGTCCTTTTCTCCCCATTCCTTCGGCCATTCCTTGTCCGCCTCCATGTCGTGGATCTGTTTTGGGGTTTCATCTTGCTCTTCATGCCATCGTGCGAGTTCCCGGAAGCGCGTTTCATTGGAATATTCAAGCAGCATGAGCTTGAGCAGCACGTCATCACGCAGCGTGTCCATCTTGGCCACTTTCGCGAGCTTCCGCCGCAGCACGAAGGCATTGAGAAATCGTTTCACCTGACGTGGATTACCTTTCAAATTTTCTGTAATCAAGTGGGCAGCGCCGGCCGTAAATGACAGGGCTTCCTTAAGGATTGAAGGCAGTGGCTTGCTACCTAAGGCCTGCTGGATGTCAGATAGTCCGAATGGGCCGAAACGGTTTGTTGCACGGAGTTTTTCGCACTCCGCGAGACACGGCTTGAAGTCACCCGCAGGCAAATCCCGCTTGGCGAAAAGCAAGGTGAGATACGTCTCAATTTCAGCGGGTGACAGCCGGGGAAGGTGATACGGAACTTGAATCAGTTTTTCGACATAATCGCGCACCAATTGCTCCGCCGCTTCGGCGGGATTCTCCCCGAATGTCGGAGAAGTGCGGGCTGCATCGAGTGCTTGGTGATAACGCACTGCAATGCCGTGGCGCACGATGCGAGGATCAGCCCCGATGATGAACGCCGTCTTGTCCACGTTAAGGAACAAGCGGATCGCTTCAAGGTTTTCGACAATACGGTCAGGCGAACAACGATCCAAATCATCAATTAACACAACCAATGACTTAAACTTTGAATCGCGCAACAATTCGTCGAATTTTTCGCGAAAATCTTTGACTTCGGTAATTTCAGCGTCTTCCGATTCTTTGAAAAGTTTCTCCGCCTCTTCAGATTTGAGGGAACTCTCATCGGCCTTTCCGAAAAGCACCTTGAGGCCGGTTACCACTGCTGGGACGGCGGTGGCACCACCTGTCGCGTAAGCAAAAACGGCCGGTAGTGCGACATTATCCCAACCCATTTTCATCAGGCGCATCCAATTGACGCGCTTGATCAGCTTAGTAGCCTTGTCCTTGAGTTCGGCGGGGAACCGCTTGTTCGCCATCAACTGTTTCAGGATGGAGGAAATCAATGCGCTTTTAGCGTCGTCGTATCCTTCAAACAGCCACGCATCGAAATACACGACTGCGACCTGTTCGTTTTTGGCAAGTTCGGCTTGCAGCATCTTCATGATGCTCGTCTTGCCGCTTCCCCAATCGCCAAACACACCGATGGTCACAGGTAAAACCGTGTCGTCGCCCACCACGTCGCGGATGAGCTCTGCGTGGACACGAAAGCCAATCAAATCTTCTGTAGTGTCATTGTCGGACCACATAAATAAACGGGTTCTGGCCTGTTGGAAGAGCGAACCACTAATAGATTATTCTGTGGAAGATGTGAAGATAAAACCCGGAGGTTACAACTAATCAACGCGCCTCCGTGCCGCGCATTAGAACCAAAGCAAAGCGACCAAGGCCAGACGCCTATCATGGCAAATGACATTCGTCATCTAGGCGTTCTTGCGAGATCGGCAGGCATCCGCTGTTGAGGCTATCCGTCGTGTTCATCCCGTCTGCGCCCGCACCTCTGGTTGCTCCGCGCAACCTCGCGCCAGCGGACGAAACATCTTTTCGTCCGCTGTCACTTCGTTGCTGATGCTCCGCTGCCCGGCGGCGCGGGCGCAGACGGGTGCGTTTCGTCAGGAGCGGGGCTGCTCTCCCGGTGCGGTGAAGAGAGCAGTCCCGCTCCTTCAGAACGAAACGCAAAACATGAACACAACGGAAAACCTCATCGCCAATGGATGCACCGCAACCGCTCCGCAGCCCATCAACCAAATCATCAAGCCGGTAAGATTCCCGGCTCAACCGCAGGAATGGAAAATTGTATCACTTCGAGAATGTCCCACACCCGACACAATGCAACAGTGCGAAACGCCAGAACAGGCAGCCGCCTATTGGAAAGCGCATATCGCAACGCATCCCTACTTCAATCCTGAATGTGAATGTCTGGTGGTATTCATCCTCAACACCCGCCGCCGCATCAAGGGTCACTACCTTGTGTCCATTGGGACGATGGATACGATTCTCTGTCATCCCCGTGAAGTGTTTCGTCTGGCAATCATGGCAAGTGCATCCGCAATCATCATCGCGCACAATCATCCGAGCGGTGAATCAACACCGTCGGAAGCGGACATCAAAATCACCCGCGACCTCATCCGAGCTGGCCAACTTCTCAAAATCGAAGTCCTCGATCATATCGTGATTGGAAATCCAAAGCATTCGTCCATCCGCGAGCTTGGTTATTTTTATTGAGCCAAGCGTGGCAAAATAAATAGCCAATTACATTTCATTCGTTTGACCCCTATCGATATCGGTGTGTCGAGAATGAGGGCGGCGCGTTAAGGTAGGTTGTAACGCATCTCTCTGCGTCGGAAGGCGTCATCGCCGCCTTCAAGAATTCTGCGAATCGCCTTGTTTGTTTCGGCGTGTTCCAAGCTCCCCGGCGCGTATTCCAGAAGGCCGTCACGATTTTCGGCAACAATAACCTGCTCGGCGTCTGCGTTCACAACGAGGTTGGCGTTATGGGTCACCAGAATCACCTGCCGGAATCGTTTGATGCCGCGAAAGATTTCAACGAGTTCCTTGATGATGAACTCATTGTCCAGATCATCTTCCGGTTGGTCGAAGATCAAAGGTTGCGAAAAGGTCTGCGTTGCCAATTTTAGGCACAGATAAACCGTTCCCTTTTGACCCACGGAAAGCCGTTCGAGCGGACGACCGTGATATGTGATTTGCGGCTCAACAAAAAGATAGGTTGAGCGTTGCTCCAGATCGTAAAAGAGATTTACAACATCCCCGACGACCTTTTCAGATGCGGCCATCTCGTGCAGTTGGCTTTTGAGAAAATCACCAAATGTGGTCAAATCTTTTACCGGGAAAGCCGCCGCAATTCTTTGTTCTACCGTCTGGCCACCGCCGGCTTTGAAAAGTCGAAGGTCGAGAACACTTTTCAGCGCCTCAAAGAACACGTCCTGCCGAAATACGATTTTACCTTCCAATGTGATTTGTCGGTCAGAAAGGATTTTCGCCATCAATTCACGCTGTGCAACGCCCCATTCTGGCCGTCCGTTTCGCACATCCGCCCACTTCTTTTCAATTTCTACTTTTTGCCGCGCGAGTTCTGTTGCGACCAACTCCGCCACGCCCTTTCGCGCCTCCACTGCGGCTGCAAGTTCTTGTTTCTTTTTCGCCACTTCTTCGAGCCGCGCCTTGAGCTTGGTGATTGACGTGCGATACGCTTCTGCATTTCCAAGCAGACCCGCCAAATCACCAGTGTATATTTTCGCGAACTCAGCGCGGATCAATTCGTTGTCCCGGTCAAGTTCAGCCAGTCGGGTTGTAAATTTTATCTGTGCGGCCGTGATTGCCTCGGACTGCGGTTTGAAATCCAACGCCGGAATTTCAACCCCGCTCTGCGTAATGAGTTGATTGTATTTCTTTGCGAAGGCTTCCAATTCGGTCAACAACGTGGTCAGGGTTTTACTGCTTTGCCGTATTTTCTGGCTTTCCTCAACATTCCGCGTGAAACGCTCCAGCTTCTCGCGGTTTTGTTCCGTGGTTATTGAATTGAGCAAACTTTCGTTTTGAGTGAGGTGATTTTTGATCGCGGCCTCATCATTGATGGCCTCGCCTTTTTCGTTTGTCTGCTTAAACCACGCCTCAATTCCACTCACATCACCTAGCAATTTTGAAATTGTCGTTTGAACATCCAAATCAAACATAGCATCGCCGAGGCCGAGCATCTGTCTGATTTCCTGCCCCACAGTCCCGTCATCAATCTTCTTTTTGACTTCGCTCTGTGAAATATAGACAAACGGCAGCTTTGCCCCCTCATCCGCCTTGTGCGAAACCGCGTCAGCCAAGTCTTTGTTGAAGTCAACGGAGAGGTTTGGCGAATAGACGTATTCCGGTTTCGGCTGCGCGTTGCCAAAAGAGTTTCCGACGTAATCGACGAGACAACTTTTCCCCGTTCCCCGGCCACCAATGATGCAAACCAAATCGCGGTTCAGCGGGAGGTCAAGACCAGCACCGAAACGCGGACTTTCGTAGTTTGGGTTTGGTTGAAAAACTGCGAGTTCAGATTGAACCTTGAAGCTAGTGAAGAAAGGCTTGCTGAATTCCGCGCCGGGATTGTTCTCCTGAATTCGCACCCTCGCTTCCGGCTCAAAAACAATCTGTTTCAAACCATCGAAAGTCGGGTCGGCTTTTATCCATGTGAACCGATTCTGGTCCGGTGCGCAGACTTTTGCCAATTCGTGCGCGTCTGAACCGATCACACACGGCTTTAGCGCACCGTATTTTTGCTTCACCTTGTCGGCAGAGTCCGCCCCAAGACCCAGGAAAAACTTTACGTCGCTGGGATTGCCAGAAAAGATTATATGGGCAAGACGGTAAATTTCCTCACGAGTCGCCGCGAGGCCGCTGTCTTGAATGCCACTGTTTCCATCTCGGCTGCCATTCGCAACTGCGATGAGGCAGTTCTCCCGCAGCTTTTTATTTTTTCGCAGAATGTCTCTGACCTGTTGGACGGTGACTTTGAATTGGTTCACTGCCGTCTCGTAAGCGACATTTTCAGCCAGCGTAGCATCCTGCTTGAACGCACGTCCGAGGCGGATCAAATCATTCTTCGTGCATTTATAGGTCGCGTCCGAATAAGTGAACTCAAGATTCTGAAAGAATTGGGAATCCAAATCGTCGGCAATTTCCGGGGAGAACAGGACGTGAAAATTGATAGGCTTGCTGTGGTCTGTAACCGGCAACACGCGCAATTCAACATTCGGAAGAATCAGATCAATTTTCGGCAAGCGCCCCTCGTCCTTGAATTGCTTGAGCCTCTTGTAGCCATCAATCGAAAAATAGTCCGTCACGCCCAATGCACAAACATCCTGAATGGTTTCAAGATGGGCAACATACTTGTTCCATTTCTCATCCGGCGTTGCGCCTGCAAACTGATTATTAAGGAGTGTCGCAGGACTGTGAAGATGCAAGTCCCACTTTCGCCATTCTGAACCTCTTGGAAAGTGCATGTTCAGAGAATACCAAAAGAAAAGTCCGCTTCAAGGTTTGCCGCGTCGCTTTGACGCAACGTCAAGTCACTGGCGATATGGGAACTTTTTTAATCTACCGCTTGCCCCTGATGTCGCTCAATAGCAATTACAGAAATATCGCAAACGATCGGCTGACCTTCAGCGATGAGTTTCCGTTCACTGCTCGACAAAGCGCCAAGGAATGACAACTCCATTCGTTGCATCGTTGTCTCGATGCGGCGCAAGGCGTTGCCTCGAATCAAAACTTCGTGCGTGGCGAAGACCAAACGAAGATGTTGCTGCTTACCTTCGGTTTTGAGTTCGGCAAAAGCGAACTGGTCAAACGGCAGCAACAGACTCCGTTCAGCCGACAGTTCGATTTTGACGCCGTGAGCGTTCGGGTCGCTTGCCCAACATTCGGGTGTTTTTGTGTTCATGTTTTTGTGTGGGTTGTAGGTGACGACGACGCGCTAGTTTCAGCCGACAAAACGTGTCGGCGGCGCGTTGTCCAAATCGGAGGAGATGCCTGTGCAAGCGATCCCAAAGGCGGACGCCCCGGCGAGGGACGAAACCGGCCGCCAACTCCATCGCCAGCGGTCTGTGGCCGGAGCGCGTCACATTCTCGCGCAATTGCTCTTTGTCCGACGTGAAGATGCGGATGCCGCGCCGCCCGCGTGAAATCGTCACATACCATTGCTGCGCGTTCGTCGCGGCCTTCACGGTGGAATCGGAGAACAGGACGTAATCCACGGTCTTGCCTTGCGATCCGTAGGACGTGACCGCGTAGCCGGGAAGAAACTCGCGGAAACTTTTGTCCAAAACGCGACCATCGGTGAGTTCAACTCCGCCATCAGGCCGCACCGACTTCGCAGTGACAAGTTCGCCATTCGTGACGCGACCGCCCGAAGCCAGTTTGCGATTTGCTTTAAGATGAAGTCGGTCGCCTTGGGCGACCGAGATTTCGCGTGGAAGATAAACCGTAACGTGACCGAGCATTTTGTTTGAAACGGTGACAAACTTCCCCCCGACTTCGACGAGCACGCTCGATTTCAAAATGCCCGCTAACTTTCCTTTCGCGCCCGGTTCAGCTTCGCGCACCTTTTGATTGAAGACGACGACGGCATCAGGCGGGTAAAAGCGTTCATCTCGCTTCTGCGCGTTCGTCAGGTCGAGTTTGTCCAGCACTTGAACCGTCGTGTCGTTTGCGCCGAGCAACCCTTTGGACTTGAGCGCATCACGGACGTGCGAATTAACGCGATGCACTTCACCCCACGTCTGCGAGACGACGACCGCCGAAGCGTCTTGCTCCGCGAGCCGAAGATATTCTTCCGCCAGTTTGTCGGCTTGATTGCCCAATCCGCACGCCACCACCGCACCCATTTTGTCGAGCCGTTCAAACGATTCGCCCAACTTGCCCGCCGCCGCTGATTCGACGGCGTTCCGATACTGCTCTATGCGGGTGCGCTCATCCGCGTCTTTGCCAAGCGCCGGGTCTTGCCGCCGAATCTTATGCAACTCGACCGGTCTGACGCCGGAGTGCCGCTCGATTGCGAGTAATGCGTCCGAAGCCTCAACCGCTCCGTGCTGCCGCGTGTCGCCCGAAAGAATCAGCCGGGCGTTGCGCTCGCGGACCAGCCGCATCAGTTCGAGCATCTGCCGTCCGCCAATTTGCCCTGCCTCGTCCACCACCACGACCGCGCGTTCCGCCAGTTCACGCTTGAGGATGAAATTGGCAACGGTAGAGGGCGACGGGAATCCCGCCTTTTCCATTTCCACAACTTGCTGGCGCTGGGGTGCGAGAACCACCACACGCCGGCCAGAGTCACGAAGCTGCTCGACCAGCTCATGCAGAACAAAACTCTTGCCCGTGCCCGCGCCACCGCGAAACACCGACACCGTGTTGGTGGAGGCGAGCAAGGCATCGAGCGCCCTGCGTTGCTCATCGTCGAGTTTTGGATCTGTCGGACGCGGGTTCGCAACTAGCGGCCATGCATCGCCGACGCCTTCCTTCGCCGTCTGAACAATTTCCCATTCGCGCAACAGAACTTCGCGCAGAGTGACCGCACCGGGGCGTTCTTCGTCCCGTATGTAACCGCGCCGCTGGGTGAAATCCTTGAGTTCGGAAACCGAAAAGCCTTCGCCGCGCGCCCGGCCCAGCGCTTCCTGCCACACCTGACATTCGAGCACGACCGAATTGCGGTCGAACAAGTGTTCCTCCGCCCATTGGACCGCCTCGCTGACGGTGACGGACTTCTTTTCAGCCACGTTCTTGTCCGGCAATGTGGAAAGCTGGCGCAGCACCGCCCGTTCCGCATCGTTCAACTGCGCTTCCCACAGCGTTACCAATTCTGCACGGCTCAAATCCTTTTGCTTCCGGCTTCGCTCTGCCGTGGCGAGTTGTGCGCGCAGGGCTTGGAAGTTTGCGCCAGCGAGTTCCGGTTTCTCGGCGAGCAGTTTGGCGAGGGCTTCGTCAATCTGCGTATGACGCTTGGAAAACCGCTCGCACAGTTGTTCCGACACACCTTCGATTTCAAAATCGCCCCGCACACGATTACGAATGCGATAGCCGAAGCGGCGCAATTCGCGGGCGAGTTCGTGGTAATAGGCGTTCTCAGCAAACTTTCTGGTGCGCAACAGTTCGTGGTTTTGCAACGCCTTCCACCGATTCTCCACCGCATCAAACGTCGCGTTGAACACGATGCAGTGCGTGTGCAAGTGCGGGTCGAGCGTGCGGGAAGTATCATGCGTGAACAACGCGGCGGCAAAGTTGCCCGTGATCCGGTCGCGCTGCATGCCTTTGGCACGCACTCTCGTTGCCGCGAACGATTCAAACTCGCGCAACGCCAACCGCACAGCGCGATTATGTGCTTCAAGAATCCGTTCCTCCTCACCCATCAATCCCGCGATTGAAACAGACTTCGGCGGCGAGAAAGTGAAGTCGAAGAATATCCGGCGATTGGCTGCGCTCTCACCGCCCTCTGTCCGCGTCGTGTTCAACCGCTGCGTCAACGTCTCCCCGGAAGATGGATGCTGATTTTCACACAGCCGCAGGAAATCTTCGGCGTGGACTTTCCCGACGAGTCCGAGTCGTTCCGCGCCCAACCCGATCCATTCACCAGCCACGCGCTGGCCTTCGTCGTAGTAATCGCCTACCGCCAGATGTTCCTCAAAGTATTCCTCGGCGTTCTTAAGGTTGTATTGCGTCTTGGCCGTGACCATGTACAGGACACTACATGGACTGTCTGCGCGTTTTGTGTAGTTGATACATCTTCACAAACCCGGCTTGTGCTCAACTGCGGACATGAGCACGACCGTGACTGCAAAGTCAGGACAGCAACTGTGGGGCATCTACCACGCTGACCGCGAGGAGACTCGCTCACATGATGATCCGCCACGTACCACCGTTGAGGCTTCCTCGAAAATCGCCGCTGAAGAAGCGGCGGCCAAACTCGGCTTTGACAATCCATGGGCACACCCGATTACTTCGGAAGTTGTGACGCTGGCACAGTCAGTTCTCAGAAGGTTTCCAAATCACCGACGGGAATTCGTACACAAACCGTCAAACGGCATTCACGTCTAATTATGCAAACACCCACTACTGCTCAACTACGCACGGCCATCGAAGTCTTGAAACGGCTCGATTCGCGATTGAATGAACACGCAACTCATTCCATGGGCCAACTCCCGGAATCTGCGCTCGGCGGTCAATACGCTGCGCGGATCGAATCATCCGCAATCGAGCAAACCAGCCGCATTAAGGTCGTTGCTGCACAGTTGGAACATTGGCGCGAGGAGTTGGGGCAACAACGCAAACACTGCGTTTCTCATCATGCTTAAGACAGGGCACGCTTTACCCCTTGCTGGCGCAAGGCTTCTGCGTCCGCGAATGAGTCGCGATGAACACGCGGAGCATCCGCGCAAAGTGATTGGCGGATGGCCGCAAACGCGGGAAGTCCACGATTGCGATTCGGTCGCGCGCAAAACGCAGACACAGATTGACCATGTCCGCGAACTATCCGTGTCCGCGCTCAGTCCACGCAAACAGACAATCCCGCGAACAGGCCGCGTTCTCGGGAACGCAGCAGCTTCGATTGTCCGCGCAACGGCAGCAACCAAGTATTCACATTGTCCGCAGACTGTCTGCAGCCGTGAACTATCCACATTCGCGAACCCGCAAAGTGTGAGGACTTTCCGTAAACACGGACTGGCAAGAAGCCATCCGCGTCGCGGCATCGTTGCGGCCATTCTACCACCAACTCATTTTCTGGTAGGCATCCAGATTAATCCGTTCTATGTCCTCGTTTGACCCAGCCACCGTTCGTCAGGCAGTCGCGGAATTTACGCCGCTCCGTCCCGAGAAGTTTCAGGACTTGCTGCCAGCGAAGGATGTCATCTCCGAATTGAGACAGCGCCGAGCGTCCTATCGCGCCATCGCGGAACTTCTCACGCAACATTGCCTGCCGACGAGCAAGACAGCCATCGCAGCGTTCTGCCATCAGATTCTTGGCGAGATCGTCCGCCCGCACCGTCGTCCCGGGCGCAAACGCGCAACGCCTCCACCCGATCCAAATGGCCGAGTGGCAACGCCGGTGCAAACAGAACCGATGAAATCCAACGGCGGACAAATTGGAAACCTTGGCAGTCGTGGCCCGCGCATAGCGCAAGTGCGGATTCTAAAACCTGAAACTACATGAAGCGACTCGTTCTCATCCTCAATGGCAAAGGCGGCGTGGGCAAAAGTTTCCTCGCCGTGAACCTTGTCCAGTTTCTCAAAGACAAAAGCATCGCCCATGTCGCGATTGATAGTGACAACGAAAACTCCACGTTGAAGCGGTTTCATCCTGACACCCAATTTCTCGATTTGAATAACCGGCGTGAACTCGACGGCATTTTCGCCGCTTTGGAAAAGGCAAATCTGGTTGTCATGGATTGCCGCGCCGCATCCACCGACCTGTTCATTGATTACTTCGCCGAAATTGATTTGCCCGCCGTGCTGTCCGAACTCGGTGGGGCGCTCACGCTCGTCATGCCGGTGAACCACGAGTCCGACAGCGTGGATCAAATCCAGCGGCTCGCCGACCAGTTCGGGAAAAAATGTAGCTACGTCGTGGTCCGCAATGCGTCGCATAGCGACAGCTTTGCGCTGTTTGAGTCATCCGAAGTGCGGGAGCAACTCAAGGACAAGCTCGGCGGACGAGAAATTTCGATGACGCGGTTGCAGGATTGGCTGGTTGAATCACTCAACGCGGAGAATTTGACCATCACGGCGGCGACCAAGCATCCCACTTTTAGCCTCCTGGACAGGCAACGGCTTCAAACGTGGCAGCGGAAGCTTTACGCCGAAATTGAATCCGCCACGGACTTGTTGTTGCCCGCCAAGTAATCCCAATGCTTAACACCGAACAGAACGACTTCGACGAGGAGTTCGCCAAGGCCGTTGCCGAGTGGCGCGATAAACATCGGCTGCGAGAAGACGACGCGGTGATACTCCTTGTCGAATTGTTCCGAATCCACCAGCGGCATTGGGATGAACTTCGCCGCCGCGAAATTCCGTCCTTTGAGCAGTTCCGCGTGGACATCGCGAAACTCGTCGGCGCGGCACAGGCATTTCAACAGCAGTCAGCGGCATTGCTGGAAGCCTTGCGAGGCCAGTCACCAGCTAGCCGCTCGGCAAGAATCACTCGCACCGCCGCGATCTTCGCTGCGCTGGCAGCACTGCTGGCCGGTTATCTCATTGGAAAGGTTTGGCCGTGAAACAATTCTTTATCAGTCCGATTGGTCCAATCACATTTCCGTCCGATCTGCTAGCCAAGTCCTCACCGTTGCGTGCCGCATTGCTTGGTTTTGGAATTTTGTTGCTGATTATGGCTGTTCGACTCTTGCTGGCTACTCCACGCAATAATTATGTGGCGAAGCTTGGCGGCTTGCGATGGAAGCGAAATCAGTTCTGTCGCGGCTGGCTCATCACCGGCGACACTGGTTCTGGTAAGACGAGTTCTGGCATCAACCAACTTGCCCACCAAGTTTTTCAAAGCGAGCCGACGTGGGGCGGCTTGTGCATTGACGAAAAGGGAGTCTATTGGGAAACCCTCTCCGCGATGGCCCGCCACTACGGACGGGAACATGACCTGATTCACCTGCAAATCCGAACGGACGAAACAGACGCAAATTGGACGCCTCCGAATCGCTACAACCTGATTGGCGACCGAAGCATCCCATTTACAACCTACGCCAAGTTCATCGTAGATACTGCCACAAGTCTCGGGCAAGGCGGAGACAAAGGCTTTTTCAAGAGTCAGGCACAAACCCACATCGCCCACGCACTCGAAATGTTGTTCGAGTTGAATCGCCCTGTGACGTTGACTGGCGCGTTTGAATTGCTCTCTGACCGCGAGCTTCTCGCCGAGGAAATGGAAAATCTTGAGGGCCTGCTCGAAACTCCCCGGCGTGCCGCCGTTTATGCACACTTCGGAAACCGATTCCTCAACCAACCTGACGAACAACTTGGCGGCGTCCGCGAAACTATCGGCAATTACCTGCAATACTTTCTGACGCCCGAAGTTGCCGAGGTGTTTTGCATTAGTGAAAGCACTTTCGACTTCTCCGCAATCGACCAGGGCAAAATCATCCTCACAACCATGCCGCAGAAATTTCAAACCGAACGGCGCTATGTGAACACGTTCCTGAAATTACTCTATTACAACCATGCCTTGCGTCGCTTTGACAAAGCCAAGATTGAACGCGCGAGAAATAATTTGCTCATCCTTTGGGCCGACGAAGCACAGCGGTTCATGACTGCCAGCGAAGACGGCACGAGCGATTACAACTGCGTGGACGTGATCCGCGAAGCAGGCGCAACGGTCGTCGCCGCCGCGCAAAGCACGACTTCACTTGTGCCGCCGCTTGGGAATGACAAGGCGAAGGTGCTCACGTTGAATCTTCGTAACCGGCTCATCTTCCGCGCGGCTGATGAAGCAGATGCTGTTCAAGCTGCCGACTTCATTGGCAAAAAGCGTGTCGTAAAACGTTCTTGGGGATTTAGCGCCGGCAAACGTAACGTCAATTACTCCGAAAACGAGGAACACAAAATCAAACCGCACAAGCTCCGCAATCTCCGCGACCACGAGTGCGTCCTTGTTCACTGCGAACGGGGATTCAAACGCGTCACTTTGCCGCCGATTGAACCGGACGGGAAAGTGGCGAGGTGGTTTCCGTGGTGGCGGCGGCTGTTTTAGAAAATGCCGGCATAGCATGTTTTGTCTGGCAGGCGGGGCAAAGACCGAAAAACGCGAGTGATTCGATGGTGAACCTAACCGTGCGTGTGTCATTCATTGATCATAGCTTCGGAAGAATGGTTTCCTTGTCTCAATTCGTTCGCCCGGCAAGCCGAAGCAATTAGTCAGCAACTCAGGCCAACTTGCGCTCAAAGGCAGCATCTGGAATTTTCCGGCGATACTTTTGATGGCTCCGGCCTTAAGCCTGGATGAAACGTCAACGTTCTCGCCTGCCTCATTACTGCTTCTCTCGCCAGGCACGAGGGCGAGATGGGAAAGAATTGTGGTGTCCTCTTTGGTTTCCAAATCCACGGTCATGCCGTTTCCTCCCATGACCACACCTGCGCCAGAGGGGCTTGCCAGACACGCCAACTCCACCCCGCGACGATTGCCCGGGAAATAGAGATCTTCACGGTTCAAGTGAAAGAAACCATATTCATTGAGACGATCTTTGCCCGGATAGCCGGCGTATGGTCCCTGTCCTAGCCAGCGGAACTGGGATTGTGCGGCTGGCATCGCAAGCGCAAAACCCGCCTCCAGCATTTCTCCTGTCGCGTTGACCGGCGTGTAACTATAGGTCACCTCAATCGCGCCAGTCGGCTTGATGAGCAGTTTGTATTCTCCACGGATGGACTCTTCCGGCTTGTTTGGACGCGGGTAATTGCCGCCCACGGTGATTTCACTACCCTCCGGCAATTGCCGAGCGGCAGTTTTCAACTCCGAGACTTCGGTCAACAGTCTCCCTTGCCAAAGCTCAGCCAGGCGTTCTCGATTCTTCGCCATATCGTTGATGGTCGGGTTGCGCCCTGTGTGCGGGCCGAACGCCGATACGATTGCCGAACCATCTGGCGTAAGCAACGAGAGCTGGCCGCTGCGGCGATCCAGCTTAAGCAGAAAATTGGGATGCCGAACCGTGATGACCGACTCGGATTCTTCCAAACCCGGGGTTGCCTTCGGCAGCGATGCGGCCAGTGCGGACCAGCGGGCATCCCCGGCTGCGCCGGTATCGAGCCGAATCGTCCGTTCGTAAAACTCGCGACCGTTCTCGTCCTCGCAACGCAGATCGAGGGTAAACACATCGCTTCCCAGCTTGGCCGGCAGTTTTACGGGCACAGATATGCTCTCTGTCCCCTTCGCTTTTGCGGCGAGCGCGATGACGCCGTTCTGTAACGACGATCCGTTCCTGCGCAACGACCACTTCAGCTTCATGCCCACAAGCGTGCGGAAATCAAAGCGGTTCTCGACCCGGATCGGCAATTTCTGGGGGCCCGGCTTGGCAGCGAGTTCACGCTCCATAATTTGCACGGGCGAATAGACCTTCCGCACCTGCCAGTAATCCACTTGCGGTGTGCGGTCGGAATAGACAAGCCCATCCATCGCGTAGAAGCCGCGCGTGTCGTAATAACGATGCTCATCCAGCCACACCATCAGATCGCCGTCTTTCACGCTCTTCATATCGCCTGTCGAGCGCAGGATGCCCTGATCCTGAAACATCCAGATTGCACCGCCGGCAATGCGCGGGCTTTGATAGAACAATTCCCACAAATCCTGCACCCCCGTGCCTGCCCGGGTGAGACCTCGTTGGTGGGCGTATTCGGTGAAGATGATGGGCCGTTGCAGCGTTTCCGCGTATTGCCGCGCCTGTTTCAGCGGCGGATAATGCGGGGCGTAAACCTCCTGATATTCGGGAAACTTCTGATAATTGGACGCGAAGTATGGTCCCATCGTCGGAAACATGAACGGACGAGTTGGATCAAGTTCTTTCACGAATTTGCCCGTGTTGTTACCCAAGTCGGTGATCGGATTTTCGTTGCCCAAGCTCCAGAAGAGAATGCTTGGGCGGTTCTTGTCCCGCATCACTGTCGCACGTGCCCGGGTCAACAGCGCGTCCTGGAACGCCGGGTTTTTCAAATCCTTCCGCCCATGGATATAGGGCACTTCGTCGAGCACATAGAAGCCCATTTCATCGCAAAGTTCTATGAGGCGCGGGTGCGGCGGATAATGTGCGGTCCGGACAAAGTTGATGTTGGCGTCACGGATGAGTTCGAGGTCGCGCCGTGTGTTTTCCTCGGTGGACACCCGGCCCTCGGGCCAGATCTCGTGGTGATTCACGCCGCGCAATTTGATGGGGGCGCCGTTCAGCTTGAGAATTCCGTCCTCGATTGTGACCTGGCGCAGCCCAATCCGGTCGGCAAACCGCTGCACGGTTTTATCGCCGGACTGCAAAGCCAGTTCGATACGGTAAAGTGTCGGCGTCTCTGCCGTCCATAGTTGCGGTGTCTTAACCACGAGATTAGTCGCGCCACGGCCGTCGGATGGGAGCGCTAATTCAAATTTATTGACCACCTTACCCTTCGGAGATAGCAACCGGCCCGAAACCTTGCCTGCCGCGCTCGCGACAACTCCCAAGTAGAGTTTCACCGTGCCGTTCGACTCAAGCGTAGTGCGAGCCGTGTAGTCTTTGAAATGCACCTGCGGCAGCGCGAACACTGTGACGTCGCGGTAAATACCAGAGAGCGCCCAGCAGTCCATGTTGTCGAAATTCCATCCTTTGTTCCGGGTAGTTACCCGCACCGCGAGCACGTTCTCAGAACTGTCCGGCAACAAGGCGTCCGTAATATCGAAGGTCGCCGGATTGTAGCTGCTCGCCCATTCGCCCACAGGCTTCCCGTTCACATAGGCGGTGAATCCATAGAGCACGCCATCAAAGCGAAGAAACACCCGCTGCCCGCGCCACGATTTCGGCACAGAGAAGCTGCGGCGGTAAAGCCCCAATCCTTCCTTCACATCATCTGCATACTGCGGTTCGGCGTACCCTTGTAATTCCCAGTGGCTCGGCACGGGAATCGCCTTCCATGCGGCGATGTCATAACTGGGAGTGTAAAACTTCTCATCCGCTCCGGCGTCCAGCACGGAAATGTACTTGAACGCCCAGTCGCCGTTCAGCGACTGCGCGCCTTCGCTCATTCTTACCGGCAGCACGTCCACTGGTTGCGCGTACGTAACAACTGAACCAAGAACGATGTTCGAGAATAGCAATATGGCTGTGATGAACTGTCGCATTTGAAAAGAATAAAAATCGGGGTTGAGCCAGGTCGTGGTAGATCTCATGAAATGATTACTCCCACCGGATTATGATCGGTTGGGAGCTGGGAGGAGCTTGAATGCGAATCGAATTGTCCGTGATGTGCACCGGCAGTTGGCGTCCCGAACGCTCCGCGCTGGCGCTGGTAGCTCTCGGAGCATCAATCACAATCGTGAGCGGCACATTGTAGCGTTGCGGATCAAGTGAACTGCTGAGCACGCAAGTGACACTGCCCGCTTTTCCGGTCAAGGTCAGCCGTGCCTCGTCTCGCTCCTGTTCGTAGCAGGCTATGTTGGCAAACGTGTCCACCCAGATGTCCTGCCCTCGGCTGTTGACGTATTTCAAATGTTCGCGGAGAACTTCCGGGCTCGTCATCGCTGCGTAGCCGTTTGTAATCGCATGGGCCATCAGAACCCCCCATTTCTTCTCCTGCACCAGTCGGTCCGCCCAGGCGTTCAACGAAGCGGTGGTGGTTTTGGCGCTGGTGCCGATCTGATAGGTGCGGCACGCCACATAAGTCTTCAGGGCGACAGCTTGGATTTCTGGCGTGGACTGATTGAATGGAAACGCCAGCGTAAGCGGCGGTTTGCCGGTGTGTGCCTTTATCGCATCGTATGATTGGATCAACTCGGATTCTATCTCGTCGGGCGGCACTTTCACCAAAGACCGATGCGACCAAGCGTGACTGGCGATTTCATGACCTTGGGCGTTCATGTTTTGCAGCTCAGCCCAAGTGATGGTCCCCCATGCCCGCTTATCATTTTTTCTCTGCTCGGCTTCAGCGGTTGTTCCGGCAATCTTGCCGGGGATGACGAAGAATGTCCCCTTGAAGCCGAACTCGTTGAGCATGGGCGCCCCCAGCGTAAACTGGTCGCGTAATCCATCGTCAAACGTGTAACTGATGGCCGCCGCGCAATCCCCCGAGAACCGGGCAATACGACCGCCGGGAGTTGCCTGCTCCTCAGCGGCATTGATTCCGACCGCCGAAACAGCAGTCAATACAATCGAAAGTCGGAACGCCTTCATTGCCGCGCCAGCTTCGTCGCCGCCCCCAGCGATTCGTAGATTTCCGCTTCGATGACCTCCAGGGCGCCCGGAGTACCAAAGTCGGCGGTGTCCGGCAGTTTTTTGCCCGTGACCTCCACCATGCCAAACCCGTCTTTGTCATCAATCGCGCCCACAAGTTCAATGCGGACCACCTTGCCTTGCGTAGGTTTTAGCGGCAGCGTCACGTAGCCAAGATTCTTCGGTGTCACGCCGACATAGGCTTCCCGACCATCCACCGTGACCCGTAGGGGATAAGCTTTTCTGCGCCAGCCGCCGAGCTTCACCACGACTTCGCTTACATTCCCCGGACGCTCCAATTCAAACTGAATCCACCCGGTCGAACGCTTGCCGTCGTTCCTCCAACCGCTCGCTTCATTGTCGTCAAACGCCAGCCTGGCCTTTTCCGAATCCACTCCCGCCGTCGCGTTCACGATGTGGAGCGCTTTGCGCGTCGGGGTGACTGAATCTCCAGCGGGCGTTGGTCCGCGCCCCAGATAAGAGGGCAGTCCGGAATCGGGGAATGCCTTTGCCAAGCCCCCTTCGGTCGCAACCGGGTGGGAGGTGAGTTCGATGCGGGCTGACTTCAGACCATCCGCACTTGCGCTGAGAACAATCCGGCCTGCTTGTGACCGAGAACGAAGCAGGACTCGATTGATGCCGCATTCCACCGGCAGTTCCTTGGAGAGAAGGTAATTGTCTGGTCGTCCTTGCGCGATGCCACCACGCCACTCTGCCGGGCCTTCGAGGGTGTATTGGATCAAGTTCATGGCCGTCGGGCAGCGATTGCCCTTTGCGTCCACCACTTCCACCTCCACCAGCGCCACATCGGCAGCATCAGCCTTCAGGTCATTCGGCGCGGTGCGCGGCGTAAGCTTGATGGCGACCGGCACCCCAGCGGTTGTAATCTGGGCCTCGCAAAGTTTTTTCCCGTCGCTGTCGTAGCCGATGGCTTTGATTTCTCCAGCGGCAAACGTAACCGCCTTCCAAGTGAACAGGAAGCGGCAGCTTTGCTCGCCATAGCCTTGGGACTTGCCGTTGATGAATAACTCCACCTTGCTGGCCGACGAGACAGCATAGATCGGTTTCTTCACCCCGGCCTCGTAGTTCCAGTGCCCGACGATGTGCAATCGCGGATTCTCAACATCTACCCAGCCGTCCCACATCACTTGATGCGCGAAGAATGCGTCCTTCGGAATCCGCATCGCATCCACCTCGCCGCTACGCCGGTAATTCTCCGCCCCGCGATGATGCGTGTTGGAGTCCGAGAAAATGATGTTCACGCCACCGGAATTGACGCGTTCGCCGGTGCCGGGCCGTTCGCGCCAGTAATCATACCAGCGCGTCACGGCTTCTACCGCGAACGAATCCTGATTGCGATTGTATTCACGGGCGGGCGCGTCGCGATGCAGTGGGCCATCCCCATCCTTGTGGTAGGGCGGCGTCCAATCATCCCAATATTTGCGCAACGCCTCATCCCGGCTGTATTCCATCATCCACATGGGTTTGCCGGCACTTTTGTTGATGTAAAGCATCTCGCCGCCATACTCCGCCACCTGGCTGTCCAGCATGTTCCGCGATCCGATGACGCGTCCACCGTGCGGGTCGTATTGATCGCGCAGCACTTTCATTTCTGCCATGTGGGCTTCACTAATCTGATTGTTCCCACACTCGTAGAATAGGATGCTCGGATTGTTGCGATTGTAGATGATGGCGTCGCGCATTACTTCCACCCGCTGCGCCCACCAGCGACCGGTGGCATCCTTCTCGGAATCACCAGCAGGCATCGCCTGGATCAAGCCCACCCGGTCGCACGATTCCACGTCCTGCTTCGATGGCGTGATGTGCATCCAGCGGACTAGATTACCGCCGCTCTCCACCATCAGCCCGTTGCTGAAATCGCTCAACCACGGCGGGACGGCGTTGCCCAGCGCCGGCCATTCGTTCGAAGTGCGTTGCGCGTAGCCTTTCATCTGCAACGTGCGTCCATTCAACTTCACCACGCCGTTGCCGAACTCCGTTTTGCGGAAACCGGTGCGCGTGACAACCGTGTCCACGGATTTGCCGTCCACAGTCAAAGTCGTGCGCACCTCGTAAAGATAGCCGTAGCCCCAGCTCCAGAAATTCAGCCCGCCGACGCGCGCGGATGCCTTTACGATGCGCGTCTCGCCGGGTGCAAGCGTAGTGCCGGGCGCGGAAAATTCCTTCACCATCTTGCCCGCCGCGTCCACGAGCGCGACTTCGTAGGTGAATGTTTTCGGTTCAGAGTAATCATTGCGCACCTCGGATTCGGCGGTGATGGTGGCCGCCTTCGCTGCCAGATCGAAGTCTCCAGCGTGGATGTAAACGCCCGTCGTCTTGAGGTTCGAATACAACGGCAAGGTCTGATGCAGCTTGTCCATGACGTGCAGCTTCACATTCTTGGGGATGCCGCCATAATTGGCATTGAAGTTCTTGTCGTTCCACTGAAAGCGCGAATTGCCAGCCACCTCGCGATAGTCCCAGGCGTTGTCCGTCCGCACCGCCACAATGTTCACTGCCGGCGCGGGCTTCATGTGTTCCGTGACGTCAAATCCGATTGCCGTCACGCCATTCTCATGGCGACCGACGTACTTTCCATTCACATAAAACTCACCGCCCTGCCGCACTCCTTCAAATTCGAGAACGACTTTCTTTCCCGCCGCATCGCCGGGTAGCGTGAAGATTTTTCGATACCACGCAATGCCAGTCGGATGCTCCTCAATGGACACCTTGAATGCCGAGTCTTCGTTCCACGCGTGCGGCAATGTCACCCGCTTCCACGCCGAATCAGCAAAATCCGCGGCGGCGGCATTGGTCGGGTCGCCCACAAACAATTTCCAGTCGGGATTGAAATTGAAAACGGTGCGCGCGGATGGCGATGCCGGTGCGTCAGCCCGGAGTAGCGTTTGGCCGCTTACTCCAAGCAGAATCAAGAGGGGTAGGAATTTCAGTTGCATGACGAGTGATTTCATTAGGGTATGCGAATCCGGTAAAAGCGTTGCGGCGAGTTTGTGGCCTGCAAATCATCGAACACGACAGCGCCACCGTTGAATGTGCCGGAACTGAGCAGCATCCAGCTTGTGATCGGTGTCACCAGCAAGTTTGTCGTGGCCCGCACTTCGTAGGCTTGGCCAGTCGTTCCCGAAAAGTTCAAACGGAATGCGCCATTCCCCAGCACCTCCGCCGAGTTGATGACCGGCGGCGCCACGGATACAACGACCAGAGTACCGTCGGTTGCCAGTGTGCTTGTCATCCACAGCAACCCGTTCGGTAACGGCGGCAACACCAGTGCGCCGAAGGTGCCGCTGAAACTCGCCGCGTCGAAAAGTTCAAAGCTGTCCCCCGCTGTCAGGGTGCTGCTGCCGATATTCGTCACTATCAAAGTTCCGCCGCAGGTCAGATTTCCCAACACCCGGACCTGATCGCCGGCCAGCGAATCAGAGCTGATCTCAAATACGTTCGTGCTGCCCGCGACCAAAACCAACGCGTTACTGAACGTCAATGTCCCGATCGAATCGCCGGGCTGCAACCGAGCGCCACTGCCAATGGTGAAATCGCCTTTCACCGCTCCCAAGCCGCGCAATGTCTTTCCGCTGGCGAGGATCATGCCGCCGCCCGTGCGCCCGCTCACATCGAGCAGCGCGTCCGCCGCGACCAGGATGCTGGCGGAGCCAGCGATGGCGCCACTTTCGGTCAGTGCGAGCGTGCCCGCCTCGATAAACGTTGGCCCCGTGTAGGTATGCGCATTGGTGAGGGTGAGCACGCCGTCCCCGGCCTGAACCACCGTTCCCGAACCGCTGATGCCTCCAAACGCGGAATCATTCAGCGCGTTTGCACGGTTGAAGACGAGTGTCGCATTGTTGGTAATGTTCCCCGGGCCGGGCACGCCGGTTGTTCCGTTGTCGCCGATTTGCAGCGTGCCACTATTGATGATCGTCCCGCCCGTGTAGGTGTTCGTTCCAGTCAGAATCATTGTCCCGCTGCCAGCTTTCGCGATATAACCCGCCCCAACAATAGTCCCTGAAAATGTTGTATCCTCATCTCGGGCACCGATGGAAAAGTTCTGCCCGGCATTGTTGGTGATCGCGCCAAAACCGGACAATGAACCAAGCTGAAACAATCCACTGGCATTGGCAACCATCCTGCCACCATTGAAATTGTAAGCCGTCCCTGTGCTGACCGCGTTGGTGGAGTTCAACCGGAGATAGCCGCCTCCTTGCAAAGTAATGGTGCCATCATACGCGGCGTTATTACCGCTCCACGTGTGAGTGGCGGAAGCTACCACCGTGAGCGGGCCACTGCCCATGAGGTTTCCGGACCATGTGCGATTGCCACCGATGTTTTGTTCGATGCCACCGCCCAACATGACATTGATTGGATTACCGGCTGCTACGTTGACGTTGAACGTGCCGCCATTGAGAGCAATGGTAATCCCGTTGTTGATGTTGGCCTGCACAACACCAGAGTTCACCTGAATTTTGGCGCCAGCGTCGTTTGCGCTGCTACCCAGTGCGACGGTGCCGCTGCCTGACTTCGTCACGGTGAAGCCCGCACCGGTGAATGAACCGTTCACGGTCAATGTTCGGCCACCTGCGACATTCCAAACCTGATTGGAGGCCAAGGCCATGGCAGGGTGGAAAGTCACATTTTGGTTCGCCAAACTCATGTCAACGCCAGCACCACCGAGAGTCAGCGTGTTTCCCGCCCCAACAGTGACCGGGCCAGCCATGTTGCCGGCAAAGGTCAGGCCACCGACCGATACATTGTCTCCAAGAGACAGGGCTGCGGCATTGCCTGCGCCAAGCACATTGTTGAAAAGACCAATCTCCGCAAGGGAAGGTGTGCCGCCACTCCAGTCTGCCGCAGTATTCATCGTCGCCGTATCCGCTTTGACCATCTGCGTCGGGGTAACCGTGGTGGCATTGGCAACACTTGTGTAGGCAGAATTTCCGCCGAGATTGCTCGCGCGAATCCGATAATAGAACGTGACGCCAGAAGTCAGCGCCGAGTCCTGATGGTTTGTCGCGTTCGCACCTGCCAGATTGACCTGTACAAAGTTCACACCATTGGTCGAACGCTCGATCTGAAAGGCTTCCTCGTTGCTCGAATTATCTGTCCACGCCAGATTGATCTGACTGTCCGAGACTGCCACGGCTGTCAGGCCGCTCGGCGCGGATGGCGCCGCAGGCGGCATTGTGTTTGTGACGTAAACGATATTGGGAGCGGGAGGATTGCTCATCCCATAACCGAGGAAATAATCCGGCATCTTTGATTGCATGTAACCGTGAACGGTCAGGCAATTCCGATACGCTGGATTTTGCGCCAACGTGTAAAGGCGGTTGGTCGTAGCACTGCTGGTGGTAAAGACCACCAGGCTGGAATTGGTATCCTGATAAACAAGCTCCTCGCGCCAATCGCCAAGGATGTCGCCCCAAATCGGCGGCAGTTTGCCCGTGTTGTCAGTTGCGCCATAGTGATACGCCGACAGTAAACGGGTCGTGGTACCCGCAGCGTAATTCCACTTGTCCACCACCGTCTCGTTAAGATTATCACCCAACAGGTCGCCATCCCACCAAGTCGTCGAGTTCGGATACGGCCTGGTCGGATTCGGGCTGATAATTGTTCCGTCAGCCGCCGCATGGATTCCGTAAAACGACCAACACTCCGCGCCTGGATAACGCGGGTCAATATCTATGGCGCTGCCGCGGCCGGCATCCTCGGTGGGCAGAACCGAGTTCGTCCAGATAAGTTGTCCGGTTGCCGCATCAAATAAATATTCGATCAGCCCGCTGGGATTATTTTGCTGGATTGCATATCCCTCCAGTCCCGGGCGATTTGGATTCAGATCGCTGATGAAGAAACGATCTCCGTGTTTCACCCCCAGGCCGGCCTGGTCGTAGAGCAACGCTCCGCTGCTGCTGACCGCGTGCATGCCCGGAATGAGTTCGTCTTTGCCATCCCCATTTACGTCAATGATGCGCACCTGATGCGATGCCGTCGGCGCATTCGCACCGTTCCATTGGATGCTCCAGCGATTACTCAACACGCCGCCGCGAAAATCCCACGCGCTCTCGATGGTGTTAAACGGCGTGCCTGATCCACCAGTGCGATTCTTGGCGTGAATCAACAAGCTGGGGCGGACTCCATCGCAATAGCCGATACCGAATATTGTGCCGAGCGGAAAACCATCATCATCCTTCCACGGATTAGGCAGAAGTGTGCGCGCACGCTCGGCACCAGTCATGCCGTCCAACACCGAAAGAAACTGCGTGACATTGTCTCCGAAAGATAAAGTTGCCCCATTTCCAAAAGTGACGCCGCTGGCAGATTTCACAATGACCTCAGCCCGCCCATCGCCATCCAAATCGTAAACCGTCACGCCATCCCATTGCCCCGCAGCGCACATCGCGGCGGCATTGGGATAAACCCCGTCGGGATCAACGCTGTTTGGCCCAAAATCCACTGTCCACAACAACGTGCCGTCGCGCTTGTAAGCCTGAAGCTTTTGCGTTTGACCGAGGACGCTCCCTGCCCAGGCTACGACAAATTCATATTCACCGTCTCCGTCTAGGTCACCCACCCAAACGTAGTAAACATAGCGATTGGGCGGGATTTGCAGCGGGATGCGAAATAGAGGTCCGATTTCGGCATTCGGCGGCAGCGACCAAGCCGCGCTTGCTGCCTGCTCCACTCCACCAATGACAGGACGGACGTGATATGCATTCGTCTGCGCCATACTGGGCGGCGTGTCTGTGTAGTTGCAGCCATTGGTCAGCACCGCGGTGTTCAGTTTCACCGCCGCGCCTCCGTTTACGGAGCGATACACATTGAACCCAATGCCTGCGGGATCAAGCGCGAGCAACCGCCAACTGACGAACGCCTGGCTGGAAGCGGAGCGGACCGCAACCACGCCACGCCCCAAGTTCTCCATCTGCCGTTGCGCCTGTGCGCTCAGCGCCCCACCGAGCAACAACAGGAACAATCCATATAGAAGACAACGGCACTGTGAGCCACCGTGTTTGCTGAATCGCAATGTGGTTTTTCGGATAAGAGTGTTCATTGCTATTTTGACACGGGGGTTCGTTTCAACAACCAACAGGTGTCCGCCAGAATCACCAACGCCACCAGAATCAATAATTGATGAAAACCGCGAAGATTGTGCCCGATGCCAAGGTTGACGAATTCTGGAGAACTCGGCCCTGCGGATGATGACGCCTCGAATGGAGCCACCGCCTCGGGTGTTGCAACCGGCGCATCCGTTGCAATCCGAGCGACAGGAGCGGACGCCTTTTGCGGCATCGTCACCTGCACCGTTGGCGCTTTGCGTGAGAGCAGAACGCCAGCTAGGCGTTTGCCTTGGCCATCGTAACCGACCAGCACCCCGTCCCTGAGACTTGGTGCTGCCTCGAAATAGACTGCCCGGAAACCCACATTTCCCGTGTCCGGTCGCGGATAAACCAGCGTAAATACGACCTCCAACCCATCCGAAAACGCGCTCACTTTATCGGCGGCTAATATTGTGTTTCCCTCGACCAACTCAAATAGCTTTGAGGAAAAGGTGGTTGGTAATGTGACGGCGTCGCGCACTGAGCGCATGTGGACGATGTTCTTGATTTCCGCTGCCGAAAACCCCGCTGCAGGAAGAATTTCACGCACCCCGTCCATTCCCATCGCCACCACAATCTGAATCTGATCCTCGTCCACCAGTAAGCGTGATGTGCAGTCGAACGGTTCGTGCGCACTCAGGTTGCAAACACCAAGCCACAAAACTAGCAGGCATCCAAATTGTTTAATGACTTTCTTCATGCGACTATGTTTGTTGCCCTGCAAGTCTGCTTAAGGCGTCGCCTTCAAGGAGGGTAATACCTGGGTCAGCAAAGGATCGAAGTCGGAGTTATCTTGATAAATATAACACTGCTTGCCGCCCGCGCCCGTATCGGAGGTCCAGGTGTGCAGAAAATACAATTGATTGAACTTGATCCAGCGGGCCGAGCCGTCACAAAACACCTGGTTTCCTCCTTCGGGGGCTTTCGAACTAGAACCACGATGCGGGGGCATACCGCCATAAAGGGTCGGGTAGGCCGGATCCACCTTGCCCCATTCTCCGAGCACTTTGAGGTTGGCGTCTGCCGCCAGCGTCCAATGGGGCCGCGAGTTGCCTAACTTGACCGGACTGCGCGAGGTAAAAGTTCCGGCGGAGTTCTTCCAAGATGCGATCCCGCCGTAGTATTGATAACCAAGATTCCATTGATCCGTTGCGTCCAAGAAGGGCAGCCCAGAACGATTGGGACAGGTCCAGACCGAGGAGCCAGTTACATTCAGATTCACAGTTTTCGCGGCGGCGGCATCCACGGTTTCGAGATTGATTGGAACATTCCCTCCTTTTGCTACCAGCACCCGATCGCTGTTGTCGCCCGCGTACATCGTCACGCCGACACCGATTTGGCGTAGATTGTTCAGGCAACCGGTGCGCTTGGCTTTTTCCTTGGCCTTGGAGAGTGCCGGCAAGAGCATCGCCGCCAGAATCGCGATGATCGCGATCACCACCAGCAGTTCAATGAGCGTAAAAGCGCGGCACCAACCACCCAAACCCGGCCGCATCAGCCCAATTCTCTTTATGCGTTTCATAGTATTCCGTTGTTCTGTTTTAAATGTTTGGCGATCTATAGACATCTGGGGATGTTCAAAAAAACGATCGCGACAAATCAGGCGAACGCTGGGTCCATTCAAACAGATTAGCCTCCCGTGGAAGCTTGCGACCATCGCCACATGGAGTGACGTTTCCTTCGGCATCCCCAAACCACGGGATACACCCCGGAAGGCGGCTTAATAGGCGGATTCAATCGCCTGCAATTCCTTGTCAAAGCCGTCGCTCCAATAAAAGTTGCCGCCGTTTGAATCCCAGGCCGCCTTGTAAATATTGGGGAAAATCTTGAGCGCCTTGACGCTGAAATCTGAAAAGAGCACGACCACGGATTTGCTTTGGCTATGGGCGACCATCGCCGGGTCAAGCTTCGTGTCGGAGGCGCTGGCGTTTTGGTTGATGAGAATCTCCATCGACAAGACTTTTGGCCCTTTGAAATTGCCCAACTTGGGGTATAAACGCTTTTCCGTAACTGGGTCGGCCCAGGGATTCCAGCAATACGTTGACCGAACCCTCCCCACCGAATCGGTCGTAATCAGCGGCTCATAGTCTCCCTTGCCGAAGGTGGACTTCTTTGAGTTAAAGCTCGGACAATACAGGCTCGTTCCATCGCCCAGATAGTTCAAGGCATACAGGTAGCCGTGATTCTGATAATTGCCGTCCAGGACTTTGGCGAGTTTTGTGGATGGCGCCGCAGAGTTATCATAAACGAAGCGCGTCCCAGTTTGTGAGGAAATGATGTTCCCAGTATTTGGCGGGAGAGAGTCGTTGGAATCCGTCGCATACATCATCGCTCCCGCACCGATTTGCCGCAGGTTATTCAGGCACGCGGTGCGATTGGCTCTTTCCTTGGCTGAGCTCAAGGCGGGCAGCAGCATTGCCGCCAGAATCGCAATGATGGCGATCACCACCAATAGTTCGATCAGGGTAAAGCCAGATTGCGCCCGCCGCGAGGTGCGGTTTAAATTCATCTTCTCTTTCATTTTCAAATGTTGTTTCAATTTTAAAAGCGGGGCGCCGGAACCACCGGCGCCCCGCAACCACTCCACCCATCCATTACATCAAGGATAAACCAACCGGTAGAACACGTTCGCCTTGGTCGGATCAATCGTGATAATCACACGATTGGTTGCAGCCGAACCCGGATGCGCAAACCAAGCATTGGCCACCGCCACACCTACCGAGTTGGTTTGTAACGTCCAACCAATGCGATCCGCCGGCCATTGAAGGTCGATGGTATTACCGGTCGCAGTGAAGGTAATGTTGGTTGGCGTCGTATTGACGGTCGGCGTTGCGGTCAACACGACAATCGTGCCGTCCACAGCGAGCTTGTTGTTCCAAGTATAGGCCACCTGGTTGACCGTATCGGTCGTCGGCAAGTTGACCGCCGCGAACGAACCGGAAACCGCCGTGCTGAACAGTTGGAAGGTGTCTCCAGCCTGCAAACCCGAACCGATGTTGGTAACGGTAAGCGTGCCGCCTGCTGTGATGGCTGGGGAAACAATGCGGTCACTGTTCGGCGCACTGCCCCGATTCAATTCCATCGTCGTCGCACCGCCCAATGTCGTGGTGTTGGTAACCGTCAACGTGCCGACTCCAAAGCCGGGGGTCACCGTTCCCAAGCTGCCTACGTTCAAGCTGCCACGAATGGTCCCGTTACCAACCACGCTTTGGGCGATGCCGCCCATGTTCAACGCACCAGCCAGAATGCCCGGCGCAGCGATCCGGATACTGGAACTGTTCGTGAGTTCCGCGTCTCCGACCAGCGCCAGCACGCCATTGCTGATCGTGGTGCTGCCGGTGAACTCGTTCGTGCCGGAAAGCGTAAGCGTGCCCGCTCCTTCCTTGATCAAACCATGGCTGCCGCCAAAGTTTCCCGCAAAGGTGCTGGAGGTATTCAGCCCGCCCACCCGGAAAATGATGCTTCGCGGCGCTCCCCCCACGTTGGTGATAGAAGAACCAACATCACCGGACAGTTCCCCCACCGGGATGGCGCTGTTATTCGGAAAGCTGGTGCCCACACCGCCCATGGCAACGCCGGGAGCCAGATGCAATTTAGCCGCAGGCAGACCCGCCGCATTGGCGATTTGATACTCATTGCCCGTTGCATTGGGCGAGGGCGTGACATTCACCTGACCGGTAAACGCGCTGAAATCACCCGAAATCGAGTCGCGAATATAACTGACCGCGAGGTTGAACGTCCCGCTGCCCGTCAACGTGCTGCTCACGGTCATCCGCCCCGCCGTCCGGAACGTCCCCACCTGTCCGGCCGGAACATTCAGCGGTGCGGAGAACGTGCCGGACTGCGCGTCATTGTTGCCAATACCGTAATCGTGCAGTTGCAGGATCGAATCTCCCAGGAACGTAATCTGGCCGCTGCCAATTCCGGTGCTCTTCGCCGCCGAACGCGTGGCATCAGTCGAAGGACTCGCCGTGAGCCGCACAAAGCTATTGCTAATAAGCGTTCCGCCCGTGTATGGGTTGCCGTCGCTTGTGCCCACAAGTAATTGGACAATTGAGTTGGTCGAATCAACTCCGAGGATTCTGAGTGCGCCCGTGCCGGTGATTTGACCAGAGAACAACAGCGTGTTTGGCAAGGCGTTGGTCGCTTGCGTGCGATCCAGAACGAAGACTCCGTTGTTGGTCACTCCGCCCGCACCGAGCGCACCGGTTTCGCCTTCCACCCGGATCGTGCCCGCTTCAATCGCTGTCACACCCGAGTAACTGTTGGCATTGGTCACGATGAGCGTGCCCGAACCTTTCTTGGTCAATCCAGTCGCGCCTGTGATTCCACCGATTCCTCCCAAGGTGAAGGTCTTGTTGGTGTTGTTCACCGTCACAGCGGACGGATTCACAAACGTCGTCAAATTGACGTTGGTCGTACCGGTGGCGGTGTCATCGAACAAGACCGCCGCGCCTTCGGTGTAATTCGTGATCTGCGCCGTGCCGACAACCCGCCAGATCTGATTGGCGAGATTATCAATGTCCCAGTCGCCCGCCGCGCCGCCGAGCCACTTGAAGGTGTTATCCACGATCACACCCGCGGTGATGGTCAGCGTCACCCGCTTGTTCACCGTGTCGTCATTGAAGGAAACGAGATTCACATTGGCCGGCAATGTGCCTAACACAAAATTGCCGCTGCCCGCGCGCGTCGCGTACCGCAGCAACGTGATCGTTCCGTTGGAAAAATTCGTTCCGGCCAAGTTGACCGTGACATTGCCGTTGAGCGTGATCGTTCCGATGTTGCTCACCACTGTTCCGGGGTGATTGCCGAACGTGCCGAGGTCGAATTCATACGAACAACCGGAACCAATGCTGAGGTTGCCTTGCGTCAAAGTCGCACCGCTGCTCGTCACCACCGCACCAACGCCAGCGGAATTGCCCACTGTGACATTGCCCGTCGCAAGCGACGCGCTACCGAACGCCAACGTGCCAGCGGTAATGGTGGTTGGGCCGCTGTAGGTGTTTGCGCCGGTCAGCGATACTTTGCCGAAGCCGACGTTGGTGACGCTGCCCGTGCCGTGAATGGCATTGGGTGTGACAAGCACGTCACCGTAATTGAAGACCAATCTGGCCTCGTTGGTGACAACTCCGGTGCCAAATTTGCCCGTACTGCCGCCATTGCCAATTTGCAACACACCATTGCTGATGGTTGTCGCCCCGCTGAACGTGTTCGCTCCGCTCAAGGTCAACGTGCCCGTGCCAACCTTGCGCACCAGCGAAACGCCACTGATGACACCAGAGAAATCACTGTCGGCATTCAGCGCGCCGATGGACCAAGTCGGGATGTTTCCGGCAACCCCCAAACTGCCCGAGCCAGCCAAAGATCCCAAATTGAAGATCCCCGTCTGATTGCCGTTCATGATGCCATTGAGGATATAGCTGGTCGCGGGACCGACGGAATTGGTGCTGCTCAACCGCACAGAGCCAGCCCCATTCAAATTAATCGTCATCGTTCCGGTGTAGTTGGTGTTAATTCCGCTCCATGTGTGTATGGATGCAGGAATAACGGTCAACGGTCCATTGCCCGTGAGGTTGCCAGACCAGGTGCGATTGCCGCCAATGTTCTGCTCCGTGCCCCCACCCGCCATGACGTGGATGGGATTAGCGGCTGCACTGTTAATGCTGACCGTGCCGCCGTTCAGGGCATTGGTGATGGTGGGGCCGCTCGCATTTACCGAGACCGTGCCGGAATCAATCTGGATCGTGGCTGAACCCGTAGTTGCTGCCAGAGCCAAGGTGCCGGCGCCGGTCTTTTGTGCGCTGCTGGTACCGTTCAACGAACCCGAGAGAGTCAGGTTAGCGCCGAGATTCCATGTCTGTGCCGCACCAATGACCAAGGGACAAGCCAGAGTAAGCGGTTGCGACGCCAGACTTGTGTCGATACCTGATGCACCAAGCGTCAGGGTGTTTCCCGCACTGATCTGCACTGCCCCGCCAGGCGATTCTATCCGGATGCCTGCCCAGTTGGTATTGGCGCCAAGCAACGTCGTGTTGGCCGCGGTCACTGTGCCATCCCACACCGCCACGTCGCTTGATGTGGGTGGTGTCCCCACCACCCAGGCTGACCCCAGGTTCAAATTGTTTGCATTGTCCGCTTTAATTACGTCGCCAGCGGAAACATTCGTCGCGAACAGCAGCGAGACGCTCACGGCAGATAGCGTGATGAGTGTCTTCAGGTTGATTTTCTTCATAGGCAGGCTTCGGAGGTTGGGTTTTTTTATTTGGGTTATCATGGCGGTTCTCGGAGCAGATGTTTTCATGGTTGCGGACGGAATGTATTGCTGATTGAAAATCATCGGCTCGCGGTTAAAACGTTGGTGATGGCGGTATGTTAAACTCTTTCAAAATCCTTACTATCGCGAGTAATGGTTAAGCCAGCCCCCTCCAGTCACTAGTTCTAGTGATGCCATGAAGAACAGCAACAGGAAGGTGTTGCGAAGAAATAAACCGACCGGACGCAGAGTTTGCGGGTTGAGCCACCTTGCGATGGGATTGATCCCGGCCAGATGCTTGACCACGGCTGCGGTGCGGGAGCGGACGTGCAACTTCTTGTAGATGTGCCGGGTGTGCGTATGCACGGTGTCGTAGCTGATCCCCATCTTCTCAGCGATTTCCTTGTATCGAAATCCGTGTGCCAGATAGTCCAACACCTCCACTTCACGGAGCGAAAGACTGGCGACCTCTAATGCCTCCGTCGGCATCGGCTGCTGGAACAAATGCACAATTTTACGCGCGATGAAGCCATCGATCGGTGAACCACCAGCGTTGGCTTCTTTGATGGCCGCGAGCAATTCCTCCGGTTGGGCAGACTTAAGCATATAACCCGTCGCACCAGCCGCCAGTGCATTGAAGATATGCTCAGTATTTTGATACACGGTGAGCATAACGATTTGCGTGCCGGGCAATTGCGGTTTAAGACGGCATACGCACTCCACACCGTTGATGCCGGGTAAATTGATGTCCATCAGCACCACATCCGGCTGAAGTTTGGGAATTTCCTCCAAAGCTTCCTCCGCGTTGCCATGCTGGCTGACGCAGCAAATACCCGATTTGCCATCAACCAGTCTGGCTAGGATACTGCGCACCTTCGGATCATCTTCTACAATGGAGATGGCAATGCTCATGCGGTGGTTATCTATTTCTAATTAGGCCGTGACCCGCCTCCGTTAGCTCAATGAGGTTATCGCCAGGTTTAATCGTCTGGTTTGTGGCGCTTCACCACCGCAATGACGATTCTTGGTTGCCATCAGCCGATGCGTTCGCTGGTATTTTTTGGGCGCCACCTTTGTCATCCGGGTGAAGGCGACCCAAAAGGTGTTCGTACTCCGAAAACCGCATCGGAGAGCAATATCTTTTAAACTCATGTCCTGTTCCGTAAGCAGCTGTTTTGCGTATTTGATGCGCATGTTTCTCAAATAGACGCCGGGGCAACAGCCAACGCTCTTGCAAAACGCTTTGTGGAAGCCCCGCCGCGACAGATTCGAAAGCTCCACCAGATCTTTAATTTGAATCGGCTTGGAAAATTTTTTGGCCATTAATCTCAAGCTGCGGTTCACAGCCTCATGATCTGTCACAGCCTCAGAACTTGGATTGTTTTGGGGGCGCGATGAATCGGCGTTGGTGATCATTCCCAAACTCTAACGGAAGCGTTGCTGCTGCCTATCGCGAGTGGTGGCTATGTCCAGCGGCGCCATCACTAGAATTGCTGATGCCCGCAATCATGGCTTGTATTTTGAAATAATGCGGGATAATGCGTCTTTGTGAATCCGTTGCGCGCCATCCTGGTTTCCGCGTTGGTCCTGACGGGCATCGCCATTTTGCCGGCGCCAGCGGTGGAGCCGTCCGATTACCTGATGAATTTGTGGACGAGCGATGAGAATTTGCCCGACACCTCGGTCACGTCGGTCGCCCAAACCCCCGATGGTTATCTGTGGATCGGCACTTACAACGGTCTTGCCCGGTTCGACGGCGTCCGGTTTACTCATCTTGACCCACTGAATACCCCGGCGCTCAAACACGCGCGCGTGCATCGTTTGTTCACCGATCCGAACGGCATCCTTTGGATCAGCACCTATGACGGGTCGCTGACCTCCTTTCGCGATGGCGTGTTCACGCACGAATGGCAAGGAGCGAGGATCGAACAGCTCTTCTCCGTGTCAAACCGGCTATACTTTGCAAGCCTTGCCCGCAGCATTGTGACGCGCACCGCCACTGTCACCGGCTCAAATCAATGGCAGTCCATCACCCTCGACCCGCGATGGGGGGCGCGTTATTTTTGCCAGGATGCCGGTGGCACTCTCTGGGGCTTGCTGGAGAATGGACGCCTTGAGCGCATTGTCGGCACCAACGTCGTGCCGCTTTCTGATGATGCCGGACTCGTTGGCGAAAAAATTAACTGTCTCGCCGCCGACCTGACCGGTCGCGTCTGGGTGGGAAGCGACAAAGGAATTCTCCGCTGGGACGGCGAACGGTTTTTGAACGAAACTCCGACCAACAGCGAACCGGCCGTCGCGGTCAATTTCCTTTTTTGCACGACCAGCAATGGTGTGTGGGCCATCGCCGGCAATTCCGTCCGCCTCGCCGTAAACAGGCAATGGATAGCCGGCACAGATTCGTGGAGTGATTTGGCCAAATCAAATCTGTTTTACATCCGTGCCTATGAGGAATCCAATGGCAACGTGTGGTTTCGCCAAAACGGGGGCGGTTTGTTTTGTGCCGATGCGAACGGCGACTTTTCCCGCTTTCATTCTGCGAACGGCCTGCCTAACAACCGCGTCAGCTGCTGGTTCGAGGACCGTGAAGGCAATTTGTGGGTGGGCCTGGAATACGGCGGTTTATTATGCCTGCGCCAAAGGCAGTTCAAAATCGTCGGCGATGACAGCCTGAAAAACATTCCAGTCACGACAATCTGCGAGGGCTGTCAGGATGACATCTGGTTTGGCACCATTGACCGCGGCCTGAACCGCTGGCGCAACGGAAAAGTGGAGGCTTTTAATCTTCCCGTTGGCGCGAAGCGAAACAGTATTTTTTCTGCCTGTCCCGATGCCCAAGGCCGTGTCTGGTTAAGCGCGGATCTCGAAGATTTGTATGTCTTTGAAAACGACCAAATCCGGCGCAGTTCTGCAACCAATCACCGCATCAAAACCATCTTGGTCGACCAACAAGACCAGATCTGGCTGGGACGGCAAGGTCAGTTGATTTGTATCACCAATGAAAATGCAATGCCCCTTGGTCTGAAAAAGGGGGACTCACCGCCAGATGTCCGCGCGATGACGGAAGACCGTCACGGGAACATCTGGTTCGGCACTGCCACCGGTCTGCTTTACCAATTTGCCGACGGAATGTTTACCGCCTTCAAGCCGGAAGACAGCCCCATAAACCAAGCTATCTGGTCGTTGCTGCCGGATGACGACGGATCGGTTTGGGCGGGAACATTTCGTGGCGGATTGCTGCGTTTCAAAGACCGCCGGTTCACCCGCTACAAGACCAGCGATGGACTCCCCAGCGACGTGATCAGCCAGATCCTCGACGACGGCCTCGGAAGGTTGTGGTTTGGGTCGCACAAGGGAATATTTTATGTGCCCAAGGCATCTTTCGCCGCTATGGATCGCGGTGAAATCCAATCCTTGCCCTGCGTCAGTTATGGATTGCTCGATGGACTGCCGACCCTGCAGTGTTTTGGCGGTTTCCAGCCAGCCGCCTGCCGCAGCCGCGACGGGCGGCTTTGGTTTGCCACGGTCAAAGGCCTGGTGGTGGTGGATCCGCGAAAAGTGCAGATGAACCAGTTGCCGCCTCCCGTGGTCATCGAGAATTTTTCGGCCGATGGGAAAAAATACGACACCACGAGTGCTATTAAGATTCCACCCGGGCGCCATCGGCTGGAATTTCGCTTCACCGCCTTGAGTTTCTCCCAGCCGGACAAAGTAAAATTCTGTTACCGGCTCAAGGGTTTTGATAACAGCTGGAGCGAGGCGAACACCTTGCGCAGCGCCACTTTCGGGCCGTTGCCACCGGGTGATTATCAATTTGAAGTCATCGCCTGTAATAATGACGGGGTGTGGAATAAAACGGGGGCCACCCTGACCCTGACCCAACAACCTTTTTACTGGCAAACTTGGTGGTTTGAGTTTGCTTGCATCGCCACCGGCATATTGACGGTGGCCGGAGTCGTCAGTTATGCGCTAACCCGGCGACTGCATCGGAAACTGGAACGCCTCCGCCAGCAGCACGCCATTGAGCACGAGCGCGAGCGGATTGCCAAGGACATCCACGATGATTTGGGCGCCGGTCTGACCCAAATCATGTTGCAAAGCTCGCTGGCCCGCCGGGCCCCACCGGACAAGTTGCAAACCGACTTGGTGCAGATTTCCGAAACCGCCCGGGACATGGTCAAAACCATGGATGAAATCGTTTGGGCGGTTGACCCGGAGAACGACTCGCTTGAGAGTTTGGCGTCTTACGTTGGCAAGTATGCCCAAGATTATTTGACGGCTGCGAGCTTGTGGTGCCAGCTCGATTTGCCTACCGAATTGCCTGACATCGTCATGTCAGCCGAAGTTCGTCACCATGTATTCCTTGCGATCAAGGAAACCCTTAATAATGTGGTGAAACATGCCAAGGCAACCGACGTGTTGTTTCAACTGCAACTGAAGAATGGCGTGATTGCGTTCATCATCAAGGATAATGGTGTTGGATTCGTCCCAGGCGGGACCTCGTCTGGCAACGGCGCCAGCCAGTCTCCATTACGGATCGCCTCCGGCCATGGTTTGCGCCATTTGCCACGCCGCCTTGAAGCCATCGGCGGCACCTATGTTGTCAGCAGTGAACCCGGGCGTGGAACTTCAGTGGAAATCCACATTCCCATCCGCAAGCCGACCGCAACCAATCTCAAACCCCATGAGTAAACCGGACAACAACATTACGATCTCAATCGTTGAAGATGATGTCAAAGTACGCGGCAGCTTGGCGCGGCTGGTGGATTCAACCGCCGGCTTCACCTGTGTCAGCCAGCATCCCGACGCGGAAAATGCCCTGAAGGAAATTCCCATCATCCAACCCAAGGTGGTGCTCATGGACATTAACCTGCCCGGCATGAATGGTGTGGAGTGCGTTCGCAAACTCAAGGAACAGATGCCTGCGATTCAGGTCATCATGTTGACCGTATATGAAAACACCACCATTATTTTCAATGCCCTATCCTCAGGTGCCAGCGGCTATCTGTTGAAGCAGAGCACTCCCGAACAGATCATTGAAGCCATCCGTGACGTCAATACCGGGGGCTCACCCATGTCGAGTCATATCGCCCGCAAAGTGGTGGCCTCGTTTCAGAGGATCTCCGAACCCACCAAGGAATATGAGAAACTGACGCTCCGTGAACAGGAGGTTCTTGATTTGCTGGCCAAAGGCCACTCTTATCAGAAGATTGCCGATGCCCTGAACATCAGCTATGCCACCGTTAACACCCACATCCGGCATATCTACGAAAAACTCCATGTCCAGTCCCGAACCCAAGCGGTGACGATTCATTTGCGGCGTATAGACCGGTCGTGAACATAAATCGATTCACCTTGGCATGAGAATAGAATTAGTATTTCAAGGACAGCGGATGAATCCTTCCTCCTTTGACCGTGGTGGAATAACTGCCCACTGCGCGCCATCCTGCCAGCACCGTCCCTGCTTGGTTTCACCGGCGCACCGATTGATAGCGGCGAAACAACACGCCGTTACCATTCGGTCGCGTCCTTGGCACTGACGACACCGGCAAAAAGCGCGTGTTAAAGCGCTCATGGGGTCGTAGTGCTGGGAAAAGCAGCATGAATTACTCCGAAACCGAGGAACACAAAATCGAAACGCACAAGCTCCGTAATCTCCGCGACCACGAGTGCGTCCTGGTTCATTGTGAACGGGAATTTAAGCGCGTCACTTTACCGCCGATTGAGCCGGACGGGAAAGTGGCGAGGTGGTTTCCATGGTGGCGGCGGCTGTTTTAGAAAATGTCGGCATAGCATGTTTTGTCTGGCAGGCGGGGCAAAGACCAAAAAATATGAGTTCGTGCCGAAGTCGGGCGTAATTGTGAGACAAGGTCATTTCACGTTCCAAAGTTGCAAGGGATTCTGCAAGCGGCAGAGCGGAAATCGTTGCGCAAGTCTGACAAACCAGAAAGTGACTGTTCCCTCTCGGCGCATTAAGGATGAAGTATCTGATTTTGTTGGTGATGTTTACTTGTCGGATCACTTCACGTTCAGACAGCAACATCAAGTTGCGATAGACCGTGGATGTATTGCACGTTCCCCGGATGCCTTCCGCCTGTGTCACGACATCGAGATTAACCGGGATACGTTGTGCGGCCAGAAAGAACAGGATTTTTCGACGAGCCGGCGTCAGGCGAATTTTCGCCAGAAGGCAGGCCTGTAACGCCCATGACATTTGTTGCTCAACATCTGTCATTGGAGCGGTTCGTACGTCCTTTGCGCACAGACACTGGATTAGTGGGGTGGGGTTTTGCTCGCCTTCGGCCTGCACTGCCAAGCAGTCTTTTTATTGCGCTTAATAGTTCTCGGAAGTCGAATGGCTTCCTGAAACATAACGTGTCAGCCAATCGTTCGTTGGTTTCCGACGAGAAGAATTTTGCCGATCCAGTCATGCCAATGATGGGCAGAGTCATCCCAGCTTGGCGCATCTTCAAAATTAACTCCTCTCCGTTCAAAAAGATTAACTTCTCTCCAATCAAACACGGCATGTTGTTATCGGTCACGAGCAAGTCGAATGATTGTTTTTGCAAGGCTTCCCATGCTTCGACGCCATTTGCCACCGCTTCCACGCTATAACCGGCGCGCCGCAGAGCTTGGGAGCAAGTGCTTCGTACTATTACATCATCTTCCGCTAGTAGAATTCTTGCGAATGAACCGGAGCACTCAGGTAGATGAGCGGGTGATTCACTCATAACGCAGTGCATCAATTGGATCGAGCGCAGCGGCTTTGCGCGCCGGGTAAAAACCGAAGAAGACGCCGATCGCGAAACTCACACCAAATGCCAATGCAATGGAATCTGCCGTGACGATGGGCTGGAATGTCCACGTTTTGCCAACAAACACCGAAATTATCACACCGAGCGCTACGCCGATAAGTCCGCCGAGCAAACTCAAGGTTACCGCTTCGATGAGAAACTGAAGTTGGATCGCCGATGGTTGCGCGCCCACGGCGATGCGAATACCAATCTCGCGCGTCCGCTCTGTCACGCTCACGAGCATGATGTTCATGATACCAATGCCCCCGACAACGAGGGACAAACTGGAGACTGCACCCAGCAACAGCTTCACCATTCCCGTCACCGAACCTACGGTATCCGCAATCTCCTTTTGATTGAAAATGTTGAAGTCGTCGGTTTGTCCAGCGGCGAGGCGATGCCGTTGCCGCAGTAGGCTCGAAATTTGGGCCTGCGCGATTTCCATGCGCTCCGAAGTGCGAATTTGGATGTTCACCGAGCGTAGATAGCGGTCGCCGGTGATGCGCTTCATCGCAGTCGTGTAGGGAATGATCAGACGGTCGTCCTGATTTTGTCCGCCCATGCCCGCGCCCTTGCTTTCCAACACGCCGATGATGACGAAGGGAATGTTTTTTACACGCACGCTTTGTCCGACAGGATTGAGCGGGCCAAACAATTCCAGCGCCGTCTTCGAGCCGATGACTGCTACTTTGGCGGCGGTTCGGACTTCGCGCTCCGTGAACATCGAGCCGGACGCCAGTTTCCAATCGCGAATCTGTAAATATTCCGGTGACTCGCCGACGATGCTTGTTGACCAGTTGCGTCCGTTTGCAATGGCCTGTGCGGACGACGAGACTTCCGGACTGACCGCTACCACATCGGCGACCTCGCGTTGAATGGCCTCTACATCAGCTAGTGTGATCGTGCTGGCACTGCCCAAGCCGGAACTCACGCCACCAGTGCGTTTGCTGCCGGCAAAAACCGTCAACAAATTTTCGCCGAGTGCGGAAACCTGTTTTGTTATGCTTGCTTGAGCCCCATTGCCAACCGCTACCATCGCGACAACTGCGGCTACTCCGATGATGATGCCAAGCGCTGTAAGACTGGAACGAAGTTTATTCCGGCGCAACGCTCGCAATGCGATAAATAAGGTCTGCCATGATTGGACCAACAAGGAATGGAGCGCGGTGAACATGATCAATTGAGTTTGGCTTGTTTCTCCGCCTGGTTAAGCGTGGCGATTTCCTCGACTGCGGAGCGGGGATTTTCGTTGCGCGTGTCGCTGATGACTTCGCCGTCGCGCATCACGATGACGCGTTTGCAATAAGCAGCGATATCAAGTTCGTGCGTGACCATCACGAGCGTGATGCCGGATGCATTCAACTCCTGAAACAGCCCCATGATCTCGATGCTCGTGCGGGAATCGAGATTGCCAGTCGGCTCATCGGCCAGCACCAGTTCGGGGCGATTAACGAGTGCGCGGGCGATAGCTACTCGTTGTTGCTGCCCGCCAGAAAGCTGGCTTGGGTGATGGTCGTGGCGCTTGCCTAGACCGACCTTTTCCAATGCTTCCATGGCGCGCTTGCGCCGCTCTCGTCGTGAAATAATCGGCACGGCGTAGAGCATCGGCAATTCAACGTTTTCCAGTGCGTTTGTGCGGGCCAACAGGTTGAAGCTCTGGAAAACAAAACCGAGCTTGCGATTTCTCAGCACCGCCAGTTGTTTGCGGTCCAGCCCGGCGATGCCCACATCGTCGAGCAGATAATCTCCCCCCGTCGGTTTATCCAGACATCCAAGCGTGTTCATTAAAGTGGATTTGCCTGAACCGCTCGCGCCCATCACAGCCACCAAATCACCGCGTGCGATGTCGAGCGTCACGCCACGCACAGCTTTTACTTCGACTTCGCCGGTCTGGTAGGTCTTGGAGAGGTCGCGTAACTGAATGACGGGTGAACTCATAAATTCTGCGATGGAGGCGGTGGAGGTGAGAAGCCGCCACTCTTCGCCTTGAAATAGATTGTCGAAGTGACCACAGGCGATCGCTCGTCGAGGCCGTCCAGAATTTCAGTATCCACGCCGTCGGTAATGCCGGCTTTTATCAACACAGGCTTGAGCGTCGAAGGATTCGCCCCCAACACATACACCAACCGCTGATTACGCCCGGAATCTTTCGGCGGCGATTGCTCAAAGCTGACGCCCTCCGGCGGCGAGTAACGCAACGCAGCGTTAGGAATCTTCAAAACATTTTTCCGCTCAGCTACAAGAACTGACACGTCCGCCGTCATGCCGGGAAAGAGTTTCTGCTCTGGGTTGTCCACCGTGATCATGGTTTCGTAGGTGACAACGTTTTGCGTGGTTGTCGGTGACTTACGAACTTGCGTGACCGTGCCGTGGAAGGTTTCCTCGGGAAAAGCATCCACTGTAAAATCCACCAGCTGACCCTCCTTGACCTGTCCGATGTCGGCTTCAGAGACGTCAGCCTTAATATTCATTTTGGAGATGTCTTGCGCGACCGTGAATAATACTGGTGTGCTCATGGCAGCGATTACCGTCTGGCCCACGTCCACCTTGCGTGCGATGACGATGCCATCGACGGGTGCGGTAATTTTGCAGTAACCGAGATTCGCCCGCGCGCTCGTCAAAGCGGCCTGTTTGATGGTGACCGCCGCTTCGGCCTGGGCAACTTCGGCATTAGCCTGATCCAAATCCAACTGCGATGCCGCTTTGAGCGGAACGAGAATTCTCTTTCGCTCAAGGTTTTGCCGTTTGAGCGTAACATTCGCATTCGCACTCGCGAGATCCCCCTCCGCTTGCTTCAGCGCCGCTTCGTAAACAGTTGGGTCAATCTCTGCGACGAGTTGACCTTGCTTCACCGGTGAGTTGAAATCTACGGTCAGCTTGGAAATTTTTCCGGAAACCTGGCTGCCGACGTCCACGCTCACCACTGCGCTCAACGTGCCGCTGGCCGTGACGTGCTGTGCTATGTCGCCGTGCTTAGCCGCAGTTGTTTCAAACTGCGCCGCACCGCCGCCGGATGGCTTGCAGCCGGAGGAAATGGCCACAACTCCGGCGACGGCGAGCGCACAAATGATATTTAATGTTCGGTTCATGATAAAAATTATTGCCAGCCGCCGCCCAGCGACTTGTAGAGAGAAATTCGGCTGGTGAGTTGGGTGAGGCGTGTTTGGAGATGGTCTTGCTGTGCACTGTATAAGTCTTGTTGCGCCGACAGCACATCGAGATAGGCCGTGTCGCCCTGACGATAGCGGGCAGTGGCGAGATCGAACCGCTTTTGCTGTGCGGCAATGAGTTTCGTTTGCTCATCCAGTTGTTCCGCATAGCTCCGCGTGGCAACCAGAGCGTCCGCCACTTCCCGAAATGCCGTCTCGATGGCCTTCTGATAATTTGCAACCTCAATGCGCGTGCTGACTTTCGCCGCGTCCAAGTCCGCGCGGTTTTGACCGCCGGTGAAAATGGGCAAAGTGATCTGAGGCGAAAAACTCCACAGCCCCGTTCCAGATGCAAACAACTGATCAAATTGTGCGCTCGTCGTGCCGACCGAGGCCGTGAACTTCACGCTCGGAAAGAATGCCGCCCGGGCCGCACCAATGTTCGCGTTTGCCGCCCGCAAGGTATGCTCAGCCTGAAGGATGTCCGGGCGACGCTGCACGAGTTCGGACGGCAGACCCGCCGGAACTTCCGCCACGAGATTCGTTTCATCGAAGGAACGGGGCGCAGGCAAGTCGGTCGGCAGCGGTTGGCCGACAAGCAATGTGAGATAATTCTCCGCCTGCGCGATACGGCGTTCGTAAGTGATAATGCTGATTTTTGCGGTCTGGACCTGGCTTTCCGCCGTCCGCAAATCCAGTTCACTGCTCGCGCCCGCGTCGAACGTGGCCTTGTTCAGTGCGTAGGACTCTTGAACAGTCGTCAGCGTTTGTCGTGCGAGTTCAAGCTGCGTCTGCGCCTGTCGCAGCGTGAAGTATTGCGATGCGACTTCGCTCACGAGCGAAATCTGCGCGCTACGTTTGGCTTCGCTCGTCGCCAGAAACTTTTCCAAAGCCTGCCGGTTCAAGCTGCGAATGCGTCCGAAGAAATCCACCTCATACGCGGTCGTGCCGATGCTCGCGTTCCATTCGTTCGCTGTTCTTTCATTGGCATACGCACGAGTGAACCGCCCACTGGCATCCACCGTTGGAAATAATGCTGACCGCTGGATACGATACTGCGCCATGCTCTGCTCGACATTCAGCGCGGCGACACGAAAATCCAGATTGTTCGTGAGCGCCAAGCCAATGAGAGCTTTCAGCCGGTCTTCCGCAAAGAAATTCTGCCACTCGATTTCCGCTGCCGCAGGAGCAGCGTTGGTTTCCGCACCGCCAGGAAACTGTGGGGCGACGGGCGCGGTGGGGCGCTCATATTTCGGAATCATCGTGCACCCGGCAGTGATAAGAAAAGCGCACAAACTGGCTATGAAAACTTTGCAATTCATTTTACTTAACGGTCAGCAGAGAATTCGGTGACCGACGACGACGCAAACTCATCCTCGCATCTGTCAAGATCGCTTCGATCATGAGATGATTCGTATTGTCGAAGATCTGGAGCAGCACCCGCTTTTGGCTTGGTGGAATTTGTGAACCGCTGATCCGGTCCAAAGCCCTGTATCACCATACACACACCGAGCACAGCGATTCCGAGTAGGATGATGCGAAACAGCAGATGGTGAGCACCTGTATGAAACCAATCTTTCCACTCCGCATATTCCTCATCGGTTATGTCATCAAACATATTTTGACTAGTGGGCTAACGATTAAATCTTGTGGGACGGCTTTGAAAATTCATGCAACAGGTAAATGTTTTTAAGAATCAGTGTATGTTACCGCTGCCGCAGGAGCAGCGTTGGTTTCTGCACCGCTAGTAAACTGTGGGGCGACGGGCGCGACAGGGCGCTTGTATTTCGGAATCATCGTGCAGTCAGTCAGAGCGAACCCGACCCAATTACTTGCAATGGAATGCTTGAAAATCATGGTGTGCCAGTCAGCCGATAAAATCGGTTGCCCACGGGTGGGTTTATGATGATGAATCTTGTCACTCCGTTGGTGGTGATAGTTTCGGAGGCCGTGACCCAGACGGCGCTGTTCAAACTGGCGCTTTCTTGCAGCACCCAATTGGTCGAAGCGGATAGCCAAGAAATGATCACTCCGCCATTGGTGCGCGAGATACTTAACAGCGGTGCGCCTGGTGTTTGCACGGCCTGAACTGCATAGAGCGACCAAAAGCCGCCGGTCAGCGAATAATTGGCGTTGGTCATGGGCAAATGTGCGGCGGGTTGACCGATTGTCCCGGTGATTTGATAAGTTGACCCCGTGATCGTCTTGCCACCACCGCTGATGGCAAGCCAATCAATTGAATAACTTTGAGCACGGACATCCGACATCAGCAGCCACAAGAGCGATAGCGAACCAACGAGCGTTCTCATAAAAATACCTCCACGTTAATTCCTATTGCTTCTGATATAGATACAGCAAGCGCGGTAGTGTGTAGGCGGCGGTATCGTTCAGATTGCGAGTATTATTTCCACCGCCCCAAATGAGCATTTGGTTGCCGGTCCACACGGCGCTATGCAGCGCACGCGACTCCAGTGCGCTGGCATTGGCGAGAGTCTTCCAGTTGTTTTCGGTGGGATCATAGCGCGCACCACTGTTGAAGAAGTTGGTGCTGGATTGCTGCCCACCCCAGACCAGCATTTCATTACCGGTCCAAAGGGCGGTGTGATAAAAACGGCTGGCCGGTGCGCCGTTAGTGTTGATTGAAGACCAAGAGTTAGCCGCTGGATTATACCGGCCACCGTCGCCTAATGCGCTTCCATTGTAACCACCCCAAATGATCATCTCACTTTCCGTCCAGATCACGGAGTGAGAATTGCGCGCAGCAGGCGCACCACTCGCTGGGAGTGCGGTCCAAGTGTTGGATGCAACGCTATAGCGGCTTCCGGTAGCCAGATAACTACTGCCGTTCCAACCGCCCCAAATAATCATTTCATTACCGGTCCAAACAGCGGTGTGAAAGTCACGAGCTGCCGGGGCGCTCGTATTGGTAACGGTTGTCCATGTGTCCGATGAGGGATTATAGCGTGCGCCTGTGCTCAGAACGCCGCTGTTGTAACCACCCCAGATAATCATTTCGTTGCCGGTCCAAATCGCAGTGTGATAAAATCGCGCGGCTGGAGCATTGGTGCTCGTGATTTTACTCCAGACACCCAGGGTAGGATTATATCGCGCGCCGTTGTTGATTCCGCTGCTGCCATCCGTTGTGCCGCCCCAGATGATCATTTCCGTCCCGGTCCATACTGCCGTGTGGCCATATCGCGCCGAGGGAGCATTAGTCGCGAGCGAATTGGTGGACAATAGATTTGTCCAGGTTGACAACGGCGTCCAAGTATCAGAGGCAAGGTTGTAACGTCCACCGTTACTCAAAGCACCGCCGTTATAGCCACCCCAGATTAGCAGTTCATTACCCGCCCATACTGAGACGTGTGAGTTTCTCGGCAGAGGGGCAGAATAAGCCATCATGCTCCAAACGTTATTCGTCGCATCATAAATACCGCCATCGTCGAGGCCCACAGTTTCATCGAAGCCGCCCCAAACAATCATCCGGCTCCCGGTCCAAACCACGCCATGCAAACTGCGTGCTGATGGCGCGTTATTCGTCGTGACCGTCGTCCAATTGTCCGCTCCTGGATCATAACTGCCGCCATTGTTGTATTCCGTGCTCCCAGCACTGCCGCCCCAGACAATCATTCTCGTGCCGGTCCAGACAGCGGTGTGATTCTCTCTCGCCGCCAAGGCTGTGTTAGTGTAGTTGGCGGTCCAGTTATTGGCCGCTGGATCATAACTTGAACCGGTGTTGTAGCGCGTTCCGCCTGAACTGCCACCCCAGATGATCATTCTGTTACCCGTCCATACGGACGAATGATTCTCACGTCCAGCGAACAAACTGTTCGTCAAGATCGGGGTCCAAGTGTTAGCGGATGGATTGAATCGCGCCCCCGTGTTCAGTCGGCTACTGCCATTGTAGCCGCCCCAGACAATCATGTCCGTGCTGGTCCAGATGGCCGTGTGATTTTCCCGCGCAGTAGGCGCATTGGTTGTGTTCAGTGTCGTCCATTGGTCCAAGACGGGATTATAGCTGGCCCCGGTTGCGAGGCGGCTGCTGCCATCATTACCGCCCCACACAATCATCTGCGTGCCGGTCCAGATAGCCGTGTGGTTTTGGCGTGCGCTCGGAGCATTGCTGGTTGTCATGGTCAACCACGAATCCGTAACTGGATTGTAGCGCCAACCGCTGTTGACTTGGTCAGTTCCGTCCTGTCCGCCCCAGATGATTAACTCCGTGCCCGTCCAGACCGCGCTGTGTCGTGTTCGCGCTATGGGGCCGCCGTAAGGGGTCATGGCCGACCAAGTGTTAAGGGCGGGATTGTAGCGTCGTCCACTGTTCAGATAATTGGTACCATCGTAGCCTCCCCAAACGATCAATTCTGTGCCCGTCCAGATGGTGGTTTGATAATATCGGGGCGACGGAGCCTTGGCCTGCCCTAGAGTAGTCCAAAGCTCGCCGAGTTCAGTTTGACCGATCTTTGCATAGCCACTGCCAAGCAGGTTCATGGCATTAGGATTGGAAGAAAGCACGATTCCACCAGTTCCCACCCCACTTTGACCAGAGGCGTTGAGATTTTCCGCTGCTGCACCGCTGGCTAATTGCGTTCCAGTGATTGTGCCGTTTTGAATCTGGTTCCCGCTGATTGCTCCGGACACATTGACCGCTGTCGCCGCAGAGTTGGCAAAGCTCGCTGTGATGGCGTAGGGAGCCGCGGTTATTTCCTGCCGGGGTGATAGTATGGCGTATGCGCCGCTACTGCCGTTGGTTCGGACGCCTACTTCAAGCCAGCGTTGGGCACCCGGAAATACCCCAGCACCAAAATCCAGCGTCACCGTGAAAAGGCCATTGCTGATGGCTGTCGTCGCACTTGTAAGAGTTTGTCCCGTTTGGTTGCCGGCATTAGCCGAATCAAAAACGCTGAAATTCAGATCATACTTGCCTGTAGCAGGTCCGTAGCTGTCCATGAGCCGCCCTTGATAAGTAAAGGCAGTGCCTTGCGCCAACGCGCCCGAAGTCACGGACAACAAACAGGCAACCACAACGGTGAACCAACTGATATTGGTTGATTTGGAGTTCATAAGCTTGGACGGGTTGGAATAAGCAGCGGTTTATTTATCAAGGACATGGAAATTTCTGCCATAGCGCCAAAGAAACGACGGTTGGTGTTGATTAAAAACCAATGTTGATCCCGAGCCGGACATATGGACCGGGCTCAAAGTTGACCGTCTCGAAGTCTTTGTAATCAATTTGGCGGCTCACGGAATAGCCACCTTCCACTTCGACACGCATGGATTTGCTCACGTTGTAACCAAAGCCAGCACCAAGACGGATGTCTCGGTAAGTTGCAAGTGCATCATCGTATTCTGGACGACCGAGCGAAGTGCCGAAGGTATTACTGGTGCGAAACGTCGTGCCGACGAGGTTCATTCCAACATGAAAACTCCAGTATTCATCCGGCTGGAAAACCAGTCGTGGTTGCGGAAACATCAGTTGCAAATCCCATTGCGGGCTAATGCGCCAATCTAGGCCGACCATCGGCACCACAGGCAAATCGCTGTCCGGTGCAACCATGAGACCAAACATCCACATCAGCGAATCGCTGTAATGCCACATCGCGTTGATCCCGCCGGAAAGTCCGATGTCGTTCCCACCCACGTCGCTGAATTTGTAGAGCGACGGGTTGACCATACCCATGATCATCCAGTCGTCGTTCAGCCGATAACCGAGACCAGTGTTGAAACCGAGCGTGTGAATCTGATCCGGCACAGGCACGCCCGGAACGGAGTCGAGCCAGATGTTCTGCGACATCAGTCCAAACGGAATCATCCATTTTTCATTCAACGGCAACGGTGCAAAAATGGCGGCACTCATGCTGGCAGCGCCGCTATCACCGCTTTTCGTTCCTAAAAACTTCGCCTTGCCGGAAGCGGTGTAACTGCCATCCAGGTTCACTTGCAGCAAAGGTGGACGGTTTGTTTCCCCTCCGCGCAACGGCGGTGGCATCATCAGCGCTTTCTCAGGTTGTGCCCAGCCGGTTGCTGGAGAAAATATAGCTATGGTGAAGACGGTGTAGGTGAAGATTTGCAGGCTCAGTCGTTTGTTCATGCGAGTTGGTCGAGTGTTACTTTTCTAAAACTTGTCGGGCTTCCTTCGGCACTTCGACTTTGGTGTTGCCGATGTCCTTGATTTCCGTGGTGCCGATGCGCGTCACGTCCTTTGTGCCGAACGGCAGGGAGAGTTCGGCGTTGATGGTGAGCGTGTATTTCTGTGGGAGTCCGTCTTTGAGCCAGAGTTGAAACTTGCCGGAAGCGTTTTTAGTATCCGGCGTCTTACCGCCCGGTCCAGGCCGAGCCTCCATTGACGACTGCAAATATGCCTTCGCCGAAGCGGTATCAAACGTGCCGGTGAATGAGTTATCGCCTGCCGATTTGATTTCGTTCAACTTCGCCGTGAGCGCAGCGAGTTCGTCTGGTGGAGTCTTGGTCGTTAACAAATCTAGGGCCGCCGGGTCTTTATCGCTGCCGAGGACAGTGACGCTTTTCCAGCCAGAACTGGTTTTCAAAACCCGTGCTTCACCCTTGGCGACTACGACATTTTTCCCAGCCTCGGATTTTAGCATCACGAAGCCATTCGTGTCCGTCGTGCCGGTGATGGGGGCAATCTCGAACGGCGCACCCGGAAGTTCCGTTGTGACCGTCCATGTATAGTTTGATGCGTCACGGAGTTTTTTGATCGCGTCAGATACGGCCTGCGGTGTTTGGGCCAGAGCCGACGAACAAATCATCAGCGCGATAATCGCTTGGAGATATTTTTGCATTAATTTCATATTCGGCATTTTCACAATGCGTGTTCCGCTCCGCCGAAACTGACTTCGTGTCAGTCGCGGTGCTGAACAAACTTCGCGGGCATAATTTGGTGTAGGTAGTGACCCAAATCGCATCGAATGTGACGAAGCCACGGGCTTTGGGATGAAGCCGCGTCGCGTGTGATGGAGGCCGCTCGACTTCAGCGTTCGTTTGCGTAAAATTCGGATATGGCCGCTGTAAAAAAGAAATCCAAAGCCGGGGTTAACCACACTCCAATGCTTAAACTTGGGAAGCCGCCAATCCTTAAGCCTGATGTTTTTATCCTAGAGACATTGAACAAGGAGGACGAACGCGAACGACGATTTGAAGGCCGTGCACTTGCAGAATTACTGCACATGTCGGGAAAGAATCCCAAGTATCACTATTTTCAGGATGTGGGCGAGTTGCCTCACCTTGTCGGTCTGTTCTGTCAGTCAAAATACAGATTCTTGCATTTCTCCTCACATGGCTCGTTCGACAAAATTTTCACCACAAACGGCGAGATGACCTATGTGGAGTTCGCAAAGATTTTCAAAAGAAGTTTGCCACTGAAAAGAGCATTCTTCTCGGCTTGTGAGGTTGGAAACGACCTGTTCTCTGAAGTCCTTGCCGGGAGCAATGCCGGCGTTCAATCAATCGTTGCACCAGTTCAGAAAATCCGCTTTGACCACGCTGCGGTAATTTGGGGAGCACTTTATGTATCCTTGTTCACTGAGAATGACGAAACGATGAAACACGATCAAATCAAAGATCGTCTGGTCTCACTTCGGCACTTGTTTCCAGTTGATTTTCATTTTTCAGGCTACCATCCAAACAAAGCCAACAAATGGGCCCACACCATCATTTCAAAGCAGAATAAACCGGCGAACATTCCTGTGCCCACTATCCCTATAGTCCCCGCCATTTTAATCGCGCCAGCGCCAGCGTCTTTGTCGCCATCAAATACCTGAACACAGCCACCTCGTCGTCACCGCCGCTGCTACCGTTAAGCAGGTCGAAGGACACGAGCACACCGGCAGTAACTGTTGGCGTCTTTATTTAGACACGTCCGAATTGCTCCCGGCTGTAGCGGCTTCATCTCGTTTTCACCCGGCTTCGTCACTTTCAGGCAAACCGGGAGCAATCCTTGGTTTTCATACTCCAGAGAAATGAATTATGAAAACCGATTCCAAAACCTGCGATGACTCCCGCGCCGCCGCCTTCAACGTGCTGATTATTTACGACGAGTTGCACTCGGCAAAATGTGCCAAGGAACTCTGCGACCGGCTCGAACAACAGGCGAGTTCGGAGAACAAATTGAACCTTAAACTGTGGAGTCTGGCGGCCCTGAAAATGCCGGCACTCGCTACGACGGCAGCTTCCGACGGCAGGTTCGCCCCGTTGCTCATTGTAGCCGTCCACGGCGAAGCCCATCTGCCGCCGTGCGTAAAAAGCTGGATCAGTCGCTGGGGACGCGCGGCGCGCAGCTTCAGCGGTGGGCTCGTGGTGCAACTCCACGGCATAATCAGGATGAACGAGGAAGTATCTCCGGCTTTCCTGTGCTTGAGGCATATCGCACACGATGCCGGATTGGAGTTTTTTTCGGAGGTAATTGAACCCTCCACCGATGAACCCGATTACTCATTGGAAACCATCCATGAGCACGCCCGGATGAAGTCACCGCTGCTGGATGGAGGATTCCTCGCGTCTAAAGGCTCAAAGCTTCACCACCAGGAATGACACCACACCGAGTGACCCAATCATTTCTTGGCGTGGGAAATCATCTCCTCAAGCCGCTTTTGACAACGTTCCATCTGGTCGTGATCGGCCTGATTTAACGGCTCTTTTTTCGAGGCTTGAGCCGCCCGCAACAATTCGAGTGCCTTGCGCTGCTGTGCGACAGCCTTGTCCCACTCACCAGCACGGCTCAGGACATCGGCGTGGCAGTCGTAGAAATCGTAAAACGTGCCGGACTGTCCTGTCTGGGCGGCTGTCACGGAAGAGGCGATGGCAGCGGCAATCGCCTGCCAGTCCGCCTGCGTGAGCTTGCCAGGTTTGGGTGAAGTGGGGATCACGCGAAGGATGGACCACACCAGATCAGGATTGGCGCCAACCATTCCTTGTGGCCCGGTGAGGGTCTTGACGTAGGCAACGGCCCGGACGGCGTCGGTCCGCAACAGCGGTTGAAGCTTGATGGACGGAAAGTCCGGGTGATTGGCCAGGCTCGGGGCCGCCTTTTCCGCCTGGTCCACGGCGGCGACCCACGCAGGATAATCCTGAGCGGCCTGCGCCTTGAAGACCGCTTCAATCGCCCGCTCCTCGCCTGCCTGCTTCTCGCGTGCGGCGGTGACACGATTCTTTTCTGCCGCGAGGTCCCAAGTGCCCGCAATGACTTTCTCCAGCACCAGGTCCAGTTCGTCTGGAAGCCCAATCCACGCGATTCTCCCCTCCTTGTTAACCACGAAGGCGGTGGGAATGCCCGGCTGCTGCGCGGCCTCCTGCCAATTCTTCGCCATGAAGCCCGCAACACCGTCAATGGCCACGTTGTAATCCATCTTGTCGCCCATCGACCTTACAAAGGGGGCGACGAGTTGATTGATTCCAGCGTCCGTATTCTCCTTCGGTCGCTCCCAGATTGAAATCCCGAGGAACGTCACTTCGCCACTGTATTTCTTGGCCAGTTTCGTCAGATGCGGAATGCTCTTCTTGCATGGCACACACCACGTCGCCCAAAACTCGACGACATAAAACTTTCCTGTCTCCAAGGACGTAATGGGCGTGCCCTTAATCCAGCCGGCAACCTGAAGCGGGGGTGGCACGTCACCCAGGCCAAGCGTTGCCGCGGGCTGATTGGTCTGTGCGCCAGCTACACCAGCGAGAAGGCTTAAAAGGATGGCGGGCCAAATGATCTTCATTCTCTTCATAAGTTGCTTCGCAGAATAGAGGCAACCACCCAATCCAACCATGCACAGCTTGCACTACTAAATGATTGTTTTCCACACGTCGGAATGACTCGCCATTTAGTCAGTTGGGCCGGAAACTTGTTAGCCCGGTTGCAATTGTCTTCGGCAAAACCTTCATGATAGGAAGTGAGACAAGACGCGTCCGCTGAGCGTGCTTGTGCGTGAAGCGGTTACTTCGTTTGCACCGCGAGGCCGGAACGAACCGTCGCTTCGGCCTCTCTCGGTTTCGCCGAGTTTTTTTCGGAGTATCCTGCTGCTATGCCGCTCGCTAGAGCGGTTGCGGCTGACGTGCCCGATACGAGATAGCTATTGCCGTTAAACTCGACAATCACCGAACCGGGCGCTCCAACATCTACGAACTCACCGTAGTTGGCATACGAGGCGATTTTCCCATCAAAGTCCGTCGCTGTGACGGCGATTACTTCGGTGTAGGCGGCTGGATAGGTCGGCGTGGTCACTGACTCGTTTCCAGCCGCCCCTAGGAAGATGATACCCTGTGAATGGCCGTCCTGAATTACCTGATGCAGCAGACCACTATCACCGTCGCTTCCGAGGCTGAGGTTGATGATGTTCGCTCCGTTCTCAATCGCTTTCGTGATTCCTTCGGCGACTTGAAAAGTCGTTGTGGACGACTGCGCTCCATATACATCCACAGGAAGAATCTTCATGCTCGAACTCGCCCGATCATCGAGTGCGAGCGAAAGCCCTTGGACAATGCTCGCAGCCATCGAAGTTCCGTGATTGAGTGAATCCTCATTGGCCTGGCCTACTCCGACTGAGATTCCCGGCAACAAATAGTCGTCCACCGCCGTTCCTTGCAACTGAACGGCGGAATCCACCAACCCGACGACAATCTGTCCGTCAGTCTGTTTCGCATTGACGCGAAGACTTTGCTTTACGCCCATCTTCTCTTCGGACACGCCTTCGGGGGCGGGCATTTCCATGCGATAATCTGCATCCGCCGTTCCCATTGCGGGATTCGCGTCGAGATAGGCTTGCGCAGCTTCCGCACTTTCTGCATTGGTAAATCTCAGCCGGTGAGAGTTGTGATTGTCCAAACTACTGACGACTTCAACTTTGGTGTTGAGCAGTTCCAGTAATTCCTTGATGTCAGCGTCGGCTGGGAGCGCGACAACCAGTTCATTCGCGATGCGACTCTTTGCGTTGGCGCGCTTTGCTTTTGCGGCCTCGTTGCGTGACAAGTCAGATTCGCTCGTCATAGGCCAATTCGCGTTGCGAGGCGATCTTTGCCTCCAATGGCCAGCCTCATATTCACGCGATAAACGCTCTTCGGAGGACGACGATAAACCCGCCAGAGAACTTTGCTGTGTTTCCGTAACGCCAGTATCGCGTTGCCAAACTTTAATTAGTCCGAGCACGCAGAAACCAAGTAGCAATAGCACTACTAGCTTAAGCTTTGATGGCCTGTCGATCTTCACCGGAATAGCTTTCGGTTGCCGCCTCGTGGTCTCGGATCGATTTCTCATCATAGCTGACACAATTTGTTCTTCAGGGTGGCAGGTCGAATGGAATGTGACGAAGCCCCGGGATTTGAGATGAAGCCACGTCGCGCGTGATGGAGTCTGCGCCAACCTCGCCTGCTTTGGACTCGACCGGATTGTTTTCAGGCGAGATACTCACCCGAATCCAAATCACTACAATTATGGCCGACGCACAGGAACTTAAACCGGAAGAACTGTTTGCTCGTTGGGTAATTGCACCGCTAAATGCGTTGCGCCCGATCTCCAATAGCGACGGCGCTTTCGTCGCCCTCGGAATGGCATTTTCTCTCTACGAACGTTACATAAAATCATCATTGGAACGTGCCGGACGAAAGGAAACCCCGGACGAATTCCGCGCATTTGGAGCAAACGATTTGTCCGTTGATGTCGAGACGTTCAAACGATTTTGGGAAATGTATCGCGACGGGATTCAACATTCGCTGCAACCAAAGCGCTACACAAGCAATGGAATTCGCTGGGGATGGGAGATTAGTGCCGCCCACTCTAAATCACCAAAAATCATCGAGCCGGAAAAAGACCTGCGAATTATTTTGATCGAGCCTTGGGGTTTCATTGACCATGTTCTTGAGCGTTTCAAGGCAATGCCGGAACTCATAGATATGAAGGACTCGTGGAAGTTCGGGAAAATCGCGCCTAGTGCTTACGCAGAAGTCAAAACTGAGATTACATGGTCTGCTCCTCCCGCACAAAGCGTGAAACAATCAACACCACCACCCGACATGGGGACTGGAATCTGCCCTCCTAGTGTGAAGTGATGAATCTGACATCGTTAACATTCGCCCACAATCTTCCGCCGAAGAGGGGCAAAGAATTTTGAATCACCGTCGCAGCGCACCGGTTAGGTGTCTTCGTCATTTATCCACGAACTTAAATTGAATCTTTGCCCCGTCCGGCAGTTTTGAAATCTGTCCTGCGACGTGCGCCAAAAAGGAAAGCCGCTCCAAAGCTGGAACGGCTTTAAGCTGGACGCCGGCTCCCGACTCCGCCATGCAAAAGAAAGGATTAGCATCCAGCAACTCGCCCGGACTGATAAAGCGACCTTGCTCACGTTGAAACTGAATCAGCGGATGCAGGGAGAGATACTCGATTGGACTTTTCTGCGCCTTATCAAGAAAATCAAAAAGGCCCACTTCCAAGCTCGATAGCTGTCCCGTCTCCGCTGCCAACTGGTGAATAACCCCGTCCCGCAGAACAAACTGGTCGCCCATACAATCCTCTGCGAAGGGAACATCTTCGGGACGAATGACGGGATAAAGCGAGGACAACGCAAGCTCTCCCTCCCAAACCTTTCGTAACGAATGCCACTCTGGTCCAACACAAGCACCGCGAAGATGAAGCCCGCCATCAAACATAATGAATCCGTTCACCTCGGCGAGCAGTTGCCGCAAATCTTGCGGAAGCCTGGCAAGAATTTCCGAGTCGTTTATTGGCGGACCTTGGAAGGTAATATATTTTGGATTGAGATTCATGGCACAATTTGAAGCTTAACATCAACGGCGTAGCCCGCGTCAGCCCAACGGCCAACGCCCACTGGCGTTGGCTTTAGCGATTTGTTAGGCTGCGTCGTCATCTTTTCTCTACCGGCACTGCTTCAACAATCTCTCCAATCTTCTGCAACAAATCTGCCAAAGCCGAAAGCAACCGGCAGCCTTCTGGCAACTGCGACATCAGAAAGATGGACTCTCGGTGTCCATCCCCGCGCATAATCGATACGATCAGCTCTTCAAAGTGTGGCGATGTCGTCATCAAGTGCTGCTGCTGGGTCAACTCCGTCGGGATGTCAAAGAATCGGCTGTGCTCGGGTATGTGAAAATCTTTCGGTAAAGACCAACATGCCCACTCTCTCATCAACACCTCGCCAACTATTCTCCCATCCTCATGCACGAGAACCGTCCAATGCGGCGATGGCTTGGGACTGTCCTTCCTCAAGTCACCATTGTGGAGTATGCGGAGATACATGGCAGCCTAACAGATGTTCGACCGCAGGTTGAGGCAATCCACAGTTTGCATGGCAAGATGGTATTAAGTGCTCAAATTTACAGCAACAGACGTCTGCGGCTTCAACCGTGTTGTATTACTCGTGTCGTAAGGCCTCCAGCGGGTCGAGCTTGGCGGCGCGGTGCGCGGGGAGCAAACCGGCAACCAGTCCAATGAAGATTGCAAATGAAATTGCACCAATTGCCAGCAGTGGTGTGACTAAGAAAAACTGTCCGTGAAGTGGCTGTTCCCGGTGGCGTGAGATAATTTCAATCGCCTCATTTAGTCCCAGTCCAAGCAGCCAGGCAAACAGTAGTCCGATTACGCCACCGATCATCCCGATGAAGCCGGCTTCCAACATGAACATCTGGCGAATTTCGCGACGTGACGCGCCCATTGCCTTGAGAATTCCGATTTCGCGCGTGCGTTCGTAAATCGCCATAACCATTGTGTTCGCGATACCAATGGTTGCCACCAGCAAGGCAATGCTGCCGATCAGTGTGAACATCAAAGTCACTACGGTCAAAATACGGTTGGCGGCCGTAACGAATACTTCCAATGACTGCACTTGAAAACCATCACGCCGCAGTTCCGCTGACAACGTGTTTGCACGCTTCACGTCCGCTGCGCGGATGGTCACAGAGTCGTAACCTTCGCGCTCCAGAGTGTTGGTCGAATTAAACCACCAGTTCTTCATCGCGATGCGGTCGGTCAATGACACCTGAATCGTAGCCGACCGTTCCTGGGAAATTCCCTGCACGCGCAAAGTAAAATTCTGCGTTTCACCGCGCGGTGTGCGCAAAATCGTTTCTACGTTTTGCCCGATCACGCGGGTGAAATCGTTGCTTGAAAAGCCGACGGCACGCACCGCGCCCTGACTCAAGATGATGCCGCCCTCCTCGGAAAGCTCCAGCGAACCGGCAACGGCCTGTGGTAATTCTTGGAAGAATACCGGAGGTCGAAAACTAACGCCGCCGCTCATGCGGACGGTTTGATTTGTTCCGTTCCAGTTCAGTTCCAAACCGACCGAACCGGGCAGATTGATTTCAGGAAGCACTTTGACAACGCCGGGCAACGCTTTCCAGTTGCTGACATCCTGCGCCGTGATGGGCTTTTTTCGGGATGAAGAACCAAACGGAGGAAAATCGCCGCGCCGTCCGCCCGATGAATTCACCGTCAGGCGATCCAAACCGATGGATTCAAACTGACGATTGATTTGCTGCCGTACTCCGGTGGCTAGCGAAACCATGAGCACGATAGTCACCGTGCCAACCAGCACACCCAACGATGCGAGTGCGGACCGTAGCTTGCGACGACCCACATTGGAAAGGGCGGCACGGACTTGGTCTTTAACCGTCATGCTGACGCCCTCGCATTCTTTGTTTCGACATGCTGAATTCTACCGTCTCGCAGGTGAATAATCCGGTCGGCTCGTGCGGCCACGTCCAAATCGTGTGTGACCATGACGAGCGTTAGCCCGTCTTTCTTGACCAGATTGCAAAGCAAATCAAGAACGGCCGCGCCGGTTTTGGAATCCAAATTTCCCGTCGGCTCGTCCGCAAGCAGCAGTGAGGGACGATTTGCGAGTGCTCGCGCGATGGCCACGCGCTGTTTTTCGCCGCCGGAAAGTTCGTTGGGTTTGTGCCAAGTTCTTTGCGAAAGTCCGACTAATTCGAGGAGTTCCACCGCACGGGTGCGACGTTCGCTCCATGAAACTTCAGCCAATGTCATTGGTGACTCCACATTTTCCACCGCGCTGAACGTCGGCAGCAGATTGAAACTTTGGAAGATGAATCCGACGCGCTCTCGGCGATAGCGCTCCAGTTCAGGTTCGGATGCTGAACCGAGCGACAAACCGCCCACGCGGATTTCGCCGCCGCTCGGACGATCCAGACCGCCGAAAAGATTCAACAGCGTGGATTTGCCCGAACCAGATGGCCCGACCAACGCCGTGAATTCACCGCGAGGAATCGTGAGGTTAATTTCCGAAAGTGCCGCAACAGAATCTTTGCCGATAGTGTAATGTCGCGTCAGCCTGTCGGCATGGATCAGAGCATCGTTCATGTGCAGATTACGCTACGGCGCATGCTTAGCCGCTGGCACTTCAAGGTAAACTCCATACTTATATATCAGGTAAAGTCTCAACTTCTCGACAGCTTTTGATATCTGCACTACATCGGTGTTATTGTGGCCACAGAACGTCCGAAATTCAAAATATCCGCCCACGCCGAAGTATCGGACTTCAAGCACGCCGTCAGTGCTGTGGAAATCAGCGAACTTAGAAAAGGCGATGCCTGGCCCGTCGCTATTCGTCAAGCTGGCCGCAAAAAGATCTGACGAAGCATACAACGCCATGACGCGAACAAACTGGTGGAATGGCTCAAGGCTTGGCACGGCTGTCGCCAAATTTGCCCATGTCTCAACAACCTCCGCCCAAGGTTGTGTCTTGACGACCGTGCTGTGCCGAGCTTTTGTGCCACATTTGGGCGTGCTCTCGGTCATGACCTAATCAAGCAGACCCTTTAGCATGGCAATGGCTTCTTGGCGTGGAGTGAGCAACACACGCAATTCGTCTTGAGCCTTAGCGAGTGCCGTTTGTTTGTCTTTACGAGCGTCGCGAAATTTAGCGAGCAGAGTTCGAGTCTGTGCGGTGGATGCACCGGAATCCAACGCATCCCGCAATGCCTGCCCCTCTGTGCTCGTTCCGCCGGGCATACCGCCGCGCCCACCGCCGAACCCGCCGGGCATACCACCCATCATGCCCATCATTCCGCCGCCTTCATAGGGAGTCAAAGCCGTCCGGGCTTTTCTGACTGCGGCAATTTTTGCTTCGATAACCAACCACTCCGAGTTGTTGGTGATGCCCATCTGTTCGCGCAACGGATCTTTGACATCTTGCCCCAAGGCTTTCATCGCCTTCTGCGGATCAGTGCTGAGTTGCTTGAACATTTCCTGCCTTTGCTCAGGACTCATATTGAACATTTTCTCCCGCATCGCCTCGCGCTGCTCTGGACTGATGCTTTCCACCATGTTGCGCATGTTCTCCATCTGCTCCGGAGTCATGCTCTGGAGAAGTTGCCTCATCTCTTCTGGAGGCTGGGGAAAGCCTTCTTGGGCCTGAGCTTTTCCGCCAAACGAGAGAACCAACGTGATAACGATGGCAACGATTGATAGTGCTTTCATTTTAGTTTTCATTTTTTGAACTTAAGTGTGGTGGTCAGAGGCAATGACCGCATGTGCTCTGGTTTGTTACGGGATTTTGCACAATCTTTTTCACCTTTGAACATTTCCGCGATTTGCGTCTCCTGTTCAATTGTTAGCGAAACCACGCAAAAAACTGCGTCAATACTGTCTTTGGCACTGGTTAGCGTAACCTCATTAACGTTTAGAGGTCTGATTTATTCGAGAGCGGTTTCACGCAGAGCCCACTCCAGCAGACGACCTTCACGGGTCACCCCGGCTTTTGCGAGGGCTACCCGCAACTTATCCTGCGCGGGGAAAGCTCCTGTCCCCATGTATCCGAGAGCGACGGTGGCTTTTTCACGGGTTGCCAGATCGTCGGAGACGAGTGAGTCGGATAATTGACCGAGAGCCTCCTGCGGAGCGCAATTAAGAAGCTTGTATCCCCATGTTGGGATATTGCCCGCAGTGCCGTCGCGCATTTTTTGCAGCATCAGCAGTGCGACCGGTCGCAGACGTTCGCCGAGTTCGCGAAAGTAGGCGACATACATGAGGCTGTTCAGGTCGCCGCCCATGCCGCCAGGAAAACCAACTCCAGGTCCGCCGGGAAATCCGCCAGGGAATCCGCCCGGAGGCCCAAAGCCCCTGCGGCCACCCGGACCACGTCCGCCGGCTGACTGCCACGGGAGACTATCGGCCTTGATGGCCCAAAGGGTTGCGCCCGGCAAAACAGGATTCATGAGTTTTGAGTTCTGGGAAGCTTCGATGGCGTTGGTAGCAACCGGCCCGAGAAGCGATAGATAAATTTGCATGTTGTAGCTTTCGATCTCCGCCGCTTCCGGCATGGTCTTGATGATGAAATCAACTGCGGGGCGGGCCTCCGGGCCTCCGATTTGAGCCATCGCGCGAACTGCTGCCCAGCGCACCGCCATCGGTTGGCTTTCCGCCAGCATGTCAAGCAATGGTGCGGGCACCGGTTGAGCGGCCAGACCGATTCGCCCGAGAGCATCTGCTGCTTCGATTTGTTGCTTTCGATCATTTAACAACGGCACGAGCGCTGGTTTTGCGGCGGCGGCAATCGGGCCCAGCGTGGCCACTGCTTGAACGGCTGCGGATTGTGCCGAAAAATTTCGGTCCTTAAGAATAACAGCAAGATCATTGACAAGGGGCGATGCAGCCGACCCCGCCCGGCCCACTGCGACAGCAGCCGCGCGGCGCACATTCGGGTCGGTGTTCGTCAGGCTTTCCTGAAGGATTTGAATAGCCTGATCGTTTTTTCCCGCGATGCGCAACAGCGCAGATGCAGCTGATATGCGGACGCGTGCGTTAGAATCTGAGAGCAGTTTGGTGAGCGCAGGTTCGGCTGAGCGCGCTTTGTAACCAAGACGTTGTAAATCGACGGTCGCTTCGGCACGGGCGGTAGCGTCGGGCGAAGCAAGCTGCGGGATAAGCGCGGGAAGTTCCTCTTCACCGACCCAACCTTGGCCGATGATGTAAGCCGGATTGCCGGACATTGCCATGACCATGCCGGGCATGCGGAGATTGGCGCGAAAGCGCTGCACGCGGATAATGGCGGGTAGATGTGTGCGATTGAGGGCTAAATCGAAACTTGCGGCGTCCTCAATTCCATGTTGCACCATCGTTAAAATCGCATCGCCTCCTGCAAGCACCGCAGCGATTCCGTCCGCGAGGCGTGAGACGGTTCCGTAGTAGGCCAGACTTAGGTCAGTTCGATCAATGCCGAGCTTCCAATCACCGCCCGAAGATTTCACCTGATACCAGCCTTCGCCAAAACACACGAGGGTCGTCGTGCGTGAGGCGAACAATACTCCGCGAGCACCGGGTTCAGCCCAAGAAACAATCCCGCGCGGGATTACACCATCGGCTGAGGCCACATGATGGAGAATGGCCGGAGTGCTAAGTTCACCTTTGAGGGAACGGATTTCTTTGAGCTTCAGGGTTTGGCCTGACTCGTCAAATTGGACGATTTCTACGACAGCAATGCGCTGTGAATCACCGATAACCTTGCCAATGGTCGGGGCTAGGTCGATGAAAGCGCGAGCAGGCGTGACGGAAGCCAGGACCGCCAGCGGTAGCACCAGCAGCCAGAGTTGTCGTGGAGAAAAAAAACGGAGATTTGATGTTATCATGAGATTGTGTGTTTTGGATTAAGTAGTGGGGGTGCGATGATTCAGTCGATATAACCCAAGCTCATCAGCACCGCTTCCTGATCGGGCGTGAGCATGAGTAGCAGGCTCTTTTGTGCGGCGGCCAGATCGGCGATTGCCTTCTGACGGGCTTCGCGCACGGCAGTCACCTTCGCTTTCACTTGCTCTGGCGGGATTGCGCTATCGGCGAGCGCATTCTTCAACTCAGTGAGTGCCGATTGAACGGGATTGTTTACGCCGCCGAAACCGGGAAACCGCCCGCCCGGCCCGCCACGGCCTCCGCCCGGAAAGCCCGGAAAATTTGCGGGGTCAAAGCCGGACGGTAAAGCGGGCAAATTCGCTGGATCGAAACCCGGCGGCAACGCCGGGAGATTTGCCGGATCGAAGCCCGCCGGCAATCCGGGGAAGTTCGTCGGATTGAAGCCACTGGTATTGGCAGAGTTTTCCTTGGGAGGAATCGCCGGGGAATTTGATCCCGGCGAACTCGCCGTAGAGAGTGTTGCTGCTCCAGTTGCAACCGTTCCGCCGTTACCCACATTGGTCGAACCGGCACGCCCCCCAAAGCCGCCGCGAGACCGCATGTTTCTAAAGTCCATCGAATCGCCGACAGGACCGTTCAAGCTGTCGCCGCCGAAGTTCGGAAAGCCCCCGCGACTAATGTTTGTCGAACCCGCAGCATACGTTTGTGCAACTTGGCGAGCGGTCACGACCGCCTGCAACTTTGGACCGATAACTTTCCACTCTTCTTCAGTTGCTTGAATCAGGGGCTTCACGGTCTCAATTCCTGTGGCCGCCCGTGCATTCCCTGGCGTCTTTACATCGGCAGTGGCGCGCGAGTTGCCATCTGATTTAGCGGGCTCTTGGCCTTTTTGGTCGGGAGATTGGGCCAGCACCGTTGCCGCCAGAAATAAGGCGGCGATTCCGGCAAACGATCTATTGGTAGTTTTCATGTTGGGGGTTTGGTATGCGATGTTGTGGGTTGAATTTTAGGTTTTGCGGGTTTCAGTTCAGGCCACTCTCAATAATGCCCGCCCGACGAATAAAAGCGGTAAATAGGCAAGAACGTAGAGCCACAGCCAGCCCGTATCCCAGTCAGCCAGCCGCGCGGCAAAAGGCACGCTCGTGTGGGCATTAAGACCCGCAAATGGTTGCCAAAAAACTGGCCGTTGTGGCGCGCCTGGATAGACGACGCGCAATTCTTTGAGCGGAGAGCCTGACGCGCCCGCCGCGCTCGCGTTGCGGGGCGGAAATTCCCTGCCGAGCACTACCGTAACCGTGAGCGGCGGGAATCCTTCGGCAGTAAGTCGTATCGGATAACGCCCCGCCGCATCCTTCGGCGGGCGAATCGTCCATGCGATGCTCTGTGGCGGCAGCCCGGCGGCGAGATAATTGGCGAGATCGTCCGCAGCGAGAGTGCGCGCCACGTCAGGCGCGACGTGGAGTTCCCATGGCGCGTTTGGATCAGCTTGCGGCTGCCGGTAAAGCGTCAATAACCGCTCAAGTGTCGCGCGCAACGGCGGGAGGGTGCGAAGGGCGGGCGTGGCATCATCGCACGCGAAGGATGCGGCCGTTTCCAAGCGCACGGGTTTCGTCCATTCGCCGTCCACGCTGGCCACGATCTGCACCGGCGAACCAGCCACTGCGGCGGGCACGGCGGGATCAATGCGCTGGTTAAACCAGACAAATGGCAACATCAGAGGACCGAGGAGCAGCGCGATGGGAACAAGACCCGCCAGAAGCAGCCGTCGATTTACCCCCGCTACCTGCGCCAGCATTGCAGCGCGACGTCGCGAGTTTGCGGGAAGAGTGCGAGCTTGTCGGGTGAGGATGGCGGCCCGCCGTTTGGCTTCCAACAACGCGCGATTGTTGGTGACAAGTTTCTGCATTATCAGCGTAAGCGCGCATACGCTCCCCGCCAAGATTGCGACGACTGCGGGTTTGCCGAGCGCATTGACCAACGGCCACAGGAAGAAATCCATCAACGCTAGAGAAGGCTCTTGTAAGTAAGAGACAGGCAGGAAAAAAAAGCCGAGCAGAAACATCGTCCAAAAAGCGAGCGCTGCGTTGCTCCATGTGGCGGCCCGCCGATCTTTGCGACCCGGCGGGGGTGGAATCAACGCGCGCGGAAGAAGCGGGTTGTTTGGGTCGGCCTGCTCAACGGCAGCCGTCTGGGCCGAGGCAGAGTCCGCGCCGCCGACCCAGCCATTGTTGCCGTTAACTTCGATGTTTTCGCCTGTGCGGAACAATCGGGTCGCATCCCCCAACACCACTGCGGGCAATCCCATTTCACGCGCCACCACCGCGCCGTGCGAAAGCGCGCCGCCGCATTCAAGCACGAGTCCCGCCGCGTTCACGAAAAGTGGAGTCCATGAGGGATCGGTGCTTGGGCAAACGAGAATATAACCCGTGCCAAAATCGCCAGCTTCCGTCGCGGAGTGTAGAACACGCGCCTGACCGGAGGCCCGCCCACCCGAGATCGCCAGCGCTTTGTAGCCGCCAGCCGCAGTCGGCATTTCAGTAGCTTCACCCAGCCTCTCAATCGCTGCTGCGTCAATCACACGCGGCAGGGTGAGACGCAACTCGGCGCGATAAGCGAGTTGCCGTTCCTCAATCAAATGATGGGGCGCGAAACCCACCCGCAACGCATCGAACATCTCATCGCGTGTGAGATGAAAAATCCCGTCGCCTACGTCCAGCCGTCGTCCCGCCTCAACAGCCACATCTCGCAACGATTCGTAGCCTAGCATCATCAAATCCTTTCCCTCTTCCCGGAAAGGGATAAAACAACGCAGTCGCTCCAAGCGCCGGTCGAACTCTCGGGCCGCAACGGCAGGCAACTTCGCCCGCAATTCAGCCATGTGGGTAACAGCGTCGGTGTTGCTTCGCTTAAACCGCTCAAGTGGCGGTTCACCAGTCTTGAGCCGGTCCGCCATCTCCCGCAGTTTGGCGGGCTGTTCTCGCCAGCGCGGCGTTGCTAGATCGAACTCTCCTGCACCACGATGTCCGTGCTCCGCCAGCCATGCCTCCAGGGTGCGCTTCCCGTGCGCGACTTCAAAAAGTTCAGCGTCAGCGATGACCGTGTGGTCAGGTTCGCCACCGACGGCGATGCTTCGGAGGAGCGCGCTGGGTTCATCGTCCCAAAAATTCTCGCTGAGAAATGCTTCGAGTTCCGCCCAGGCATTCGCACAGATGAGGCTGGGAAGAAATGTTTCTGGGCCAAACTCATCGAAAACTTTGGTTTCGCATTCCTGCCAAAGCGCCATCAGCGCCTCGTTGGAAAGCGCTGCGAGATTCTGACGACGTGCGCCTGCGACCCAGGCTTTGATCGCGGGGGCGGTCCGCTCGCGGAAATCCAAGTTGGTCTTGGCCGCAAGATTTTGCATCTGCGCGCTGGCCTTCGTAAGAACGCCCGCCGCTTTTATCCGCTGCAAAAGCGAGCCGCTGGGGGTCGAGGGCGGTTTCTGCGATGCGCCGGGATCGCGGTGCAATTCCTCCACATCGTAACGGAAAGGGAAATTCTCGCAGAGCATTTCCGTCGAACGCGAGACATCCATATATACGCGCCCAGCGATCAATTCGAGAAACCCATCGTGTTCGACGGCGGCAGAGGGTTGAAACCCCGCCTTCCGATACATCGCGCCAAAGCCGCCCGAGCCGGACATGAAGCGACGGATCACGCTCCATGTGAGCGCGGTCGGATGCGGAAGCGTCTCCGCGATATTGTGAAGCGCCCACGGTCCGCGTTGAGCAGCGAGCTCCTCGCGCAAATGCCGCCGGGTGGACTGCATGATTTCATGCGCCGCCTCGGCCTCGCGTTGCGTCGTGATCGGGCGGGACTGTAGCAAATAAAATTTTCCCTCATGGATTGCCCACTCAATATCTTGGGGCGCGGCAAAATACTCCTCGGCCCGCCGACCAAGTTGCCACAAAGAATGCACCTCACGACTGCCCAGGCAGGGCTGTTTCCGGCGCGATTCCTCGACCGGCATCCTGACGGCGCTGCCGGGAGACAAATAGACCGCTTTGTCGGCGATGGCGGCCGCGAGCACGCGACCGTTTTTCGCATCGAGGCGCAGCACGTCGGGTTGCACATGGCCGCCAACCACGGTTTCACCAAGTCCCCAGTTGGCTTCGATGAGCATCTCTCCCACTCTGCCCTTTGGATCGGCAGTGAAAAGCACTCCGGCTACCTCGGCTGGCACTAACCGTTGGATCACGATGGCCATCGCCACCTGCGTCGCATCGATGCCGTGCTCCGCCAGATAAGCAGCGAGGCGAGGCGTGCGCAGACTCGCCCAGCATCTCTGCACGGCTACTAGGAGCGCAGCCTCATTATGCACGTCGAGATAAGTCTCACACTGCCCGGCCATGGATGCCGCAACCGCGTCTTCCGCAGTCGCTGAGGAACGAACTGCCACCGCCCCGCCGCCCATCGTCTGGTAGCGTTCGCGAATTTCTGAGGCGACCTCCGGCGGGATTTCCGCATCCCCTCCGGCCTCACTCATCCCGGCGTGCGCCAAGCGATAAGCGTGCGTGTCCACTACAAAGCCATCCGGCACGGGAAGCTTGGCCCGCAGCAGTCGCCCAAGATTCGCACCCTTGCCGCCGACAAGAGCGGGGTCATCGCTCTCAACCAAACTCACGGTGTATTGTCGCGTGGCGGTCATTTCGCGACCTCTGTTCCCAGCAATAAGACGAGGCCGCCCGTTTCGCTGCCGACGATAACTTGATTCCCCGCAACCTGCGGCGAGGAGATCGAAAGACCGCTACTGGCCTTGCCGGGGTCATTGACATAGATTTTTTCGAGCACCTTCCCCGTTACGCTGGCGAGCACCGCGAGATAACCATCGTTGCTGAGAACATAGGCGCGTTCCCGCGCAAGCGCTCCGCCAGCTAAGACCGGCGCGCTTCCGCTGATGCGCGTGCGCCACAGAATATGCCCATCGGATGCGGCGAGTGCGGCCACTTCGCCGGTGCGTAACGGGCAAAGCAACACACCATCCCGCGCGGCGATGCCGCCCAGCACGGCGTCCTCAAATTTCGTCTGCCAGCGAATCTCGCCGGTGCGCCGATCAAGCGCGGCTACGATGCCTTGCGCATCCTTGGCGGAGTGAACCATGTCACTGTTCCCGCCGCCCACGATTACGAGTTCTTCGCAGAGCGTAACGGGAGCAGTAATCGGCTGGCCAAGCGCTGTCCGCCAAAGGGCGCGATCCAGATTACGGGCGCGCAACGCCTCATCCGTTTCGCTGCGCAGAGCGACGACCGCGCTCCCGCTGATCCCGCTGCCGATGTAAACAATGCCTTCTCTGTCGATGGCCGGAGAACTCTCCGGATCATTCACCGCATGTTTCCAAAGCGTTTGACCATCGGAAATTCGCACTGCCAGCACGAAGCCAGGATCGCCAACCGCTCGTTTGGCGTTACCTTCGATTGCACCTGCGCCGACCACCGCCACGTCGCCGACGATAGCGGGCGACGACTCGATGTGCAGAGGCGTTTTTACCGCCCAATGAAGCTTCCCGGTTGCGGTTTCAAAGCAAAGAAGGGAACAGTCGCGATCTTGATGCAGGCCTTGGCCGACAACCAAAAACCGTCCGTCGCTCGTCACAGCGGGCGAGCTGAAGAACGCGAGCAGCGGTTCTTTACCCGCTTCGCTTACCTGCCAGATTGGCTTTCCAGTTTCAAGGTCGAGGCAGATTAGAAGTCCGGTGTAGCCTCCGAGGTCAACCTGCGAGGCGGCGACGTAGATACGCTTTCCAAAAATCGCTGGAGTGCCAAAGAAAAGCGTTCCTTCCGGCTGGAAACGCCAAAGTGGTTTCAGCCCCACGGGCGCAGTTTGGCCGGTGGACATCGAGCGGGAAAAATCCTGAATGGCCGTGATCGTTGCCTCAATCCGATTCGTGTCGTTCAATGGAGTCGTGGCAACTATTGCGGAGGCGGTCGGAGCAGGCACAACCGGGGAAGATGTGGCCACTCTTTGAGGCCGATGTGAAGGCTCTAGTGCGATCAAATCTTTCGCCACCTTTGCCCAATCTACTCGGAACGCAGACTGATTGACGGGACGGACTGGGGCCCGGACCGGCGCGACAGCTCGCCAAAGCCGGGGCCCGAAAACCAGTGCGGTTAACACGCCAACCGCCACGATCGTGAATGGCAATGGCCGACGACGAGCGGCCCCCACCAACAACTTCGGATGCAAAACCGTCGCGGCAATGGCAGCGACCGCCGCCACGATTGTCGGTAAAACGGCGGCACCGGCATTGAGGACGATAGGGACAACCGCGAGTGTTTGCATGTGATAGGCAAGAATCAATTCGGGTAATCGCTTTATTGCGTCGAAATCCGGTAGTAACGCTCCCGTTCGGTCTTGTCGAACAGGTTGGTGCGGCGGAACGAGCCGTATTGATCGAACTGATTGGTGTAAATCGGAAACCAACTGGCTTGAGGCGTCGCCACGTTGGTATGCGTGTAGAGAATGAAGGTCGCATTGGAAACCCCACCGACGGCACCGAGCGCGACGTTCGTGCCAGCGATGGCAGGTATGCACATCTTGAATCCGTCGGTGAGTCCATTCACGGTCAATTGATAGGTGCCGCTGCCCAGGTTGTTGTTGTAATCGTTGTTCCCAATCACAGCCAGGTAAGGGCCACTATTCGTAGCGAAGAAAGACACCGAGGCAAATGTTAGTCCGTAGTTGGCGGCTACCAACACACCGCTGGGATTGTAGATGCGTACTTCCGGATCGAAGGCGTTGGTTTCGCTGAGTTGATCGGCGCGCACCTGCACGAGTTCTCCGAGACATGCCGTGAACGTCCAGACATCAAGATCACCAACCGGAATGTTGCCGGTGTAACCGCTGCCGCCCTCAAACCTTCCACCTTCGTCTCCCGGTGCCACGTCACTCGTGCTGCCGGTCTTGGCAAGGGTCAATAGATAAGTCCCATAAGCGGCGTCGCTGTAATAGGGATAATTAGCAATCACCACCAGGAAATCGCCGCTGTTGGTCGCCTTGACGGAGACTTCCGCAACCGCCGCCGCCCAATCAGAGCGAATCAACGCGCCATCCGGCCCATAGAGTCGAACCATCGGCGCGAAGTTGTTGGTCTCAGCGATCTGCCCGACGCGGACAATGAGGTTTTGTCCGGCAGTCGCGCTGAAATTCCAGAGGTCCAGATCGCCCAACTGCAAGAAGCCGGTATGTGCCCAACCATTCGTCAACGATCCGCCTTCCTCACCGGGCGAGATGACAATGGGGCTGCCCGTCTTGGCGAGCGTGAGCAGATACGTCCCGCTGGCGGCTCCGCTGTAGTACGGATAATTGGCAATCACCACGAGGAATGTGCCGCTGTTGGTCGCGCGAACCGCAACTTCGGCGGCAGAGCCTGCCCAATTGGAGGCCAGCAAGGCCCCATCCGGACCATAGAGCCGGATGATCGCGGCAAAGTTGTTGGTTTCGGTGATTTGGCCCACCTTGACAACTAGGTTGTCTCCGCTGTTGGCCGTGAAGTTCCACAAATCTAGGTCACCCAATGGCATGTTCCCGATGTGCGCCACGCCATTGGTCAACGGTCCACCTTCGTCGCCAGTTGAAATAAAAATCGCGTCTCCTGTTTTGGCCAGTGTAAGCAGATACGTTCCGTTTCCGGCATCCGAATAATAGGGGTCGTTCGCAATCACTACCAAGAACGTGCCGCTGTTAGTGGCGCGGACAGCGATTTCCACTGAATTCGCGTCCGAGTCCGAGGCGACCAGCACGCCATCCGGGCCATAGAGCCGCACCCACGGATCGAAACTGCTGACATCGGTAATCTGGCCCATTTTCAGGACGATGGATTCTCCGGCGGTGGCTGTAAAACTCCACACATCCAGATCGCCAATCGGCAGATCGCCCTGATGCGCCACCCCATTGGTCAGCGGCCCGCCTTCATCGCCAGGTGACACGACAATGGGGCTGCCCGTCTTGGCGAGCGTCAGCAGGTAGGTCCCGCTTCCGGCGTCGCTGTGGTAAGGGTTATTGCCAATCACCACCAGAAATGTGCCGCTGTTGGTGGCCCGCGCGGTTACTTCCGCCGCCGCAGTACCATAACTTGTGCCGACCAGCACGCCCTCCGGACCATAGAGCCGCACCCACGGATCGAAACTGCCCGCATCGGTGATTTGTCCAATCTTAACAACGATTGCCTCACCGACATTCGCTGTGAAACTCCACGCGTCCAAATCACCAATCGGCAGGTTTGCTTGATATGCCACACCGTTGGTCATTGATCCGCCTTCGTCGCTAGGCGACACGACAATGGGGTTGCCCGTCTTGGCGAGCGTCAGCAGATAGGTGCCGTTACCAGCGGCGTTGTTATACGGATTATTGCCGACTACAACTAGAAAGGTGTCGCTGTTAGTCGCCCGCACTGTTACTTCCGCCGCCGCAAAATCAAAACTTGAGCCGACCAGCACGCCATCCGGGCCATAGAGCCGCACCCACGGATCGAAACTGCTGACATCGGTAATCTGGCCCATTTTCAGGACGATGGATTCTCCGGCGGTGGCTGTAAAACTCCACACATCCAGATCGCCAATCGGCAGATCGCCCTGATGCGCCACCCCATTGGTCAGCGGCCCGCCTTCGTCCCCGGGTGCGACGAAGATCGCGCCGGGCGACTTTCCCAAAGTCAGCCGATAAGTGCCCGTGGCTGTAGTACCAACCGCATCGTCAACAATCACCGTGAACGTTCCGGTGTTGGTTGCCGTCACGGTTATCTCGGCGGCCACCGCGCCGGACGCCACCGCAATCTGCACTGCGCCTGGATTCTGAAGTCGGAGGCGCGGAGTGAAGGTGTTGGTTTGCGAGATTTCTCCGACCTTGATGACAATTCTGTCTCCGATACTGGCGGAAAAAGTCCAGGAATCAGAGTCACCGACGGGAGCGATGGTGCCAGTATGCGTCCAGCCATTGGTCAGGCTGCCTTGTGCCGCAACCCGTGGAACTACACTCAGGGCGACCAGCACGATGATTGCGATTAAGATTCGGTTAAATTTTTTCATGGTTTTGAGCCTTTCTGATTTCAAGAGATGACCGCATGTGGGCTGGTTTGTTACGGGCTTGTTGCACAATCTTCATTACCTTTGGATTTCAAGCCGAACTGTTGCTCGTAATCCCGCTCCATTTCCGCGATGTGGGCCTTCTGTTCGGGCGTCAACCGGGGGACACCCCAAAATGCAAACAATGCGGAAACCGCCTGCTCCAAACATGAAGCGAGGCGGCGGGAAAAGTTCTTCATTGAACTGGCTGGGGCGCGGGCGGTTTAAGTCGGCCTAGCTTGCGCTGGATGAATTCGCGCTGCTCTTTTTCCAGTTGTTCAAATTTCAATTTCTGCTCAGGTGTCAACGCAACCAAGATTTGCGCGTTACAGTTCGAGAGCGCGGCCAACGCATCGTTGCCCAAGGTGCTTTTGAAATCGCTGAGAGTTTTCCTGATGATGGGCTTGACCGTTTCCATTTGTTCAGGCGAAAGATTCAGCCGTGATCGCAAGTCGCCACTCCAGTGGTCGGTAATGCGCGCTTCGTTCGGCATCATGTGTCGTGCGATTTGGAATGAGACGAACAAGCCTGTGATGACTCCGGCCAGAAAGATGCCGACAATATACAAAACTATTTTGAATTTTCTAAAACGGTTCATGGCGGGAGTTGCAGGTTCAAAGCGAAATTTGTAAGCGCGGTTGCTGCGGTGCGGTCAGCTTGGCTTTGTGTCCAGCCCCAGCCTGCACTGAAAAGCATGACACAGGCGGCAAATACGACTGCCCGTCGGAACAGGTTCGCCAGAGCCGCGAATTCATCCTCACCTCCAATGTTCCGCCATTGAGTTAGAACTCGATTTTCCAACACGGACGATGGCGAGGTTGGCAGTTCTTTGGCCGCCAAAGCTGCTGAGCGAAATAGCCGATGCAAAGGTTCGCTGGAATTCATCAGAGTGTTCCTTCCTTCATCAATTTTTGTAGATGTGACTTCAATTTTCTTCGCGCGCGAAAGGCGCGCACACGAATCACGACGCCGTTCCAGCCCGTAATCTGTTCGACTTCCTTTGGAGAACGGCCTTCCAAATGGAGCAGGGTCAGCAACAGCCGGTCGCGAGACTCCAGGCGGGAAAGAAGGTTCCCCACAATCTCGCCAGCGGCGAGAGATTGTCCTGGCTGAAGTTCTTCCGTCGTCCCGGCCAGACTCTCCACCACTGCTTGCTGCTCAACGCTCAAATCGGCGAAACGTAATTCCGGTCGCGCTTGCTCCGATGCAATCTGTTTCAGGCAGGTATTGACGGCGATTCGGGACACCCAATGTTCGATGGGTACTGCACCCGAATAGCTGTCGAGATTCGCAAAGATTTTCATAAATACGATTTGCACCAAATCATCTTCGCTGCTCCGGCGCGGCAGGTTTGCCCGCACGATTTTGATGACCAACGGATGCAGATGATGCAGCAACCGCCTCGCGGCTTCCTCGTCTCGTTGACGGACGCGCTCCACGCAGGCCGACACGTCGAGGGCCGTTTCAGTTATAGTATCGCCGGAAAAAACCCTGCCATACCCAGCCAATGACCGGGCCGCCGTTGGGTTTGTTTCAGGCTTTTTCATTTTTGCTGCACTGATTTCACTGTGCGGGTGCGAATAATTAGGCAGGCCGAGGGACGCGAGCACACAGGCGGCTTCCACAACACATGGAAGTTTCATCGCAGTCGTTGATGAATGAACGGCGCGAACAGCGCCCTTCGTGACCATGATTTCCCGGCACTCGCGTCCCTCGACCCGCCAATTATTTTCATGGAAGCGAGCCGAGAGTTGCGTCTAGGTGCAATGAGGTTGTGACGAATGAGCGCCAGATGGGACGAAGCAACTTTAGGCGGGGCGAAAGAAAGCACCCCCGCATGCGGGTATCACGAACGCGATTCAACCTTTGTTTGCCAGTTCCCCTTAGTTGCGAAATACTTTGATTGAATCATGCAACTACTCGCACACGCTAGCGGCGAACAGAACGCCACGAGTCGAAAACAGGCCAAACTGTTTTGGACGGCCTGTTTTTTGGGCTGGTGTGCTCTGGTTGTAATCACTGCGAGTTCGATTTCCGCGTTTCAAGCTTTTCCATTTTGGCTCGCGTCACTAATGGCTTTAGTTCTTTGGTCACCTTACGCGTTGGCTACTCCTTGCGTGCTCTGGGCCGCACGCCGTTTTCCACTGAACCGGACTTCGTGGCGGTCAAACATCGGAGCACATATCCTGGCAGGACTTATTTTTGCGGTGGTGTGTGAGTGTAGTTGTGTCGGGTTGTTGCGACTGTTGCAACCACAGATCGCCGCTAGTCTGGTTGAGCGGCAAAAGCGCGGTGAAGAAATCGCGCCGATAGATGATCCGCTTCGCGTTCTGAGCACACCGCCTGACAAGGTTGATTCCGAGTTTGTGAAGGCAGCGGTTCGTTTGATGGTTTTCAAAATGCAATTCAGCCTGCCGTTGTATTGGGTGCTGGTTGGCGTCGCTCATGCGTTGGGCGCGATGGCGGCATTGCGCGAGCGCGAAAAGCAGGCGGCGCAACTGGCGACGCATCTTAGTCAGGCGCAACTGGCCGAATTGCGAACACAATTGCAACCACACTTCCTATTTAACACGCTCAACTCCATTGCCGCCCTTATTCCGCAGAACGCGAAGCTGGCGACGGAAATGGTGATGAACCTCTCGGATTTACTACGCATGACGTTGCGCGATCCGCAGCGGGGTGAGATTAGGCTGAGTGAGGAAGTGGCGCTTTTGCAGCATTATGTGGACATTCAGCAGCTAAGGTTCGGCGAAAGGCTGGCATTTCACATTGAAGCAGATGAAGAAGCAATGTTCTGCTATGTGCCACCGTTGTTGCTCCAGCCTTTGGTGGAAAATGCAATCCGTCATGGCATTGAAGCATCCGATCAGATTGAACACATCACAGTCCATGGGCGAATTGACGGTAAGGAATTACTTCTTGAAGTCGCTAACACGTTACATGCACCCGTGGATGAAAGCCGTCGGTCTGCCAAATCCACTGGGTTAGGGCTGGCCAATACTCAGGCCAGGCTCAAGGTTCAATTCGGTGATAAACAGCACTTTGAAGCCGGGAGACTGGCAGACGGAGGATTTCGGGTTGTGATAAAAATTCCTGCCTGTTCTACCGTGACACCGTCAACCGCGACGTCGCATGAAGATTAAAACTATTCTCGTCGATGACGAGCTACTGGCTCGGCAACGCATGAAAGATTTACTCGCGGAACACGCGGACATCGAGATCGTCGCCGAGTGCTCCACGGGACAGCAGGCTCAAGCCATGATTGCGCAGACCAAGCCCGACCTGATGCTGTTAGATGTGCAGATGCCGCGCATGACCGGCCTCAAACTAGTGCAATTGCTAGGTGAGGCAGAATTGCCGCTGGTTGTTTTCATTTCAGCGCATGACGCGTTTGCGGTTGAAGCATTCGACACGCGGGCGGTGGACTATCTGCTCAAGCCGGTGAGACCGGAGCGGTTGCGCCGCTCGCTGGAGCGCGTGCGTGAACAACTTGAGGCAATCCATGATGAACCGGTTGCGAAGGAAGCATCTACATCATCAAGTGAACCGCGGCGCATTTCGCGGCTCATGGCTAAAACGAACGACCGCGTGGTTTTCATCAAGAACGAGCAAATTGATTGGATCGAATCAGCCGGCAACTACGTCATCGTCCATGCGGGCGAACAACGCCACATCATTCGCGAGACGATGGCGTCGCTGGAGCGGGGACTTCCGGCGGCGGACTTTGTGCGGTTGAACCGCTCACTGATCGTGAACATCAGCCGCATCGTTGAACTCAAGCCCGTCGGTGACGGAAATTTCTATGCAGTAATGCAAGGCGGAAAGAAGGTCAATGTTACCGTTGGTTTGCGGGAGTTGGAGCAACGATTAAAGTTCCCATCGTAGATTTTCCTAAAGAAACCTAGCCGGTTTCCGATATCAGCTACGATGAATGAATGGCACCGCAAGGTGCTTGAAGTGCGAACACTGCCCGAGAGTCAGTAGTTAATAATAAAACTATGAACATCGGCAGTATGATGGGCGGCGCTCCCAGCGCCGCGATGATGGAAAAAATGCAGCAAAAAATGTTCGCCAAAGTGGATGCGAACAAGAACGGCGGCATTGATAAGAGCGAAATGACCCAATTCGCTCAAGATAACGGTCTCGACACTTCCAAGGTGGACGAGATGTTCAAAACTGCGGACGCAGATGGCAGCGGCGAGATAGACTCGAAAGAAAACGCCGCGATGATGGACAAAATCGCTGAAAAGATGAAAAGCGCGTTTGGCCAATCATCCGTCAGCGCAACCGGTTCTTCATCCGACAGTGATGATGTCCTGATGCAGATGATGGACAAAATCCGCGAACATTCGCAGGAGCCACAAGCTGGTGGGAACGTGTTGCAACAATTCCTGTCGCAATTGCAACAGCAGAACAATTCTTACAACCAGAACGGATCCAAAGAGAGTTCTTCTGTCCCTTCATTCTTCAGCGCCGCCGCCTAATCTCGAAGTTTCATCAAAGCCACGGTTCACCATTAGGTGAACTGTGGCATTACTATTTTCGCCGTAATCAACACGCGGTTTGCTTCGCTTCACAGGCGGCCGGTCGGCCCGTCACCGCCCACCGCTCGCAGACCAAAGCAACATCGCGCCACTTTTGTCTTCAAAAGCTGTCGCACCGCGGCTCTGATTGCCTATCGGACTTCGATGGGAAGGACTGTATTTGTCCAACCCGACCGTATATTCTCCCTCCCGTCAGATGGAGTTTCATGAGATAAAACAAGCTCTTGAACTTCCTGCGGTAAGGCTATTACGAAGCCCCAACGCCGGAATGATCCTCGGTTTTCTCCATCGCGCGTTCAAACGCTCGCCCCGGTCTGCGATACCGGAAGGAGAATTGCGTTCCTTACTGGAAGTTTATTTGGTGGAGTTGCGAGAGAGCGAGCCAGATGCTTTTCCTGATTCAGCGGCCAACTATCTTGCCATCTGGCGCAACGAACAGCATGGCTTTCTCCGGAGGTCGTATGTGGATGGTCAACAAGAAGCCGTTTTTGAACTGACCTCCGGGACTGAAAAAACGTTTTTCTGGCTGGAGTCGCTCCGGGCGGTTGAATTCGTAGGAACCGAATCGCGGCTAGCAAGCATCTTCACCGGACTGGAAGAAATTTTACGTTACGCATCCGATGATGCCGATGAGCGAATCCAGTTGTTGAGACAGGATGCGCAACGGATCCAGGCGGAAATTGACCGCATCCGAGCAACCGGAGCGGCAGAGAAGTATTCTCCCGTCAAGTTGAACGAACGTTATGCGCGAATTGTTACCACAGCGCGGGAATTATTGAGTGATTTTCGCGCCGTGGAGGAAAACTTTCAGCACATCGCCAGAGAAATTGCCGAGCGTCACGTCCAGCCGGGCGTGACAAAAGGTTCGATTGTCGGCCACATGCTTGACTCGCACGACGCGCTCAAGCAATCGGCACAAGGGCAGAGCTTTTATGCGTTCCGAGAACTATTGCTTTCACCGGAGCGCCAGAATCGTTTTGACGATGCGATAGAAAAGGCCCAGCAACTTGGTGTGATTTCATCCGATCTCAAATCCAATCCTTTACTCACTCAACTTATCGGGCGATTGCTGTCTGAAGATGAAACCGTGCAGGCATCCACTCAACGAGTCTCAGCCAATCTTCGCCGCGTTCTTGATACGTCCAATCTCTCGGAGCAAAGGCAGATCGCCGAAACGATTCGCGACATCAAAGCCGCAGCGTTGCAAGCGCGAGAATCGCCGCCTGATAGCGATTGCTTCTTCGATTTGCAGGAACTGCCCGATGCTTACGCCGCGATGGGGCGAACTTTTTGGCAAGAGTCGAACCGGGTCACGGCAGTTGGGCCCGTTGAAGTCGCAAATGGAGAGCTTGGCTTGGATGAACTGCGTCGTTTTCGCAATCTTCCGCAAATCCGGCTGGGCGATTTGCGAAAAAATGTCGAGATGTGTTTGGAGCGGGATCAGACAGTGATTCTTGCAACGGTGCTGGACGCCTTCCCGCCCAAGCACGGAATCATTGAAGTGCTGGGCTACATCATCGTCGCTTCACAAGAAGACCGGCATTACGTGGCCAATGACGATTTTGTAGAAGTCGAGTTGCCATCGCAGGCAGGCAAACGCTGGCGCGTGCCGGCAGTATTATTTGGCAGGGGGGTGAAAAAATGAGTTCAAGCGACACACCATTTCGCGAAGTGGCTTTCGTCAAAGCGCGATTGTTCCGCGATCCGATGTATCGCGCGGATGACGTGGAGTTGTGGGCGGTGTTGCGAAGCAACTTGGAAGAAGTCCGGGGTTTCTTTCGTCAGGTCGGACAGGAAGTTATTTTTGATGAGGGGGAGGGTTATGCGTTCATCCGCCAGTTAGAACCGCAAGCGGAAGAGCGAGTTCCCCGTTTGGTTCAAAAACGTCCACTGAATTACGAAACGACACTATTGTTGGTTTTCCTTCGTGAAGAACTGGACCGCTTTGAGTCTTCAGGCACGGACTCGACGCGATTGGTTCGCAGTCGAGAGCAATTGCGTTCACTCGTTGCGCCGTATTTGCGCGAGACGACCGACCGGGTGCGCGACCGCGACAAATTGGATGAAGCGATCAATCGGTTGGTAGGACTTGGATTTTTGCGCCGGCAGGGTTCTGGCGAAATTGAAGAATTTCAAGTGATGAGAATAGTGAAGGCCCGGTTTGGGCCGGGAGAATTGGAGTCGGTCAAAGAGCGTTTGATACGTTATGCCCAACCAGGAAATTGATTTCCCGTCAACCAACGGTGAGAAATCGCTGCCAGGCTTCCGCCTGAAGCGGTTGGAAATTTTGAATTGGGGCACGTTTCACGGCAAGGTGCATATCCTTGCGCCGAATGGCCGGTGGTCATTGTTGGTGGGTGAAAATGGCAGTGGCAAATCCACCGCCGTGGATGCGTTGCGCACATTGCTAGTTTCACCCCGGTTGCTGCAAGGCAGCTACAATGATGCAGCACGCGATGTGACGGAAAAACGTCGCTCTGATCGTTCACGCAAAAGCTATGTGCGAGGCGCATGGATGACGGCAAGCAAAGAAGACTCCGCCTCTGGAACAGTTCAGCATCTTCGCGAGCCGGGAGTCCAATCTGCCATGCTTGCCGTGTTCACGAACGAGCACACCGGGCGCTCTGTGACCTTGGCTCAAGTGCTGTGGGAACTAAATGACAAAGTCGAAGAAATTTATGCCGTGGCCGACAGCGACAAAAATATTGCGACGCATATCGCTGGCGCGGACGAACTCCGAGACATTCGCCGTCGCCTCAAAACAAATGGGTTCACCTCACCCACCTCCTACACAGCATACGCTGAACACTTCCGTCGTTTGCTCGGCATCCCTAGCGAGGCTGCAATGGAGGTTTTTAATCAAGCCATCGGCGTCAAAGAGGTCAGCGACCTTAACAAATTCATCCGCCAACACATGCTTGAGGGCAACGACGCCGTTGAATTCATTCGGGGAACGATCCGCCCGCACTACATCGAATTGGACGGATGCGACAAGGCCATCAAGACGGCTGAAAAGCAGATTGAAATGCTCACGCCGATTGCCGAGGCCCACGCCCGCATTGAACAGGCAAAGCTGGAGCGTGATGAACTTCAACAACTTTTTGATGCCACGCCTGTTTTCTTCGACTCCAAGCATCGAGATTTGTTGCGGCACGAAACCGAACAACAGCAGGCACGGCTGGAAAAACTAAACCAGACGAAATCCACGTTGGATGACGCACAGAAGTTTGATGGCGACCAACGCGACAATTTGAAACTTGCCCTGGCGCGGGATGAAACGGAAATTCGAATTCAAAAACTGGAGTTTCAAATCACCGAGGCAAACACACGCGCTAACGAACGGCTTACCAAGTATCGGAGCATTCAGGCACAACTGACCTTTCTCAACAAGCCAGCACCGTTTGAGACGCAGGAGCAGTTTGAATCGCTGCGAGATCAAATGACAGCGCGGCGTGGGCTAGTCGAAGGCAATCGTGCCAGTGCCCGGCAAAAGGCAATCGACCTGGAAACAGACAAGCGCGCATTGGCTGAAAAACAGAAGGGCTTGGGACAAGAACTGAAGCATCTGCAAGATCAGAAGGCCAACATCCCGATGGAATTCGCAATGCTTCGGCAAGCGATATGCGCCGCTACCAAAATCCCGGCCGAGGATTTGCCCTTTGTTGGAGAATTGGTTCAGGTGCAGGATCAGTATCAAGAGTGGGCCGGTGTGATAGAAAAGATGATGCGTGGCTTCGGTATATCACTGGTTGTTCCCGAATCGCGCTATGACGCCGTTTCTCGTTATGCGAACGGGCGGCGGCTTGTTGATCCGCAAATCTACTATTACGATTTCCTCGCCTTGGAATCGCGAGAAACTCGTTTCATGCGAGTTGGTAAAAGACCGCCGTTGCGCGGAACGGTGATTCAACTCGGGCAACGGAATTATCTTATCTATTGCAATGGCTACGTTCCTTATCTGAGAAGTTATCCAGGGAAACGTATCCCACGCCCTCTGGAAGTCATTGAACATCACGGCGATTCTCCAGCGGTAACGGTTTGCCAGGAAATTCTCGCCCTGACCAAACTCAATTGGAATAGCTGCGCCTTTGGCAGTGGCATTCCCATCACCATCCGTTTCGCGCGTGATGTAGGGAAAATTCTTACCGAACTTCCGAAGGACGTTCAACCTGGAACGAAATACAAATTCTACATGTAACTTTCGTCTGCGGCTCGGCGGCGGGCGTTTCGCTCCGGCTTCGATTCACTAGACGTTTCTCTCCGCCTCCACTCCTCTTTCCCCGCTCTCCGACCACAGACCGAAGCAGCATTCTGAATCGTTGTCGGAGTGAGATTGGCTATTTGTCGGACGGACGAAACTCAGGTGGGGCGGGAATGATTTCGACCACACCGAGAAAATCGCCGATATTTCGAGGAGGCCATTCAGCAGGCACATCAGAGGATTTCGACATGAACCAGCCCGGAGAGATCAACTTCACATCCGCGACAGTGTAAGCATCGAGTTCCCCCCCTGACGGTTGGATTGTGAAGGTGTAGCGGCCCATGTTCCAAGGTTTGCGCTGCCGATGGACATACCAAAGAGATACATTCTTCAGAGTAACCACATTGCCTTTGACGTCCGCCACCATTCTTCGGCGATCTTCCTGCCACCCGGCCGGTGGCGTGTAAGCGTGTTGCTTAGCGCTGTCTTCCCATCTCAGAATGGCCGCAGGAATAAGGTCTGAGGCTGGTCGTGAATTTGTGATTTCGGCGAAGTAAAGTCGCCCGACAAATTCCGGGCCTCGTAGAAACACAAGTCCGGTAATAATTCCGACAAAAAACATCGCAGCCAGCGCGATAAGAATCGGCAGCCGAAACCGTTCACGCGTTACACGCGGCAAGATGAATCCAAAAATCGCTCCAGCAGCCACGCCGAGTGGACCGGTGATAAAGATGCCGAGCAGCGGTCCTTGATTGGCATCGGGAGTCACAACAATCGGGCCGAAGAATCCCGCCAGGAATCCCGCAGCTCCCATCAGCAGAACGGAGATGATGATGAAAGGCATGTTTGAAATCAGTTCTGTGTCGGTCGGGTCAAAGTTTTGAACGTGATGCCCTCGTTTCGCTGGGGGGTTAGTATCTTTGGTCTCAGTTTTCTGTCGAGATATTGCGGGTGATGCGCACGCCAAAAACACCGCCGGCAAAGTTACCCGGGTGCGCTTGGAATTTCACCGTCACTTTACTTTTACCGCGCGTCAGTTCGACAGGTATCGGATAAATAGCGTCCCAGAATTGATTGGGGTGGTTAACACCCAGTGTTTGAGTGGCTAGCTTCTGGCCGTCAACCAGGATGTCGAACGTCCGCGGGCCGGTTTCGCTTCCCCAGTAGGTGCAAACAAGGGATGCAGGTTTTTCGCCTTCAACCTTCATTTCGTAAGAGAACCAGCCACCTTCACGGGCGTCACGCCATTTACGGTCGCTGAAATCGCCGGAAGAACTGTTTTCAGATTTGAAGCCGTGATCCACTTCGTTTTGTTGGAAACCCGGCGCAATGGCATCCACAACGGCTAATTCGGAGTTGCGCCGCACAGCCTCCGCCGCCTGCAATGAGGCTTCACGTTGCGTCCATTCGGTAGGCGTGAGCAACGGGAAATAAACCGCGTAATGTTCTTCGTAGATTCGATAAAGTGGGACGAACGTCAGTTCTGTCGGCTTCAAAACGTTTGTGCTACGGAACTCGGCGAAGTTTGTCCCCATGGGTTTCAGGTGCGCGAGAAAATCGTTCCCGCTTTGCGCAACAACCGCGGGTAGCAATCCTGTGCTTTGGAGTTTGGCTTGAAGATGATCGTTGTAGCGCTTCTTGGCAGGGTCGGGTGTAGCTGGGTCAGTCGGCACAATGCCCGCCAGAACGATTGGGCCGTAAAGCGCAGCGACAATTTTGTCGTCTGAATATGGAAGCGATTCGAGGCGCAGGGACATGGGGAGACTTAGTTCAAGAGTGTCGCCGGTTTTCCAAATGCGATCGAAGGTAAAATAAGAATCTTGTGACGGACTGAGTGCTTGCGATGCGCCGTTGATTTTCACAGCGGGTTGCGCACACCAAAACGGACGACGGAGTTTCAGCGTGAACTTGGCAGGTTGTTTGCCAGTCACCGTGAAGCGGATGGTTTCTTCCTCGGGAAACCGGGTTTCCTGGCGGAGCGTGACGCCTTTCTCCTGCCAGTTAAGTTCGCTGGCGAGGAACAAGTTCACCCAAAGCGTGTCGGCTTGATGAAAGTAAATCAATTCACCATAACGTGGGGGATTTTCCATGCCCGTCCCCACACAGCACCACCACGCGTTCTCCGGCGTGGAAAATACTTTCATCGCGACCGGGCTGGACGAAAGAAAATAACCAAACTCACCGGGCTGCCTACCGAGATTGGCGAAGACATGATTGATCAGGGCGCGCTCGACGAAATCCATCTGCGCCGCCGCCGGATTCCACGCGAACAGATGTCGCGCGAGCCGGAATAGGTTGTAGCTATTGCAGGTTTCAGAAGTTTGATCCGTCAACTTTTGCGGGAAGCTGGTGGGAATGAAAAAGTGTTCCCGTTCACCGTGTCCACCAGTGACGTAGGAGCGATTTGAGACAACGGTGTTCCAAAACGTCGCGACGGCTGTCTGACAATCCGTGTTGCCGGTGAGTTCGTATTCACGTGCGAGACCGACAATTTTCGGAATCTGTGTGTTGCCATGCAAGCCGTTGAGACGGTCTTCACCCTTGAACAGCGGCGCAAATACTGTGTCGTGATGAAAATACTTCTTTGCCTGGTCGAGATAGCGACGGTCGCCTGTGGCAGCAGCGAGATCGGCGAATGACTCCAGCAAGCCACCATGTTCCGTGCGGAGGATTTGCTGAATCTGCGCGGGCGTCAGGCCGGAGAAAATGCCATCAAGCCAGTTCGCGAGTTTGATTTCAATCTGAAGCGCCTGCTGGTTGCCCGCATAGTGATAGGCGTCGTAGAGACCGGCGAAGATTTTATGCAGCGTGTAGTTTGGCACCCAATAATCATTCAAGCTGAATGCCTGCGCCTTGATCTGACCGGCCTGAAGTTCGCGATAAATCCGTTGCGGCATCGGTGCGACGTAACCATTCGTGTTTTTCTGCTGACACGCGGCAAGCTCCCCCACGATGTAATTCACCCGCTCCAGAAATCGGGAGTCGCCGGTTGCAGCGTAGGCGATGGACACCGCGGACAAATAATGACCGAGACCGTGCCCGTGAATTTCCCGCGCTTCCCAGCCACCGTAGCGTTTGCCTTTGGCGGGCAACCCGGCTTCTTCGCGAAATCCCGCGAGCAAGCGGTCTGCGTTTACAGAAAGTAAATAACGATTGTTCTGATCTTGCGCGTCCTTGAACGGCCCAGCCAGCAGCCTCACGTCCTGCAAAGCGAACGAAGTCGTTTTGAATGCAATAGCTGAGGGAACGTTGGTGGGGGCAGTTTCGTTGGCTCGCAAGTGAATAGAGCAGAGCACGCAAACCGCCAGAGTGAGGCGTTTGAAAATACGCATGTGATCAATCATAGGTTCGGAAATTTAAGTATGATTCAAGGTCCTACTGTGATGCGGTAAAATTTTTGGTTACCCACCGCGCCCGCCGTGTGGGTGAAGTTGACGGTCGCATTGCTCCCGGCAACCGGGTTGCCATAATTCTGCCAGCTTCCCGTGTTTAAGTTGTCGCGGTATTGCAATTGGTAAGTGTGGCCGGAAAAACCGTAAATTGAGAGCTTGAAGTCGTTCATATTGACGTTCATCGCATCAATCTTGATCAGACTGCGATCAAGCAGTGTGCCGTAATTTACAAACCCAACCGGCAGCGTCCCACTCCAGGTCATGACATCAAGCGTGCCATTGTTGGTCAACGCGACGTTTGCGGCCAGGGTCGCATTGCCAACCAGACGCAAAACGCCATTCACGACAACACTGCCAGGGCCGGAAATCGAACCTGCAAAGTTCGCATCCGGGTCGCCGTCGTTTCCAATAATTAACCGTCCGCCGTTCAATTGAATCGTTGCGCCAGAGATGCCGGAAACGGACGCGACTTGTTGCGTTGTTCCCGCGAGATCAACCAGCGCACCAGCCCACAACTGCAAATCCGATTGAGCGCAGAAACCGCCGGTCGTGACATTCGTGGCAAACGTGCCGACGCCATTTGCGCCAAGCGTATGAAGTTGCTGGAGATCGCTGGCGGAGAGGGCGCGATTCCACAGGCGCACTTCGCTGTAGCTCGCGTTTGCGGTGGCGTCGCTACCGTATTCCGAGCGTCCAAGCCAAAAATTTGTATCGTTCAAAGATGTCGGTGTATTTGCAGTCTCAAGACTGCCCCGCGCAGCCCCGAGATTCGTGTTGCCTGACGGTGCGGCATACCACGTCATGCGTGTGCTGCTGCCATTCCCTGCACCGGGTTCAATTGCCATCGCAATATGATATTCCGTGCCGACTGTATAGGGGGCGACTGTGTTGTTCGCTGTGGCGGTGACAGAATCCTTCCATTCGATGCGATCTAATCCGATGTCTGTTCCCTGACTCCACGTCATGAACAAATTTTCGCTGCTTGAAACGCCAACGTCAAAAATGCGCGCCCAACTTTTCGCGCTGACTTGCGTAGCCCAAAGTTCAATGGTCACGGGTGAATTGTCCTTCGGCAGCAAATTGCTGCCAAGCGAAACATAATCTGAAGAACTGCGAACGCCACCGGTAAGCGTGATGCTGTTCCCGTTCAATGAAGTGTTGTTGCCTCCAACATCAACAACGCTGGCGTTTGCACCGCCAACCGAGTCGTTCAAGTTGCCGCTGAAACTCCAGCGGTGTAGCAGCACTGCTTGGAATTGTGAAATCATCTGAATCTTTCCGGCTTCGATTACAGTCGGCCCGCTGTTGCTTAAGGCGCGGCTCAATTGCATCGTGCCACTGCCGCGTTTGACGACGCCGCCCGCCCCGGAAATAGTGTTATTGACCACGAAAATATCCGCGCGATTGAATGCCAATGCCGCGCCTGCATCAAGCGTTACGCTGCTGTTGCCGATACTGCCCGCCGCGCCGCCATTGCCGAGTTGCAATTCGCCCGCGCCAATGCGGGTTGAACCGGTGTAGGTGCAATTCGAAAGCAGCGTCAGAGTGTGGCTGCCTTGTTTGTCCAATGCGCCGATACCGTTGAGAACATTGCCAACCGTGAGATCGGCCGTAGCGGCCTTCCAAGTCCAGGCGAGGCCGCCGTTCAATTCAATGGGCAGGTTGATGCGTTGTTCATTGGCGGAATCATTCACCACATCGCCCGCAAGCAGGATGCTGTTTCCGTTCAGCACATAGCTTCCTGCGTCATCGGAAAAGCGGACGCCGTTGAGTTGTATGCCGGGAGTGAGGTCATTCGTTGTCGCGCCACCCGCCGCCAGACCGAATTCCACGACGCATTGATTGGTCGGGACGAAATTCCAGTTGCCCGCCAAGGACCAGTTCGGCGGGCTACTGCCGTCGGTCCAAACCGAAACTCCGGCAGGCGCGATCAGATTCCAATAAACTGCGTAGCGCTCATGATGAACATCGAAAAAGGGTCGCAGTGAAACAAGGGCGGCGGCGTTGCTTCCAGCATAACCGGCCACAGCATTGAATGTGAGCGTATTGCTGTTGCCTTGCACCCAGTTGGCGGGGTCGTTCGCGTTGTCACCGATCAAGATGGGCGCGGCCACGGTCGGCACACTGGAATAATCCCATTGATCCTGTGCCTGATCCGAAGTGGGCATTCCGTTCGTGCCAAGCGTTCCTGCCAGCAAAATTGGACCGTAGAACAGCGAGACCTGTGATACGTCGTCCATCGAATGATCCACGCGCAAATTTATTGGCAGCGTCAATTCAACAACGTCGCCGTTGCTCCAAGTGCGATTCAGTTCGAGATATGTTCCCGCTGGCGGCGCGAGCGGTTGCACCACGCCATTCAATTTCACCGTAGGTGTAGCGGCAATCCACGACGGGATACGAATACGGACAATGGCGTTGGTCGGCTGCGCGCCGAGCATCGTAAACTTGACAGTGTTTGTGTTCGGAAAACCGGTTTCGAGCTTCACGGTTAGATTACGCTCGGCCCAACTCAGTTGCGACGGGATGAAGAGGTTGACCCAAAGCACATTTGTTTTATGAAAGTAGATCGCTTCGTTATAGCGCGTCGGATTTTCGATGCCCGTTCCGGTGCAGCACCATGAGGAACCTTCCGGGCGGCAGTAGGTCTTAAAGTGTCCCGAATTCATCGGGACAAAATAGGTTGTCATGCCGGCATTAGTTTCAAGCGAGCCGAGGATATGATTGTAGAGCGCATGCTCGTAGTAATCGGCGTATTCCACGGAGGGCTGCTGTTGGAACAACTGGCTCGTAAGCCGAAGCATGTTGTGAGTGTTGCAAGTTTCAGCGGTGTTCCAGGCAAGCGCGCTACCGCCCGGACCGGATTCCTTACCGGGCGTGCTGAAGTGTTCACCGTAACTATTGCCGCCGAGCACAAGCCAATGCTGACCCGTGACCAGATGCCAGAAATTGCTTGCAGCCGTGTAGAGCCGGACGCGTTGCGCATCGTTGGTGTTCAAAACCGCCGCCACGCGCGCGAAACCCGTGACTTCTGGAACGTGCGTATTTGCGTGCAGGCCGTTGAGTTGGTCCTGATTGGCGACCAGCGGATTGATGAACCAGTCGCGATGGAACACTTGTGCGAAGGTCAGATGACGAACCGCATTGGTATCGCTTCGCCTAGTTGACAGCAAATATAAATCGGTCAAGGCTTCGTTCATTCCACCCCATTCTTCCGTATTGCCGTTATCGGTGCGGAACATGGCTTCAATCTGAGCGGTGGAAAGTTGCGCGACGCGCCAACTGTGGTAATCCGACATGCCGATGGCGATGTCGAGTGCGAGGCCATTGGTGGTATAGCGATAAGCGTCAACCAAACCGGAAAGAATTTTATGGATCGTGTAGAACGGCACGGTCGCAGCGCTTGGATTGTTTTCCAGTGTGGTGAAGTCTGAAGATGGAAAGCCAGAGAGGTAGCCATAGACGCGACCGGCGGCGAGTTCATTGGTTGAAAGCGCGTTCTGGCATTTGCGAAGTTCGGTGACGAGGTAATTGATCTTGGTCAGAAAGGTGGCGTCACCGGTATCGGCATACATCCGCGCCGCCGCCGAGAGGTAATGTCCGAGCATGTGGCCGCGCACGGCGGTGAATCCGCTGCCTCCTTCCCAGCCACCAAGATGTGTTGCACCCGAAGGCTGTGTGAGACCGGCATTGTTGCGAAACGGCCAAAGCAAGCGGTCGAAATCAAGCCACGCGAGGTAGCCGGTGCGATGCAACTCGCGATTCTGGTTGAAGCGGCTCGGGAGCAATTGCACGCGCTCGTTTGGGAATGGATCGGCAACCGTGAGGGGACTGATATAGTTCGTGCTGGATGGTGGATTCGTGTAGCCACCCAGGGTGAGTTCAAGGACGAACACTCGGTCGCCCGTGAGGGCGGTGAGGGTGTTGTCCGTATTGCCTGTGGTGTTGCCTTTGTAAGCGCTGCCGCCAGTAAACAGATTGTTTGAAGTGCCCAACCATTCGAAATACGCACCAGTGGTGGCGCTGGTCACGTCGAAACCGTAAGTCTTGTTCGCGGTCAACGCGAGGGGCGAGGCCAGCGTGAAGCGCAGCCAATTGCCGCTGCCGTTGGCGGAATTGAAACTGCCGCCCCAGCCTTCGTTGCCCGTGGTGGCATAGGTTTCATTGCGCACCACGAAGCCTGATGTGCCAACCTGGGCGGGGTCGGTCACGCGCACCGTCAGGGTCACGCCGCTATTCATCGCCCAGTAAGTCGTGGAAGTGTTATTCGTGTAACCGACGTGTCGCAGCCAAATTGTAGTAAGTGTGTAGCCGTTCGTATCGCCGCCGGTAATGAAGGTTTGCCCCTGGCTCGCACGATCACCGGCCACGTAGGTAAACGCGTCGTTGGCCCCGCCGTCAGCGTAGGTCGCTCCGTTGTTCACATTTTGGCCGTCGGTTGGAGCGCCGGCAAAATTACTGATGTCGTTTAAGCCGGGAACAGGAGCGGTGGAAATAATCGTTAGCGTGGCGGCGGGCGAAAGCAGTGTCGAATGCAGCAGGGTAAGAATCGGCAGCCAGCATCGCCACAGAATTGATATTGAGGCGGACGCTCTGTGAGGCCGTGTTGTTTCACGATTTCCGAATGAGCAACTGCGATTCATGGTTTGATCTGTCTTGGTTGGCTGCTGTAAGAACTATCCGCGGAATTATTCATCCAGACTACGGCATCCGCAAAAAAGAGATCTACTGCAGGTTGAAGCGCCAACAATTCTTCGATTCGTTTCAGCAGCATGGCATCGCCAGCGCAGGAGCGAGCCAAAAAAACGCGCCGCGCCGCGTGGTCCTCTATGTCCAAGGCGTCGCAAAACAAATCCCGCTCCTTTTCATTTAGTTCCATCATGCGTTGATTCCCCGATGGAAAAAGGCAGGCGCCCGCATGGACGCCCACCTTGTTTCCACCACCCAAAACATTTCCACCGTCAGGCTTGGCGACGGCGCAAGAACACTGCTGTCCCACCCAAGGCGATCAATGCCAAACTGCTCGGCTCCGGTACTGCGACGATGGAGACGTTGTCAATCGCCGCCCATGGTTCGCCAGTGCCGGTGCTGTAGTTGACAATACGGAGGAATAGCGCATCAGAGGTGTTCGCCGTTGCGAGGTTGAGGGAGGTGGTCAATGTAACGACCTGACCGGCGTTCAAAGCCCCACTGGTCAGGCTGACACTGTCAATCAGCGTCACGCCCCCGGCCCCGACAATGTCTGAATTGTCTGCCCCAACAAAGAATGCAGACTGATAAAGCGACAAGGTGATGCCCATATTGCGCGCCCCGCCCGCATCGGTGAAGGAACCGACATCGAATTGCAGGTTTAACGAAGTGAGGCCACCGTCATTCACGCCAATCTGTTGATAAGCCCAATGGGGCGTAGTGTACATGTAACCGAGACCCATAACTGAAGTTCCGTTGGGAGACACCGTCGGGCCGTACCAAGTACCTTCCCACCAGTTAGCGGACGTGCCCGGTAACGAGTTAAACCAACTGTCCACGTCGCCAACATTTCCCGAAGGGGCATTGTTTTGAAAATTACCGTTGGTGATTTGCAGGGCCGCTGCCGCGGGCAGGATTGCCAGTGCCGTCAAGCTGCAGATTCCGAATAGTTTGGCGTTCATATATTTGTGGTTTGGGGTTTGTTGTTCAATTGAGTTGAAGGGTTTATTTTGCGATGCGATAGAACCGGTTGCCTGTGGTAGGGACCGACATCACATAAGGACTGGCGTTAGCACCCACGACCGGAGACCAGCCATTCGGGTTGGAAAGGTCAGTGTTGGATTCCAAGCCGGCACCGACGACATTCCAAGTGAAGGTCAAGTTGCTGCCGCCCAAGGCGACATTTAGTTTGGGACCAACGAAAAGGCTCACGCTGAAAGCATCCACGCGGGTGACATTGTGCGTGCCCGAGGTGTCCAGTGCGAAAATGCCAGTGGTTAGATTGGTATAGCCATTAAGAAACTCCAGTGACACGTTAGGCGTGACGCTGAGTCCATTGACAACGACCGACCAGCTTCCGGCGGCACGCGAAATCGTCACCACCATTTCATCTGGGGGCGCAATGGCAGATGCGAACCCGGCGTCGTTGTTAGCTGGGGTGGCGACACCGTAACTGCTGAGGTTCGCGAAGTCGGAGTTGAAGATCAGGCCACCGCGCACGAAGTTGGTGCAGGATGCGCCAACAAACACGCCGACTTGATCGTAATTCACATAAGTGCCCACCGGCAGATTGGTGAACGTTCCTGTAACGAGGAAATCTTGGGAGCCGTTAAAGCCGAGGGCCGAGAGATTCAAGCCGATGGCTTCGGCCTGATCCATGAGCAACTGGCCGTTGAAGTCGCAGGTGGTGGAAGTAATGTCCAAAGTTCCAGTGTTTGTATCCATGAGCAGATTGGTGTCGGGCGTGGGCAACGAGGTTCCTGTGCCTTCGAGGCGTGTCGGGAAAGGAGTGCCAATGCTGTTCGCGTCAAGGATTCCAGCGGCGGCAACGCTGAAATTAATGTTTGTGGTCGTCGTTGGCAGGATGACCGAGAGCCTGGCAACGCTGCTGGTCTTGCTGCCACCATCGTTGGTGACGACAACGGAATAATTGCCGACCAGATTCGTGGTCACACCGACGAACGAAAGTGTGGCGTTGGTCTGGCCGCTCAACAAATTCGTGGCATTGAAATACCACTGATAAACCAAGGGCAATGTGCCACTGGCGGAAGCCGTCAAACTTGCCACACCACCAGCAACGACCATCCGATTGGCAGGGTGAGCAACGATGGTAGGCACCACCACTTGTCCCGCCATTTCCAGTGCGAAAACGCGGTCGCCGACGCAGGCGGTCATACTATCATCACCGCCCGAGCCGTTCGGACCACTGGTGTAGGCAACCCCAGCAGCGTAAACGTTGTTCGACGTGCCGAAGGTTTCAAAAAACGGTTGCGAACCATAGCCGCCAAAGGAATTCGGCGAGGAGACATCGAAACCATACACCGTGTTGGCATTCAGGTTCAGTGGCGTGCCCAAGGCAAAGCGCAACCACCTGGCCGTTCCGTTGGCGGTATTGGCTATTCCGGTCGGCAACGCATTGGCTTCGCCGCCAGTCGTGGTTGCAATTTCAGTGGCCAGAACAAATCCGACGGTCCCGCTCTGCGCCGGGTCGGTCAAACGAATTTGAAAATCCGATCCAGCCGGGGCCATATAATAAGTTTGAGCAGTGTTGTTGGTATAGCCAACGTGCCGCACCCAAATGGCCTTGAGCTGATAGCCGGCGCCGTTCGGTCCAGTGGTGAAAGTCTGCCCAATGCCTCCGCGATCAAAGGCGACGTAAGTGAATCCATCATTGGCTCCACCATCCGCGTATGTGCCCCCGTCGTTGACGTTTTCGGCATCTACTGCTGCACCCGAGAAATTAGAGATGTCATTTGTTCCCAGAACGGGATCCACCGTGTAATAGGACAGGGTTGCAGCCCGCATTGAAGTAATACTCAGCAAACAAACGGCCAAGGATGCGAAACGGAAACGGGTTAATTGGGTTATGGATTTTGATTGTTTAATCATGTCAGGGTGTTTCATACGAATGGGTTTTAGGATTGAGTTGGAAAGGGTTACCACCAAAAAGCCGGGACGGGACCGCCGTTGGAAAGCACAGAGCGGACGGACATTGCGCGAAGCTTGCGCCATTCCGAATGGCCGTCGAGCATCAGCAGATTGCCTCCGGAGGCAAGCTTGCCGTTGACGTGCGGAGAACTGTGCGCTTCCAAACCGCCAACACCGCCCGATCCGGTGGAAATCTTTACATAGGAATATTGTTCGCGCTGCGACTCATTCCGATCTCCAGCGGCGGTAATGGTGGCGTCCGCCAAGAGAACCCGTTCAGTTACTGCAGGAGCCGGATGGGTAATTGCGCCATTCACAATGCTCGTCGGCAAAATGGAGTAGTTGACGTTGGTGGGGGTGATGCTGTGATTGGAACTGCCGCCCGGAAACGTATTTGCATACCCGGTTCCGCGATAACCACCGCCTAAATAGCCATTCGCTCCGCCCCACAGCGCGTCGTTATCCTGTTCTTTGAAAGAGGTGCAATAAAGGATTTGGCGACGCACACCATTTTGCGTCAACGCATCGGCTGTTGCGACAGATACATCCCACGGCCAGTAGCCCTTATCCATTTCAGGCAACTTATTGTTGTTGTCATTCGCATACATCAGGCAAGCCAGCCCGTATTGCCGGAGATTGCTGGAACAACTGATGCGTTTGGCTTTCTCCTTAGCTTTGCTTAACGCGGGCAAAAGCATGGCCGCCAGAATGGCGATGATGGCGATGACGACTAATAATTCGATCAATGTGAACCCACATTGACGAATTTTACGAAAAAGCATGATCCGACGAGTTGGCTCGGGCGGAATAAACATAGGTATTCACGGGGAGAAGCGGATTCTGCTCCGAAAACCCGACAGCTTTTTTTCACAATTTTACCCAAGATCATTTCTCCGTAGTCAAACGGATGTGAACCCGTGCAAAAGAGTTCACGAGGTGACTAGAAGGGGCATGAAGCTCTACCGTAGGGGGTGATTAGTCGCAGCAACGGGCGATCGATTACTTGGAAGTCGTCGCAGCGTTCTCTGAAGCAGCCTCGATTCGCATTTGCCCGGCAAGCGCCTCAGCTTCGCGCAGTAGAATACGGGCAAATACCCAATCAAACCAAAAACCATCGCTGCCATTGCCGACCTGCAAGCCCTTGGCAAGCTGGTCGTCAATCAACTTTCGGCATTCAGCCAGATCGAGGCGCATTTGGCTGGGCTGACCGAGTCCTTGGCGAGCCATCGCTGCCACCAACCGGTTACTGATAGCACGAGGTGGGGTCGAATTTTGATATCCGACTGATTGCTCACACCACACCAAGGACTTTTCGTAATTGCCGCGTCGCAGCTCCCATAGCGCCAGCGAAAATGCACGCCAGGCTGCCAAGGATTCTCCCGCATAGCGCGCTCCATCATTTTCGAGTGAGGCTGCCGCAACTTCGCCCAATGGTTTTAGTGAACGTAACAAACCGGCATTCGCCGGCAAAAGCAAGCTGACTTTCACGACGCGCTCCGCTGCAATCGGGTTGCTTGTTCCCGAATAATGCGCAATCGCTGATTCACGAAAACGCTCATATCCAGTCACATCCCCTCCTTCGAGTAATGCGGGACCTTGCCGCAGATAATCTAGCGTCGCCGTATCCCAATCATCCGGCTGCACCACCTGCATGAGCACGGCAAAACGATCCGCCGCTTCGCGCCAACGACCATGCGATCCGTGCCAATCTCCCAAAGCTCGAAACAGTGTGGGGTATTCTAGCTTCCGTTCGATAATCTCAATTTCGCTTACCAAGGCGTCGGCGTCAGAATATCTTTCCCAACTGAGGTAGGTAATGGCTTGTGAAAGCTTCTGGCGGGCCTCGGCCTGCTGGCGAAGGCGATCTGCTTCTTCGCGTAAACGGATTTGTTTATGTTCGGCCTCGACGGCACGCTCACGGGCTTCGCGTTCTTTGAACAGCATTACGGTTGAAGTTCCCAACCCAACGATCAAGGCGGCAGACACCGCCGCAACAGCGGCAAACGTGCCCGTATTCCGCTGCACCATTTTTTGAAAGCGATAGAGCCTGCTAGGTGGACGGGCAACAACCGGCTCGTTTTTCAAGTAGCGTTCGACATCCATCGCGAGACCATTGGCGGTTTCGTAACGGCGTTGCCTGTCTTTCTCCAACGTCTTCATTACGATCCAATCCAGATCGCCCCGCAATTCCAAGATGAGCTTGGGTGGCTCGGCATGACGTTGGCTGGCAAGCGTGGTCAATTCGGTGTTGCTCAATGAAGTCAACAGCGTGGACGGCGGCGGTGGTTCGTTTTCGCGCAATGTGCGACGAATCGCGTCCACGCCGGATTTTATCAGTTGCTTCGAGTCAAAAGGCGTCCGTCCCGTCAGCAGTTCATACAACAACACGCCCAAACTGTAGATGTCGCTTCGCGTGTCCACGTCCAGCCCGCTCCGATCTGCCTGCTCAGGACTCATATAGGCGGGCGTGCCGATGAATTGATCGAACGCGGTAAATACGGTGTTATCGCTAAGCCGACCTTCCGTGGCCTTGGCGATTCCAAAATCAATCACTTTGGGAACGGCCACTTTGTCGTGCAGGGCCACGAGAATGTTCGAAGGTTTGATGTCACGATGAATGACGCCTTTTTGATGCGCATGTTGGATGGCGTGGCAAACCTGGATGAACAACTTCAACCGCTGTCGCGTGTCGAACTGGTTTTCATCGCAGAACTGAGTGATTTTGACGCCGCGCACCCATTCCATGACGAAGTAAGGCCGCCCCGTCTCCGTCGCACCCGCATCGAGCACGTGTGCGATGTTTGGATGATCCATTAGCGCCAATGCTTGCCGCTCCGCCTCAAACCGCGCGATGACGCTCTCGGTGTCCATGCCGAGGCGGATAATCTTGAAAGCAACGCGCCGTAGAACCGGCTCGAACTGCTCAGCGAGATAAACCACACCGCAACCACCTTCGCCAAGTCGTTCCAAAAGTTGATAGCGACCGATGCGGGCGTTTGTTCCTGCTAATCGCACGGTTTCGCGGTCTGACAAACTTGGAGCACCAGCTAGAGCGGGTGTGGCAGTTGATTCCCCTAACAGATCGGACGACCTCGGTAGGTCGAAAAATTTATCGGCGTTGTCCTGCGCTGCCAGCAGACGCTCCAGTCGTGAGCGCAGTCGGGAATCCCGTTTGCATTTTTCGTCGAGAAAGGTTTTGCGTTCGATGGGATCAGTCAAATTCCGTGCCGCTTCAAATAAATCTTTTTCGTTTTGAACAGACTCGGTCATGAATTCAATCGGATGCGCTCATTTAGAAAAGCGTAAAAGGAACATAAAAACCGACACATGAAATGAATACGAATACACGAATTCACATGGAAAATAGGAAAACTGCGTTGGCACTAATGCACTACGCTTCTTTGCGAATCATTTCATAGAGGCTCGCCTTGGCATAAGCCCACTGTCGTTCCACCGTGCGTTCCGTAACGCCGAGCGTTTTCGCGATTTCCAAATTCGTCAACCCGCCGAAAAATTTCAATGTGATGATGCGCGCACTTTCCTCATCCTCGGCCTCCAAACGCGCCAGCGCTTCGTCCACCAGCAAAATCCTATCGTCCGGTGGGGAAGCGACTAGCTCCAGTTCGTCAATCGTAACCCTTTCGGGATTGCTTCCACATTTCAAACTCGCCTTGTGTCGCGCGCGGTCCACGAGGATGCGTCGCATTGCCTGAGCCGCAACACGAAAGAAGTGTGCTCGGTTTTGCCATGAGCGACTCCCCTCTGCCACAAGCCGAAGCCAAGCTTCATGGACCAGCGCAGTGGGTTGCAGCGTCTGGCCTTTAGCTTCACCCGCTAATCGTGCCGCGGCGAGCTGCCGCAGTTCATCATACACCAATGGAAGCAGATCTTCAGATGTCTGACCGGCACCAAGCCCGATCATCTGCAACATCTGGGTAACTTCACTCATGTTGACGTAACATGGCCGAAACTCACGACCGAAACGAGGTTAAAACGATAACACATTCAATACTGCGGAGTTCAAAACAAGGTTCATTGATGCGAATTCACTGTCGGGTCGCCAGTGCGATGAAACCCGTTCGATTGTGGGGCGGCGACGGACGCGTCAAGGTTGTGCGCCCTTCTGCCCCCGCCTCCACCTTGACCCGCCCGCCGCCGCCCGGGAGGGTTTGCTCTTAGGTTTTCATCGTAGGATTCTGTCCGTCGGGGGGAAAGGCTTGCGGAGCGCAACATCTTTACAGTCAACGGAGAAGGAAATGGCATTTGCCTTAAATCCACATCGCTCCCGGTCCGCCTCCGGTGTTGCTGCCTGCTCGGTTCTTGTCTAATCTGTGGGTGTCTTAAGTCAGGATTGAAATGATGTATTAACAAACATACGACTTTGCGTCGCAACGGCTCGGTCTCACGAGAAAACCGCGAATTTTCAGTCAGCGAGAGAGCCGCCGAAGCACGTGCCCCATCGGGCGCGGCTTGGCGTGCTTCTCTCAAAGGCGCTTCGCGGTGCCTCTCGTGGGTGCATGTTGAGTTCGCGCCCCTTCTTTTATGAATGCGCGGTGAACAACTATTGGTTGGCTTTTCAGATCGGCAGATGTTGAATGAACATGGGAACTGGGAAGGGTCGTTAGACCCGGTGGGCGTTTTATGAGTGCCACCTTCCAGAACAGTTTTTATCGAAGTGGACAACTTCGTGAGCGAGTGCCATTGAGAAATGGTCGCAGGCAGGGCGTGGTCCGCACCTGGCACAACAACGGCAGACGCGCTTCAGAGGAATCTTTCAAAAACGGTTTGCTTCACGGTGTCTCCCGCCAGTGGAACGAAGCCGGACGACGGCTCGGCGAATACAAGATGCTTCGCGGCACGGGAATCCAGCGGCAGTGGCACAACAACGGCAAACTCCAGATGGAGGTCTCGACCGTTTGCGGCGAGTTCACTGGTCGAAATCGAATCTGGCTACGCGATGGGACTTTGTTTGCCGAGCGATTCTATATTCGCGGACTCGCTGTCAGTGCCGAAACGTATCGCGCAGCAGCGACGAAGGACAAAACGCTGCCTAGGTTTCGGGGTAAACCTGCAAAGCCCCGCGCAACACCGATTCACATTCACCGTGTTTTTGTAGGTTCTCTGTTGGAAAAACGAAACTACATTGAGGCGCGAAAATGGCTGTCGCGAAGAACTGGCGATATGACCACGCGTTCGCTTGGACGTTTCAAACGCGAGAGCGACGCGGCCAAATTCGTTGAAGAGCTTTACCTCGCTGGCGCGGTTGAAGTGATCGCGCCCGACATCTACCGCAGCAAGGCCCGCGATCAGTTTTCGGATTCCTTGCTCGTTCAACTGCCGAGACGCACAGCGAAGCGAAAAGCCATTCGCAAAGTCTGTGCGCAACTTCGCTCGCGCAAACTTGGCGCGGTGCAGCCGGACAAGGACATTGGCGAGAGTCATCTGTATCTCTCGCTCGCCTAATTCAAAGGATGGTGAGGCAGTCGCGCAGATCGCATTGCGCGAGAACGCCACACGCCGGACGATTCTCCAGCAGACATTCGCTGACCGCATCGCCGACGAGTTTTTCGACGGCATCGCGCATGGGCCGTGCGCCGAGCTTGGGATGAAAGCCTTTCCGCACGAGAAACGGGAGCGCGGTTTTATCCAACTCAAGTTTGTGCCCGCGCTCTGCGAGGAACGCAATTTCGCGCGACAGGAATTTCTCTGCGATTTCCAACTGATGTTCGTAGCTCAAGCGATGGAATACGAGCTTCTCGTTTACGCGCGCGAAAATCTCCGGGCGCAGGGTTTGTTGCGCCCGTGTGAGGACGTGGCGTTCGAGCGTGGAATCGTTTGAATGTTGCAGGCTCATCAGTTCCGCCGAGCCAATGTTTGAGGTGAGCCAAATATAAAAGCCGCTGAAATCGAGCGTTTGTCCTGTGGCGACCGTGATCCGCGCCGCATCCAGCAGTTGCAACATGATGTCCAGCACTCGCGGATGCGCTTTCTCTGCTTCGTCAAAAAGCAGCGAGCCTTCCGCCGCGCGCTCGCGAATGCCGCCGAGATAGCCCACTTCACCGAGCCTTGCGCCAAGCAACAATCCAAGTGCTTCTTGGTTTTGAAATTCACTCATATCCAGACGAAACAGTTTTCCCGCGCCAAAAATTTGGTTCGTCGTCACGACAACCGATTCCGTTTTGCCGACGCCCGTTGGTCCGAGTAGCAGAAAACTTCCGCGCGGGCGTCCGGGCTTGGTGAGACCGAGTTCGCCCCGCCGCACGGCAGAGGTGATTCGTGGCAGTGCGTGGGACTGGCCGCGGATTTCGCGCGGCAACAGCGAGGTTAATTCGTGGAGTTTGGTGAGCTTCGTTGAGTCGGTTGTTTTGTCCATCCCTTACCCATAGCAAGGACTTCATCGCATTTTGTGTATCACATACATCTTCGCTCCCCGCGCTTGTGAGATTGTGACCGCGTGTTCGGCGGAAAAGCCGCTGACGGAAAGAAAACAAAACGACAAACGCTATGAAGCTCACAAAGAAAATCGCAACCAAAGTCCACTCGCGGCTGCCGTCGCTCCTGACGATTGCTGCCATCCTCGCCTTCAACACCCTTTCTGCCTTCGCGCAAGGCACGGGATTCAGTTCCACCGACCTCAAGACCGGCATCAGCAACAGTCTCGCCGTGATTATGATGTTCGGCTTCGTTCTCGGCATCGCTTGTGTCATCTACGGCGGCTTCGCCATTCGCCGTGGCGACGTGGACCAGGGCAAGATGTCCATCATCGGCGGCGCAATCATCGCGGCTGCCCCGGCAGTCATCTTTGCGTTCTACAAAATCTTCGGCATTGATGGGAACAGCAGTGTCGGCGTCGGCAACTTCTGATCTCGCCCAACAAAGGCCACACAACCCGCCACCACCCGCCCCAAGCAACCATGAAAACTGATCTTCGCCTCACCGACACCAACGCCGCATCCGACTCTAAAGGCCGGACGTGGGGACTGGAGGGCGGACTTTTCTGGTGGCTTGTGGGTGGCGTCGGCGCGGGCATCACGGTGTTCTGTGTTTTTCTTCTCCTGCTAAATTCGTCCCTTCTGACGGCGTTTGGCCTCGCGCTTGTGCCGGTCGCGCTCTGCTTGGCTTACATCTTTGGGTTGAGACAGGGCAAACCACCCGGCTACGACCGGGACATTTTCGAGCACGTCACCACCGGCAGCGGCTTCGCACCGGAGCTTCAGACCGCCCGCAGTTTTCGCCACCCGCTATTGGAGGAACAACAATGAGTGCCAACGAAAACAACGCAATTGAAAGTCAGTTGCAGGGCTTGCTCGGACAATTAGAGGCCGCCGAAGCCGCCCTGCGTGCCGGAATGTACACGGACGGTTTCGGTTGCACCGCCCGCGCTCACATGGAACGCGCATTAGCACACATCGCCGAATCCTACATCGCCCTCACCGAACCCAAGAACATGAGGTCGGTTAACCAGCTCGTTGATGATCTAAACCGGATCCAGCAGGTCGCGGATGATTGCAAACGGCGGCAACACAATTCCCAACGCGTTTGACCTATGCCCGAACCGATTCCCAACGGATTCTTCTGCCGCGACTTGATTGTGTTCAATCACCTCCGGCGCGGCGGTTATGTCTCGAAAGGCTTCATCTTTGAAGCACCCGACCTTACGAACAGCCCGGTTGCCGACCTTAACGACTTCCAAGATCAACTCTGTCTCTTGCTCGCATCGCTTCACGAGCATCAACGCCTGCAAGTGCAATACTTCTGTGATTCCGACTACAAGGGGGAGTTGCTGCGTTATCAGCAGGAGACAGAGAAGTTTTCCAACGTCTGGACAAAGCGCGCGCGGAACGAACGGTTCTCGCGCTACTGGCAGGCAATGTCTGAGCGCAAACTTCGGCGGCAGCGCGTTGTCTTCTACATCTCGCGCTCACTGGAGAACGTGCCCAAGGCGTTCCAGTCCATTGCTGCCCGGCGGGATTATTACAACACATTGCTCGACCAGCTTGAAACCGAGTTCGAGCATGTCCACCGGCTGCTTCTGGAAATCTTCGGTTCGGGCGGTGCAAGAATCCTGCCCATGTCCGACCTCGATCATTTTCGCCACTACAAACGGTTTCTGAATCCATCGCTTAACGACCGCTTTGATTATGACCCGGCGGACGGATTTGCATCGGAACTTTCGATTCAGGAGAATTGCTGGCACAGCGAAGGTAGCGGGCAAAGCGACTTCGGTTTCTTCCTCGATGGACATTACCACTCGCTCATTGTCCTCACTCGTTGGCCACGCACGACGTATCCGGGAATCATCCAGCGTCTCACGAATCTCCGCCTCCTGGACTACACCATCACCGTGAATGTCGATCCGCTCCCCATCACCCAAGAAATCAACAAAGAGGAAAAAGAGCACGACCGCATCGCGGGCGACTACGCGAGCGAAAAGAAAATCTCACTGCTGACTGTGATGGAGAAAAAGCAAAAGAAGATTCACGCGTTGATGCAGGGACAAACAATTCCATTTCACGCGATGTTCGCCATTCGCGTTTGGGACAAATCCCGCGACGGCCTGAACGCAAAGGCGAGTGCAATCAAGAACGCGATAAATTCGATGAACGCGGCGCAGTATTTCGAGAGCAACTTACCCAGCACGTCGAAGAATTTGTTTTTCCAAACATGGCCAGGCTGGACGTGGGGACGTTACGAACATCGAAAACTCTACTCGGAGCACCGCTTCCTCGCCGACATGCTGCCCGTCACAAGCACGTTCACCGGCCACCTCGCCGGCGCGGAAGCAATTTATGATGGCCCAGCGAACAACCTGGTCGGAATCGAAACCTTTTCCGGCTCGACCGACAACAAGTCACCGCAGCACGCCGTGTTGCTCGGCATGTCCGGCGCGGGAAAATCCGTAACCGTCTGCGACCTGCTCACACAGACCGAGGGTTATTTCGGCTACACCGTTATCATCGAGGAGGGGTTGAGTTACGGCATCTACACCGCGACCGTCGAGGAGGGCGCACGGCCAATCATCATCCACCCGGATGGCGACCTGACCATCAATTACCTCGACACGAAGGGACTTCCGCTGACGCCAGATCATTTGTCCGCTGCGACTGCACTCGTGGCGCGGATGATTGGAACGAGTGCGCAGGAAGACAAGCAGATGCTCCGTCAAGCGCAAATCGCCAAATATCTCAATTTGCTCTACGAGGATGCGTTTCAGGACTGGCAGAAAAAACGCCATGATCAATTGCTGGATATAGCTCGTCATGCCCTCGCGCTTCAACAATTTCGCGCCGAAAGAATGCCGCCCGGCGCAACCACGCTTGAAACTTTTGCGGACTTTCGCGACTGGAAGGCAAGCCACCCCGACGAGGCCGAGAGCTATCAGCGCCAGTTCGACGAAGCCGCCGCGCTGAAGTTTCTCAAAGAACCCAAGACCAGCAAGGAAGTCCGCAACCTCGCTTTCGCCCACTTCACACCGGACGAATTCCCGACGCATCGCATGTTGCAGGAATTGATGATGCTCGACCCCATCGGCGCGGAGCGCGACCAAATCATGGAGATCGCCACGCTCATCCTGCCGTGGTGTCGCGATGGAAACTACGGCTGTCTTTTCGATGGCACGAGCAACCTTTCGCTCACCGGGAAAATTGCGCACTTCGAGTTGGGCTACATCCCGGAGTCAGCGAAGGAATTGAAAGCTGCGGCGGGTTTTCTCATCACCAATCACGCCCGCAAGCACATCATGACGCTTCCTCGCGCGATTCGGAAACGGAACGTCTATGAGGAAGTCGCCCGCTTTCTCGACATCCCAGGCGGACAGGAAATCGTTCAGGAGAGCTACGCCCAACTTCGCAAGTTCAACTGCTGGAATATCTCCATCGTGCAGCAATATGCGCGCTTCAAACAAAGCCGCATCCGCTCGGCCGTATTTGGAAACTCGCGTCAGTTTTTCATCATGCGGCAGAACGACCGCGCCGACTTGGACGACATGGGCAAGGACATCGCACTGCCGGAAGTCACGCAACACGCCATCATGAATTACCCGCTGCCCGACCATCAAACCGGCCAAAAGTATTCACCGTTCACTTACCTGCACACCGACGCCACCAGAAATATGTGCGGCACGGTCCACAACGTCTCGTCAGCGGAGATGCTCTATTGCAGTTCGTCGAGCGGTGAACACTTCGACCGCCGTGCCCGCGAGCTTCGCCAGAGCAAAAGCATCGTCGAGGGCATCATCCATCACGCCAATCGTCCTGCTGAAAAGGAATCCAACGCCCATTAACACTTATGAAAACCTCATTGAAAATCTACGCGCTAAACATCGCATTCGCGATATTCGTCGTCGGCTTGTTTGCGGGTTGCGCAGCGACCCGTCCCATCGCCGATACCGCCCTCGGCGCTGGCGGTGCTTATCTTGGTTACGAGCTTTCCAACGGCGATCCTCTCGCCACCGCCGCTGGCGCGGCAGGTGGAGTCATCCTGAGTGAAGGACTCCACTTCGCCGCGAAAAAACAATCCGACAAGGCTTACGCCTCCGGTTACGACAAGGGCAAGAGCGACGCCGTGAAGCAACAGTATTGGCTTTACGTCGCCATGCAAAAGCAACGCAACCAGGTCGCCAATGTCCGTCTTTACCCCGTGAAGTTGCCCGAACAGCGAATTGACGGGGTAACGTTCCAGCCATCAACAAAATTCCTCCGCATTGAGGAATAGCAGGTCGCACCTGCTACGCAGAAAGAAAGGAAACACATCATGAAAAAGTTAATCGCACTCGCACTTGTTGCCGTCGGCATCAGTTTGCCGGTTCGCGCCCAATGGGTCGTCTATGACCCGATAAACAACGCGCAGCAGATTCTCAGCGCGGCGGAGGACATCGCCAAATTCATCGAGATGATCAACAACCAAGTGCAGCAGATCCAAACGCTCACCGATCAACTCGACGAGTTCAAACATTACGAAAGCTTGTTTGGCGACCCCAAGGCAGTGCTGCTCTCGACCGTCCAGCCACTCGTCAACGATCTTCGCAAAACGGAGGTTGGCCAGACGCTCACCGCCCTCGAAAGCACCGTCAACGCGGGCCAAGCCATGCTCTACGACGCGAATGGCTTGTTTCACAGCGTCGGCACGACGTTCACCACCCCCAACGGCGCTACGGTGACGCGACGGCAACCGACATATCTCCCCGTAGCCGCCGTGCAAAAGACGACGGACAACTATCTGTCCGTTTCTACCGACGCAACCGCGCGACGTGTCGCATTGAAAGCGCAAATCGCCGCGACGACAGATGCACTCAAAGCGGCAACGACGGACGCGGAGGTTCAAAAGTTGACCGGCGTTCTCATCGGCCTTTCGTCCGCGCTAAACAACACGGACTACGAAATCAATCAGGCCACAACCGCTGCCGTGGTGCAGGACATTGCCAATCGCAACGACGCGCAACGCCAAGTTGACGCCAAGAAGGAGCAGCAACACGCCGAGTTCACCGAAGCCATGCAAAAATACGGGCAGACGTTCCGTTTGATGAATGCGCCCACGGCGTTCCCGACTCCGTGACCGAACCCTCAAATCGTCCCGACGTATGGCCTCATTTGAAAGTCTCTTTCCGACGTTCCTGCAAAAGTGCGCGGAGCTGCACGAGTTGCTGCGCATCGTGGCTTTCATGTTGTTCGTCGTCGGGACGATCATGCTTGTGGTCCATGGGTTCACTGGCAAGACGCTCATGCTCCACATGGTCCGGCTATTCGTGTTGACCGCGCTGTTAGTGATGCTGCCGCAGTGGGGGAATCAGGTTCAATCGCTCGTGCAAACTTCCATTCTCAACGGCCTTGGGGTTGATCCAAGCAACGTGCAAGACCAATACAACCAACTCCTCGTCGTCAAACGCGACACCGGCACTGACCATTCCTGGTGGGATATTCTCGGCGACTTGAGCGGCTTCACCGTCGAAGTTCTCATCTCCGGTGTTCTCTGGCTCGTTGGGCAGTTCGCCTCACTCCTCGTGTTTTGGGCCTACATCATTCAGAAGTTCATTCTGTTTTCCAGCTACGCCCTCTCACCGTTGCTCATTGGTTTCATGGCGATCCGTCCGTTGCGATCCGTCGGTAGCCGCTACCTGATGAATATCGTGGGCGTTCTTCTCTGGCCGCTTGGCTGGGCCGTCGCCGCACTCATCACCCAGGGCATTCTCGACTTCATGACCGACCCCACTTTCAAATACATGGATCCTACCGCGACGATTTACTCGCTCCAAGCCACCGTGGGCGTTGTCGTGGTCGCTTTCTGGATTGTGTTCAGCACCATCGCCGCTCCGCTCGTCATCCAAAAAGTTCTCGCGAGCGGCGCGCTTGCGACCGGCCAGCTTTTCTCCGGGGCAGCGAGCAGTCTCTTTCAAACCGCCGCCACCACCGCAGGTGCAGCAGCCGTCGCTTCCACCACTGGCGTTCCGTTTGCCGCAGTGGGCGCGGCGGGCATGGCCGCAGTCTTGAGCACACTCTCGACCGCGGGCGGACACGGCAGCGCCGGCGCAATCATCATCGCTGGTTCTGGCCTTCCGCCGCGATCCGCTCGCGGTCGCCCCGGTGACGACATCACCGGCGACAAATCTGTCCGTGAACTCATCGCCAAAGGCAAAGGCAACTATTACTGACATTTTATGGAAACTACCGACCTCACTCCCCGCCAAACGCCGACCGGCAATGGCTCTACGCCTCGCCTTGCCCGCAAGCGTTTCGACCCGACGCAGCTTTTTGCGCAGCGCGACCGTCTGCCGTGGTTCTGGTTTTTCGTAGCTGTCACCGTATCCGTGATGGCCGCGTTGGACCGCTATCACCTTGTCGGTCAGTTCAAGCAGCGCGAGCGCGTTGTCATTATTGACCCGTCGCAGACGTATTACATCAGCCCGCTACTCCAATTTCAGGAGGCGAAAGATTTGCATGTCCAGCAGGCTGAACTGGCAACAGTCACATTCCTTGAACGCAACCCCAAAGACTTCGACCATCCGGATTTGTTGCGACAGATGTTTTTGAAGTCTGCGTTACAAAAAGCGCAAGACCATCGCACGCGCGAGGGAGTTGAGTTTCGCGCAAAGCAACTTCACCAAAAACCCGAGATTGCGAAGATCGACATTCTCGCCACACGCGAGAACGAAATCCTCGCCACCGTTTCCGGCCAGGTCATTCGCACCGGCATTTTTCAGGAGAAGGCATTTAACGAGGCGTTCAACTTCAAATTGAGTCTGCGTCTTATCCGTAACCCCAACATGGCTGCCAACGGTCGTTTCCCCACCGCTGTCGGCGACTTCAAATATGAAATCACCAATTAGTCTCCTCATTTTATTGGCTGCATCAGTCGCGTTCGCTGAATCACCAGAGGCCATTCAGCGCGTGGTGCTCGACCAACGCGTAGTTGTCACCGTGCCGGTCGCGACTAATCACATCACGACGATCAGCTTTCCCGGCCCAATCGCAGCGGTTGATGCCGTGGGCGTGACTGCCGACGGAAAGACGCCCGGACTGTTCCAACTCGCGCACACGAAAGGTTCATCGTTCATATCCATCCGGGCGCTGGCGCGTAAGGTGGCGACGAATTTGAACATTCGCTGGAACAAACGCACTTACGTTTTTGAAGTGGTCGAGAGCGACACGCCGGTTCTGGCGCTCAATCTCGAAGATCCAGCCGCAACGGAAATAGTTCGGCCCGCGCCGCTCGTGACTCCAGCACGATTGCTCACGTTGCTGGACAAGGCGAAAGCATTTCAACTCCTGAAGAAGCAACAATCGGAAGCGGTCGCAGATGCCGAAGCCAGGACATTTGGAAACGAGCCACAGGTGACCGACTTCAATGATTATGAAATCCGCGTCGAGGAAGCTTTTCGTTTCAACGCCGAGGACACGATGGTTTTTCACGTCACGCTTCGGAACAAATCGGACAAGGAGATTCGCTATCAGCCGGAAAGCTTCTATTTGCGCGTCGGCAACCGGCTCTACTTTCAATCCATCAGTGACGCCCCAGGAGTGCTGCCGCCGTTCGCCGCCAGCACCGTGTATTTCGCCATCACCGGCACGCCGGACGGTGGACGGAACGAGTTGTCGCTAAAAAATGAATTCGCGGTTCTGGTTACACGAACATCTCCGCTACCACCCCTTCCCGTCGTAACAAACGCACCCGTTGTTCCGGTGAAACCGCTTCGCTCACCCAAGGCCCAACCATGAAACCGCGCGACTTCCTCAACTTTTTCAAAACCAAGAGCGGCAAGCTGGTTTTATTCGTGGCGGTCTTCGGTGGTGGGCTGTTGGCATTCAGCGCGCTTCGTGGCAAGTCGGGCAATGACGACATGGATGTTCGTGTCTCCAGCTCGCAAACGAACATGACGGACAAGCCGCAAGTTGTGCAAACCGTCATGCGACCGATGCAACCCTTTTACCCGCCGATACCGAAGCCAGAGCCGTTGCCCATTTCACAGACCAACGTCGTCCCGAAAGTTCTTTCCGAACATCACCCAAAAGAAACCGCGCCTGCGCCACTCGCGCCCATCAGCTTGTTTGCTGACGCCACGGCAGGGATTACCGAACCAAAGTCGGTAAGTTCCATCTACGCGCCGTTTGGCCGGCTCATCTCGTGCGAGACGGTTGTGACCGTTGACTCGGCTTCGATTCAAACACCCATCGTCGGACTCGTCACCGAGAATGTCTATCACGCGGGCAAGTTGGTGATCCCCGCAGGCACAGAGGTTCACGGCACGGCGGCGACCGACCACCAACGCGAACGTATTTCTAGCGGCAATAGTTGGACTCTCGTTTGGCAGACCGGCGAGGAACTTCATTTGAAGGCCCTCGCGCTTGACCGCGAGTTTTCCGGCGACCAGGAAGGCTGGGGCATTACGGATGGCAGCGCTGGATTGCGTGGCCGCATTATCAAGTCGGACAACCTAGCGGACATAAAACTGTTCGCGGCCACGTTTCTGTCTGGCGCAGCCGGGGCGCTCACGGAAAAGCAACAGACCGTCTTTGGACCGATCAACAGCCCCTCACTGGCGAACGCACCGTTTGAAGGCGCGCAAAAGGTTCTCTCCGTTTACGCAGAGCGAATTTACGACGCGATCAAGAAGGACGGATTCTATGTTCGCGTTCCGAGTGGAAAGCAGTTTTACCTCTATGTCCTTCAAACGATTGACCGCGCCGATGCCGCCGTCGGCGGTTCGGCAAAGGCGTTCGCAGAAGAAGACAAATCTGCGCTGTCGCCCGTGCCGGGCTTCACCAAATCACCATCAACACCCCCGTTTCAGCCATGAAATTCCTCGCCCTCATTCCACTCGTATTTGTTGCCTCGTGCGCTTCGCGTCCGCAACTCGTCGTTCGTCCTATGCTGCCCGCAGCCGTCGAGCCGGTCGAGTCCGTGCGGTATTCGGAAGTGGTGCGCGCTTACTACATCGGGCGCTTTATTGATCCGAACCACCCCGAAACGATGCACGAACAGCATCCGGTCTATCGTATCGAATCATCCGCGCGATGGAACTTGCATCCAGGTGCAGCGAGCAGGGTCGATCTGTTGAATCCGCCGCGCGACGCAGCGTTCGCCCCACTGCCTACAAACGATGCCGTGACCGCCGAGATGAATCGGCAGCGTGAAGCTACCGAGCGAGTGATGTCGGAAGCGGCGCGGCTTGCTCGTTCTTACGAAGAGTTGCAAAACATCTTCTCCCAAATGAAAAGCGTCGCCCGCAACAACGCGCTTCTCGGCGCGCGTGTTACAGCCACAGAGCAGCGAATCGCGAATTTTGGGAATGAGCTGGAGAAACTTTCATCCACGCCGTCAGCGCAGACGAATGACGTTCCCACCTTCGTTCCCGATTCACCCGACGCGCCCAAACCATAAATACACTTTGCTGAAGCAAGGCAGATTCATCGCCTTGCTTCGGCGAACACGGCAATTGCCGCGCAACAAAAACAAACAAATCGTATGAGCAAACTAAAACCATCCGCGCCACCGAGCGCCAGCGGCTCTGCCGCCCCGTCCGATACGCCCACCTTCCGTAGCAACCCGGAAGTGGATGCCAAGATTGATGCCTACATCAAAGAGAACCCGAAGTATTGGAACTACGTTCAGGCCATGCCGCGTGACCGGCTCGAACGCACCGTAGTTTTGAACGAGGTGCGCGAACTCGACCGCCAACAACGCATCCGTGAAGGTGTCCTGAAACAGATCAATCGGAATCCCGAATTGAAACGGGCTTACGATCTTCTCGTAAAGGACCTGCCGGAAGACCAGAAGGAAGGCGTCATCGCGCAAATCGGCCGCACCGCCCGCCGTGCAGTTGCCCGAGTCCAAGGCCAGCAGCAAACGAAAGGAGAGGCCGTCACCGCTTGAAACTGCCGTTCGCCCCGGCTTGAATCCTCCACACGAGGTTCGAGCCGGGGAATGTGAAGGGTTAACGGGTCAGCCAAAATGCAAGCCGGTTGCAAATCCTTATTAGCACGCAACTTGCTTTGATTTCACTCGGCGTTAATTCAAAATCGGATAACACCAAACACAAGTGGTATGGAACACCCCGTGGTCTATGTCGCCCGTGTGACCAAGTTCTTGGATCGTTTGATTCAGGCGCATGGTGAGTATCTTTTTGTCGGGTTCGTCTTCCTTTGTCTGCTGGTCATCGCTTGGATTTTTGTGCGCCGTCGCAAACGTCCGGTGCATGAAGTTCCGGTTGTGATTCTCCCGTTAGGCGATGCGCCACGCCGCGAGCCTGATCCTGAACCACCACCTTTTGAGGAACACGCCGACTAATAACCCCCACCACATCGCGACACTGGTTGGGATCCCTTAAACTCTGGGCCTTCCTGTTGTTCCTCACATGAAGCTCCACTCTAACCTCCCATGGTGCTTATGCACCGCGACGCAAATGTAATTGGCAAGAGTGTCGCCAAGTTTCGTTATCAGCGTGGTTGGACGCAGGACGAGCTTGTGGGAAAACTGCAATTAGTCGGGTGCTACATGACCCGCGACATCCTCGCCAACATCGAAACGCAACGCTCGATTGTCACCGACAAGCAGATTGAGTTTTTCGCGGAAGTGTTCGGCGTGAAGGAAGGCAGCTTGTTCCCGGAGAAACGACGATTGAGCGGCAGGGTGGTTGGCTTGGATATGAAAATCGTGACACGGCGGCCGTGTTTGAATCGCAGACCGCGAACGCGCGCCCGAGTGCCGCTTGCTCAACTGCGAAAAAAATAGGAAAGTCTCATGGCCGCCCGGCGAAACAATCCGAGTTCGGACGCGCAGCTTGACCTTTTCTCAACACAAAGGCCGACACATGACACCACTGACTCAATACGGTCGGATGGCCGAGAAACATTGGCGCGAACACTGCCCGAAGATGGTGCGCGAACTGGAACAAACGGGACGCCTGCACCAGATGCTTCTGGAAGCGGAGGAAAAGACGAAGGACGAAATGGCCACCCTGCGAACGGATTTGATGCAGCGGGGATCAACGGCGCAACAAGCCCACGACCAAGCTTGGGAGATGGTGAGGGAGAAATACATCCTGCTCCCACCCGAAGAATAGCCAAGCGTTATCAGGAAGAACCGCCAAAGAATCTCAATAGCTATCGCATAGCCGAGGCCGACCGGCTCGGTGATGGCGGACCGAAGCAGAAGTTTCAGCATAATATCAAAGCTATCCAGACGCTGCGGGTGCTTGATGTGGAGGAGCGTCCGGCGACAGATAAGGAAAAAGCCGTGCTCGTCAAATACGTCGGGTGGGGTGCAATGCCCCAGGTGTTCGACGTGGACAGCAGAGACTGGCGCAAGGAGCAAGTCCAACTCTCTGAATTACTTTCCGACGAGGAACATCGCTCTGCCCGTGCCACCACCCTAAATGCTCATTACACTGCACCGACTGTCATTGGCGCGATGTATCGCGCCGCCGAACGGTTCGGCTTCAAAGGCGGTCGCGTGCTCGAACCCGCGTGTGGCATCGGCCATTTCGTGGGTCTCATGCCCGAAGAAATGCTGCGCCGTTCGACCGTCACCGGTATCGAGATTGATCCTTTGACCGCTCGTATCGCCAAGACGCTCTATCCCGACACAGACATTCGTGCACAGCCATTTGAGCAGGCGAAACTCGCGGATGGTTTTTACGATCTCGCCATTTCCAATGTCCCATTTGGCGATTACACAGTTCACGATCCGCGTTTCAATAATTACAAATTTTCCATCCACGACTATTTCTTCGCCGCCGCGTTGGAGAAGGTGCGAGCGGGTGGATTGCTCATGTTCATCACTTCGCGGGGCACGATGGACAAGCTGGACTCGACCTTGCGTGAAATGCTTTCCGCACGCACGGAATTGCTCGGTGCGATTCGTCTTCCCAATGATGCCTTCAAGCGCAATGCCGGCACGGAGGTCACCACCGACATCGTAATGCTGCGCAAGCTTCGCCCCGGTGAAGCCCCCACGGGTGCGGCCTGGAAGGAGACGGTCAGCTTCACCAACAATATCGGCGAAGCCTTCACGCTGAATGAATACTTCGCCGCCCGACCGGAAATGATGCTCGGTCAAATGCGCCTGGGCGGTGGAATGTATGGCGGCAACGAGCCGACACTAGAACCGGACGGTCGCAGTCTGCACGACGCCTTGGCGCAGGCTGTTGAGCGATTGCCACATGATATTTATCAAGCCCATGCTCATCAGGTCGCCGAACTAACACTCGACCAAACCATCCCCGCGCCAGATTTCGTCAAACCCAATGCCTACTGCTTGCATGACGGCATGGTTTGCATCCGGGAGGACGATGTCCTTCGTTCCCTTACTGACCTGCCTAGCGAGACGCGTTCGCGAATTCGCCATTTGATTCCGGTGCGGGACGCGGTGCGCGGTTGCCTTCGTTCGCAAATGGATGGTAGCGATGAGCAGCAAGTCGTGGAGGCCCGGCAGCAACTTAATCATGCCTATGGAATGTTCGTTGGTCGTTTTGGTCCAATCAATCTTCGCGCCAATCAACGTGCATTCGACGGCGACCCCGATTTGCCGTTATTGCTCTCGCTGGAGCATTACAACGAGGAAACCAAGCGGGCTACCAAAGCCACGATTTTCCACGAGCGGACGATCCATCATCGGAAGCCTGTCGAAACGGTCAGTGAGCCGAAGGAGGCTCTCTTGGTTTCCCTGAATGAGCAAGGCCGCGTTGATCTCGACCACATGGCTGGTTTGTTGAACAAACCGACAGAGGAATTCTTGCCAGATTTGAAGGGCATCATTTTCCTCAATCCGCAAACGAATCAGTGGGAGACCGACGACCAATACCTTTCGGGCAACGTTCGGGAGAAGTTGGCAGTCGCGGACGCTGCCACTCTGACCGACGGGCGCTTTCACGAAAACGTCGAGGCGTTGAAATCAATTCAGCCGGAGGATTTGCCCGCGACGGAAATTGATGTGCGGCTGGGGGCTTCGTGGCTGCCACCGGACGACGTGAAGCAATTCATCCACAAATTGCTGAATGTCTCGTCTGGCGTCGAGGTTGGGCACGTCCACGCGCTCGGCTCTTGGCACATGAACGCCGATTGGCAAGCGCGCGGCGCGACTTCCAACACGACGGATTGGGGAACAGACCGCTACACCGGCTTGGAGTTGATTGAGGACGCACTGAATCTCAAGACCCCAACCGTTTATGACATGGTTGACAAAAAGCCCGTCGTCAACGCGCAGGCAACCGAAGCCGCCCGCGAGAAGCAGGAGCGCATCAAAGAGAGATTCAAAGAATGGATTTGGTCGGATGATGTGCGGCGCGAGCGGCTTTGCCGTCTCTACAACGACACATTCAACCACACCCGGCTGCGCACGTTCAACGGCGATCATCTGACTTTGCCCGGCGCAAGCCAGGCGGTGCAACTTCATCGCCACCAAAAGTCTGGCGTCTGGCGGATTTTGCAAACGCAGAACACATTGCTCGCCCACGTCGTCGGCGCGGGCAAGACCTACACGATGGTCGCTGCCGCAATGGAATTGAAACGCCTTGGCCTCGCCCGCAAGCCGATGTTCGCCGTGCCAAACCACATGCTGGGCCAGTTCTCGACCGAATTGCTCACGCTGTATCCGGGCGCGAACATTCTTGTTGCGGGCAAAGAGGATTTTGAGTCGCAGAACCGTAAAAAATTATTTAGCCGCATCGCCACCGGCAATTGGGATGCCGTCATCGTGACGCATTCTGGTTTCGAACGCATCCCGCTCTCATACGATACTCAGAAACGATTCTTCGACGAACAGCTTCACGAGCTAGAAATGATCCGGCGGGAACACGCCGACAGTTCTAATCGCCGATTGGTGAAAGAATTGGAAAAGGCGAAGAAACGACTCGAAGCCAAGCTTCAAGCTCTGGCTGCCGATCATAAGAAGGACAACACGTTGACGTTCGAGGAACTTGGCGTGGACCGCATTTTCGTGGACGAGGCGCACTATTTCAAAAATCTCTTTTACATCACAAAGATGACGCGCATTGCCGGACTCCCGCAGACGGCCAGCGAACGGGCGTTCGACATGTATCTCAAGGTCCGGCATGTCCAATCCATGAACGGTGGCGGAGGTGTCGTCTTCGCCACGGGCACACCGATCGCAAACAGCATGGCCGAGATGTTCACAATGCAGCGCTACCTGCAACCGGATGATTTGAAAAAGCACAACCTGCACCACTTCGATTCGTGGGCGGCGACGTTTGGTGAGCCGGTAACGGCGATGGAACTTTCACCAGACGGTGCGGGCTACCGTTTGAACACACGCTTCGCGCGTTTTATTAACGTGCCAGAGCTGATGCAGATTTTCCGCCAGTCCGCTGACGTGCAGACTGCGGCGATGCTTAATTTGCCGCGTCCGAAGTTGGACGGCGAAAAGCCAACCATCCGTAACGCGCCGGCCACGCCGGAACTGAAGGCGTTTGTTCAGGAACTCGCCGCGCGTGCCGAAAAGCTCAAAACCAATCGCGTTGATCCAAGCGTGGACAACATGCTGAAGATTACGTCCGAGGGGCGTAAGGCTGCTTTGGATCTCCGGTTGATGAAGCCGTCCGCCGAGGACGACCCACAGGGTAAGGTCAATCAGGCGGTCGAAAACATTTTCCGCATTTGGCAGGAGTCGAAGCCGGAACGTTCCTCGCAGCTTGTCTTTTGTGACCTTTCGACGCCGAAGGATAAAGGATTCTCAGTTTATCGTGACGCGGCGGATAAGCTGGAGCGGCTTGGCGTGCCGAACGGGGATATTGCGTTCATTCAAGACTATGATTCAGACGCGGCGAAGCTCTCATTGTTCCGGGACGTGCGGGCAGGCAAGGTCCGTGTCCTTTTTGGCAGCACGCAAAAAATGGGTTCTGGGACGAATGTTCAGGAACGCCTCATTGCGTTGCACCACTTCGACGCCCCGTGGCGTCCTGCCGATGTGGAGCAACGCGAGGGGCGAATTTTGCGTCAAGGCAACAAGAACGAAGTCATTTCGATTTTCCGTTACGTCACCGAAGGTTCGTTCGACGCCTATATGTGGCAGACCTTGGAGACGAAAGCCAAGTTCATCGCTCAAGTGATGAGCGGTGACATGACGATCCGCCGCCTCGAAGACTTAGATTCGGCCGCATTGACCTACGCTGAAGTGAAAGCCATCGCGTCAGGCAACCCGCTCGTGATTGAAAAGGCTCAGGTGGACGCCGAATTGATCAAGCTGACACGACTCCGTTCTGCCCATGCCGAGGAACAGTATCGAATTCGTAGCAATCTTCGGCGCTCGCACGAGGATGCCGAGGCATTCACCGGACGCCTCACAAACTTGCGCCAAGACATCGCGACGCGGCAGGACACATCGGGTGACAAATTCAGCATTGAACTCGACGGGCAGATGCTCGACAACCGGGGCATCGCCGGGGAATTGATTGTTCGCCGCGCCGAGAAGATCAAAAACCGCTTCGGTGACGACGTGCGAGTAGGACGTTTTGCGGGATTCGATTTATTCCTGCGCCCCACATTCAACAACAACGTCGAAATGATTGTGCGCGGAAAGAATAGTTACGCCGCGCGAGTGACGGACACGGCACAAGGCACGATTCGTTCACTCGAAGCGAACATCCAAGGTTTCGAGGAGCGGGCAACTAAACTTGAATACGATCTCACTGATGCCACCAAACGTGCAAAAGAATTAGAAACTAAAGTCGGCGCGCACTTTGAGCGCGAAGAGCGTTATCAAGAGTTGACCCGCCGCCAGAGTGAAATCGAGGAAAAGCTCGACCTCACCAAAAACCAAGCACCAAGCCAGGTTGATGCGGATGCACCTGATACGAACGAACAAAAGACTTCCGAGAAACAAACTCCAACCCATTCGTCCCGGCCTAAGCGCCGCGCGGCAGTCCAGGTATGAATGCAACCGCACAACAGACCGAATTCTTGAGTTGGAAGATCGTTCCTGCGCGACTGGATGCAATGCAGGCTGCTTGGTTTCTTGGTTTCGAGCCGCACGAGATTCCAATGCTTATTGCGGCGGGTTTGTTAAAACCGCTGGGTCATCCCGCCCGTAACAGCACAAAGTTCTTCGCCACTGAAACGCTGGAGCAATTCCGCCGCGACGAGAAGTGGCTGGCTCGCGCCAGCGATGCCATCGCGAGCTACTGGCGGAAACGCAATGCCCGCAAGCACAAGGCTGGCGGGCGCGCGTGATGTAGAAAATTCAACGCATCGGTTGGACGTATCACAGGAGCGTCCTGCCTCTGCTGGGATGAATTCTTACTTCCTCACGGATGGCAGCACGGACTTTGGCTTCGATGCGTTCAACGAAGCTCATGCCCACCCGGCTGAATTTATTGGCTGGCCGGATCGTAGAGGCAATTTCCAGTGCGGTTTGCTTTACCTTGCTCCGACAGAGATGCGGAGTTGTGTTGATGCTTTTCAGTGTGTCCTTCATTTCCGTTGCTTCCATATTCACATTCCTGGTTATGTCGCTGAGTCATTCAACGACACCACTATTTTATCAGGCGCGCTTTTGTTGAACTGCGAATTGAGTGGACGAAGCCCTGCAAACATTGAACAAAACCGATGTAGTCGCTGGCGCTTGACACAAAAGTATCCTGATTTTATGCGGGGCGACTTGGCTGGTTTTCGGTTTTGACACCAGTTTCATTCAATGTTTTCAGGGTGAAAAAAAGTTACATTGTTTTTTACTAACACAGACGCCTTTGACGATTCCGGGGAGCTGAACGCTTAACCAGCCGCTGAAATCGAGTGGCCATTTCTTTCAGGCTTTGGCACGGGTGAGAGCAACGGAATGATGCGGCCTTCCATGTTTTGTTTTTCGTAGCTTTCCAGCGAGGGCAACTTCACCTTTGCCTTCCGTGAGTAGGAACGATGCACAGCCTTGCTGTTGTGACCGAGCGCTTCTTGTGCAAACCGCTCCGGGTAGCCACACATTTTCGCCCGCTCCGCCCAAGCGTAACGGTAAGAATGCAGCGACACGCCTTTGATACCTAATCCTTCACATCGTTGCTTGAATTCCGTGGCGCGGTCGCCAGAACGAACAGATTGCAGGTATGGGAACAAATATCCCGTTGAGTTGAGCCGGCGCAGAATCGTCTCAATGTCCGACCCGAAGTGAATCATCGCGAGGCTGCCGGTCTTTTTCCGGGCATAAGCGATGGTCTGATTGGGCCAGTCAATGTCCTCGGCCTTGAGGTTGGCGATGTCGGTTTGAGAACCACCGAGATGCCAGCACAATTCGTAGAAGCTGCGCCGCTCCGGGTTCTTTTCCCGTTCAATGATGCGCTGATGTTCTTCACTGGTAATGGCGCGTCTTTCCTTGAAACGCACTTCCGGCCAGAGACGCTTGGGAATGAGCGGCCACGGCAGCCAGTTCATTGAAAGGCAGAAGTTGTGCAGCTTCCGAAGATGAACGTTCGTGCTGACTGTGCCTGCCTTGAGGCAGGTGAGTAGATGCTCGGCTTGAGTTTCCAGAATTACCCGATGGCGGATGTGATCCAATGCGGCTTCTTTCGCCGCACGTCGCCAGCGATCTTGGGTTGAGCCGCTCTTGGTTTCGATGATGGCATCGAGCGCTTGTTGCCACGTTCGGGTGGAGACACCTGAATCCGTTCCTGCCAGATATGCCTTGGCGATCTGGAGATTCAGTTGCGGTTGACGGACGGATTCGTTGCGGGCGTTGAGCAACGACGTGGCCTCGGCGCGGTCCTTCGTTCCAAGACTTTCCTGTTTTCGAGTTTGGGTGTCTTCAATGTAGAATGTGCCCCCGAGCTTGCGACGATAGAGGATGAAACGACGTTTCATAAGTTCAGACTTTTCTGTCCGAAGCTATGAAACAGAACGTGGCTTTGGGTGTATCAACTACACCAAACGGGCTGCGAATCCCATCATCGCGAGTGATTGCCGAGTAATGCCGGGGTAGTTGTTGAGTCGTATCCCGGTATTGATTTCACTGGCACTTTCACTGGCACTTGCCCCCTCTGGTATCTGCAACCCGTTGCAAAAGCACAACTTGAAGTTGGAGGCGGAGGTCGGAATCGAACCGACGAATGAGGCTTTTGCAGAGCCCTGCCTTACCACTTGGCTACCCCGCCCACCGTTTTTCCATCCTAGCGACCTCCGACCTCGGGCTCAAGCGAAACAATCTCCCAACTGCTTCCCAACTGCCCTGCTCCGCTCACAATCGCTCGCGTCCGGCATATCCCGCGTCAAGGTCGTGCCAGAATTCCACGGTTTCTTCATCCTGTTCCCAGCAGAGAAAAACCTCCCGGCCACCGATGATGGCTGGGAAATCCAGCAGTCCGCGCTCGATGTCTTTGATCTGAATTTCCCGCCGTTGAAATTCGCCCAGCAGTTCCTGCATCCCGGCCAGCGTCCGAATCCATTGATTGACCAGATCCCCACCGAGGTCGTTACCAGGACTCATCAATGAGGCGAGCCGTTGGTCACTGCGATCTAATTCGAGGCGCAGTTGTTTGAGTTGGACCAGCCAGGCGCGGAGCTGGGGCAGCAAGGCGGTCGCCTCCTCGCGGGTGTAATGTTTTTGAAATCGGTGGCTCATGGAGCGTTGGGCGTTTTTGCGGCCTCCAGTTTCCGGCGCACGGTTTCACTGGATTCAACCGCCAGAGATTTTGCCCACGCCGCGCGGGCTTTGTCCATCTGGTTCAAGGCGGCGTAAACATCGCCAAGATGATCGTAAACGGTGGCGTCCGGTTGCGCGAGTTTTGCGGCGGACTTTTCCAGATAGGGCAATGCGGCCCGGGCATCGCCCAGCTTGAACAGGACCCAACCCATGCTGTCGAGGAACGCATCGTTCTCCGGCTCCAGCTTCAGGGCGCGCTCGATCAACTCTCGGGCGCGGGCCAGATTTTCGCCGCGTTCGGCCCACATGTAGCCGAGATAGTTCAACGCGGCGGCGTTGTCCGGGGCCAACGCGATGGATTTTTCAAAATATTGCGCGGCGGAATCGTGTTTACCGAGCCGTTCACTGGCGACGCCGAGTTGGAAATAGAAGCCGGTATCAAGGCGATTGGTTTCGCCGGCGCGGGCCAGCAATTCGGCGACGGAGAAGTGCGCGAGCGCGTCAGCGTATTTCTCCTGACTGTGGAACGCCAGGCCGATGAGGTATTCCAACGCGAACGTGGCCGGCTTGCGATTGCGCCATTCTTTCAGAGCGGTCAAGGCTTCCTCGTTTTTCCCGGTGGCGATCTGGGCCGCGGCGAGATCGAGTTGCGCGGCCTCAAAGTCCGGATTGATGGCCAACGCCTGCCGGAACCAATCCATCGCCTCATCCCAACGCCGGTCCTGCAACGCCAGCGCCCCGAGGAAATACTTCGCCCCGGCATTGGTCGGGTCTTCGCGGGTTATCGCCAGCAACTGCTCGGTGGCGCGGGTGTTATCCTGGCTGCGCAGATAAATTTCCGTGAGTTTGGCGCGCAGGATTTCGCGCAGCGGCGACGGCGGCTCGCCATGCGTCAAAAAATCCAGATACAACCGCGCGGCTTTCTCGGTTTCATCAAAGAGATAAAAGCCGTCGGCCAGTCTCAAGCGCGCCATGCCGCGCACGCTGTCCTCGGCCAGCAATTGATTGAGCAATGCGACCGCCTTGGCCTGGGCCAGCGGGCGCAATGGGGGAAACTGCTGACCGCAGTTGGCGTACAGCTCGGCCAGACTCAGCCGATATTCGGCAGCAACGCCCGGCTGTTTCGCGGCCTGATCCAAGGTCGCAAGGGCCTGCTCCGGGCGGCGTGCCTGCACGTGGTTGAGATAAAGATTGTGCCACGCGGGCAGAAAGCCCGGCAGCCGTTGCACGGCAATCTGGTTGGCTTCAACGGCCTTGGCAGGGCGACCGAGCTGGGCATAGACAAAACCCAGGCGCATGTACACCGTGCCGCTGGCGGTGGGCGATTTCGCGGCCCATTTCAAGACCTCCAGAGCTTTGTCGTATTGTTTTCCCTCAATCAGCCGATTGGCGACGTCATTGAGCAGCTCCGGATCGGAGCTGTCCAGCTTCGCGGCGAGATAAAATTCCTCCCAAGCGGCAGGGGCATTGCCGTTCAACTCCTGCACGATGCCCGCCGAGTAATGCGCATACGCTTTGGCGCGCACTGAAATATCCACGGAGTCCGAAGCGTGGGCGGCAGCGCGGGGCAAAGTCGAGCGGCAACCGGTCAACAGCCCGCCCGCCAAGAAGGCGAGGGTGAGAGTGCGGAAAAATGGCAACTTCATCCCGGTACATGAAAGCACGCGCGGCGGCCCGGGTGACCCGAACCGCCGGCGTGGTGGTAAAGAATCGATCCGCGCGGCTATTTCTGCCAGGTGCGCTTCTTGTGCCGATTCAAGCGCAGCTTCTTGCGCCGTTTGTGTTTGTTGATTTTAGCCTTGCGGCGTTTTTTCAGTGAACCCATAGGGTTTTAAGACAGTAACGAACTCTGCTCCCAAAGCCAATCTGAAACTTTTCGCATTTGTTTTGTGCTTATCCAGGTCCGGCCAGAACCATCGCAGCTCAAGCTTGTGAAATTTGACGCGCGACCGGTCCCGGTCTTTTATCGGCACCCCCGACTGTTCATTTACCTGGGGCGGAATCGCGAAATTCAAACACACAGCGGACTCGTTTCTTGTCTGGCTTCGGGACGCGGCGCAACAATCACGACCACTGGCGCCGCCGCATAATTTTTCACCCGATCGTGACAGACCGGAAGATCCGGCAACGGCGGGATTACTTGCAGCCGCTTGAACGCGGGATTGATTTTCTTCTTAACGGACAATTTCATCTCTTTCAAATCAGTGGCAATCACCCGGGCCAGCGCAAACGGTTTCAAACTCCTTTGCCGGCCGGGCCGGATGCAATGTCGGACGCACGCGACGGGCGGCCTATTCAGCAACGCTGATCATGAGGGGAGGTTTCCGGGGTTCACTCGGCGGCGAACTGATTCGGGAGCACCGGTTCGGGCACGCGATTCTTGAGGGCGGGAATGCTTTTCAAATACGCGAACATCGCCTTCAGATCGTCGTCGGTCAGATGTGACGACGCCTGCCACGGCATCGGGGGCAGCAACGGCCGCCCCGCGCCCATGTGCTTGCCGGTGCGCATGGTGCTGAGGAACATCTCCTCCGTCCAGATGCCGATGCCGGTGTTGGTGTCGGGGGTGATGTTCGCGGCGTAACTGATTCCCCACGGCCCCGCCCACGCGGTCATGCCGGCGGTCGCGGCGAACCACGGCCCGGGTTTCAGGTCCGGCGGCGGCAACTTCGTGTCTTCGGGATGACCGGAAAGAAATTTCGCCATGTCCGGCTCGGGGCCGTTCGGGCCAAACTTCAACGGCGTGTGGCACGCGGTGCAATCACCGAACTTGACGAGATATTCGCCGCGTTGCAACTGCGTCTGGGCGGCGGTTTCAGGCTTGGCTTTCACTTTGGGCGCGGCGCCGATGAGCAAGGCGGCGCCGGCAACGGTCAGGATTCCGACGGGCAGAAGGTATTTCAATTTCATGATGTGATGGGATTGGATGGGTCGGGGTTTAGTCAGGTCAGGTTGGGAGGGACGATCGTGAAGACAAGCGTCGCTCAGAACGTCGGGAACTTGATGTTCGCATGCCACGCGGCCATTTCCGCCGCGCGCAGCGCCCGGAGGTAGGATTTGTTGCCACGAAAAACCGGGCGCGCGGTGATGACCAGCGGAGCGATCCGCACCGGTTTCTTGGCGCGGGTGGCCAGCAGATCAAACGACGAATTCTTCCGGGCCGGGCAACCGGCGGCCGCGATGCGGGCAGGAGCCGCCCGAAGGAGAGTTGCAGTTTGGGCCGGTTGCGCGCAACGTTGCGCCGGCTTTGCGGTCAGTGATAAATTCAATTTCAGTTTCATGTCAGCATGATTAACGAACCCAACACGGACGGTAAATGGACCGAACGGCCCAGTGCCGCCGAGTCGGAATTGAGCGACACTGCGGCCATGTTCCGTTTGCTGTTCGAGCGAAGCGCGGATGCCATGACGTTGCAGGACCCGCGGACCGGCGTATTCCTGGATGTCAACGATGCCTCCGTCCGCATCACCGGCGCACCCGACAAGGCGGCGTTGCTTGGCAGCAGTCCCAGCATCATTTCCCCGGAGCATCAGCCCGACGGATCGCTGTCCGCCGACAAGGTCAGGGAGGTGATCCAGCTCGCGATGGCCAATGGCAGCCACCGTTTCGAGTGGGTCATCAACCGTTTCGACGGCACGCAACTCCCCGTCGAGATCGTACTCACGTTGATCCACGGCGGCGACCGACCGCTCCTGCTGTCCGTCTCCCGCGACATCACGGAGCGCAAGCGCACCGAAAACGAACTGCGCGAGAACCAGCAGTTGCTCGTGTCCGTCACCGACAACATTTCCGAAGCGATCTATCGCACCGGGCCGGATCATGAATTGACCTTCGCCAACCGCGCGTATCTCCACATGTCGGGTTACAATTCGCTTGAGGAGATGCGCCATGTGCCCCGGGAAAAACTCTACGCGCAGCCGAACGCGCGGGTGCGGTTGCTCGAACTGCTGGCGCGCCACGGCAGATTCCGCAACGAAGAGATCGAATACCTCCGCCGCGATGGCAAGCATTGGTGGGGACTGACCAACAGTCTGGCCGTGCGCGATGAAGCCACCGGCAAAGTGTTGTATCACGTCGGCTCGGTGACGGACATCACCGAACGCAGACACGCCGAGGACGAAATCCGCAAGCTCAATACCTCCCTCGAACAACGCATCACCGAACGCACGGCGGAATTGACCGCGAGCGAAGCGCGGCTGCGCACCATCCTTGAACACGCGCCGGAAGCGATCGTGGTATTCGACGGCGACACCGGCAGATTTCTCAGCGGCAACAAGCACGCGCTGGCGCTCTACGGTGTCACCGACGAGGAATTGACCCGCATCGGCCCGTGGGATGTCAGCCCGGAGTTTCAACCCGACGGACGGCCCTCCGCCGTCGCGGCGCGCGAATGGATCAGTCAGGCCAATGCCGGCAAGACACCTGTCTTCGAGTGGTTGCACACGCACAGCTCCGGCCGCATCGTGCCGACCGAAGTCCGGCTCGTGCGCCTGCCGAGCGAAGAGCGGACGTTGTTACGCGCCAGCATCATTGACAACACCGAGCACAAGCGCATCGAGGCGTCGTTGCGGCACCGCAGCGAACAGATGCAAAAGCATCGCGACGTGCTGCTGAAGCTGGCGCGTTCCAACAAATCTGATTTCGCCCGGGCCATTCGCGTCATCACCCGGCAGGCCGCGACGACGATGGACGTGGCGCGCGTGAGCTATTGGTCCTTGCAGGAAAACGACTCGGCGCTCGTCTGCGAGTTGTTGCATCTGCACCCCGCCGACACGGAGGAGGAAAAATTCAAGGGCGCGCGGCTCAGCGCGACCAATGCGCCCGCGTATTTCTCCGCGCTCGCCCTCAAACGTCCCATCGCGGCCGGCGATGTGCTTACGCATCCGGCGACGGCCGGCTTGATCGAAAACTATCTCCAGCCGCTTGGCATCACGTCGCTGCTCGACGTGCCGGTCTGGGTGCGCGGCGAGGTCGTCGGCGTCATCTGCCACGAGCACATCGGCCCGGCGCGGGAATGGTCGGCGGAGGAGATTGATTTTGCGTCGTCGCTGGCCGCAATGGTTTCGCTGGCACTCGAAGAATCGCATCGCGCCCGGTCGGAAAGCCTGTTGCGCGAGTCGGAGGAGAGATTCAAGGCGCTGTTCGCGCTGTCGCCGCTCGGGATGGCGCGCGCGAGCTGGGACGGACGGTTCCTCCAGGTGAACGAATCCTTCGCGCGCATCATCGGTTACACGCCGGAGGAAGTGTTGGCACTGAGTTATTGGGACGTGACCCCGCGCGAATACGAGGCGCAGGAACAGGATATTCTCGTGACGCTCCAGCAGACCGGGCGCTTCGGGCCGATCGAGAAGGAATACATCCACAAGGCCGGTCATCGCGTGCCCATCGTCATCAACGGCATGTTGCTGAAGACGCCGGGTGGCACGATGAACGAAATCTGGGGCATCGCCGAGGACATCACCCAACGCAAACAGGCCGAGGCGGAATTGTTGAAATCCCTCGCGCGCGAAAAGGAACTCGGCCAGCTCAAGAGCAATTTCGTCTCGATGGTCTCGCACGAATTCCGCACGCCGCTCGGCGTCATCATGTCCTCGGCGGAGATTTTGGAGAACTATCTCGACCAGCTCGAACCTGAAGACCGGCGCGAACAACTGGTCTCCATCCGCAAGAACACGCGGCGCATGGCGGACTTGATGGAGGAAGTGCTCGTGCTCGGCATGGTGGAGGCCGGCAAGCTGGATTTCCGCCCCACGGCGCTGGATTTCGCCGGCTTCTGCCGCCGGCTCGTGGATGAATTGCAATCCGCCACGAACAACAAGTGTCTCGTGCAGATTTCCACCCCGGCGGACGTGAACACCGCGTTCGCCGACGAACGCCTGCTGCAACACGTCTTCACCAACCTGCTCTCGAACGCGATGAAATATTCGCCCGCCGGCAGCACGGTCCATTTCGACGTCGAACGCGACGGCGACTCCGCCGTCTGCCGCATCCGCGATCACGGCATGGGCATTCCCGAGGCCGACCTCGAACGGCTGTTCAGCGCGTTTTATCGCGGGCGCAACGCCGGGCAAGTGCCTGGCACGGGCCTCGGCTTGACCATCGTCAAACGCTGCGTGGAACTGCATCGCGGCAAGATCAAAGTTGAAAGCACCGTCGGTCGCGGCACGACGGTGACCGTCAAACTTCCGTTGTTTGAAAACAGTTGAGCGAAGATTTGAGTTGAGAGTTGAGTGTGATCCGCCCGGCTTGCGAGCGTGATAAAACAGACCAACCCAACCGAGAAAGGAAACATGTTCAGTTTTGAAAAACTTAAAACCTGGCCGAAGGCGATTCACTTCGCCGCTCTGGCCCGTTGGGAAAAGTTTGTCCCACGCTCGCCCTCTCCCCCGGGGAGAGGGAGAAATAGTTTCCGCGTCAGGAAAATGACCGGCGACTGGACCAGTCATGCCATCGCTCGAGAAACAGAGCGCGAGATACGCTCCCCCCTCTCCCCGGGGGAGAGGGCCGGGGTGAGGGCGAGCGGCAAACCATTCAAAAGCGGCAGAAACCAGCTCGGGAAACGCGTCCCAGTCGCCAACGCAACATGGCTTTCAACTCTCAACCCAAACCCGCTCTCAACATGAAGAAGATATTGGTCATCGAAGATGAATCGGAAATGCGGCGCAACCTGCTCACCATTCTCAAGCTCGAGAAGTTCCAGGCCATCGGCGCGGAGAATGGCCGCGTCGGGCTCGCAGCCGTGAGGCGCGAGAAGCCCGACCTGATCTTGTGCGACGTGATGATGCCGGAACTCGACGGCCATGGCGTATTGGCGGCGTTGCGGGAGGATTCCGAACTGTCCGCCATCCCGTTTGTGTTCCTGACCGCCAAAGGCGAGAAAGAAGATTTGCGCAGCGGCATGAACCTCGGCGCGGACGACTACCTCACCAAACCCGTCGCCCGGGCCGATCTGCTCGAAGCCATCAATGCCCGCCTGCGCCGCTCCGAGCAACAAGGCCAGCGGGAGTTCAAGCCGGATTTCTCGTCATTTGAACCGTTGCAGAAGCTGAATCTCACCCCACGCGTCGCCGAAGTTTTACTTTGGGTCGCGCAGGGCAAGACCAATGGCGACATCGCGTCCATTCTCGGCATCAGCGAATCCACGGTGAAGAAACATCTGCTCGAAATCTTTCAGCAACTCGGCGTGGAAACGCGTAGCGCCGCGACCTTGCGCGCCTTGGAAGCCTTGAGTTCGCCGCACCCCGCCAAGTAATGAGGTTGAATTTCCATGTCGTCGGCAACGGCCCGCCGTTGCTCATCCTGCACGGCCTGCTCGGTTCGCTGGATAACTGGATGCCGCACGCGCAAAGACTTTCCTCGCAGTTTCAGGTTTCGTTGCTCGACCTGCGCAATCACGGCCACTCGCCGCACGATGCGGAGTTCAATTACGACGTGATGGCGGCGGACGTCGCCGAGTTCATCCGCGATCAGAACCTCGGACTGGTCAACCTGATCGGTCATTCGATGGGCGGCAAAGTCGCGATGCGCTTTGCGCAACTGCATCCCGGGCTGCTGCAGAAACTCATCGTCGTTGACATGTCCCCACGCGAATATGCCCCGCGCTACGCAAAAATCCTGGATGCAATGCACGCGCTGGACTTGCACCAATTCCAGCAGCGCAATGAAGTGGAAGCCGCACTGCTCCCCACCGTGCCGGATAAAAGCATCCGTCAGTTCCTGCTCAAGAATCTCGGTCGCGACAAGGCGGGCATGCTGCGCTGGAAACCGAATGTCGCCGCGCTTCGCGCCAACTATCATCTCATCCGCAGCGCCATACCGCCCGAAATCCAGTTCGGCGGGCCGACCCTTTTTGTGCGGGGCGGCAAGTCGGATTATATCCGCGAACCAGACGTCACCCTGATCCGACAGATGTTTCCGCAGGTGAAGCTGGAAACCATCGCCACTGCCGGACACTGGGTGCACGCCGAAGCGCCGGAGGATTTTATTCAAACAATCACGGATTTTTTGTTGGCTAAAATCTAAGCGCGCATTTGCCTCGGCGCGGATTTCCCGCAATACTCCGCGCCCATGAGCACACCTTCCGCATCCGCCGACGCCCACGGTCCGTGGTGGCGCGGCCTGACCCGCTATCATTGGTTCGTTTTCATCGTGGCTTCGGCGGCGTGGTTTTTTGATTGTTTGGATCAACGCTTGTTCTCGCTGGCGCGCATTCCCGCATTGAATTCGCTCATGCAAGGACAAGAGCCCGGCGTCATCCAGGCTGCCGGCAAGGAAGTTACCGCCATCTTTCTCATCGGCTGGGGCATCGGTGGTTTGATCTTCGGTGCATTAGGCGACCGCTTTGGCCGCGCGAAGATGCTCACCGTCACCGTGCTGCTCTATTCAGCTTGCACGGGGCTCACCTTCTTCAGCCGGTCATGGATTGATTTTGCGTTACTTCGCATGTTGACCGGCATGGGCGTCGGCGGCGTGTTCGGCCTCGCGGTCGCGTTGATCGCGGAGACCGTTCCCAATCACTCCCGCACCGGCGCGCTCGGCATGTTGCAGGTATTGTCCACCGTGGGAAACATCTCCGCCGGTCTGGTGAAAATGCTCATTGATAACATGGAGATCGCCGGAACGATCACCAAAGGCACCGGTTGGCGCTGGATGTTTCTCGTCGGCGCGCTGCCGGCGCTGCTGGTGATCCTGATCCAAAAGTATCTCAAAGAACCCGAGCCGTGGTTGAAATTGAAACGCGAAGGTCGCCTGCCGACCGGCAGCATCTTTTCGCCGTATGCCGGGCTGTTGAAGGAAGCCCGCTGGCGAAAGAATCTTTTCGTCGGAGCCGTCATCGCCTCCACCGGCGTCGTCGCCCTCTGGGCTATCGGTGAATACGGCGTGGATTTGCAGCGGAATGTTTTCAAGACGTGGTATCTCAACGACGGTGTGCCCGCCGACAAAGTCCTGGCCAAGGTCAACACGGCGGTGACGTATTCGTACCTGCTCTCGATGCTCGGCGCGGCGGTCGGCATGTGGATCTTCACCAAGGTTGCACAGCACCTCGGCCGACGCATTGCTTTCGCCATCGGCTTTAGTCTCGCGCTCGTCGTGACAGTACTGGTGTATTGGAGAATGAACTCGCCTGCCGACGGCATGTGGATGTTGCCACTGATGACCAGTTGCCAACTCGCCGTGTTCGCCGGGTTCGCGATTTATTTGCCGGAACTGTTCCCGAGCCGGTTGCGCAGCACGGGCACGTCATTCTGCTACAACCTCGGACGCTTCGCGGCAGCGGCGGGCAGTTTCTTTTCCGCAACGCTCGCGACGAAAGTTTATGGCGGCTTCGGTTCGCCCGCGATGGAGCGTTATTCGGCGATGACCATGTGCGCCATCTTCCTGATCGGCTTGCTCATCCTGCCGTTCGCGCCGGAAACCAAAGGCAAGCCGCTACCGGAGGATTGAGTTTGTAGCCGCCGACGTAAGGAGGCTCATTCCTTGGTTTGCTCGCTAACGAAAGCCTTGGCCTGCGCTAGCGTGGTTGTGAGGTCTTGCTCAATCGCAAAAATTTTCTTCAACGACTTGCCCCGCCACGTCCCGAACACCCTGACCTCCGCGGCGGCACGATCGTAAATTACCTTCACCACGTCCGTCTTGCTCTGCGCCTCCCACTCCTGCAAAGCCTCCGCATTCGTGAAAGAATCCAGCGTGGCGGTTGACCATGTTCTGTGAAGCAACGCCGTTTCATTCGTGTCAGAGCCACGCGTGCCACCCGCCGTGTCCAGCATCGCCAGTTGAATCACCGGCGCGTTCGGCGTGCGGAACATCGGCAACGCCACGAGCAGCACCACCACCGCCGCCGTTGCCGCCAATCCCAACACCCATCGCCAGCCCACCGCTAGCGAGCGATCCGACTCTTTCACGCCCGCCGGGCGACCAAGCGTCTCCCTCACCTTTGTTTGCAATCGCCCGCGCGCGTAAGCCGGAAACTCGCCCGTCGTGGCCTGCGTCGCATCCACGAGCGGAAGCGCATCCTTCGTCGTCTGTACGTCCGCCTGCAACCGCGCCAACTCCGCCTGCAACTCCGGCTGACCTGCCAGCAGTGCGTCCAGTTCCGCGCGTTCGGCGTCCGTGCATTGGCGGGCGATGGCCTTCATGGCCAGATCGAAAAAGCGTTCGTCATTCATTGAGTTCATCGCAAATGCTGGTTCGTTTGTTTCAACTATTTTCCTCCCGCCCCCAGATGCGCCGCATTGCTTCTAACCCACGCTTCAAATATACGCCCACTGAGCCAACCGCCACCCCGCGCTTTCTGGCAATCTCCTCATAACGCAAACCATGCAAGAAGAAATCCGAGAGGACTTCGCCCAGCGGTGGCTTGAGTTCCGCCAGCGACTGGCCGAGCCGTTGCGCCAGTTCCTTTTGCTCCAAGTCGGTCAATGGAGAATTGCCTGCGACCGGTTCGGGTTTCGCCTTTCCATCATCCGCCGGCGCATCCAACGATTCCGTCTTTCCCTCACCCCGCTTCTTGGCAAACCGCTCCCGCAACAAACTAACCGCCCGATGATGCGCGATACTCGCGGCCAGCGGCTTGAGTTCCACCACAGTTTTGACCGTGCCCACCTTCTCTACCAATTCTTCCAAAGCTTCAATCGCCACGTCCTCGGCCTCGTTGGGGAAAAACGGCTGAAGCTTCAGTTGCGCCACGGCAATAACCGTCGGCCAGAGCCACCGAAACGCCTCATCCCAAGCCACAGCATCGCCTTGTTGCAGCGATTTGAAGTCGGGCGGATTCACCAGCCTAGCTTGCCCAAAGCCGCATCCCCGGTCAAAGCATCTGAAAATAGTTGTAAGAAAGAAAAACTCATTTGCGATGTAGCTGGTGAAGGTCGCCCTCCGGGGTCATGAACCAGACAAGCAGAAGCCATGAGACAGCGGTGGACGGCCTTCACCAACAATTAACAAAACAACACGAATCCAAAATATGAAAACCCTGACCAAACTCGCCCTCGCCGCCCTGATCCTGACCGCCGCCGTTGCCGCCCAAGCCGAATGGGTAAGCGGCCACTTCCGCAGCAACGGTACTTATGTCAACAGCTACTACCGGACGCCCGCCAACGGCACGCCCTACGACAACCTCAGTTATCGCGGCTATCCGTCGCAGCAACCGGGCTATGTTTCGCCCCGCAGTTCCAGCTTGGATTCAAGCTGGAATCGCCCCACGCCCATGCCGAGTTACCGAAGCTACAGTCTCAACACCATGCCGCGTCCCTACACCGGCGGCTACACGCCGAAACCGTTGTATCGCCGTTCCAGTTCATCCGGCTTCTGAACTGGTTAACCGGAGCATCGCGAAAGAACGCGCGATGCTCCGGTCAATTGCTGTTACTAGTACCACGACAACTAAATTTCGTTACATGGTAGAGCGCGTCACTCCGAGCGCGCCGTTCAGAAAACCCGTTGCAAGCTGCGGCGCGCACGGAGTGGCGCGCTCTACCCGTCTCATCGGCAACGTATCGAAATTTGTTTGTCGCCGTACTAGATTGATTTCCCTCATGGAAATGTCTTCATTTGAACCATGTTCATTCCGCCGCGTGTTCCCAAACGATTTCTTCTCTGCTTGTTTGGGCTCGCGTGGCTTGTCAATTTAGTGATCGTTAATTGTCTCATGGCTTCTCCTCAGCGCCCATACATCCACGAGCTTTTTGGCCCGGAATTGCTACTCTCTTGGCCTGAAGGACAAAGTCTCCACGAGGAGGCGATGGAACTTTACTATGCCGGGGATTATATTGGCGCAGACCAAAAGCTCGACAGGGCTGTCGCTGAAGCGGAACGATTCTCGAAAGCCAAAGAGAAAGACATAGCGATTCTACTGACCACGAAGGCTCATGGTGTGTTTCTCTTGGCCAATCCAAATGATGCCGGCGCACTTCTACTCCAGGCGCAAGATTTAGCGGATCAAGTTCTCGCCACAAACCACCCAGCAGCCGGCCGCATTCAGTTTTTGCGCGCCGGAGTTTTCTTCGTCAGTGGTGACCTGCCAGGAGCGAAACTAGCGTTGGAACACGCGAGCGTGGCGCAAGACGGCGATACGAACAATCTCTCCTTGGCAATGAGCCTGCGCGGACAAGCACTCTTGAATCTTGTACAAGGCAACCCAGCACAAGCGTCGTTGACCATCGTGCGAAGCACCGAACTGGTTAGGAAATCATTGGGCACACAAAGTCTTCCCTACGCCGAAAACCTTTCGCTGGAGTCAGTGATGGCCGCTGCAAAGGGTGAATATGAAGAAGCTGTTCGGCTTTGCGAATTGAGCCTCATGGTCCTTACGAACTGTGTCGGCTCAGAGCATCTTCTGCTGGTGTCCGTCAGAAAATCTCTTGCAGACAACTACCAACAACTTGGAATGTATGAGCAGGCTGCGCCCCTGCTTCAAGACAATCTGCGGACTTTGGAAAAAACGGTTGGGAGTGACAATATAGTTCTTGGGGGAGTTCTCAACTCGCTTGGGTTGCTTCACTACCGTCTCGGCAACAATTCAGATGCTGAACATTTTTTCCGCAGGGGGCTCTCGATTCAGGAGAAAACCGCTGGAGCGAATAGCCCTGCTTACGCAGCGGCGGTTAACAACCTTGCACTTGTCTTGATTGAACAAGACAAAGATCAGGATGTGCCGACGATGTATAAAGACACTGTAATCGCACTAGATAAGTCTGTTGGGAAAAATAGTCCCGTGTTGGCAACCGTCTTGTTGAACTGGGGCATGTTCTCACGAAACCTCGGCCAATTGGACTCCGCGAAACGGCTTATCGAGGAGGCCATCGTGATTCGAGACAGGGCATTTGGCAAAGACCATCCAGCAATCGCGGAGGCGGCAGAAGAGTACGCGCGGCTTCAGTGCGAACGCGGAGAATTCAAACATGCGCTGCGTCTCGTTTCACTCGCACTCTCCATCAAAACGAACTTCTTTGGCCCGGATCATCCCGCGATGGCTGACACTCTAAGCACCGCCGCAACGGTGTACGCAGGCATGGATGACGAATACAAAGCTGCGGAGTTATACGGCAAGAGCGCGTTGATTCGGGCGAAGGTGTTCGGGGCGGAACATCCCACCGTCGCCAGTGAATTGGAAGAAGCCGGGCTTGCGCTGTGTAGAGCGGGTGAATTCGACGAAGCCGTTCGTCCGCTTGTGACCGCGTTGCGTTCACAGAGGGATTATCTTGTGGCGCAATCTGCACGAGCCAGCAGTGAAGATCGGCTGAGATTGACCGACAAAACGTTTTACAGAACTGAACTTTTTCATTCTCTCTGTGCGCTGAGTTTATCGAACATCGCTTCCGGGCTAGCGAAAGGTGCGGAACAACTGGCATCAAGCAAAGCCCTGTTGGAAGAAGTGCAAACAACCCAAGTTTCCTTGGACATGGATGCACGGACTTCAACACGCGAATTGCGTGAAAAGCTTGTTGAAATTCAGAACCACCTAGATCGTTTGCCTGAGAGCAACCTCGATGGTGCGCAGCGCGATGCCCGGCGGCGGCAATTACAAACAGCAAAGACGCAGATTGAAGAAGCATTGGCAGAATGGAACGGCTTGGTGGCACAAACGATTCATGAGCGAAACCTGACATTGCTCGACGTTGCCCGAAGTCTTCCGCCGCAATCCGTGCTGGTGGATTTCATTCAGTATCGCCGCTACGATTTCTCTGCCAAGACGAACCAATGGAAGGAGCAACGCTACGCCGCGTACCTGACCTTTCCGCTGGCTCGTGATTTCACCAACATCGTCGTCGAGCGTGTGGACTTGGGCGAGGCTGCGCCCATCAACGAAGCCGTCGAGTTGGTCTGCAAGCGGATGTCCGCTGGGCAGTTTGCCGCCAAAGATTTGTCCCCGGCCTTGCAGCAGTTGAGCCAGTTGGTCTATGCCCCGCTCGCCCGGCATCTGACGAATGTTTCCCACCTCATCGTCTGCCCGGACGGTCAATTGAGCCGCCTGCCATTCGAGGCACTTCCGTGCGGGCAAAACGGCAACAAGTTTCTGATTGAAGAAAAGACCATCAGCTACGTCACGAGCGGACGCGAAGTCGTTCGCTTGGCTTCCGGCCAAGCGAATTCAAAATTAAGAATGCAAAATTCAAAGTCGCTGGTGATGGGCAACCCGGATTTTGATCTGGATTGGGGAGGCGTACGCGACCGGAGCGCGGCTGTCCTCAGCCGCAGCGCGTCCGATGAAGCGAGCGCTGCCGAATCATCCCAACGCGTTTCAAACCTCGTGGCTGCTGCGGCTGAGGACAGCCGCGCTCCGATAAAGTCACTGAGCCGCGAGGCGCGCAGGTTGAACTTCAAGCCTTTGCCCGGTTCAGCCATCGAGGCCACGAACGTCGCCAGCTTGCTGGGTGACGACGCAACGCTGCGTCTTGGCCCGGACGCACGGGAGGCAGAATTGAAAGCCGTGGTTTCTCCGCGCGTCCTTCATCTGGCCACCCATGGGTTTTTCCTGTCCGATCAGGAGTTCAAGCGAACGAATTCGCTGCGGGATTCTTGGGCGGGAAATATAGGGACACGGTGGAACGCGTCCCTACCGGATAATGATTGGGAGAATCCGCTGGTGCGTTGTGGCATCGCATTAGCCGGAGCGAACCATGCGCGTCAAATTACAAACGCGGTAGCGGAAGACGGCTTGCTGACCGGCTTGGAGGCGTCATTGCTGAACTTACAGGGAACGGAACTGGTCATCCTGAGCGCGTGCGACAGTGGCACAGGCGAAGTAAAGATTGGCGAGGGCGTGATGTCGTTGCGCCGCGCGTTCCGCATCGCTGGAGCGGAAACCGTGCTGGCGAGTCACTGGCCGGTGAGCGACAAAGCCACCAGCCAGGTGATGACGGAATTCATGCGGCGTTGGCGTTCCGGCACGCCGCGTGCCCAAGCATGGCGCGAAGCGCAGTTGTCGTTGCTCCGGTCAAAGGATTATTCAAATCCCTATTTCTGGGCCGCGTTCACCCTCACGGGGCAATGGAATTGAACTGAGCCGATGCGAAGATCGGTGCTCCGTCAAACGCGCAGGAAGATTTTCTTCTGATAGAGAAGGCGCACGATCCAGAACGCGATCAGCAATCCGCCCATCGCGATCATCAGGTCGCCGAAACCTTTGGCGACGTGGGCGTCGAGCCAGAGCTTCACATCGCCACCGAGGACGCGCGCGGACAATTTGCTGAACGTGCCGCCGAGGAAGTTTTTGATGAGATAGATCGTGATGGCGTTCATGCCCATCCACACGAAGGGCTGACACCATTTCTGAAATTTCCAGACGTCCACCACGAGATAGAACGCGCCGAGCAGCAACGCTGAATATCCGCCCGCCACGAGCACGTAGGACGAGGTCCAAATCTTTTTGATGACGGGAAATTGCAAACCCCACAACCAGCCGAGCGCCACGCACACCACGCCTGCGCCAAAGAGCCAGAGCAGTTTCTTGTTGTTGCCGAACGCAGTGCTTTGCAAGAGCAGTCCGGCGAACACGCCGAGCAAACACGTCGCCACCGCGGGGATCGTGCTGAGAATCCCTTCCGGGTCGTAGAACAAGTCATACTTCCGCGCGGGCAGATAATTGAAGTCGAAATGATTCGCCACGTTGTAGCCGGGCTCGAATTTGTTTATGACGCGATTGGTGGTCGCGGCATACATCAGTTCCGTCGTCGCCCATAAGGCGCTGTCCTTGATCGCGGACGGATTGATGGCGGCGGCATTGCCTGATTCCCGGAACAGCCGCGCCGAGCGCGAATCACCAGCCTGGTCGGCCAGCAACGCGAGATTTTCTTTCTCTAATTGGATGTCGCGGATGGGAACGAACGTCATCAACACCCAATAACCGATCAGGATGCCACCGCAGATGCCGATGAGCGCACGCGGCTTGAAGCAGATGAACAACAGTCCCGCCACAGTGTAGGCGAGCGCGATGCGATTCAACACGCCCATCAGCCGCATATTCGGCCAGGTTTCCGTGAAACCACCCGAGTAGATGAGACCGATGAGGAAAAGCAGGATGCCGCGCTTGATCACGCGATAGATTGCGCCGACGCGCCCGGATTCGTTGACGATCTTGGTGAGCGAAAACACGATGGACGCCCCGACCATGAAAACGAACAGCGGGAAGATCAGATCATAAAACCGGAAGCCCGCCCACTCGGCATGATCGAGTTGCTTGGCGAGAAGTTTCGTCGCTGGATTCTGGCTCATGCGGCTCAACGCATACACGAGCGAATCCGCGCCGATGATCCAGAACATGTCGAACCCCCGCAACGCATCGAGCGACATGAGGCGGGTGGAGGCGGGTGGTTTTGCTGCGGGGTCACTCATAGAATCCAGGTGAAGATAATTGCCGCCAACACTGCGAAACCTGCCAGCCACCAGACCCAATGCAATCCGTGCGGCTTGGGCGATGGCTTGCCGAACTCGCGTTTCGTGAATTCGTCGTAGTCGAAATCTTCCTCCGGCAGGCCGAGATCGGCGGCGGTGGCTTGTTGAGCGTCCTCGGCCCAGCCCGAGTTTTCATCCGCGCCACAACCGGGGCACGCCTTCGCCTTGCGCGGCACTTCCGCGCCGCAGTTGGGACAGATTTCGGGAGGCATGGCGATTTATGATTTTGGATTTACGATTTACGAACCACGAGCGGATCGAACCACGCTTCGATCTGACGTTACACCAACGTAAATCGGCAATCGCAAATCGTAAATCCCCCGCTCACCCGGCGGCGCTGGCGTATTCCTCGTCCGTCTTCAATTCGAGACCCATCAAGACATAATCATGCGCGATGGCCTGCATGTCTTTGACGTAATCTTCCTTCCGCCACAATTCGCTGAAGCCGAGCATCGCGAACATATGCATCGCTCCCGCTTGCTCGCCGATGAATTCCGCCTCCACCTTTTCCAGGCCGGTGGCGCGGGCGATGTCCACGATCTCCTGGATCAACCCGCGCGCAATGCCGCGTCCGCGCACCGCCGGCTGCACCAGCACGCTCACACGGCCGATGTGCCGCTTCCAACCGCCCAGTTGCTGATGCAAGGTGGCCACGCCGACAATCTTGTTCCCGTCCGTCGCGAGCAACGGCAGGTTGCGCCCCAGATCAATCGCCTCGCACCAATCCCGGATGACCGCGATGTCCGTGACACGATGCTTGATGAACATGCGTTCCGGCTCGGGGATGGTCTGGAAAAGCGCGTGAAACGCTTTTTCGTCGGTGCGCTTGAGCGGGCGGAGCCTCATCTTCGAGCCGTCCTTGAGTTTGATGTCCTTCGGGAATTGTTGGAGTTCGAGTTCGAGTGACATAACGCTGCTTGAGTTTGGGTTGACCGCCGAACCACCGCCGCAGACTGCCGCAACCTTTTCCCGACGGCAAGAGCCAATCGCGGCGCGGGAGTTACACGTTGCAGGTTACAGGTTGCAAGTTGATGTCGCAGACGCCGCACTTGCAACTTTCAACCTGCAACATGCAACAGCCTCAAAACCCCTTCGCATTCCCCGCGATGCCCTGTTGCTGGGCCAGGACGCGCCCGTCAATCTCCGCCGGGTCGAGACTCCAGCGCTGCGCGAGTTGCGACACCTTCTCCACATTCGCCACGATGTGATCCGCCACGGTCCAATCATCGCTGCCGGGATTTTCGCCGTAGGCAAAACAATTCAGCCGCAGCGCAATCTCCGCGCTCGTCTTGACGCCCTGATTCCAAAGCGTGGTACCGGCCCACGCATACGCCCGCACGACGCGCCCTGATTCCAACTGCGCCCAGGCGTGATGTTGCAATACCTGATCCGCCTGGAAAAATTGCACGTGCCCGAGCTTCCGGCTCAACTCGCGCAGGAAGCGATAGCAGACATCCACGTCGTCGTCGGGAATCGGCAGGCCCGCGCCGAACACCAATGTCCAGCCATTGATCGGTGGCGCGATGAAAAGCTTGCGCGCGGAAAGCAGCCCTTCCGACCACGAACACGGCCGGGGATTGCGCAGGCCCAGGGCAAGTTGCACCGCGTGCGTATCGCGACTGCGGATGGCGAGCCAGCGCGCCGGACGCCGCACTTGAACGGGATGATAGGGAGCATACGTGAACCGGGAGAATTGCCGCGCCAGACTTTCCGGGGATTCGACTACTGCCATGGCGGCGCGCGACCGCAGGTGGCGGACGAGATAAAACATCCCGATGGCCCCGCCCAGCACGAAACCGAGCACGGCCAGCATTGCGACTACGAAGATGTCCGCCGGAGTCACGCCTTCACTTTTACCAAAGATTTGCCGGCGCGCAACCCCTCTTGCCCCCTCTTCTTAATCTTAATCTTTTTCTTAATCTTAATCCTCGGGAGGACAGATTAAGAACAAGAGTAAGATTAAGAACCGACGGAAGGCTCGCCCCACATCCGTGTTTATCTGTGTCCATCCGTGGTTGAATTTCAGCGCACGGACTCCGCCAGCCATGCCAGATACTTCTTTGATCCGCCCGCCAGGTTCAGCACCACGAATTCCGGCGTGTCGTAGGGATGCTTCGCCCGCACCAGCGTTTCCAACGCCGCGACCCGAGCTGCCGTCGTCTTCATGACCATCAGCACCTCGGCGCTCCGCTCCAGCTTGCCCTGCCAACGGTAGTGCGATTCGAGTTTGGGAACGAGATTCGCGCACGCGATCAACCGCGCCGCCAACGCCGCCCGCGCCAGCCGCCGGGCCGTCTTCAGGTCCGGGGCCGTGACGAGAATGAGTTTGAAAGCAACCTGCGCCATGCCTCCACCTTGCCCGAAAGTCACCGCCGCGTCACGCCGCCAATCAACGGGTGTGATTCAAACTGCCGGGCGCTCCGGCCTCTTAATCTTAATCTTTTTCGTAATCTTAATCTCCGGGCCAGAAGGATTAAGAAAAAGATCAGGATTAAGATTAAGAACCGACACCGCGAGCGGCAGTTCCAATCACACCCCCCCAATCAAACTCGGACTTGACCGGAGTCCCGGGACTTCAGACTTTAAGCCTCACGAACGATGCTCAAGTCTTACGAATTGCTCGGCTTCATGTCGCCCGCGTTGGCGAACGAAATCCTCACCTTCGCCTTTGAATCGGAAAAGCCCACCTACCGCGCCATCCTCCAAGCGGTGGCGGAAGCGCGCAAGTTGCGCCCGGTCTTCCTCGAACGTCAGGCCAAGACCGAACGCCACGCCACCATGCTCGGCACGCTCACGCGCCCGAATCTTGACGTGGCCGCAGGCACGTTGCTCCGCACCTGGCTCGTGAAGAAGCATCAAGCCATGCTGGTGGATTTCCTGAACGCCCTCGACATCCCCAACGAAAACGGCGTGGTCGAAGACCTTCCCAAATCCGTGGACGACGCCAAGCTCAAAGCCGCCGTGGACGCGCTGCTCGCCAAACATCCCCAGGAAGCCGTGGCGGTATATCTCAATGCCTTCAACGGCATGAACGAGGCGAACTGGCCGAATCTCAAGACGCTGCTGGAAAGCGACACGCGGTTGCAGTTGGGCGCGCAGGGATAACTCCCGACGTGTCGCGCCCAAGTGCGACAAAGACAATCGGTTGGTTAAATCAAATGGCCAAATCTTCTTGGTTAAGAATTCTGGTCTGGTCAGGCGTCATCTTGCTACTCGTACTGACGTCACCGCTGGGGCTCATGGTGTTATTTGAACGGAAGCCCGAGAAGGTAGCCTTGACCGGGCTACCCATTGTTCAAGCGATCAGCGATTATCGGAGCGACCACGGCTTGTTGCCGCTAAGGCTGGAGGATTTGATTCCCATCTACCTTCCCGAAAAGCCAAAGAACTGGAGCTATCACGAAGGCTGTCTGGTGCGGCATGCCGATCAACCGCATAGCTACATCAGTTTCTGCTTCACGGGAGACTACCCCAACCAATGGCGGTTTCAGGGGGACAACTCTTTCGATCGTAGGCAACTGAAGATTCCCGGCCCGGTGGCAAAACCGTCCGCGCGCTAAACTCTGCTTAGCTGTTCACATTTCCTTAACCGTTCTGCATTTCTCTCCCAGAAAATCTTCTGGCGGGCGGACGCGGGTTTTGTATCGTTCCGGCTGAATTTCGGTTTATTTCACGACTACGACTACTACCAACATGCAACCTACTGGCGATATCGCTCTCATCGGTCTGGCCGTCATGGGCCAGAACCTCATCCTCAACATGAACGACCACGGCTTCACCGTCGTGGCCTATAACCGCACCACCGAGAAAGTGGACGCGTTCCTCGCGAACGAAGCCAAGGGCACGAAAGTCCTCGGCGCGCATTCCATCGCGGAAATGGTTTCCAAACTCAAATCCCCGCGCCGCGTCATGATGCTCGTCAAGGCCGGCAAGCCCGTGGACGAATTCATCGAACAACTCCTCCCGCATCTCGAAGCGGGCGACATCATCATTGACGGCGGCAACTCCCTCTTCGACGACACGAATCGGCGGCAGAAATACGTCGAGAGCAAAGGGCTGCTTTACATCGGCACCGGCGTCAGCGGCGGCGAGGAAGGCGCGCGCAAAGGCCCGAGCATCATGCCCGGTGGTTCGCCCGCCGCGTGGCCGCACGTGAAGGACATTTTCCAAGCCGTCTCCGCGAAAGTGGAAGGCAATGTGCCGTGCTGCGATTGGGTCGGCGAAATGGGTGCAGGCCATTACGTGAAGATGGTTCACAACGGCATCGAGTACGGCGACATGCAGTTGATCTGCGAAGCCTACAACATCATGAAGAACGGCCTCGGCATGTCCGCCCAAGAAATGAGCGAAGTCTTCACCGAGTGGAACAAGGGCGACCTGGATTCCTATCTGATCGAAATCAGCCGCGACATTCTCGCCAAGAAAGACGAGGACGGTTCGCCGCTCGTGGACAAGATTCTCGACACCGCCGGCCAAAAGGGCACGGGCAAGTGGACGGTCATCAACTCCCAGGACCTCGGCATCCCGATCACGCTGATGGCGGAAGCGGTTTATTCCCGTTGCGTCTCGGCGTTGAAGGACGAACGCGTCAAGGCCGCGCGCAAATTGAAAGGTCCACGCCCCACCCTCTCAAGCATCGCGGCGAACGCGGAGAAGAAGAAAGCATTCATCGAAGACATCAAGAACGCGCTCTACGCCTCCAAGATCGTCAGCTACGCGCAGGGTTACATGCTCATGCGTGCCGCGGCGAAGGAATACAAGTGGACGCTCAACTACGGCGGCATCGCCCTCATGTGGCGCGGCGGCTGCATCATCCGCTCGCGTTTCCTCGGCAAGATCAAGGAAGCCTACGACAAGAATCCCAAGCTCGCGAACCTGCTGCTCGACGATTATTTCCGCGGCGAGATCAAGAAGGCACAGAAGGGCTGGCGCAACATCGTGGCGACGGCGGCGAAGAAGGGCATTCCCGTCCCCGCGTTCAGCACGGCACTGGCGTTCTACGATCAATATCGCTCGGCGGTGTTGCCTGCGAATTTGCTTCAAGCGCAACGCGATTACTTCGGCGCGCACACCTACGAGCGCGTGGACAAAGCGCGCGGCGAGTTCTTCCACACGAACTGGACCGGTCGCGGCGGCACGACCAGCAGCAGCACGTATAACGTGTAATCCCGGGAGCGCCGGCATCTTGCCGGCGAGCTCCTTGAATGACGCCAGCAAGATGCTGGCGCTCCCAGAAATTCAACAGCGCGGGCTTCGGCCCGCGCTTTTTTATTTTCGCAACCTTTGCGGCCCGATATTTAGAACAGTTCGCAAAAAGCTGGTCGGAAACGAATTCCCCGCACCCGGCCTGCGGCCACCCTCCCCATGAACCCTTGGGAACATCCAACATCCAACCTCGAACCCTCAACACCCAATGCCTGACCAAGCGGCGCTCCTTGGAGGTTCGAGGTTGGGGGTTGGATGTTGGGTGTTTCCCGTCGGTTCAGGGGGTCAAAGCGCGAATCGAGATTCGGCGAAATCTCTCCCCATCCGATGGGGAGAGGGCCGGGGTGAGGGGAATTTTGCCGGCGCTTCGTTTCCGACCTTCTTTTGCAACCCGATATTTAATTCAATAAGAGGAGTCATTCGGCAGATGCATACACTATGACAAAATCTGAGCAGTCACGCGGCTTGCCTTCCCCTCACAGCAAACCTAGCGTGCTTCTGCGCAAGTCTTGATGATTCTTCCGCGGGAGCAAACCCAAGCTCCCGACGATTGAAGCTCGATCCTGGAAATGCGCGCTGGGATTTCACAATGAAAACCAGATCGGTGCGATCAACATGTCACATCCATTGATTATTCAGGGCGGAATGGGCGCGGGCGTCTCGGACTGGCGTCTCGCCCAAGCCGTGGCGCGCACCGGACAACTCGGGGTCGTCTCGGGCACGGCCCTCGCCGCCATTCTCGCCCGCCGATTACAGGTCGGTGATCCCGACGGTCAGATGCGTCGGGCTCTGGAACATTTCCCCGTCCCGCAAATCGCGGCGCAGATTCTCGCGGCATATTTTATTCCCGGCGGCAAAGCCCCGACGGCGCCGTTCAAACTCACCGCGTTGCCCAGCTTGGAACAGCCCGAGGAACTCACCGCCCTGACGGTCGCGGCTAATTTCGTGGAGGTCTTCCTCGCCAAAGCCGGACACCAACAACCCGTCGGCATCAATTTCCTGGAGAAGATTCAGTTCCCGACCCTGCCCTCGCTCTTCGGCGCCATGCTCGCCGGCGTGGATTACGTGCTCATGGGCGCGGGCATTCCGCGCAGCATTCCCGGCGTGCTCGACCAACTGGCGCGCGGCGAATCCGTGGCGTTGAAAATTGACGTCGAGGGCGCGGCAGCCGGCGAAGAATTTTTCACCCGCTTCGATCCCGCCCGGTTCCTGCGCGGCGCCGCGCCAAAACTCAAGCGCCCGTTTTTCTTTGGCATTGTTGCTTCCGCGACCCTGGCCATGACGCTGGCCCGCAAGTCCAACGGCGTCGTGGACGGTTTCATCGTGGAAGGGGAAACGGCCGGCGGCCACAACGCCCCGCCCCGCGGCCCGATGCAATTGAGTGCCGCCGGCGAACCCCTCTACGGCCCGCGGGACATTCCCGATCTGGAAAAAATCCGCGACCTCGGACTCCCGTTCTGGCTGGCCGGATCGTACGGCCGCCCCGGGAAACTGGCGGAAGCGTTGCGCCTCGGCGCTGCCGGCATCCAGGTCGGCACGGCCTTCGCCTTTTGCGAAGAATCCGGCATCCGCCCCGATCTCAAGCAGCAGGTCCTGCAACTCAGTCGCGCCGGCAACGCCCGCATTTTCACCGATCCGCTGGCATCGCCGACCGGCTTTCCCTTCAAAGTCGTCCCGCTGCCAGGCACCTTGGTTGATCCCGCCGCGAACCAAACCCGCTCCCGGTGCTGCGACCTTGGTTATCTCCGCCACGCCTATCGCAAAGCCGACGGCAGTCTGGGCTATCGTTGTCCTGCCGAACCGGTCGCCGATTTCATCCGCAAAGGCGGCAACCCAGACGAAACCACCGGCCGCCTCTGCGTCTGTAACGGATTGGTCGGCACGATTGGCCTGCCGCAAATCCGGCCGGACCGGACCGAGGGCCTGGCTTTGATCACCGCCGGAAATGAGGTGGCCACGGTGGCCAGCTTCATTCCTCCAGGACGGGATTCCTACTCCGCTGCCGATGTCGTCCAGCAACTCTTGCAGGCAACAGGCGTTGATGCGGCCGGGGCACCTTGACCGGCGGTTGATCGCATCGGTAGGGCTGACCTGCCGGTCAGCCTTTTGGCGGCGCAGCAGCACCGCCCTACCCTCACGGCAACTCTTTCAATCGCACGCGCCGATACTCCATCTGCCCGCGATCACCCTCAAAACCGATCGGGCCTTGGTCCGGAAGCTTCAGCGCGGCCTCCAGCACTTCGCCATTACAGGTGCAGAACGCCACGTTGTTCGTGACGATGACAATGATTTCATTCCAGTCCTGCGGCTTGTATTGCTTCAACGACTTGTATGGCCCGGCGACGAGGTAATCGCGGCATTGCAACTGCGGCTCGCGGATATAAATCCCGCTGTCGGCATTGGTCGCCGCGCGAAATTCCAGCTTGAGGATGAAGTCCTTGGAAAACTCCTGCGTCGTCCAAATCTTTTGGATCAAACGCGGCTCGCGCGGATGCACCGTCAGCGTGCCATTCGTCGCGGAGTAACGCCCGTCATCACTGGCCAGCTTGCCGGCGAAGTTGTTGGTGCGATAACCCCAACCGGTGAGGTCTTTGCCGTTGAACAGACTGACAAAGCCGGGCTCAAGTTTGAAATCGTCAGCGCGTGATTGGGTCAGCGCGAAAAATCCAACCAAGGATAAAGCGAGGCAGACAGAATGAAGGCGATGGGTTTTCATAGCGTGATTGGGTCGGCAAGTCAGACGGGACAAATCCGCGGGAAATTCATCCCGCGCATCAAGTCGCCAAAACCCGCTGCAGCCGCAGCAAAAAAGCCTGTTCGCTCTCCTTGGCGGAAATCCGACCGTTATCCTGCCGTCGCTGGTCGCGCCCGCCACCGTGGAGTTCCTCGACGCGCTCGTTAAAAAACGGCTTCGCACCCGAATCGTTGATCTCCTGCCGCAACACCTGTTGCCAGTGCGGAATCTGCGCGAGCAAATCAGTCGTGCCCGCCGGCTCATACGTCTCAACCACCTTGAGCAAGGCGACCGCATCATCAGAGCGAAACGCATCACCAACCGATTCCAGATAGCGCGACAAAATCTCGCGGCGGTTAGGCTTGTCCCAGATCGCCCGCCGCGCGACGGCCTTGAGCAACGCGCGGTCGCCCCCTTGCGGCAGACTGCCGATCAACCGGAACACGTCTTCAGCAATCATTCCATCCAACCGCAGCCGATGGACGAAGCGCTCAATGATCACCTCCCGCAGCGGAACTGGATGCGTCACTTCGTCCTCAGTGCGTAACTGGGCTTTCGTTGGGCGCACGGCAAGCTGCTGCACCAATCCCGGCCACTGGGCCGTTGAAACCGATTCGCTGCCCAGCAACTCCGCCACGGCAATCTGGTCACTCAAAGTCGGCGTGAACAACGGCGAAAGAATCAGATCCACCTCGTAGTCTTCCAGCTTGGGCAGTTCCGTTTCGAGAAACACTCCCACTGCCTCGCGCGCGACGCCATGGGCGTCATCCAGATGTTTGCCGACTTGAGCGGTGATCGCCCGCGGACGCTCCAGGGCGGCGGCGATGGTTTCCAACAGCGGGGTCATGCGGGCAGTATCCACGCACCGACGATCAGACCAAGCGTTAAATTCCCCGGCGCTGGCTCAGGCACTCCGGTCCGGCCCATGGTTCAAATGTTCCACCACAGCCTGCAACGCCTCCTGCTCGTCATCGCCCGAGGCTTCGATGTCCAACTGCGACGTCAAACTCGAAATCAGGATGAGAATGCTCATGACATTGCGGGCATCGGCCACTTCCGCCCCGATCCGCAACTGGATGCGCGAACGAAACCGCCGCGTCACCCGGACGAGTTGCACCGCCGCCCGCATCGGAAACTGTTTATCCCAATCTACGTTCAATCGCTTGATCTTCATGTTGCTCCTTGCTCCTTGGTTCGGTTGAAGTGTTCGACCGGCTCGCTACCGTGAATGTTCAGATTTATTTTCAATTCCACCACTGCCTATGAGTGACAAAAGTTCTCCGCTGTTTCCGCCTCCCCAAACATGTCGCAATGTTGCTTTGACCTGCGGCATCAAATCCGCTTTTAGTGACGGATGAAAATCTTTGGCCCACGACTGATCGCCATCGCCGCGCTGTGCACTCAAGCCGCCAACGCCCACGAACCCGTCATCCGCGCCCGCACGCCCGTGAACATTCCCGACGTGCCCGGTTACGTGACCCTCAAATGCGACTTCCATATCCACACGGTTTTCTCCGACGGTTACGTCTGGCCGACGGTGCGCTCCGAGGAAGCGTGGCGTGAAGGTCTGGACGCCATCGCCATCACCGATCACATCGAATATCAGCCGCACAAAGCTGACGTGAGCACGAATCACAACCGCTCGTACCAACTCGCGCGCAAAACCGGCGACGACCTCGACCTGCTCGTCATCAAAGGCTCGGAGATCACGCACAAAATGCCGCCCGGCCATATCAACGCGATTTTCCTGACGAATTCCCTGCCGCTGGCGACCACCAATTGGCAGGACCAGACCCGCATCGCCCATGAACAAGGCGCGTTCATTTTCTGGAATCATCCCGGCTGGGACGCGCAACTCAAGGACGGCAAAACCGTCTGGTATGACGAACATTCGTGGCTGCTGGAAAAGGGCTTTCTCCAAGGCATCGAAGTCGTGAACGGACGCGATTACTATCCCGAAGCTCATCGTTGGGCCATCGAGAAGAAGCTCACCATGCTCAGCAACTCGGACATCCACGCGCCGCTGAATCTCGACTACCACGTCCACGAGTTTAACGACCATCGCCCCATCACGCTGGTGTTCGCCAAGGAACGCACCCGGGAAGCGATCAAAGACGCCTTGGTCGCCCGGCGCACGGCGGTTTACTCCGGCGAGAAACTCATCGGCGACGAACAATTCCTCAAGCCCATCTTCGCGAACGCGGTGAAGTTCGTGAAACCGTCCGTGAAAATCACCGGCAAGGACAAATACTTCCTGCAACTCGCCAACACCTCCGACATCACCTACGAACTGGAGCGCGTCGGCGACGTCGCCGACCTCACCACGCCCAAGTCGCTACGACTCGCGAGCAACAAGACGGTGTTGTTCGAGGTGAAGGCCAAGGCGAACGCTGCCAACGGCACAAAACAAATCGCCGCAACCTATCGCGTGAAGAATCTGCTCGTCGGCCCGGACGAGCCGCTCAAAGTGACATTGCCGATCGAAGCCACCCTGGCGATTGGCGGTGAAAGCAAGAACTGACGCGGGCGACGGGACAAGTCAGGCGGGTAACAAAAGGGGCTTGAGGTAGGGCGCGTCAGTCCCTGCGCGCCGTGCGGGGAAAGCAGAACGCGTGCATTCCAACTGCGTTTGGCGTAAAACAGTCTCCGCCGCGCAGCCCCGCTCGGGGCGACATATTTGTAGCAACCCCGCCCCAACAAAACCATAGCTCCGTCTGGAGCGACATCTTTTCCTATGCCGCTCCTGACGGAGCTTGGGCAAACACCCTGCCAGAACTACAAATATACCGCACCTACGGTGCTGCGCCGTTCATGGCAAATCAGGACGCACTTGTTCCAACTGCGGCGGGCAAGGGACTGCCCGCCCTACCAACCGTCGAAATAACATCACCCGGTTCATTCTCGCCCAAAAAACCAAGCTGGACGGATTTTTTCGACCGGAATACAGTCGCATCATGAACAGAGATAGGCTGCAAAACCAGAGGCCTACTTGGATATTAGCCTGCTTCACACCTATGCCGCTCTCCGAGAGACAAGCACGCAAAAGATTGCACAAGCAGATGGCTGCGACTGAGGTGGCGCGTCGTTGGTCGGAGTGGCAGCATGCACACGCGGACACGCTGGCACTTCTTCGTATTCCGAAGGTTTACTTGAAGTGCGAAGATTACTGGGGTGACTTTCTGACTCACGGATGCCTGCATCTTCACACCGACCCTGACGAGGACGCAGTCACCCGCGCATACGACGTGGGCAGCTTGTCAGTCGAGCAGGCTCGCGCCTTTTTCGAACTGATTAAGGATGATTACCCTGACGGGTGGTCGAACGTGGATCATGTGATTCATCGAGTCTATAGAATACTCAACCCAGCAGGCTAACCATGCATAAGCAGCGCGGTTGCAATCCGTGCGTCCCGTGCGCCGAGTCGTTGAGCTTTGGTCGTTAGACTCATTGAGCGTATGTATTCGATGGACGATCTCCTTCATCTCGTTCATTCCGACGGCGCGGATGGGTTAAGGCTGCACGTCGGCCAGCCTCCGGTAATTATTCTGGACGGGGAGGAACAGCAAATTGAAGGACCAGCGATTACCACTGAGAACGCGGAGCAACTTTTACAAAGCATCAGTGACACAAGGCAGCGGCGCGATCTCAGAGAGCATGGTGCCGTCGAGTTCATTTACAGATTTCGTGGGCGCGTCAATTTTGTGGTCAGCGCGAAGATCAAGGACGAGAACGTCTGTATGGATATCCACTGAGCGGCTTTGAGTCCTACCCGCGCCGGACTCACTTGGCCGATGGAGCCTCCACGGAAATCCCCAACACATTCGCCACCGCGCGTTCGCGTCCGTCCGTCGGCGCATTGAGGATTTTGAATTCATTCTTCCCCGGATCACGCACAGCCAGCACCGAACTGCCGCCGCCGTCCAGATTCAACGCGTCATCGCAACCCAGCCGGATCATCTCCGCCGCCAGCTCATCGTAACTCATCCCGAGCGCCATGCCCGGCTTGCGACCATCCACCACCAGCAAAATCATCCGCGTCGCTTCTTTGTTGAGGCCGACCACCGTGCGCGGGTGGCGGACTTTGTTATCATGTGCCACGGCCTTGCCATTGCGCACCAACATCACGTTGCCCGCCACAATCTCCGTATCGTCGGGCTGTGGCTGCTTGACCGAGCGGATCGAAACCTTGCCGGCCTTGCCCACGACGAGACAAGGCCGCGCATTGGTGCTCGTGGACCAGACTTTGCCGCCGCTGACCGCCGGGCCAGTGACCGAACTCCAGATCTCCGAACGGAACGCCGAGTTTGTGCCCTCGGCATCCTTCACGCCGCGCGCACTGAAGAAATCTCCATTCACCACCAGATCGTAGTTTTCCCGCGCCGCGATTTTTGTCGGCCGCATCAAGGTCGTTTCCCACGGACCGTCCCCGTCCGGATCTGGTCCGCCCGGTGAAACATGCAGCCGCACGTTGGGATTGGTCAGATCAATCTCCGCCACGAAGAGCCGCTGCGGCGGATTGGTGCGGGTCTCGGAAAAAATAGCGATGCCGGGAAGCGGGTGATTGGTGGCGGAGGTTTCCGCAAAACCAACGCCAGCCCCGAGACAGCCCACCACCAGCGATCCGATGAGATTCTTGAATATCATGCGCGTTCCGACGCCATCATGCCCGTGCCGCTTCACGGTTTCGACAACATGAGTATGCGGTGGTTCGCGAGCGGCAGCCCCGGGAGCGCCAGCATCTTGCCGGCGTGTTTCCAACGAACAAAGGCAGGCGAAACTGGACGGGAGAAACGCGGAGGCGCAAAGGCCGCAGAGAACCGCAGAGTAGAACAGGTTACAGGCAAGACCTGATCCGGTGATCAAATTCGGTTGAAAAATTCTCCGCGTCACTCCGCGTTCTCAGCGGCTCTGCGTTTATCCGCTTCCCGTTCGTCCGCATGGTTCCGGTTCACCCCCGCAACTCGCCGGCGAGACGCCAGCGCTCCCGGTTAAACCCACACCGGCAATGGGGCGACGAACTCCACCCGCTGTTTCGTGAGCGGATGCTGGAACGCCAGTTTCCACGCGTGCAGACACAGCGGCGCGGCGCCCACACATAGAGTTTGTGTCGTGCCAAGTTGATTGCCCTTGAGATATGCCGGGTCGCCGCACACCGGAAAGCCCAGATGCGCGCAGTGGATGCGGATCTGATTCGTGCGACCCGTCAGCGGCTTCGCTTCCAGCAAGGTTGTGCCGTCCGCGCGCCGCTCCCGCACTTTGAATTCCGTCCGCGCCTCCAAGCCGTTCTCCGCATCCACCGTGCGCGAACCCAGCGCGCCGGACTCGGCGCTGATCGGCGCGTCGCAACTGAACACGTCTTCCTTCGGCTGGCCTTGCACGCGCACGAGATAAAGCTTCTCCACTTCACCGTTGGCGAACTGCGGTTGCACCTTGCCGGCGAAATGCCGCGTGCGCGTCACGAGCACGATGCCCGTGGTGTTCGCGTCGAGCCGATGCGCCGGATGCGGCTTCTGCGGATGATAAACCTCGTTGAGAATGTGCTGGAGCGTGTTGCGATAAAACCGTCCGCCCGCGTGCATCGGCAACGGCGCGGGTTTGTTCAAGATGATGATCGCCTCATCCTCGTGCAAGATTTCCACGCGCCCGTTCACGTCCGGCTCGGTCACGTTCGGAAACTTGTGCAAGAACCGCTCGCCTGCGCGCACGATCTGATCGGCAACCACCGGCTGATGCTTCGTGGTTGTCACGAGTCCGCGCGCGCATTCCTGCTCCCAATACAAAGCGGGCAGATGTTTCACGACGATGCACAGCGCTTCGAGTAACGTTCCGCCATCGCACTCCTCCGGCACGTTGACCGGCTTAAAATTATCGTACGGCACACTGCCCGGCATCGGCGACGTCGCCCGCGCAATGGCTTCATGCCGCATCGCGATGGTCACCGCCATCTGCTCGGCGGGTGTCTTGAAACAGAACGGACACGATTGCCCCGGCACATAGCGCTCGTCCTGCTGATCCGCCTCGCTCAAGGGCGTCTGGCAGCGGAAACACTGCGTCGAGTCCGTTTCCTGCAAACTCGGATCAAGCCCGACACGTTGATCAAACACGAAACATTCGCCGTCGTAGTGCGCGCCGCCGCATTCCTCGAAATACTTCAGGATGCCGCCGTCGAGCTGGAAAATCTTTTTGAACCCCTGCCCCTCCATGAACGGTCCGGCCTTCTCGCAGCGGATGCCGCCCGTGCAAAACATCACGATGGGCTGTTCCTTCAACGCCGCCGGCAATTTCGCCACCGCCGCCGGAAAATCGCGGAAGTGATCCACGCCGATGGGCCGCGCGTTCTTGAATGTGCCGAGTTTCACTTCGTAATCATTCCGCGTGTCGAGCAACGTCACCGGGCGACCTTCATCCAGCCATTGCTTGAGTTCCTGCGCCTTGAGCTTGGGCGACGTGCGTTTGGCGGGCTCGATGCCAGGCACACCAAACGCGATGATCTCTTTCTTCAACCGCACGAGCATCCGCGTGAACGGCTGATGCTCCGTCTCGCTGTATTTCGGCGCGAGATCAGCGAGGCCGGGCAAACTGCGCAGTTCGGCGAGGAGTTTTTCGATGCTATCGGCTTTGCCTGCGACGAAGAGATTGATGCCTTCGACGCTGAGGAGAATCGTGCCCTTGAGTTCCCAACCCTTGCAGAGTGCGAGCAACCGCGCCCGCAACGAGCGCAGGTCGGTCAGCGTAGCAAACTTGTAAGCGGCAATGTTGACGATCGTGTTCATCAAAACGAGCCGCAGGATAACAAAAAACCACCCCCGACGCCAGCCAGGGTTGCGCCACGCGATGAGAAGGATGTGGCGATTGATTTTCTGGATTACTTCCGCAACCACCCGGAAATCGTGGTGTTGCACGAGCGGTGCGAGGCCTGCATTCCAATCACCCGGCTGAATTGAGAGCGACGTTTGCCGGCGGTCAATCCGGCACAGGATAGGCCGACCACCCTTGCTCCCGTCTTAGCCGGAACAGTTCTTTTGAACAGGAGCAAACCGAGACAACGGAGTTCGGAACAAAGAGTTTCCAGGCTGGAGAATGACAGTGCGGAACACATCAAATAGTGGCTCTGGGATTTTCCCCGATGGCCAAACCCAAGCTGGCCCGGCCTGCTCCGTTCCCTCGGCGTCCTCCTGTTCCACGGCATTATTGGTTTAGCCGGAACGATTCAGATGAAATAGGGAACGGCTCACGCAAAGAGCGCAAAGGACGCAAAGGGGCTGGGCATTTTCAGGGTGACGAGCAACACACCAGAACGGAGAGCCGTTCTGGCCCCCAACAACAGCAAGGCTGGGTTTGCCTTCGCGCCCTTCGCGTCCTCTGCGTGACTGCGTGAGTATCCCGCTGCATCATTCCGGCTTAGAATGTAAGCCCGAGGCCCAAACTGATCTGGCCTTGCCACATCGTCTCACCGCTGAAACTGGCTATGGTGACGCCGTTGAAGTAGATGAAACCGCCTTCGGCATCCGTCACTGTGCAGAAACCCCGGAGATCGGCGCACAGATAAAGGTTCTTGGTGAGAAACGCCTTCACGCCCGCGCCGATGCCAAAGCTGAACCGGGTATCGCTGCCGAAACCTTCCGCCGAATAATGCGTCGCGCCGATGTGCGCCGAGACATATTCCCGGAAGCGTTCCGTGCCGAATTCCGACACCCCGCCGATCTGGATCACGTCCACCGTGAGGTCCACTTTGCCCAAACCGTTGTTACCTTGAAAATTGATGCCGCTGTCCTGATGGCTCCACAGCAGTTCAAACCGCCCCAAGTAATCCGGCGGCGCGAAGCTCAGGCACAAGCCGTAGGCCGGCCCATCATCGAAACTGTAATCAGTCCCGGTGGCAAGGTCTTCCACCTCGCCGCCAAACCGGAAGCCATAAAACGGGGTGATCGCAAATTGCTGGGTTTGCGCCATCGGCATGGCAAAAAACATGTCCGGGTCGGCAAACTCCTGCGCGCGGGCGGTCAGCCCCGCGCTGCAACTCAACGCGGCCAGGAGCAGTCTCATCGGATTACGAGGATTCAGGGTGTTCATGGAAGTTCTGTTGGCTCTGATGTTTGTTGATTTCTACGGCTGCGCGATATGCAACCGGGAAATCCCGCCGCCGCCAAGCACGAACTTCACCGCCAGAGCCGGTGGAGTATGATTAAAAGCGGATGAGGTCAGCTTCGTCCTCGTCGTCGTTCTCGTTCTCGTCCTCGAATTTTCATGGTTTCCGAGGACGAGGACGATAGTTTCCCCTTATCCACCTTTAATCACACCCAGCCGGCGCGCGGCGGGTCGCCGGTTCGAATGGCAGCGCCTTGTTCGCTCGTTGAGGAACAGTTTCCACTCGGCAACACGTTTGCGGTTGAAGACTGCTGCTCGTCAGCACTGACGGAAAGCAGATGGAACTGGACCACACGCACCCCGTTTCACGAAACCGCTTTCAGCGGTAGCCCCGATAAACCGGTCTGGCCAAGAACGGTCCCCCATAGTTGAAAGCCGGTCCGTAGGCGTAGCCGCCAACCGAATACGGTCCGTGATAGGGATACAACCGTTGATTCGCCGCTGCCACAGCGCGCGGCTGAAGGTAATAAGTGCGAAAATAATCGTGGCTTTCCGGATCCATCCCGCCGGAAACCGCGCGCCGGGATTCGACAATTTGCAAGATCGCTTCATTCCGCGCCTGCGTGGCGATGTCCCGCGCCTGCGCTCCGCGCTTCAGCAACAGTTTCACGACCTCGTCCGGCACGTTGTGTTTTTTCAATGCGATCACATCCTGCTCCGTCGGCTGAAGCTTCAAGGGGGAAGTCTCGATGTAGGTGGTGATGACTTCCGCCGAAACTCCGGCATCCGCCAGCTTCAAAATCTCGGCAATCCCGGCAGACAAGACGACGGCGGGCGGCGGGTTCGAGGGACTGGCGGTTTCGACGACATCCGCCGCGACCGCGTTGGTAACGGGCGCGGTCGTCTGGGCCGCGGCATGGGCCGCGCACAACACCGCCAAGGCGCAGACCAGCGAAAGCAAAGCTGGCGACGATTTCCGGGCCAGCAGATCGGATGGGATTTCTTGAATGTTCTTCATACGCAGCAAGCCTCAAGGTTCAGATGGACGAGCGGAACATCGTCCAGCCGATGGTTTCTGCAACTGCATCCGCACGCGGGTTGGACGTCGAACTGGACCACGGCTATTCACATTGTCGCCCGCCGGACCGGAACGAAGTTCGAGGCGTGAAGTGAGAGGTTCGAGGTTGTCTCCTTCGTCCCTCCCCCTTCTCACTTCGCCCCTCCGTTTGATTGGTTGCTTCCCCGAAATCGGGGATTGGGAAAGGCGCAGCGGCTTGTGACCATTGGTCATGCACCACACAACGCGAAACCGGGCCGAGGGATTCTGGCGGGGTTGGTTGTTGGCCGCCCTGCTGTTCACGCCCCCGCTGGCTTCGGCCCGCGACTACCAATTCGACGGCAGCATGTCCGAGCCGGTGTTGCGCAATTATCTCTCCCGCTCGATGACCACGATGTATCTGTTGCTCGGTCATGGCGACCTGAACGACAACATCCGCATGATGACCAATTGCGGGGTGAAGTTCGCCGGGCGCGCCGTCTATAACTGGGGTCGCGAAGGCGGTGGTGAAGCTGCCCTGCCGGAAAAAATCGCCCGCGCGAAACAAGACGCGGCCAAGGTTCACGCGGCCGACCCGGAGCTTATCCTGCAAGGCTGCGTGTTTGAAATCATCTCGCGTGAGGTGGACAAACTCGCCGTGCCCGCGTGGGTGTTTCAGGAACTGGGCCGCCCGATTGAAACGCGCAACTTTCGTTACGACGACATCATCTACGCCGACGGCGGCGGGAATAATCAATGGGGTCAGGGGGCATCCGTCCCCGACATCAGCCGGTCGGAAACCAAGCTGTGGTTCTTTTATCTCGCCGCCTCCTACGTTGAGGCGGGCTGCGAGGCGCTGCATTTCGGGCAGGCCGAGTTGATGAACCGGCACGACCCGAAATCCGATCACTGGTCGGAACTGCTCGATGCCGTGCGTCGTTACGCCAGGAAGAAGGCGCGGCGACATTTTGTTTTGTGCGATGCGCACGTGCCCGGCGGCGGTTTGGTGCGCGAGGGAAAATTACTTTTCGACCTGCACACGTTCCCGCTGCGCATCGAAGAACTGCCCGACAAACCACAGCAGGCGCAATTGCGCGTCGGCTACACGGACGCCCTTTACGGACGCAGCAAAGGCGGCATCACGCCCAGCGGCTGGCGGTGCGAACACCTGCCTTACCTCGTTGAGTTCGACAATTACGGTCGCAGCCGCCAGCCCGGGCAACCGGGCATGGGCCAATTCTGGATCTGGGGCTGGGATGAGATCACCTGGTTTTCGCAACAGCCGGAAAACTATCGCAACGATTGGTTGCGTTACGCCTGGAACTGGGTGCGCACGCACGACTCGGCCGGCTACGTGCAAATGCCCGGCTATCGCTGTCTCTCGGGCACGACCACCGGCAAGCGCTGGTACTTTGTGAATCAACCGAGTGCCGCGACACCGGATGGTTACGGCCAGGAAGAAACCATCCGCGCCATCTGGACCGCCGACAACGGCAAGTAACTTGGCTCGCCCGCTTTGAGCGAATTGAAATCAATCCCGACCTCCGCCGTGTCGTGAGAACTGACGGTAGCGCATGTGCCTGATTCGTGGGAAACTTCCGCCATGTTCGGAAAAATGAGTCGCCGCTTCAAAACGGCAGTCGCAGGCCTCGTCATGGCGTGGCTCGGCTTTGGAGCATCGTCTGGGTCGGCCCAAACCAATCAGTTGGTGTATGGCGACGCACTCCAGAACGGTTGGGTGAACTGGAGTTGGGCGACGGTAAACGTCGCGAACAGCTCGCCCGTGCGCACCGGGGCGACTTCCATCAGCGTTTCCTCCACCAACTGGCAGGCTCTTTATCTGCATCACTCGGCGCAAAGTGGCGCGGCGTTCACGAATCTCACTTTCTGGATCAACGGTGGGAGCACCGGCGGACAAGTCGTACAAGTGCAGGCCGCTCGCACCGGCGTCACGCAACCACCTGTTGTCCTCGCCGCGTTGCCAGTCAACACATGGCGGCAGGAAACCATCTCGCTCGCCGCCCTCGGCGTCGCCACCGCCACTGATTTCGACGGCTTCTGGCTGCAAGTGCAGAACTCCGGGCTTGCCCCGACGTTTTACGTGGACGACATAACACTGATCGGCACGACAAATACGCCACCGCCGGCGGAAACCATTTACAGCAACGCGGTCGCCATTGCGGTGAATGCAGCGTTGAATCTACGGCCCATCAACCCGCTCATCTACGGCGTGGCTTTCGCGAGCAGCAGCCAGCTCGACGAACTCAATGCGCCGCTGAATCGTTGGGGCGGCAATTCCACCACGCGCTACAACTGGCTTCTCAATGCCGACAACAAGGCGAACGATTGGTATTATCAAAGCCTGCCCAATGCGAGCGCCCCGTCCGGCGCCCCGCCCGGCGCCGCAGCAGATGATTTCATCACCGATACCAGGAACGGCGGGGCCCAACCCATCCTCACGGTACCGATGATTGACTGGATGCCCAAACTCGGACCGAACCGCGGCCGCTTGTCGAGTTATTCCATCGCCAAGTATGGCCCGCAGACCGGCAATGATTGGCAATGGTTTTCCGACGCCGGCAACGGTATCGGCACGAACGCCGCCACGCAAACCAGTTGGCTCATCACAACCAATGATCCCACCGACGCCAACTTTCTGACCAACTCCGCGTTTCAACAAGCCTGGGTGCGGCATCTGACCAATCGCTGGGGTCCCGCGACCAACGGGGGCATCCGCTATTACACCCTCGACAACGAGTATGCCCTGTGGAATTCGACGCATCGCGACGTGCATCCGGTCGGTGCCACGATGCAGGAGATCCGCGCCAAGATTTTTGATTACGGCGCGAAGGTGAAGGCGGTGGAGCCGAATGCCATCGTGCTGGCACCCGAGGAATGGGGCTGGCCCGGTTATATGTACAGCGGTTACGACTGGCAATGGGCCGGCAACAACAGCAACTGGAATCCCGCAAATTTTCCCGATCGCAACGCCAACGGTGGCATGGATTTCGGCCCGTGGCTGCTACAGGCAATGAAACAATACGAACTCACGAACGGCACGCGGCTGCTCGATGTGTTCACGCTCCACATTTATCCGCAAGGCGCGAATGAAGCCGGCAATGACACCAGCCTCGCCACGCAACTGGGCCGCAACCGTTCGACCCGCGCTCTTTGGGATCCAAACTACACGGACCAATCCTGGATCAACGCCATCATCAAACTCATCCCGCGCATGCGCGAGTGGGTGGCGACGTATTATCCCGGCACGAAGATCGGCATCACGGAATACAACTGGGGCGCGGAAGAGCACATCAACGGCGCCACCGCGCAAGCCGACGTGCTCGGCATCTTCGGTCGCGAGGGACTCGATCTCGCCACGCGTTGGACCACGCCGGCCAGCAGCACCCCGACGTTCAAGGCAATGAAGCTGTATCGCAACTACGATAGCAACAATTCCACATTCGGCGAAACGAGCGTCGCGGCGTCCAGCCCGAATCCCGACCGCGTCTCGTGCTTCGGCGCCTTGCGCGCCGACGGAGCCCTCACCGTCATGGCGATCAACAAACAACCCGGCACAAACGCCAATGCGACGATCTCGCTCGGAAACTTCCTACCGGCCGGCACAGCGCAGGCGTGGCAATTGACCGCCGCCAACACCATCACCTTGTTACCAAGCATCAATTTCAACGGCGGCTCATTTACCAACACCTTGCCCGCCCAAAGCGTCACGCTGTTTGTGATCCCCGGCGGCACTCCCCCGCAACTCAGCCAGATGACAACGACCGGAGGGCTGTTCCAATTCCGTCTCGATGGGCAGACCGGCCAACGCTATGCCCTGCAAGCCAGCAGCAATCTGGTGAACTGGGTTTCCATCCAGACCAATACGTTGAGCGCCAGCTTCCAAACCACTTCAGTCGGACTGACCAACCAACAACAGTTCTATCGCGCGCAATGGTTGCCGTAAGAGCCGGTTTGAAAACTCCGCGCTGGAAACCCGGAGCAAGGATGCTCCGGGCACCCGCGGGCAGGATGCCCGCGCTACGCCGTAACGCAGGCATCCTGCCTGCGGGTTCGGGCGGCATCCCTGCCGCCAGTTCCGGATTTTCAAACCGGCTCTAGGGAAAAGTCAGCGCGGGCGGGGAAAATGAACCAGGCCTCGCCCCGGCGCTTCCGAAGAGGCGTCTCTTGCCACTGTCCCGCGAAATGCCAACGAATGGGAGCGCGGCTGTCCCCAGCCGCAGCGGGTGGAAAGGCCCCGGAACGCGCAAATTAACTGGCCGCAGCGGTTGGCAAGCGGAACGGCGGCGGCGGGGGTGATTGGAACTGCCGTTGAATTTTTGTTGGAGTTCAAGCTTTAGCTTGTCCGACGGGGGTGGATGGACGGAAACAAGCTGAAGCTTGAACTCCAACGGATCGCCCGCCGCCAGGGAACGGCAGTTCCAATCACACCTTGCTGCGGCTGGGACAGCCGCGCTCCGGGGGCAGTGTCCTGATACGCCCCTTCGGAAGAAGTATTCACCGTTTGGCTTGAGGTCGGAATTCGGTGTCCCTTAAGCTGCGGCGCAATTCCATCAACCACCATGAAAACAACCGCACGCATCTTTGGCGTCATCTTTGCCTCACTGGCCATCACCTTGTCCGCGCGGGAAATTCCGCAAGTTGCTCCGGCCAAGGCCGGCTTGTCGGAAGCGAAACTTGCCGAGGTGGACCGGTTCATGGAGCGCCAGGTGGCCGATCAAAAAATCGCCGGTGGCATTGTCGTGATTTCGCGCCAGGGCAAGATCGGTTTCTTCCATGCCTACGGCCAGATGGATCGCGAGGCGAACCTGCCGATGAAGCCGGACACGATTTTCCGCATCTACTCAATGAGCAAGGCGATCACCACGGCGGCGGCGTTGACGCTGTACGACGCGGGCAAGATCGGGTTGGACGATCCGGTTTCCAAATACATCCCGAGCTTCGCCAATCTCAAAGTGGCGACGACCAACGGCCTCCGCGCTCCGACCCGGCCCGTGACGATCAAGGATTTGATGCTGCACACCTGCGGCATGTCGTACGGCGGGGTCGGGCCGGATGCGCTCAAGGAAACTTGGAATCGCCTGAAACCACTGGAGTCCGCCAATCTCGCCGAGATGGCGGAGAAACTTTCGCAAGTGCCGCTGGCTTTTGATCCGGGGACGGACTGGACTTATGGCGTTGGCATTGACGTGCTGGGCCGCGTGATCGAAGTGGTGAGCGGCGAAAGCCTCGATGTGTTTCTCAACAAAGCAATCTTCAAGCCGCTCGACATGCCCGACACCGCGTTCAGTGTCCCGCCCGAAAAACTCACGCGGTTCGCGGCAAATTATCGTCGCTCCACCAATGGCTTGATCGTGATGGATGCGCCCGCCACTTCAAAATACGCCAAGCCGACGACCTTCTTCTCCGGCGGCGGCGGCTTGGTCGGCACGGCGCGCGATTACCTGCGTTTCCTGGCGATGATTGAACAAGGAGGCAAGCTCGACGGAAAACGTGTCTTGAAAGCCAGGACGGTCAAACTCATGACGAGCGACCAGCTTCCCAAAGCCGCGTTCCCGATTTATTTCGGCACCGAAAAACGCCCGGGCACTGGATTCGGGCTGGGTTTCTCCGTGCGCACCGAAATCACCAGTTGGGATCCAGCCGGGCACGTCGGCGAATACGGCTGGGGCGGCGCGGCCTCGACCCATTATTGGGCCAGCCCCCGGGACAAGCTCATCGTGATCACGCTCGAACAGATCATGCCCTATCAGTGGGACACGGAGTTCGGCCTCAAGAAAATCATCTACGATGCGGTGCAGAAATAAACCGGCCGGCCGGGGCGAAGCTTCAACGCAGGCCGGCACCGCGTGAAGGATGCGAAGTCCCGGCCGGCCCCGGGATTTCGCGGCGCGGAAAAGGGACAGCGGACAGAACCCGGAAGCCAGAGGCCGGAGTGAGCAGACAAGGTCATCTGTTGATTGGCTGACTTCTGAACTCCGATTTCTGATCTTTGAAAAATGGACGGACATGAGAGTGACACGCCCGCCATTCCGGTTTGAACCTAAATTCCGCAATTGGAACCGCGAAAGCCGCGAAAGACACGAACGGGAAGGCCCTGATGAAAAGTTGGTGGCGCACCCATTGGATGAAGTGTTTTGAGGTCGGGGAAGCATTGATTTGTCCTCTTTGTTTTCGCGTGGTTTGCGTGGTTCGCGGTTCTCTCCAACTGCGGTTTTTAGGTTGAAAAGTCCTTGCGGGCGGCCACAAGGCGCGCAACACCCAGGCCCGATTCACTTCGACACGGACATGGCAAGAGCCCCCGCCAGTTCGGTTTGCAGCAAGTTCAGAAAACGATGCAACGCGGGATTCGGATCGCGCCGCCGCCAGACCGCGCCCACGGCCCAAGCCGCCGCGCGTCCCGACAGAAGTTCCATCCGCGCGCCACGGAAGTGCGGACTCCAAAAGCAATCCGGAATGATCAGGATGCCCATGCCCGCGCGCACCAGCGCCAGGGCGGTGGGCAGTTCGGACACTTCCTGAACGATGCGTGGATGGAAACCATGTTGCGCGCACAATTTCATGGTCAGTTCGTAAAGCCCCCGGGACCGTTCCCGGGAAAGAATCACAAACGGCTGGTCGCGGCAGTCGCTCAGTTTCACCGGGCGATTTGCGAACCCTTCCTTGGGCAGCACCAGCGCCAGTTGTCCCGACATCACGGGGCGCATCGTCAAATCCCGGGCGGCGACCGGCAAAGGCAGCCGCGTGAAACCCAGATCCAATTGGCCCTTTTGCAGACCGTCCAACTGTTCCGCCGTGGACAGGTCGCGCAACGAAACTTCGATGCGCGGCTCTTGCGTGCGCAACTTCACAATGAGGCGCGGCACCAAATCGAGCGTGTATGAACCCGAGCCAATGCGCAGCCGGCCCCCGTGACCTTTCGCTTCCTGTTGCGCTTCCGCCAGCAAGCGGTCAAACGCCGCCACCAACTCTTTCGCGCGCGGCAGGAAGCGTTCACCGAGAGTCGTCAGCTTCGAGCCTTGCTTGCCGCGCGCGAACAGTTTTCCGCCCACGGCGTCTTCCAGCCGGTTGATCTGCTTGGTCAACGCCGGTTGACTCACATGCAACGCTTGGGCCGCCCGCCCGAAATGCAGATGCCCGGCCAGGATCACAAACGAGCGCAGTTCTTCAATACTCATAGCCAATGGTTATCACGGCGATGAAATCTTGCCATTATTGTTTATCTCTGGCGCTGCTAATCTGTGGGCATGAATAGTTCAGTGATCGCCCAACAGTTCAAACTCGCCGCGATTGATCTCGACGGCACCTTGCTCGGGCCGGACCGGGAAATCAGCCCGGCCAACCTCCGCGCCGTGCAACAATTGCAACAGGCGGGCTTGCAGGTTGTGCTTGCGTCCGGTCGTCATTATCACAACATGCGCCGCTACGCCGACGCCCTGCCTGGCGTGCAATGGATCGTTTCCTGTCAGGGCGGCGAAACCGCCGATGTGACGCGCAACATCATCTTGAACCGCGATTTTCTTCCCGCCCCAGCCACCCGACAGATTCTGGAACTGAGCCGCGCGCGGGGATTCACCACCACGGTCTATACCGTGGATGGCATTCTCACTGACGCAGATTGGAATTCCGACCTGGAGTTTTATTCCGATCTCGCCGGACGCCAGCCACAGCAATTGCCCGCACCCCGATTACTGGACCAGCCCGCGTTCAAAATCATCTGGATGGGCGCGCCGGACGAACTCACCCAGGCACACGCCAAAACCATCCTGCCGCCCGGCATTCAAATGGTCCGCACCCACGAGCGCCTGCTCGAAATCATGCCCGCCGCCGTCACCAAAGCCTCGGGCCTGCAACGCCTCACCGCGCGACTCGGCCTGGACGCCTCCGATGTCATGGCGTTTGGCGATGGCGACAACGATGTGCCGATGTTTGAATGGGCCGGTGCTTCGTTTGCGATGGCGCACGGCTGGCCATCCGCCCTGCAAACCGCCACGCACATCACCGCCGCCGGTCCGCTCGAAACCGCCCTCGCTCGTGGTGTGGACCATGCGTTTGAGAAGGGCCTGCTATCAAATTTTAATTCGCGCAATTTTACGAACTGCAAATAAGGCGAAAAATAGAGATATCTGGAGATCGCCCAAAAATTGGGGCGCATGTAGAACCTAAAGAAATAACAGAACGACTCGACACCATTGTTATTCCTGACAGACTTTGGATAATCTATTTTGGGTACGATGAAACCAAAGTCAGCGCAGAACAAAAAACCTCTTTATCGGCAGAAGCCACCGAGAGGGAAAACCTTGCCCAGCATTGAAAAATCGCGCGGCAGAAAAGTCGTGAGCGATCATGCAGTTCTTCGTGAGGAATCGTTACAATTTCGCGCCCCCCGCTGTGTTGAACTTTTCGCAGGTGCGGGAGGATTGGCGCTTGCCGCATCGAAAACGGGCTTCGAGCATGATGCTGTCCTTGAATACAATCACGATGCGTGCGAAACAATTCGCGCCAATCAGCGTCGGGGATATCAGCTGGTGAGACACTGGCCCTTGATTGAAAGCGACGTTCACCACCAGAACTTCCAAACTTGGAATGGGCGAGTGGACTTGGTTGCTGGTGGGCCGCCATGCCAACCTTTTTCCATTGGCGGCAAACACGGAGCCATGGATGACCGTCGAAATTTGTTCCCTGAAGCAGTCCGAGTCGTGCGGGAGATCCAACCCCGTGCGTTTGTTTTTGAAAACGTCAAAGGATTGCTGAGGGAATCTTTTGCAAAATATTTTGGCTATATCGTCCTTCAACTTTCATACCCGCTGATAACAATCCGCAACGGTGAAGATTGGACCGACCACCTCGCACGTCTCGAACGCATCAAAACGAAAGGTGAAGAGCCGGATTTCCGATATCAAGTAGTATGGCGGTTGCTCAATGCTGCCGACTATGGTGTTCCGCAACGGCGCGAGCGCGTTTTTGTCGTTGGCTTTCGCTCTGACATTCAAGTTCCATGGGCATTTCCCCAAGCAACACATTCACGCGACGCATTGCTGCAATCGCAGTGGGCCTCAAGTGAGTATTGGGAACAGCATGGAATTGCACGCCGCCATCGCCCAGCAACACCTCCACAGTTTCAAAAACTAGCGGGCGATTCCCCTAAAAATCATCAGTTAGACAGCAGGTTGCCTTGGCGCACAGTCCGTGATGCTATTTCGGACTTGGGTGATCCAGCGCGAACGTCAGAAACTGCGGTAGTTCCTAATCATGTTTTGCAGAGCGGCGCACGCATGTATGCAGGTCATACTGGAAGTCCACTTGATGAGCCTGCAAAAACATTAAAAGCAGGCGATCATGGTGTTCCCGGCGGTGAAAACATGCTGCGGTATCCCAATGGTGAAGTTCGTTATTTCTCGGTTCGCGAGTCCTGCCGCCTCCAAGAATTTCCCGACGAATACGTTTTTGAGGGCAGTTGGACGGAGAACATGCGGCAATTGGGCAATGCCGTGCCTGTAAAACTTGGAGAAGTTGTTTTGCGAAGCGTGCGCGCAGCACTTGAACGACATGACGCATCCATAACAACTCGCTGACCCAGCATGTTCGATTACTTCCAATTTAGTCTTCCTCGCGCCGTTACTGAGCAACTCGTCGAGCGCCTAGAACAGCTTTCATCAAGCCCGCTAACCGATGATGTTCTTGCCAAACTCATGCAGTTTCAAAGTGAGAACAAAACAAAGCAGGGGGTGTATATCATTTATCAGAGCGACACTGCCGCATACGCAGGCAAAGCTGATGGACTGGTAGAACGACTCGCGGAGCACCTATGGAAACTAAGAGGGCGACAAGGTATTGATCTGGCAACAGTTGGTTTCAAGGCCCTCCTTTTGGACGAGAACTGGAGTACGAGTGCGAATGAGGATCTTCTCATTGGCCACTTCAAGGCAAAGAATGAATGCAAGTGGAATGGCAGTGGATTTGGTCCGAAAGACCCCGGCAAAAACCGTGATGGCGGCGAACCAAATTGGTTTGATAACACCTTTCCTGTTCGTGATGACTTTGCAGTGAAGGATGTTGTTGATGCAACAACCGCAGAGGAAGTGCTAGCTACGATCAAGGAACAGGTTCCGTATCTATTCCGTTACGAATTAACCGCACAATTTGCCAAGACTCCGTTGACTCTGCGCGGAGTGCCGCGCACGGCAAGAGCTTTGGCGCTGGCCACCGTTAAAAAGCTTGGTTCGGGTTGGCAGTTGATGCTGTTCAAGAATGGTTTTACGCTCTACCGTGCAAATAAAACCTACGCGAACGGCGAACAACTCTTTCCGTAAAATGGACACCGTGTCGCGCGCAACAAGGAGCGCGATAATGTCTGCGGTTCTGGGCCGCGAGAATCGTTCGACAGAGCTCAAGCTTTCTTCGCTTCTGCGTAAGAATCACATGACTGGCTGGAGACGCAATCAGCCTGTGTTTGGAAAGCCGGATTTTATTTTCCCCAAGGCAAGGGTTGCATTGTTCGTGGATGGCTGCTTCTGGCATGGGTGTCCACTACACGGGCGGGTGCCAAAATCCCGAGTGGCATTTTGGACCTCTAAAATCGCGCGTAACAAAGAGCGCGACCGAGAAGTTCAAAAAGCGCTGCGCCAACAAGGCTGGCGAGTCGTTCGTGTTTGGGAACATGAATTGGCAAAAAGGAACACGCCGCGATTACTTGCTCGGATTCGTAAGGTCCTTATGCGAGTTATTTGATCCCTTATTTACCCAAGGCGGTGCTTACGTCATTTTCCTTGTCCCAGATTATCTTCGCTTGGGCTTTCAGCCCTATTGAATTTGAACTTCGTTGTAAAAACGCGGACGGAAGCTTTCGCCTCTGCCCGCGTTGATGTTACTACGTTTCGTTTCATTCACGCCGCGCCACGCAGACTCATGTCCGAGTCCTTGATGACGAAACGCGCCTTGAGCCGGGCCGTTTTATTCGCAAGCAAGCAAATCCCTGCTGAGGACTATTCTTGCCAGATGGTATGACGCTCGCCCTCACCCTGACCCTCTCCCCCAGGAGAGGAAACAGCGTTTTTGCGATTCAGGTTTTTGGATGATCGTTTGATCAATCCAGTCACAGGTTTGCGCAAGCGGCGGCGAATGTTTCTCCCTCTCCCCGGGGGAGAGGGCCGGGGTGAGGGCGGGCGTTTCCCCAAAACAAATTGCCGCCGGAGAAGAGCGCCAGCTTGAACTGGCGGAGGGCTGGCCGGGGTTTTGTTTTCATAAAAGTTTCTCGCTGGTTGTCAGGGTTCAAACAAAGTGGTGCGTGTTTTGCCCAGACTGGAGCGCCTGGGCCGGAAGGTCCATTGCCGGAAAACGACCCAGCCGATAAAAACTGTCCGTCTTATGAAAGCCATCGTGTTGTCCGTGGTCGCGTTGTTGTGTTTCTGGGATGTGACCGGCGAATTGTCCCTCGGCCGCGCCGCGACTGACCCCAACCTGAACGTCACCCTCACGCGCCAGAACCAAAACGCGGTCCTGAGCTGGCTCGGATCGAACGCGGTGGCGTATCAGGTGGAAGCGAGTGCCACTTTGACGACCTGGACGAATCTCGATCCGGTTTTCGTCGGCACCGGGAACACGCTGTTCGTCACCAATCTGGTCGCCGGACAGGAGCGCGGTTTTTACCGCGTCAAGAAATTGCCCTTCGACACCAGCGCGGCGGCGGTTTTTGATCCGGGGACGGGAGTCCTGACCATTGTTGGAACGGCGCAGCCCAATCTGATCATCGTCAGTCGCGATGTCGCCGGCGTCATCCGCATCAACAACGGCGTGGTGAGCATCACCGGCGGCGTGCCCACCGTCGCCAACACCACGCTCATCCAGATTTTCGGCCAGGCGGGCAATGATCAACTCGCGCTCGACGAGGCGAACGGGCCGTTGCCGCCGGCGCATCTGTTCGGCGAGGCCGGCAACGACACGCTGACCGGCGGTTCGGGCGCGGACGTGCTGAACGGCGGAACTGGAGACGATACGTTGTTCGGGCGTGGCGGCGCGGACAGCCTGATCGGCGGGGACAACAACGACACCGTCACCGGCGGCGACGGCGATGACACCGCGCAACTCGGCCTCGGGAACGACAGGTTCATCTGGAATCCCGGCGATGATACCGATGTCGTGGATGGCGGCGACGGCAATGACACCATCGAGGTCAATGGCGGCAACGGCGCGGAAGTGTTCACCGTCACGGCCAATGGCACGCGGGTTCGGTTTGATCGCCTCAATCCCGCCCCCTTCTCGCTGGACCTCGGCACGTGTGAAAACTTATTGCTCAACGCCAACGGCGGAAATGACTCCTTCTCCGCGACCGGCAATCTCGCGGCACTGATCGCAATCACCGTGGACGGCGGCCCGGGCGACGACACCCTGCTCGGCAGTAATGGCATGGATGTTCTGATCGGCGGCGACGACAACGACTTCATTGACGGTCAGCAAGGCAACGACGTGGCGTTTCTCGGCGCCGGCGACGACACGTTTCAATGGGACCCCGGCGACGGCAACGACACGGTGGAAGGACAATCTGGCAACGACAAATTGTTGTTCAACGGTAGTGCCGGCAGTGAGATCTTTGAAGTTTCGGCCAATGGCAGCCGCGTCCGTTTCACCCGCAACCTCGGCAACATCGTCATGGACTTGGACGATGTCGAAAGCCTCGAACTCAATGCCCTCGGCAGCGCCGATACTTTCATCGTCAACAATCTGCTTGGCACCGACCTGACCAATATCCTGGCCGACCTCGCCGGCACCATTGGAGGGAGTGCCGGTGACGCGGCGGCGGACAACGTCATTATCAACGGCACCGCGGCAGATGACATCATCACCGCAACCCTTCCGGGCGGCGATCTGCTTATCACCGGACTTGCCGCCAGTGTCCTCGTGGATGGATTCGATGCGACCGATACCGTCCGCATCAACGGTTTGACCGGCGACGACATCATTGACGCCTCCGCCGTTGGCGCGGGCGGCCCGCTCCTCGCTCTCGACGGCGCGGATGGCTATGACATCCTGCTCGGAGGCGCCGGCAACGATACGCTCACCGGCGGCAACAATGACGACGTGTTGTTCGGCAACGCTGGGGCGGACGTCCTCGATGGCGGCACCGGGGAAAACTTCATTCTTCAGGAGGGTTTCACCGTGGCCGGCAACATTGCCACCATCTTCGGCGACGACGCGGACAACGCGATCACCATCAGTCGCGATGCGGGCGGAAATCTTCTGTCCAACGGCGTCGCCATTCCCGGCGCGACGATTGCCAACACCGCGCTGATCCGCGTCTTCGGTCGGGGCGGCAACGACACCATCACTTTCAACGAAGCCAACGGCGCGCTGCCTCCCGGGTTGCTTTTTGGCGGCGCGGGCATCAATACATTGACTGGTGGCGCCGGGGCCGACTTTCTCTTCGGCGGCAGCACGAATGATACGCTGCTGGGCAAGGGCGGTTTTGATTTTCTTATGGGCGGCCCCGGCAACGACACTCTGACCGGTGGCGATGCGGACGACCAGGTTTTCGGCGGTGCCGACAACGACCGCCTGATCTGGAATCCCGGCGACGATACCGATCTCAATGAGGGCGGCAGCGGCGTGGACACCGTCGAGGTCAACGGCGGCAATGGCGCGGAAGTGTTCACCACCACGGCCAACGGCACGCGGGTTCGGTTTGATCGCCTCGATCCCGCGCCGTTCTCACTCGACATCGGCACGTGCGAAAATCTCGTGCTCAACGCCAACGGCGGCAACGACGCTTTCAGTGCCACCGGGAATCTGGCCGCGCTGATTAAGATCACCGTGGACGGCGGCGCGGGCGACGACACTTTGCTCGGCAGCAATGGTGCTGATGTGCTGTTGGGCGGCGACGACAACGACTTCATTGACGGTCAGCAAGGCAACGACATGGCCTTTCTGGGAGCCGGCGACGATACATTCCAGTGGGATCCCGGCGACGGCAACGACACGGTGGAAGGGCAATCGGGCAACGACAAATTGTTGTTCAACGGCAGTGCCGGCTCGGAAATCTTCGACGTTTCGGCCAACGGCGCGCGGGTGCGGTTTACGCGCAACCTCGGCAACATCGTCATGGACCTCGATGGCGTGGAAGCCTTGGAACTCAATGCCCTGGGCGGAACGGACACGTTCATCGTCAACCCTCTGGCCGGCACCGCCCTGACCGACATCCTTGCCGATCTCGCCGGCACCATCGGCGGCGGCACCGGCGATGCCGCGGCCGACAGCATCATCGTCAACGGCACAAGCGGCGATGATGTGATTTATGTGACCCATACCAATGGCGTCACCTCGGTGCTCGGGCTGGCCGCGTTGTTGAACATCACCGCGAGCGAAGGCGCCAACGACCGCCTGACCGTTAATCTTCTCGCCGGGGACGATGTGGTGGACGCTTCGGCGTTGATGGCCGGAATCATCGCTTTCACCGGGGATGGCGGCACGCAGGACGACGTGCTCATCGGCAGCGCCGGGGCGGATATTCTGCTGGGCGGCGATGGCGATGACGTGCTGATTGGCGGCCCGGGCGTGGACGTGTTGGATGGCGGCCCGGGCAGCAACATCGTGATCCAGGATTGATCTGATAAATCAAGTCGCAGCGCCGTCCGGGTGTGACTGAAGCTGCCGTACCGACGGGCGCGCCTTTGGCGGGGTGCAAATCCGGGAAAATGACTCCGTTATCTCCGCGTGCTCCGGTTCAAAGAGAAAAAGTTTTTCGCCGTGCTTTACATGCGCGGTCACATTGCTCTAAATGACCGCATGAGTTTGGGAGAACTGGTGGTCATCACGCTCGGCAGCCTTTTGCTCGTCGTCGCGGGCATCCGCCTCGCGCGAAATTTATTCTCCGAAGAGGCCAAGCGCGAACGCCGCCGCCGGCGCAGCAACGCGCCCATTTCCACAAAGTCCAGCCGCCCCACGGTCAAATTCAGCGTCAACACGAAGAAAGACCGGCGGAAATAGCCGTGCTCCGCCGGCCCGCGCTTATTGCAGCACGGCAACTCCGTTTTTAATTCAAAGATCCGCATCAGTCGCTGGCTGCTTATCACAACGCTACGAGTCCGCCACCTTGCCGACTCCATTCTTCTCCGCCACCCAGATGCGGAACGCGCCGAGCTTGCGATCCGTCGGCTCGAAGCCGACCTCCACGAGATACGCGCCAAACTCTTTCGTGCGCGGTTGGATGACGATCTCTTTCACGCCCAGCTTGCGGAAAAACTCCACCTGCTCCACGAACAAAAACTTTCCGACATGCAGATTACGATAGCGCGGGATCACGAAGTCCAGCACCACATGCAACGTCTCCGGCGATTGATGTTCCGCGATCAACACGCCCACCGGCGTGCAATCGCGCAGGATAAAGAGCGTGAGTTGTTTCTCCGCCGGGCGATACTCGAACTCGGGAATGATGCGCTGAATGTCCGCGCGATAGGTTTTCAGGAAGTGCCGGAGGAAATCCGAGTCCGGCCGCACGGGCAGCAGTTGATAATACTCCTTGGCCCGCAACATCCGCCGCAGGTGAAAGATGTTGATGGCGACGATCAGGCTGTTCAGCACCGCGACCGGATACGCGTGAATCAACAACCCATACGTCGCAAACGCCGCCGCGCCGATCGTGTTGATGATCCGCAACCGTAAGATCGAACTCATCGTCAACGAAATGGCGATGAGCCCGGAGCCGGCATAACCGATAATTTCCAACCAAGCGCGACTGTCCATAATGAATCAACTCGCAATCAATCAACCGCGAACCACGCGAAATACGCGAACGGGAAACGCAGGTTTGCCAAGCGCCAGCGGCGCGGCATCCACATGTCGCCCCTGACGGAGCTTGGGCGTAGCGCGGTTTGGTTTCTATAAACATGTCGCGCCGCTGGCGCTGCCCATTTCGATCTTTCGCGTATTTCGCGGTTCAACTTTCGGATCAACTTTATCCAGTCAATCTGGTTCTGCTCCTCAGCAATTGCTGTTTTCGACGCGTCGCGTTGTAGCGTCAGCCATCCTTGGCTGACGTAGCGCCGGGCTTCCCAGCCCGGCGGAACGGCGTGGCAAACAAAACGACTCACGAAGTTTTTATCTGCCTCCAACTTGCGAACGTCCTTCCCGGGCGGCAGAGATGCCGCCCGCTACGGCAGGCCGGGAGGCCCGCCACTACGCTTCCTTCAGCAACTCACCCAAATCCAACGCCCGCGTGAACATCGCCAGTTCCCCGCCCGGACTGCGCGGCCATTGCTCCGGTGGACGATCCCAATAAAGCTCCACGCCGTTGCCGTCGGGATCGCGCAGATAGAGCGCCTCGCTCACACCGTGATCCGCCGCGCCATCGAGTTCGATGTTCGCCGCGATCAAGCGCCGCAACGCGTCCGCCAGCAACGCCCGCGTCGGATAGAGAATGGCCACGTGATACAAACCCGTCGCGCCCGGCGGCGGCGGCGAACCGCCCGCGCTCTCCCACGTGTTCAACCCGATGTGATGATGATAACCGCCCGCCGACAGAAACACCGCCTGCTTCCCGTAACGCTGCGTCACCTCGAAACCCAGCACATCACGATAGAAGCCGAGCGCGCGTTCGAGATCAGCCACCTTGAGATGCACATGACCGATGCAAACGCCGGGGTGGATGGCTACCGGAGCAGTTTCAGTTTTCATTTCACAACTCACGACAAAACACGATGGCTGGCCGTGGTAAAGCCCCAGCCAACTACTTGCCAGCGGGAACAGGTTGCGCCTTGTCTGCCTGGCTTCGCTTTTCAACTGCGATCAGCAGCTTTTGATATTCTTCGGAGGGAAAAAGGCGGAACAACTCCGCGTAGTGTTTCCGCGCTGGTTCGACTTTCCCGGCAGCCAAGTACGCCCCCGCCAGTCTTCGATGAGCTTCAGGATACTGTGGCGTTTTGGCGATAAGTTCCTCCCCCATCCGAATTGCCGTTTCGAAATCACCGATCCGAACTTTCTCATCCACATCGGACCAGCTCGATTGCTGGACGGGAACAAGGTTATCAATCTTTGTTGTCAACAGTTGTTCCAACACAACCCCGAGCGCAATCATGATCGGCACAGCAACAGCAACAAAAATGAGTGACCATTTCGTGACTTTGCGCTGCATGTCAGCCCAAGCGGAAATTTTCCGCAATTCGGCAATTACCGTCTCATTGTCGTTCATGGCAAAGCGACTCTAGGTTGGGGCTTTCAGTGGGTCAATTCTCAACCTTGCCAGAGCAGACGGCCAACTCGGAAGAATGTCTGACGCTCGCCCTCACCCCGGCCCTCTCCCCCGAGGAGAGGGTGATGTTGTTGCCGCGTCCGGCGAAATTGTCAGCGGCTGGTTTTGCCATGCGAACTTGCAATGAACCGACAGCGGCCATTTCGTCCTCCCTCTCCTGGGGGAGAGGGCCGGGGTGAGGGCGGACGTTCATCTAATTTTTCTGCCAAAAAATCGCCGCCGCCGTCATCTGTTGCGCCGCGGCCCGCAGCGCTGGTTGTCGCAACGCGACAACCGCCACCTCACCGACCGCCGCGAGGCCGGAAACTACGCGAACCGAAGGAGCGCCCAGCAGGACGACGCGGACCACCCTGACTTAACCCGCCACCAGATTGTCCGCCACCGCCTTGCGCCGGGCGCGGTTGACTTGAATGCGAATGTCCCTGGCCGCGACCTGCGCCATGACTATGCCCGTGTCCGCGCGGCGGGGGGCGTTGTTGCCGGGGACGCTCGTCACGACTGCTTTCCGTCTGCGCCGGGCCAGCGGCGTGATAATCAAAACCCTCGGCGCGTTTGCGCACGATGCCGCGACCGATGAAGCGTTCCAACGCGCGCAGTTCGCCGTGATCTTCCGGCGTCACGAAACTGATCGCGTCGCCGATGGCGTTCGCGCGCCCAGTGCGACCGATGCGATGCACGTAATCCTCCACGTGCATCGGGAAATCGTAGTTCACCACGTGCGAGATGCCGTCCACGTCAATGCCGCGCGCCGCGATATCCGTCGCCACGAGCACGCGTACGGCACCGGACTTGAAATCTTTCAACGCCTTCAACCGCTGATTCTGTGAGCGATTGGAATGCAGCGTGGCGCAGCGAATCCCCTTCTGCTCCAGTTGCCGCGCGATGCGGTCCGCGCCGTGTTTCATGCGCGAGAAGACGAGCACCATGTCCATCTGCGCATCGCGCAGGAGATGATTCAGCAACGCGGGTTTCAAATGCTTCGGCACTTCATAGACGAGTTGCGTGACGGTCTCGGCGGGATTGGCGCGGCGTCCGATCTGAACAATCTTGGGCGCGCGTTGAAACTCGTGCGTGAGCGCCTCGATCTCGCGCGAGAGCGTCGCGGAGAACATCAGCGTCTGCCGTTTCTGCGGGAGTTGCCGCACGACCTGACGGATGGACGGCAGGAAACCCATGTCAAGCATGCGATCGGCTTCGTCGAGCACGAGGAATTGCAGCCCGGAGAAATCGCCGTGCCGTCGTTGCATCAAATCGAGCAACCGTCCCGGGCACGCGATGATGATGTCCGTCCCCTGCTGCAACGCGCGAATCTGCGGATGTTCACCCACGCCGCCGAACACGGTCGCGACGCGCAACGGCAGATGTTTGCCGTAGATGCGCACGTTCTCATCAATCTGCACGACGAGTTCGCGCGTTGGCGCAATGACAAGCACGCGCGTGCTGTTGCGCGGGCCGCCGGGTTGCGCGGCGAGCTTGGTGAGGATGGGCAGCGTGAACGCCGCCGTCTTGCCCGTGCCGGTCTGCGCGATGCCGATGAGATCATGTCCCGCGATGATGGACGGGATGGCCGCCATCTGGATGGGCGTCGGCTCGGTGTAACCGGCTTCTTGAACGGCTTGCAGAATTTTGGCGTCGAGGCCAAGGGGGCTAAATGACATGCGGAAAGAGGATAACCAGAACGCGCGAGATAGCACGCTCCAAAATGCTTTTGGACTGCGGTGGCAAGGCGTGGCGGCGATACCGTTTTCGGGCGGACGAAAGAATACAGAGCAAGGCGGAAGCAAGAATGGTTTTACGCTCGCCCTCACCCCGGCCCTCTCCCCCAAGGAGAGGGGGAAATTGTTTCCGCGTCCGGCCATATTCCTCGCGGCTGGATTTAACCCGCTGCCATTCGATAAACGAGGAGCGTTGTCCTGTTCTCCCTCTCCCCGGGGGAGAGGGCCGGGGTGAGGGCGAGCATCTTCACAAATGAACAGTGAACAAATCCCGAAAAGCCCCGGCCTTTCCAAAGCGACGCGTCGCTTCTACCCCAACGGCAACAGATCAACCGACGCCGCCGCTTTCTGGCTCTCGTTGAATTCGCGGAGGCTGGCGGCGAGTTGCTCGCGGGAAAACTTCTGCTTCACGGCGGCAATGGCGGCGGTGGCGAGCGTATCGCAACGTTCGTTGCCCGCGTCACCGGCGTGACCTTTGACCCAGCGCCAGTTGATCTCGTGCTTGGCGACCACGGCATCAAGTTGCCGCCAAAGGTCTTCGTTCTTCACGGGTTGCTTGGCCTGGGTTTTCCAGCCGTTGCGCTTCCAGCCGCGCAACCATTTGGTGATGCCGTCGCGAAGATAATTGGAATCCGTGTGAAACTCGACGGCGCAGGGCTGTCGAAGCGCAGAAAGCGCCTCGATAGCCGCTTGCAATTCCATGCGATTGTTCGTGGTCGCGGGCACGCCGCCGCTCAATTCGCGCTGCTGCTCGCCGCAGGTGAGCACCGCCGCCCAACCGCCCGGCCCGGGATTGCCATGACACGCGCCATCGGAATGAATCACGACGGTGGGCATCTTGGGATTATCTTTCACGGCTTTGAAGCAAACCAACCGGGGTGGAAGTCAGCAATAGCTTGTTACTCTGCGCTGTTGTCATCCGTCTTGCTCAACTCACGAACAAATTCATCGGTGGCGTTTCGATAATCCGACCACGCCTTTGAAGATTCAATAAGGGGCTGTCCTAGATAACTAGGTTAAGGATTGACGAACCCATTGATTTAATT